>NZ_WHZU01000001.1 GCF_010667655.1 Bifidobacterium saimiriisciurei
CGGCCTCGAGCAGACGCTTGGCGGCGCCTGAATCCTTGCCGTCCCCGCCACGCTTCGTTCCGCCGAGCGAGGAGAAGAAGACCGACAAGGCCGATGCCGCGAAAACCGGCGGCGACAAGGCCGACAAGAACCACGATGTGAAGGATACGAAGGAGAACGACCGATGAGATTCCGTTTCGTCCTGTCGGAGACATGGACCAGCATCAAGCGCAACGGTTCCATGATCCTTTCGGTGATGCTCGTCACCTTCATCTCGTTCCTGTTCATCGGCGCATCCGGCCTCATGCAGGCGCAGATCACCAAGGCCAAGGGCGACTGGTACGACAAGGTCGAGGTAGTGGTGTGGCTCTGCCCGGACGGCACCAGCCAGTCGGCCAACTGCGCCACCGGCAAGGCGCCGACCACCGATGAGATCATCGACATCCAGAACACCATCAAGGACGAGCTGCACAGCGACGTCTCCAAGATCACGTACGTGAGCAAGGACCAGTTCTACAAGGACACGTTCGTCAAGCAGTATCCGGGCGGCGTGTATCAGGGCCGTACGCTCACAGCGGACGACATGCAGGCGTCATTGCGCTTGAAGCTTACGAATCCGGAGAAATACCAGCAGGTCTCCGAGGTGCTTTCCGGCAAGAAGGGCGTCGAGGAGGTGCAGGACCAGCGGCAGATCTTCGACCCCGTGTTCGCCGTGCTCAACCGCGGCACCGTGGTGACGGTCGTGCTCGCCGCCGTGATGGTGCTTGTGGCCATCATGCTTACGGGAACCACGATTCGCATGTCCGCCGCGTCGCGCAAGAACGAGACGGAGATTATGCGCCTCGTCGGCGCCTCGAACTGGATCATCCAGCTGCCGTTCATTCTCGAGGGCGTCATCGCCTCGCTGCTTGGGTCCATCCTCTCATGCGTGGCGCTCGGCGGCATCGTGGAGGTGTTCGTCACCGGTTGGCTGGCGAAGACGGTCACGTGGATGCCGTTCGTCAACCTGACGACGGTGCTCATGGTCTCGCCGGCGCTGATCGGCGGCGCCGTGCTCCTGTCCATCGTCGCCTCGCTCATCTCGCTGCGCCGCTACCTCAAGGCCTAGCGAAAGTCAAGCCGGACGTTAGAATCGAACAAAGGGCTTTCAGGCGAATGCAGTACGATGGGGTGCCTGAAGCGTAAGGAGACGATATGACTATGTTGCGTACGAGCACCAAAGCCATCGGCATCATGGCGTGCCTCGGACTGACGCTGTCGATGGCCGTGGTGAACATCGCGGCGCCGGCACCGCAGGCCGCCGCGGCAACGCCGTCGTATAGCCAGCTGGCGCAGAGCAAGGCGAAGAAGCAGTCGCTGCAGAGCAAGCTCAGCGGCGTGAACTCCGCCTTGGCGCAGAAGATCATCGAACTCGACGATCTGACCAACAATCAGATCCCGGCCGCGCAGAAGGCCGCGAACGAGGCCGCCGACGCGGCCGAATCCGCGCAGGAGGAGGCCAACGCCGCGTCCGCCCGCCTCGAGGCCGCGCAGAAGGACAAGTCGGATCTCGAGAAGAAGATCAAGGAGACCGGCGAGGACTACGACGACGCGCACGCCGCCGTCGCCGAACTGGCCCGAGACAGCTTCCACGGCTCCGCGGCCTCCGACACGATGAGCATGGTCACCGGCGCGAAGAACACCGACGACTTCATCAAGTCGATGCAGTCGTCCGCGGCCGTCACCCGCTCCGAGTCGAACGCCGCGAACGACGCCGCCAACGCGCAGAGCACGCAGATGAACCGCAAGGACCGTCTCGCCGCCATCGAAAAGCAGATCACCGAGCTCAAGACGCAGGCCGAGTCCGACGCCGCCGCCGCGCAGAAGGCCGCCGCCAACGCGCAGGCCAAGACCGAGCAGCTCAACGCCCTGCGTGACAAGGGCACCTCGCAGCGCACCTACCTGGAGTCGCAGCAGAGCCAGCTCAAGTCCGCCACGGCCAAGGAAGCCGCGCAGATCGTGCTCCTGCAGTCGCAGATCGACTCCTACAACCGTCAGCTCGCCGCCCAGAAGCCGAGCGCCCAGCAGCAGATCACCGCGAACAGCGGCGCCCAGGGCAGCACGCGTCCGTCCGGCAGCAGCTCCAGCAGCTCGAGCCGTCCCTCCACCAGCACGAACACGAGCCGTCCGTCGAACAGCAACAGCAGTCATTCATCGTCCTCGTCCAGCCGTCCGTCGAACAGCGGCTCGTCGTCGAACAGCAGCTCCAGGCCCTCCGGCATGAACTATTCCGTGCCCGGCAACTGCCCGCAGGGTTCGACCTACTGCTACGGCCACGCCACCGGCAACGTCGGCAACGCCTACCCGTGGAGCCAGTGCACCTGGTGGTCCTACATCCGTCGCGGTCAGCTCAGGCTGCCGGTCGGCTCCTACCTCGGCAACGGCCAGGACTGGGGCAACTCGGCCAGGCGCCTCGGCTACTACGTGAACAACACGCCGCACGTGGGCGCCGTCATGGTGTTCCGTGCCGGCCAGGACGGCCACAGCCCCATCTACGGCCATGTGGCGATCGTCGAACGCATCAACTCCGACGGTTCGGTGTTCGTCTCCGAAGGTGGCTCCATCTGGCAGGGCAACGTCCACTACGACACCCTGTACGATCCCTACGACCACCAGTACGTCCACTACTGATCCAATAGGGTCGTGATGCAGGACGCAAGTCCGCACCAGCGTTCGCCGATGGCGGGAATCCACGCAGGATTCCCGCCATCGTTGCGTTCACGCTACTATGGACCGATAGCACCGACGCAGCCGTAGGGCTCGAAGACGCAGGGAAGACGATACAACAGAGGGAAGGAGGACCGTATGGCGGCAAAGCAGACCAAGCAGGACAAGAGGGAACAGGGCGCCAAGCCGATCGCCGTGAACCGCAGGGCGCGGCACGACTACGAGATCGAGGACAGGCTCGAGGCAGGCATCGTGCTCTCGGGCACGGAGGTGAAGTCGCTGCGCGAGGGGCGCGCATCGCTCGCCGAGGCGTTCGTGAGCATCGACCGCCGGGGTGAGATCTGGCTGGAGAACGCGAACATCCCCGAGTACCTCAACGGCACGTGGACCAACCACGCGCCCAAGCGCAAGCGCAAGCTGCTGCTGCACGCCCAGCAGATCGAGAAGCTCGCCCGCCAGATTCAGGCGAAGGGCTACACCATCGTGCCGCTGAGCCTGTATTTCAAGGACGGCCGTGTGAAGGTCGAGATCGCGCTGGCGCGGGGCAAGCGCGAGTTCGACAAGCGCCAGGCGTTGCGCGAGGCACAGGACAAGCGCGAGGCGCAGCGCGAGATGCGCCTCCGTAACATGCGCCATTAGATTTGGCGTTACCGACCGTTTACTATGGCAGTATGCGAAGACTGAAGATGATGCTTGCGGCCGTCGTGGCCGCGACGATGATGGTGCCGCTCGCGGCGTGCGGCACCAGCGACGCCACCGATTCCGACCCCGACATCGCGCGCAGCTACGACGTCGGCCATATCCAGAAGGACGAGAAGATCGCCGCGATGCTGCCGGAATCCATCACCAAGGACGGCAAGCTCTCCGTCGGCGTCAACGTCACCTATGCGCCTGCCGAATTCCTGGCCTCCGACGGCAAGACGTCCGTCGGCTACGAAATCGATTTGGACAAGGCGCTTGCCAAGGTGTTCGGGCTCGACCTCGACATCGAGAACGCCACCTTCGACACCATCATCCCCTCGGTCGGCTCGAAATACGACCTGGGCATCTCCGGCTTCACCGTGAACAAAGACCGTATGGACGCGGTCGACTTCGTCACCTACGCCAAGGCCGGCCTCACCTTCGCCGTGCGCAAGGGCAACCCCACGCATGCGGACCCGAAGCAGCTGTGCGGCACACGCGTCTCCGTGCAGGTGGGCGTCGTCGCCGAAACCGAGATGTACAAGGCGCAGGACGCCTGCAAGGCCGCCGGCAAGGAACGCATCGAGATCCTGCCGTACCGCAACCAGACCGACGTGACCACGGCGCTGATCGCCGGCCGCGTGGACCTCATGTACGCCGATACGCCAGTCTCCGGCTATGCCGTCGCCCAGACCGACGGCCAGCTGCAGACGCTCGGCGAGAACGAGGGCGTGCAGCCGATGGGCATCGCCGTGCAGAAGGGCGACGAGCGGACCGTGAAGGCGGTGAAGGCGGCGCTCGAGAAGCTCATGGCCGACGGCACATACAAGGCCATCATGAAGACGTGGGGCGTGGAGAACGTCATGATCGACAGGCCCGAGGTCAATCCCAAGGTCGACGCGTAAGGCATCGGCTCCCCTTGGCCATGAGGGGAGCCGACGGGATGGCGCGGTTCGAGTTTGGCTGGTGTCCATAAAAGTTTGGTTGGTAACCTGCTCGTGACATTGCGAACTTACTTTCGGTAATCGGTTAGGAAATGAACTTTCCGAGAGGAAGAAACAATGTCACTCACCACTCGAATCAAGGCCATCGCCGCGGCCACGCTCGCCGCGGCCACGCTGTTCTCCATGGCCGCGTGCGGCACGTCGGACTCCTCGTCCGACTCGTCGTCCGACAGCTCGTCCAAGTCCTCGACGCAGGGCTTCGACACCAGCTCCATCAAGAAGGACGACGAGCTCGCCGCCATGCTGCCCGACTCCATCAAGGGCGACGGCGTGCTCAAGGTCGGCACCGACACCTCGTACGCCCCGGCCGAGTTCCTCGCCGAGGACGGCAAGACGCCCGTCGGGTTCGATGTGGACCTGACCAAGGCGCTGGCCGCCGAGTTCGGCCTCAAGCCCGAGACCACCACCGCCACCTTCGACTCCATCATCCCGTCCGTCGGCTCCAAGTACGACATCGGCATCTCCTCGTTCACCGTCACCAAGGAACGTCTCCAGGCCGTCGACTTCGTCACCTACTTCAAGGCCGGCTCCACGTTCGTCGTGAAGAAGGGCAACCCCTCGAAGATCGACAGTTCCGACCTGTGCGGCAAGAAGGTGGCCGTCCAGACCGGCACCACGCAGGAGGAGGAGATCAACAAGGCCAACGACGCATGCAAGGCCGCCGGCAAGAGCGGCATCGACATCCAGTCGTCCAAGCTGCAGACCGACGTGACCACGGCCGTCGCCTCCGGCAAGGCCGACATCTTCTACGCCGACACCCCCGTCGCCGGCTACGCCATCAAGCAGACCGGCGACACGCTCGAGGCCCTCGGCGAGGACGTCGGCGTGACCCCCGAGGCCATCGCCATCAAGAAGGGCGACACCAAGACCGCCGAGGCCATGCAGAAGGCCGTGCAGAAGCTCATGGACGACGGCACCTACAAGAAGATCCTCGACACGTGGGGAGTCTCCTCCGGCGCCATCGACAAGGCCGAAATCAACCCCGCCGCCGAATAACGCGGCGGCCGACCGGCGGCGAACGCCGTCGGACTCCCGTTTGCCCGAATCCCGGTGATTTTCCGAGCGGATTCGTGAAAACGGAATCATCGTCATCCAAGATGCCACCCATCGGGTAGTGTCTTGGATGACTCCGTTGTATTAGTGGAAAGAGAAGAAAGCCGTAATCATGGCAGCGAAGAACACAGAATCAGACGGGCTGAACATCCCCAACCGGATCAACGCCCTGCCCGTGCGACGCATCGGACCCGTCGTCGCCGGCGTCATCGTGGCGCTCCTTGCGGCCATGCTGGTGTACGGCATGGTCACCAACGAGCGGTTCGAATGGGACGTCGTGTGGAAGTACCTCTTCAATGAGAACGTGCTGGCCGGCATCGGCTGGACGCTGTGGATCACCGTGCTCTCCATGGTCATCGCCACCGTGCTCGCCGTGATCCTCGCCATCATGCGCAAGTCCATCAACCCAGTGCTGCGCGGCGTGAGCTGGTTCTTCATCTGGTTCTTCCGCGGAACCCCTGTGTACACCCAGCTGGTGTTCTGGGGCCTGTTCTCCGTGCTCGTGCCCAAGCTCGGTCTCGGCATTCCGTTCACGTCCATCGAATTCTGGTCCATCGACTCGCAGAACGTCGTCACCGCGTTCCGTGCGGCCGTCATCGGCCTGGCGCTCAACGAAGCCGCCTATCTTTCCGAGATCGTGCGCGCCGGCCTCGAGGCCGTCGACCCCGGCCAGGCCGAGGCCGCCGAGGCGCTCGGCATGCGCCGTTCGCTCATCATGCGCCGCATCATCCTGCCGCAGGCCATGCGCATCATCATCCCGCCGACCGGCAACGAGACCATCGGCATGCTCAAGACCACGTCCCTCGTGCTGGCCGTGCCGTTCACGCTCGACCTGCAGTTCGCCACGAACGCCATCGCCAACCGCATATACAAGCCTATCCCGCTGCTCATCGTGGCCTGCTTCTGGTACCTGCTCATCACCTCCGTGCTGATGGTCATCCAGTCCAGGCTCGAAAAGTACTTCGGCAAGGGCTTCGAGGCCCGCCCGATCGGCACCAAGGGCAAGCAGACGCCGCTGCCCGGCAAGACCGACGGCGAACCCAAGGACGACGTGCACAAGACGAATCAGGCCACCATGGTCGGATTGAACGCGTGAGTGGAGGCAACGAAATGACGACAACGAACATCGCGGTCAAGGCCACGCAGGTGCACAAGGCCTTCGGATCCCTCCACGTGCTCAAGGGCGTGGACCTCACCGTCGAAACCGGCACCGTCACCGTGATTCTCGGCCCCTCCGGCTCCGGCAAGTCCACGCTGCTGCGTCTCATCAACCAGCTCGAGACGCTCACCGGCGGCCGCATCGAGGTCGACGGCGAGATGATCGGCTACAAGGAGGTCACGAGGAACGGCCAGACCGTGCTCCAGACCCTCGACGACAAGGACATCGCACGCCAGCGCGCCAAGCTCGGCATGGTGTTCCAGAAGTTCAACCTGTTCCCGCACATGACCGCCCTCGAAAACGTGATGGAGGCGCCTGTTCACGTGGCGCACATGCCGAAGGACAAGGCGCGCAACGAGGCCATCGAGGAGCTCAACCGCGTGGGCATGGGCGAACGCCTCAACTACTATCCGATGCAGCTTTCCGGCGGCCAGCAGCAGCGCGTGGCCATCGCACGCGCCCTCGCCATGCATCCCGACATCATGCTCTTCGACGAGCCGACCTCGGCGCTCGACCCCGAACTCGTGGGCGAGGTGCTGAACGTCATGCGTTCGCTCGCCCAGGCCGGCATGACCATGATCTGCGTGACCCATGAGATCGGCTTCGCCCGCGAGGTCGCCGACCAGATCGTGTTCATGGACGGCGGCGTGGTCGTGGAGAAGGGCGGCCCTGAAATCATCGACAACCCCAAGGAACCCCGTTTCAAGGACTTCCTCAACCACGTGCTCTAGCCCTCGTGGCCCGCTGCATAGGGCTCCGGCATGCATTTCGCGACACACTCAAGGCCGTTCGGCCGGGAGGCTCCGCCTCCCAAGCCTACGGTCGCGAAACGCATGCCGGAGCCCTTGGTGTCTGCACCACCCAGCAGCGGCCGTCGCGGTCGTGGCAGATGCGGGAAGCCAGAAGCGCGGGCATAGCCGGGGTCGGGAAGAGACGAGATGATTTCGGGCGGGCGCGGGAGCGTGGGGGCGCCTTGTATAGGTTCGGCCAAGGTGGCGTTTTGCTTGGGGCGTATGCAACATTCATTGCATACACTGGTTTTTCATGTGTGGAATCGTAGGATATGCAGGAAACATCGAAACCGCGTGCGGCAAGCCGTTGGAGGTCTGCCTTCAGGGTCTGAAGCGCCTGGAATACCGCGGATATGATTCTGCCGGCGTGGCATTGACGGCACCCGGCATGGATCACGTCGAGGTGCGCAAGAAGGCGGGACGTCTCGCGAACCTCGTCGAGGACATCGAACGCAAGCCCATGCCGCTGGCGACCGTCGGCATCGGCCACACCCGCTGGGCCACCAACGGCGTGCCAAGCGACGTGAACGCCCACCCGCATACCAGCATGGACGGCAAGGTCGCCATCATCCACAACGGCATCATCGAGAACGCATCCCAGCTGCGGCTCGATTTGCAGGCCGAGGGCTACCGCTTCTCGTCAAACACCGACACCGAGGTGGCCGCCAAGCTGCTCGGCAAGATCGTCGACACCATCATCGCCGACGAGGGCAAGCCGAACCTGTTCCGTGCCGTTCGCCGGCTGGCCCGCATGCTCGAGGGCGCGTTCACCATCCTGGCGACCGACTGCCGCCAGCCCGACATCATCGTCGGCGCCCGCCATGACTCGCCGCTGGTCGTCGGCCTCGGCGACGGCGAGAACTTCCTCGGCTCCGACGTGGCCGCGTTCGTCGCCTACACGAAGCGTGCGCTGGAGGTCGACCAGGACCAGGCCGTCTGCGTCTCCGCCGACAAGGTCATCGTCACCGACTTCAACGGCAACGTCGTGGAGAATCCGAAGACCTACACCGTCGACTGGGACGCCTCGGCCGCCGAAAAGGGCGGATGGGATTCGTTCATGGACAAGGAGATCCACGAGGACCCGGCCGCCGTGCAGCGCACGCTGCTCGGACGATTCGACAAGAACGGCGACCTCAACCTCGACGAGGTGCATATCGACGAGCACGACTTCAAGGCCATCGACAAGATCATCGTCATCGCCTGCGGCACGGCCAGCTATGCCGGCCTCGTCGCCAAGTACGCCATCGAGCACTGGGTGCGCATCCCCGTGGAGGTGGAGCTCGCCCACGAGTTCCGCTACCGCGACCCGATTCTGACCCCGCGCACGCTTGTGGTGGCCATCTCGCAGTCCGGCGAGACCATGGACACGCTCATGGCGCTGCGCCACGCCCGCGAGCAGGGCTCGAAGGTGCTGGCCATCTGCAACACGCAGGGCGCCTCCATCCCGCGCGAATCCGACGCCGTGCTCTACACGCACGCCGGCCCCGAGGTGGCCGTGGCCTCCACGAAGGCGTTCGTCGCGCAGATCACCGCCGCCTACGTGCTCGGCCTGTATCTCGCCCAGATCAAGGGCACGATGTTCCGCGACGAGATCCATCAGATCCTCGGCGGCCTCAAGGACATGCCGCGCAAGATCCAGTGGGTGCTCGACACGCAGACCGAAACCATCCGCAAGGCCGCCGAAAGCATGGTGAACGCGAACTCGTTCCTGTTCCTCGGCCGTCATGTGGGCTATCCGGTCGCGCTCGAGGGCGCGCTGAAGCTCAAGGAAATCGCCTACACGTTCACCGAGGGCTTCGCCGCCGGCGAGCTCAAGCACGGCCCGATCGCGCTGGTGGACGAGGGCGAGCCGGTCGTGTTCATCGTGCCGCCGGAACGCGGACGCAATGTGCTGCACGCCAAGGTCATCTCCGGCATCGAGGAGGTCAAGGCCCGCGGCGCCTACATCATCGCCGTGGCCGAGGAGGGCGACAAGGACGTGGAGAACTACGCCGACGTCGTGTTCTGGCGTCCCAAGTGCCCCACGCTCATGAGCCCGCTCGTGGACGTCGTGCCGCTGCAGCTGTTCGCCATGGACATGGCCAAGCTCAAGAACTACGACGTCGACAAGCCGCGCAACCTCGCCAAGTCCGTCACCGTCGAGTAACGGCCGGGCAGCGTTTGTACGTCATCCGCATTTTCCTCGCGCAAGTTGTCGTGAAACGGTCCTGTTTTCGATGATTTGCGCGGGGAGAATGCGGATTTCGAATATTTGGGGGAGTGATCATGCCGCAACGACACCGCTGGGTGACGGACGAGCCGGATATTCCGTTCGACTTCGACGTGCTGTATGAGGACGAGCACATCATCGTCATCGACAAGCCGCATTTCCTGCCCACCACGCCGCGTGGCATGTGGTATCGGTCCACGGCGCTGATACGGCTGCGGGAGCGTCTGGGGGAGCCGCAGATCACGCCTGCACACCGATTGGACCGCGACACCGCCGGCGTGGTGGTGTTCGTGCGCGAGCTCTCCGCCCGTGGCGCCTACCAGATGCTGTTCCAGGAACATCGGACGACGAAGACCTACGAATGCCTGGCTCCGGCGCGGCCGATTGTGCGGCCTCGATACGGTACCGTCGAACGATTGGAGCCGCCGCGCGTGTTTCCGCTGCGGAGGCGCTCGCGCATCGTCAAGGACCGCGGCATCCTGCAGGCATACGAGGAGCCGGGGCGGGTCAACGCGGAGACGACGATCGAACTGGGTGCTTCAGGGGAGTGCGGCATTCGGAATGATGAGGGGACCGGGTGCCGTCATCGCTCGATTCGCGCCTATGCCCTGCATCCGCGTACCGGCAAGACGCATCAGCTGCGCGTGCATATGAACTCGCTGGGCCTGCCCATCCTCGGCGACCCCATGTACCCGCGTGTCATCGACCGCGCCTACGACGATTTCTCGAACCCGCTGCAGCTCGTGGCCCGCACGCTCGAGTTCACCGACCCCTACACCGGGGAGCCTCGCCGATTCGATTCGCGCATGCCGTTGGCGCTCGCCGAATGAACGGTCGGAAAACTCTGGACGTAAAAAGTACTACGTTTAATCGCAATGGTATACTTTTACCAGCGCGATAACCGTGCCCATGGCGGCTGCGAGGCCGCCCGAACGTTCTATCGAAAGGCAATGATGAGCGAAGCACAAGCCAATATCGGTGTTGTAGGTCTTGCGGCGATGGGAGCGAGCCTGGCTCGCAACCTGGCGCACAAGGGCAACACGGTCGCCGTCTACAACCGTCACTACTCCCGTACCGAAACGCTGATTGACAAGCATGGCGACGAGGGCAAGTTCGTTCCCGCGAAGACGCTGGAGGAGTTCGTCGCATCGCTGACCAAGCCGCGTACGGCCATCATCATGGTCAAGGCCGGCGAGCCCACCGACGACATGATCAACGCCCTCGCCGACCTCATGGAGCCGGGCGACATCATCGTCGACTGCGGCAACGCCTACTACAAGGACACCATGCGCCGTGAGAAGGCCATCCGCGCCCGCGGCCTGCACTTCGTCGGCTGCGGCGTCTCCGGCGGCGAGGAAGGCGCCCTCAAGGGCCCGTCCATGATGCCCGGCGGCACCAAGGAATCCTGGAAGACCCTTGGTCCGATCCTCGAGAGCATCTCCGCCAAGGCCGAAGGCGAGCCGTGCGTCACGCACATCGGCTCCGACGGCGCCGGCCACTTCGTGAAAATGGTGCACAACGGCATCGAGTACTCCGACATGCAGCTCATCGCCGAAAGCTACGACCTCATGCGCCGTGGCCTGGGCATGGAGCCGTCCGAGATCGGCGACCTGTTCGAGGAGTGGAACAAGACCGAGCTGAACTCCTACCTCATCGAGATCACCGCCGAAGTGCTCCACCACGTGGACAAGAAGACCGGCAAGCCGTTCATCGACGTGGTGCTCGACCACGCCGGCATGAAGGGCACCGGCACCTGGACCGTGCAGACCGCCCTGTCGCTGGGCGTGCCGGTGACGGGCATCGCCGAGGCCGTGTTCGCCCGCGGCCTGTCCTCCCAGACCGAGCTGCGCGCCGAGGCCGCCAAGCAGGGGCTTGAGGGTCCGTCCGAGGTCGTACCGATGCCGCTTGAGGAGCGTCAGGCGTTCATCAACGACATCCGCGAGGCGCTGTACGCCTCCAAGATCGTGGCCTACGCGCAGGGCTTCAACGAGATCTCCGAGGCAGCCAAGGAGTACGGCTGGGACATCGACCTCGCCGCCGTGGCCCGCATCTGGCGTGGCGGCTGCATCATCCGCGCCCAGTTCCTCAACCGCATCTCCGAGGCGTTCGAATCCGGCGAGGCCAACGTGTCGCTGCTGTTCGCCCCGTACTTCAAGGATGCCGTCGAGACCGTGCAGCGTTCGTGGCGCCGCGTGATCTCCCGCGCCATCAGCTTCGGCATCCCGATGCCGGTGTTCTCCAGCTCCCTGGCCTACTACGACGGCCTGCGCTCCAAGCGCCTGCCCGCCGCCCTGATCCAGGGCCAGCGCGACCTCTTCGGCGCCCACACCTACCAGCGCGTCGACGAGCCCGGCGTCTTCCACACCTTGTGGACTGAGGAAGGCCAGGAGGAGATCAAGCAGTCCTGATGCTGATTTCCGATTGCCGCTGATACGGAAAAAGGAGGTGCATCCCCGACGTGGGGATGCACCTCCTTTGTGTTTGCGACGTTATGCCCAGTCCGTTGCGAACGGCGTCTTACAGGTTCGCGGCGGCGTCCTTGTCGAGCAGCCACAGCGTCTCCTTGTCGCCGCCGGCGAAGGAGCTCGGCACGTGCGGGTTGTTGTATCCGGACAGTGCCTTGCCCACGGCCTCGGCCTTGCGCGGCGTGGAGGCGAACACCCATACGCGGCGGCAGCGGCGGATGAACGGCACGGTGAGGCTGATGCGCATCGGCGGCAGCTTGGGGGAGTCGGTGATGCCGATCACACGGGTCTTCTTGTCGTGGTTGCGCAGCACCGGATGGTTCGGGAACAGCGAGGCGAAATGGCCGTCGGGCCCCACTCCGAACAGGGCGATGTCGAACGCCTGCTTCTTGCCCAGCGCCTTGACGATCTCGTGCTCGTACGCCTTGGCCGCCTTGTTCACGGCGTCGTAGTTCTCCACGTCGGTGGCGTTGGCGCGTTCCTCCTCGGAGCGGGTGTCGGCCGGCATCTCGTGGATATGCGATTCGGGCATCTGTCCGCTTTCCACGAGCTTGCCGAACCATGCCTCGCGGGCCTGCAGCGCGTTGCGGTCGGGGTCGTCGGCGGGAACGAACCGCTCGTCGCCCCACCACAGGTGCACGCGGCTCCAGTCCACGGCGGTCGCCAGCGGGCTTTCGGCCACGGTGCGCAGCATGGCGATGCCGTCGGTGCCGCCGGTAAGCGCCACGTCCACGCGCTGGCGCTTGGCCAGACGGTCCGATATCTTCAGCAGGAACCGCGATGCCAGCGCTTCGCGCAGTACATCGGCGGTCGGGTAGATGATGACTTTCCTATCGATCATTGCCATGATGGTTTCCTCCAAAATCCGCCGCGCCATTGTCATATCGTTCGTCCATTTGGCGGCAGGCATATTCAATCGATGTCAGACTAGCGCACCTTCATTGCGTGCGCGGTGGATTTTCTTGTTCTGTGACACGACATCCACGCGGATGTCATGTGGATTTCAGATTGGATGCGGAACGGACGGACGTCGTCCGTCGCGTCATCCGAATGTGAAAAGGGGCGGCGCCGCGTCGGAATCCGACGTCGCGCCGCCCCTTTTCGTTGATTTGATTCGAATCGTTCGTCCGAGGACTATTCGTGCTCGACGAGCTCCCAGCCGTGCTGGATGACCTCGGCGTAGATCTCGTCGGGGTCGAGGCGGCGCAGCTCCTCGCTCAGGCAGTCGCCGAGCGTGCGGATCGGCACGGTCACGTTCTGCGGCGACTGGCCGGGCTGGGAGATGACGGCCGCGTCCTCGGCGGCGCGCTCGATGCTCAGCACGCCGTCCTCGCGGGTGAAGTACACGCCGGAGATGGCGTTGAGGTCGTCGGAACGCTCGACGGTGACGGGAACGTCATGCAGGCTCCAGGCGAGCCAGGAGGCCAGCAGCTCCAGCGGCAGGTCGTGCGTCGGACCGGTGAGCTTCACTGCGGTGATGGGCAGATGCGGAGGCTGGTCGAGCATGGAGACGAGCAGGGCGCGCCAGATCGTCAGGCGGGTCCACGACATGTCGACGTCCTGCGCGCTGTAGTGGGCGCGCAGCGCGATGAACGCGGCCTCGGGGTTCGGGGCGCGGGTGGCGTCGGTGATACGGCTGCGGGCCATGCGGCCGATGGCGTTGACGGACGGGTTCTCCGGCGCCTTGGTCGGCCACCAGGCCACGACGGGCGCGTCGGGCACCAGCAGCGGGATGACGAGGGTGTCGAGATGGCGGATGAGCTCGTCGGCCGGCTTGAGCACGATGATCTCGCCGGCGCCGGCGTCCGCACCGAAACGAATCTGCGCGTCGAGCGTGGAGCCGTCCTCGGCGTCGGCCGGACGGGCGTGCTTGACGATCACGATGACGCGGCACGGATGCTCGCGGCTTGCGGCGTTGGCCGTCTCCAGCGAGTTCTCCAGCTCCTCGGTGTAGGTCTCCACGAGCAGGGTGAGCACGCGGCTCTGCGCGGCCTCGCCGCGTTCCTCGTGCAGCTCCTCGATCTTGCGGGAGATCGCCGATGTAGTGGTGTTGGGCAGGTCGAAAATCATGGCATCCTCCAATGGTGTCCGTCGCGGGCAAGCATGTCGTCGGCTTCCTTCGGTCCCCAGGTGCCGGCACGGTAGGGGGCGGGCTGGCCGAGCGTGCTCCAGAACTCCTCGATCGGGTCGAGGATCTCCCAGGAGAGCTCGACCTCCTTGGTGGTCGGGAACAGCGGCGGGTCGCCGAGCAGCACGTCGAGGATCAGTCGCTCGTAGGCCTCGGGGGAGGCCTCGGTGAAGGAGCTGCCGTAGCTGAAGTCCATGCTCACGTCGCGCACCTCCATGGCGGTGCCCGGCACCTTCGCGCCGAAGCGCAGGGTCACGCCCTCGTCGGGCTGCACGCGGATGACCACGGCGTTGGCGCCGAGTTCGCGGGTGGCTGTGGTTTCGAACGGCAGGTGCGGGGCGCGCTTGAACTGCACGGCGATCTCGGTCACGCGCTTGCCGAGGCGCTTGCCGGTGCGCAGGTAGAACGGCACGCCGGCCCAGCGGCGGGTGTCGACGTCGAGACGGATGGCGGCATAGGTCTCCGTGGTGGAGTCCGGGCTGATGCCGTGCTCGTCGAGGTAGCCGATGACCTTTTCGGAGCCCTGCCAGCCTTCGGCGTACTGGCCGCGGGCGGTGTGCAGGGAGAGGTCCTTCGGCAGATGCACGGCGGAGAGCACCTTGGTCTTCTCGGCGCGCAGGTCGCTGGCGGCGAAGGAGACCGGCTCCTCCATGGCGGTGAGGGCCATGAGCTGCAGAAGGTGGTTCTGGATCACGTCTCGCGCGGCGCCGATGCCGTCGTAGTAGCCGGCGCGGCCGCCGATGCCAAGGTCCTCGGCCATGGTGATCTGCACGTGGCTCACGTAGTTGGCGTTCCAGACCGGCTCGAACATCATGTTGGCGAAGCGGAGGGCCAGCAGGTTCTGCACGGTCTCCTTGCCGAGGTAGTGGTCGATGCGGAACACGGATTCGGGGCTGAACACCTCGCCGACCACGCGGTCGAGCTCCTTGGCGCTTTCGAGGTCATGGCCGAACGGCTTCTCGATGATCACGCGGCGCCAGGCGCCTTCGGAGGAGTGGGAGAGGCCGGACGCGGCCAGCTGCTTGGAGACGACGGGGAAGTCGCGCGGCGGCACGGCCATGTAGAACGCGTGGTTGCCGCGGGTGCCGCGGTCACGGTCGAGTTCGGAGACGGTGTCGCTCAGGCGGGTGAACGCCTCGGAATCGTGGAATTCGCCCTGTACGAAGCGGATGGAATCGCGCAGGTGTCCCCAGGTGTTTTCGTTGAACGGGGTGCGGCAGTGGGCGCGCACCTGCTCCTCGGCGTAGTTGGCGAACTCCTCGTTGCTCCACGGGCGGCGGCCGAATCCGACCAGACCGAATCCGGCGGGCAGCAGGCCTCGGTTGGCGAGGTCGTAGACGGCGGGCAGCAGCTTGCGCTTCGCAAGATCGCCGGTGACGCCGAAGATCACCAGCGAGCATGGTCCGGCGACGCGTGGCAGGCGCAGGTCGCGCGAATCACGCAACGGATTGGAATACGCTGCCGTATTCCCCACAGTATTCCCCATGTGCAGCTCCTTTGGTGTTGATAGTGCGCATCAGTCTACAGATACGATATCGGTTTGCGTCATCCCTTGCCCGCGTTTTCCTGAAAGGAAAACTTATGACGGGTTATCGAATCCCTTGCGTTTCGGTGCCTCGTCGGTATGCAGACATTATGGTAAGCGCTTACCGTTTTCTTTCATCATAGAGTCCGACGATATGGATGGCAAGCCGATGACGGTGTGATGTGTGGATTGCGGATTATGGATGTGAAGAGGACTTCCCCTTGGTCCGCTGTCGCGGATGGCTCCCCTCGAGGAGGGGAGCCAGGGGGATTGCACGGGGTCCTAGGCGATCTGGCCGTGCTTCTCGTAATTGGTCACGCGCGTGGCGTGGTTCTTCCCGTCGACGAACACGACCTTCGGCTTGTGCGTCCTGGCCTCCTCGGCGTCCATCTGGCAATAGCACATGATGATGGCGGTGTCGCCGGGGTCGAAGAAGTGGGCTGCGGCGCCGTTGAGGCAGATGATGCCGCTGCCGGGCTCTCCGGCGATCGTGTAGGTTTCGAGGCGCTGGCCGTTGTTCACGTTCACGACGGCGACTTTCTCGTATTCGAGGATGCCGGCGGCGTCGAGCAGTTCGGAGTCGACGGTGATGGAGCCGACGTAGTCGAGACGCGCCTCGGTGACGGTGACGCGATGGATCTTGCCCTTGAGCATATTGAGCTGCATGATTGTTTCCTTGATTGAAGTTGTGGAATTGATGGGCTCCCCTCATCCCGCTTCGCGGACGGCTGGTCTCGGTTGCGAGGGGAGCCGAATATGGCGGGGAGCCGAAGGGGGCGAATCGTCCGATGGCCTCAGTGGAAGACCATCGGGGACTCAGTGGAGTTCGGGGTAGAAGAAGTTGTCGATCAGGCGGGTCTTGCCGATGCGTACGGCGATGGCGACGAGCACGGGCTGGTCGAGCGTGGCGACGGGGTGCACGTTCTCGAGGTCCACCACCTCAACATACTCCGGGTCGGCGAGCGGTTCGGTGGCCAGCACCTCGCGCACCTTGGCCTTGATGGCCTCGGCGCTCTTCTCGCCCGACTCGGCCAGCTCGCGGCCGGCCTCCAGCGCCTTGTGCAGGATCGGTGCGGCGGCGCGCTGCTCGGCGTTCAGGTACGTGTTGCGCGAGCTCTTGGCCAGGCCGTCGGCCTCGCGGATGATCGGGCAGCCGATGATCTCGATGTCGAAGTTGAGGTCGCGTACCATGCGCTTGATGACCAGCAGCTGCTGCGCGTCCTTCTGGCCGAAGTAGGCGCGGTTCGGCGTCACGATGTTGAACAGCTTGGCGACCACCGTGCACACGCCGCCGAAGTGCACCGGACGGCTCTTGCCGCACAGCTCCTCGGTGATCGTGGCCATGGTGATGGCGGTGGTGCGGTTCGGGTAGTACATCTCCTCGGGGGACGGGTTGAACAGCAGGTTCGCGCCGGCGCCGGAGACGAGCTTGGAATCGCGGTCGAGGTCGCGCGGGTAGGCCTCGAGGTCCTCGTTCGGTCCGAACTGCACGGGGTTGACGAAGTCGGAGACGACCACACGGTCGTTGTCGGCCACGGCACGCTCGATAAGGCTCCTGTGGCCCTCGTGCAGGAAGCCCATGGTCGGCACGAGGCCGACGGACAGGCCCTGGGCCTTCCAGGCCTTGACCTGCTCGCGCACCTCGGCGATGGTGTGGACGACGGCGAATTCACTGGTTTCAGTCATGATGATTACCTCTTATGGTGTGAATATTGCGTTATATACGTTGATTTCATTACCTCCTCCGACAGGAGGAGGCGGTATGGCGGTCGATGCCGGGCTCGCTACTTGAGTTCGGCGAGGATCTCCTCGTTCATCGCGAAGCCCTCCTTGGCGTTGTCGGGGAAGGCACCGGACTTGACGTCCTTGATGTAGCTGCCGAACGCCTCTCGCATCTGCGTGCCGATCTCGGCATAGTGGCGCACGAACTTCGTCTTCATCTCTCCGTACATGTTGAGCAGATCCTGGTAGACGAGGATCTGGCCGTCGGTCACATCGCCCGCGCCGATGCCGATCGTCGGGATGGAAAGCTCCTCGGTGATCTTCTTGGCGAGCAACGTGGGAATGCCCTCAAGCACCACGGCGAAGGCGCCGGCGTCCTCGATGGCGCGCGCGTCGTCGAGGATCTGCTGCGCTGTCTTGACGTTCTTGCCCTGCACTTTGAAGCCGCCGAACGCGTTCACCGACTGCGGGGTGAGGCCCAGATGCGCCATCACGGGGATGGACGCGGTCACGATGGCCCTGATCTGGTCGTGGAACGCCACGCCGCCCTCGAGCTTGACGGCCTGGGCGCCGCCCTCCTTGACGAGGCGTCCCGCGTTCTCCACGGCCTGGTCCACGGTGTGGTAGGCCATGAACGGCAGGTCCACCACCACGAGCGCGTTCTTCGCGCCGCGCGTCACGCACTTGGCGTGATGGATCATGTCCTCCATCGTCACCGGCAGCGTGGAGTCGTAGCCGAGCATGACCATGCCCAGCGAATCGCCGACGAGGATGCCGTCGATGCCGGATTCGTCAAGCAGCTTGGCCGTCGTGTAGTCGTAGGCGGTGAGCATCGAAAGCTTCTCGCCGCTCTCCTTGGCCGCACGGAACGTTACCGCAGTGTGCTTCATTGTTGGTTATCCTTTCGTTGGTCGCGGTCGGCCGGGCCGATCCACGCCTGTTTTACTTGTTATTCGGTTATGGGTGAAAGTATCGTTCGCAGCCCGTCGTAGTCGCGATTGGGGTTCTTCGCGGCGGCGATGTCGATCAGCGCCTGCGAAAGCGGCCGGTATACGGCCAGCGCATCGTCCGGAAGCGCCTTGAGATGCGCCTCGACGGTGCCGGCGTCCGCACGCTCGACGGGGCCTGTAAGCGCCGCCTTCGCGCCGCGCTCGCAGAAGGAGTCCGCGTTGTGGCGAATCATCGCCGACAACGCCTCGCGGGCGTCGGATTCGCCGAATCCGCACGACCGCAGCGTCTCCACCGCCTGATTCCACAAGGCGATGGGCAGGTTGCTCGCCATGACCGCCGCCGCATGGTAACGCGTCTTGCTGTCGGCCTCCATCGTCCGGTTTGGGTTGCCGAGCGATGCAAGCAGCTGTGACATCGCCTCGGTGACCCGCGCATCGCCCTCCAGTGCGAAGAACGCGCCGGCGAGCTGGTCTCGGCCGTCGGTCGGGAAGCGCTCGCTCACCGCCTGCATCGGATGCATCGAGAACGCGGAGACTCCGGCCTCGTCACTGCCGTCGAACACCCGGGACGACAGGCATCCGCTGCAGTGGCCGATGGCCATGCCGCTGACCGCATCTTCGGGCAGGTCGCGCAGGTCATGCCATACGCCGGCGATGGCGTCGTCCGGCGTGGTGACGATGAGCATGTCGCTCAGTTCCACGGCCGACATCAGCGACGGGAACGCGACGGCGGCCGTCGTCGCGTCAAAATCGGCCGCCTGGCGCGCGGCCGCATTCAACGCGTCCGCCGCGGCCTGCGATGACGTCATCGAACGACTGCAGTAGCCGCTGACGGTGACGGACGCCGACCCGCGAAGATGCGCGCCGAGTGCGCATCCCACCTTGCCCGCGCCGACGAATCCGATCCTCATGACCGGCGTCCCTTTCCTCGCGCGCCCTGCTTCTGAAGACGGGCGTAGATGATGGCCAGGCCCTTGAAGATGAGCTGACGGTCGTAGACGTCGATGGAGTCGGTGGCGTTGTACAGCACGCGTCCGAGACCACCGGTCGCCACGACCTTGAAATCATGGCCGATCTCCTTGCGGAACTGGGCGATCGTGTACTCCACGCCGCCGAGATACTGGTAGTAGATGCCGGCCTGCATGGCCGTCTTCGTGTTCGTCGCCAGGATCGTCTCCGGCTGCTCGATCTCGATTTCCGGCAGCTGGGCCGTATGGCTCCACAGCGAGTTCGCGCTGGTCTCCAGTCCGACGCCGATCACGCCGGCGCTGAACGTGCCGTTCTCGTCCACGTAGTCGTAGGTCGTGGCCGTGCCGAAATCGATGACCAGCACCGGGCCGCCATACAGGTAGTAGGCGCCGGCGCAGTCCGCGATGCGGTCCGCGCCCACGGTCTTCGGGTCGTCCAGCCGCAGATTGATGCCGCAGCGGATGCCCGGCCCGATGATGATGGGATCGAGGTCGAGGAACTTCTTGATGCTCGAACGGAACGCGTACATGACCTTCGGCACCACGGAGGAGATGATGACGTCATCGACCTCCTCGGGGCGGATATGCGACATCGTCATGAACGTCGAAAGCATCATCGCGTATTCGTCGCTCGTGCGACGGGTCTTCGTCGTCAGACGATACGTGCCGATGATGTCGTCGCCGTCGATGAATCCGATGACGATGTTCGTGTTGCCGATGTCCACGGCGATCAGCATGGTCTTCCTCTCTCTTCCCAGTGCCTGTCTCAGGTTCTTCTCTTCGTATGAATTCGTATGATTCCGTGCTTTCGCGCGTCTGTCAGGCCGCCTGCGGCACGCCCGCCTTGCGCAGCGCGGCGAGCCGGCCGAGGATCAGCCTCGCCAGGTCGGTCTTGGGCATCTGGCCGATGCGTTCGATGTCGGCGATGCTGTGGTCGTGCTCCACGTCGTCGGGCGGGGTGAGAATCGTCACCACGTTCGTATCGGTGGCGAATCCGGCGCCGGGGTCGCGCAGGTTGTTGGCCACCAGCATGTCGCAGTGCTTCTCGGCGAGCTTCTTCGCCGCGTTCTCCACCAGATGCTCGGTCTCCATGGCGAACCCGCACAGCACCTGCGAGCCGTCGTCGCGCTTGTGCTCGCCGGCCCATGCGAGGATGTCCGGGTTCGAGACGAGCTCCAGCGTAAGGGTGGTGCGCCCATGCTTCTTGATCTTCTGCGGGCTGGCGGTCTCGGCGCGGAAGTCGCCGACCGCGGCGGCCATCACCGTCACGTCGGTGGCGTCAAAGCGCTCGCTGACGGCGGCGAACATGTCACGTGCGGTCGTCACATCCACCACGTCCACGCCTTCGGGGGCCTCGAGGCTCACGGGGCCGGAGACCAGCGTCACATGCGCGCCCATATCGCGGGCGGCGGCGGCGAGGGCGTAGCCCATCTTGCCGGTGGAATGGTTGGTCAGGTATCGCACCGGGTCGAGCGGCTCCTGCGTGGGGCCGGCGGTCACCAGCACGTTCAGGCCCTTGAGCGGCTGATCGGCGTGGCCATCACCGGTCGCGGCCGGAGCGGGCGTCGTCGCATCGGTGGCGGCGTCGTTTTCGGCGAGCAGCGCGTCGATGGCCTTCTCGATGTCCTCCGGCTCGGCGAGACGTCCCTTGCCGACGTCCTGGCAGGCCAGCAGACCCGACGTGGGGTCGACGAAACGGAAGCCGAGCTCACGGCATTCGGCGATGTTGCGCTGCGTGGCCGGGTTCTCGTACATATGCACGTTCATCGCCGGGCACACCAGCTTCGGGCAGGTGGCGGCGAGCGTCGTGCTCGTCAGATAGTCGTCGGCGATGCCGGACGCGAACTTCGCGATGACGTTCGCCGTGGCCGGCGCGATGACCACGACATCGGCCCACTTGGCGTCCTCGATATGGCTGACGCCCACGCGCGCCTCGCCGAACTCGTCGGTGTAGGTGGCGTATTCGGCGGCCGGGAACATGGCCGTGCGCGTGGCGGTGTGCGTGAGGGAGTCGAAGGTGACGGGGCCCACGAACTTCGTGGCCGAGGCCGTCATCATCACACGGACCTCATGGCCGTGCTTGGTGAGGTTCGATGCCAGCTGGCACGCCTTGAACGCGGCTATGGAGCCGGTGACGCCCAGAAGAATATGACGCGGACGGGTGCCGCTGCTGTGATTGGCGCTCATTACGCTGCCTCCATACGATACGGCGAAATCACCCTACGGTGGGCCGCCAGTTCGTCAGTCTCTGCGGGAAGTCCCCGTCAAAGCCGATACAAGTCTAATGATCGCGGGGCCGATGCCGCCACTTCATGCCAACAATTGCCGATGTAATCTTCCTCACACCCGGCGTCCGCGTCATTCCTGCGATGCGCGACTGCATGTGACCGTGAACAACTTTCCCGCAAACGCTGGCAACCGATGACGCCTTCCAACCGCAACGATATACAGTGATGATTACCTTCCGGCAGAGGCGCTTTCGGAGGGGAAAGTAACATTATTCGGTTTCGTTTATCGGTATTCACAATGATGGTGGCGGATTCGGAATCGGTGAAAGGACGGAAACATGGGCGTTTATGTCATCACAGGCGCGTCAAGCGGCATCGGTGCCAAGACCGCGGAGATTCTGAGGAAGCACGGCCATGAGGTCGTCAACATCGATTTGAAGGACGGCGACATCAGCGCGAACCTCGCCACCAAGGAAGGCCGCCAGTTCGCGCTCAACGCGCTGCACGAGCAGTACCCCGACGGCATCGACGGCATGATCTGCAACGCCGGCGTCGCCGGAGGCCGTGCGCCGATTCCGCTGATCGTATCCCTGAACTACTTCGGCGCCACCGTGATGGCCGAAGGCGTGTTCGACCTGCTGAAGAAGAAGCACGGCAGCTGCACCGTGACCTCCTCCAACTCCATCGCACACGGCGACGCCCGCATGGACGTCGTCGGTATGCTCAACAACAACCCCGACGAGGCGCGCATCGTCAACCTGGTCAAGGACTACGACCCCGCCGGCGGCCACGCCTTCTACGCGGCCACCAAGTACGCGCTCGCCCG
This sequence comes from Bifidobacterium saimiriisciurei, assembly GCF_010667655.1. GTDB lineage: Bacteria > Actinomycetota > Actinomycetes > Actinomycetales > Bifidobacteriaceae > Galliscardovia > Galliscardovia saimiriisciurei. The sequence goes on from NZ_WHZU01000001.1 coordinate 22,395, forward strand.
CTGGGCCCGTCGCATGAGCGCCCAGTGGGGCGCCTCCGGCGTGCGCCTCAACGCGGTGGCCCCCGGCAACGTGCGCACCGCCATGACCGACAATCTCCTGCCCGAGCAGCGCGTGGCCATGGAGGCCATCCAGGTTCCCACCCACTACGGCGACGAACCGCTCATGGACCCGGAGGAGGTCGCCAACGTGATCGCCTTCGTCGCATCCCCCGAGGCGCGCGGCCTCAACGGCGTGGTGCTCTTCGCCGACGGCGGCACCGACGCCCTGCTGCATTCCGAGAAGGTCTACTAAAGACCGGTCCCGCGCGTTCGCGCATTACGATTCGCTAAGCTTTCCAGACAGGAGCACACACCGTTATGATTATCGACGATTACATCAAGGCGCTGCAGAACAAGGACTACGAGGCGCTTTCCGCCTGCTTCGCCGAACGCAGCCGCATGTTCGACTACTGCCCGTCGCTGGTGGGGCGCGAGAACACGTTCCTCTTTGGCGACAAGGCCATCGACATGTACTTCCACAACCAGTTCGTCATCGGCGGATTCTCCGTGGAGGACCCCCATGTGGTGAACAGCCGCACCGTCAACTTCTACGCCAACTACGCCGGCACCATCATCCACGCGCTGGCGCAGATCGAGAACGTGGACGACGCCGGCAAGATCCAGGAGCTCGTCATCCGCCCCGCATAGCACTCCGAGGGCCGATATGCGTTTCGTGACACACTCAAGGCCGTTCGGCCGGGAGGCTTCGCCTCCCAAGCTTACGGTTGCGAAACGCATATCGGCCCTTTCTCGTTAGGGTGTGCAATTGCAAGACGCACTCCATCCTCCGGTTTTCGTTTAAGGGTTGCATTCCCGTTCGTTGTGGAAACTACAACGGATGGGAATCAGGTGACCATTACGGTTCCTGTTCGTCGCGCCTCATCGAACGAATGGGAACCGAACGTTGGGCGGGATTCCTGTTTGTCGTGAAGTATTTGACGGACGGGAACCGGGTGGTCGTTACGGTTCCTGTTCGTTCATGATTCCGTGCGTTATACTCGTTTAGTAAATTGTTTACTAAACGATATGCATTGGAGCTGCGGCATGGTCACCATCAAGGAAATCGCCAGGAAGGCGGGATACTCCCAGGCCACGGTCTCGCGTCTGCTCAACGGCGACCCGACGCTGTCCATCAAGGAGGAGACGCGACGCCGCATCATCCAGGTGAGCGAGGAACTCGGCTATGCCACGCAATCCAAGCGCATCGCGTTGCCCCGCGAAGTGGCCGTGCTCGACGTCATCGACCCCGGCGACCACTTGCAGGACGCCTACTTCAACGAGCTGCGTGAGGTGCTGCGGTCCAGCGCCGAACGGCACCATATGAACGTGACGTTCATCACCGATGTGGAGCGGCTCATCGCCGAGGGCGGGCATTATGACGGGTTCATCGCCATAGGCGCCGAGGTCGTCGACAACGGCGCCCTGCGCCGTCTGCACGACGTGCTGCCCTATGGCGTGTTCATCGACACGAACCCCGCGCCCAATCTGTTCGACTCCGTCCGGCCGGATCTTTCCCAGACGATTCTTGACGCCTTGGACGAATGCGTCGCCGCCGGCATGACTCGTATCGGCTATATCGGCGGAACCGGCCGCATCATGGGCATGCATGAATATCCCGAGGACCTGCGGTTGCTGGCGTTCCGTAATTGGGCGACACGTTTGGGCCTCGACACCGAGGGACTCGTCTACATCGACGGGCCGTTCAATGTGTCGAGCGGGCAGCGGCTCGGCGAACGCATCGTCGAGGAGCGCCATGGAGCCATGCCCGACGTGTTCATCGTGGCGGCGGACGTCATCGCCGTCGGCGTGCTGCAGGCGTTCAACGCGGCCGGCGTGCTGGTGCCGCGTGACGTGAGCCTCATCAGCATCAACAACCAGCCGATTTCTCAATACACGTCACCGGCATTGAGCACCTACGCCATCGACCAGGGCGAACTTGTGCGCGCCGCCATTGATACGCTCGCCGACGCCATCGCCAGCAAACGCACGGTACGGCATCATATGCTGCTCTCCACCACGCTCGTCGAACGCGGCAGCTTCATACGCGGCGGAAAGTGAGGGTGTTCGGCTCCCCTTGTCGAGGGGAGCCGTCTGCGTAGTCGGCTGAGGAGAGGCTGGCTACGGGGTCGTGCTCAGCCCCCCTCGGATCGCCTGCTACAGCAGCTCGATGGCCACGTCGAGCGTGAGCGGCTTGGCGGCGTCGAGCTGGAACCGGTCGTGCACGGGCGCGCCCCACGAGTCGTCACCGCCGACGCCCATCTGGGCGGCGAGCAGACGTAGGAACGTGTGGCGCGGCGCGGGCAGCTCGTCCTGATGACGCGCCTCCTCGAGCATCAGCGTGGAGTAGGGGAGCAGGCTGGCGCAGAACGTGTCGGAGCCCGACCGGCTCACCTTCATGCCGTGGCCGTACTCATCGGTGACCTCCAACCAACGCACGTCCTCATGGTTGCCGGTCTCCTGCGGCACCAGATACGGCGCCGCGGAATCGGGCGCCGTGGTCTCATAGACGCCCAGCTTGCCGCCGATCTTGCGGTCGAGATACGTCTCGTCCGGTCCAAGGCCGTAGAACCGCAGGTTCGTGTACTGTGCGGGCAGCATCCACTCCAGGCCGAACGCCGGCAGGGTCGGCGCATCCACGCCGCCGGGGTAGGAGGCGGTCAGATGCACGCGGCCGTTGGCGTCCGCCTCGTAGCGCACGGTCACGCGGGTGCGGTTCGGCTCCGCCAGCTCGTATGCGTATTCGGCGGCGATGCCATGCTCCGAGGTCTCGAACCTCGTATCGGCCACACGGGCGTAACGCCCCGCGCCGAACCACTGCGCCCGGTCGAATCCGCTGCCATTGCCACGGTCGTTGTCGGTCAACGGGCGGAACGTGACGATATCCGGTCGACGGATGACCATTTCGCGGCCGCCCCGACGCAACGACACCATGCCGCCCTGCGTGCGAGAAAGCAGCACCTCGAAGTCGGCGCCCCCTGCCGCGCCGGTGCCGGTGCCGTGAATGCCGAGATTCCAGCGGCCGTCGACGACCACGGCCTTGCCGCCGGCCTTCGTTGCGCCCGCGTCCGCGATGCCATCGCCGCCAGTCGTGCCGTCTGACGCCACTGCCGCCGTATGCTGGCCGAACGTCAGCTCATAGCCGGCGTCCGCCCATGGGGTCGCATGGCGCAGTCGCTGGTCGACCTCATACGTCACCTCCACGCTTCCGCCGGCCGCGTTCGCATATTCCGCAGCGTCGGGAAACGCGACGTCGAATCGGCGGGTTTCGCCGGCCGGCACGACGAAATCGTAATCCGCACTCCAGCGCTCGACGCCGTCCACCAGCAGGCGGGCCGTGAACACGGAATCGGAAGTGTCGATAAACAGGTTCCCGTTCGTGATCGTCACGCCCGAATCATCCGGCACAATCTTCACGTTCGCATACAGCTGCCTGACCTCCTGCGCCTTGGGAGAGACGGTGCGGTCGGCGAACACGATGCCGTCGCCGGAGAACTCGTAGTCGTGCGGCCGGTCATCCCAATCGCCGCCGTAGGTGAGACGCTCCGTTCCGTCGCCGAGCCGCTGCCACAGGGCCTGGTCGATATAATCCCAGATGAATCCGCCCTGATAATGCGGATAACGCTCCAAATCCGTGTACAGCTGCATGCCGCCGACGGAATTGCCCATCGCATGCATGTATTCGCAGGAGATATACGGCTTCTTCGGGTCGTTCGCAAGATATTCCTCGATTTCGGCCGGCTTGGCATACATGCGGCTTTCGATGTCGGAGGCCGCATCGAATTCACGGTTCCAATACACGCCCTCGTAATGCACCGGTCGCACGCCGTCGAGTTCATGCACCAGGTCGTGCATGGCCTGGAACACCTCGCCGGCATACGATTCGTTGCCCAGCGACCAGATGACCACGCTCGGATGGTTGAAGTCACGGCGGATCATCGAGTTCACGCGATCGAGGCAGGCTCCTTCCCATTCCGGCTTGCTGCCCGGAACATTGGTCTCGGGCGTCACCTGATCGCCGGGGGCTGACCAGGTGCCATGCGTCTCGATGTTCGTCTCGTCGATGAGATAGATGCCGTATTCGTCGCACAGCTCGTACCAGCGGCTCTGATTCGGATAGTGCGATGTGCGCACGGCGTTGAGATTATGCCGCTTGAGGAAGCGGACGTCCCATAGCATGTCCTCCTCGGTGACGGCGCGGCCACGGCGGGCGTCGAACTCGTGACGGTCCACGCCCTTGAACACGATGCGTTTGCCATTGAGCTTCATGAGGCCGTCTTCGATGGCGAACCGGCGGAATCCGATGCGGGTCCGCGACACTTCGATGATGTCGTCGACCGTATCGTTCAACGGACCGTTGAGCGTGAGGGAAAGCGTATACAACCTCGGATCCTCGGCGCTCCACGGGGCGACCTTGCCCACGCCGTCCCTGATGTGCAGTGTGCCGTCGATGATGTCCGCGGCGGTGAACTCCTGCCTCCGGATGACGGTGCCGTTGCCGTCGAAGATTTCGGCGAGGCCGTCCCCGACCGCTGCGGCGTTGGCGATCCGCGCGGCGACGTCGATCGAGCCCGTCCCGGTCGTGTGGTCGTAGTCGGCGACGGCACGCAGGTCCATGACGTGGGCCTCGGGCCATGCGGTGAGCTCAACGCTGCGGAACAGGCCGTGCAGACGCCAATAGTCCTGATCCTCCAGCCAGCTGGCGCTCGCGTATTCGTAGCAGGCCACCGCCAGCACGTTGCGGCCTTCTCGGATCATGTCGGAGACGTCGAACTCGCTGGGGGTGAAGGAGTCCTCGGCGTAGCCGACGAACGTGCCGTTCAGCCATACGTAGATTGCGGTCTGCGCGCCCTGGAACGTAAGCGTCACCGTGCGGTGCCCGCGGATCGCCGCGGCGGTCTCGGGACCTGTCATGAATTCGCGACGATACAGCGCCACATGGTTATGTTCCGGCACGGCAGGCGCTGTCGGGTTCTCGTGGCCGTCCCACGGGTACTGGATGTTCACGTACTTCGGCGGCAGATATCCGGCCGTCTCCAGATGTCCCGGCACGGCGATGGCGCCGAAGGCCTCGTCATTGAAGTCGACGGCGGCGAAGGCGGGGGAGTCGGCAACGTCGAACCGCTCCGTCGCGGCGTCGATGACGTTCACGTGCCATTCGCCGTCAAGGCTCTGCTTCAGAGTCATCGACTCGTTCGGCAGCGGCGCGTGGTCGAAGAAACGATGGTCGGAGTGGGCGGGCATGCGATTGACCGCAAACACCTGCGGATCGGTGAGCCAGTCGGCCGACGCCTCCGCGGCCTTGCCGATGACGATATGTTGCTGTAATTCGGTGCCGGACTTGGTGGTGGATTCCGTGGTGCTCATGATTTCGCCTTCCTGATGCTCATCGCGTCATTGCCAATGATAATCGCATTAAGTAATGCAATAGGTAAGAGTTAGTAAAACTCTTTACTAAAACCATAGCGTAGATTTCATGATGCTGCAACTGCGGTGCGGGTGTATTGAAGCTTGCGGCGGCTTGGAGATTGATGCTTTGGTGGTGGCGACGTTGTATGTGTGTTGAAATTCTTCGTATTTGACGCGTTGGAATCGCTGATTTCGATTGTTTCCGACACGCCGTTATTTACTGAAATAAGTAATGAATTTTACTTTTTATCAGTAATGAAATACACTTCATGACTGTCGGGTCAACGAATGACCTCCTCGTCACCTTTCCCCACAACAACCAGCATGACGTCATCGCCATGGCCTCCAACGAAAAGAGCAATCATGGAACAGGCAACGCAATCCCAAACGGCCCAATCCAAGTCGACGCAACCCGATTCGCCGCAACCCAAGACCCGAAACATCGGCCGACGCATCTGCTACGCGGTCGGCAACCTCGGTCAGGCCGCGTTCTACAACGCCCTGAGCACCTACTTCGTCGTCTACGTGACCAGCACCATGTTCGCCGGCGTCGACAAGGCGCTCGCCGCCAAGCTCATCGGCATCATCACCGGTCTCATCGTCATCATCCGCATCGCCGAGATCTTCCTCGACCCGCTGCTCGGCAACCTCATCGACAACACCACCACACGGTTCGGCCGCTTCCGCCCATGGCAGGTCATCGGCGGCTGCGTCTCCGCGCTGCTGCTCGCCCTCGTCTACACCGGCCTGTTCGACCTCGTCAACGTGAGCGAGACGTGGTTCATCGTGCTGTTCGTCGTCGTGTTCGTGGTCCTCGACGTGCTTTACTCGCTGCGTGACATCTCCTACTGGGGCATGATCCCCGCCCTGTCCGAGGATTCACACGAGCGCAGCGTCTACGCCGCGCTCGGTTCGTTCACCGGTTCCATCGGCTACAACGGCATCACCGTCGTCGTCATCCCCATCGTCACCTACTTCAGCTACGTGTTCACCGGCTCCCACGCCGAAAGCCAGGCCGGCTGGACCGCCTTCGGCGTCATCGTGGCCCTGCTCGGCATCATCACCGCGCTCACCGTGGCGTTCGGCACCAAGGAGAACGAAAGCGCGCTGCGTTCCAAGGCCCAGAAGAACGGCAGCCCGCTGCAGGCATTCGCCGCGCTCGCCAGGAACGACCAGCTGCTGTGGGTGGCGCTGAGCTACCTGCTGTACGCCATCGCCAACGTGGCCACCACCGGCGTGCTGCTCTACCTGTTCAAATTCGTGCTCGGCCAGCCGGCCGCATTCTCCATCGCCGGCGTCATCCCCATCATCACCGGACTCGTCGCCGCGCCGCTCTACCCGGTCCTCAACCGCTACATTCCGCGCCGCTACCTGTATCTTGCAGGCATGGTGTTCATGATCGCCGGCTACGTCATGTTCATCATCGGCGCACAGAGCCTCACGATGGTCATCATCGCGCTCGTGCTGTTCTACATCCCCGGCACGTTCATCCAGATGACCGCCATCCTCTCGCTCACCGACTCCATCGAATACGGCCAGCTCAAGACAGGCCGCCGCAACGAGGCCGTGACCCTCTCCGTGCGCCCGATGCTCGACAAGATCGCCGGTGCGTTCTCCAACGGCATCGTCGGATTCATCGCCGTGGCCGCCGGCATGGTCGGCACCGCCACCGCGGCCGACATGACCGCCGCCAACATCCGCACCTTCAAGATGTTCGCCTTCTATACGCCGCTCGCGCTCATCGTCGCCAGCCTGCTCGTCTTCATGTTCACCGTGAAGATTGACGAAAAAATGCACGCGCGGATCGTCGAGGAACTCGAAGCCAAGCTCGCCAGCGGCGAGATCGCGGAGGACGACGCCTCGCCGATGAACGACGCCGCATAATCCACCAAAACGCATCGCCGTCCATGAATCCCGCCGATGTTGATGGACGACGATGCAAAACCCACGAAACTGTGTCGTCGTCCACGGGAATCCCGTCGTTTCCGATGGACGACGCCGCAAAACCACGAAAATGCATCGTCGTCCATCATGATTCGGAATTCGATTCCCTGAAAACCGCATGATTCCAACGATGATGATTTCCGATTCATGAATTTCCGATGGACGGCGGTGTATTTTCCCGAAAAATCGCCGTCGTCCATGAAAAACCATCCGATTCTCATGGACGATGCCGCATTTTCGTCGATATGCGCCGCCGTCCATCGACGTGCCGACGACTATCGGTCATGTGTGGTGCAAGTCCCACGCAAAAGACGGCGAAGACAGCGGACGAACCGCGCCGGCGGGGTTGAAACGTGATGTTTCGACACGCCGGCGCGATTGCGTGTGCTACTGTTTGAGCCATGACGTTCATTTCCTGTTGTTGTCGCTAGCCGCCGCCCCGAGGCACGAGGCATCCGCGCATTGGTCGCGCGAATCGTGCGGGCGCTGGTCAGTGACGCATAACTGGAAATAGGACGATTCTTCTTCCTGGAATCCCAAACGAAAATCCTCACGGTCCTGTCATATCCGATTGACGAAAGTTTCCCGTGAAACGGCGAAAACCATACGGATTCGGCAATCTCGAACAGGCTAGCGGATTTATCTATAACGACACCACGGGATTCACGGGAAATCTCAACCGAACGGAAACCGGCATCCGGTATCGTCTCATTCCAGTACCGCATTGCACCAGCGCCGAAGGGGCGGCGGCTGGCCACGAACGCAACGCAACGAACGCAAGCAGTACTTGGAACCCAGCACTTCGAAGGGATATGAGACATGACCATCGCCAACTCCATCACCGAACTCGTCGGTAACACCCCGCTCGTCAAGCTCAACCGCGTGACCGAAGGCATCGACGCCACCATCGCGGTCAAGGTGGAATACATGAACCCCGGCGGCTCATCCAAGGACCGCATAGCCGCGCGCATCATCGACGCGGCCGAGAAATCCGGCCAGCTCAAGCCCGGCGGCACCATCGTCGAGCCCACCAGCGGCAACACCGGCGTCGGCCTCGCGCTCGTCGCCCAGCAGCGCGGCTACCACGCGATTTTCACCCTGCCCGACAAGGTCTCCGAAGACAAGCGCGCAGTGCTGCGTGCCTACGGCGCCGAAGTCATCGTCACGCCCACCGACGCCGGCCCCGGCGACCCAAGGTCGTATTACGACGTCTCCGACCGTCTCGCCCGCGAGATCCCCGGCGCGTTCAAGCCCAACCAGTACGACAACCCCAACGGACCCTTGAGCCACTACTACACCACCGGTCCCGAGATCTGGGAGCAGACCGACCATACGGTCACGCACTACGTGGCCGGCATCGGCACCGGCGGCACCATCTCCGGCGCCGGCAAGTACCTCAAGGAGGTCTCCGACGGCGCCGTGACCGTGGTCGGCTCCGACCCGGAAGGCTCCATCTACTCGGCCTCCAGCCCCGACGAGGTCCACCAGTACAAGATCGAAGGCGTGGGCGAGGACTTCTATCCCAAGGCATACGACCCGAGCGTCGTCGACGAGGTCGTGCAGGTCAACGACGCCGAGGCATTCGAGATGACCCGCCGCCTCGCCGCCGAAGAGGGGCTGCTCGTCGGCGGTTCCTCCGGTATGGCGGTCGTCTCCGCAATCAAGTACGCCAAGGAGCACAAGCTCGGCAAGGACGCGGTCGTCGTGGTGCTGCTGCCCGACTCGGGACGCAGCTACCTCGGCAAGATCTTCAATGACCAGTGGATGATCGACAACGGCTTCGAGGACGTCGTCAGGCGCACCTCCCGTCCCAGCTCCATTCCCGCGACCTCTCCCTCCCAGGACTGACGGTGAAGGAGATTGTATCCCTCGCGCAGGGAGGACGATGTCTGTTCCGCGACCGTAAGCTAACGAAGGTGTCTGCTAGGCTCCGCCAAGCAGACACCGGAGTGGCGGCCGAACGGCCTTGAGTGTGTCGCGGAATGGACATCGTCCGACCGGCACACCTGGCTGACATCACGCAAACCGTAAACAGCAAAATAGATAACCAACCACAACTACAGATATAAAGGAAACATCCCCATGACCATTGACTTCACCGCCACCCAGCTCGCCACCCGCGCCATCCACGCCGGCCAGGAGCCCGACGCCACCACCGGCGCCGTCGTCCCGCCGCTGTACCTGACGTCCACCTACAAGCAGGACGGCGTCGGCAACCTGCGTAAGGGCTACGACTACACGCGTTCCGGCAACCCGACCCGCGACTCGTTCGACACCCAGCTCGCCGCCATCGAGGGCGGCAGGTACGCGCTCGCGTTCTCCTCGGGCCTTGCCGCCATCGACGTGCTGCTGCGCTCCACCCTGAAGCCCGGCGACCGCATCCTGCTCGGCGACGACGTGTACGGCGGCACCTACCGACTGCTGAGCAAGGTGTTCGTGCCGTGGGGCGTCGGCCTCGACGTGGTCGACATCTCGAACGTCGACGCCGTCAAGGAGGCGCTTGCCGCCAACGACTACGCCTACATCTGGGTGGAGACCCCGTCGAACCCGATGCTGCGCATCACCGACGTGGAGGCCGTCTCCGCGCTCGCCCACGAGCACGGCACCAAGGTGGTCGTCGACAACACGTTCGCCTCGCCGGTGCTCCAGCACCCGCTCGAACTCGGCGCCGATCATGTGGTCTACTCCACCACGAAGTACATCGGCGGCCACTCCGACGTGGTCGGCGGCGCCATCGTCACCAACGACGAGGAGACGCGCGACGCCGTGGCCTTCCTGCAGAACTCCGCCGGCGCCGTGCCCGCCCCGTTCGACTCCTGGCTGCAGACCCGAGGCCTCAAGACCCTCGAGCTGCGCGTGAAGCGCCACAGCGCCAACGCGCTCGCCGTGGCCGAGCACCTCGCCGGCCTGCCCGAGGTGGAGAAGGTGCTGTACCCGGGCCTCGAATCGCATCCGGGCCACGACATCGCCGTCCGTCAGATGCACGGCGGCTTCGGCGGCGTGGTCTCCGTGCAGCTCGCCGGCGGTCGTGACGCGGCGCTGAAGTTCGCCGAATCCACCGAGATCTTCACGCTGGCCGAATCGCTCGGCGGCGTGGAATCGCTCATCGAGCACCCGGCCGCCATGACCCACGCCTCCGTGGCCGGCACCACGCTGCAGGTGCCCGACAACCTCATCCGCCTCTCCGTGGGCATCGAGAACGTCGACGACCTGATCGCCGACCTCGACCAGGCCCTCGAACGCGCGAAGTAAGGTCTTGTGGATTCACTCTTTTCAGGGGATGGGAAAGAGTGAATCCGCAGGTGTCCAAAAGCGCACATGCTCAGCCGTTTTGCAGGTTGAGCATGTGCGCTTTGGCGTTTTGCGAACAACGATCCGTTCGCTCTTCGCGGGGTTTGGAAAAGAGTGAACGGGGAGCCCGCTATCCCAGCCGCTATCCCAGCACCTTGGTGCGCCGCAGATTGGCCTCCGATTTGGCGGTGAGCCGCATGAGCGGGCGGCGCAGCACCAGACCAAGCAGCAGCATCGGCAGTATGAACACCGCCAGACGGCCCATGGCAATCCAGTAGTCGTTCCGGTAGACACCGAAGACGGCGGCGCGGAACATGTCGATGGCGTGCGTGGCCGGCAGGAACGGATGCACCGCCTGGAAGAAGTCCGGCAGCACCGCGACCGGGAACGAGCCGCCGGCGCCGGTGATCTGCATCACCATGACGAGCACGCACAACGCCTTGCCGGGCGCGCCGAACGCGGCCGCCATCGTGTAGACGATGAATGCGAACGTCAGCGACGTCGCCCAGCCTCCCAGCATGAACAGCCACGGATCGTCGCACTGCACGCGCAGATACACGAGCTCGCCCAGACACATGACCGTGCTCTGCAGCAGCGCCAGAATCGCATAGATGCCGAAGCGGCCGAGGAACATCTCACCGGGCGTCGGCCGTTCCAGCGCGGCCTTGCGCTCTCCCGACACCTGCACGAGTATGGCCAGCGACAGCAGCAGCGCGCCCATCCACAGTCCCAGCGTCGTATACATCGGCGCCATGGACGAACCGAAGTTGTCGGCCTTGTAGACCGCGTTGCGGTTGAGCCCGACCGGCGAGACCAGCGACGTGGCCAGGGCCTCGGGGTCGTCGCCCAGTATCTTGCGCACGGTCTTCAGGTCGCCGCTGTTCAGCGCCTTGGCGATTTTGCCGTGCAGGTCGCTGAGCCTGTTCGCCGAGGCGCGCAGGGATTTCGCCGTGGCGGCGATGTCGGTATGCGCGCCGGCCATGCTCGCGGCGATGGAATCCGCCGATCCGGAAAGCTCCGACGACATGGTCTCCAGCCGTGAGGTCGCCTCGACCGTCTCCGTGTACGCGTCCGACGCGGCCGACGACATGGCGGCGAGCTTCGTCTTGAGCCCCTTGTCGAAGTCGTCGCTCACCTGCGCCATGGTCTTGCGTGCCTCCTCGGCCTTGGTCTTGGCCTCCTCCCGCTTCCGGTCGCCGTCGGTCAGCCCTTTGTCGATGCCGTCGGCCGCGGAGTTCAGCGAATCGCGCACGGCGGTCTGCTTGGCGATCGCCTCGTCCATATCGCCGAGCAGCGACTGCTGCAGCCGCGTGCCCTCGTCGGTGGTCGGGGTCAGCGCCGCGAGCTTGCCGCGAAGGTCCTGATATGCGGTGACCTGGTCGCCGATCTTCGTGGCCACGGCGCGCAGCTGCTTGGCCGAGTCGGCGCCCTGCGTGCCCACGGCGTCGAACACCTTGTCGAGGCTCGCCTCGGCGGCCTGATAGCTGTTCGCGCTGGCGTCGAGCGCATCGCCGACCGTATCGGCCGAGGAATCCAGGGTGGCGGCGACCGTGGCCACACCCTGCTTCGCCTGGTCGGTGGCCTTGCGCGCGTCCGCCGCGCTGCCGCCCGCCTTGCCCACAAGCCCCGCCGAAGTGGCGACCAGCGTCTGCGCCGAATCCAGCACGTCGCCGTACTGGTCGAGGTTGTCGGCGGCGAGGTCGAATTGCTTGGAGGTACGGTCGATGTTCGCGTTGAGATTGCCGATGAGCGTCTGCGCCGAATCGCTGTCCAGGGACTCCGCGAGCTGTGAGGCGATGGTCAGGCCCGCACTGGAGATGGTCGTGTTGAACGTGTCGTTCACCTGCGCCGTGACCGCGTCGGCGCCCTGTCCGGTCACCTTCGGGGCGAGCGGGTTCTTCTTCTCGTTCGTGTAGTAGGCGATCTTCGCCTGCCGGGTGTCGGCGGAGAACAGCGTCATCATGTCACGGCTGAACGTTTTGGGAATCACCACGGCGGCATAGTATTCGCCGGATTCGGTGCCGTCGACGGCGTCCCGCTCATCGGTGAACACCCAGTCGAGCTGGTCGTTGGCGCGCAGCGCCGAGACGACGTTCTCGCCCACGTTCACCTTCACCGGCACGAGGTCGCTGCGGTAGCCGGCATCGTTGTTCGCCACGGCGACCTTGAGCTCGCCCGTGCTGCCGAACGGATCCCAATTGGCCGCCACATTGAACCACGCGAACAGCGATGGCATGGCCACCAGGCCGATGACCAGGGTCACGGCCGTGACGTTCGACGTGATCCGCCGCACGTCGCCTGCGACGATGCGGCCGACGTTCCTGAACTTCCGTGCGATCGTCGTCGTGATCGCCGTCATGACCGGTGTCTTTCGTGCAGTCATGGCGTCACGCCTCCTTTCGTGCTGTACCGGCAGCCGCCGAATGCTTCGGCGTCCTGCCTCCGCGCTCGCCGGCGTCCAATATGCTCAGCGGATTCAACGGTTTCTTGTGCAGACGCTGTTCGCGGTAGACGTTGCGCAGCTCATCGCCGTCCATGTTCCCCAATCGAATCTGTCGTTGGATGCCGTCGTAGATGAATTCGATGCCGATGAGGAACGTGATGATGGCCACGATCCAGATGACCCAGGCCATCAGGATGCCTATCTTCTCGCCGGTGGTCAGCGAGAACGCCGTCAGCCCTATAGGCAGGATGATGCCGGCGACCAGCGCCCCGCGCTTGAGCCGCGGATACCATCGTTCGAACATCGCCGCCCGTCGCATGATGCCCGCGTGGAACTCCTCGGAATCGCTCAGCGCGCGCAGCATCTGGTCGAGCCGGTACCGGTTCCTCATGGCCACCGGCTTCTCCGCGGCCAGCAGGTCCGTGGCCGCGAACCGCCGGGAGACCATCGTGTTGAGATTGTTGAGATACGGGCGCAACGTCATGCCGACCACGAACGCCACGGCCGCGAACAGCGTCAGCGTCGTGAGATACCGCCAGTAGTGGTCGCCGTAGAACCCGCCGATCGTCTCGCGCAACGCGTTGTTGCCGTGGGTGATCGGCAGGAACGGGTAGATGCGCTGGAACTCCTTCGGCATCATCTCTATCGGATACATGCCCGACGAGCCCGGCACCTGCAGCACGGTCAGCAGCACGGTGAGGCCTCGGCCCACATGGGCGAACGATATGCACATCGCGTAGATGATGGAGACGTACACCACGCCGATGAACATCGTCGTCAGATACAGCGCCGGCACATTCGCCGACTGCACGCCGATGACGAGATTGCCGGTGGTCGTGATGAGCGCCTGCACGCAGGACAATACGGCCAGCAGCAGCCAGCGTCCCAGATACTTCTGGCTCGAGGTCAGTCCGGGGATGCCTTCGTCGTCGACCTCGAGATGCACCATCATCGCCAGCGTGAACGCGCCGATCCACAACGCCAGATTCGTGAACATCGGAGCCACGGCCGAACCATAGGAGTTCAGCGCATACACGGTATGGGTCTCCAGTGCGGTGGGGGAGGCCACGAACGAGGCCACCTCGTCGGACGAGGCGCCGAGCGCCGACCGAAGCCTGTCGAACGTGCCGGCGCTGGACGCGGCGTTCATGTCGGAGCCGATGTCGTTCAACGTGGTGCGGGTCGCGGCCAGGGACTGCTTCGAGCCCTTGAGAGCCTTCGACGTCTTGGCGAGCGTGGTGCTGAGCTGATTGAGCGCCGTATCCGCCTCGTCCACGGCCGGCCCGACCTTGGCGAGCGTTCCCGAAAGCGTGGTCGCGCTCGCGGAGAACGAGCCGAGCGCGCTGTTGAGACCGGAGGTCGTGGTGCCGCCGAGCGTCGACTGGGTGTTCTGCAGTGCGGCGATGGTGTTCTGATTGGCCGCGTCGATGTCGTTGGCGGCGCCGGCGATGGCGGTGGCGCTGTCGCCGACGTTCGTGCCGGCCGTGCGCAGGGCGTCCAGGGCCTTCCGGCTTTCCTGATTGCGCTGCTCCAGCTGGGTGATGAGCGCCTTGCCGGAGTCCGTGCCGGCGAACTCCGAATCCTTCAGCGCGTCGACGATGGCGGCGTTCGCATCCACCGCATCCTGCGCGGAGTCCACCGCGGAATCGGCCCGTTCCTTGGCGCCGAGCACGCTGCCGGACGCCTTGCCGATGAACGAGTTCGCATTCTGCGATCCTGTGGACAGCGCCGCCGAGGCGCTTGCCGATTTCACCGCCAGCCCGGAGCTGAGCGAGGTCAGCCCGTTCTGTGCGTCGCTCAGCGACGCGATGCCCGAGTCCAGCGTGTTCTGTGCCTTCGCGGCCTTGCCGGAGATGCCGTTCAATGCCTTCCGTGCCTCGGCGACCTTCGCGGACCCGTCGTCCACGGCGGCGATGAGCGAATCAAGCTTGGTCTCGGCGTCGTCGATGCCGTCCAGCGCCTTGTTCACGCCGTTCGACGTCTCGCGGTGCGCCGCATCGGCATGGGCCGAGGTCGTGTTCGCGGCCTTGGCCATGGCTTCGGCCGCCGTTTTACTCACCGTGGAGAGGAACTGGCTGTTGATCTGTCGTTCCAATGTGCCGGCGCCGGTGTCGGTGATGCGCGGCGTGATGGGGCTGGTCTTCTCGTTGGCGTAGTAGTCGATCTTCGGCTGATGAAAGTCGCCGGTGGCGATGGTCATGAGGTCGGCCGAGAAATCCCTAGGGATGATGATGGCCGCGTAGCTTCTGCCGGCGCGTACCTCGTCAAGCGCCTGCTCGCGCTCCATGAACGTCCAGTCGAGCTGATGATTGTCGTGCAGCGACGTCTCCACCTGGTCGCCGATGTTCAGCTCGCCCATGGTCTCGTCCTTCGCGCCCCTGTCCTCGTTGACCACGGCCACGCGCAGCGCTCCGGTGTTGTCGTACGGGTTCCAGAACGCGGCGACGTTGAACCAGGAGTACAACGCGGGAATCGTGCAGATGCCCAGCACCGTGATCACGGCCATGGGCACGGCGAGTATGCGGCGGATGTCGCGCGCGAATACCTGGAATACGTGTTTCATTGTCCCTCGGTGAATCTCGTTGATGTCCTGCGGCTTGCGCGACGTATGGTCGTCGCAGCGAAAACTTACGGATATAAGTTATACTACAAGTGTAGTGTAATAATCAATCGTAAGGAAAAATCGATATACAATACATATCGTTTTTCCTACGGGACGGTCCTTCAACAACGGTCAGGAGCATCGACAATGACGAAGACGGCAGTGCGCACGACGAAACCGAACGGCGACCGACGGGTGCGACGCACCCGCGCCCGCCTGGCGGACGCGCTCATCGAGCTCATGCGCACCAAGCCGGTGGAATCCATCACCGTGACCGAGCTGGCCGACCGTGCCGACGTGAACCGCGTGACCTTCTATGCGCACTACAACAACGTGCAGGAGCTGCTCGGCCGGATCGAGGACGATGCCGTGCAACAGTTCCGCGACGTCGTCGAGAACCACGCGCAGGAGATGATCGCGGGGGAGTACCGACCGTTCGCCGTCGCCGCGCTCACCTACATCGACGAGCATGACGGGCTGTTCTCCGTGCTTATGTCGTCCTTCGGCAATGCGTTGTTCAATGACTTTGCCGACAGTATCCGCGACATCTGCAATGATGCGCTCGACCCCGTTTCGGCGGCGTTGGAAGGCGCGGACGACGTGGACATCGAACACGCGCGGATGGTGCGCGACTACCAGTTCGACTACATCCTCGGCGGCGTCATGAACGTGATTCGCGACTGGTTCAGAAACGGGCGGAAGGAATCCATCGAATTCATGGCCGCCATCATCAGCTCCACCACCAGGGCCGCCGGCATCGACTCCCTGCGTGAGAACATCCGTCTTGCCGTGCGCTGACCGGCGCGTCGGGTTTTCGCCGCCCGGCCATAGACTCGGGAGCATGGCAGACATGAACGATGCGCGGGCGGCGCTCAAGCACTACTTCGGCTACGACGGGTTCCGACCCGGTCAGGAGCCGCTGATCGAAGCGATTCTGCAGGGCCGCGACGCACTCGGCGTCATGCCCACCGGCGCCGGCAAATCCATCTGCTACCAGATACCCGCCGTACTGCTCGGCGGTCTCACCGTCGTCGTCTCGCCGCTGGTGTCGCTCATGGCCGACCAGGTCGCCGGACTCGAGGACAACGGCATCCACGCCGTCTACGTCAACTCCACGCAAAGCCTCGAAGAGCAGTCCGCCGCGCTCGCCGAAGCCGCCTCCGGACGATGCGACGCCGTCTACGTGGCGCCCGAACGCCTCGGCACCCAGCAGTTCACGAATTTCGCCGCCCGGAACCGCATCGCCCTGCTTGCCATCGACGAGGCCCACTGCGTCTCCCAATGGGGGCAGGACTTCCGCCCCGCCTACCTCGGCATCGGCGACTTCAGCGCCGGCCTGCCATACCGTCCCGTCATCGCCGCGTTCACCGCGACCGCCACCGAACGCGTGCGCCACGACATCGTGAACCTCGTCGGGCTCCGCAATCCCCAGGTCAGCGTCACCGGCTTCGACCGCACCAACCTGTACTTCGACGTCATCAAGGCCACGCCCACCGCCAAACGCCAATGGATAGAACGATACGTGACCGCCCGGCCCGATGAATCCGGCATCATCTACTGTGCCACGCGCAAGGAGACCGAAGCGCTCGCCGACGACCTGCGCGGCCGCGGCATCGCCGCCGTCTGCTACCACGCGGGGCTGCCGGCCGACGAACGCAGCCGGGCGCAACGCGACTTCGTCAACGACGATGCGCATGTCGTCGTCGCCACCAACGCATTCGGCATGGGCATCGACAAATCCAACGTGCGCTACGTCGTCCACCACAACATGCCCGACAGCATCGAAGCCTACTATCAGGAGGCCGGCCGTGCCGGGCGAGACGGCGAACCCGCCCGATGCACCCTGCTGTGGAGCGACGGCGACATCACCACCCGACGCCGTTTCATCGAGATGGGCAGCGACAACGAACGCCTCAGCGCCGACGAGGCCGAAATCATACGAAACCGCCGACGCGTGCTGCTCGACGGCATGATCGGCTACTGCCGCACCACCGACTGCCTGCATAGATACATCACGTCGTATTTCGGCGAGACCGACGATACGCCATGCTCCGGCTGCTCCAACTGCGACAGCGAGTTCGAGACCGTCGACGTGACGAAGATCGCCGTGGCCGTAAGCCGATGCGTGCATGACGTGCAGGTGCTCCTCGGCCTCGGCGAGAACGGCCGGCCGCGCAATCTCGGCGCCGGCAAGCTCACCCAGATACTGCGCGGCTCCGACGCGCAGGAGATGCACGACTGGCGGCATCTCGACTCCGCGCCCACGTACGGCAGCCTTCGCGACGTGCCGGCGGCGCGCATCCGCGACGTCATATCGCAGATGACGTCGGACGGCTATCTTGCCGTGGAGGACGGCAAATACCAGACCATCACATTCGGAACGCGTGCCGCGCAGACCGTGCGCAACGACTTCCACATGGTCATCAAGCAGGTGGAACGTCCCGCCGGCCGGGACGGCGAATCATCATACGGCGGTTCGTCCGGCCCGTCGCGCGGCACACGCTCCGCCGTTCCCGAGGAGCTTTCCGGAACCGACGCCGAACTGTTCGACCGGTTGCGCGAGCTGCGCACCGAGATCGCGCGCGAGATCGGCAAGCCGCCGTACATCGTGTTCTCCGACAAATCATTGCGCAGCATGTGCGAGCTCAAGCCGACCGATGACGACGAATTCCTCGAGGTCAACGGCGTCGGCCAGCACAAGCTCGAGCTCTACGGCGATCGTTTCCTCCCCGTCATCCGCGACTTCCTCGCTTAGGTATCGCCTATCTGCCTCTCTGCCGATTGCTCTGCCCGGGATGACGGCGCTACGGATGCCTCATGCAATGGCTTCCCTCAGCGAGGGGAGCTGTCGGTGCGGCCGACTGAGGGGGCGTGTGGTCGGATGTTTCAACTCCCCTCAGACCGCCTTTGGCGGCCAGCTCCCCTCAATCATGAGGGGAGCCGAGAATACTGCCAATCCATCAACCCAGACGAAAGGACCATCGTGACATCCGATTCCACTCCGTCCACCACCCGCATCGTCCGTACGGCGACCGCCGCCGACTTCGACGTCATCCAGACGATGTACGCCCGCGCGCGAAAGCTCATGGCCGAAAACGGCAACCCCACGCAATGGGCCGACCGGTTCCCGCTGGAATCCACCGTCCGCGCCGACATCGCCGAAGGGCGCACGCGTCTGCTCGTCGACCACGCCGGAACGGACGACGACGGCAACCCCGGCGCGGAGCGGGCGCTCGCCGTATTCGTGCTGTGCCCCGGCCCCGACCCGTCGTACGCCGAGATCGACGGCGCGTGGCTGGATGACGACGACTACATGGCCGTGCATCGCGTGGCCGCGTCGGGCCTTGGAGGCCATGCCGGCCGCGACTGCCTGAACTGGGCCGTGAAGCACTACGGCAACGTGCGCATGGACACCCACCGCAACAACCACGGCATGCAGCATGTGCTGGAATCCAGCGGTTTCACACGCTGCGGAGTGATCACGCTGGTGCGGCGCGAGGGCGACGCCGAACGACTGGCCTATCAGCGCAACGACCGGCGATAGCGCCGCCGGCCGGCACGTCGCAATTTGGCGACCGTGGTGCCGGCCGTCCGATAACCGGCCATGATGGCCGGCGATAGACGACAACTATGACATGACGGCGACCATGCGGTTGACGATTGACGGTTTTGCGACGACAGTAGATAGCGGTCGCATGCGTTACCGGCATGCGAGTATGCATCCCGTCTTTCAAGGAGGACATCATGGCAGACAAGCCGGTCGTCGAAAGCTTCCAGTTGGATCACACCAAGGTCAAGGCGCCGTACGTGCGCTACATCGACACGGAGACCGGCCCCCACGGCGACGTGATCTCCAACTACGACCTGCGCCTGGTGCAGCCGAACGAGAACGCCATCCCGACCGGCGGCCTGCACACCATCGAGCACACCATCGCCGTGCTGCTGCGCGAGCGCATCCCCGGCTACATCGACTGCTCGCCGTTCGGCTGCCGCACTGGCTTCCATCTGCTCACCTGGGGCGAGCACTCCACCGAGGACGTGGCCAAGGCGCTCAAGGAGTCGCTGGAGTTCATCGCGTACAAGGCCACGTGGGACGACGTGCCCGCCACCACCATCGAGAGCTGCGGCAACTACCGCGACCACAGCCTGTTCACGGCGAAGGAATGGTGCAAGGACATCCTCGCCAAGGGCATCAGCTCCGATCCGTTCGAGCGCAAGGTCGTCTGAGCCGTCGGTCCGTTGAGTCGTAGGACCGCTGAGATGGCTGATGGGTCGTAATGCGGTCCGTAATGGCCGAAATCCGCGATCTGCGGTGCCAAAGGGTCGCTTTCCTCGTTGAAAGCGACCCGAAAGCACCGTGAATCGCGGATTTCGGCCATTTGCGCATGTGATTACAGCGAGTGGCCGAGGACCCGCTTCGTGGGGACGACGATCTCGTTGCTGACGGGCGGCTGCTTGCGGATCGTGGCGAGCAGCGCCTCCCCGGCCTTGCGGCCGATGGTTTCCGGGTCCTGGAGAATCAGGTCGATGCCGTGGCCGACGTATTCCCCCCATTCCCAGTCGTCGAAGCTCAGCAGCCCCATGTCGCGGGGGAAATCCATGCCGAGTTCTCGTGCCGCGGCGAGCACGCGCAGCAGCAGCGGTCCCATCAGCGAGACCACGGCGGTCCGCTCCTGTGCGCTGTTCGCGCTGATGACCCGCAGCGTGTCGGTCAGCCAGGCATTGTCCCCGCCGGCGAGGTCAAGTACCGACAGGCGCAGCCCGAGCCGACGCGCGGCCTCGGTGATGGCGTGCAGTCGCGGGATCTGCGCCGAGGTGCCCACGGTCGTGATGTTCACCACGACGATATGCCGGTATCCCTTGCCTGCCAGCTCCTCGCACATGCGCTGGCTGGCCTCGTAGTTGTCCGACGTCACGTGGATCACCGACGGCGGCGTCGCGTCCACGTATCGGTCGACGAACGCGAGCGGCGTGCGTGCGTTGACGATGGGGTAGTAGTCCTCGAAATTGCTGCGGCTCGGCTGGATGATCAGCCCGTCTACGTTCTGCTGCAGCAGCTTCTCCACGCATTCTCGCTCCTCGTCCGCGCCGTCGTTGGCGTTGAGGAGCATCACGCTGTAGTTCTGCGGCTGCAGCGCCTTGTACATGCCGGTGAACAGCATGGACGCGAAGACGTTCGAGATGTCGCCGACGATGACGCCGATGATGTGTGTGCTGTCCGACCGCATGTTCTTCGCCGCGGCGGACGGCCGATAGTTGAGGTCCTGTATCACCTGCTGGATCTTCTGCTGGGTGGCGACGCTCATCTTGCCGAGATTGCCGTTGAGATAGCGCGACACGGTCGTGACGGAGACTCCCGCCACTTTGGCTACTTCCTTGATGGTGATGGTCTTTCGGCTGTTCATGGTGCTCAATATCGGTCGAAACGGTTGTGGTCATTGGTCATTCTACGGTTCGCTCCTTATCTGCGCCGTCTTTCGCAAACGTGTCGTTATACAGTTTTTAGGAAAACGTTAAAACCATGCTGTAAACCTTAAGACACGCCTCAAATTTCAATGTATATTGACATTATAACTGATTTAGGTGTAACGTTAACCCCACAAGGGAAACGATATACCTTGGGAAATGAAATCATCGAACATCAAGGAGGATGTCGAAGTGAAGTCGGTACTTATCAGCGGCAAGGGACTGATTGACCTGGCTGAACGCCCCGAACCCGAGCATCAGGACGGCAAGGTCGTCGTCCGTCCGCAGTTCATTGGCATCTGCGGTTCCGATCTGCATTACCTGGCCGACGGACAGGTCGGCATGTCCGTCGTCCGCGAGCCCATCGTCCCCGGCCACGAGATCAGCGCCGTGACCGATGAGGACGTCGAGGTCGACGGCAAGGTCATCCCGGCCGGCACCCCGGTCGCCATCCACCCCTCCACGTGGGGCGAGAAGCAGCCCGGCATCGAGGACAAGCCCGAGATCTGGCCGAACGGCCGCTACCTCGGCTCCGCCCAGTACCTGCCGCACGAGCAGGGCGGCATGACCGAGAAGATGGCCGTCCGCCCCGACCAGCTCATCGTCCTGCCGGAAGGCGTCTCGCTCAAGGCCGCCGCCCTGGCCGAGCCGCTGGGTGTGGGCCTGCACGCCATCAACCTCGCCGGCGGAGTGCGCGGCAAGAAGGTCCTCGTCTCCGGCGCCGGCCCCATCGGCCTGCTGGCCGCAGGCGCCGCCCTCACCGAGGGCGCCGCGAGCGTCGCCGTCTCCGACGTGCTCGACCACCCGCTCTCCGTGGCGAAGAAGCTCGGCGCGACCAAGGTCTTCAACGTGGCGCAGGAGTCCCTGCCCGACAACGAGTACGACCTCATCCTCGAATGCTCCGGCGCCGCCCCGGCCATCAGCGCGTCCTTCAAGGCCGCCGCCCCCGGCGCCACCATCATCCAGGTCGGCATGATGGTCAACCGCGACGCCAGCCTCAACATCTCCGCCATCAACGGCAAGGAGATCACCTACATCGGCAGCTTCCGCTTCTTCCAGGAGATCCGCGACGCCGTCGAGGTGCTGGCGAAGAACCCGAACCTCGAAGAGGTCATCACCCAGGTCTTCGACGTCGATGACTACCGCGAGGCGTTCGCCACCGCGGCCGACGCGTCCAAGTCCGCCAAGGTGCTCATCGCCATGTGACGTCTCCGCCGGGGGACGCGCCAAAAGCGCGGTCTCCCGGCCTCCCTCCCGATAATCATCAACCCCGGCCGATCGCCTGTATCACGGCGATCGCCGCAATCATCATCTGATTTCGCGTCGATCATGGAAGACCGACTGCGATTCCGAAGACACGTTTCTAAGGAGAAACCATGCCCAAGTTCGATCGCAACAGCTACAACCTCGAAGGCAAGGTCGCCCTCATCACCGGCGGCGCCCGAGGACTCGGCCGCAACTACTCCATCGCGCTGTCCATGTACGGCGCCGACATCTTCGTCGCCGCCGAGAACGAGGAGGGCTGGGACGAGATCCGCGAGATCGTCGAGGCCAACGGCCGTCAGATCGGCTTCATCAAGCAGGACATCACCAAGCCCGGCGCCGCCGACACCATCGTCGACGCCGTCATCGAGAAGTTCGGCCACCTCGACATCCTCGTGAACAACGCCGGCATCCAGATCCGCAACGACGTGCTCGACTTCAAGGACGAGGACTGGTACAAGGTCATCGACGTGAACCTCAACGGCCTGTACATGCTCTCGCACGCCGCCGCCAAGGTGATGGCCAAGCAGAAGCACGGCAAGATCATCAACATCGGCTCCATGCAGTCCTACCGCGCCGGCAAGCGCATCTTCCCGTACGCGGCCAGCAAGCACGGCGTGCTCGGCCTCACCCGCGCCTACGCCGACGCCCTTGCTCCGTACAACATCCAGGTCAACGGCCTGGCCCCCGGCTACATCATCACCGACATGACCCGCTCCCTGCAGCAGGACCCGGTCCGCGGTCCCGAAATCCGCGAGCACATCCCCTCCGGCGAGTGGGGCGTGCCCGAGCAGCTCATGGGCCCGATGGTGTTCCTGGCCAGCGAGGCTTCCGACTACGTCACCGGCGTGATGCTGCCGGTCGACGGCGGCTACCTGCTGCGCTAGTCGTCGGGCGATGACGACGCGGGCCGGCTGCGGCCGGTCCGCCGAACAAGACTTGCGTCGGGATGGACCCGGCGCGGGAATCGGGAGAGGGCCTGCGGTTTCGGCCGCTCTCCCGTCCACCGGTCGCGGCGACGAAGACGCGACGGTGAACATACGGGTGCCGCACTGGTTTCCTTCCCCTTACCTGTGCGGACCTGCCGGAGGGCATGCCATGGCATGCGTGCCTTACGGGGAATGGGAGGGGAGGAACCCTCCCTATGCAACCAAGAGAGAACCCTGTTGGAAAGGTGAAGTTTCCTATGTCTTCTGCTGAAGTTTCGACTGCCGCCAATGGAGGCGGCGACCCCTCGCTGGTCAAGCGCACGATGGGCGACCTGGTCAAGGCCGCCGTCTCCGGCTGGCTCGGCACCGCGCTCGAGTTCATGGACTTCCAGCTCTACTCGCTGGCGGCGGCTCTGGTGTTCAAGGACATCTTCTTCGGACACGGCTCGCAGGCCGTGGCCATCATGTCGGCAATGGCCGTATACGGCGTGGGCTACATCGCCCGCCCGATCGGCGCCTGGTACTTCGGCCGCCTCGGCGACCGCATCGGCCGCACCAAGGTGCTGTTCATCACCATCGCCATCATGGGTGTGGCCACCACGCTGATCGGCGCGCTGCCCACCTACGACCAGGTCGGCCTCCTCGCCCCGGCACTGCTGGTGATCCTGCGACTCGTGCAGGGCTTCGGCGCCGGCGCCGAGATCGCCGGCTCCTCCGTGCTCCTCGCCGAGTACGCACCGACCAAGCAGCGCGGCATCATCGCCTCGCTGACCGCCCTCGGCACCAACTCCGGCACCCTGTTCGCCGGTCTGGTGTGGGCCATCCTGCTCGGCTGGCTCGGCAACGACGCGGTCGTCGATTGGGGCTGGCGCATCCCGTTCCTCGGCTCCGTCATCGTGATGGGCGTGGCCGTCTTCATCCGAATCCACCTCAAGGAGACCCCGGTCTTCGAGGCCTCCGTGGACGAGATCATCGAGGAGTACGACAAGCCGCTCGACCGCGAGGCCGAGAAGGCCAAGAAGGAGGCCGCCGCCGAGGCCCGCAAGGAGGCCATCGCCGAGCTCGCCAAGACCAAGCGCTCCTGGAAGGCCTTCCTCGTGGCCTCCGCCCTGCGCTTCGGCCAGTCCGGCAACTCCGGCATGGTGCAGACCTACCTCATCACCTTCCTCACCGCCAACCTGCTCGTCTCCAAGACCGTCGCCTCGAACATCGTCGTGTACTCCTCGCTCGTCGCATTCGCCACCGTGCCGCTGATCGGCTGGCTCGGCGACAAGTTCGGCCGCAAGCGCATGTACACCGTGGTCACCGTCATCGACTTCTTCATCATCGTGCCGTGCTTCCTGATGATGCTGAACAACCGCGGCACCGACACGGTCATGGAGCAGACCTCCACCGGTCTGGTCCCGCACTTCTCGAACCCCGACCTGCTGTTCTTCATCGGCTACATCGTGCTGCACAACCTCACGGTCATGGCCCTGGCCTCCCTGGAGAACCTGACCATGGCGGAGTGCTTCGGCTCGGCCCACCGCTACGAGCAGCTGGCCCTCTCCAAGGAGATCCCGAACCTGATCACCGCCGGCTTCGGCCCGCTGATCGCCGCCGCGCTGGTCACCGTGTTCGGCTCCTGGGTCGCCCTCGCCGTGCTGATGTTCTTCTACACCGCGGTCACCTTCGGCGCCAGCGTCGTGATGACCGAGGTCGCCGGCCGCGACCTGACCGTCCGAGAGGATGCGATGTGATATAAGACCTACCCCTGAAATCCCTTGATTGCACGATGCCGGTTCGTTCCCTCCCCGGAGGGCGCGAACCGGCATCGGCGTATATGCGGGACCGTTGTTTGAAGACGTTCGCGGGGTCGCATGACGATTGCCATGCGACCCCGCGGAGCTTACGGCGAGTGTCCGGCTTACAGCGAGTGCCCGGCGATGCGACGGGTCGGCACACTGATCTCCGTCTGCTCCGGGTGGCCCTGCTCGATGATCTGCAGGATGCTTTCGCCGGCGAGGCGGCCGATCTCGTCGATGTCTCGCTGAAGCAGGTCGACGCCGCCGCCGATGAACCGTCCCCAGTTCCAGTCGTCGAAGCTGACGAGGCCGAGGTCCCCGGGGAATTCGAGGCCGGCCGCCTGCAATGCGGTGAGTGTGCGGAACAGCAGCGGTCCCATCAGCGGGAACACGGCCGTGCGCGGGGCGTCCGGACCGGCGTTCTCGCGCAGCCGTTCCGCGAGCCATGCGTCATCATGGCCGCGGACGTCCAGCATGACATGCTCCATGCCCAGCTTCGCCGTGCAGTGCCGGACCGCCTCGAGCCTGGGCAGCTGCGACGACGTCGGCGCCGTGGTTTCGCTCACGGTGACGATGCGGCGGTATCCGCGTTCGTGCAGCTCCCGGCACATGGCCTTGCTCGACGGTGTGTTGTCGGATATGACGTGCGCGGCGTTCTTCGGCGTCGCCTTGACGATGCCGTCGACGATGACCAGCGGCGTATGCGCGTTGACGATGGGGTAGAAGGCCTCCGGGTCGTCCTGCGTGGGCTGGATGATCAGGCCGTCGACGTTCTGGCGTATGAGCTTGTTGATGCACAGGTTCTCGTCGGCCGGGTCGTTGCCGGTGCTGAGCAGCATCAGGCTGTAGTTCCTCGGCTTGATGACCTTCTGGATGCCGCCGAACAGCATCGAGGAGAAGATGTTGGAGATGTCGCCGACGATGACGCCGATGATCTTCGTGGAGTTCGATCGCATGCTCTGCGCGGCCGACGACGGCTGGTAGTGCAGGTCCTCGATGACCTTGCCCACCTTCTCGCGGGTGTCGGCGCTCATGCGGGCCATCTGTCCGTTGAGGTAATTGGACACGGTGGTGACGGAGACCCCCGCCATGCGTGCGACCTCCTTGATGGTGATGGTTTTGCGTCTGGCCATGGTTTCTTCGATCCTGTGGGTGATAGGGGGAATGAAGGGAATTCTACCGCCGCCTTCGACCAAGATGGTTTTTCCGGGCTGCGGCATGTGTCCGCTCACATCGTTGCGATTTCATTTTACTGAAACGATAAACTAATCGCAACACGCCGATAAAACGTTGAAAACATGCGAAAAATACTTTGGTTATAAAAACTTAGTGTATCGTTACATCTAACAGCACAACACATGCAATCAAGGAGGATGCTGTGAAGGTAGTCAAGATTCCCGGCAAGGGCCAGCTCGAGGTCATCGAAGCCCCCGAACCCGTCGCCGACGATACGCACGTGGTCATTCGTCCGAAGTTCATCGGCATCTGCGGTTCCGATCTGCATTACCTGGCCGATGGCTCCTGTGGCCTGTCCGTTATCCGCGAGCCGCTCACCCCGGGCCACGAGATCAGCGCCGTGCTCGACGAGGACGCCGTCATCGACGGCAAGAACGTCCCGGCCGGCACCCCGGTCGCCGTCCATCCCGCCACCTTCGGCGACAAGCTCCCCGGCATCGAGGACAAGCCCGAGATCTGGCCGAACGGCTCCTACTTCGGCTCCGCACAGTACTTCCCCCACACCCACGGCGGCATGACCGAGAAGATGGTCGTCCGTCCCGACCAGCTCCGCGTGCTCCCCGAGGGTCTCTCCCTCGACATGGCCGCACTCGCCGAACCGCTCAGCGTCGGCCTGCACGCCATCCGCCTCGCCGGCGATGTGCGCGGCAAGAAGGTGCTCGTCTCCGGCGCCGGCCCCATCGGCCTGCTCGCCGCCGGCGCGCTCGTCTCGCTCGGCGCCGCCCGCGTGGACGTCTCCGACGTGCTCGACGCCCCGCTTGCGGTCGCCAAGAAGGTCGGTGCGCAGGGCGTCTTCAACGTTGCGCAGGAGTCGCTGCCCGCCAACACCTACGATCTGGTGTTCGAATGCGCCGGCGCCGCCCCCGCCATCAGCGCCGCGTTCAAGGCCGCCGCCCCCGGCGCCACCATCGTCCAGGTCGGCATGCTGCTCGACCGCGACGTGCCGCTGAACCTCTCCGCCATCAACGGCAAGGAGATCACCTACATCGGCAGCTTCCGCTTCTACGACGAGATCGACCAGGCGCTGCAGATCCTCGCCGACACCCCGGCGCTCAAGGAGGTCATCACGCAGGTCTACCCGGTCGACAAGGTCGCCGACGCATTCGCCGTCGCCAGGGACTCCTCGCAGTCCTCCAAGGTGCTCGTCGAATTCTGAGCCGCATAGAGGCCATACATCATGTCGGGGCCTCTCGACGCCGAAAGGCCCCGACATCACACGATTCCCCGAAATACGAACGATACGGACAAAACGATTCCGATACTGCGGCGCGGACAATGCCGCCCGTGCCGATAACCGATTACGTATATATATATGAGGTGAAGCAAACCATGTCGTCTGCTATGACCATCGACGGAACGACCGAGGTCGCCGCCGAAATGACCGCGGTCAACGTCGAACCCGCGGCCGAGAAATCCGATCCCACCCTGGCCGAACGCACCACCGCCGATCTCATCAAGGCCGCCGTCTCCGGCTGGCTCGGCACCGCGCTCGAGTTCATGGACTTCCAGCTGTACTCGCTGGCCGCCGCACTCGTCTTCAAGGACATCTTCTTCGGACACGGCTCCGCCGCCGTGGCCATCATGTCGGCCATGGCCGTGTACGGCGTGGGCTATGTGGCCCGCCCGATCGGCGCCTGGTACTTCGGTCGCCTCGGCGACCGCATCGGCCGCACCAAGGTGCTGTTCATCACCATCGCCATCATGGGCTGCGCCACCACGCTGATCGGCGCGCTGCCGACATTCGACCAGGTGGGACTCCTCGCCCCGGCGCTGCTGGTGGTTCTCCGACTGGCCCAGGGCTTCGGCGCCGGCGCCGAGATCGCCGGCTCCTCCGTGCTCCTCGCCGAATACGCCCCGAAGAAGCATCGCGGCATCGTCTCCGCCTTCACCGCGCTTGGCACCAACTCCGGCACCCTGCTGGCCGGCGCCATCTGGGCCGTGCTGCTGGCATGGCTCGGCAACGACGCCGTGGTCGATTGGGGCTGGCGCATCCCGTTCCTCGGTTCCGTCATCGTGATGGGCGCCGCCGTCTTCATCCGAATGCACCTCAAGGAGACCCCGGTCTATGAGGCCTCGGTGGAGGAGACCATCGCCGAGTACGACAAGCCGCTGAACAAGACCGCCGACGCCGAGGCCGAGAAGGCCCGCAAGGAGGCCGAGAAGAAGGCCGCCGCCGAGATCGCCAAGACCCCGCGCTCCCTCAAGGCGTTCATCGTCGCCTGCATCCTGCGCTTCGGCCAGTGCGGCACCTCCGCCATGGTGCAGACCTACCTCATCACCTTCATGACCGCCAACCTGCTCGTCTCCAAGTCCGTCGCCTCCAGCGTCGTCGTGTATTCCTCGCTCGTCGGATTCGCCACCGTGCCGCTGATCGGCTGGCTCGGCGATGTCTTCGGACGCAAGCGCATGTACATGGTCGTCACCATCATCGATGTGTTCCTGCTGGTGCCCTGCTTCCTGCTCATGGTCAACAACCTCGGCACGCAGACCACCATGGAGCAGACCTCCTCCGGACTCGTCCCGCACTTCTCGAACCCCGACCTGCTGTTCTTCATCGGCTACATCGTGCTGCACAACCTCGCCGTGCTCTCGCTCGCCTCGCTGGAGAACCTGACCATGGCCGAGTGCTTCGGCTCCGCACACCGCTACGAGCAGCTCGCCCTCTCCAAGGAGATCCCGAACCTCATCGCCGGCGGCTTCGGCCCGCTGACCGCAGCCGCGCTGGTCACGGCGTTCGGCGGATCGTGGATCGCGATCGCGGCCATCATGGCGGTCTGCCTCGTGCTCACCTTCCTCGCAGCGGTGGTCATGCCGGAAGTCGCCGGCCGTGACCTCACCACCCGAGAAGACGCGATGTAACCGACGTGCAATCCGGGGTCGCGGGGCCAGGCCGCGACCCCGACCGCAACAATCAAACACAACCGCAACAATCATCCGAACCGTACGACCATCCAAATCCAAGGAGAACGACATGACAGTCACCATCGACAAGGTGCGCGTCATCTGCACGGCGCCCGAAGGCATCAACCTCGTCGTCGTCCGCGTGGAGACCAACCAGCCGGGCCTCTACGGTCTGGGCTGCGCCACCTACGCCTACCGCCACCTCGCGGTGAAGACCGTGGTGGAGGAGTACCTCGACCCGCTGCTGCGCGGCCGCGATGTGGAGAACATCGAGGAGATCTGGCAGCTCATGCACCAGAACGCCTACTGGCGCAACGGACCGATCTCCAACAACGCGATCTCCGGCGTCGACATGGCGCTGTGGGACATCAAGGGCAAGATGGCCGGCATGCCGGTCTACCAGCTCTTCGGCGGCAAGGTCCGCGAAGGCATCCCCGTCTATCGCCACGCCGACGGCCGTGACCTCGAGGAGCTGTGCGACAACATCCAGCAGTTCCAGGAGATGGGCATCACCACCATCCGCTGCCAGTGCGGCGGCTACGGCGGCGAGGACTACGGCAACACCCCGGCCACCGCCCCCGAAGGAGCCCACCCAGGCGTCTACCTCGACTCCAAGAAGTACATCCACGACACGGTCGAGCTGTTCGCCGGCATCCGTGACCGCATCGGCTACGACATGAACCTCGTGCACGACGTGCATGAGCGCATCGCCCCGGTCGAGGCCCTGCAGCTCGCCAAGGCTCTCGAACCCTACGAGCTGTTCTTCCTCGAGGACCCGGTGCCGATCGAGCAGACCGACTGGCTGCGCCGCCTGCGCCAGCAGACCAGCATCCCGATCGCACAGGGCGAGCTGTTCAACAACTCGGCCGAATGGAAGACGCTCATCACCGAGCACCTCATCGACTTCATCCGCGTGCACATCAGCCAGATCGGCGGCATCACCGCCGCCCGCAAGCTGCAGATCTTCGCCGAGCAGTTCGGTGTGCGCACCGCATGGCACGGCCCGGGCGACATGTCGCCGCTGGCCCACGCGGCGAACATCCACATCGACCTGGCCGCGCAGAACTTCGGCGTGCAGGAATGGTCGGGCATCGAGCCGCCGAACTTCGTGATCCAGGAGCTCAAGGGACCGCACGGCGCACTGCTCGACGTGTTCCCCGGACTGCCCGAGTACAAGGACGGCTACGTCTACGCCAACGACAAGCCGGGCCTGGGCGTCGACCTCGACGAGGCCGAGGCCGCCAAGTACCCGTGCGAGAACACGGTGACCACGTGGACGCAGACCCGCCGCCGCGACGGCGCCCTCGTCACCCCGTGACCGGCCGGCGCCCGCCGGACCGTCCATCACGGATCCATAAAACACAGACCCATAACTTAATATCCACCAAGCAAACCAACCGAAACCAAACAACACCTATCCAATAGGAACAATTGAAAGGAGCCAATGATGGCTTTCAACTACCAGGACAAGTTCAACGTCGCCGGCAAGAACTGCATCGTGACGGGCGGCGCCCAGGGCCTCTCCCGCGGCATGGCCGAGGGCCTGCTGGAGAACGGCGCCAAGGTCGTCGTCATGGACGTCCAGAAGGACAAGCTGGAGAAGGTCGTCGAGGAGTACCGCGCCCAGGGCTACGACGCCTACGCCGTCGTCGGCGACCTCTCCAAGAAGGCCGACATCGACCGCATGTTCGACGAGGCCATGGAGATCCTCGACGGCCGTCTCGACGTGCTCATCCCGGCCGCCGGCATCCAGCGCCGCCACCAGCCGTGGGAGTTCCCGGAGGACGAGTGGAAGCTCGTCATCGACATCAACCTCAACCACGTGTGGTTCATGTGCCAGAAGGCCGTCGCCATCATGAAGGACCAGCCCACCGGCGGCAAGATCATCAACATCGGCTCCATGGTCACCTGGTTCGGCGGCACCACCGTCCCGGCCTACACCGCCTCCAAGGGCGCCGTCAGCCAGCTCACCAAGAGCCTCGCCGTGGACTGCGCCCGCTACAACATCTGCGTGAACGCCATCGCCCCCGGCTACATGGACACCGAGATGTGCGCCAACATGACCCAGGAGCGCAAGGACGAGTGCACGGTCCGCATCCCGGCCAACCGCTGGGGCCTGCCCGAGGACCTCAAGGGACCGGTCCTGTTCCTCGCCTCCTCCGCCAGCGACTACGTCAACGGCACCGTCATCCCCGTCGACGGCGGCTACCTGGTGAAGTAAGACCGGGAACATCCCCCATCGGCCCGTGACATACGGGCCGCAACAGCCGAAATCCGCGATTCGCGGTGCGAAAGGGACGTTTTACTCGTCAGAAACGTCCCGAAGGCACCATGGATCGCGGATTTCGGCGTTTTTTGCCGTGCCTTCGGACATGGCCGTGCGGGGTGCGCGATGAGGCGCGTGGGGGAGGGGCTATCTGGCGGCGATGACCGTGCTGACCTCGTCGACGATGTCGTGCATGGCCTTGCGGGCGCGTTCGGCGTCGCCCTTCCACACGGCGTCGGCCACCTCGTCGTGCGCGTCGAGTGCGCTGGCGGACGGCCGGCTCGGATACATGTTGATCTCCACGCGCCCGCGCAGGATGGTCTCCACGATCGGGGCAAGCGAGGCGAACAGCTCGTTGCCGCTGTTGCGCAGCAGCGTCGAATGGAACTCGATGTCGAGCTCGTGGAACGGGTCGAGGTCGCCGGCCTCGCCGTGCCTGCGCATCTCCAACGCCAGCACCGGCATCTTCGCCCGCGTCTCCAACGATGCGCGGTGCGTGGCGCATGCGGCGGCGGCCGGCTCCACGGCGAGACGCAGCTCGGTGAGCGACAGCAGCTCCTGCTTGCGCTGGTTCGAATGCAGCTTCCAGTGAATCACCTGCGGGTTCAACGCGGCCCACGTCTCGGGGCTCTGCGCGACCAGCCCCACACGGCGCCGGATGGTCACGGCGCCGGTGGCCTCCAGGTATCGCGCGGCCTCGCGCGCCACCGTCCTTGAGACGCCGAACCGACGCTGGATGTCCTCGAGCGTCGTGCTTGTACCCACGGGCCATGGTCCGTCGATGATGTCGGTGGCCAGCTGGTCCGCGATGGGCAGATGCATCAGCTTGGCATCGTTGGTTTTCCCATCGTTGGATTTCGGCGTATCAGTCATAATAAAAAGATTACCAATCAACGAAAAGAATGCCAATCCAACTAATGGGCATCACGATAATTTTTAAAAGTACTCTTTTTAAATTGACAAAGATTACGAAATCTGATTATAATAATCCCATCAAATCGCAGTCATATCGTGGCCGCAACGCGGCCGCCGAGCAAAGGAGCAGACGATGACAGTGCACGTCGTGGTTATGGGCGTCGCCGGATGCGGCAAGACCACCATCGCGGAGGCCGTTCGGGACCAGTTGGGCTATGTCTACGCCGAAGGCGACGAGTTCCATCCCAAGGCCAGCGTCGACAAGATGCGCGCCGGCATCCCGCTGACCGACGAGGACCGCTGGCCCTGGCTCGACACCATCAACAAGTGGATGCGCGACCAGTCCGCCGAAGGCAACTCCACCGTCGTCTCCTGTTCGGCGCTCAAGCGCGCCTACCGCGACGTGCTGCGCCGCGACATCCCCGTGTTCTTCGTGCACATGGTCGGCAGCGAGGAGGTCATCGGCAAGCGCATGGCCGCCCGCAAAGGGCACTACATGCCGCCGTCGCTGCTGCCCAGCCAGTTCGCCGATCTCGAACCGCTCGAGGATGACGAGCCGGGCATCAAGGTCTCCATCGAAGGCAGCGTCGACGAGATGGTCGCCCGCGCCATCGAGGCCGTCAAGGCGCACGCCGCCGCCGAGGAGCGCGCCCTGGCCGCATAATCGTCGCGCATGGCTCCCCTCACGGGGGAGGGGAGCCGGCGTCATTCATATGCGGCGCGGACGTCGTTCGGGCGTCCGGGTGCCGTCCAGATGTTGCGTGGGTGTCCTTCTTGCCTGCGTCGTTTTCATCCATGCTCTCGCATCGTTCCTCGCCCATAATCGTTTCTCTGCGGATCCTTCGGATGTCCGGAGCCTTTCGCGCCTCATATCTTCATTTCCTCACCATCCGCACCACACAAGAAAAGAGCACATCATGCAGATCGGAATGATCGGACTCGGCCGCATGGGCGGCAACATGGTCAAGCGCCTTCGCGACGGCGGTCACGAGGTCGTCGGCTTCGACATGGACCCCGACTCCGCCCGCGACGTCGACAGCCTCGAATCGCTCGTCGCCGCGCTTGACGCCCCTCGCGTCGTATGGGTAATGGTGCCGGCCGGCAAGCCCACCGAATCGACCATCGACGGGCTCAGGGAACTGCTCGAGCCGGGCGACATCGTCATCGACGGCGGCAACTCCAAGTACACCGAGGACCGTGCCCACGCCGCATCACTGGCTGAAAAGGATATCAAATTCCTCGACTGCGGCGTCTCCGGCGGCGTGTGGGGCGCCGAACGCGGCTACGCGCTCATGCTCGGCGGCGAGCAGGAGACCTTCGACCACGTCAGGCCCCTGCTGGAGACCCTCAAGCCGGAAGGCGAATACGGTCTGGTGCTGGCCGGCCCAGTCGGCGGCGGCCACTTCGCCAAAATGGTGCACAACGGCATCGAATACGGCATGATGCAGGCGTTCGGCGAAGGCTTCGCCACCATGATGCGCAGCGAATACATCGACGACGCCGCCAAGACCATGGTCTCGTGGCGCGAGGGTTCGGTCGTCGCATCCTGGCTGCTCGATCTGTTCGAGAACGCCACCAAGGACGATCCCGAACTGCGTGACGTGCCGGCCGTCGCCAACGAATCCGGCGAGGCCAAGTGGATGGTCGAGGCGGCGCTCGAGCTTGGCGTGCCGACGCCCGCCACCGGCGCCGCGCTCTACGCCCGCCAGGCGTCGCGCGGCGGTGCGGACGACGTGCTGCGTGTCGTCACCGCCATGCGCGCCCA
This sequence comes from Bifidobacterium saimiriisciurei, assembly GCF_010667655.1. Classification (GTDB taxonomy): domain Bacteria; phylum Actinomycetota; class Actinomycetes; order Actinomycetales; family Bifidobacteriaceae; genus Galliscardovia; species Galliscardovia saimiriisciurei. The sequence goes on from NZ_WHZU01000001.1 coordinate 56,645, forward strand.
GTTCGGCGGCCACGTCACCAAGGTCGACGAGATCGCCACCCACTGATCCGACTCATTCTTCGGTTATTTGGTAAATCCGGTCATGCAGAGGTCGTTTGTCGGGCCTCCATGACCGGATTTACCATATTTCGGTTTTTATCGTTTATGGGTCCTAGCGTCGTGCGCGGGTGTCGATCTCCTCGTCGAGGAACGGCTTGATATATGACAATGCCGCGCCAAGGATGTTCTGGCCTTGGGAGCATACGCTGCGGATGATGGCGAACCGGTCGTCGGGGAACGAGGCGATGGCGTCGGTCTTCTTTCGCAGCGCGGCGAAATCGTCGTCCGACATCAGGTAGGCGATGCGACCGCCGATGATGACGTCGTTGCTGAGCACCGTTCGCGCGTTCTTGATGGCGTGGGCCAGGTACGTCAGGTACCTGTCGAGCCGCCGTGCGCAGTCGTCGTCGCCGTCGTGCGCGCGGCTGAAGAATTCGGCGAGGCTGTCGCATCCCGAATCGTCGAGCAATGCCGCCCGCGACGTGTAGACATCCATGCAGCCGCGCTGCCCGCAATAGCATTCCGGCCCGTCGATGGCGAGGGTCATGTGTTCGCAGGTGCCGTTGCGCAGGTTCTCGCCCTCGTTGATCTGTCCGTCGGAGATCACCGCGCAGCCCACATGCTCATCGAGGTAGATGCAGGTGGCGTTGGCTATGGCGTCATCGAGCCAGAGCTCGGCGATGGCCGAGGCATGCGAGTCGTGGATGAGCCGGCAGGGGTGGGGGATGCGTTCGCTCAGGCGGCTGAGCGTCAGACCCGTGTTGCCGAGGATCATGCCGAAGGTCAGGTGGCTGCCGTCCGGCGAGACGATGCCCTGCACGGCGAACGCGACGCCGAGAATGGATGATTCGTCCACGCTGAGTTTCGCGGCGATTGCCTCGATGAAATCGTTGACGTGACCGGCGACGGCCTCGTAGTATTCGTCGCCGTTGTCGTAGTCGATCATATGGGTTCGGCCTGCAAGGCGCTCGCCATAGAGGTCGTATGCCTGCAGGGCGACGGATGAGCCGAGGATCTCCACGCCGATGGCGATGCGGGCGGTCTGGTCGAACGAGTAGATCTGCGCGCGGCGGCCGCCGTTGGAGTCGAGAAAGCCCGACCGTTTGATGAGTCCGGAATCCTCCAGGTCGTTGAGGTTCTGCGTGATGGTGGGTGGGCTGATCGGCAGGGCCTGGGCGAGGTCCTGCCGTGAGGCGTGGCGATGGCGATAGATGTATCCGAGTACGAGACGGCGCTTCTGCTCCTTGATTGCTGTGGTCGTTGCGATTTCCATGCCGTCGAACCTCCTTGCATGATGTTCTTTAGTGTAGTGTGCGACACGCGGTGTGAGCGGTTGCCGGGTTTCTTCAAAACGTATGTTTTTCAAGCCTTTTACAATTATAAGGACCACTTTAATAAAAGTGGATTGACAAAGCGGGGTGTCGTGCGTATTCTTTAATCAACCACTTAATGAAAAGTGGTCAACTAAAGTGAAGCGCAGTGATTTCGCCGATTCGGACGCAAACGTCCTGCCCGGCGTACGACAAACGCGGTGCATCGGTGCACGGCATGGTTTTCAAGGAGGTGGACGATGACGTTCCCAATGACTGCGGCGTCCTCGACATTGGACAAGGAGCGGGGATGAGCAAGCTATCAAACAGCACGCGCAGACTGATCGGCGGGTTCCTCGCCATCGCGGTGTTCATGACGGGCGACGGCTTCGAGCTGACGTTCCTCTCGAAGTACATGGTCGACCACGGATTCGCGGCCACGCAGGCGTCTCTGCTGATCACCCTGTACGGCCTGTTCGCCGCGGCCGCCGCATGGACCAGCGGCGTGCTCGCCGAGATGTTCGGCGCCAAACGGCTCATGCTGATCGGCGCCACATGGTGGATCGTCATACAGATCGTCTTCCTCGGCGTGGCGCTTCCCTCGGGAAGCTACCCGTTCATCCTGGCGGTCTACGCGGTGCGAGGCGTCGGATACCCGCTGTTCATCTACTCGTTCGTCGTGCTCATGGCCGAGACGGTCGATCCGGCGAAGCTCTCCAGCGCCATGGGATGGTTCTGGACCTCCTTCTCCATGGGCATCGGCGTGTTCGGCGCCTACCTGCCCAGCTACATCATCCCCGTGCTCGGCGAGTACAAGACCTTCTGGTGCGCCATGCCGTTCGCCATCGTCGGCACGATCATGTGCATCCTGCTGGTGCCGAACACCAAGGGCAGGGCCTCCGAAGGGCTCGACCGCGCCGAGCAGATCCGGGAACTCACCAAGGGCGCGACCATCCTGGTGAAGAACCGCCAGGTCGCCTTCGCCGCCATCGTGCGCGTCATCAACAACCTCGTGCTCTACGGCTTCCCGGTCATCATGCCGCTGTACCTCTCCACGAAGAACAACGGCGGTGGCGGCTGGTTCCCCACCGAGACGTGGATGCGCTTCTGGGGCTTCGTGTTCGTCGTCACCCTGTTCGCCAACGTGTTCTGGGGCTGGTTCGGCGACCGCTTCGGCTGGATGATGCCCGTGCGCTGGTTCGGCTGCCTGCTGCTCACCGTCTCCACCCTGTTCGTCTACTACGTGCCGCAGTTCTTCGGCGCCAACGCACCGCTCATGTGGATCGGCTTCTTCCTCGTCGGCGTCGGCACCTGCGCATTCGTGCCGCTGACGGCGGTGGTGACCACGCTCGCCCCCGGCGAGCAGGGTGCGGCGCTCTCCGCCTACAACCTCGCCGCCGGACTCACCACGTTCGCCGGCCCGCTGATCGCCACAATCGTCATGCCGATCGCCGGCTTCGGCGGAGTGTGCTGGGCCTACGCGATCCTGTACGCCTTCGCGTTCGTCCTGACGTTCTTCATCCGCCCCAAGCAGCCCGGCTTCGACATCAAGGGACGTCGCCTGAGCGAGGAGGAGCGCATCGCCGAGGTCGAATCCATCACCGGCGACATCGCCGAGGTGCGCGAGGCCGAGGCAAGCCTGACCAAACAAGCCTGACCGATGCGAGTCGGTCATGACGGGGGAGACCCCGAACGGCAAATGTAACCAATCAACCCAATCAACCAACCCAACCAACAACCACAAATACAAAGGAGTAACCATGGGTATCATCGAGAAGATGCGGCTGGACGGCAAGAACATCTACGTCACCGGCGGTGCGCGAGGCATCGGCAAGTCCGTGGCCACGGCCTTCATGGAGGCGGGCGCCAACGTGGCGATCGTCGATGTGGACATCGACGAGGCCACGAAGACCGCGGCCGAGCTCGACGCCGCGCACGAGGGCAGGTCGTTCGCCATCAAGTGCGACGTGACCGAGCCCGAACAGGTCGACGCCATGGTCGCCAAGGTGGTCGACGAGTTCGGAGGCCTCGACGTCGCCTTCAACAACGCCGGCATCTGCATGAACATCCCCGCCGAGGAGATGACCCCCGCGCAGTGGGCCAAGGTCATCAACATCAACCTCACCGGCATCTTCCTCACCGCCCAGGCCGCCGGCAAGGTCATGCTCAGGCAGGGCCACGGCTCCATCATCAACACCGCGTCGATGAGCGCGCACATCGTCAACGTGCCGCAGCCGCAGTGCTCCTACAACGCCTCCAAGGCCGGCGTCATCCAGCTGACCAAGTCGCTGGCCATCGAATGGGCCAAGCGCGGCGTTCGCGTCAACTGCATCTCCCCGGGCTACATCGGCACCGACCTGACCCTGAGCTCCGAATCCCTCAAGCCGCTCATCGCCCAGTGGAACGCCATGGCCCCGATGGGACGCCTCGGCAAGCCCGAGGAGCTGCAGTCCATCTGCGTCTACCTCGCCGGCGACACCTCCACGTTCACCACCGGCTCCGACTTCGTGGTCGACGGCGCCTTCACCGCCTTCTGATCCGTGGCCTGACGCTCTGCCGCAGCGCCCGTCATATCGAATGGATCCTGTCTCTCAGCGTGTTCGATATGACGGGGCGGGCGGCCTGCGCAGTCCCATCCCGTCATCCTGAACGAAGGACATGGGCCAAGGCCGGGGATCATTCCCACACCACATCCGATTCCCGGCACCGGCCGTCATGACCCCGTTCAGGATGATTTCTTTTTGCAACGGCGCAGGCGCGCCCCTACAAGGTACGCGATGCGTCGCCAACGGCATAAAGACATCGCGACAATTTCGATTTCCAACCCTACGAGACAATCGAGGACACAATGAAGTATCTTCTCGGCACCGACATCGGCACCTCCGGCACCAAGACCGTCCTTATGAACACCGAAGGCGAGCTCATCGCCCAGGACCTGCAGGAATACGACGTGCTCACCCCCAAGCCCCTGTGGGCCGAACAGTGGCCCGACGTGTGGTACCGCGGCGCCGTCGACTCCATCAGGAACACCGTGGCCAAGTCCGGCGTCGCCGCCTCCGACATCAAGGGCATCGCCATCTCCGGCCTTTACGGAGGCTCCGGCATCCCGCTCGACGAGAACATGGAGCCCGTCCGCCCCTGCATGATCTGGATGGACCGTCGCGCCAACGAGGAGACGCAGTGGGTGCTCGACAACATCGGCGAGGAGAAGCTGCTGCGCATCACCCAGAACGGCGCCGACCCGTACTACGGCTACACGAAGATCCTGTGGATGAAGAACCACGAGCCGGAGAACTGGGCGAAGACCAGGCTGTTCCTGCCTCCGAACGACTACGTGATCTACAAAATGACCGGCGAAGTGGCCATCGACTACTCCTCGGCCGGCAACATCGGCGGCATCTTCGACATGAACACGCGCACCTGGTCGAAGGAGCTGCTCGACGACATGGGCATTCCGGCCTCGATGATGCCGCAGCGCATCGTCGAATCGACCGACATCGTCGGCGGCCTCAAGGAGGACATCGCCGCCGAACTCGGGCTCGAACCCGGCATGCCGGTCATCGCCTCCGGCATCGACTGCGGCGCCGCCAACATCGGCCTCGGCGTGTTCGAGCCCGGCGTGTACGCGGCGGCCATCGGCACCTCGATGTGCGCGGCGCTGATCTCCGACAAGCCGGTCAAGGGCAAGGGCCTGATCGTGTGGCCGTACCTGTACGACGCCAGGAGGCTCTCCTACAACTTCGCCGGCGGCGCCACGGCAGGCGCCATCGTCAAATGGTTCCGCGACACCCTGTGCCAGTGGGAGAAGGAGGAGCAGGACCGCACCGGCGTGAGCGTGTACGACCAGCTCAACGAGGCCGCCGAAAAGGTGCCGGCCGGCAGCGAGGGGCTCGTCGTGCTGCCGTACTTCATGGGCGAGCGCAGCCCCATCTGGGATTCCGACGCCAAGGGCACCATCGTGGGCCTGTCGCTGGCGCACACCAAGGCGCATCTCTACCGCGCGTTCCTCGAGGCCGTGGCCTACTCGCTGCGTGACGCCATGGAGGCCACATCCGACGATCTGGGCGACTACATCCTGCTGGCCGGCGGCGTGACCAAGTCGAAGCTGTGGCGCCAGATCTTCGCCGACGTGACCGGCTACCCGGTCGTCTGCCCGAAGGAGGACGTCGAGGCGAACATGGGCGACGTGATGCTCGCCGGCATCGGCACCGGTCTGCTCACCTACGAGCAGACCAAGCGGTGGCAGGTGCTCGACAAGCCCGTCAAACCCTCGGTCGAAGGCCACAGGCGTTACAGCAGGTACTTCGCCGTGTACAAGTCCGTCTACGAGCACCTCAAGGGCGACATGAAGGAGCTCTCCGAACTCCAGTAGCGGGCCTTGTCGGTTCCCGATATGACAATGGGCGGTTCCGCGGAATTCCGGCGGAACCGCCCATTGTCAATTTGGTCAGACCGGTCGTTTACGACCCTTTTCCGACCCCTTTGCAATCGGTTTTACCAAGTATCGGCAGGAAAACTACTCCTTGGTCTCGGTCTTGGTCTCGGCGGCGGCCATGGCCTCGTCGATCGCCTTGCGGGCCTTCTTCTGCGCCTGCTTGCCAAGCACGGAGTTGCGGCGGCTGAAGCCGAAGTACACGGCAAGGCCGATGGCCAGCCAGATGGCGAAACGCACCCACGTCTCCCAGTTCAGGCCGGCGATGAACACCAGGCAGAAGATGATGGAGAGGATCGGCGTGAACGGCACGCCCGGCGCCTTGAAGCCGCGGTGGGCGTTCGGCTGGGTCTTGCGCATCCACAGCACGCCGGCGGAGACGATCATGAACGCGGAAAGCGTGCCGATGTTCACCAGCTCGAACAGGATGTTGATGTTGATGAAGCCGCCTGCGATGGCGGTGAGGATGCCGAAGAACCACGTGCCCTTGAACGGCGTGAGGTACTTCTTGTGCACCTCGCCGAACAGCTTCGGGAACAGGCCGTCGCGCGCCATCGCGTAGCAGATGCGGGACTGGCCGTACAGCTGCACGAGCATCACCGTGGTCATGCCCACGAGCGCGCCGATGTTCACGATCACCGCCAGCCAGTTGAGTCCCGTGGCCAGGATCACGCCGGCGACGGGCGCGTCGATGAACTTCGCGAAGTCCATGTAGGGCACCACGCCGGTCATCACCAGCGTCATGATGATGTAGATGACGGTCGAGATGGCCAGCGAGATGAGGATGCCCCGCGGCAGCGTCTTGTTCGGGTTGACGGTCTCCTCGGCCGACGACGAGACGGCGTCGAAGCCGATGAAGCTGAAGAACACGATGGACGCGGCCGGGATGATGCCGTACGGCTGGGTGGAACCGGGCTGGAACGTGTAGATGCCGTACGGGGAGAACGGCTTCCAGTTGGCCGGGTTGATGTAGCGGATGGTGCAGATGATGAACAGCACGATGATGGCCAGCTTGATGATGACCATGATGTCGTTGACGCGCTTGGTCTGGTTGATGCCGACGGACAGCACCCACGTGATGAGCAGCACCACGACGAATCCCGGAAGGTTGAAGTACGTGGTCACGCCCGGCGTGGTGCCGTATGCGGCCGTGAGCTCCACGGGCAGATGGAATCCGAACCCTTCAAGCAGCTTGTTGAAATAGCCCGCCCATCCCGCGGAGACGGTCGCCGCCTGCAATGCGTATTCGAGAATGAGGTTCCATCCGATGACGAACGCGATGAGCTCGCCGAACGCCAGATACGCGTACGAGTAGGCGGAACCGGAGACCGGGGCCATCGACGCGAACTCCGCGTAGCACAGTCCGGCGAAACCGCAGCAGATGGCGGCGAGCAGGAACGAGACCGCCAGCGCCGGGCCCGCGGTGAGCGCTCCCTTGCCGGTCAGCACGAAGATGCCGGTGCCGATGATCGCGCCGATGCCGAGCATCGTCAGATCGAACGTCTTCATCGTGCGCTTCAACGGCGTGGCCTCGGCCACTATCTTCGACACGTCTTTTTTGCGTAATAGGCTATTCATGAATTCCTTCTTGGGATGGAAACTCTCCTGCAACCGTCAACATCTTACGGGAGCAATCGTTACGAACGAATTGTTTTGAACGTGCAATGTCCGCATGGTAAGACATCTGTTTGATTTTGTCAGTCCCAACGGTATATGAACGCGACGATAATCGTGAATGAACCATGTGCGAACCACGGGACTGCGAAGCGGCCGGACGTCGGCCCCGGGCGATGTCCCGGGCCGACGGTGAATGCCGACGGCCGTGGATGCTCCGTCATCGGCGTTCCCGGGCCTCCCTAGAATACAGGAAGAGCCACAACGATGGGAGCCAATCATGGGACTGATGGATCTGTTCGCCCGCAAGAAGACCATAGACACCCGAAAGCGCCGGCTGTCGTTCATTCTCGACGACGCCGGCCTGACCTACGAGGACGGCAAGACCGGCCTCGAACCGACGACCATCACCATCGACGAGAAACGCGTTGCCGTCATCGGACTCAACGGCGCCGGCAAATCCACGCTGCTCGAACTCATCGACGGCTCGCGCAAGGCCACCACCGGCACGGTGAGCGTGGTCCGGAGCATCCTCGACGACGACGGCGAACCCGTGACGGGGGAGGACACCGCGTTCGACCCCGCACGCAAGTCCGACGCCAAGGCGTTGAAGGACGTCATCGGCATCGTACGGCGCGAGGAGATTCCCCAGCGCTACTACATGGCCGAGAACATCGCCGAAGCCGTCGCCGAGCCGTTGAAGAAAAGCAGCTTGCCCGAAGGCATGCGGCACGAGACCGTCGGAGCGCTCTTCGCGCACTTCGGACTGACGCCGTACGCGCGCAACAAGGCCGCCAGCCTCGACAGCGAGAAACGCCACCTGCTCGCCATCGTCGGCGCGCTCGCCATCAACCCCGCCGCCATCGTGGCCGACGAGCCCACCAAGGGCCTCGACGAAAACGCCACGCGCACCGTGGCCCGCGCCCTGTTCGGCTACGACAAGCAGGTGGTCTTCGCCACCCACGACCTGAGCCTCGTGACCAACCCCGACTACGCCATCGACCGCGTGATCGTGCTCGACGAGCACCGCGTGGCGTTCGACGGCCCGGCCAAGGAGGCCGTCGACTTCTACAACGACCTCATCGCGAGGAAATATGCGGAAATGACGAAAAAGTGAGCCTCGTCACGATTCCGTCGCATAGCGGCGGCACAATAGGGCACATGACTTTGAGTGCAGCGCCCGAATGGGCTTTCTCTTCAGCAGACGGCGAAACCAACTATCGCAACGCGTGCGAGCAGTACCCGGCGCAGTGCATCGTGGACCTGGCGGTCCTGCGCGACAACATGCGCCATCTGGTCTCCGTATGCGGCGGCCCCGAATCCGGCACCGCCGTCATGGGCGTGGTCAAGGCCGATGCCTACGGCCACGGACTCATCCCGGCCGCGCTGGCCGCGCTCGCCGGCGGGGCCACATGGCTCGGCACCGCGCAGTCGCACGAGGCGCTGCTGCTGCGCAAGGCCGGCATCGGACCGGACCGCTGCCACATTCTCACATGGGTGTACAACGGCGTGAACGTGCCGTTCGGCGAGCTCATCAAGAACGACATCGACATCTCCATCGGTTCCATGGCCGGCATCGACCTGGCTGCGGCCGCCGCCCGCGCCGTGGGCAAGACCGCCCGCGTGCACGTGAAGGTGGACTCCGGCTTCGGTCGCAACGGCTTCACCGAGGAATCCTTCGACGAGGCGCTGAAGAAGTTCGTGGCCTACGCGCATGAAGGCGTGTTCCACATCGTGGGCCAGTGGAGCCACCTCGCCGTGGCCGACTCTCCCGACGTCCCCGAGTTCGTGGCGTCCACCGACCGGCAGATCGAGCACTTCAACGCGTTCACCGCGCGCATGGAGAAGGCCGGCATCGCGCCGGAGATCCGCCATCTGGCCAACACCGCCGCCACACTGAACCGCCCGGAGATCCACTTCGAGCTCACCCGTCCGGGCATCGGCCTGTACGGCTACGAGCCCGACCCGGCCATGGGCACGCCCTCCACATGGCGGCTCAAGCCCGCCATGACGCTGCAGGCGCAGCTCGGCACCGTCAAGCACATCGAGGCCGGCCACGGCATCTCCTACGGCCGCACGTACCTGACGCCCGATGACACCTCCACCGCCATCGTGCCGATCGGCTACGCGGACGGCATCCACCGCTCCGCCTCCGGATTCGACATGGAAGGCGCCAAGCATGTGCAGAAGGACGGCGGACCCGTGCGCGTGATGACCAGCGAGGGCCCGAAGCTCTACCGCGTCTCCGGCCGCGTGTGCATGGACCAGTTCATGGTCGACCTGCACGGCTCCTGCTCCGCCGACGAGCTCGACGTGCACGAGGGCGACACCGTGGTGCTGTTCGGCCCCGGCCGCGGCGAACAGTTCGCCGAGCCCACCGCCGACGACTGGGCCCGCGCCGCCGGCACCATCAGCTACGAGATCTTCACCTGCCTGCGCAACCGCATCCCGAGGCTGTACCTCCACGCCGCCGATGTGCTGCCGCCCGAGGACCTCGCCAAACTCGACCCCGCAACGCTGCTGTAGCCGGACGCCCCGTCACATGGGCGGTACGGCCTGTGTGGCGGGGCTGATTAGACGGTGCTGATCAATCGTTGGAATCGCAACGTTTCCTCAGGTTCGTCACATGGGTCGGGCTCCTGTGTGCCGACGCGGCCCGTGCGGCGTTCGCCGACCGCCACACGACGCCGGCAATCACCCCGGTTGGGTAGACTAAAGCGTTATGCCGGGTTTGATTCTGAAGGAAGACATTGAGAAGGTGCGTGCAGCCGCCGATCTGTACGACATCGTTTCCGCCGACGTCACATTGAAGGCGTCGGGCTCCGGCACGTTCATGGGCCTGTGCCCGTTCCACGACGAAAAGACGCCGAGCTTCTCCGTGCGTCCCGCACTCGGCTCATGGCACTGCTTCGGCTGTGGTCTGGGCGGTGACATCTTCAAATACGTCGAACAGTCCGAAAACGTCGGATTCGCCGACGCCGTCGAGATCCTCGCCGACAAATACCACATCGAGCTGCATTACGACTCCAAGCAGCCTCAGCAGCGTCAGGGTTCCAAGCGCTCCCGCCTGCTGGAGATCAACGACGAGGCGCAGCGCTTCTTCGTCTCGCAGATCATGAGCCGCGAGGCGTTGGCCGCGCGCAAGCTCCTCGCCGGCCGAAACTTCTCCCAGGCCGACTGCGAGCGCTTCGGCTGCGGATACGCGCCGCAGGGCTGGGACAATCTCGTCCGTCACCTGGCGTCGAAGGGCTATACGCAGCAGGAGATGATGGACGCCGGCCTGGCGCGTCAGGGCCAGCGCGGCGTCTACGACTATTTCCGCGGCCGCGTGACGTGGCCGATTCGCGACGCGACCGGCCGCACGCTCGGCTTCGGCGCCCGCAAGTTGTATGACGACGACACGATTCAGGCGAAGTACATCAACACGCCCGACACCACGCTGTATCACAAGAACCAGGTGCTGTACGGCCTCGACATCGCCAAAGCGAACATCGTGAAGAAGCGTCAGGTCGTCATCGTCGAAGGCTATACCGATGTGATGGCCTGTCATCTCGCCGGCGTCGACACGGCCGTGGCGACCTGCGGCACGGCGTTCGGCAACGAGCATGCGAAGATCGTGCGTCGTCTGATCTCCGACGACAAGCTCGGCGGCCTGCAGCTCATCGGTCCGGGAAAGAACCGGACGTCGCGCGTCGTGTTCACGTTCGACGGCGACGCCGCCGGCCAGAAGGCCGCGCTGCACGCGTTCGGCCTGGACGGCGCGTTCCTTTCGCAGACGTTCGTGGCCGTGGCCGACGACAATCTCGACCCGTGCGACCTGCGCATCCAGCGGGGCGACACCGCCGTGCGCACGCTGATCGACAACGCGTATCCGCTGTATGATTTCGTCATCAACACGGCGATCGACCAGTTCGACACGCAGTATGCGACCGGGCAGATGGGCGCGGTGAAGGCCGTGGCGCCGGTCATCGCGCAGATCCGCGATCGTTCGCTGGTCGACCTGTATGCGCGCAAGGCCGCGCGCCGCATCGGCATCGAGCTCGATGTGATGGCGCGTGAGGTGCAGAACGCTCGGCGTCAGCTGCGGGTCCGCGACGAAGACGCCTATGCGCCGCGCGGCCAGCGCCAATACGGCGGTTTCAACAACGCCGATAGGGGAGCGCGCGGGGAACGTGGGGAGAACCCGTATGCGAATCCGGCCCGTCGACGTGCGCTTGAACGGCAGGATGCGCTGACCCAGGGGTACTATCGCATCGATGATGCGGTGTTCATCTGCGAGCAGCAGTTCATGGGCATTCTCATTCAGGTGCCGCGTTCGGTCAACCCGTCGATGTTCGCTCAGCTGACGGAGGAGAGCTTCACGACGCCGGTGTTCCGCTCGATGTATCAGGCGCTGGAGGCGGCCGGCGGACTGCCGTCGAACGATACGCCGCAGGGATTGTGGATGCACAATCTGTCCAAGGCCGCTGGGCCGCTGCTCGAGGGCGTGGTGAACGAGCTGGCCGTGATGCCGCTGCCGCTGCCGAGCGCGGAGAAGGACTCGCAGCAGGTGACGGACGAGATGGCACAGTCGTCGTCGGCTGTCTCGGCGCCGCTGCGTCCGGCCACCGATGCGGAGAAGCAGTATGCCTCCGAACTGCTGGTGCGGCTGCTCGACATGGGCTACATGCGGCTCATCGCGCGTAACAAGCGGCGGATGAACCAGCTGCCCGAAGGCGAGGAGAAGTTCCGCCTGCTCGGGGAGATAACCAGGCTCGAGGCCAGTCGCAAGAACCTTCAGGCCGAGATCTTCGGCAACACCGTGGGATGACGGGCGGCGCCCGCCGTGGTCAGATCGACGGCGCCTTCACGATGGAGACGGGCAGAACGAGCTGCCGGCTCGCCGTGTATGGGTCGTTGCCGCCACTGCCGGATTCCTTGGCGCGGATCTGCTCCAGCAGGTTCTTCGCGGATTCCTGGCCGAGGATCCGCGGGTCCTGTTCCAGCAGGTATACGCCGTCCCTCACATGCTGCGACCATCGCCAGTCGTCGAAGCTGACGAGGCCGATGTCGTCGGGAAAGGTGATGCCGAGGTTGCGCAATGCCGTGAGGATGTCGAACAACGTGGGCCCCATGAGCGAGACCAGCGCCGTCCTGCCGTTGAGATGACGCAGCGTGGTGTCTATCTCCCGCTGCAGCCATGCGGCGTCCTGGCCTTCCGCGCCGATGGTGACCATGAGCACGTGCCGTTCCTCGGCCGCCTGCTTCAATCCTTCGACGCGAGGGGTCTGCGCGGAAAGGTCGCTGCGCAGCCGACGGACCACCACGAGGTTGTCGTACCCCATGTCGGCGAGCCTGCCGACGAGGTCGTGGCAGGCCTCCCGGTTGTTCGAGACGATGCTGGTGACGGAATCCGGCTGGTTCGGTGGCCTGCGGTCGACCATGACGAGCGGCACGCGGGCGCTGGTCACGTCCTCATAGGAGCGGAAGTCGGTGGAGTTGGGCTGGATGATCAGTCCGTCGGCCTCCTGGGCGAGCAGTCGTTCGATCTCGTCGTGCTCCTCGCGTACGGAGTTGTTCGAGTTCATCAGCATGACGTCGTACCCGGCGGGCTGCAGTTCGGTGTAGATGCCGCTGAACAGCAGCGATGAGAAGACGTTGGAGATATCGGAGACGATGACGCCGACCACATGGGTGGACTGCTGTCGCATCCTGCGCGCCGAGGCGCTGGGACGGTAGTCGAGACGGGTGATGGTGTCTTGGACGCGGTTCCTGGTCGCCTGGCTCATCTTGCCGTAGTTGCCGTTGATGAACCGGGAGACCGTGGTCACGGATACCTGGGCCTCGCGTGCGATGTCCGCGATGGTTACCTTGGCCATGTCGACGTCCTTTCCTGCATTGCCCCGTTGACTTGCGCCCCACCAGTGTAAATCCGATTTCACGGACGGCGCGCGCCGTTCCCGCGATTGTGCGCGGATTGTCGCGCAACACGCCGATGGTGGCGTGTTTTCACGGTTGGGTATATCTTAGGGATATCGATACACCCAAGTAAACACAACGAAGTTATATTTCGATGGGATATCGATAACCTAAGGGAAGACATCATAGGAAACAGTGAAACCGGCATGGATGCGGCCATGAGATGCCGCATCCACACCGGTCTCTCCGGCGAACCGGCCGGAATCGAATCGTTAAGGAGTGACGCATGGAAGAGTTCTCCATCGACAGCTTTGCGCTTACCGACAAGGTCGTGCTGATCACGGGCGGGGCCAGCGGCCTCGGACGCTTCTACACGCAGGCCGTGAGCAAGGTCGGCGCCGACGTGTTCATCGTCTCGTATGACCGCACCGGCTGGGAGGACGTACGCGCCGAGGTGGAGGCCAACGGCCGTAGGGTCGCGTTCCTGCAGCAGGACATCACCGAGCCCGGCGCCGCGAAGAAGATCGTCGACGCCGCGATCGCGGAATACGGCCGCATCGACGTGCTCATCAACAACGCGGGCATGCAGCGCCGCCACGATATCGTGGACTTCCCCGACGACGACTGGCGTGCGGTCATCGAACTCAACCTCAACGCGTTGTACTACCTCTCTCACGAGGTCGCCAAGGTCATGATCGACCGGAAGGGCGGCAAGATCGTGAACATCGGCTCCATGCAGTCCTACCGCGCCGGCAAGTTCATCTTCCCCTACACGGCGAGCAAGCACGGCGTGATGGGTCTGACCCGCGCCTACGCCGACGCCCTTGCTCCGTACAACATCCAGGTCAACGGTCTGGCCCCCGGCTACATCAACACCCCGATGACCAAGGCGCTGCAGGAGGACCCCGTGCGCAGCGTGGAGATCCGCGAGCACATCCCCGCCGGACACTGGGGCGAGCCGCGCGAGCTCATGGGGGCGATGGTGTTCCTGTGCTCGTCGGCGTCGAACTACATCACCGGAGCCATGATCCCCGTCGACGGCGGCTACCTGCTGCGCTGACGTCCGGCCGACCAATCATTTCAGATTTCCCCGTAATCAAAGGAGATTATGATGGCAAAATCCGATGTTCCGGAAACCGCGCCCATGAGCGAGGCGGAATACGCCGACCAGCTCAAGCGCGCCACCCTGGCCTCGAGCCTCGGCAGCGCCCTCGAATACTTCGACTTCGCGCTGTACGGCCTGTGCACCGCGCTGATCTTCAACACGTTGTTCTTCCCGCAGGACAATCCCGCCATGGCGACCGTGGCCTCCTTCGCCACCTTCGGCGTGGGCTTCATCGCAAGACCGTTCGGCGGACTCATCTTCGGCCGTCTCGGCGACATCATCGGCCGCAAGTGGGTGCTGGTCGTCACCATCATCCTCATGGGCGGCGCCTCCACCGCCATCGGCTTCCTGCCCACCTACGATTCGGTCGGCATGCTGGCCCCGATTCTGCTGGTCATCGCGCGACTGGTGCAGGGCTTCGGCGCCGGCGCCGAACAGACCGGCTCCTCGGTGCTGATGGCCGAGTATGCGCCGGTCAAGCAGCGTGGATTCTTCGCCGCACTGCCGTACATCGGCATCCAGGCCGGCAGCCTTATGGCGTCCGTCGCCTTCTTCCTGCTGACCCTCATGCCCGAGAAGCAGCTGCTGGCGTGGGGCTGGCGCATCCCGTTCCTCGCCTCGTTCCTGCTGATCCTGCTGGCCCTGTTCATTCGAATGCATCTTCGTGAATCGCCGACCTTCGTGGAGCTCAAGGCCAACGACCAGGTGGCCGAGCATCCGCTCAAGGAGCTATTCTCCACCGGCATGCCCGGCCTTGTCGCCGCGTTCGGCATGCGCATGGCCGAAAACGGCGGAAGCTACATGCTGCAGACGCTGTCGATGTCCTACGTCGTGGCCGTTGCCGGCAGCAACGCCGACAGGGGCGTGCTGTCCTGGGGCGTCGCGTTGGGTGCGCTGGTGGGCCTGTTCACGGTGCCGTTCTCCGGCGCCCTGTCCGACAGGTTCGGCCGTCGCGTGATCTACCGCGCCGGTTCGGTGTTCTTGCTGCTGTTCGCCTTCCCCGCATGGTGGCTGCTCTCCCTCGGCAACCACTACATCGCCGTCGCGGTGGTGACGCTGGGTGTCGGCTTCGGCGTCAACTTCATGCTCGGCCCGCAGTGCGCCATGTTCCCCGAACTGTTCGGCGCCCGCCACCGCTATCTCGGCGTGGCCATGGCCCGCGAGCTCTCCGCAGTGGTCGCCGGCGGCCTGGCCGGTGTGCTCGGCTCCTACATCATCGCGGTGAGCAACGCGAACTGGATGCTGATGGGCGTGTACATGACCGTGCTCGCGGCCGTCACCACACTGTCGACCTTCATGGTGCCCGAGACCGCCGGTCGGGACCTCACCCGTCTCGAGGACGCCGTCAGGCTTCCGGAAAACGAGCGCGGCGATGTCACGACCCGCGTTCCGGGGGTCGCCGACACGCTCGGCTACCAGTCCGTGGCGGCGTCGAACTGACCTCTCCGGCCGGTTCCTCTGCGCATCCACCCTATATATCCGTCGAATCCCGACATACACCCAAAGGAAACACGATATGACAACCGCAACCGCAACGAACGAAACCGGACACAAGCTGCGCGTGGTCGTGGCCGTCCCGCTGAAGGAGGAGCTCTGCAAACTGGTCGAGACCCTCGAACCCCGCGTCGAGATGGTGCGCGACCAGTCCCTGCTCAAGCCCATGCGTTGCGCCGCCGACTGGTCGGGCGATCCCGAATACCATCGCACCGAGGAGCAGCAGAAGGCATTCGACGAACTGGTGGACTCCGCCGAAGTGCTGTTCGGCATCCCCGACGTCGAACCCGCCGCGCTCGCCCGCACGGTCCGTGCCAACCCGGACCTGAAATGGGTGATGACGACGGCCGCCGGCGGCGGCAGCCAGGTCAAGGACGCGGGTCTCGCCCGCGAGGAGTTCGACCGCATCATCTTCACCACCAGTGCCGGAGTCCACGGTGGACCTCTCGCCGAGTTCGCGGTGTTCGGTCTGCTGGCGGGCGCCAAGAACCTGCCGAAACTGCTCGCCGACAAGCAGGCCAAGAACTGGCCGGGGCGCTGGGAGATGCGACAGGTCGATGAAATGACCGTGCTGGTGATGGGACTGGGCGGCATCGGCTCCGAGTGCGTGCGGCGTCTCAACGCGCTGGGTGCACGGGTGATCGGCGTCGCCGAGGGCAGCCCTCGGATTGACGGCGTCGACAAGGTGGTGACCGCCGCCGAACTGCCGCAGGTCGTGGGCGAGGCCGACGCCATCATCAACACGCTGCCGGGCACCGACCAGACGTTCCATATGCTGGGCAAGGACGTGTTCGCCAACATGAAGCCGGGCACCATCATCTCCAGCGTGGGCCGCGGCACGGTGATCGACGAATCCGAACTGCTCAAGGCCCTCGATGACGGGCGCGTGGCCTTCGCGGCCATGGACGTGTTCGAGCATGAGCCGCTCCCCGCCGACTCTCCGTTCTGGACCCATCCGCAGGTCGTGGTCAGCCCGCACACCGCTGCGTTGAGCAGCAAGGAGGAGGAGCGTATCGCCCGTCGCTTCGCGCAGGATGCCACCGCCTTCCTGGACGGCAAGCCCCTGCGCGCCGTCGTGAACACGGTGGAATTCTACTAGGCGATAGGGCCCGTGAAACGGGCGAATCGTAGATGTCGGCCCGGCGCCGGACCATGCATGACCCGCATGATCCGGCGCCGGGCCGGTTTCGTCATGATCGGCCGTACGCCGTCGCCGGTTCGGCGCGGTCATGCCAGTATGCGGCGATATGCCTCCACCAGCTGCGGCAGACGCATACGGGCGTTCGCCGGGCTGGTCGACGGCAGGGGAGTCATCGGTATGTCGATGCCGGCGGCGGCCAGCTGCGGCGCGCACAGGCGACGATAGAGCTGCGCCGCCTTGCCTCCGGTCGTGAACACATGGGTGATGCGCGAGGCGCGGATGATGGGCGCCAGGTCGTTCGGCACCGCATTGCGGATCGACGAATCGCTCGCTCCCGCGATGTCGCAGGAGGCGATGACGTCCCACAGGGCGAAACGATGCCGCAGGGCGAAGTCGCGTCGGGCCTCGGCGGTCGGTTCCGGCACCGGCTCGTCGAACAATGCGGCCATCACCGGCCAGAACCGGTTCTGCGGATGCATGTAGTAGAACGCCGCCTCACGCGATTTCGGACTTGGCATCGACCCGAGGACAAGCATGCGCGAATCCGCGTCCCACACCGGTCCGAACCCATGCTCCACATGCTGCAATTCCCGCGATTCCATGGTCTTCAGCATAATCCCAATTCACTCTTAGTACCTGAGCAGTACCCGAAACGGTTGGGCGGAAAACGAAAAGCCCTTGGAACCGTAATGATTCCAAGGGCTGAGGCGTGACCCCGGCCGGGCTCGAACCGGCGACCTTGAGATTAGAAGTCACATGCTCTATCCAGCTGAGCTACGGGGCCAAAGACAACGAAACGACATTGTAGCAACTCGCCCGCCGTTCCGCCACGTCGAACCGCCGACGTTGACGGGGCTCCGACGCCGAAGCGGATCGCCGCCAATGGAGGATTGAGGATTGCCGGAGTCGAACACCGGTCGGGTCGAACGCGGCATCGCTGGGACGGGCCAAGCCGCACGGTAGTCTGGAAATCGGATGTGCGGCGAGACGGTCGACCCGAACGAAACGGAGTAAACCATGCGACTGGCGATGATATCGAACATCGATTTCGACCACGACGACGATGACGATCTGTTCGTCATGTTCCACGGGTATGGCAACGACGAGCAGGAGATGGTGCGCATCATCGACGCCATCGAACCGGACGCCGACTACATCTCCGTGCAAGCGCCGATTCACCGCACGTATCTCGGCGGCCACGCATGGTACGACAGCGCCGGCTGGGACAACGCGCGCATCCAGGCGCAATGCTCGGCCATCGGCGACCGACTCGTCACCCTGCTTGACGCCAGCGGATTGCTCGGCCGTCGCATCGTGCTCGTCGGATTCTCGCAGGGCGGGTATCTCTCATACCGTCTGCTCGCCGACCATCCGGATGTGTTCGATGCCGCCGTACTGCTCGCGCCGTCGTTCCATGATGACGTCGTCACCGTGCCCGATCTCGCCGACGACGCCCGCCCCGATGTCTTCCTTGGCTACGGCACCCTCGACCGGCAGATTCCCGACGGGCAGAAGGCCGCCATGCGCGAGGCACTCGCACGGTTCACGCACGGCGAGGAGCATTCCTACGACGGCATGCGTCACGACGTATGCGAACGCGAGTTCGCCGACATCCGGGCCTTCCTCTCGCGGTGAAACGAATCCTCCCGACTTACTATGAGCGGGAGAACGAAAGGCGGCGGTGATGGCGGACGACTGGCGGACGCGCGTGTATGGCGGCCGAGGCGGCGGCTCGTCATTTGGAGGCGGCTCGTCGTTCGGCGCCGGTTACGGTGATATCTCCGGCTACGACGCCGACGACGATTTCGGCTACGACGGAGGCTACGGCTACGACGATGCCGCCGAAGGCGAAGGCGCCGCATACGGCCATCAGGACGAGGCCATTCCCGAGCATGTGCTGCGTGTACTCGGCGGATCGGCCTTCTACCGCGCCTACGACGTCATCTCCGGCGGACGGATGCATGCGCTGGCCTGCACCGTCGGCCGAGACTCCACCACCACGCTGACCGCCTTGGTCTCCAGCTCCTCGGGAAGCGCGTCCTATCGTGTGCGAGCGACACTGGACGAATCCCACGGCCGCGTGCTCGACTCCTCGTGCTCATGTCCCGCCTATGGTCGCTACGGTTCCGCATGCAAGCACATCATCGCGCTCATCATGCAATACAACGATTCGCCCGAATCCTTCGATCAGGACGCACCGGGCGGCACGGAGGCGGGCGGCATGACGTTGCGCCGCCGCAGAACGTCCCGAATGCTGCAGTCGTTCATGCAGCAGGAGGAGATGCGTCGGCGTCAGGAGGCACAGGAACGGCAGGTCGACCTTCTCAAGCAGGTCAGCGCGCTCGCCGATTCGGACGACGCCGTCGGTGCCGCCGGCCGAAAAGGCGCCGTCGGAATCGCCACGCTCGAACAGCATATGCCGGTGGGCAGTGTTGCGCTCCGGCCCGGCATCGGCAAATCGGAGCGTGGCAATGGATGGCTGATGCGGCTGCATATCATCGTGCCGAGCCGTGGCATCGCATACGTCGTCAAGGACATTGACGCCCTGCTGCGCGCCATCCAATGGCGGCAGTACGTGGTCTACGGCAAGAAACTCGCGTTCACGCATACGCTGGACGCCTTCGACGAACGTTCACGCGCCGTCATCGGCATATTGCGCAGGGCGGCGGATATCCGCGCCGGCATCGAATCCGTCGGCGGCGCGTCCGTCGGCCGCCGCGGCGGATATCGCGGCGGCTACCGAAGCCGTAAGCCGCAGTCCTCCGAGATGCTGCTCACCGACGCCGAAATCGCGGATCTGCTCGATCTGTACGTGGATTCGGGGCAGACCATCGATTACGCGCCCGCAGGGTATTATGCGGCGGCCATGGATGCATCCGTCGTGGACGGCGACCCCGATATGGGATTGTCGGTCGAACGCATCGACGGCTCCGACGGTGTCGGCACCGATGACGGCGGCTCCGCCGCGTCCGGTGCCGTCGTCGGCCACGGTGGCGGCTATGTTATACGGCATCGCATGAACGCGGAGGCGTTGATAATCGGCCAGCAGAGCAGTTTCGTCATCGTCCGCGCGTCGGCGGACGACATCGACGGCGGGATTCCGGTGATCCACCGGTGCAGCCGTCGGTTCGTGGAGAATCGTCGCGTCATCGACGTGCTATGCGACGACAACGACGCCGATGGACTCTATCTCGGTCCCGACGACGTGGATATATTCGCCGCGACGGTGCTGCCCTACGTCACGCCCGTACGAGGCGACGCGGCGGATCCGGCCGACACCGACGGCGCCGCGAACGCCGTCGCGCCGCAGGATTCGTCGCGAGATGAAGGCCACGGCAATGGCATCCCCATGCGTCTGCCGGACGAGCTGGCGCGGCGCAGACGCCTGCCATGCCGCATCGAAATCTATCTTGACCGCGACCTGCATGGCGTCAGCTGCGAGATGAAGGCCCGCTACGGCGACGACCGGTTCGACGTGTTCGCCGGCATCGGCCCGCATGACGCGATGCGCGACCGCGACGCCGAACGCCTTGCCGTCGAGGCGGCATTGCACTACTTCCCCCGGCCGGAAGGT
Organism: Bifidobacterium saimiriisciurei; assembly: GCF_010667655.1. Taxonomy (GTDB): domain Bacteria; phylum Actinomycetota; class Actinomycetes; order Actinomycetales; family Bifidobacteriaceae; genus Galliscardovia; species Galliscardovia saimiriisciurei. The sequence goes on from NZ_WHZU01000001.1 coordinate 77,252, forward strand.
CTCATCGCCCGCATTCCCGAATCCGACGACGACGCCATATGGCGGCTGCTCACCGAAGGGCTGCCCGTGCTGCGCGACCTCGGCGACGTGTTCTCCACACCCGCGTTCGACGGCCTGACCGCCGTAAGCCATCCGGTCATCAGGGTCGGTCTGTCGCTGAAATCCGATCTGGTGGAGATATCGCCGATCGCCGACGAAATCGATCCCAAGGATGTGCCCGCGCTGCTCGCCGGATACCGACGCCGCCGCAAATATCATCGCCTGTCGAACGGTGCGTTCGTGAACCTGCATGATGTGAACACGGCGGCCATCGACGACATCGCCGCCGACCTGGGACTCAAGCCCGAGGAACTGGCGGCAGGCGTCGCGGTGCCGTCATACGAGGCCTATTATCTCGACCATCAGGTCGCCGACGACGACAAGGACGAACGATTCCGCGACTACGTGAACGATCTGAAGGTCATCGACCCGGCCTCGTACGCCGTGCCGCAATCGTTGGCCGCGACGCTTCGCCCGTATCAGGTCGAGGGATTCCGTTGGCTCAGCGCCGTATGCGACAAGGGCTTCGGCGGCATCCTCGCCGACGAGATGGGCCTGGGCAAGACCGTGCAGCTGCTGTCGCTGCTCGTCGCCCGACGCGACGAATTCCGCACCGTCGGGCCGAACCTCATCGTCTGTCCGGCGTCGCTGGTCTACAACTGGGCCGCCGAATGCGCGAAGTTCGCGCCGGAGCTGTCGGTCGAGGTCGTGGCCGGAACGAAGGCCGAACGGCGGCGGATGCTCGAAACGGCGCGCGGCGGTGGGAAGTCCGGCGATTCCTCCGTCCCCGACGTGCTCATCACGTCATACGACCTGCTGCGCCGCGACATCGCCGACTACGACGGCATCGAATGCTGCTGCATGGTGTTGGACGAGGCCCAGTATGTGAAGAACCACGCGACCAAATCGTCGAAGGCCGTGCGCGCGATCGCAGCCCGTCACCGGTTCGCGCTCACCGGCACGCCGATAGAGAACCGGCTCGCCGAACTGTGGAGCATCTTCGACTTCCTCATGCCCGGCATGTTCGGCTCGTACGCGCACTTCCGCGAGCGCTTCGAAATGCCCGTATTGAGCGGTGACGAGAAGGCGCAGGCCAGGCTTCAGGCGTTCGTCGGCCCGTTCATCCTGCGCCGCCGCAAGGCCGACGTGCTGAAGGACCTGCCGGAGAAGATAGAGAACGTCATCACCGTGCGGCTGGAGGGCGAGCAGCGGCGACTGTATGCGGCGCTCGAGCAACGTCTGCGCGCCACATTGAACAAGCAGAAGGACGTGGACTTCAATGCGGGCCGGATTCAGGTGCTTGCCCAGCTGACCAGGCTGCGCCAGGCCTGCTGCGATCCACGGCTGCTGTACGCGAACTACGGCTCCGACCTGCCACAGGACGACGGCTCGGCGGACGTGGCGTCGAAGGATGCGACGGCCGTGGCGGCGGGCGGCGCCGTGAAGGCCGCGAAATCCGCGAGGCCGCCGAAATCCGCCAAGCTCGATGCCATCGAGGAGCTTGTGCTCTCGTGCCGCGACGCCGGACGCAAGATGCTCATCTTCTCCCAGTTCACGAGCTATCTGGATCTGATAGCCGAACGATTGCGCCGCGACGACGTCGCCTACGACATCATCACCGGCGCCACGCCGAAGAAGCGACGGCTCGAACTCGTGGACGCCTTCAACGCCGACGCCACCCCCGTGTTCCTTATCTCGCTCAAGGCAGGCAACACGGGGCTCAACCTCACCGGCGCCTGTGTGGTCGTGCACGCCGACCCATGGTGGAACGCCGCCGCACAGGACCAGGCCACCGACCGTGCCCATCGCATCGGACAGACGCAGGACGTGAACGTGTATCAGATCGTGGCCAAGGACACCATTGAGGAACGCATCCTGAACCTGCAGCATGGCAAGACCGACCTCGCCTCACGGTTCGTGGACGCCGCGTCGTCGTCGGGCAACGCCATATCCGCCCTCACCCGCGACGATCTGCTCGCCCTGCTGCACTAGTCGGGTGCCGGACGGGTTCTGTCTGGGCTGGTCTCATTCCGTCGTGGCGTTGGGCCTGGCGTGGTCGTAGGCGTAGTTGCCGTGGCCGAGATCCCAGTAGGTCAGCACCAATCCGCGTCCGGTCCTCTCCCCGGTCTGGCGAAGAATGTATTCCTCGTGGGATGATTCCACGCTGATGCCGATCTCCTCGCCTAGGGCGTCGGTGAACGTGAAATCGGCGTATTCGGTCTCATCGTCGTCGTCATCGGTCTCCGTATGATGCGCGAAGCTGCTGAACGTCACCGGCTTCGTGACGGGTCCCTGCTGCAACGTGCCGAACACGCCGGACAATCCCGAAAGGCCGATGGCCAGAAAGACCACGATGCCGATGCAGTGCCGTACGATGTTGCGGCGCAGCAGGCGCGAGCGCACCTGCCGCGGTTCGTGCCGGTATATGTCGTCGTGGGCCAGGCTGGGCCCCTGCACCAGCATGTGGATGATCATCCAGACCGCGAAGACCAGCGCGCTGACGAACACCACCGCATCCTGCATCACACGCTCTACGCCGAACGGCGACATCGTTCCCAACTGATATCCGGTAAGGGCCACCAGACCGAAGAAGAACAGCATCGTCGGCGGATTGAGCAGCACCGCATACCGGCGCTTCGCGTCGTACCATGCGGCATCGTCGTCGGCGTTGCCGTTGCCGCCGTCCGTCCCCTGCGCCGCCGGCGCCATATACGGCATGGTCGTCGCACCGTATGGCATGGACGACATATGCGAGGTCCGCCATTCGTGTTCCTGGGACGTCGCCATGCGTCGTACGACGGTGTAGTGCTTGTCGGCATCGTCGTTCCTATTGTTGCTGGCGTTGCCGCTGCCGGCGCTCCTGTTGGCGTTGTCTCCCCGTCGCTCTTCGACCACGTCATAGGGATTGGGCTGCGGATACCCGGGGTCCGGCTCGATGAGGTCGATGATGTCGGTGTCTTCGATCCATCGCAGGATGATATGCGTGCCCGGCGTCTTCATGAGGCGTTCGATGCGGCCGTAGACCGGCAGTTCGGCGAATTTGAGGGTGTCGCCGCGTTCGAGCCGGATCGTGTATTCGAAACGGGTCGTCGGGTCGCCGTCCGAATCCGTCGAATGGATCTCGTTGAACATCCATATGATGCCCCGTGCCGTGGTGACTCCCCGCCTGAGGAGTCTGATGTTCCTGACGGTGTAGTAGATGCAGATCGCGACCACCACGATGAGGCCGAGCATCCATACGATATCGGCGAGGGTCATCTGTCCGCCGATTCCGGAGGAGACCAGCCATGTGAAGCGGATGACGGTGTAGGCGAGCAGCGACAGCATCGCCACGATCAACATGATGGTTCGGTTCCGTAGCGTCCTCATACGGCAGGCTTCCTCTTCGTTGACGATGATTCCCTCCTTGCATTATGCCCCCGAAGCTCGGGGAGGGGTCATCGCATCGACGAGAGTTATGCCGTTGTTCACCGGTGGGGCATGTCGCCGTGCCGTGCGGACGGCTCCGCCGCGCGTTGCCGTCGGCAGGCCGTCCGCGGCCGCCGGAGCGCGGCCTCGCGGTATCATCGTGGGGTGAAGAAAGCGGTTGAAGAAGTGAAGCAGACCCCGCACGGCGTGGCGGCCACCATCGCGTCGGCGCTCGTATACGGCATGTTCCCCCTGTATTGGGCGGCGCTCGACAGCGTGTCCTCCATGAACGTGATGCTCTACCGCATCGTCACCGCGGCCGTGGTCATGGTGCTGTTCATGCTGGTCACCGGCCGCTGGGGCGGGCTCGTGGCCCATGTGAAGGCCATGTGGCGCACGCGTCGCGTGTTCTGGATGTCCGTGCTCGCCGCCGTGCTCGTCACCATCGACTGGGTCGTCTACATCTATCTCGTCTCCATCGGCCACACGTCCGAGGCCAGCGCCGCCGGCTTCCTCATCCCGCTCGTCAACATGATGCTCGCACTGCTTCTCCTGCGCGAGAGGACCAGCGCGCTCGGCATCGCGTCCATGCTCATCGCGCTCATCGGCGGCATCCTCTACGTCATCGACACCGGCAGGTTCCCCGGTCTCGCCCTCGCCATGGTGTTCAGCTACAGCGGATACTGTCTCATCAAACGCTTCGTGCCGCTCGACGCCTTCGAATCGCTGACGTTCGAGACCGGCGTGCTCACGCCGGTGGCGTTCATCGCCCTGGCCGTGCAGCCGAGGTTCGGCGTGCCCGCCGACGCCCCATGGCATGTGTGGGCGCTGCTCGCCGGATGCGGCGTGCTCACCGCCGTGCCGTTGGTGCTCACCTCGTACGGCGTCAAGCACGCGACGTTCCTCATGCTGAGCTTCACCCAGTACATCACGCCCACCATCCAGCTGCTGCTCGGCATCGTCGTGCTCGGCGAGCAGGTGCCCGCCCACCGGTTCATATCGTTCGGCGTGATCTGGCTGGCCCTGGCCGTATACTCCGTCGACCTCGTGCGGCAGCATCGCAGCCGCCTCGAACTGGGAAGAAAATAGGCCGTCGCATCGCCTTCCTTCGGCTGCCGGCCTTCTGCGCCGCTTTTGCAGAAGGCCTGCAAAAGCGGCAAAAGCCGCAATCCACTTCGGAAAACCGCCATTGGAACGACCTAATGTGCGCTGACGCACAATAATCGCGAAGGAATTGTGCAACGAATGGAAAACCGTTGCATCCGTAATGCCCGCCTCCTAGATTGACAATCGCAACAAGGAAAACCAATCAAGGAGGTTCATCATGAAGTTCGCAAAGGCATTCCAGGAGGGTCTCGCGATGGCCAGCTTCTCCAGCATGGATTACGTCAACAAGGACATGCTCGAGACCATGCGCTACGTCGCCCGTCAGATCGAAGAGGACAAGTGATCCGTCGCCGGTCATGATGCCCGCAGGCATCGGCTGGCATGAGTCATTCGGTCTTCTCTGATTCGAGGACCAGACCTTATCGATCGGAGATACGGCCAACGGCGTCCGTATATCTTCCTCTTTTTTCGTTTCTTCTTTTCTATGTTCCTTACGTTATTTACTTCAGCGTGCTCAGACGATACGTCTGCCATACGTCGCTGAGCTTCTGCCCGTTGGAGACCCGCTTCCACACGTTGAGCGCGGCCCCCGCCGCCTTGCCGCTGGCCGCACGCGCCGCCGCCGTGGGCGTGGCATGCACGGAACCGTCCTCAAGTTCGAGCCTGCCGTCGTTCGTCACCGTGGCATACCATTCCTGCCCCAGGCGCGGACGTTTCCACACCAGCTTCTCGCCGGGGACGAGCAGTCCTGCGTCGATCACCTGCATGATGGTGATGCGCCGCGAGCCCTGCGAAACCCGTCGGGCCCCTCGGGACAGCGTCTCCTCGCTCACCGACGTCAGATCCACGTCGTCGGCGTCGAAACGAATCCGCCAGTATTCGGCAAGCAGCTGCACGATCTCGTTCTGACGGCGCTCCAGCACATCGGGCGTCATGCCCGTCACCGATGTGAGTTCGGCGGTCAGCGGGAACCGACGGGAACGGGGAGCCTCGGTGATGCGCTCCATACGCGGCGTGAAGCTGTCGACGTCGGCCAGCTGCTGTTCGTTTGCCGCCGACAGCACCATGTTGCCGATGCGGTCCGTCCAATGGTCGCGCGTCGCCTCCGGCCAGGTGACGAACGACGAGTTCGGGCCGATCCTCTCCGGCAGGATTCGCACCACGTTGACGCTGCGAGGACGGACCACGGGCGAGCCGTTCCTCACGTCGTTGGCGCGCAGCAGCAGCACCTTCTTCATCGTGTCGTTCATCTGCATCTCGCCGCGCAGACGGGCCAGAGCGGTCTTGCGGTCCTCGTCGCTCACGCTGAACCCGGTCGACTTCTTCAGCTTGCGGCCATGGTCGAGGTCCTTGAGGATCTGCACCACACGCTGGCGACGCTGCGACGACGACGCCTTGCCGAGATTGTCGACGCCGGTCACGCGTTCCAGCGCGCGCAGCACCTTCACCAGCTGCTCCTGGTCCTTCTCCTCGAACGTGATGGTCTGCGGAACGCGCGAATGCCGCGCGGAATGCCGTCCGCCTTGCGGGCCTGCGTTCGCGCCCGCGTCGTTCCTCGCGGACGTCGCCGCCGTATCCGCGTCGTTCGTCGCGCTCGCCGAGCCGTTCGCTCCGAGCACGCCGACCCGCCCGATGTTGACCAACGCCCAGATCGCCACCGACTTCCATTCCGTCGTCGGGAAGTCGTCAAGCCGCACCAGCCATTCCGACACCTCCTGCGGCAGGTCATACGCGTGCGGCTGGCCGAGGATGTTCCACGCCGTCGCATACGGCACGAGGATGTTGTTGATGAACTCCACGGCCGTGTTCTTCTCCAGATACGCGTCGAATGCCTTCGACTGGAAGCCGTCGAGGATCATGCGGTGCGACTTCTTCGGCGAAATGCCCAGCAGCAGGTCGTTGAAGAACGTCTCGACGTTGTCTCCCAACGGATCGACAGCATTGTCCCAACGCCTGCCGTAGTAGTCGCGGTCCGCGATGTCGATCGCCGAGATCGCCTTCGCCTTAAGCACATCCGACGGCGTCAGCGGCATGCCTCGCATGTTCATCACATCGAAGATGCGGTGCGCGCCGGCCAGGTCGTTCGTCGTCACGATGATCATGAGCACGTTGCTCACCAGATACGAGGCGAAATACCGGCGCTCGTCGTCGGTCAGCGACGACAGCGCATCATACGCCGCCTTCGTGTTCTGCATGATGTTGCGCTGCGCGTTCGACTCCAGGTCGGTGTCGCGAAGATCGAACAGGCCCTCCAGATTGCCCTCCTGCACATAGTCGCGGAAGAACTCCGCGTCACGCTCGCGCAGGGTCAGCCTCGGTTCGGCCGCACGGCCGAACAGACGGTTGCCCTCCTCGAGAATCAGCGCATTGAGATTGTCGGACAGATCATGGTCCTTCTCCATGGCCCGCAGGATGGCGATGATGATGGTCAGCGACGTAAGGCGCTGCTGGCCGTCGATCACCTGGAACAGCCGGTTGTTCGGGTCGCCGTCGCCCACCAGAATCAGCGAACCGAGGAAATACGGATGGTCGGGATGTTCAGAGGCGTCGCGCAGGTCGTCGACTAGCTGCAGCATATGCTCGACCCGCCACGAATACGCGCGCTGGAAGGCCGGGATGACGAACTGATAATCCGTGGAAAACACCTTGCCGAGCGGCTTCTCGCTCGCATTGATCGCCATGCCGTCCCCTTCGTGAAACTACGCCGATGTATCCCTGCCACTATAACGCGTGCACAGCGGGCGATGCATTACCGGAACGACGCGTGTTCGTGAGATATCGTATGGAACATACGGCACAAAGGAGCGGACTCATGGAGCATCAGACCAGAACGGCGATCGAACTGCGATACTCCGGCAACGCGGCGCGCTCGCGGTCGTTGAACATCAGGTCGCTGGCGGCGTCGCTCAGCGGATTCACCGACGCCGTGGGCGAATACCGCAACATCGTGCTGCCGCTGATGAACCTCGACGCCGTCGCCGACTCCATGCGGCCGAGGAGAGGGGCGTTCGTCGCGTCGCTGGTGCTGCTCGGCGAGCCGGTCGCCATCGCGCGGGCCGCCGCGCCCGACGCCGGTGGCGGGTCCGGGCGCGGCATGGCCGATGTGACCGACGTGACGGACATCGCCGTCGGATTCATCGAGACCATCGGCATCTTCAAGGCGCGCGTGCTCACCACCGGGGACCCGATGCCGAACTCGTCGGAGCGTGCGGTCATGACGGAGGACGGCGTGGAGGTGACGTTCGCGGAGCAGGCCACGCCCGTCGTCGTGGACCATGAGGCCTATGTGGCGTCGAAATCCATTCGCCTCGCGAAGTACCTCGGCCGCGCGTTCGGCTCGTTCGCCAGCATCGACGTGGACATGGTGACGGTCTGCGCGCCCGATTCCGGCGGATCGCTGGACATCCCGTCCGGCGTGGCCCGTGCCCTGCGCGACGTGGACGACCTGGTCGAGGTGCACAAGCCGCTTATCGAGACCCGTCAGCTGCAGATCGACACCATCCAGTTCAGCTCCGACAAATGGCGGTTCAAGGACGGCGACCAGAAGTTCTATGCGCGCATCGCCGACCGGCGGTTCCTCGCGCAATGGGACCGCGGCGAGATCTCGTTCAAGAACGGCGACCGGCTCAACGCGGTCGTCCGCACCGAGCGCTCGTCGATCGGCGGCACGCTCACGTTGGGCGAGCGGTCGATTCTCAAGGTGAGCAATCCTCACGCCGTGCTCTTCCAGCCCTCCATCGACGACCTGATGGTGTAGCCGCTTCTCCACACGCTCCGGTACGCTTATGGACGTTTGTTTTCACTGCAAGCCGGCGGATTCCGGCTTGAATTCCCGTTGAAAGGCTGCTGTGCCGAAGCATATTGATATTGACGACGTTGACGATGTGACGACCGATTTTGATGACCGCTCGGATGATATGGACCATCCGGACGATATGGATGATATGGGAGGCAAGACGGACGACGACGCGCCCGCCGCCGTCTCGTTCGCCGAATTGGGCGTGCCGAAGCCGCTGGTGCGTGTGCTCGCCGCCGACGGCAAGACCACGGCGTTCCCCATCCAGGCCGATACCCTGGCCGATTCCCTCGCCGGCCGTGACCTGCTCGGCCGCGGCAAGACCGGGTCGGGCAAGACGCTTGCGTTCTCCATCCCCCTGGTCGCCCGTCTTGGCGGCGAACGCTCGTCCGGCGCCGCCGCCATGCGTGACTTCAGGCGCATCCGTAACCGCGGGGGAGCCGCGTCGGATGCGCGGCTGCCGCATCCGCGCGGCCTGGTGCTCGCCCCCACGCGCGAACTCGTCAACCAGATCGACGAGGTGATTCGTCCGCTGGCCGATGCCTACGGGTTGACGACCGTCACCATCTACGGCGGCGTGAAGCAGAGCCGACAGGTGACGGCGTTGCGCAACGGAGCCGATATCGTCGTGGCCTGCCCCGGACGTCTCGAGGACCTGCTTGGCCAGGGCCTGCTGTCGTTGGAATCCGTGCGCATCGCCGTGCTCGACGAGGCCGACGAGATGGCCGACATGGGCTTCCTCCCCGCAGTGACCCGACTGCTGGGCAAGATCGATCCGCACAGCCAGCACATGCTGTTCTCCGCCACGCTCGACCACGGTGTAGACGGGCTGGTGAAGCGCTTCCTGAAGAACGCGCGCGTGCACGCCGTGGATTCCGCCGAATCGCATGTGGACGAGATGACGCATCACGTGTTCGTCGTCACGCAGGGCAACAAGCATGAGCTGGTGCGCCAGCTGGCCTCGGGCATGGGCAAGCGCATCCTGTTCACCCGCACCAAGTACCAGGCGAAGAAGATGGCCGCCAAACTGGTGAAGGCCGGCATTCCCGCCGTCGACCTGCAGGGCAATCTTTCGCAGAACCAGCGCGACCGCCATCTCGCCGCGTTCAGCAACGGCGACGTACGCGTGCTCGTGGCCACCGACGTGGCCGCGCGCGGCGTGGACATCAGCGGCGTGGAGCTCGTGGTGCAGGTCGAGCCGCCGGCCGACCCCAAGTCGTTCCTGCATCGTTCCGGCCGCACCGCTCGCGCCGGCCATTCCGGCGACGTGGTCACGCTCGTGCTGCCCGGTCAGGAGAAGGAGGTGCGGCAGATGATGCGCCGCGCCGGCCTGCGCATCGCCTCCGTGGAGGTCACGCCCACCTCGCCCGAGGTGGAGGAGCTGGTCGGCGAGCATGCCCCGCTCGTCAATGGCTGGGAGCTGCCCAAGCCGGCGCCGCAGAAGCCTGCGGGAACCGGACGCCGTTCACGCTCTCGGAACAGGGGAGCGGCTGCCGCCGAATCCCGTGATGAATCGGAATCCCGTCGTGACTCCGGCAAGCGTGATTCCGCAAGGCGCGGCATCGACAACCGTGGCGGCGGCAAACGCGGCGCCGTGGCGCGCAACGGCGAGGAACGCCGACGCGGCAAGAACGGCGGCTCCTCCGCGCGCGGCGGTTCGCAGCAGCGCGGCGGCAACGCCAAGTCGGGTGGATTCCACCGTCATCGCAAGAAGGCCGCCCCCTTCCGCATGGCCGGCGGCAAGAAGCGGTAATCGTCTACTTCCGCCTTCCATCCCGCACGAACAGCGACAGCACGAACGCCACGCAGGACACCACGGTCGAGACGACGAACACCGCATCCACGCCATGCGCCAGGCCGGCCTCCCCCGAGCCGGCCACCGATGCGGGCAGCGTGTTCGTCGTCATCACCGTGAAATACAAGGCGATGACGATGGCGGCCATGGTCTGCCGCAGCGTGTTGTTCATCGCCGTGCCATGGGGGATGAGCGGGCCGGTCAGCTGGTTCAGCGCCGTGGTGGTCAGCGGCATGAGGCAGAACGCCACACCGGCCATCATCAACGTGAAGAACACGGCCGGATACCACGCCGGCGTGTCCGCGTGCATGCGCGACAGCGCGAACGCCGCCACGGCCACGACGGCGATGGCCGGCGGGGCAAGACGCCGGATGCCCACCTTGTCGAACAGACGTCCGGCGATGGGGTTGAACACGCCCTCGGCCACGCCGCCGCCCATGAGCAGCAGGCCGGACTGCAGGGCCGTCATACCCAGCGAATTCTGGATGAACATCGGCAGGATGTTCATCGACGTGATGAACGTGACGAACACCAGAACGACCACGGCCATCGACAGGCTGAACATCGGACGGGCGAACACGCGGAAGTTCAGCATCGGCTGCTTCAGGCGCAACTGCCGAAGAATGAACGCCGCCAACGACACCGCGCCCACGGCGATCGAGCCCAGCGTCTCCGGCGCCGTCCAGCCGTCCTGGCCGGCGAGGCTGAATCCCAGCAGCACACCGCCGAATCCCATCGTCGACAGAACGACCGACGCGATGTCGATGCTCGGGTCGGTCTGCCTGGTGACGTTGCGCACCGTCGGAACGGCGGCCGCCAGCACGGCGACTGCGATGACGATAAGCGGCACGAACAGGAACCGCCACGGCAGGAAGTCGATGATCAGGCCGGAAAGCGTCGGCCCGAGCGCCGGCGCGAACGCGATCACCAGGCCGAACCAGCCCATCGCCGTGCCGCGCTTCTCCGGCGGGAACGTAAGGAACAGCACCGTCTGCAGCAGCGGCATAAGGATGCCCGCGCCAGTGGCCTGCAGAATGCGGCCCAGCAGCAGCACGGCGAATCCGGGCGCCGCCGTGCATACGACCGTGCCGAACAGGAACATGCCGATCGCATAGAAGAACAGCTGCCGTGTGGTGAACCTCTGGATCAGGAACGCGGTGATCGGGATCATGATGCCGTTGGTGAGCATGAATCCGGTGCTCAGCCATTGCGCCGTGTTGCTGGTGATGTCGAATTCGCGCATGAGATGCGGCAGCGCCGACGTCATCAGCGTCTGGTTGAGGATGGCGGTGAAGCTGCCGACCATCATGATGACGATGGGTATGTAGCTCATGCCGTGCGTTTCGTTCGTGGTGTTCTTGGTCGATGCCGTGTCCGCCGTCATGGACGCGGCGTGCTGTGATTCTTCCGACACAGTGTCCCCTCGGTGTTCTTGTTGTTGTCAGCCATTCATCGTGGTGCGCCGGCGGGCGGATGCGGCCGAAGCCGGTCGCCGTGCGCCGGACGGGATGCCGAACCAAGCCGATTACGGACGGCCGCGTTCATCCGCGCGGTCGTAGCCCCTGCAAGAATTCAAATCTCCGACCGACATACTACCAACATCGTCGTAGCTCCGTCCTCATACGACGAAAAGGAACCGTGGAACGCGTTCGGTTCCCATTCGTTGTCGGGTCGTAAACGAACGGGAACCATGGAGGGCGTTCGGTTCCTGTCCGTTGTGGTTTTACGAACGAAGAGGAACCGTGGAACGTGTCCGGTTCCTGTTGGTTGTGTTTCCGCGAACAAACGGGAACCGCAGGGAAAGCCCGGCTCCCATCCGTCGTAAATTCCCCAACGAATGGGAACCATTACAGGGTATTCGGTTCCTGTTTGTCGTCGTTTGCGGCCCGACGGATATCCGCTTGGAGATTCGCCACAATATGGTTTTAGAGGAATGTTGACGAACGTGGATTTTCGTTGAGATTCCGGCGATATTGAAGGTGTTATCAACAATGGTGATATCCACTATTCGAGATTGGGGCGTGATGCGGTCGCGTTTGTCGGCGACGGGCGCTTCAATCGGAACCGACAATTGAACACGCATCTTCAGGGCAGGGTGAAATTCCCGATCGGCGGTATAGTCCGCGAGCATGCAGGTGCGAACCGCCATCCGGCCGGCAACGGCCGTCGGCGTTCGCGTTGAACATGTGGGAGCGAAAGCGCTCGTGAACCGGTGGGACTCCGGTACCGACAGTCATAGTCTGGATGGAAGAAGAATGCGACGGCGTCGGCACGGTCGACGCATCGGCGCGGCCGAACGGCCGTTGGGCCGATGCGAGGCCGGTATATGTTCGTGCATATCCGCACTGTCCATCGCCATCGTCATAACGCAGCCCTGAATTCCAACGGAATTCGGGGATTTTTGTTATCGGCGGCGAGAACATCGCAACGGATGTGCGACGAGACCCGACGAATGCGCCGTCGCCACGTGAAACCCTGGACATGCTCTATCGCGGTGAAAGGGGAGACGTGGACGATAGGGATTACATGTCCGTGGCGCTGAGCCACGCGAAAAAGGGCGCGGGAAAGGTCAATCCCAACCCCATGGTCGGTGCGGTCATCGTACGTGACGGCCGCATCATCGCCGTCGGCCATCACGATCACTTCGGCGGATGGCATGCCGAACGCGCCGCACTCGAGGCGGCGAAGCGCGACGGTGTCGACGTGCGCGGCGCCACCATCTACGTCACGTTGGAGCCCTGCTGCCATCAGGGCAAGCAGCCGCCGTGCTCGCAGGCACTCATCGACGCCGGGATCGCGCGCGTGGTCGTCGGCTCGGCCGACCCGAATCCGCTCGTCGCCGGCAAGGGCATCCGCCAGCTGCGCGAGGCCGGCATCGAGGTCACCGAAGACGTGCTGCGTGACGAATGCGACGCGCTCAACGAGATCTTCATGCACTACATCGTTTCCCACAAACCGTTCGTGCTGCTCAAGTACGCCATGACCGCCGACGGCAAGATCGCCACGCGGACCGGCGCCTCGCGGTGGATCACCGGCGAGGCGGCCCGCCATCGCGTGCACGAGGACCGCGGCAGGTTCGCCGCCATCATGGTCGGCGTCGGCACCGTGATCGCCGACGACCCACAGCTCACCTGCCGACTTGGCGACGGCGATGCCGGCGACGGCCGCGAGACCACCGGCCACAATCCCCTCCGCATCGTCTGCGACAGCCGCCTGCGCACGCCGCTCGACTCGGCCCTCGTGCGCACCGCGCACGACGTGCCGACCATCATCGCCACCTGCGTGCCGTGGAACGAGCCGGCCGCGAAACCCTACGCCGACGCCGGCTGCGAGGTGCTCACCATTGACGCCGACGCCGCCGGGCACGTCGACGTGAACGCGTTGGCCACCGTGCTCGGCTCGCGCGGCATCGACAGCGTGATCGTCGAAGGCGGCGCGTCGCTGGCATGGGCTGCACTGCGCGCGCGCATCGTCACGAAAATCGACGCCTATGTGGCGCCGAAGATCTTCGGCGGGGCAAGCGCGCCGACGCCGGTCGGCGGCGACGGCGTCGAAACGCCCGCCGACTGCTTCCGCCTGACGAACACGACGGTCGAAACGTTGGGCGACGACCTGCTCATCGAAGGCCTCGTCCGATACGACAACGACGACAACGACGGCAGCGAGCCGTCCGACGCCGATGACAGTGCCGAAGAGGGGGAAGACCATGTTCACGGGAATCGTTGAGGACCTCGGCGTCGTGGAGTCGGTGGTCCAGGGCGCGGATTTCGCCAAGCTCACCGTATCGTCGGATGTCGTGGTCGACGACCACACGCGCATCGGCGACAGCATCGCCGTCAACGGCGTATGCCTCACCGTCACGGCGTTGCACGGCACGTCGTTCACCGCCGACGTGATGCACGAGACGCTGCGCCGTTCGAGTCTCGGCGGCCTGCGCCGCGGCAGCCGTGTGGACGTGGAACGCGCCATGCCGGCCGACGGACGGTTCGACGGCCACATCGTCTCCGGCCACATCGACGGCACCGGCGTCATCGAATCGATACGCCCCGACGGCATCGCCACCGTATACACGATTCGCGCGCCGCGCGAGCTCATGCGGTTCATCGCCGAAAAGGGATCCATCGCCATCGAGGGCATCAGCCTGACGGTCACCTTCGCCGACGAGCGCACGTTCGGCGTGGCCATCATCCCGCATACGGCCGCGAACACCGTGCTGCCCGAACGCAAGGTCGGAGACGTGGTGAACCTCGAAACCGACCCCATCGCCAAATACGTGGCCCGGCTGCTCGGCATGGGCGGCGGCACGGCGGCCGGCGATGCCGGATCGGCCGCTTCCGGCGGCGGCTCCCATCCCGCGACCATCACCGAATCATTCCTCGCCCAACACGGGTTCTAGAGCAAAGGAAAACCATCATGACCGACATCAACAAGGGCACCGAATCCACCGCGCTCGACCCCGTCGCTCAGGCGGTGCGCGACATCGCCGCCGGCCGCATCGTCGTCGTGGCCGACGACGAGGGCCGCGAGAACGAGGGCGACCTCATCTGCGCGGCACGCTTCGCCACGCCGAAGAACATCGCGTTCATGGCCACGCACGGCCGCGGCCTCATCTGCACGCCGATGACCGCCGAACTGGCGCGGCGTCTCGACCTGCCGCCCATGTGCGCCGACAACACCGACAACCACCACACCGCGTTCACCGTCTCCATCGACCATGTGACCACGTCCACCGGCATCAGCGCCCGCGACCGTTCCGTGACCGCCATGGCCTGCATCGACCCGGACGCCAAGCCCGCCGACTTCCGCAGGCCCGGCCACATGTTCCCGCTGGTCGCCCGCCCGGGCGGCGTGCTCGAACGCAACGGCCACACCGAGGCCACCGTGGACCTGGCTCGCCTCGCCGGACTCGAGCCGTGCGGCCTGTGCTGCGAGATGATGAAGGCCGACGGCACCATGATGCGCCGCGGCGACCTCAAGGCGTTCGCCGAGGAGCATGGCCTGACCTACATCACCATCGCCCAGCTCCAGCAGTACCGCCGCGCGCACGAGTTCCCGCACACGGTCCGCCGCGTGGCCCAGGTGACGCTGCCCACCGAGCATGGCCGCTTCACCATGTTCGGCTACGAATCCGAGGACGGCGGCGAACACGTGGCGCTGGTCATGGGCGACGACATCCTCGCCGCCGCGACGGGCGGTGCCGGTACGGTCACGGAACCGGTGCTCTGCCGCATCCATTCGCAGTGCCTGACCGGCGACGTGTTCGGCTCCGAACGCTGCGACTGCGGCCCCCAGCTGCACGAAGCCATGCGTCGCATCGCCGAACGAGGCCGCGGCGTGCTGCTCTACCTCAGCCAGGAGGGCCGTGGCATCGGCCTGCTCAACAAACTGCGCACGTACGAGCTGCAGGAGCAGGGCTTCGACACGCTCGACGCCAACCTCGAGCTCGGATTCCCCGCCGACGCCCGCGAATACGAGACCGCCGCCGCGATCCTCGACGACCTCGGCATCGGCTCCATCGACCTCATGACCAACAACCCCGACAAGATCAGCCAGCTCAAGGCCGCCGGCATCGCCATCGACTCCCGCGTGCCGCTGATCATCGCGCCGAACGAATTCGACGCGAACTACCTGTCCACCAAACAACACCGCATGGGGCACCTGCTCGGCGCCCTGAACACCACCGCAAAGGAGAACTGACATGACCGTATTCGAAGGACAGCTCGTCGCCGGCGCTACGCCGGCCGCCGGAACCGACGCCAAGCCGATTCGCGTGGGCATCGTCGTCGCCCGATTCAACGAGTTCATCACGTCGAAACTGCTCTCCGGCGCACAGGACGGACTGCGTCGCCACGGCGTCGACGACGAGAACATCGACGTGGCGTGGGTGCCCGGCTCGTTCGAGATCCCCATCGCCGCCAAGCGCATGACCGCCACCGGCCGCTACGACGCCGTGATCTGCCTCGGCGCCATCATCCGCGGCAGCACCTCCCACTACGACCTCGTGTGCAACGAGACCGCCAAGGGCATCGCGCAGGTGTCGCTCGGCACCGACACCCCGGTGCTGTTCGGCGTCATCACCACCGAGAACATCGAGCAGGCCATCGAACGCGCCGGCACCAAGGCCGGCAACAAGGGCTTCGACTGCGCGCTCGGCGCCATCGAGATGATCAACGTGCTGCGCGCCATCGACGCCGGCGAGTGATTGCCCGACGGAGGATGGCCCGTGCCGTCGAATGATTCCGTTGCAGGCCATCCGCGTCATCTCTCGGCAAACCGGCCGTCCATCCGTTACAGTGGAGGAACGGATGGACGGCCGGTTCGCCGTTCATAGAAGGGAATCATCATGGGATTGTTCGATAGTCTTCGCGACCTTGCCTCGGGCGTGCTCGGCGACGCGGCCGGCAACGTACTCGGCGACGCCGCCAACGGGGTGCAAGGCGCCATCGGCGACGCGCTCGGCGGCCAGACGTTCGACCTCGGCTCGATCACCGACCTGCCGGCCGTGATCGGCGAGCACTTCAACGCCGACCAGCTCGGCGAGATCCAGAACGTCGTCGGCGACACGCTGAACGCCGACCAGCTGGGCGAACTGCAGACGCTGGCCACGGAGAACATCCCCGCCGACCAGATCGCCGACGTCGCCGGCATGATCCAGGAGCAGGGCGCCGGCCTCGCCGAAGGCGCCGGCCAGGCCGTGAGCGATGCTGCGGGCGGGGTCGACCTGGGCGCCATCGCCGAACAGGTGGGCCTGCCCGTCGACATCGTCGGCCAGATCTCCGGCCTGCTTGGCCGCTGACCGTTTGCTCACATGGCTCCCGCTGGCGGCCGTAATCCGGCGCAAAAACCCGTTTCCGGTAATTTACGGTGCTTTATGGTCGTTTTTTCGCCGAAAAACGACCATAAAGCACCGTAAATCGCGGATTTCGGGATTGACGGACCGTATGTCAGCCGTGTAACGCCTTCAGCGCCGCGTCGGCGATATCGGCGGCGGTGAGCCGGTAGCGCTTGCATAGCGCGTCCAACGGAATACGGTCCGTGACCTCCTTACGCGCTCCGAAGTTCAGCACGCGCATCGGGGAATCTCCGTAATACGAGGCGATCTTGCCGCCCCAGCCGCCTTCCAGCTGGCCGTCCTCGACGGTGACCACCACCGTGTGCCGTTCGCGCAGCACGTCCAACGTGGCCGTGTCGATCGTCGAATACTGATGCGGGTCGATGACCGTGGCCCGCACGCCGGCGTCGTCCAACGACGCGGCGGCCTTCTCGGCCAACGGATACGCATTGCCAAGACCAAGAATCGCCACCTGCGAGCCGGCCCTCGTGACCGTATACCGCGCCCACGGGTCGCCGGCGACCGACGCCGCCGCGATGTCGTCGACCGACACCTCGCCGGCCCCGCGCGACCTGCCGGCCGTTCCGCCGGCCGCGGCGGCAGCATCGCCGGCCTTCCCGTTATCGGCCTTCGTCATAGCGCCGTCATCGGTCTGCGCAACATCGGACTGCGCAACATCGGACTGCGCAACATCGGACTGCGCAACATCGGACTGCGCGCCGGCGGATTCCGCAGTGGTCGCAACGAACCGCGGATACTCTCCGCCGCGCTCGCCGGCGAGCACCGCCTCGCCCGGCATACGGATCGCCACCGGCCGCCGCGCGTCGCCGGTCGCCCACGCCAGCATCCGCAGCATCTCCTCGCCGCTCGTCGGCGCCAGACACGTCAATCCCGGCACATTGCCGAACATCACCACGTCGCCGGCGCCCGAATGCGTGTTGTCGGTGCCGGAGATGCCGCCCGAGAACACCAGCAGCGTGCCCGGCACGTTGTTCAGCGCGAACTCCTGATGAATCTCGTCGTAGGCGCGCTGGAAGAACGTGGCGCTCGTCGCCAGCACCGGCGTGCCGCCCGCCCGGGCGATGCCCGCCGCGAACGTCACCGCATGCTCCTCGGTGATGCCGGTGTCGATGTAATGCCGTCCGGCCGCCGCACGCCACTGACGTGTGATGCCGTTCGAGCCGGGCGTCGCCGGCGAGATGACCACCAGGCCGGGCTCCGCGTCGAATCGTGCGGCCAGCGCATCCATCGCCATGCCGCCGTACGTCTTCCTCGCATTCGGCCTCGCCGGCGCGGCCTCGGCCGCCGGAACGGGGTTATGCCAGTGATTGCTCTCCACGCGCCCCTCCTCGGCGGCGTCGAGCCCCTTGCCCTTCAACGTATGGATATGCACGACCGTCGCGTGGTCGCAGTCCTTCACATCTTCGAACGCCTGCACGAGGGCGGACGTATCGTTGCCGTCCGCCACATACCGGTAGTCCAATCCCATATCACGGAACAGATTGTGCGGCGACGTTCCGTTCGTCGCACGCAATTCCGCCAATCCCGCATACATGCCGCCATGGTTCTCGGCGATCGACATCTCGTTGTCGTTGAACACGATGATGAGATTGCCGTTCAGCTCCGCGGCCTCGTTCAGTCCCTCGAACGCCACCGCGCTCGACAGCGACCCGTCGCCGATCACCGCGATCACGTTGTTCCTTCCGCCCATGAGGTCACGCGCCTTCGCCATGCCGCACGCCAGCGAGACCGACGTGCCCGTATGCCCCAGCACGAACGAATCGTGTTCGCTTTCGTCGGGATTCGTGAATCCCGTCGCCGAACCGAACAGCGTCTCGTCGGTGAAGGCGAGGCGGCGGCCGGTCAGCATCTTATGCACATAGCTTTGGTGGGAGACGTCGAAGACGATGCGGTCGCGCGGCGAATCGAACACATAGTGCAGGGCGATGGTCGCCTCGACCATGCCGAGGTTGGAGCCGATATGACCGCCCTTCGCCGCGCAATACCGCAGCAGCGCGGCACGGATCTCGTCGGCGAGAGCAGGCAACTGCACCACGTACAGACGCTTCAGATCGTCAGGTCCGTCGATATGTGCCAGAAGATCGCTCATCGTGCTCCTTTGCGATAGTCATCCTCGCTGCGGGAAGGTTCCAACCGCGAAATCATAGCGGATAACACGTCGGAATGATCCGGGTTGCCGTGAATACCCCCAACATCTTCGTATAGATTCGTGCGACGCGCGTGTCCGTTCGTGTCGTCGCATGACTTCGCCGCACAATAGGACCGGCGGCCGGCCGTGTCCGTGCCGCCGTAATCGAAAGGAGAGCCGATGAGGGCCGTATACGCAAGCAACGTGAACCATGACGATCCGATGTCCGTACTGGCCGTGGGGGAGCGGCCCGAACCGCAGCCGCGCGAATACTGGTCCACGATATCCGTGAAATCCGCCACCGTGAACCACCACGACCTGTGGTCGCTGCAGGGCGTCGGCCTCTCCGACAAGCAGACGCCGATGATCCTCGGCACCGACGCCGCCGGCGTCCTCGACGACGACATCCCCGTGCGCAAGGGGCTCAAGGCCGGCGCGGAGGTCGTGCTCTACACGTTCGTCGGCACCGACGGCAACGGCGTGGCCCCCGGCGAGCGCCGCACCATCCTCTCCGAGAAGTACGCCGGCACCATGGCCGAAAAGACCTCCGTGCCCAGCGCCAACGTGTTCGCCAAGCCCGCAAACCTCACCATGGACGAGGCCGCGGCGCTCGGCACCAGCTGGCTGACCGCCTACTCGCTCGTGTTCTCCGCAGCCGGCGTCAAGCCCGGCGACACCATCCTCGTGCAGGGCGCGGGCGGCGGCGTCTCCACCGCCGCCATCATGCTCGCCCATGCGGCCGGACTCGAGGTGTTCGCAACCTCCCGCAGCGAGGAGAAGCGCGCCAAGGCGCTCGAAATCGGTGCCGACGCCGTGTTCGGGCCGGGAGAGCGTCTGCCGCGCAAGGTCGACGCCGTCATCGAATCCGTGGGCGCGGCCACATGGTCGCATTCCGTCAAGTCCGTGCGCCCCGGCGGCACCATCGCCGTCTGCGGCGCCACCACCGGCGACCAGCCCGGCGCCGAACTGACGCGCGTGTTCTTCCAGGACATCCGCGTACAGGGCGTCACCATGGGCACGCGCGACGACTTCGCCCGACTGCTACGATTCGTCGAACACGCCGACATCCATCCCGTCATCGACTCCACGTATGCGCTCGCCGACGCGCACGTCGCGTTCCGCAAGGTCCTCGACGGCGACGTCTTCGGCAAGGTCGTCCTCCACGTGTGATTCGCATTATCTGATCGGCGTCTACAACCCGCGTTTATATCGTCGTCGGTAAAACGTTGCGGTTGCAGGCGCCGTGGGTGTTTATCGGAACGCATCCCGGGACGGTTCCCGCCGACATTCCGGCCGCTAGGCTGGAAACGGTCGGAAAAGTGCAATACCCTTGGGATTCAGTATGGAACAGCGTATGCCCGTCGGCCGGTGCGAAGCACGGCGGCGGGCCCGGCGGGGAGGTAGCGACCGATGGCCGAAGAACACGATGCAGTCGAGAACGATGCGATAGTCCTTTCCAACGTCACCAAAACGGTGCTGACGGCCGACGGGCCGAAATCCCTGCTCAAGGACGTCACCCTGCATTTCGAACAGGGCGGCATCTACGGTGTCATCGGTCTTGGCGGCGCAGGCAAAAGCACGCTGCTCAAACTCATCGACGGCCGTCTGACGCCCACATCCGGCGTCGTCACCGTGCTTGGCGAGAATCTTGCGAAACTCGGCAAGCCCGCGCTCGCCCGATTCCGCACGCAGATCTCGCGGGCCGGCGTGTTCCCCGCCTTCGACGAGGAACGCACCGTGCTCGAATCCGTGGCCATCGCCGCCGGAGAGGCCGAAGACGCCGACCGTCCCGATGAGGCCGCCCGCGCCAAGGCCCTGCGTCTGCTGCGCGAGGTGAGCCTGCGCTCGCAGAGGGACGCCCATCCCTCGCAGCTTTCCGGCGGCGAACTGCAGCGTGCCGCCGTGGCCCGCGCGTTCGCGTCAAGCCCGAAGATCCTGCTGTTCGACGAGGTCACCGCCGCCCAGGACCATATCGAAGGCCGTGAGATTCTTCGCCTCATCCAGCAGTTCGCCCGTGAATCCGGCGCCACGGTGGTGCTCGCCACCCACGAGATCGCCACGGTGAAGGAGATCTGCGACCATATCGTCGTGCTCGACCGTGGCCTCGTGGTGGAGGAGGGCAGCACGTTCTCCGTGCTCGCCGACCCGCAGACCGACCAGACCCGCGTGTTCATGGAGGCGGTCTCCAGCCTTGGCAAGGTCGACGCGCTGCTCGCCGGCCACGACCCCGTGGTCGATCTACGGCCCGGCCAGAAGCTCATCCGTCTGCGCTACGTGCACGAGGATGTCTCGGAGCCCCTGGTGTCGCTGATCACCCGCAAGTTCGGCATCGACGTGAACATCATGCTTGCCGACGTGCAGATCGTGGGCAAGTACCCGATCGGCGGCATCGTGGGCGTGTTCGAGGGTCCCGAGCGCAACATCCGCGACGCCGTCGCGTTCCTGCGCTCCAAGAAGGTGCGGGTCGAGGTGCTCGCCGAGAACTGAGCCGGGGCCGTTCGGCGTTCGCCGGGGCCGTCGTCATCGCCGGGCGGATGCGTTTCCCCGGGGAACCGATGGCGTTGCCGTCTCCGCACGTCGCGGCCGGTGTTTTCCCCGCTGTTGCGTACAGTTGTATCTGTTCGGATCAACGGAGGTTAATGATGGCTGAAAACGCACCGCTCGTAGCCGTGGTAATGGGTTCTTCCAGCGACTGGGAGACGATGAAGCACGCATGCGAGATGCTCGACAAGTTCGCAGTACCGTATTCCAAGCAGGTGGTCTCCGCCCACCGCACGCCGGAGCTCATGGCCGACTTCGCCCATTCCGCGCGTAGCAAGGGCATCCACGTGATCATCGCCGGCGCCGGCGGCGCCGCCCACCTTCCCGGCATGGTCGCCGCGCAGACCACGCTGCCCGTGATCGGCGTGCCGGTGCGCTCCCACGCCCTCTCCGGCTGGGATTCGCTGCTGTCCATCGTGCAGATGCCCGGCGGCATCCCCGTCGCCACCACCGCCGTCGGCAACTCCGGCGCCACGAACGCCGGCCTGCTGGCCGTGCAGATCCTCTCGACCACCGACGAGCGTCTGGCCAAGGAGCTGCAGGAGTACCGCGACGAACTGAAGAAGAAGGTAGAGGAGTCCAATGCCCAGCTTGTCTGAGGAAACCAACGGCGCCGTCAAGATGCTGCAGCCCGGTGCCACCATCGGCATCGTCGGCGGCGGCCAGCTCGGCCGCATGATGGCCATCGTGGCCAAGTACCGCGGCTTCCGCATCGGTGTGCTCGATCCGACCCCCGACTGCCCGACCGCGCAGGTGGCCGACTTCCAGGTCGTCGGCGAATACGACGACAAGACCGCCATCCACGACCTAGCCGAGAAGTCCGACGTGCTCACCTACGAGTTCGAGAACGTCGACGCCGACTCCATCGACGAGGTGCGCCACTTGGTCGCCGCCCCGCAGGGCACTGACCTGCTGCGCGTGACCCAGGACCGCATCAACGAGAAGACGTTCATCAACAAGCACGGCATCGAAACCGCCCCGTGGCGCGAGGTCAACGACTTCGACGAGCTCGAGGCCGCCATCGACGACCTGCACTACCCGTGCGTTCTGAAGACCCGCTCCGGCGGCTACGACGGCCACGGCCAGCACGTGCTGAAGAACGACGCCGACCTCGAGAAGATCCGCGCCCGCGGCGACCGCGGCGGCGGCTTCCCGCCGAGCATCCTCGAAGGCTTCGTCGACTTCGCGTTCGAGGCGTCGATCCTGGTCTCCGGCAACGGCGAACAGTACGTGACGTTCCCGATGGTGCGCAACGACCATCGCAACAACATCCTGCACATCACCGTAGCCCCGGCCGAGGTGAGCGACGAGCTGCACGAGCAGGCCCGCGACCTCGCGCTGCGTCTGGCCAAGGGCTTCGAGCTGGCGGGCACGCTCGCCATCGAGCTGTTCATCACCAAGGACGGCCGCGTGGTCGTCAACGAGCTGGCGCCGCGTCCGCACAACTCCGGCCACTACACCATCGAGGCGTGCTCCATCGACCAGTTCGACGCGCACATCCGCGGCATCGCCGGATGGCCGCTGCCCGAGCCGAAGCTGCTCAGCCCCGCCGTCATGGTGAACGTGCTCGGCCAGCATGTGGCGCCCAGCCGCGCGCTCATCGGCGAGCATCCCGAATGGAACGTGCACGACTACGGCAAGGCGCAGGTGCGCCACAACCGCAAGATGGGCCACATCACCGTGCTCACCGACGACACCGCCCGCACCGTGGCCGACCTCGAGGCCACCGGCGTCTGGGACGACCTGAAGTAGTTCGTCTCCG
Source organism: Bifidobacterium saimiriisciurei (assembly GCF_010667655.1). Classification (GTDB taxonomy): domain Bacteria; phylum Actinomycetota; class Actinomycetes; order Actinomycetales; family Bifidobacteriaceae; genus Galliscardovia; species Galliscardovia saimiriisciurei. The sequence continues at coordinate 100,681 of NZ_WHZU01000001.1, forward strand.
GCCGCTCGCCGTTCGCCCCGGTTCCTTCCCGTCGTCATCATGCGACGAGCAGGAACCGGGGCGTTGCTTTGCATCCTGTTGGTTGGTCTGTGCCAAACAAACAGGAACCGTGGCGGCTTCTTGGTTCCCGTCCGTTGCGTATCGGCCAACGAACCGGAATCGTTCCGGCTCTCCGGTTCCCATCCGTTGCATACGGTGCGATGAATCGGAACCGGGGCGTTGCTTTGCATCCTGTCGGTTATGCGGTGCCAACAAACAGGAACCGTGGCGTGTCTTCGGTTCCCGTCCGTTGGATGGCGCTGAACGAATCGGAACGGCCTCGTATTTTTGCAACCTACCGTTATTCGGCGTCGGTTATAACGGATACATGCGTTATAACCGACGCATATGGTTCCGTAACGTCGGTTATAACGCACCGGTGCGTGAAACCCTCCGCATAATGACTCTCAGTGTCGGTTATAACGCATGCGCATGAAAAAACCGTCGCACTGGCAACGAGTCAGTTGACGGTTTTCTCTACTGAGAATCGTGAACGCGGGGAGCGAACGTTCGTTCAGCCGCGCTTCTTGACGAGGTCCTCGGAATCCTTGTCCAGCGTGGCCATGATGGCGTGCTGCGCGTCCTTCACGTAGCCGAATCCACCGGCCTTCGTGAACTCCTTCTTGGCGGCTTCGTCCTCGGTGACGGCGCGGGTCACGCGTGCGATGGCGACCAGCACATTGGGCAGCTGCGAATCGGGAGCGTCGTTGCCCAGCTCGCCGTAGAAACGAATCGTCTCCACGTCGTTCGGATTGGCGCCGTTGGTGGGAGCAGCCTTCAGTGCTTCAACAATGCCGCCGAGATATTGCTTCATTGGATACTCATTTGGAATGCTCATGGCTCCCATGGTAGAAGGGCGTACGTGGATTTCCAGTCGTCAATCGTTCTATGTGCCGCAAAGGAAAACCGCTGGAATCCGAGCGAAAACCGACCTAAAATAATACTGGTTTCGTTGCTTTTTATCTTTGAATATTTGAATATCCCGAAAACGCGAATTATGAGGTTTTGCCGCTGGCGTCGGGGAAGCGCGCCGCTCCTAATCGTTGCGATTGCGTCCCAAGCTTCCAGTGAAAACCATACTTTCGAAATACCGAGCCCACGATTGACATTTTGCTCATAGCAAGGTGTATGGAGGCGTCGAAGCGGAGTGGATTCCGAAGTGGAAGAGGGGTTCGTTGAGGGGAAATCCCGTAAAAAAGAAAAATCCCCGTAGAAAAGAAGAAGACGGACCCCGTTGTCCGCTTTCCCTCACATATTCGGCCTGACTGCTGCAATCTCTGCCGCAATTGCGCGAAGGGCGCCGAATCAACCCTTCACGTCGTATATGAACCGCCGAATCAGCGATCCTGGGCGATCTTGATGATCGTGTCGTTCATTTCGTGGTTGGAGCAGCCCATCGTGCCGGCCATCTTGGCGCTGCCGTAGAGAGCCATACCGCGAAGCATCGAATCCTTGAGAGACATGATTGCCACCTTTCATAGTGTTTCTTCATCAATTGACTTCGTTAAGGACGAAAACCCGAATCGTGATGCGCGCTATCGATGAATTCCAAATAATCCTTCGGAAATCAACGATCTTGTGTATCGCTTTCGTTGTTTTCCTTCCCAACGATTCCCAATATAGCTCTTGAAACCGGTTTCAGCAAGTCGTGCCACGATTTGTCACACGGAGTTTACCTGCGATGACGATTGTCGTGGGCAACGCGATATGGGTGCCTTGGAATCGTGTGGTGGGGAAATGAGCGGGGCGGGCGAATCAGGACGTGTTGAATCGACCTCGTGTGTTTTTGTGGTTTTAATAGTCCGGTATCGCTTGGCATTCGCTCGAAAATCAGACTGTTTGGTGTGATATGACCTCGGAAAAACCACAAAACTCGCATGGTCATGGTGGGCTGGGCCGGAAACGACGGGGGCGGCCCATTCGCTGATTGCAGAGGTACGTGTGCGATTCGGGCCCGGCCGAGGTGTAGTCTCGAACACGATTGCCATATCGCAGGGAAGGAAGCCGCACATGGATAAGCTCTTCATCGGATCGCATCTGTCGACCTCGGGCGGCTGGAAGAAGCTGCTGGAGCGTTCGCATGACGAAGGCGGCACCGCGTTCGCGTTCTTCCCGCGTTCGCCGTACGGCAAGCGTTCGAAGGCGCTGACCCCCGAAGGGGCCGCCGCGTTCGGCGAGCAGCTGGCGGCCGAGCATTACGGCCCGCTGGTCGTGCATGCTCCCTACGTCTACAACTTCGCCGGCAAGGACGCCTCCAAGCGCGCCTTCGCCATCGACGCGCTCGCCCAGGACATCCGACTGCTGGAGCCCATCGCCGCGGCCGGCCAGCGCACGTACATCAACATTCATCCCGGCTCGCATGTGGGGCAGGGGAGCGAGGCCGGCTGCCGCCTCATCGCCGACGGCCTCAACCGCGTGTTCGATGCGCTTGCCGACGACGATACCGAGGAGTCCGGCGTCATGATCCTGCTCGAGACCATGGCCGGCAAGGGCACCGAATGCGGCCGCAGCTTCGAGGAGCTTGCCTCCATCATCGACGGCGTGGAGAACAAGGCGATGATCGGCGTTACCTTCGACACCTGCCATGTGTATGATGCCGGCTACGACATTGTGAACGACCTCGACGGCGTATTGAAGCAATTTGATGACGTCGTCGGGCTGGGGCGTCTCAAGGCCATTCACGCCAACGATTCGCAGTTCGGCTTCGGATCGCATAAGGACCGTCACGCCAATATCGGCGAAGGCGAGCTCGGCCTCGGGTTCTTCCGTACGATGGTCAACGACCCGCGTATGGAAGAGTTGCCGATGATTCTTGAGACCAAAGAACTCACCGAGACCACGCATCGTGAGGAGATCGCCCTGCTGCGCGGCCTGCGCGCGGATTGACGGGAGTCGCGGGTCGGTCGCATACGGACGCGCAGCGTGGTCCCCTCTGACCTCAAAACAGAATCAACTCCTTGGGGGTTTCCATGTCGGGGGATTGCCGGGCGCATAACAAAAAAGCGGCTTCGCGCCGCTTGAATCATATTGATTTATATACGTATGTGATGAATGCGATACGCGGACGCCGTTGGCCGCATATCCTCTTATCTTCTTCTCTGTTGGGATTCCCCTAAGGCCTCCCGTGGTCATGCCTTGCGGCAGACCATGTCTATCTCGACCTCAGCTCAGCGGGCGTCTTCTTCCAGGACGGAATCGGCGATCTGCTGGTAGGTGCGGCCGTTGTAGGCGGTGAGGGAGGCGGCACCCATGAGGGCGAAGGTCTTCTTCATGCTGTTCTTGAAGCCCATGATTACTCCTTATGGCTTTGGTTGACGAATTGAATTGGTCGGGATGCCAGTCCGCGATTCAGCGGGCGTCGTTCTCGATGCTGTGGATGGTGTCGAGCATCTGCTTGCTCATCGACGGGGTGGTGGTCATGGTGGAGGCGCCGTAGAGAGCGAGGCCGCGCAGCAGGTTCTTCTTGATGTTCATTGTCATATCTCCGTTTGTTTCGTATTGATTGATGACCGGCGATTATCGCCGGGGATGTACCGTACCCGAAGTGCGGGACGGAAGGTGTTTTCAGTGGGTCGAAACTCGCTGACCGGTGTTTCAGCGGTCCATGTCGACGTGGAAGGAAGCGATTTCCTTGGGGGAGGCCGGGACGATGGTCATGTTGTCGGCGGCGTAGGCGGCGAGTCCGCGAAGAGCGCTCTTGATGTTCATTGTTGTTTCTCCTTGATCGAAAGTCTTTGTTGGTTATCTATCGCTTGCTGCTGCCGGTTCAGCGGTCCATGTCGACGTGGAAGGCCGCGATCTCCTTGACGGAGTGCGGGGCGACGACCATGTTGTCGGCGGCGTAGGAAGCGAGGTTGCGAAGGGCCTTGGTGAAGTCCATTGTGTTCTCCTTGATTGAAAAGTCTGTATTGGTTATTCGGTTATGAAAGTCTGTGGGTGAGCTCAGCGCTCGTCGCGCGCGATGTCGAGGATGGTCTCGTTGAGCTTCGTGGTGGAGATGCCGGCCATGGTGGAAGCGCCGTACAGCGCCAGACCGCGCATCATGGAATGCTTCATGTTCATGTTGTCTCCTTCATGTTTTTCGTCCGCCCTGTTTGGCTGACATGAATAACGATAGACCACCTGCGCAATTTGCGCAAGCGCTGGCGCAAATGTACCTACCGATTGGTTGGTATTGCGCCGTTTCGTCGGCGTGTCGGATTCTGTGCGATATAGCGGTCAGGTGGTATGGAATGTGGGTTTTTCGTACATGTGAGCGCTATACAAACACAATAAAAAGGCCGGGGCGTCGATGAATGACGCCCCGGCCTGGCCGATGTCCCGATGAAGTGGTCTATATCGCTTCGTCGTCCATGGTTGCCATGGGGTTGTGCGCAAGCGCAGTCACCTTGGCCGCAGCCTCGATTGAGATGTCGCCGTCCTTGGCGTCCGCCGTCCGGACGACTGCGGCCGGCTTCTTCGCCAGGCCGGGCTGCTTCGGCCGCAACGTATAGGTGAGCGCCGCTCCGGCCACATACAGCACCGCATACGTCCAGCAGATGCCGGCGATGCCGACCGTGGAAAGCAGCAGGGTGGCGATGCCAGGGCCGACGAACGTTGCTAGGCCGGCGGAGAGGTTGTACACCGAAAGCGCCGCGCCCCGCTTCTCGGGCACAAGGCTGTTCATGATGGCGGGGATCGATGCGAAGGCGCTGGTGCCGACGCCGATGAACACGGCGGCGAGCACCATCAGCGGCGCGTTCGCGCCGAACCGGCGCGGCGCGTAGTAGAACGAGAGCGCGCAGATGGCAAGCAGCGCGCAGCCGAACCAGCGCATGGGCCACACCCATCCGAAGCGGTCCATGAACCAGCCCCAGAACACGTTGAAGAACAGCATGACGATGAACACGCAGCCCCAGATGCGCATCCAGTCCTGCACGGGGAACCAGTTGTCGCCGCCGTACTGCCTGCCGCACAGATACAGCGGCATGATGACGGGGAATCCGTAGAGCAGCAGGCTGTTGATCATGCGGATGATGCCGCATACGGCGATGCCGGGGTTGTGGAACGCGATGGTCACGCCCTCGGCAAGCTCCTTGACGCGCTCCTCGTGGGTGAGCTTGGCGGCCTTGGAATCACGGGTCCTGGGCACCATGAGGAGGCACAGCAGCAGGCCGGCCACCGAGAAGGGGATGGCGAACCAGAACGTGCGGTATTCGCCCACGGCGGGGATGAGGAAGCTGGGGATGTAGGCGCCGAACACGCCGAGGCCCAGCGAGAAGCACGTCCAGAACAGTCCGGTGGCCGAGGCGAGGCGTTCGGGGCGCACCGTCTGCGCGAGCAGCACCATGAACGAGTAGATGAACAGCGGGTATCCGAATCCGCGCAGCGCATAGACGGCGAGTATGAACGGATAGACGCCGCTCGGCAGGGCGATGCCGAGGAAGACGAGATGCACGCCGATCCACCAGCAGGCGCCGATGAGCATGATGCGGCGGGCTCCGAACATCTCGGCGAGCACGCCGGCAGTCCATCCAGCGATCGCCGCGAACAGGCCGTAGACGGTGATGAGCAGCGATCCCTGCGCTGCGGAGAAGCCGTGGTCGACCATGTATTTCGTCAGAAACGTGAGTTCGAAGCCGTCGCCGGTCATGAACACGGCGACGGTGAGGAATCCCGCTATGAGTTTCTTCGGAATGCCGAACCGTTCGACGGCGGCAAGGATTTGGGTGAGCATCATTGTTCCTTCCGATGTATACCGGAGCGTCCATAGGTCTCGGGCGCGGCGTCTCAGGTGTCGTGGATCGGTGCGAAAGACGCGTGCGCTGATTCATGACTACCGTTACAGTAAGCGCTTTCCATAAGAAAAGCAAATTATTGCAACAAAAAGATTTTACTTATGGAAAATGCTTACCGATTTTCCGTGTATCAATTTTCCGTATGTGCCTGCCGCTGGTCGTCGGCGCCGTTCGGGGAAGGGGGCTTATGGATGCGGGGATATGACGCATGAGACGGCGAGAGGGCCCCGGCGTATCTGCCGGGGCCCTCTCGAGTCAGGGGAGATGATGGCGATGGTCCATCAACGATGGCCCGCCGTCATCATTGTTGGTGCCGGGTCATGCGCGGCGCCTGCGGATGACGAACGCGGTGCCCGCACCCGTCAGCAGCACCAGGGCCGTGACGAGGCCGGCGACCGCCGTGCCCGTATGGCCTAGGGCGCCGCCGTTGGTGCTGGTCTTTCCGCCGTTGTCGGCGTTGGCGTTGGAGGCGTTGGTGTTGGTCGGCTTCGGGGAGCTGCCGCCATCGGCCGCCTGCTGGCCGCTGTTTCCGGGCTTCTGCGAGCCGCCGGCATTGCCCTGCTGCTGCCCGTTGCCGGGCTTGACGGCAAGCGCCTTGTAGGCGGCGTCGAGCTCCTTGGAGGCCTGGTCCACCTGGGCCTGCGTGGTGGCGCCGTCAAGCGCCTTGCGGGCCTTGGCCAGCGCGTCCTGGAACTTCGTCCATGAGGCGTCGGTGTAGTCGCCCTGCTTCACGCCGGCGTACTTGTTGACCATCGCGATCAGGCCGGCCTTGTCCACGCCGGCGGCCTGCTTGGCCCAGCCCGCATGGAGGGTGGTGTCGCCGGTCGCCTTGGCGGTCTTGAAGTCCCATGCCTGGGTGAGCCCGGCGTCCGAGTACCAGCCGGTGAACGTGTAGCCGGCCCTGGTCGGTGCCTTGGGCTCGGAGACGGGGTCGTTCCACTGCACGGTCTGCGATGCCACCTCGGAGCCGCCGTTCGCGTCGAACTTCACGGTGATGTCGGAGGCCTGGCGCATCAGGCCGAACGAGCCCTTGACTCCGGCTGCGCCCAGCACCAGCTTCGGCGAGGTGCCGGCCGGGTCCTTGCTGCTCTTCGGGGTGATGGTCAGCTGGCGGTTGTCGTGCGAGGGGGAGCTGATGGTGGCGCCGGGGCCGCCGATGCCGGAGATCGCGAACTTCTCGTTGTCGCCGATCGTGCTGGCGGAGGCCTTGACGACCAGGTCGGCGCCGTCGGCCTCGTCGGTCACGGAGAGGTACTTGCCGTTCTGCGTGGCGAGCAGCGAGTATGTGCCGTCGGCGTTTTTGATGACCTCGAACAGCGGGGCCTTCTCCCACTTCGACGTGATGGCGAGCGTGCCGTCCTTGTTCACGGAGAAGAAGGAGTTCAGCGTCTGGTCCACGCCGCTGGGCAGCTCGTCGGAGCCGGGACGGTAGGCGTTGACCTCGTCCCACGTGTTCTGGTACCACGGCTTCTCCGAGGTGCGCAGCTGGATGAACGTGCGCGGCGTGGTGGCCTCGCCGTTGTAGTTGGTCAGCGTGGAGTAGTTGAGGAAGTCGAGCGTGCTGTAGCCTTCGGGGCGCATGGCGCGGGCGGCCTTCTCCATCCACGTGGTGTCGACGCCCTCGACGTTCCTGTAGTGGGCGTAGGCGGTCTCGAACGTCGGGGCGAGGAAGCCGCGGTAGCTCACGTTGATCCAGGTGTTGATCTTGTCCCAGTAGGCGAACGGTCCGCGCAGATGGTAGATGTTGTCGACGATGGAATAGGGCACGTCGTCATGGCCGAGGTTGTACTTGGCGTACCAGTTCATGGCCTTGGCCAGGCGGTTGTCGTACAGGCCCCACAGGCTGGCGTCTCCCTGCTTCTCGGCGGTCAGGCAGATCTGCGCCATCCAGGCGATGGGCAGCTGCGCGTGGTCCATGTCGCGGCCGGCCTCCTGGGTGACGCCCTCGTCGTTGATGTAGGCGGCGATGGAGCCGTTGACGTGGATGTCCTGATACATGGTGACGGCGCGGTTGTAGATGTGCGCGTTCTCGGTGTAGACGCCGATGGCCATCATCGTCATGATGGAGCTGTCGTCCCAGCTGCCGTTGGCGAGCATCGGGGCGCTGCCGTCGCGGATGACGGGATAGAACACGTCGAGCATCTCGTTCTTCAGGGCGGTCTGCGCGTCCTTGGTGAAGCCGGCGTAGCCGCCGTCGTAGTAGGTGACGATCTCGGCCGCGGCGAGCAGGCGGTAGGTGCCGATGCTGGCGCCGAGGATGCGGTCGCGTCCGTTGAACGCCTTGAGATGCGTCCAGTTGGTGATGGTCGCTGCGGCCTTGTCGCCGTACTTGGCCTCGCCGGTCACCGCCCAGGCGAGCGCGTTGTTGTATGCGGTCTGGGCGTCGTTGTCGAACTGGTCGCGGCGCGGGGCGTCCCAGGTGGTGTAGGAGCCGCGCCCGATCTCGGTGTAGTTCTGGCCCTTGGGGCCGTCGGTGGTGTGCGAGTCGGCCAGCAGCTTCTCGAAGTCGCCCTTCCATGGCTGTTCGCCCTTGGACACATGGGCCTTCATGGTGTCGAGGTCGGTGGCGGAAAGCGCGATGCCTGGGTGGGTGAAGTCACGCGTCTCGTTGTCGGCGACGATCTTGGACTGCGGGTCGGCCTTCTCGAATGTCACGCGATAGGGGGCCTTGTCGGGGGTGCTCGCCTCGGTGTTGAAGGTGACGAATCGGGTGCCGGAAAGCTTGGTCTGGTACTTGGCGAACGACTTGCCGTCGCTTTCGTCGCCGGGCTTGATGTCGCGCTCGGAGTTCATGTGCGTGGTGATGGCCCAGCTGCCGTCGGCGGTGTCCTGGTCCATGTAGAAGCGCTCGTTGTAGCCCACGTAGCCGGCGGTGGCGTAGATGTCGTAGACGGTCGAGCCCCAGGTGGGGTCGTCGTTGTAGTACTTGGCGGCCACCGTGTTCTTCTCACGGTAGTTCTGGATGGTCAGGTACTGGCCGGAGCGGGTGTCCTGGAAGGAGTACGTGGTGACCATGGAGCCGAAGGTCTCGGCGGGGATGGTGTCGGTTCCGGTCACGTAGTCCTGGTACTTGTACTTGTATTCGATGACGTTGAACACCGACGCCTCGGAGGCGTCCTTGGTGGAGTAGACGGCGCCGTCGTTCTGGCGAACGGCGAGGTAGCCGCCGTCGGAGCCCTTGATCCTGGCGGTCTGGATCACCGTGCCGTCGGGATCGGGCGTGACGGAGCTCGCCGTGGGCGCGCCGATGCGAGGCGTCACGGCCTCCGATGCGTTCGCCATGCTTCCGCCGGCCGCAAGCGCCGATATGGCCATGGCCGTGGAGATGGCGGCGGCGATGCCGGCCCGGCCGGCCCGTCGCCATAATGACAGCTGTGTCATTAGCATTCCCTTCCTCGGAAATAGTTGTTTTCGCCCGCGGGTCCGTTCACATGAGGCCGACGGATGACGTCGGCCGGATAGCTGCACAACAACGATGTTCATGTAAATAGTTACGAGCTTATCTGGCACTATAGCGGTCTCTATGAACATCTGCAAAAACCGCGAAACGCCGATGATTTCAACGAAATTGACAGATTGTCGAAATTTGCCCTATTCTGTAATTGTTTCGCGGTTGAAACTAGTTACATAACCCAAACCAAGGAGGGTTCGGTATGAACAAGCGTTGGATGAAGATCGCGGTGAGCGCCGTCGCCGCCGTCGGTCTGTTGGCTCCGCTCGCGGCATGCGGTGGCTCGAGCAGCGGCTCCTCGACCTCGAACGGCCCCGTGACCATCGAATGGTGGGGCTGGGACCAGGGCCAGAAGAAGCAGGCCGACGAGTTCAACAAGTCGCAGAGCAAGATCAAGGTCGTCTACAAGCAGCAGGCCTCGCAGGAGAAGGCCGAGCAGGCCCTCGTCAACGCGGTCAAGGCCGGCAACGCCCCTGACCTCACCGAGGTCAACATGGACTCCACGATCTCGCTGCTGGCCGACGGTACGCTGCAGAACGTCAAGCAGTACAACCCCGACCTGTCCAAGATCTCCAAGCAGGCCGTCGATTCCTTCACCGTCGGCGATCAGCTCGCGGTCATCCCCTACAAGGTCAGCCCGCAGTTCATGATCGTCAACCAGAAGACCCTCGACGCCGCCGGCGTCAAGGCCCCGACCACCTGGGACGAGATGATCGCCGCAGGCAAGGCCCTCAAGGCCAAGAACAAGGACATCAAGCTCATCAACCTGCCCGGTGAGGACCCGTCGCAGCTGGTGCTCATGGCCCAGCAGTTCGGCGCCAAGTGGTACTCCACCAAGGGCGACAAGTGGGTCGTCGACATCAACGGCCCGGAGACCAAGAAGGCCGCCGCCTACCTGCAGCAGATCGTCGACAACGACATGTTCTCCCAGAAGACCTACGTCGAATGGGACGCCCTGATGCAGTACTTCCAGTCCGGCAACCTCGCCACGGTCGGCACCTCCACCTGGCAGCTGTCCGCCTACCAGCAGAACTTCTCCAAGTCGCTCGGTGACTGGCACGCCGTCGCATGGCCGAAGGAATCCGCCGGCTCCGACGTCGTCACCCCGCTGAACGCGCAGGGCAACGGCGTGCCGAAGGGCGCGAAGAACCCGCAGGCCGCCGTCGAGTTCGCCACCTGGCTGGCCACCAACGACACCGCCATCAAGACCGCTGCCAACGCCCAGACCGGCTCCGGCGCCTTCCCGGCCGTCACCGACGCCAGCAAGTACGTCAAGGACTCCCTGCCCGACAAGCTGCTCGACGACAACGACGACGCCGCCAAGGTGGTCGAAGAGGCCGACAAGACCCTCGCCCCCTACACCACCGGCGTGAACTGGAGCTCCATGTTCAAGCAGCTGCAGGACCAGTGGGCGCAGTTCACCCAGAAGAAGATCACCGCCGACCAGATGCTCGACAACGTCCAGGCATGGACCGTCAAGGACCTCAAGGACAAGGGCATCAGCGTCGAATCCGCCAACTGATCCGAATCCGAGTCTGACTGAGACCTACCATCTCTCCTCCTCATAACGAATGCCGTCGGGTTTCTCCTTTCTTCCACTCGACGGCATTCCTTTTCCCGAAAACCATTCATCCCGTTCATTTCCATCGGTCATCGTCCGCTTGCCCCGACGATTCGCCGATGCACCATTCATCGTTAGGAGTTGGATTGTGAGTGCCGTAACATCTTCGGTCCACGTATCCACGGCGGCGAAGTCCTCGGCCCAGGCGCGAGAGAACAAGACGCCGTCATGGCAGAGGCGCCTCGGCTACAAGGGCGCGCTGTTCGGACTGCCGTTCTTCGTGGGCTTCCTCTTCGTCTTCATCATCCCCCTGTTCTACGCCATCTACGAAAGCCTCTTCAAGCGCCAGTCCAGCGGCCTCGGCATCGGCGAGCCCACCCTGCACTTCGCGGGCCTGAGCCAGTACGCACGGGTCATGCAGGACCACGACTTCTGGGTCGGCATGGGGCGCGTGGCCATCTACTCCGTCGTGGTCGTTCCCATCATCATGGGCTTCGCCCTGCTCGAGGCGCTGCTCATCGACACCGCCAAGGCCAAGGCCAAGAAGGCCTTCCGCTTCATCCTGCTCATCCCGTACATGGTGCCGACCATCGTCTCCACGCTGATGTGGGTGTACCTCTACTCTCCCGACATCGGCCCGCTGCGCAAGTTCTTCATGGTCTTCGGCCTCGACGTCAACTTCTTCAGCCCCGGCATGCTGTGGGTCTCCATGGCCAACCTGCTGCTGTGGACCCAGGTCGGCTTCAACATGCTGATCCTCTACGGCTCCCTCACCGCGCTCGACCCGGCTCTGCTCGAGGCCGCCCGCGTGGACGGCGCCAGCGAGCTGCGCATCGCCTGGTCCATCAAGATCCCGCAGATCAAGGGATCCCTCGTGCTCACCGGCCTGCTCTCCTTCATCGGCATGCTCCAGCTGTTCGACCAGCCGCTGCTGTTCCGCTCCGCATCGCCGCAGACCGTGACCGCCAACTTCACGCCGATCATGACCATCTACAACTACACGTTCACCGCAGGCGGCGACTACAACTACGCGGCCGCGCTCTCCGTGGTGCTCGCCATCGTCATCGGCATCCTCTCCGCACTCATCTACGGATTCTCGAACAGGAAGAAGTGATACGTTATGACATCCGCAACCGCCAATCACGCTCCCGGCAAGGGGATTAAGGGCATGGGCAACAAGCGCACCCGCCTCGGCGTGCTCATCGTGCTCATCGTCATGGCCTTCTACGCATGCGCCCCGCTGTGGTGGCTCGTCGTCTCCGTCACCAAGACCCGCGTCGACCTCTACAACACCAACGGCCTGTGGTTCGGCCACACGAACAACATCGTGCAGAACTTCCAGCAGCTGTTTACCTACGAGAACGGCCTGTTCTTCAAGTGGATGTGGAACTCCATCCTCTACGCGGGCCTCGGCTCCCTCATCTGCATGGTCATCTCGCTGGCCGCCGGCTACTCGCTGAGCAAGTTCAGGTACCCCGGCAGGGGAGTGGGCATGGGCCTCGTCATGTGCTCGTTCCTCATCCCGGCCGCACTGCTCACCATGCCGATGTACCTCATGTTCTCCGCCGTGCACATGACCGACACCATCTGGGCCGTGCTCGTGCCGTTCTTCATCAACGCGTTCGACGTCTACCTCGCCAAGGTGTACATCGACGGCTCCGTGCCCGACGAGCTGCTCGAGGCCGCCCGCGTGGACGGCGCCGGCGAGCTGTTCATCTTCGGCAAGATCGTGCTGCCGCTGCTCTCCACCCCGGCCGCCACCATCTTCATCCTCACCTTCGTGCTCAACTGGAACAACTTCTACCTGCCGATCGTGATGCTGCGCGGCTCCGACAAGTGGACGCTCTCCCTCGGCCTCTACAGCTTCATGCAGACCAAGCAGACCGCCCTGTTCGACCCGACGACCATCGCCCTCGCCGGCGCCGTGCTCTCCATCGTGCCGCTTGCCGTGGTGATGATCGCCATGCAGCGATACTGGAAGTCCGGCGTGGCGCTCGGCTCCGTCAAGGGGTGAGTGCTCCGATGTCTTCCTCCACCACATACGCTGTGCTCATCCACGGATGGGGCGGCTCCCCGAAGACCTGGGAGCCGGTGCAATGGCCCGAATCGTGGAAGGTGCTCGCCTACACGCTTCCCGGCCATGCCGAGCGTGCGCAGGAAGGGCCGTGGACCATCCCGTCCGCGGCCGAGGACCTGGCCGACTACATCCGCAGGCATGTTCCGGCCGGCGCCCGCACCCTGCTCATCGCCCACTCCATGGGAGGACAGCTGTCCATGCTGGTCAACGCCGACCACCCCGAACTCCTCGACGGGGAGGTCGTCATCGACCCCGCATACAACGGCGACGACTCGCCGGCCGACGTGGCCGGAATGCGGCGCACCCTCGACGCGTTCCGCACTGACCCGCACGGCGCCATGAACGAGTTCATCCAGGGCGCGTTCTCCAAGTACCTGCCGGCCGAAAGCCGCAGGGCCATCATGGATGACGCCGGCCGGACGAACGGCACGGCGCTCGCCGACTACTTCTCCTCCGAATACCTCGAGGACGGGTCGTTCGGCCTGCGCGGGCACACTCCGGAAGTGGCGAAGCGCCGCACGAGGCCCGTGCTCGGCTTCTACACCAGCCGGGCGCGCGGCGACTACGAGCGGGCCTGCGATCCGGACGGTCTTGACGTTGAGATCTCGCTGTGGGAATCCGATCACGGTCACTTCATGCACATGGAGGATCCGCGGCGGTTCGCCGACGAGACCGTGCGCTGGGCCGTGGAGCGCGGTCTGGCCGATGCCCCTGACGCCGATGACGCCGCCGCGCGGCGGTCGGAGTCGGCCGTGGCGGCCGTCTGACCGGAACGTCATCGAATCCGGGCAACGGAAATGTAACAAGTTTCAGTAACCATCACCTTGCTGAATGCGGCGGCGTCGACTCCTTGCGATGCCGCCGCTTTTTGTAAAGGAAATCAGTTACACTACAACATCGTTATATATACGTACGTGTGACGGTATGGTCACCACGGTGGTCGCCGTCGCATCAACGGTCATTGCAACGACGAACGGAGGGACGGTATGAGCCGCCAAGAGCAGTTTGAGGGCGACGAGTCCAGGCATCACGGTCCCGGTCCCGCCCGTACGGGCAACGTCAACATCAGGGACATCGCCGAAGCGGCCGGCGTCTCCACCGCCACCGTCTCGCGCGTGATGCGCGGAGGCGCCCGTGTCTCCGAAGCCACGCGCGCCAAGGTGCGGAAGGTCATCGAGGAACTCGGATACATCCCCAACGCGCATGCCCTGGCGCTCACCACGCCGCCCAACTCCGTCACCCTGGTCGTGGACCACATCTACGGCGGCACCTACGGCGAGATGACCGCCGGCGTGGAGCGCGAGACCGCCGACCGGAACATGACGTTCCGCCTGCAGTCCACCGGCGGCAACTGGGACGATCCCGAACCCATATTCGACAACCTGCTCTCCCAGCGGTCGCGGCTGGTCGTCCTGACCGCCAGCGACGTCATCGACGCGCCGGTCAACGGCATCCTCAACGACTACGTCGACAAGTTCGCTTCCGTCGGCACCGACGTGGTGGTGCTCGCCCGTCCCCGCATGGGCCTCGACCCGCGCATCGCCGTCGTCGACTACGCCAACGAAAGCGGCACCTACGAGATGACGAAATACATGATCTCGCTTGGCCACCGGTCGTTCATGTTCGTCGGCAGGAAGCCCGACTCCAGCGTGTTCACGGCGCGATACGAAGGCTTCCTGCGTGCATTGCACGAGGCCGGGCTCTCATACGACGACCGCATCGCCGTGCCCATCGACGACGACCGCGACAGCGTCATCGCCAACGTCATGGCCGCCTATCCCATGGTCCCCGACTGCACGGCCGTCGTGGCCGTCACCGATGCCATGGCGTTGTACACCATCGCGGCGCTGCACAAGCTCGGCAAAAGCGTGCCGGGGGACGTCTCCGTCGGCGGCTTCGACGACATGCCCTTCGCCGAGGATCTGGTCGTGCCGATGACCACCGTGCACGCCCCCTTCGCCAACATGGGACATATGGCCGTCAAACTCGGTCTCGACGGTCTCGGGCACGATGTGATCATGCCTACGCAGCTGAAAATCCGCGGTTCCGTGGGCATCGCGCCGACACGATGAGTCTCATCCGCGTCTGAGGGCCCGCGCCAGCATCATGCCGATGGCGGCGACCGCGATGGTCATGATGAGGTAGTCGATCCGCGCGCCGTCCTGCGTGGCGAGACGGTATCCCTGGGTGCCGACGGTGCCCGAACCGCTCTGGAACACGGAGATGACGGTGGCCGCCACGGTCGTGCCCACGGCCACGATGGACCCGATGGGTTTCGGAGACATGGCCTGTGTCGTCTGTATCGGTGTGCGGATTGCCGTGCGGGTCTTCGTTTCCGCCGGCGTCTGTGGCGTCCTCATGAGATACGCTCCTTTGATTTCCCCAGGAATCAATCACGAATCAGTACGGTAAGCGCTTTCCATAATAGTCGGGGCGTCGCTCGGATGATAGACTTCACCATTGGCGTGGCAATCGTTTTCCGCAGAGATGTGGCGATGTGCCGGGCGGGTATCAATCACATGTATCGATCACATGGAGGATGAACGGCGATGACGACGGATCATCAGGGCAAGGCGGCGACGCTCATGGATGTGGCCAGGGAGGCCGGCGTCTCCATCGCCACCGCGTCGCGTGCGCTCAACGGCGGCACGCGCAAGGTGCGCAAGGACTCCTACGCCAAGGTGGCGGAGGCCGCCCGGCGGCTCGACTACCGGCCCAACGCCTTCGCGCAGGCCGTGGCCAAGGGGACATCCTCGAATATCGCGCTGCTGGTCTCCGACATCTCCGACCCGTACTTCGCCGGCGTCTCGCAAGGTGTGGTCAAGGCGGCCTCCGAACGCGGCGTCGACGTTTCCATCGGCGTGGCGTCCGACGGCGCCGAGGAGCTCGAACGCATCCGCGGGTTCATCGCCTCCCGGCCGAGGGGCATCGTCATCTCGGAAAGCGAGAACGTCAACGACAACCTGCGTCAGGAGCTCGAACAGGAGCTGAAGCGCTATGCCGACGCCGGCGGGCGCGTCGTGTTCATCCTCGACCGTGACATGCCGTTCCCCGCCGTCGACGTGGGCAACGAAGAGGGCGGATACGCCATCGGGAGGCTGCTGGCGGATGCCGGATACCGTCGTCCCGTGATCCTCAAGGGCAACGACGGATACCGCTCGTCCGGACAGCGCTACAGGGGTGTGGTCAAGGCGCTTTCCGAGAGCGGGGTCGACATCGACCCCCGGGCCGTGGCCAACGGGGGATTCCGCCGTGAGACCGGTTTCGCGGTTGTGTCGCAGATGATTCGCGACCGTTTGCTGCTGCCGGGGGAGGGCGCGCTGTATGACGGCTCCGGCGCGGACTGCATCGTGGCGTTGAACGACGTGATGGCCATCGGGGCCATGACCGCGCTGCGCACCGCCGGCCTCGAACCCGGCCGGCAGATCGGCGTCACCGGATTCGGGGACATCCCCTACGCCGTGGACGTCTACCCGGCTCTGACCACCGTGCACCTGCCGTTGCAGGGCATGGGCGCCGCCGCTGTCGAGAACATTCTGCTCGGTGACGACGAATACCGGGGGCTGGGCCACCGCCTCATCTTCCTGCATGCCAAGCCCGACGTCATCCTGCGTGATTCGCTGCCTCGGCGCTAGCCGGTTTTCATCGTCCTCTTCCGGCAATCGACGCTTTTCCCGAGCTCGGTCGTCTTTTTGCAATCGTCCGAAGTCGTCGGCGCATTCGGCGGTGTATACTGGGATAGTCCGTTTTGAAACCGGTTACATAGATGTTCTCCGGTAGGGCGGAATGTGGTTCAACGAGAACGCACATCGAATCCGGCGGCGCAGCGGCCGTCGGGAGGAAGGGTACTGCATTGACGGTATTGAAGAAAGCAAGAACCATCTGCGGCGCGGCCATAGGCGTCGCGGTAAGCGGCGCGATGATGGCCGCCGTGGGACTGGCGGCCACCGGAACCGCCGCATACGCGGACACCGTGGACGACGTCATCAAGGACAACGCATGGGTCTGGGGATCCGACGCCGGCAACGCCCACGCCGACGGCGCCCTCATCGTCAAGAACGACATCGACTCCTACATGCGTCTCGATCTCTCCGGCATCAGGCCCGACGCCAAATCCGTCACACTGAACATGTCGAAGAAGAACGCCGCCAACACGCTCAAGGTGCAGCGCGCCAGCGAGAACCTGAGCAAGGACGGCGCCGACACCGACACCGCATGGAGCGAAAGCAACATCACCTGGTCCACGAAGCCGATCGCCGGCGACACCGACTCCGTGAGCGTCGACATGGCCGGCGGCAACGTCTCCTTCGGCATCGACATCACCAAGCTCGTCAACGACGCCAAGGCGGCCGGCGACAAGACCATGACCCTGCGCCTGTCCACCGAGGGCACCACCGGCTCCGACCTCTACTCCACCCGTGCCGACGACGGCAGCCTCCGGCCCTACGTGGACGCCTCCTACGCCGACGACGAAAAGCCCGTCGACCTCGCCGTGAAGACGCCGTTCTCCTCATACATCGCCAACGGCGAGACCGCACAGAAGATCGTGAACATCAGGACCGACGACGGCAAATACCTTGCGGTGAACAAGAGCACCGGCGCGGTCACCACCGTCGACTCCAAGGACAACGCCTCGCTGTTCGCCATCTACGGCTACGACTACACCGCATCCGAGTACGACGACAAGGGCGGCGCCCAGCAGACCACCTACGCCATCAAGTCGCTCGCCAACGGCAAGTACCTGACCATCCAGAACTACGGCACCGCAAAGAACCAGCCGTACTACAACATGTCCGGCAACGCCTACGAGGTCAAGGCCACCGCATCCTCCGTGCTGTGGAACGAACGCTTCTACCTGCATGAATACGCCAAGGCCGGCAAGATCGCCATCGCCACGCACCTCAACTCGCTGCGCGACGGGGCCGAAGGCGCGCAGTCCCCGGTGCAGGCCACCGACAACGGCATGACCGCCGTCGCCGGCGACCACCACGTGTACAAGTACACGTTCGAAGAGGCCCCGGCCGACCTGCTCGAAGCCCACGCCACCGTGAACGGCACCAGCGCCACCGTGCAATGGACGCCCGTCAACGGCGACGCCGACGCCGGCCACTACAGCGTGGAAGGCGCCACCGTGACCAGCGCCGACGGCGTGCTGTCCGCCACCGTCACCGGACTGAAGGCCGGCAGCCGAACCGTCACCGTCAACTACGCCGACGGCGCCGCCAAGGCCAGCGACGACGTGACCGTACGCGTGTTCAACCACCCCGGCGTCACGCTCAGCGAGCAGCAGCTCGACGCCATGAAGGAGCACGTGGCCAAGAAGGAGGACCCCTGGTACTCCGACTACCTGCGTCTGAAGAACACCGCGCCCGACAACACCGCATCCGCCGACTTCGTCGACACCCCGCAGGAGGGCGTCGGCCGCGGCGACCAGCCCGGCCACGGCAACATCGCCTACTACGAGAAGGCCAGTGCCGCAGCCTACTTCAACGCCCTGGAATGGGTCGTCACCGGTGAAAGCAAGTACGCCGACAAGACCGTCGAGATCCTCAACGGCTGGTCCGACAAGCTCGACATCCTCGACGGCCGCGACCAGATCCTCGGCGCATCCCTCTCCACCGACAAGCTCATCAACGCGGCCGAGATCGTGCGCTACTACGACGGCGGATACAGCGTCTACAAGGCCGCCGACTTCGCCAGGTTCCAGAACCTGCTGCTCAACGTCGTCTACCCGGTGATCCAGGACGGCGGCGCCCCCATGAACGCCAACGGCAACTGGGACGTGATCCCCATCAACACCATGATCGCCATCGGCGTGGCCACCGACAACGCCGAGATCTACGACAACGCCGTGAACATGTACAAGAGCCCGTACATCAACGGATCGATCGTCAACTACGTGAGCGACTGGGGCCAGACCGCCGAATCCGCACGCGACCAGGCGCACGGCCAGCTCGGCGTCGGCGCCATGGGCGACATCTGCGCCATCGCCGAACAGCAGGGCGACGACCTGTGGGGCCTGGAGAACAACAAGCTCGCCAAGGCCTACAACTGGGCCGCCCAGTACAACATGTTCAGCGGCGAAGGCGAACTCAAGGCGCAGCCGATCGACAACATCTTCGGCCGCACCGACAACTGGGCCAAGTGGAGCACGATGGAGGAGCAGGGCGTGTACCGCGGCCAGCTCCGCCCGATCTACGAGACCGCGCTTGCGCACTACTCCAAGGTGCCCGGCGTCGACACCACGTGGATGGCCAAGGCCGCCGCGGCGAGCCGTCCCGAGGGCTTCGTGCACTACGACAACCTCAACTTCGACACGCTCACCTCGTACAACGGCAAGGCGGAGAAGGCCGGCACGACCAAGCCGTACTTCCAGATCCGCACGCGCATCGCGCCGTGGTACCAGACCGCATGGAACGCCATCGCCCAGTACGGTGAGGTCCCCGAGGGCTCCAACTCCATCACCGGAGGCGTGCTGCCGAAGAACTACACCACCGAGACCACGAACTCCTACTTCACCACCCAGGCCGACGGCTCGGTGAAGGTCGCCGCCAGGCAGAAGGACGCCGACGTGTATCGTCTGGTGACCAACGCCGACGAGACCTACTCCGTGCAGGACGCGAAGACCGGCAAGTACCTGAGCGTGGGCGAGCAGGCCGCCGACGGCACCAACCCAATCACCGCCACCGCCGACAAGGTGGGCGCGAACGAGAAGTTCACCATGACCAGCTGGATCGGCATCAGCTACCTGAGCCATGACGGACGCATGGTGGAGCAGACGGTCGTCGGATCCGACGCCTCGTGCGCAACCGACAAGCCCGACGTGACCAAGTGCGCGCCGGCGCTGCGACTCGGCACCGCCGCGACCCCGGCCGCCGCAGCCGACACCAAGACCACCAACTGGCTGCAGTTCACCTACCATGATGCCGTCAAGGTGCCGGGCGACGACGAGAACACCGACAACAACAGTGGTTCGGGCTCGAACAACAGCGGCAACAACGGTTCGAGCAACAACGGTTCGACCGGCGCCAACGGCTCCAATGGCCAGAACGGCACCAAGCCCAACGGCGGCAACACCTCCGGCAACGGTTCCAACGCCGCGAACGGCAAGACCGATGCCCAGGGCAACGCCTCCGGCAACAGTGCCCGCCTCTCCCGCACCGGTGCATCCGTCATCGGCGTGACGGCGCTCGCCGTCATCGCGTTGACCGCCGGCATCGCACTGTCCCTGCGTCGTAAGGCCCAGTGATTCCCGGTGATTCCCCTGATGGACGGCTCCCGAACGGGGCCGTCCATCATTTTTCCGATTGATTATTGACAGGAGCAGGCCGTCATGATTCCGTCTTCCGATGATTCCACGATTCGTATGTATCCGGTGCCCGCAGGCGCCGTATTGCAGCACGATCTGATCGTGCGCGTGCGAACCGTCGGCGACGATGCATGGCATGAGGTGCCCACATACCGCGTGAAGGTCGATATGCACGACGTCTCCGAGGCGTCGATGGCGTACTTCGACTTCGAAGGCGTCGTGGAGGTCGAGGTCACACGTCCCGGCTGGTGGTACTGCTATACGGCGGACATCCGACCGCTTGTCTTGGGCATTGCCCCGCAAGTGGAGCCGCGGAGGGTGGCGTTCCGGCTCGACCGGCCGGCGAACCTGTCGGTGGAGCTCAACTGCGACCGTCGTCATAATCTTCATCTCTTCGCCGGCTCCATCGCGGACGTCGACGCGCTGGAACGTCCCGGCGACAAGGCCGACGTCGTCGTGGAGGGGCGCATGGACGGGCCGAATACATTGGGGCGGGATGTGCTGCTGCAACTGGAGAACATCCGCCGGGGCCGTCCTCTCGACGCCGGCTATCTCGACGGCACGCGGTTCTGCGGCGACGATGCCGACGATGTAACTGCCGATGATACGGGCGACTTCAATGAAGCCCCGTCATCCATCGAGCCCGACCGCAGACTCGTCATCCGAGTGAAGCCGGGGCATTACCTCATCGAGGACGGCGTGATGAACCTGCCGTCGCACACCACGCTGATTCTGGAAGGCGGGGCCGTGGTCGAGGGCGCGCTGCGCGTCGACTGTGCCGAGGACGTGCGCGTCATGGGCCGCGGCATCCTCCATCTCGCCGACTTCAAGCGCTTCGCCGGCACCTGCGCCATCGCCGTCGCGAATTCGCGAAACGTGGAGATCGCCGGCATCTGCTGCATCAACCCGCCGCACTACACGGTGATGCTCGGCTCGTCCCGCGACGTTGTCATCCGCGACCTCAAATCGTTCAGCTGCGAAGGATGGAGCGACGGCATCGACATGATGTCGTGCTCCGACGTGACCATCGAACGGTGCTTCCTTCGTACCTCCGACGACTGCATCGCCATCTACGGCAGCCGTTGGGAATATCGGGGCGACACCCGAAACGTCGCCGTGCGCGACTGCGTGCTGTGGTCCGACGTGGCGCATCCGACGATGATCGGCACCCACGGCGACTACCTGCATGGGGGCGACATCATCGAGAACGTGGCGTTCGAGAACATCGACGTGCTCGAACACAACGAATACCAGCCCGGATACCTCGGAGTCATGGCCATCAACGTGGGCGACGGCAACCTTGCGAGAGACATCGCCTACCGCGGCGTCCGCGTCGAATCGTTCCGCCATGGCCGCGTGTTCGACTTCCGCGTGAGGCAAAACCCCGACTACAATCCCATCCCCGGCCGCGGCGTCGAGCATGTGACGGTGGAAAACGTGGAGATCGCCGATGGTTCGGGGGAGGAGCCGTCGCTTATCGCGGGCTTCGACGGGGCGCGCATGGTGAGGAATGTGCGGTTCGTCGATGTGACGCGTGGCGGGCGCCCATGCCGCACGTTGGGCGAACTGAACGTGCATGTCGGCGAATACGCGGCCGACGTGCACGTCTGAAACGGGCGCCGCCGGCATTTCCGCATGCTTTCCCGCGTTCTGGGGGGCTTCCCTGCGCAAACCGTCGGAATGGAGACTGGTCCTCGATGATTCGACGACGGCGACGTGTCGCGTTTGCAATTCTGAAATCGGTTTCATATAATAATTCATGAAAATCGCAGAACACAGTGTTTTCAAGGCGGAAAGAGAATTGATTGTAAGAAATCAATTTCAAAAAATGACCGTCCGGTGAAACGACATTGCAAAGGAGCGTCATGTCCGAGAAATTCAACGTCGTCATGTCCATCAAGCCCGGCCTGCCCGAGAAGCTGCTGACGGAGCCCATGTGGAAGCGTCTGCACGAGATCGCCAACATCGAGCAGCACACCGAGATCACCGACTTCTCCGACCCCGCCGCGCTCGAGCGCATGAAGGACGCCGACTACCTGTGGTACGGCTGGGAGGCCCCGCAGGTCACCGCCGAGGCGCTGAACAACATGCCGAAGCTCAAGGGCATCATCGCCGCCCAGGGCGTCGCCTACAAGGGCCTGACCGACGAGGCCCGCAAGATCGCCAAGGAACGCGGCATCTTCGCCACCAACGTGCAGGCCGCCAACTCCATCCCCGTGGCCGAATACTGCCTCGGCGTGGCCCTGCTCGAAAGCAAGGACTACACGCTCTCCCAGCACCAGTACGGCGAATCCCGCGCCTACATCAACCGTGAGGTCAACTACGCCGACGCCGGCACCTACGGCAAGACCATCGGCATCGTGACCGCCACCGCGCAGATCGCCCGCGACTTCATGGAGATGCTCAAGCCGTTCGACTTCAACGTCATCGCCTGGAGCCGCCACCTCACCGACGAGGAGGCCGCCGAGTACGGCGCCAAGAAGGTCGACCTCGACACGGTGTTCCGCGAGTCCGACATCGTCTCCATCCACACGCCCGGCATCCCTCAGACCGCCGGCATGATCGGCGAGCACGAGCTCGGCCTCATGAAGGACGGCGCCCTGCTGCTCAACTCCGCCCGCGGCATCGTCATCGACCACAAGGCGCTCGAGAAGGAGCTCGTTTCCGGCCGCATCCGCGCCGTGCTCGACGTGACCGACCCGGAGGAGCCGCTGCCCGCCGACAGCCCGCTGTGGGACCTGCCGAACGTGGTGCTCACCCCGCACATCGCCGGCTCCATGGGCTGCGACCTCAACCGCATGGGCGCCTCCGTGCTCGCCGAGTTCGAGCACATCGCCGCCGGCGAGCCGCCGATCCACTTCGAAGCCAACCCGCTGGCCTGACCGGACAGGAGCGTTTCCGTCATGGATAAGAAATACGAATACGGCACCGACGAGAACCGCGCGCTGCTCAAGCGCGAGACCGAGAACCTGCTCGGCTTCGGCCACAGGTTCCCCGCGCCCGGCGGCGGCTCCGCCTGGCTCGACAACGAAGGCAACCCCGACCCCTCGCACGGCATCCAGACGTGGATCACCTGCCGTATGGCGCACGTGTACTCGCTGGGCACCCTGCTCGGCCACCCCGGTTCCGAGGAACTGGTCGACGCCGCTGTGGAAGGCCTGCTCGGCCATCTGCACGACGACGCCAACGGCGGCTGGTACCCCGAGATCACGTGGGACGGCAAGCCCGCGCCCGACAAGATCTGCTACGCCCACGCCTTCGTGATCCTCGCAGGCACGTCCGCCACGCTGATCGGCCGTCCGAAGGGCCCCGAACTGCTGGAGAAGGCGCTGGATGCCTACAACAAGCACTTCTGGGACGACGAGATCGGCCTGGCCGTGGACACGTGGAACACCGAGTTCACCAAGCTCGACCCGTACCGTGGCCTCAACGCCAACATGCACACCACCGAGGCTTTCCTCGCCGTGGCCGACGTGACCGGCGACGAGGAGTACCGCCGTCGCGCGGGACGCATCATCGACCATGTGGTGGACTGGGCCGCCAACAACGAGTGGCGCATCCCCGAGCACTTCAACGAGGACTGGCAGCCCGACCTCGACTGCAACCGCGACAAGCCCGACGACCAGTTCAAGCCGTTCGGCGCCACCCCCGGCCACGGCATCGAATGGTCGCGACTCATCACCCAGTACGCGCTGAGCTCCGACCGTGACGACGCCGGCAGGAAGGCGCTCGTCGACGCCGCCGAGCATCTGTTCAACCGCGCGCTCGAAGACGCATGGAACCGCGACGGCACCATCGGACTGGCCTACACCACCGACTGGGACGGCAACCCCGTGGTCACCGACCGCATGCACTGGACGCTCGCCGAGGCCGTCAACGCCTCCGCCACGCTCGCCAAGGTCACCGGCAAGCAGGAGTACAAGGACTGGTACGCGAGGTTCTGGCAGTACATCGACGAATACCTCGTCGACCACGAGAAGGGTTCGTGGTTCCACCAGCTCGACAAGGACAACCACGTGCTCACCACCGTGTGGCCCGGCAAGTCCGACCTGTACCACGCCACGCAGGCCACGCTCATCCCGCTGCTCGACCCGGCCGTCTCCGTCGCCCCGGCGCTGAAGGCATCGCTCGCCGCCAAGGAAGCGTGAGGCAATCGCTTACATGACTGTCGGTCATGTCAGCATGGCTTGAAATAATAAGCCACATTCCAATCGTCGGCATGGAATCTGAAATGATTTCATGCCGACGGTCATGAATGCAGTACCGCCGCCGTATGACGGCATATATCATCCAAGGAGTCCACAACCATGGCCAGGAACGCGCAACGCAGCACGCCGGTGATCAAGGACGTCGCCAAACTCGCCGGAGTCTCGGCGCCCACCGTCTCCCGATACCTCAACGGCACCGCCAACGTGAACGAGGAGAAGCGCAAGCGCATCGCGCAGGCCATCAAACTGCTCGGATACAAGCCGAGCATCGTCGCCCGCGCACTGGCGAACAAGGAGATGGACTCCGTCATGGTGTTCGCCACGAACTCCGGCACGTTCTCCACCAACATGACGAATATCGGTGTGGAACGCGGTGCGCAGTCGAAGAACTACCTGTTCGGCGTCACCACGCTGAGCGAACACCACATCGACGACGTGCAGCAGATGGTGCAGATGGCGCTCGGCTCCAACCCCGCCGGCGTCATCGTCTACGAATACGACCATGCCGGCGCCGAGGCGCTGCGCTACATCCCCGACGGCATGCCGCTGGTCATCGTCGGCGGCAACGCGGGGGAGGGCCCGTATCAGGTCATCAACTCCGAACGCGAGGGCGGCAGGGAGATGACGAAATACCTGCTCGGCCATGGCCACAAGACCGTCTATCACGTGGCGCGCGCCGAAGGCCCGAGCAGCAACACCCGCACCAACGGCTGGCGTGACGCCCTCACCGAGGCCGGCGCGCCCATTCCCGAGATTCTGCGGGTTTCGGCCGCCGATCTGCAGGAGGCCGTCGAGGCCGGTCGCGCGCTCGGCCGCCGCGACGACGTGACCGCCGTGTTCGCCGGCAACGACGAGACCGCCATCGCCGTCATCAACGGCCTGCGCGAGGAGGGGCGCAGCGTGCCCGAGGACGTGAGCGTCGTCGGATTCGACGACCGCCAGTTCGCGCCCCTGTGGAAGCCGGCGCTCACCAGCTATCGGCAGAACTTCAACGAGATGGGCGAACGCGCCTTCGCCATGCTCTACGAGCAGATCCAGGCCAAGCGCGCCGGCGAGGAGCCGCCGCAGTCGCGACTCGAGACCGTGCAGGGCCGTATGATCGTGCGCGATTCCGCGCAGTAATCCGCGCCTATAGTGGGTCCCGGAATCGTCGGAATGGCGATGGAAGGGGATATGCACGATGGAATTCAACGATGTGATTGCGCGGCGGTATGCATGCCGGAAGTATGATGCGCGGCAGGTCGCGCAATCCGATTTGGATGCGATTCTCGAGGCCGGTCGTCTGGCGCCGACGTCGGTCGACCAGCAGGAGCAGCATGTGTACGTCATCCGTTCGGCGGAGGGACTCGCCAAGGTCGACGAACTGTCGGAATGCCGGTATGGCGCGCCGACCGTGCTGATGGTCACGTACGACATGACCGACGTGTTCGAATATCCGGGCGGCAGATACGATTCCGGCGTGGAGGACGCGTCCATCGCCACCACGCAGATGATGCTCGCCGCCACGGACTGCGGCGTCGGAAGCTGCTGGGTCAACGTGTTCGACCCCGACAAGGTGCGTGAAGCGTTCGGACTGGCCGACAAGGAGCGGGTCGTTGCCATGCTCGACCTCGGCTATCCGGCCGTCGACGCCGAGCCGTCGGCGAAACACGCGCGTCGCAAGCCGATCGACAAGCTTGTCACGTACCTGTGACACGGGAGTCGTTTTCATTGTTGTTTTTCTGTTCCGTGCCAGGAAATTCTGGCACGGAACGACATTTCGTTGTGATTATTCGTTCCGTGCCATGCGTCGACGCCGGGCGTCGTGGTTTTGTATCGTGTGTGTGCACCGGTCGCTGTTTGTGCACCGGTCGCTCGACGCTATGCGTTTGTGCGTGTCATGCGCGGGATTCGCGTTGGCGTCGTACGACGGCGATTTTCGCAAAACCCGCTGTTTCGGGGCGTGGATTGGTGTACACTGAAACTGTTTTTGAAATCGGTTTCAGAAACGGCGGGGAGTCAGAAACGACGACGAGCCGCGATGGGCCGATATGGATGATATAGGGGCCGACGGAACCATATGTTTCCCAAAGCCCTGCG
This sequence comes from Bifidobacterium saimiriisciurei, assembly GCF_010667655.1. Taxonomy (GTDB): domain Bacteria; phylum Actinomycetota; class Actinomycetes; order Actinomycetales; family Bifidobacteriaceae; genus Galliscardovia; species Galliscardovia saimiriisciurei. The sequence continues at coordinate 127,182 of NZ_WHZU01000001.1, forward strand.
ATACCTCAGCAACGAGGCTTAGGAAAGGAAAGCGACAATGGCTTGGGAACTGGCTGCAAGCACGCTCGGCGCGCCGTACGACACCATGGATGAACTGGCGAAGACCTTCACTGAAACCGGTGTTACGAAGATCGAGGTCGCGGTCGGCGATGAAATGAAATTCACCATGACCTCCACCGATGACGAGCTCAAGGCCATGCGCGACGAGCTCGCCGAAAAGGCCAACGTCTCCATCTTCTCCGTCGACTCCCGCGTGCAGGTGTGCAACCCCGACCGCACCGAGGACGAACTGCTCGAAAGCCTCGAACACTGCCTGCACATGGCCGACGTGCTCGGCGCCCAGTACGTGCGCGTGTTCCCGACCGCCCCGCTCGACCCGTGCTGGACCCCCGACCGCCTGCCCGGTCTCGCCCTGCCCGACGGCCAGAATCTCGCCGGCATCTCCAAGCGCGGCGCCGCCATCATCGTCAAGGCCCTGCCGCTGGCCGACAAGCTCGGCGTGCAGCCGCTGCTCGAAACCCACGACTCGCACACCAATGGCGAGCGCAACGCCATGATCCACGCCGAAATCGACCGTCTGGCCCCCGGCAACCGCGTCGGCTCCATCTGGGATCTCGCCCACCCGTGGCGCGTCGGCGAAGACCCGGTGACCACGTTCGAATACATCGGCCAGTACATCGCGAACGGCCGCGGCCTCGTGCAGATCAAGGACTGCGCGTTCCCCGGCGACCAGACCCCGGTCCTGCAGGGCACCGGCCGCGTGCCGCTGGCCAAGTGCTGCCGTCTGCTGAAGAACGGCGGCTACACCGGCCCGCTGTCGCTCGAATGGGAGCGCCGCTGGTACCCCGAGGTCGCGCCGCTCAAGGACGCGCTCGTGGCCGCGCGGAACGCCATCGACAACCTGCCGCTCGACGCCCAGCTGGCGTGAGCGTTCGCAGGGTGACGGTCGAGTAGGTGTCGTCGACTCCCCTCAGTCGGCTGCGCCGACAGCTCTCCTCAATCATGAGGGGAGCCAATAAGAGAGGCTGTCCGGCTTCCATCGGCTCCCCTCAATCATGAGGTAGCCAGAGCATGACCGGCTTCCACTGGCTCCCCTCGTCGAGGGGAGCTGTCAGTCGCAGGCTGACTGAGGGGAGGCGATTCCATAAAGGTGCATACCCATCCCACACAACACAAAAGGAACCTTTCAATGACGATTGATCCCCGTACTTACGGCGCCAAGGCGGACGGCACGACCAACGACGCCGCGGCCATCCAGCGGGCCATCGACGCATGCGCCGCGAACGGCGGCGGCACGGTCCGTCTGACCGACGGCGCGTTCCTCTCCGGCACGCTGTTCATGAAGTCGAACGTGTATCTCAACGTCGCCGCGTCGGCAAGGCTCGTCGCCAGCCCGAACATCGCCGACTACTCGCCGGACGTGCACCACAACCGCTACCGCAACGAGACGAACATCGACCGCTGCTTCATCTACGCCGAGGACGCGCACGACTTCGGTCTGATCGGCCATGGCATGATCGAGGGACAGGCCGAGGCGTTCCCCAACGAGGGCTCCATCTACCGGCCGATGATGATCCGCGTGCTGCGCTGCTCCAACGTGCACATCGAGAACCTGCGCCTGTACAACGCGGCCGCGTGGACCACCGCGTTCCTCGACAGCGAATACATCTGGGTGCGCGGCGTGGACATCAGGAACGACAAGCGCTACAACGGCGACGGCCTCGACTTCGACGGCTGCGCCCACGTGTTCGTCTCCGACTGCTACGTGCGCGGCACCGACGACAACTTCTGCCTGCAGGCCAGCAGCAAGGCGCTGCCCGTGCACGACGTCCACGTGACCAACTGCGAGTTCTCCGGCATCTGCGCCGGCATCCGCATCGGCCTGAAGTCGATCGGCGACATCCGCAACGTCACGATCAGTAACTGCACGCTCGACCGTGTGTGGCGCGAGGGCATCAAGATCGAAAGCACCGAGGGCGGCACGATCAGCGACATCAGCGTCAGCAACATCGTCATGCGCAACGTCACCCGTCCGATCTTCGTGATCCTCAACAACCGCTTCGAGCCCGACGACTACGGCACGTCCATCGAACTCGACCATGTTCCGGCCATCGGCAGGCTCGAGAACATCGACATCTCGCATCTGACGGCGGTCGACGACGAGGAGATGGCGAACACGCACATGCGTTTCACCGACGACGTGATGGGCTCGCCGCGATTCAACGGCATCCGTTTCGACGCGGCCGACGGCCATCCGATTAGCGGCGTGACGCTCAGCGACATCCGGTACACGTTCATCGGCGGCGTGAAGCAGTCCGACATCCCCGCCGGCGAATACCCGAAGGTGCTCGACCGACTGGTCGCGCCGGAAGGCAGGTCCAGCGAAAACTACTGGCCCGACTGGTCGCGCACGTCGTTCATGGACCTGCGCAACGTGGCCGACCTGCAGCTGCGGAACGTCCGGCTGCGCACGCTGCACGACGACGAACGCCCCGCGATTCTCACCGACGGCTGCGACGACATGGCCGCTGACAACATCCGCGTCAATGGAAGGTCGTGGAAGCGATATTCGTGAGGTCGCACTCCTCTCAATCCGCTGCACGGTCGGTTCCCCTCTCTGAGGGTAGCCGTCAGACGAATGTCTGACCGAGGGGAGCCGACGGCAATGATTCGACTGAAACAAGGAACACGAGGAACACATATGCGAACGATTCTTCTGCAGTCCACCGTGGGCGGGACCACGGCCGTATACCGCCGCGACGCCGAAACCGGTATCGTCGAACTGCTGCTCGTGCCGTCCGACGTGCTCGGCAACGATGGCGGTGTCGACGCGGCCCTGCGCGACGACTGCGCCGCCGAACCGCTCGTGCAGGCCAAGATCATCGGAGACGACTACCCGTTCGGCTTCTCGCAGGGGCGCACCATGCGTAACTCGCAGACCGTGGCGCGCATGGAGTTCGGCAAGCCGCGCGCACTCGCCGACGACAACGGCGTGACCACCGTGACCACGCGCATCGACGACCCGCGCGGCTGGCACTACGAACACAGGTTGACGATGACGACGAAGAGTCCGGCCGTGGAGATCCGCACGTCCGTCGTCAACGACTCCGTGGAATCGATCACGTTCGAGATGCTTTCCAGCTTCACGCTCGGCTCGCTCTCGCCGTTCGCCACCGGACTGGACCCGGAGAACCTGGCGTTGCACCGCATGCGCAGCACATGGAGCGCCGAGGGACGACTGCTCTCCCAGCCGGTCGAGGATCTGGAGCTCGAACCCAGCTGGCAGCGATTCTCCGCCAACTCCGTGCGTTTCGGCTCGGTCGGCAGCTTCCCCGTACGTGAATGGGTACCGTTCGTGGGACTGACCGATGAGCGCGCCGGCGTCACCTGGGCCGCGGCCACCACGCACGCCTCCAGCTGGCAGATCGAGGCCTACCGCCGAGACGACGGGCTGAGCCTGTCCGGCGGCATCGCCGACCGCGAATTCGGCCAGTGGACGCACGCCGTGAAGCCGGGCGAGCGCTTCGACGCGCCCAAGGCCGTCGTCGCCGTGGTCGCCGGCGACGTGAACCAGGCCGCGCAGGCCGTGGCCGGCAACGTGCGACGGTATCTCGACGTTCCCGAATCCGAGAACCACCTGCCCATCATCTTCAACGAATTCTGCTCCACCTGGGGCGTGCCCACCGAGAAGAGCGTGCTCGAACAGCTCGACGCGGTCAAGGCGCTCGGCGTGGAATACTTCGTCATCGACGCCGGATGGTTCGACGACGCCGCGTTCGAGGCGGCCAGCCGATTCGGCAAGTGGAAGGTCAGCAAGACCGCGTTCCCGCACGGTCTGAAGCCCGTCGTCGACGCGATCCACGCGGCCGGCATGAAGGCCGGCATCTGGTTCGAATTCGAGGTCGCCGGACGCCAGGAGCCCGACTGCTTCAACAAGGCCGAATGGCTGCTCACGCGAGACGGACTGCCGATCACCTCCGGCAACCGCCGCTGGTGGGACATGCGCAATCCTGAGGTCCGCGACTACCTTGCGCACAAGGTCATCGACATGTTGCGAGACAACGGATTCGACTATATGAAAGTCGACTACAACGACACCATCGGCATCGGCTGCGAGACCCCCGGCGACCCGGACGCGTCGCTGGGCGACGGCCTGTACTCGCAGGTCCAGGCGTCGCAGGACTTCTTCCGCCGCATCCGCGAGGAACTGCCGGACCTGATGATCGAGATCTGCGCGTCCGGCGGCCACCGGCTCGTGCAGTCGTTCATGGAGATCGGCGCCATGGCCAGCTTCTCCGACGCGCACGAATGCGACGAGATCCCCGTGATCGCCGCGAACATGCACCGCATGATTCTGCCGCGTCAGTCGCAGATCTGGGCCGTGGTGCGTGACGAGGAGCCGGCGAGCAAATTGCACTATCAGATCTGTTCCGGCCTGCTCGGCCGTCTCTGCTTCTCCGGCGACGCGAACGCGTTCTCCGGCGAGAAGAACGACGTGATCCACAGCGGCGTCGACTTCTACCGTGCCGCCGCGCCGACCATCGATCACGGTGCGAGCGAATGGCATGGGTCCGAACTCGGCAGCTACCGTCATCCACGCGGATGGCAGGCGATCGTGCGCCGCGGCGAGCACGGCACCGACGCGCAGGGCCGCACGCTCGTGGTGCTGCATACGTTCCACGATGCGCCGGAGAACGTGACAATCTCGCTGGACGAGGCGAACGATGGTGATGCGGATGCCGGTTTCTCCAGCGTCATCGCCCGCGCGTTCCACCGCAGCGGCATCAACGTGACGCTTGCCGACGGCACGCTGACCGTCAGCGGCCTGACCGACTTCGACGGCGTGGCCGTATTACTGTGATTTCATGACAAAGGAGTTTCCCATGACCACGATGATCCACAATCCGATCCTGCCGGGCTTCCACCCGGACTCCAGCGCCCTGCGCGTGGGCGACGACTACTACATCGCCACATCCACCTTCGAATGGTGGCCGGGCATCGACATCTACCATTCCAAGGACCTCGTCAACTGGGAGTGGGTCGCCGCGCCTGTGAACCGCGAATCCCAGGTGAACCTGCTCGGCAACTACGACTCCGGCTCCCTGTGGGCGCCGCACCTGAGCTACGCCGACGGCAAGTTCTGGCTCGTCTACACGGACGTGAAGACCTATGCGCCGTTCAAGGACACGCTCAACTACGTGATCACCGCGCCGAGCATCACCGGACCGTGGAGCGAGCCGCACTTCCTGACCGCGTCCGGCTTCGACCCGGCCATCTTCCATGACGACGACGGCCGCAAGTGGTTCCTCAACATGCTCTACGACTACCGTCCGAGCCACGAACTGTTCGCCGGCACCGTGATCCAGGAGTTCGACCCGGAGACCATGAAGCTCATCGGAGAACGCAGGCACTTCTACAAGGGCACCAAGCTCGGCGTGTGCGAGGGGCCGCAGATCCTGAAGCGCAACGGCTGGTATTACCTGCTGTGCGCGGCCGGCGGCACCGGCTACATGCACGCCGCCACCGTGGCCCGCGCCCGCACGCTCGAAGGCCCGTTCGAGGATTCGCCGTACACACCGCTGCTCACCGCGCGCGACGAGCCGACCAACCCGCTGCAGAAGTCGGGTCACTGCTGCTTCCTTCAGATCGGCGACGAATGGTACGTGACCCAGATCTGCGGCCGTCCGCTCACCGAACGCGGCAACTGCACGCTCGGCCGCGAGACCGGCATCCAGAAGATCTACTGGACCGAGGACGGCTGGCCGCGCCTGGAGAACAACACCATCAGCCCCGACCTCGACGTGCCCGCCCCGAAGATCTCGCAGGGCGTGGTGCAGAAGACGGACCACTCTGAGCGCATCGACTTCTCGGCTCTGGCCGTGCCCGCAGATGAAGCCGCGTCCGACGCCCTCTCCACCCCGCTCACCTCCGTCACCGACCCGGCCATCCCGCCGAGCCTCAAGACCCTGCGCACCGCGCTCGTTGCCGGCGAGGACTACAGCCTCACCGCCCGTCCCGGTTGGCTGCGCCTCTATGGCGGCCAGTCCCTGCGCTCGCAGCACCGGCAGAGCCTGTTCGCCCGCCGTTGGGAGCACTTCGACTTCGACGCCGAAACCGTCATCGACTTCCAGCCGAAGAACTTCCAGCAGCTTGCCGGACTGATTCTCTACTACGACACCCAGAACTGGATCTACACGTGCGTCACCTTCGACACCGAGGGCACCGACACCCGCGTGCTGCAGATCCTGCGCTGCGACCACGAGGATCTTGAGTACGGCTGCGAGCAGGTGGAGATCTCCGGCACCGACCCGGTGAAGCTGCACGTGGAGGTGCGCGGCGCCGTCGCGAAATTCTCCTACGCGCTGGGCGACGGCGAACTGAAGCCGCTCGGCGGCGACCAGCCCGCCGACCACATCAGCGACGACTATGTGGAACGCACGATCAAGGGCTGTGCGTTCACCGGCGCCATGCTCGGCATCTGTGCCCAGGACATGGACGCCCACGGCTCCCACGCCGACTTCAAATACCTCGACTACGCCGAACGGCACTGACGGCCGGTCCGTGTCGCAGGCTGCATCGCGGCCCGGCCGACAATCCTGACTGATTGATGCGCAAAGGTCGCGCATCCGATACCTCAAAGGCTTCGCACCCAATATGGTGCGAAGCCTTTTGCGTTTGGGGACTTTAGTGCTTTTCGGGAGGAGCCTCGTTGACTATGACGTTGCCATCGACGTCGTTTTTTCCCGACGAATCGCAAGATGCCGAGATATCCGCGTATTCGTGTATTCACGAACCGTGAGATATGGATGCAATAGACGATTCGATACGCGAAAATCAGGGGGCGAATCGTCTGATATCGATATATTCTGCGATTCGTGTATGGCACGAATCGTGAGATGCCGCGGTAACCGGCGAATCGTGCCGATGGAATACCCGTGTGGAAGCCGATTGCAGGCGTCATGTTGCGTAAGGCCGAGGCACGATATGGCGATTGCCGGTGCATATGCCGATTCGTGCACGGCGCGAATCATAGGAACGAATCATGAATTATGAGATGCGGCGGCAATCGATGAATCGTGTCCGGAAGTCTCATGCATATGAAAGGCGAACAGACGGATGCGCATGAAAAAACGTTCCGCATGGCTGGCAGACCATGCGGAACGCTCGAAAAGGAGGGGTGGTAAGAGTCAGATCACTTGACGCCCTTGATGCCGAACACGGAGACGGCGGCGATGGACAGCACGATGAAGCCCATCGGGAACAGTCCCATGTAGCCGAAGATGCCGATCACGGCCGCCGCCAGAAGCGGGGCGAGCATCTGGCCGATGGTGCCGGCCACGTTGAGGAAGGCCAGATCCTTGGCGGCGTTCTTCTGGTTCGGCAGCACGGAGGTCATCAGCGCCTGGTCGAGGGCGACGAAGATGCCGCCGCCGAGGCCGGAGAGCGCCACGTAGATGGTGTACATGAGCGGCGTCGGGATGAAGAACGGCAGCCAGCAGGGCACGCCCACCAGGAACACGGCCACGGCGACCGGCACCTTGATGGTCTTGAGCTTATCGGCCAGCGGGCCGGAGATCACGGCGGCGACGATGGCCATCACGAGGCTCAGCGCGGCCATGAGGCTCATCCACTTGGCGGCCGCCTCGGCCGGGGTGTGCATGTAGTCGGTCAGCGTGTACAGACGGTAGGTGCCGATGCCGCCGGGCATCATGTACATGAGGCGGGCGAGCGCGGCGAACCAGTAGTCGCGGCCGGCGTGACGCGGCGGCAGGAAGTTCGTCTTGAAGGATTCGAAGGAGAACGGCTCGCGCGGAACGTGCTTGTTCGACTTCTCCTGGCAGATGACGACGGCGAGGATCAGCGCGACGTCGGCGACGATTAGCAGGATGAACACGCCCTTGGAGACGTTGGTGATGTAGAGGGAGGCCAGCGACTGGGCGCCGTTGAGGCCGATCTGCGTGGCCACGCCGAACATGGAGCTCGCCGTGCCGCGGTACTTCGGGGCGATGAGGTCGGGCATCCACGCCATGGCGGCGGCCATGACGGCGTTGTACCACACCACGTACACGTACCATGCGCCCAGCGCGACGGTGGCGTTCGACGACGTGGCGAAGATGACGAGGCAGACGGTGGCGAGGATGCCGCCGCCGACTATCCACGGCGTGCGGGCGCCGAAGCGGGAGCGCGTCATGTCGCACAGCGCGCCGCAGATGAAGCCGGCGAACACGGAGATGAGCAGCGTGATGCTCGTGGCGCTCGCCACCATGGAGACCTTCTGGTCGGGGGCGATCATCTGGATCTTGGCCGGCAGCAGCACGGCGCTGATGCCGAAGAACGGGGCGTAGAAGCCGATGGTGCCGAAGAACTGGGCTATCGACGGCCTCCATGGGAATGAGTTCTGCTGCGCGTCGGTGACGGCGGCGTTCTTGACGTTGATGTTCATCATGCTCCTTTGCATCTGCTGCAAATCATAGGGGAAACGGGGTGGGGGATGTAGGATGTCGCCTGTATGGCATTCGCCGTCGGTCATTCCGTCGTCGACAGGCCGGACATCGGGCGTCCGGGCCATTCTCGCTGATGCGGAACCGACGATGCGAACATCATTTAGGTAACTAGTTACATCGCTGGAAAAACACGATACCATGCCTTTCCGGAGTGTCGCGACGGCGGGTTGCCATGATTTGCTTCGCCGTCGGCGTGTCGAGGCTTTGAAAACCGTTGTGCCGATTGATTTCGGAGACGTCGTATGTTTGGGAGATAAATTTTCGAAAGCGACGATTTTTCCGGCGTTTCGCGGATTATTTCTGACTTGATTTGAAACCGGTTTCAAAATGGTGTATGGTTCAAAACGACAGCAAGAAAACCGTTAAGAAGATTGCGATGACGCACAAAGTTGCTCTTGTTACTGGTGGTAAGCAGGGAATCGGTTTCGGAATCGCGAAGCGACTGATTGCCGACGGCTTCGCCGTGTCCATCCTCGATGTGTGGGACGAGCCGACCGACGTGCTCGCCGAGCTGCGTGAAGAGGCCGGCGACGACTCCCTCGTGCGTTACGTGCAGGGTTCCGTCGACAACTTCGACGATCACAAGCGCTACCTCGACGACGCCGTGAACGCCTGGGGCCGCCTCGATGTGCTCGTGAACAACGCCGGCGTCGCCCCCAAGGAGCGCAAGGACCTGCTCGAGGCCACGCCCGAAAGCTTCGACCGTGTGCTGGGCATCAACCTGCGTGGACCGTACTTCCTCACCCAGGCCTTCGCCAACCGCGTCATCGAGCTGCGCGGACCGCTCGACAAGCTCCCCGAGCCGCCGGAGCAGCCGGTCGCCACCATCATCAACATGGCGTCCACCTCCGCCGAGACGGTTTCCCTCAACCGCGGCGAGTACTGCATCTCCAAGGCCGGCGTGCACATGGCCACCTCGCTGTGGGCCGTGCGCCTCGCCCCCGAAGGCATCGTGGTCTACGAGGTGCGCCCGGGCATCATCGCCACGAGCATGACCTCCACCGTGCACGACAAGTACAACACCTTCTTCGCCAACGGCGGCGCCCCGATCGGCCGCTGGGGCAAGCCCGCCGACGTCGCCGGCGCCGTGTCCATCCTCGCCTCCGGCAACACCCCGTACTCCACCGGCGACATCATCAACGTCGACGGCGGCATGCACATCCCGGTGCTCTGACAGACCTGGCCCCTTTCGCAGGACCGACGGTCGCGCCACGGCCCGCATTCTCCTCTGTGCGGGATTCGCGGCGGCCCGGACGAAGGACATAAGGCTTTCAACCGCATATCTTGTGAGACAACTCCTCCTTTCTTTCCATGAGATTCATGCGTCTTCGTCCACGGCATTCGGCCCGACGCCCGGGAAGGGGCCACACCCACTCTTTTCCCTCCATATTCCCCCATACAACCGTTCTTCCGGACGATGAACGTCCGGCACCTCACTAAGGCACCAATATGAACGAAACCACACTCACGATCGCCGGCCACGACGTGCCGGTCGTCACCCACCAGGCCGTCGTGGTCGGTACCGGCGCCGCCGGATACTGCGCCGCGGAACGCCTGTACGACCTGGGCGTCACCGACGTGGTGCTGGTCTCCGACCACATCAACGGCGGCACCTCCCGCAACGCCGGCTCCGACAAGCAGACCTACTACAAGCTCACCCTCTCCGGCGGCGACCCCGACTCCGTGCGCGAGATGGCGCAGACCCTGTTCGAAGGCGGCGCCGTCGACGGCGACACCGCGCTCGTGGAGGCGGCCGTCTCCGCCCAGGGCTTCCTGCACCTGTGCGACCTCGGCGTGCCGTTCCCGCGCAACAAGTACGGCGAGTACATCGGCTACAAGACCGACCACGACCCCCGCCGTCGCGCCACGTCCATCGGCCCCTACACCTCCAAGTCTATGGTCGAGCATCTGCAGGCCTCGGTGGAGTCCAAGGGCATCCACACCTACGACCGCTGCCGCGTGGTCGACATCCTCACCGCCGACGACGGCAAGGGCGGCCGCAAGGTCGTCGGCCTGCTCGTGCTGCGCACCGACGTGCAGGACGGCGCCGAGGAGTCGCGCTTCCTCGTGCTGCGCACCGCCAACCTCGTCTACGCGACCGGCGGCCCTGCCGGCATCTACAGCAACCGCGTGTACCCGAACGGCCAGTGGGGTGCCTCCGGCGCCGCCTACCGTGCGGGCGTCGACGGCAAGAACCTCACCGAATGGCAGTTCGGCCTCGCCTCCACCAACCCGAAGTGGAACGTCTCCGGCACCTACATGCAGGTGCTGCCGCGCTTCGTCTCCACCGCCCAGGACGGCTCCGACGAGCGCGAGTTCCTCTCCGAGGCCATCCCGGACTACGGCCGCCAGCTCTCGCTGATCTTCCTCAAGGGCTACCAGTGGCCGTTCGACATCCGCAAGGCCCGCGACGGCAGCTCGCTCATCGACCTGCTCGTCTACCGCGAGACCGTGCTGCGCGGCCGCAAGGTGTACCTGGACTTCCGCTCCAACCCCGTGCAGCCCGAGCTCGACGCCTCCAAGCTCGACAAGGAGGCCTACGAGTACCTCGAGCAGGCCGGCGCGCTGACCGGCACCCCCATCGAGCGCCTGCGCCACATGAACGAGCCCGCCTACCAGTTCTATCTGGAGAAGAACCCGGGCGTCGACCTCGAGAAGGAGATGCTGCGCATCGACCTGTGCGCCCAGCACAACAACGGAGGACTGGTCATGGACGCCTGGTGGCGCTCCAACGTCGAAGGCATGTTCCCGATCGGCGAGGCCGACGGCGTGCACGGCGTGTACCGTCCCGGCGGCACCGGCCTCAACGCCGGTCAGGTCGCCGCCATCCGCGCCGCGACGTACATCGCCGCCCGCCGTGCCGATGCCGCCACCCTCGACGACGCCGCGTTCGAGGCCGCCGTCGCGAACCGCGCGAAGGAGGACTTCGACCTGTTCGACACCGCCACCGCGCGCGCCGAGCAGAGCGGTTCCGAGAATGTGCACCAGTACATGAAGGACGTGCAGGAGCTCATGAGCGCCAAGGCCGGCCCCGTCCGCCAGAAGGACGAGGTCGAGGCCGCATACCGCCAGGTGGGCGAATGGCTCGACGAATACGAAAGCACCGTGAGCGCCAACGCCGGCTCCCGCCGCAGCGTCGACCGCCTGTTCCTCGTGCGCGACATCCTCACCACCGCCTACGTGTACCTCGGCGCCATGGCCGAATACGCCGACCACGCCGGCAACACCTCCCGCGGTTCCGTGCTCTACACGAACCCCGAAGGCGAACTGCCGGTCAAGGGCTACGGCGACGACCCCGACACCCCGCTCGACATGGAGGACATCTTCCGCTTCAAGCTCGACGGCGGCGCCTACAACGGCGTGACCCAGGAGACGAAGTTCAGCCAGGACTCCGACACCCAGGCCAACGGCACCGTCTCCTGCAGCTGGCGACCGGTGCACCCGATTCCCGAGGACGACGACTTCTTCGAGAACGTCTGGCGCTCCTACCGCGAGAACGGCAACATCGACTGATTCCGCAGGATCCCGGCTCCCCCCAACCATGAGGGGAGCCACCAATACCAATACGCATATCGTCAATCAATCAAACACAACACAATCCCGAAAGGAACAACCATCATGGCAGATAAGACTCTGGGCGTGATTCTCAATGGCGCGACCGGCCGCATGGGCTATCGCCAGCATCTCGTGCGCTCCATCCTCCCGATCATCGAGCAGGGCGGCGTCGAACTCTCCGACGGCTCCCGCGTGCAGCTCGACCCAATCCTGGTCGGTCGTCACGAGGACAAGCTCAAGGCCGTCTCCGAAAAGCACGGCGGCATCAAGTACACCACCGACCTCGACTCGGTCCTCGCCGACGACAAGTACCCGCTGTACGCCGACTTCCTCGTCACATCCGCCCGCGTGGCCGCCATCGAAAAGGCCATCAAGGCTGGCAAGAAGGCCGTCTACACCGAGAAGCCCATCGCCGAGACCCTCGAGGACGCCGTCGAACTCGTCAAGCTCGGCAAGGAGCACGACGTCGTCTCCGGCGTGGTACACGACAAGCTGTTCCTGCCCGGCTTCCTCAAGCTGCGCCGCCTCATCGATTCCGGCTTCTTCGGCCGCATCCTCTCCGTGCACGGCGAGTTCGGCTACTGGGTGTTCGAAGGCGACTGGCACAAGTCTCAGCGCCCCAGCTGGAACTACAAGAAGGAGCAGGGCGGCGGCATGATCTCCGACATGTTCCCGCACTGGAACTACATCATCGAGAACCTCTTCGGCCGCATCACCGACGTCTACGCCGACGCCAAGACCGAGATTCCCGACCGCTGGGACGAGCAGGGCAACCACTATGACGCCACCGCCGAGGACGCCGCCTACGCCGTGTTCAACACCGTCAACGGCATCACCGTGCAGATGAACTCCTCCTGGAACACCCGCGTCTTCCGCGACGAACTCGTCGAGTTCCAGGTGGACGGCACGCTCGGCTCCGCGGTCATCGGCCTGTTCACCGCCAAGATTCAGGCCCGCCCGGCCACGCCGCTCGCCTTCTGGAACCCGGACGTCCCGGATCCGCACAACTACTGGGACAACTGGCAGGAGATCGCCACCGACGAGCAGTTCGAGAACGGCTTCAAGGCCCAGTGGGAGGAGTACATCCGCGCCCTCGTCGAGCACAAGCCCTACCCGTACGACTTCGAATCCGGCGCCCGCGGCGTGCGTCTGGCCAACCTCGGCTACGAAAGCGCCAAGGAAGGCCGCAAGATCGAGGTCCCCGAAAACCTGCTGTGACCCGGTCGGTATCCTCGCGGAAGCATACGGAAGCATTGAAGCACTAAGGAAGCATCAATCATGACCAATCCGATTCTTTCCATGAACCAGGCCACCATCAAGTACGCGGACCTCAAGACCGCGCTTGACGTGTGCTCGGCCGCCGGCTACCAGAGCATCGGCCTGTGGCGCGAACCCGTCGAGGCCGTCGGCCTCGAAACCGCCGTCCAGATGGTGAAGGACTCTGGCCTGCGCGTCTCCACGATGTGCCGCGGCGGCTTCTTCACCATGGAGGAGGGGCCCGCCCGCCGCGCCTCCATCGACGACAACCGCAAGCTCATCGAGGAGACCGCCGCGCTCGACTGCCACGTGCTCGTGCTCGTCGTCGGCGGCCTGCCCGAAGGCTCCAAGGACCTCACCGGCGCGCGCCTGCGCATCGGCGAGGCGCTCGCCGAGCTTGAGAAGGACGCCCTCGACGCCGGCGTGACGCTCGCCATCGAGCCGCTGCATCCGATGTACTGCACCGACCGTGCCTGCGTCTCCACGCTCGGCCAGGCGCTTGACATCGCCGCGCCGTTCAATCCGAAGGCCGTCGGCGTGACCGTCGACACCTTCCACATCTTCTGGGACCCGCAGGTGCAGGAATCCATCGCCCGCGCCGGACGCGAAGGCCGCATCGCCACGTACCAGGTGTGCGATTGGAAGACCCCTCTCGAGGCCGATCCGCTGCTCAGCCGCCACTACATGGGCGAAGGCGTCATCGACTTCAAGCCGCTCACCGAGGCCGTATGGAACACCGGCTGGCGAGGCGACATCGAATGCGAGCTGTTCAACCAGAAGATCTGGGACACCGACCCCGCCGTCGTGGCGAAGAAGGTGTCCGACGCCTTCGACAAGGAAGTGGCCCCCTACTGGCCGCTGTAATCGTCGTATGTCATGACGGATGGTCATGACGGGCAATCATGGCACAGATGAAGTAATCGGTTATTGAAATACGGGCCCAAGACCCCGATATCGCCGATTCGCGGTGCGTCATGGTCGTTTTCCGTTCCGGAAACGACCGCAACGCACCGTAAATCGCTGATAATGGGATTTTGGGCCCGTATTTTTGGTCGTTGACGTGCGTATTCTATATGAGTGCGTTCTGTATGAGTACGCGCAACGAATGAGTTCACGGCAAACGGGGTATGCATGGTCGAGCATCTGACAAGGCGGACGGTTCAGAAGGAAACGGTTCGTGCGGCGCTGCGGCAGACGGATGATTTCATATCCGCGCAGAACCTGCACCGCCGGCTGCAGGACGCAGGCTCCAAGATCGGTCTGGCCACCGTATACCGTCAGCTCAACGCCATGGCGGCGGCGGGGGAGGCCGACACCATCCGCATGGGCGGCGAGCAGCTGTTCCGCGACTGCGGCGAGGACGCGCAGCGGCACCACCATCATCTTGTATGCGAGCGCTGCGGCAAGACCATCGACATCGAACCGCCGAGCGAGGCATGGTTCCGCAAGGTGGCCGAGGACAACGGCTTCGCCATCAGCCACCATATTCTTGAGATCTTCGGCGTGTGCGCCGAATGCGCGGACGCCGAGAGGCGATCCGCCGACGATGGCGTCGAGGCCGCCGATGAATCCTCCACAGGCAAAGTCAACGCCACCGACTGAAATGGGAATATGAACAGGAACAGGATCGTCGGGCTCATATCCTTGATCGTCGTGGTCGCGGTCATCTGCGGATTCGCGGTATGGCGAACGACGTCGAAGCCCGAATCCCGACCGGCCCGGTCGACCGTATCCGTGACCGGATACCTCGGCGGCGAGAAGACCGGCCTGTTCGACGACGAGGAATTCACGAAGCTCGCCGCCGACTCCGGACTCAAGGTGGACTACCGCAAGGCCGGCTCCCTCGACATGATGACGGCCGACCGGTCGGGCATGGATTACCTGTTTCCCTCGTCGCGCACCGCAGTCGAATACGGCGCCTCCAAGGGCGTCAAGGCCGCGAGGCAGGACATCGTCTTCAACTCGCCCATCGTCGTCTACACGCACAAATCCGTGGCCGAGGGGCTGGCGAAGTCGGGCATCATGCGCCGTGACGGCGACGTGTGGCGGCTCGACATGACGAAGGCCGTCGACGCCATGAAGGCCGGGCGCACATGGGCCCAGGTCGGGTACGTGGGCGGCTACGGCGTGTTCCACATCGAAAGCACCGACCCGGTGAAATCCAATTCCGGCAACGAATACGCGGCGTTGCTGGCCAATACGATGAACGGCGGGCAGCCGGCCACGCGGGCGACGGTGAAACGCGACGCCGCCGTGATCCGTTCGATTTTCGCGAAGTCCGGGTGGATGGAGACCTCCTCCGAGGACAGCTTCAGCCAGTTCCTCACGCTCGGCGTGGGCTCCAAGCCCATGATGGTCGGCTATGAAAGCCAGATTCTCGATCTCGCCGTCAACAATCCCGACGCCTACGCGCAGGTGAAGGACGACCTGGTCATCGCGTATCCGACGCCGACCGTGTGGAGCACGCACACGTTCATGGCGCTCGACGCCAAGGGGGAGAGGCTGCTGACGCTGCTGGAATCGAAGCCGGCGCAGAAGCTCGCATGGGAGCGGCACGGCTTCCGTAGCGTGGATTTCTCCGGCACCGACTCCATCAGGCGGTTCGGCGTGCCCGGCACCGTCGACACCGTGCAGAACGTGACCGAACTGCCACCCAACGACGCCATGCAGGACCTCATCACCGCGTTGAGGCAGTGAACTCCGGCTTTTCGCTCCGGATTTTTGGCACGGAGCCCGTTTTCGTTGCGTTTTTTCGCTTCGTGGCGGAAAAGTTCGGCAGGGAAAGCCATTTTGCCGCGATTATCCATTCCGTGACGGCGGATGGGCTTTCATGAAGAGTGGTTTGGTTCGAAACCGTTGAAATTGCAACAAGGGCGGTGGAGTGTCGGTTGGGGTTCGTGGCACGGAATGCAATAAGAGGGGACATCGTCGTTCGGTGACGCGTATGAATGGCGGGGAACGCCCAAATGCCGTTATATGACGCTCCGTGGCAAGGACGGCCGGCTGGGAACAAACGCGGCATTGGAATTTCGACGATTGTCGGATGACGACTGGGGGCAGATGCCCTCGGTTCGTGTTTTCGGGATTGATTCATGGTTTTGCCAATGGAAAAGAAATTTATCCAATAATGAAAATGATTATCAATTTATGTGTATACTAAGAGCGTGGATTTCCTCAGAGAGGGGAATGCAACGGTAGAAAGACGACGAACAATGAACGATACAAGCATGACCGGCAGCGACAGGACCAAGGCAATTGCGTCGAATCGGTTCAGGCGCGGGATGACCATGCTGGCGGCTGCCGCAACGGCGGCGATCATGACCATCGGTTTGGCGGCGTGCGGCGGTGCGGGGACGTCCGGCGGCGGGTCATCCGAGAAGATCGCGGTGGTGGCGAGCATCAACCAGTGGGGTTCCGTGGCTGAGGCGCTGGGAGGCGACAAGGTCGATGTGAAGTCGATCATGGCGAGCACGAACGTGGAGGCCCACGACTACGAGCCGACGACATCCGACGTCGCCGCGTTCGCCAAGGCGCAGGTCGCCGTCGTGAACGGCGCCGACTACGATTCATGGGCGTCCAAGGCCACGGAAGGCACCAAGGCCGACGTGGTGAACGCCGCCGAGACCGACGGTATCAAGGAAGGCGACAATCCCCACGTCTGGTTCTCCCATGATGTGCGCGAGAAGACCGCCGATGCCATCACCGCAGCCTACGAGAAGGCCATGCCCGACCAGAAGGACTACTTCGAACAGCGGCACAAGGCATGGGAGGCCCAGGAGCAGAAGGTCGAGGACAAGATCAAGGCGGCCGAATCCAAGACCAAGGGCGTGCCGTACGCCGCCAGCGAGTCCGTGGCATGGTACCTCGCCGACGACCTCGGCATGACCGACGCCACCACCAGCGGCTACAAGAACGCCAGCGCCAACGAAAGCGAGCCCTCGCCCGCCGACATCAAGCAGTTCTCCGACGCGCTGAAGGCCGGAAAGATGAAGGTATTCGTGCTCAACACGCAGGAATCGAACGACACCACCGAGCATCTGGAGGCTGCCGCGGCGGAAGGCGATGTGCCCGTGGTGAAGCTCACCGAGCAGATGCCGAAGGAGTACACGAACCTCACCGATTGGATGAGCGCGCTGGTCGACGACTTCACCGGTGCCGTGAAGTGAGTGAAAGTATAAGAATACCCATTGGCTTCCCTTGCTGAGGGGAGCCAATGGCGTGAGTCGACTGGGGGAGTGGCACCTCGGGTACTCAACTCCCCTCAGACCGCCTGCGGCGGCCAGCTCCCCTCAGCGAGGGGAGCCAATACATATCTCGTATCTCGGAAAGCTGCCCTTACCGCCCCAGCTGCTGGGCGTTCTCGATGAGCGCGTTCTTCAGATCGCCTTCGAGCTGACGCATCTTCACCTCGGCGGCGGCGCGGCTGGCCTTGCCCTCCTTCTGGATCTGCACGGTCTCGCGCAGCGTGGCGATGAGTTCGGAATTCACCTTCTCCAGCGTTTCGATGTCGACCACGGAACGCTGGTTCGCCTTCTCCGCGTCCACGGCACCCTGATGCAGAGCACGGGCGTTGGCCTGGATAAGCTTGTTGGTCACGTCGTCGGTCTTCTTCTGCAGGTCGAGCGCCTGACGCTGGTTCTCTAGGCCGAGCGCGATGACCATCTGGCTCTTCCACACCGGAATCGTGGTGGAGATGGTGGTGTCGATCTTGTCGCACACCATCTGGTCGGCGTTCTGGATGATCTTGATCTGCGGCGCGGTCTGCAGGCAGATCACGCTTACGCGGTCGAGGTCGTCGAGCCGCTTGGCGAAGCGTTCCAGCTTGGCCTTGAAGTCGGAGAGGATCTGCGCCTGCATCGGGTCCTGCGACGCGGCGGCCTCCTGCTCGAGCTTTGGCAGCTGGTTCGCGTTGAAGTCCGCCAGCGCCTTCTTGCCGGCGAGCACGGTGATTTTCAGGTCGCGGTACTGCTCGGCGTTGCGGTCATACATGGTGTTGAACATCGAGATGTCGGAGACGAGCTGGCTCTGCGCGCCCTCCAGCTTGGCGACGATGTCGTCGATCTGCGTGGAGACCTTCTCGTAGCGGCGGCGCAGCTTGTTGATGTTCACGGCGATCGTGCCGAGGATCGGTACCTTCTTGATGCCGCTCAGCTCCGCCTCGTCCACGGTGACGAGCAGACCCTGCAGCAGCTCGCCCGCCTGGCCGGCGTCCTTCGAACGCGTCTTGGCGAGGATGTCGTCGGCGAACGTGGACGTAGCGCGTTGCACGTCCTTGCCGTATGCGGATTCGATGCCGGCCTTGGTCAGGTCGAGCGAGCCGGCCAGCTGCGTCACCTTCGCCTGATCCGCCGGATTGAGCTTCGCGATCTGCTGGTCGGGCGTGGCGTCGGCGGCCAGCGCCTGGTCCCCGGACGGTGCGGCGAGGTCCACGGCACTGGTCTGCGAGCCTCCCGCGAGGTCGCTGAGAGAGATTTCCTTCATGGTTCATTGTCCTTTCGAGAGCGTGGTGATGATCGCCTGCATGGCGTCGTTGCTGGGCAGTTCGGAGACGGCGGTGACCTGGTCCACGGTGCCGGGCACCTTGAACCGCTTGATGCCGTCGGTGCCGGTGAAGTTCGCCGAACGGAACCCATGCCGCTGCCAGGCGAGTTTCTGCATGTCGTCGCTCTTGAGGAGCGTCAGCAGCTTGCGGCCCTTGTCGTCAAGCGGGATGAGCATATGCGTGGACCATACCGTCGGCGTCGGGTAGACGATGACGATGTCGTCCTTCACCTGGTTCCATGCGTCGGGCTGGTTGGCGGCCACGTCGAGCACCTGGCTCTCATAGCCGATCATCATGGGTTTCGATCCGACGCCAAGCGTGAGGAACTGGTTGAAGCTGTCCTCCGAACTCGTCTCCATCCAACCGGATTTCGAGAATATGGACTGCAGGGTGGCTTGGTCGCGTTGCACGGACTGCACGGTCGCGGGCTGCCCGCCGTTCAATACCGTGGCCACCAGGGCCGCGTACTCGTTGCCGGAGTTCGACTTCACCGGGTCGGTCGAGTCGATGCGGAACTGCCCGTAGCCGCCCGACCAGCCGACCTGGGCCCACGTCTTGTTGGTCTTCAGCGCGTCGACGGCCTTGGCCATGTCCATATGGTAGACGCCGTCGGTCTTGCTCATCATGCCGGTCTTCACCAGGCCGTCGGCCACCTGCTTGTGCGTGTAGATGACGATGGGGGAGTTGAACACGATGTCGGCGCCCGACGTGTCGATCTTCTTCGACTTGCCGTATTCGACGGCGACCTTGGACGACGGGAAGAGATAGTCCATGCCGTTGTTGTCGGCATCCATCATGGACAGCGAGCCGGCCTTGCGGTAGTCGATCTTCAGGCCGTTCTTCGCGGCGAGGTCCTTGAACTGCTGGTCCTCGAACAGCGTGATCTTCTCGCCGCCGAGATAGCCGGTCACGCTTTCGGTCTTCACGGGCTTGGGGGCGGTGCTGGCCTTCCAGTTGCGCAGCACGGTGACGCCGCCGAGCACGAGCACCACCACGAGCAGCGCGGCGAGACCGATGATCTTCGATTTCGAAAGTTTCACGACCTGACTCCTTTCTGAGCCGTTCCATCGTCGGCGGGAACGTCCGCGGCCGGCGAAGGTGCCGTCGGCGTTTCCGCCGCGCCGGCTCCGGATGCCGGCGATGGTCCGGACGCCGGCAGCGGCCCGGGCGTTCCCGCCGGCACGTTCATCGGTCCGTTCGCCGGCCGGTCGTACGGGATCGGCGACGTATATGTCGATGCGGGGCGCCGGCCGTTCCGCTGGGACCGCGCCTGTGCATCGCCCGGCAAGGTGTCATGCGCCGTCTCCACGCTGTAGCCGTCCATGCTGGCCAACCGCGCGATGGCCTCCGAATCGGCGGACAGGGCCAGCGTCTTCGCCTCCACGGCGTGCGAGAGCTCGCCGGCGGCGGTCTGCTCGAGCACCTGCATGGCGTTGATGGTGTCGATGCGTGCCTTCGCTATCTGGTCGCGGGCGCCGGAACGCTCCACCTCCACATAGCCCTGCAGCAGGTTCTGCGTCTGGTCGCCATACACGTTGATGAAATGCCGCAGCGTCTCGTACGAACGGGGATTGTCCTCGACGAACGCCGTGAGCGCCTTCGTGGCCACGACGATGTCGTTGACCTCCTTGCGTACGGCAGGGTCGCGCACCTGGGACATCAGGCCGCTGATGGCGTTCATGCGCGCGTTGGCCATGTCGATGGCCTCCACGGCCTTCTGCCCGTTGGGCACGGCCGATGCAAGCACCTTGCCGAGTTTGCGTTCCGGCTGGGTGAGGTACGAGACGCCGATGTATCCGCCGGCGGCCACGACCACCGCGCCGACGAGACCGACGATGCCGCCGCCCGCCACCCAGAACGTGAGGGCGGCGAGCCCGAGTCCGGCGAGGAAGCTGATGATGGTGCTGATCATCCGTTGAATCCCTTCACCTGGCGGAAGATGGAAGCCAGGTCCTCGGATCGTCCGTCGAACACCTTCGCGTTGGAGAGCTTGGCGAGTTCGTTGAGCTGGGCGGGATCGGCCTGGCCGAACATGATGGAGAACACGGGCACGTCGTGGCCGGAGGCCTTGTACTGCTTGGTGAACGCGTCCTTGTTGCCGGTCTGCGAGACGCCGTCGGTCATCAGAACGATGGCCGTGGTGTAGTCGCCGGTGTTCTTCGGCAGGTTCTGCAGGGCCTTCTCCAGACCGTCGTAGATGTCGGTGCCGCCGATGGTGTCGGTCGCCTGGCCGCGCTGCAGAATGGCGGTCGTGTCGGCGCCGGTCGACTTGGTCGGCTCCTGCGCGTCGCCGGAGAACGGGATGAGGATGTTCACATCGTTCTTGCCGGCCTCAAGATGCGACTGCCTGGCCTGCGTCTGGTCGAGCGCGGCGTTGAGTCCGCGCACGACGCCGTCCTTGCCGTCGCCCTGCATGGAACCGGAGTAGTCGACCACCCATACCGTCCAGCTGGGCTTGCGCAGGCTCGACTGGTAGACGTTCAGCGATTCGTCGATGACGTCGGCCGCCGGCAGCGGAATGGTCTTCAAGGCGTCGGCCCCGGTGTTGATGCCCCATTCGCTGCGGAACGCATCCTTGACCTTGGCATCGTTCTTGTAGGTGAGCACGCCCGCGAGGCCGGTGCGACGGCCGGCGCGCTCGAACAGCAGCTTCGCGTCCTTGGACTTCAGGGCCTTGGCGAAGGAGTCGTAGGCGTCGTTGAGGTTCTGTCCGCGGTCGACATAGCCGAGCGGGGAGTCGGAGACGGCGATGCCGTCCGAGGGGTATACAGCCAGCAGCGGGTCCTTGCCCTTTTGGGTCAGGACCTTGTCGGCCTGGATGACGAGGCTTTCGTAGTTGACCATGGCGTTGAACCGGTCGGGATTGGCCACGACCATGTCCTTGAGCCAGTCGGACGAGCCGGACGAACGGTCCACGCCGGACAGCAGCGTGTGCACGTTGGCCTGCACGTTCGCATTGTCGAGATCGGCCTTGGTGAGGGCCTGGTTCTTGCCGGCGATGGCGGTGAGGAACGCGAGGTAGGCGCTGGCGCCGGAGTTCGACTGCGTGGCGCTGGTCATGGAGAACGTGAGTTTCTTCGCCTTCACCGCGTCGATGACGTCCTGCGTCTTCACGGCTTTGGTGGTGCCGTCGCCGTTGGCCCAGCCGAGCTGCTGCGCCTTGGACTTGGCGATGCCGAACACGATGGGCGTGGTGGAGGTGCTCTGCTGGTCCTTGACGATATGCTTGGTGTCGCCCATGGTGATCCACATGCTCGACGCCGGCCAGACGGCGTCGTATGATTTGCCGCCGTTCTTCAGCACGTTCATGATGTCGAGCGATCCCATGTAGTCGATGGTCACGCCGATCTTGGAGTCGTCGACCGCGCGCTGGATGGCCGCGGACACCTCCTTGTTCTCCGAGCCGGAGGCGATCTTCAATGTGGCCGTGGCATTGCCGTCAGCCGGCTTGTAGGTTTCGGTCTTGCCGTTGTTCGAGACCGTTGGCTTGGCCGACGATGTCGGGTCGGTCTGCGACGTGTCGCCGGACGATGTGCCACCGCCGTTCTTCTGGGAATCCGTACCGCCCGCGCATCCGGCGAGCATCATCACCATTGCGAGAACCGCGGCTATGGCCGCGACCGTCCAGGTTTTCATCGACGAATGCACTGCCCTGAACATCTCATCTCCTGTTATTCGAGTCCCCTCGTCGCCGGTCGTCATGTATCGAATATCCCCCGAAACGACGAAGAGACATGTATCCGTATACTTCATTGTCGTCCGGCGGTGTTGCCGGACGTGGATTGGAGTATGAACGCAAAGTGAACAGCAGGTGATGTTTGCGGCGCCCGGTGATGTGATGACGGAGCGTCATCGTCGTTGCGGAGGATTCGACGTACTGTTGTACGCCTTCGTCCTGCCGTGTCTTGATGCCGCACGCGTCATCGCACCACCGACGGGTGGGCGGGCATGACGGAGCGCCATCGGTTTTGTGGGGGATCCGGCCACTACGCAAAAGCCCCCTCTGACGAGGGGGCTGGGCACGCTCACTGAAGGGAAATAACGTGTGTGGCCGCAAGGCGTGGGAGATGAAGGTGCGCTCAGTACATCGAATCTCCCATAATGCCGCGGACACTCCGTTATTTCACTTCAGCGCTTTTGCGCCGATGTCGTGGCGATAGAACAGACCGGTCGTATCGAGCGAGTCGATGATCGCGTAGACCTTGTCCTGAGCGGCCTGCAGGGTGTCGGCAGTGGTTTCGACGAGGAGCACACGGCCGGAGTTGGCGATGAGCTGGTCGCCGTTCTCGCCGGTGGTGGTGACGCCGGCGTAGTAGACGTGGGAGTCGGCGTCCACGGCGATGTCGGGGACCTTGGCGCCCTTGATGACGTTGACGGGGTAGCCGTCGGAGGCGAGGACGACGCCGAGGGTGGAGCGCTGCTCGTCCCAGGTGAACGTCGGGGTTTCGCCGTTGAGGATGGCCCAGATGCCGGCGCCGAGGTCGGAGGTGAGCTTGGGGAGCACGACCTCGGTCTCGGGGTCGCCGAAGCGGGCGTTGAACTCGATGACCTTGGGGCCGTCGGCGGTGGCGATGAGGCCGGCGTAGAGGATGCCGGTGAAGGGGGTGCCTTCATCCACCATGGCCTTGGTGACGGGCTTGACGATGGTTTCGACGGCCTGGTCGACGACGGACTGGGCGATCTGCGGGACGGGGCTGTAGGCGCCCATGCCGCCGGTGTTGGGGCCTTCGTCGTTGTCGTAGGCGCGCTTGTGGTCCTGGGAGATCGGCATGGTCCAGAACTCCTCGCCGCGCACGAAGCTCATGAGGGAGAACTCCTGGCCTTCGAGGAACTCCTCGATGACGACGGAGGCGCCGGCCGCGCCGAAACGATGGTCGACGAAGATCTCCTCGAGGGCCTCGATGGCCTCGACCTCGGTCATGGCGACGGTGACGCCCTTGCCGGCGGCGAGTCCGTCGGCCTTGATGACGATGGGGGCGCCGTGCTCCTTGACGTAGTCGACGGCCGGTTCGAGGCTTTCGAACGTGGCGTAGGCGGCGGTCGGCACGTCGTGACGCTGCATGAGCTCCTTGGCGAACGTCTTGGAGCCCTCGATCTGGGCGGCCTTCTTGTTGGGGCCGAACGCCTTGACGCCGGCTGCCTCGTAGTCGTCGACGAGTCCTTCGATGAGCGGGACCTCGGGTCCGATGAACACCCAGTCGATGTCGTTCTGCACGGCGAAGTCGATGAGCGCGGCGTGGTTCTCCTCGCTCAGCTGCACGATGTGGATGCCGTCGGCGCTCATGCCGGGGTTGCCGGGGGCGACGAACACCTCGTCGACGGTGTCGCCCTTGAGCAGGGTGTGGGCGATGGTGTGCTCGCGGGCGCCGGAGCCGATGACCAGTACTTTCTGACCCATGATGTCAAGTCCTTTCAATCAGTTCAGTGCGTTTGTTCGATTGATGCGTATTGCCGTTGCTGCGTAATCGAATCGTACGAGTGGCGAATCAGTCGTGCAGCGTGATCTGGTTGCCGTCGGCGGATTCGACGATGGAGCCGAGCACGTAGGCGGCCTCGTCATGCTCCTTGAGGATGGCGAGCGCCTCGTCGGCGCGGTCCTTGGAGACGGCGAGCACCATGCCGATGCCCATGTTGAAGATGTTGTACATCTCCTTGTGGTCGATCTCGCCGGCCTTCTCGAGCACGTCGAAGATCGGCAGGACGGGCCAGGTGCCGAGCTTGATGTCGGCGGCGAGGCCGTCGGGGATCATGCGCGGGATGTTCTCGATGAAGCCGCCGCCGGTGATGTGGGCGACGCCCTTGACGACGCCGGCCGCGAACAGGGGCTTGAGGGTCTTCACGTAGATCTTGGTGGGGGTGAGCAGCACGTCGCCGAGCTTGGCGCCGCCGAGTTCGGGAAGTTCGGTGTCGACGGTGTAGCCGGCCTGGTCGAACAGGGCGCGGCGCACGAGGGAGAAGCCGTTGGAGTGGACGCCGGAGCTGGGCAGGCCGATGAGCACGTCGCCGGCGGTGATGGTGGAGCCGTCGACGATGGCGGACTTTTCGGCCACGCCGACGGTGAAGCCGGCGAGATCGTACTCGTCCTCGTCGTACATGCCGGGCATCTCGGCGGTCTCGCCGCCGATGAGGCCGGCCTCGGCCTGCACGCAGCCGTCGGCCACGCCGGCGACGACCTGCTCGAGCAGGGCCGGGTCGTTCTTGCCGCAGGCGATGTAGTCGAGGAAGAAGAGCGGCTGGCCGCCCTGGGCGGCGATGTCGTTGACGCACATGGCCACGCAGTCGATGCCGATGGTGTCGTGCTTGTTCGCCATCTTGGCGACGACGAGCTTGGTGCCGACGCCGTCGGTGCCGGAGATCAGCACCGGCTCCTTGTAGCCGAGCGAGGCGAGGTCGAACAGGCCGCCGAAGCCGCCGATGCCGCCGACGACGCCGGGACGGTTGGTGCGGGCGACGTGGGACTTGATGCGCTTGACGACCTCGTAGCCGGCCTCGACGCTGACTCCTGCCTTTTCATACGCTTCGGGCATGATGGTCCTTTCGTGAATGTCGATGTGCGTCGGTGTGTCGGCCGACGCGTCGGATGTGTCTATCGAACTTGTGTCTATCGAACTTGTGTCTATCGAACTTGTGTCTATCGAATATCGAACTGTTGCGGATGGTTGAAATCGTCCGTCGGGCCGCCGGCCGTTGGAGCGGCTGCCCGACGGACGGACCGTCAGGCCTTGGCCCCGGCCTGCTGGCAGGAGTATTCGTTGCCTACGTACTTGCTCTTGTAGAGCGCGAACTCGGGCAGGCGCTTGCGGTCCTCCGGGGTGAGCGACTTGAGGAAGTCCTGCTCGTAGTCCTCGAGGGCGGTCGGGTAGTCGCCGTTGAAGTAGGCGACGCACAGGCCGCCGTACGGGGCGTCCTCGTGCAGACCGATGCATTCGACGAGGCCGTCGAGCGACAGGAAGGAAAGGGAGTCGGCGCCGATGTATTCGCGGATCTCCTCCACGCTCTTCTTGCCGGCGATGAGCTCCTTGGTGGTGGAGATGTCGATGCCGTAGAAGCACGGGTACTTCAGCGGCGGCGAGCTGATGCGCATGTGCACCTCGGCGGCGCCGGCCTCCTTGAGCAGCTGCACGATGCGCTTGGACGTGGTGCCGCGCACGATGGAGTCGTCGATGACGACGACGCGCTTGCCCTTGACCACGCCGCGAACGGCGGAGAGCTTCATGCGCACGCCCTGCTCGCGCAGCTCCTGCGTGGGCTGGATGAAGGTTCGTGCCACGTACTGGTTCTTGATGAGGCCCATCTCGTTGGGCAGGCCGGCCTCCTCCGCGTAGCCCGAGGCCGCGGAGAGCGAGGAGTTCGGCACGCCGATGACCATGTCGGCGTCGACCGGGGACTCCTGGGCGAGGCGTGCGCCCATGCGCTTGCGGGCGGAGTGCACGTTGACGCCGTAGATGTTGGAGTCGGGGCGGGCGAAGTAGATGAACTCCATGGAGCAGATGGAAAGCTGCGTGTGGTCGGTGTAGGTGTCGATGGTGTAGCCGTCGTCGTTGATGACGATGACCTCGCCCGGGCGGATGTCCCGCACGAGTTCGGCGCCGACGATGTCGAGCGCGCAGGTCTCGGAGGCGAGCACATAGGCGCCGTTCTTCATGCGGCCGAGGGACAGCGGGCGGAAGCCGTTCGGGTCGAGCGCACCGATCATGGCGTCCTCGGTCATGAGCAGGTAGGCGAATCCGCCGTGCACCTTGCGCAGCGACTCCTTGAGCTTGTCCATGAAGGTCGGCTGGTCGGAGCGGCGGATGAGGTGCATGAGCACCTCGGTGTCGGAGTTGGAGTGGAAGATCGCGCCCTCGTCCTCGAGATGACGGCGCAGCGTGCGGCAGTTGGTGAGATTGCCGTTGTGGCACAGGGCCATGTCGCCGTCGTGGAAGCGGAAGATGAACGGCTGGATGTTGTCGGTGGAGCCGGAGCCGGCCGTGGCGTAGCGCACGTGGCCGATGGCCTTGTCGCCGGCAAGACGGGTGATTTCGCGTTCGTCGCCGAACACTTGGGTGAGTAGGCCCAGACCACGGTGGCCGATGAGGTGGCCGTTATCGTTCGAGACGATGCCGGCGCCCTCCTGGCCGCGGTGCTGCAGGGCGTGAAGACCGAAATAGGTGAGACGTGCCGCATCCGGATGACCCCAGACGCCGAAAACGCCGCATTCCTCGTGAATTTCTTCCAGTTCGGCGGACAAGCCACTCGCTCCTTCATATAGAGTTAACGCAGGATTCAATCGCTCCCACGTTACCAACCGCGCACTACAACCGACGCCCCGTCGTGGCGCTGAACGACACGGCGTTTATTCGAACATATGTTCGAGATATGATAGTCTCGAAAACGGTATTCGAACATTTGTTTGTTTGTCTTGATGATGAAGGCTCGGGCTTGGCAGGGGGTGAGGAGGGATTGCGCGACCGGACGTACATCGCCATCGACTTGAAGTCGTTCTATGCGTCGGCGGAATGCGTGGAACGCGGCCTCGACCCGCTGAACACGCATCTGGTGGTGGCTGATGCGAGCCGCACGGAGAAGACCATCTGTCTCGCGGTCTCGCCGTCGCTCAAGGCATACGGCATTCCCGGTCGGCCCAGGCTTTTCGAGGTGGTGCAGAAGGTACGGCAGGTCAACGCCGAACGGCGTCTTCGCGCGCCCGGCCGGCGGTTCATGGGGGAGTCGTATCTGGCATCGGAACTGGCGGAGAACCCACGTCTGGCACTGACGTATGTCGTGGCGAAGCCGCGGATGGCGATGTATCTCGAATGCAGCGCGCAGATATACGGCATCTATCTCAAATACGCCGCCGCCGAGGACATCCACGTGTATTCCGTGGACGAGGTGTTCATGGACGTCACGCGGTATCTGAAGTCCTGCGGCATGACTGCGCACCGGCTGGCCATGACCATCGTTCGAGACATCCTCGCGACCACGGGCATCACTGCCACGGCCGGCATCGGCACGAACTTGTATCTCGCCAAGGTCGCCATGGACATCGTCGCCAAGCACATGCCGGCCGACCGCGACGGCGTGCGCGTCGCCGAGCTCGACGAGATGTCGTACCGGCGGCTGCTGTGGGATCATAGGCCGCTCACCGACTTCTGGCGGGTCGGGCGCGGCTATGCGAAAAAACTCGAGGCCCACGGGCTCAACACCATGGGCGATGTCGCACGCTGCTCGCTCGGCGGTCCCACCGACTTCTACAACGAGAATCTGCTGTACCGGCTGTTCGGCGTGAACGCGGAACTACTCATCGACCACGCATGGGGATGGGAGCCGTGCACCATCGCCGACATCAAGGCGTACCGCCCCGAATCCAACAGCATGAGCATCGGACAGGTATTGCACGAGCCCTATGATTTCGCGCACGCCCGCATCATCGTCAAGGAGATGGCCGACCAGCTGGCGTTAGACATGGTCGAACGAAACGAGCGGACCGACTGCGTGTCGCTCATGGTCGGCTACGACATCGAGAACCTCGGCGGCAGGAAGGACGACTGCGGCATGGGGGAGGCGCCCCGGACCGATGCGTCGCACTATGCCGGCGTGGTTGACACGGACCATTACGGGAGGAAAATCCCGAAAGCCGCGCACGGCACGGAAACGTTGCCGTATACGTCATCCGCCCGCCGCATCGTCGACGCGGCCACGAGGATATACGACCGAGCCGTCGATCCGAACCTGACCGTCCGTCGCATCACCATCGTCGCCGGACGGCTCAAACCGGAGAAGAACGGGGAGGGAGCGGCCGTCGTGCAATCGGCCGGCGACCATTACGAACAGCCCGACCTGTTCACCGACTCGGAAGCCGAGGAACGTCGGCGGCGGGAGTCGGCGGTAGGGGAGCGGCGGGAGCATGACGTGCAGAAGACCCTGCTGGATATCAAACACCGGTTCGGCAGAAACGCCGTCATCAAAGGCATGAACCTCGAGGAAGGAGCCACCGGCATCGAGCGCAACAGCCAGATTGGCGGCCATGCCGCCTAAGCCAACGGAACCTCATGGAAAGGAGTCTCATGCCCCTCACCCCGACCCACCGATACGACGACATCATCGACAGGCCGCATCACCGGTCATCCACACGACCGCATATGCCATTGCGCAAACGCGCCGCGCAATTCATGCCGTTCGCCGCGCTCAGCGGCTACGACGCCATCATCATGGAGACGGCAAGGCAGACCCAACAGCGTGTGGAGCTCGGTGACGACGAACGTCAGGTGTTGGACGAACGGCTGCGGCACATCGTCGAACATGCGTCGGACCATCCGCAGGTCTCGGTGACGTTCTTCATGCCGGACCCCCGCAAGGACGGCGGCGTCTACGTCACCGTCGGCGACACGCTCCGCCGCATCGACACCGTGCACCGGCTGCTCATACTTGGCAACGGGCAGACCATCGCCCTGCAGGACATCGTGGACATCCATGAAATAGCGGCCAATAGATAACCGTTATAGCCTCCGCTGATCAATCCCATGCGGAACGCGACGCAAGAACGGTATATTCGGGCGTGATTGAATCAGTCAGGAGAAGACCATCACCATGCTTGCAGCCGATTCCAACGTCCGTTCATGTCCGGTGCCGTTCGCGCCGATTGCCGAATCGATACCGCCCAACGTGTTCGCCGTCACCGACCGGAAGGTCGCGAAGGCCGTCGCCTCGGGCGCGGACGTCATCGACCTCGCCAAGGGCAACCCCGACGCCTATCCGGCCGAATTCATCCGCGCCGTCGCCAAGAAGGCCGTCGACGATCCGGCCAACGCGCGATACACACCGTTCGACGGCAAGCCCGCGTTTCTCGAGGCCGCCGCCGAATGGTACCGCAACGTGCACGGCGTGGAACTCGACTGGCCTACGCAGCTGTTCGCCGTCGAAGGCGCGGTCGACGGGCTCGCCGGACTCTACGCCATCCTCATCGACCGCGGCGACGCCGTCGCGTTCGTCGACCCCTACTATCCCTCATACCACTGCATGGCCGTCATGCACGGTGCCGAGGAGATACTGCTGCCCGCGCTCGCCGACCATGGATTCCTGCCCGACCTGGACGCCGTGACCGCCGACACCTGGGACCGTGTGAAGATGCTGGTGCTCAACTATCCGAACAATCCCACCGGAGCCCAGGCGTCCCTTGAATTCCTGCGTCGCGCCGTCGAACTGGCGCGTGAGCATCGGTTCGTCATCGTGCACGACTACGCCTACACGGGCCTCGGCGTCGGCGGGCCGGATGCACAGCAGCACAGCATCCTCGAGATTCCCGGTGCGTTCGACGTGGCCGTCGAGGTGTGCTCACTGTCGAAGATGTACGCCATGGCCGGCTGGCGCGCCGGATTCGTGGCGGGCAACGAGGCCGTGGTCTCACGGCTCAAGCTCTACCACTATCAGATGGGCTCCATGATCACCGGCAGCATACAGGACGCCGGCATCGCGGCGCTGCTCTCCGACCAGTCATGCGTCGCCGAACTCGCCGAACGCTACGCCGCCCGTCGTCGCATCGTGGCCGAGGGACTGCGCGAGGCCGGACTCGACGTGTTCGACTCAGCCGGAGGCATCTACGTGTGGGCGCACGTGCCCCGTGACGGCGGCTGGAACGGTGAGCGCCTCGCCGACCACCTGCTCGACCACGCCGCCGTCGCCGTGCTGCCCGGCACCTGCTTCGGTCATGTCGGCGCCGACTACATTCGTCTGAGCCTGCTCAAATCCGAGCCCGAACTCGCCGAAGCCGTCCGCCGCATCCAGATTGCTTTGCGCTAGACGACGTGGATAGGTGAATCCAGACAGCCCTCCGACATTGTTGCAAACATGCCCATGTGTCTTATGGCTTGTAAGAATGTAAACTTCTTTATGAAGTTGCAACGGGGCACTTGCAGCCACATGACATGAGACGAGGGAGACGCCTGTGAGCATCATCGACGGCATCGGCAACATGGCGAAAGACGCCATCGACAATGCAGGCCAAGCGGCGAAGAACGCCGTCGATGGTGTCGGCAAGGCGGCCAAGGACGCCGTCAACGAGGTCGAAAAGGTCGCAGGGCAGGCTGGAGAATCGGTAAAGCAGGCCGGTAGCGATGCCGCGAATGCGATGAAAGACGTTGCCTCGAACGTGTCTGCACCGTCGTTGACCGAAGAGCAGATGTCCGAGATTCTGGACAAGTGCTATGCGGCCGCACTGAACGGCATCCCCAAGGTCAGCAAAAGCAGCGATGCCTTGGCGCAGGAGTACCTGGACCGGTATGATTCGCCGGAGAAGGCGGCCAGGATGTTCATCGCCAATCAGATCGCGAAATGCTCCACGTCCGGATTCGTCACCGGCTTCGGTGGATTCATCACCATGCCTGTGACCATACCGGCGAATATCACCAGCGTGATTTATGTGCAGATGCGCATGATCGCCGCGCTCGCCTATATGGGCGGATACGATCCGCACGACGACGAGGTGCAGACGCTGGCATATATGTGCCTTGTCGGCACATCCATCACGGATATCGTAAAGAAGACCGGCATAGAGGTCGCAAACAAGGTCACCATGGCCATGTTGAAGAAGCTTCCCGGACAGGTGCTGATGAACATCAACAAGAAGGTGGGCTTCCGGCTTCTCACCAAATTCGGTTCCAAGGGCGCCATCAATCTGGTGAAGGTCGTGCCGGTCGCCGGGGCGTTGGTCGGAGCCGGCATGGATTTCGCCGGTACGAAGATAATCGCGGACAAGGCCTACAACGTTTTCCTGCTGAACGACATCGACTGATTGATGTCGTCCGATCGGACCAATTCATTCATTAAGAGGTTTGTGGGTCTATTGCATACATAGGGACGTCGAAAAGGACTTCCTCATGTATGCAATAGCCCCACTTTGTGTTTTCGCGATTGGATAGACCCACAAACCTTGCCGTATGGAGGCATAGCAACTTGCCATGCAGGACGCATGACGTCAACGAGACGACCATTGCAACGAACAAGACGGGGCGCATGACCGGATGAACCGGCATACGCCCCATCCTATTCAGAATTCATTCGTCTGAGCCTGCTCAAATCCGAGCCCGAACTCGCCGAAGCCGTCCGCCGCATCAAAGCCGTGCTGCGATAGCGTGAATCCCGTGATTTACACGCGCAAATTGTCGCGAAGAGGGCCTTTCGGCGACAATTTGCGCGTGTAAACCTCGGATTTCGGCGATTTGGGCATGAAAAAACGGGGAACAGGCCGAATGAGCGGTCTGTTCCCCGTTTTGGTCGCTCAGAGTGTCAGCGTCAGGCGGTGAAGTACTCGACGCCGGCCTCGAAGATCGGCTGGTACTTGTCGCCGGGCACGTTCACGTAGAGGCCGTTGCCGCTACGCTCCGAATGGCCCATCTTGCCGAACACGCGGCCGTCGGGGCTGGTGATGCCCTCGATGGCGAGCAGCGAGCCGTTCGGGTTGACGTTTAGGTCCATGCTCGGCACGCCGGCCTCGTCCACGTACTGCGTGGCGATCTGGCCGTTGGCCTTGAGCTGCGCCAGCACGTCGTCGTTGGCGACGAAACGGCCCTCGCCGTGGGAGATGGCGACCGTGTGCACGTCGCCGACCTCGGTCTTCGCCAGCCACGGGGAGAGGTTCGAAGCCACGCGGGTGCGCACCAGACGGCTCTGGTGGCGGCCGATGGTGTTGAACGTCAGCGTCGGGCATTCGTCGGTCATCGGCACGATGTCGCCGAACGGCACCAGACCCAGCTTGATGAGCGCCTGGAAGCCGTTGCAGATGCCGAGCATCAGACCGTCGCGGTTCTGCAGCAGGTCGCGCACGGCCTCGGTGACGGCCGGGGCGCGGAAGAACGCGGTGATGAACTTGGCGGAGCCGTCGGGCTCGTCGCCGCCGGAGAAGCCGCCGGGGATCATCACGATCTGGCTGCGTCGGATCTCGTCGACCAGGGCCTGCGTGGACTCGGCCACGGCCTCGGGCGTGAGGTTGTTGACGATCAGCGTGGTGGCGTCGGCGCCGGCGCGCTCGAACGCGGCGGCCGTGTCGTACTCGCAGTTGTTGCCGGGGAACACCGGGATGACCACATGCGGCTTCGCCACGGAAGCGCCCGTGTACACGGTCTTCTTCGGCGCGGTGAAGCTCACGGTCTCGACGGTCTCGCCCTTGCCGCGGTAGGGGAACACATCCTCGATGCCATGCTCCCAGGCCTCCTGCACGTCGGCCAGGTCGAGCGTCTCGCCGCAGGCCGCGAACTCGTAGGCCTCGGTGGTCTCGCCAATCTTGCCCATGCACACCAGGTTGGAGACGGCCGGCAGCTTGCCCTGGTCGGCCAGCTCCACGATGAAGCTGCCGTATGCCGGGGCGAACAGGTCGTCAAGGGCGATGGCATCGTCGAGCTTCACGCCGATGCGGTTGCCCAGCGTGTCCTTGAACAGCGTCTCGGCCGTGCAGCCGTAGCCCGGCGTGGAGACGGCGGCCACCTGACCGTCATCGACGAGGTTCTCGATGACCGACAGCACCTCGATGAGGCTCTCCGGCTCCGGAGTCAGGCCATCGGCCTTGTAGCGCGGGGCGATGCGGACCACGTCGTGGCCGGCCTTCTTGAACTCCGGGGAGGTGGCGCGGCCCATCGGGCCCACGGCCACGGCGAAGCTCACCAGCGTCGGCGGCACGTCGAGGTCCTCGAAGCTGCCGGACATGGAGTCCTTGCCGCCGATGGCGCCGACGCCGAGGTCGACCTGCGCCATGAGCGCGCCGAGCACGGCCGCGAGCGGCTTGCCCCAGCGCTTCGGGTCCTCGCGCAGCTTCTCGAAGTACTCCTGGAACGTCAGGTAGGCGTCCTCGCGGCGGAAGCCCGCGGCGACCAGCTTGGAGATGGACTCGACCACCGACAGGTAGGCGCCGGTGAACTGGTTGGCCGACATGATGTATGGGTTGAAGCCCCAGGCCATCGCGGAGGCGGTGGTGGTCTCGCCGAACACCGGGAACTTCGCGACCATGGCCTGCGACGGGGTCAGCTGCTCCTTGCCGCCGAACGGCATGAGCACGGTGGCCGCGCCGATGGTGGAGTCGAAGCGCTCGGACAGGCCCTTGTTGGAGGCCACGTTGATGTCGGTGACCAGCTCGTGCATGCGCTCGGACAGCGTGGCGCCCTTCCACGGGGTCTCGTAGGTGCCGCCCTGCTCCACATGCGCGTCCATGTACTTCGGGGCGCCGTTGGAGTTGAGGAAGGCGCGGCTCAGGCTCACGATGGTGTCGCCGTTCCACGTCATGACCATGCGCGGGTCCTCGGTGACGGTGGCGATGACCGTGGCCTCGAGGTTCTCCTCGCGGGCGTAGCCGAGGAACTCGTCCACATCCTCGGCGGCCACGTCCACGGCCATGCGCTCCTGCGATTCGGAGATGGCCAGCTCGGTGCCGTCAAGGCCCTCGTACTTCTTGGTGACCTTGTCGAGGTCGATGGTCAGGCCGTCGGCGATCTCGCCGGTGGCCACGGAGACGCCGCCCGCGCCGAAGTCGTTGCAGCGCTTGATGAGGCGGCAGGCGTCGCCGCGGCGGAACAGACGCTGCAGCTTGCGCTCGATGGGGGCGTTGCCCTTCTGCACCTCGGCGCCGCACTCCTCGAGGGAGTCGATGTCGAGCTGCTTGGAGGAGCCGGTGGCTCCGCCGATGCCGTCACGGCCGGTGCGGCCGCCCAGCAGGATGATCTTGTCGCCGGGGGCCGGGGTCTCGCGGCGCACATGGTCGGCCGGGGTGGCGCCCACCACGGCGCCGATCTCCATGCGCTTGGCCACGTAGCCCGGATGGTACAGCTCGTCGACCTGGCCGGTGGCGAGGCCGATCTGGTTGCCGTAGGAGCTGTAGCCGGCGGCGGCCGTGGTCACGAGCTTGCGCTGCGGCAGCTTGCCCTCAAGCGTCTCGGACACCGGCACGGTCGGGTCTGCGGCACCGGTGACGCGCATGGCCTGGTACACGTAGGAACGGCCCGACAGGGGGTCGCGGATGCAGCCGCCGATGCAGGTGGCAGCGCCGCCGAACGGCTCGATCTCGGTGGGGTGGTTGTGCGTCTCGTTCTTGAACAGGAACAGCCAGTCCTCGTCCTCGCCGTTCACGTCGACCTTCACCTTCACGGTGCAGGCGTTGATCTCCTCGGATTCGTCGAGGTTCCTCAGCACGCCGTGCGCCTTGAGGTACTTGGCGCCGATCGTGCCCATGTCCATGAGGCACACGGGCTTCTCGTCGCGGCCGAGCTCGTGGCGGATGGCGAGGTACTTGTCGAACGCGGCCTTGACCACGTCGTCGTCGATCTCGACGTTCGTCAGCTGCGTGCCGAACGTGGTGTGGCGGCAGTGGTCCGACCAGTACGTGTCGATGACCTTGATCTCGGTGATCGTCGGGTTGCGCTGCTCCTTGGCGAAGTACTCCTGGCACACCTTGATGTCGGCGAGGTCCATGGCCAGACCGCGGTCATCGATGAACTTGGCGAGACCCGCCTCGTCCAGTTCGAGGAAGCCGTCGATGACCTCCACCTTGCCCGGCGTGGCGACCTCCATCTTCAGGGTGTCGCGCGTGTCGAGGGAAGCCTCGCGGGCCTCCACCGGGTTGATGACGTAGTGCTTGATGGTGGCGATGTCGTCGTCGGAGAGCGCGCCCTCGAGCACATACACCTTGGCGCTGCGCACATCGGGGCGCTCGCCCTGGCTGATCAGCTGGATGCATTCGCTCGCCGAATCGGCGCGCTGGTCGAACTGGCCGGGCAGGAACTCCACGGCGAACACGGCGGCGTCGCCGGTCTCGGGAAGCTCGTCGGTGGCCACGTCGGTCTGCGGCTCGCTGAACACGGTGGGCACGCACTGGCGGAACAGCTCCTCGCTGATGCCCTCCACGTCGTAGCGGTTGATGACGCGCAGGCCCTTGAGACCCTCGACGCCGAGGATGGTGCGCAGCTCGTTGTTCAGCTGCTGCGCCTCCACGTCGAAGCCGGGCTTCTTCTCAACATAGATGCGAAAAACCACTGCAGTTTTCCTTTCTTGATTCGTATGGCCCCGTCAGGTCGGGCTCGTCGGTGAAAAACAACCAAGGGGAGGGACGCCGTTCACGCGTTCACCTCCCCTTGGCGGCTTCGCCGACGACTCCCCTCCGGGAGGGGAGTCATGGCCGTGGCCATGCCCAACGCTCCGGGGAGCCGTAACAACGATTACTTGACTTCGATGCCTTCGGACTTGGCCAGCTCGGCCAGGCGGGACTCGATCTCCTCATAGGCGGGGATGATCGAACCGAGGCCACGGCGGAACAGGTCCTTGTCGAGGTGCTCGACCTTGCCGGAATGGTCCTTCTGGTCCCACAGGCGGCAGGAGTCGGGGGTGATCTCGTCGGCCAGCAGCAGCTTGCCGTCGTCGGTGCGGCCCATCTCGATCTTGAAGTCCACGAGCTTCACGTCGATCTTCGCGAAGATCTCGATGAGGGCCTCGTTGATGCGGCGGGCCAGCGGCGCGATCTCGGCCAGGTCCTCGCGGGTGCACACGCCCAGGGCCACCAGGTCGTCATCGTTGACGAACGGGTCGTGCAGGTCGTCGTTCTTGAGGAAGTACTCGAGCACCGGCTCCTTGAGCGGCAGGCCCTCCTCGACGCCGAGGCGCGAGCAGAAGTGGCCGGCGGCGGTGTTGCGCAGCACGATCTCCAGCGGGAACATGTTCACCTTGCGCACCAGCTGGGCGGTGTCGTTCACGCGTTCGATGAGATGGCTGTCGATGCCGCGCTTCTTGAGCAGGTCGAAGATGATGGTGGTGATGAGGTTGTTCAGACGCCCCTTGCCGGTGAAGTCCTCCTTCTTCTCGCCATCGCCGGCCGTTGCCGTGTTCTTGTACTCGACCCAGAAGACCTCCGGATCGTCGGTTGCGTACAGCTGCTTGGCCTTGCCCTCGTAGAGCTTTTCCAGTTTCTCCATCATTACCTTTCTCACAACGTGATTTCACAGCGTTATCGGAGTGGAAATTCGGGGTGAATAATCGAGCCTAGGATATCAAGCGCCAGCTACAAACACACCGCGCCCGGACGTCTGGAAAACGTCCGGGCGCGGTGTTGCGGGAATGCGGGAATCCACGTCGTGCCGACGATGCGTCGTCAGCCGCGTTCGCCCACCGTGACCTCCAGTCGCCGTGCGACGTCGGCGGCCTTGCGGCGGGCCTCCTCCTCGGTCGGGGCGGCGGCCAACGCCACGGCCATGCGGCGATGGCCGTTCACGCCGGGCTTGCCGAAGATGCGCACGTCCGTGTCGGGCTGCGACAGGGCTTCGGCGAGATGACGGAACGTCACCTCGCCCTTGCCGGAGACGACGATCGCATGGCTGGCCGAGACCATATCCGGGTCCCGCAATGCGACCGACCGGCCGGATACCGGGACGCCGAGCACCGCGCGGGCGTGCAGCGCGAACTCGCTGAGGTGCTGCGAGATCATCGTGACCATGCCCGTGTCGTGCGGACGGGGGGAGACCTCGTTGAACAGCACACGGCCGTCCTTGAGCACGAACAGTTCCACGCCGTATACGCCCCAGCCGGTCTCGCCATGGCGTCGGGCGAGTTCCACCAGGCCGGAGACCATCGTCGTGGCGATCTCGGCGGCCTGACGGCGCACGTCGTCGGTGATCGACGCGCACTGCCACGACTCACGGTAGTCGCCGTCCTCCTGACGCTGGCCGATCGGATCGCAGGTGACGATGCCGGACGACGAGCTCACCGTAAGCACCGTCAGCTCGTAGTCCATCGGAACGAACGCCTCGACGACCACGCGGCTGACCTTGTGCTCCTTGGCGGTGCGGCCCTCGTTCTGCGCGATGTCCCATGCGCGGGCCACATCATCGGCGCCGCGCATCACCGACTGGCCATGGCCGGAGGAGCTCATCACCGGCTTGACCACGCAGGGGAAGCCCACGGCCGCCGCGCCCTCGGCCAGCTCCTCCTCGGATTCGGCGAAACGATACGGCGACGTCGGCAGTCCGAGATCCTCGGCGGCTAGGCGGCGCAGACGCTCGCGGTCCATGCAGATCTGCGCGATCTGGCAGCTCGGCACCACCTGCACGCCCGCCTCGGCGGCCTTTGACAGCTCGGCGGTGGCGATGGCCTCCACCTCGGGGATGATGATGTCGGGTCTCACGTCGGCGATCAGGGCGTTGAGCTCATCGGCCTTGGCCATGTCGAGCACGCGGGCCTCGTTCGCCACATACTGGGCCGGGGCGCCCTCATAGGAGTCGGCCGCGCAGACCCACACGCCCAGACGCATGAGCTCGATGACGATCTCCTTGCCCAGCTCGCCGGAGCCGAGCAGCAGCGCGCAGGTGCGGTTTCCGCGAAGGTCGCCGAGCGGGCGGTCTGTCGCGGCGGGGGGATTGGAGGAATTGACTGTGGGATTCTCAGACTTGCTCATGCCCTTTATTGTGGCATCAGCGCTACCCGTCAAGGCCATGCCTATGGAAATGACCGTGGAAACGCTTGTGCGGCTTGGTTTTCGGCGATGTCGGAGGACGCCGGGCACCTTCGCGACACGCCGATGTGACAAGCGCTGAAAATCGTGTATAGTATTCACCTGTTGCGCTCGTTCAGTCCGCTGAACGGAGACGACATGGTGGCTATAGCTCAGTTGGTAGAGCATCTGATTGTGGTTCAGAAGGTCGCGTGTTCGAGCCACGTTAGCCACCCCGAAGTCAAGGGCTTCTCCGAAAGGAGAAGCCCTTTTTCGTTATGTGACATGTGGCTTCATCATTGACGTGGTCCTATAACCCTACGGCCCTTGACCTGCGACGGCCAGAACGATATCCGGGCCCGAAATCGGTTTTGCGGGTCTATCCGTTTGCGTGGACGTCGTTCCTGACGTCCTCATGTATGTCGTAGACCCACAAATCTCTTTATGACCGTCGTGGACCGACTATTAATGAACGGATAGACCCGCAAAACCGATTTCGGGCCCGGATATCGTTCTGGCCGTCGCAGGTCAAGGGCCGTAGGGTTATAGGACCACGTCAATGATGAAGCCACATGTCACATAACGAAAAAGGGCTTCTCCTTTCGGAGAAGCCCTTGACTTCGGGGTGGCTAACGTGGCTCGAACACGCGACCTTCTGAACCACAATCAGATGCTCTACCAACTGAGCTATAGCCACCATGTCGTCTCCGTTCAGCGGACTGAACGAGCGCAACAGGTGAATACTATACACGATTTTCAGCGCTTGTCACATCGGCGTGTCGCGAAGGTGCCCGGCGTCCTCCGACATCGCCGAAAACCAAGCCGCACAAGCGTTTCCACGGTCATTTCCATAGGCATGGCCTTGACGGGTAGCGCTGATGCCACAATAAAGGGCATGAGCAAGTCTGAGAATCCCACAGTCAATTCCTCCAATCCCCCCGCCGCGACAGACCGCCCGCTCGGCGACCTTCGCGGAAACCGCACCTGCGCGCTGCTGCTCGGCTCCGGCGAGCTGGGCAAGGAGATCGTCATCGAGCTCATGCGTCTGGGCGTGTGGGTCTGCGCGGCCGACTCCTATGAGGGCGCCCCGGCCCAGTATGTGGCGAACGAGGCCCGCGTGCTCGACATGGCCAAGGCCGATGAGCTCAACGCCCTGATCGCCGACGTGAGACCCGACATCATCATCCCCGAGGTGGAGGCCATCGCCACCGCCGAGCTGTCAAAGGCCGCCGAGGCGGGCGTGCAGGTGGTGCCGAGCTGCCAGATCGCGCAGATCTGCATGGACCGCGAGCGTCTGCGCCGCCTAGCCGCCGAGGATCTCGGACTGCCGACGTCGCCGTATCGTTTCGCCGAATCCGAGGAGGAGCTGGCCGAGGGCGCGGCGGCCGTGGGCTTCCCCTGCGTGGTCAAGCCGGTGATGAGCTCCTCCGGCCATGGCCAGTCGGTGATGCGCGGCGCCGATGATGTGGCCCGCGCATGGGACATCGCGCAGAACGAGGGCCGCACCGCCAAGGAGCACAAGGTCAGCCGCGTGGTCGTCGAGGCGTTCGTTCCGATGGACTACGAGCTGACGGTGCTTACGGTGAGCTCGTCGTCCGGCATCGTCACCTGCGATCCGATCGGCCAGCGTCAGGAGGACGGCGACTACCGTGAGTCGTGGCAGTGCGCGTCGATCACCGACGACGTGCGCCGTCAGGCCGCCGAGATCGCCACGACGATGGTCTCCGGCCTGGTGGAACTCGCCCGACGCCATGGCGAGACCGGCTGGGGCGTATACGGCGTGGAACTGTTCGTGCTCAAGGACGGCCGTGTGCTGTTCAACGAGGTCTCCCCCCGTCCGCACGACACGGGCATGGTCACGATGATCTCGCAGCACCTCAGCGAGTTCGCGCTGCACGCCCGCGCGGTGCTCGGCGTCCCGGTATCCGGCCGGTCGGTCGCATTGCGGGACCCGGATATGGTCTCGGCCAGCCATGCGATCGTCGTCTCCGGCAAGGGCGAGGTGACGTTCCGTCATCTCGCCGAAGCCCTGTCGCAGCCCGACACGGACGTGCGCATCTTCGGCAAGCCCGGCGTGAACGGCCATCGCCGCATGGCCGTGGCGTTGGCCGCCGCCCCGACCGAGGAGGAGGCCCGCCGCAAGGCCGCCGACGTCGCACGGCGACTGGAGGTCACGGTGGGCGAACGCGGCTGACGACGCATCGTCGGCACGACGTGGATTCCCGCATTCCCGCAACACCGCGCCCGGACGTTTTCCAGACGTCCGGGCGCGGTGTGTTTGTAGCTGGCGCTTGATATCCTAGGCTCGATTATTCACCCCGAATTTCCACTCCGATAACGCTGTGAAATCACGTTGTGAGAAAGGTAATGATGGAGAAACTGGAAAAGCTCTACGAGGGCAAGGCCAAGCAGCTGTACGCAACCGACGATCCGGAGGTCTTCTGGGTCGAGTACAAGAACACGGCAACGGCCGGCGATGGCGAGAAGAAGGAGGACTTCACCGGCAAGGGGCGTCTGAACAACCTCATCACCACCATCATCTTCGACCTGCTCAAGAAGCGCGGCATCGACAGCCATCTCATCGAACGCGTGAACGACACCGCCCAGCTGGTGCGCAAGGTGAACATGTTCCCGCTGGAGATCGTGCTGCGCAACACCGCCGCCGGCCACTTCTGCTCGCGCCTCGGCGTCGAGGAGGGCCTGCCGCTCAAGGAGCCGGTGCTCGAGTACTTCCTCAAGAACGACGACCTGCACGACCCGTTCGTCAACGATGACGACCTGGTGGCCCTGGGCGTGTGCACCCGCGAGGACCTGGCCGAGATCGCGCCGCTGGCCCGCCGCATCAACGAGGCCCTCATCGAGATCTTCGCGAAGATCGACGTGAAGCTCGTGGACTTCAAGATCGAGATGGGCCGCACCGACGACGGCAAGCTGCTGCTGGCCGACGAGATCACCCCCGACTCCTGCCGCCTGTGGGACCAGAAGGACCATTCCGGCAAGGTCGAGCACCTCGACAAGGACCTGTTCCGCCGTGGCCTCGGTTCGATCATCCCCGCCTATGAGGAGATCGAGTCCCGCCTGGCCGAGCTGGCCAAGTCCGAAGGCATCGAAGTCAAGTAATCGTTGTTACGGCTCCCCGGAGCGTTGGGCATGGCCACGGCCATGACTCCCCTCCCGGAGGGGAGTCGTCGGCGAAGCCGCCAAGGGGAGGTGAACGCGTGAACGGCGTCCCTCCCCTTGGTTGTTTTTCACCGACGAGCCCGACCTGACGGGGCCATACGAATCAAGAAAGGAAAACTGCAGTGGTTTTTCGCATCTATGTTGAGAAGAAGCCCGGCTTCGACGTGGAGGCGCAGCAGCTGAACAACGAGCTGCGCACCATCCTCGGCGTCGAGGGTCTCAAGGGCCTGCGCGTCATCAACCGCTACGACGTGGAGGGCATCAGCGAGGAGCTGTTCCGCCAGTGCGTGCCCACCGTGTTCAGCGAGCCGCAGACCGACGTGGCCACCGACGAGCTTCCCGAGACCGGCGACGCCGCCGTGTTCGCCGTGGAGTTCCTGCCCGGCCAGTTCGACCAGCGCGCCGATTCGGCGAGCGAATGCATCCAGCTGATCAGCCAGGGCGAGCGCCCCGATGTGCGCAGCGCCAAGGTGTATGTGCTCGAGGGCGCGCTCTCCGACGACGACATCGCCACCATCAAGCACTACGTCATCAACCCGGTGGAGGCCCGCGAGGCTTCCCTCGACACGCGCGACACCCTGAAGATGGAGGTCGCCACGCCGGGCAAGGTGGAGGTCATCGACGGCTTCCTCGAACTGGACGAGGCGGGTCTCGCCAAGTTCATCGATGACCGCGGTCTGGCCATGGACCTCGCCGACATCAAGGTGTGCCAGGAGTACTTCGCCAAGGAGCAGCGCAACCCGACGATCACCGAGATCAAGGTCATCGACACGTACTGGTCGGACCACTGCCGCCACACCACGTTCGGCACGCAGCTGACGAACGTCGAGATCGACGACGACGTGGTCAAGGCCGCGTTCGACAAGTACCTCGCCATCCGCCACGAGCTCGGCCGCGACGAGAAGCCCGTGTGCCTCATGGACATGGGCACGATCGGCGCCAAGTACCTCAAGGCGCACGGCGTGCTGAGGAACCTCGACGAATCCGAGGAGATCAACGCCTGCACCGTGAAGGTGAAGGTCGACGTGAACGGCGAGGACGAGGACTGGCTGTTCCTGTTCAAGAACGAGACGCACAACCACCCCACCGAGATCGAGCCGTTCGGCGGCGCTGCCACCTGCATCGGCGGCTGCATCCGCGACCCCCTGTCGGGCCGTTCCTACGTGTACCAGGCCATGCGCGTCACCGGTGCCGCAGACCCGACCGTGCCGGTGTCCGAGACGCTTGAGGGCAAGCTGCCGCAGCGCAAGCTCGTGACCACGGCCGCCGCCGGCTACAGCTCCTACGGCAACCAGATCGGCCTCGCCACCGGCCAGGTCGACGAGCTGTACCATCCGGGCTACGTGGCCAAGCGCATGGAGATCGGCGCCGTGGTGGGCGCCACCCCGGCCGACCATGTGCGCCGCGAGACCCCGGCCCCCGGCGACAAGATCATCCTGCTGGGCGGCCGCACCGGCCGTGACGGCATCGGCGGAGCCACCGGCTCCTCCAAGCAGCTCGACATCGACTCCCTCGAGGAGTGCGGCGCCGAGGTGCAGAAGGGCAACGCCCCCATCGAGCGCAAGCTGCAGCGTCTGTTCCGCCGCGGCGACGCCTGCCGCCTCATCAAGCGCTGCAACGACTTCGGCGCGGGCGGCGTCTCCGTGGCCA
The DNA here is from genome assembly GCF_010667655.1 of Bifidobacterium saimiriisciurei. Lineage (GTDB taxonomy): Bacteria > Actinomycetota > Actinomycetes > Actinomycetales > Bifidobacteriaceae > Galliscardovia > Galliscardovia saimiriisciurei. The sequence continues at coordinate 170,305 of NZ_WHZU01000001.1, forward strand.
CCGGCGAGATCGCCGACGGCCTGACCATCGACCTCGACAAGGTCACCAAGAAGTACGAGGGCCTTGACGGCACCGAGCTGGCCATCTCCGAATCGCAGGAGCGCATGGCCGTGGACGTGGCCGCCGAGGATGTGGACGAGTTCCTCGGCTACGCCCGCGAGGAGAACCTCGAGGCCACGGTCATCGCCACCGTCACCGAGGACCCGCGCATGGTCATGACGTGGAACGGCGACACCATCGTGAGCCTGAGCCGCGCCTTCCTCAACTCCAACGGCGCCCCGAAGTACATGGACGCGCATGTGGAGCAGGGCGGCACCTACGAGACCCCGTGGAAGGGCGCCACGCTGTCCGAGCGCATGCACGAGCTGGTCACCGACATCAACGTGGCCTCCAACAAGGGCCTGTCCGAGCGCTTCGACTCCACCATCGGCGCGGCCACCGTGCTCATGCCGTTCGGCGGCAAGGAGCAGCTGACCCCGTCGCAGGCCATGGTCGCGAAGTTCCCGGTGTTCGGCGAGACCACCACCGCCTCCGCGATGGCCTGGGGCTTCAACCCATACATCATGTCGGCCAACCAGTTCACCGGCGCCTACCTGTCGGTGGTCGAGTCCATCTCCAAGCTGGTCGCCGCGGGCTTCCGCCGCGAGGACGCCTACCTGACGTTCCAGGAGTACTTCGAGAAGCTGCGCGAGGACCCGAAGCGCTGGGGCAAGCCGCTCGCGGCCGTGCTCGGCGCGCTCATGGCGCAGGTCGACCTCGGCGTCGGCGCCATCGGCGGCAAGGACTCCATGTCCGGCAGCTTCGAGGACCTCGACGTGCCGCCGACGCTGGTGAGCTTCGCCGTGGCCGTGGGCCCGATGGGCCGCGCCACCTCCCCGGAGTTCAAGAAGGCCGGCCACGACGTGGTCCGCATCGCCCCGCGCTACAAGGCCGATGGCCTGACTCCGGAGCCGGAGAGCCTCATCGAGGTGCTGTCGGTCATCGAGAACCTCGTCGATGACGGTCAGGTGGCCGCCGTCTCCACGCCGGGCTACGGCTGCACGGCCGAGACGCTGTTCAAGGACACGCTGGGCAACCGCATCGGCGTGAAGCTCGACGATGCCATCGCCCTTGACGACCTGTTCGCCCCGGCATACGGCAGCTTCATCGTGGAGCTGGCCGACCAGGGCAAGCTGCCGGCCGTCTCCAACCTGGTGTGCATGGGCAAGATTGGCGAGACCACCGAGGCCTACGAGTTCGCGGCCTGCGGCGAGACGCTCGACCTGGCCGACGTGCAGGAGGCCTGGGAGCATGGCATCGAGGATGTGTTCCCCTACCGCGGCAAGGGCGAGACCGTCGAGACCGTGAGCTTCACCGCGCCGAAGAAGACCGTGTACACGGGCGCTTCCGTGGCGAAGCCGCATGTGGTCATCCCGGTGTTCCCCGGCAACAACTGCGAGTACGACACGGCCGCCGCGTTCGAGCGCGCCGGCGCCGACGCCACCACGCTGATCGTCAACAACCTCACGCCCGAGGCCGTGGCCGAGTCCACGCAGGCCCTGGTCGACGAGATCCGACGCAGCCAGATCGTGATGATCCCCGGCGGCTTCTCCGGCGGCGACGAGCCCGACGGCTCCGCCAAGTTCATCACCGCGTTCTTCCGCGCCCCGGCCGTCACCGAGGCCGTGCGCGACCTGCTGCAGAACCGCGACGGTCTGATGCTCGGCATCTGCAACGGCTTCCAGGCGCTCATCAAGCTGGGTCTGGTGCCGTTCGGCGACATCGTGCCGATGACCGACGAATGCCCGACGCTGACGTTCAACACCATCGGCCGCCACCAGAGCCGTCTGGTGCGCACCCGCGTGGCTTCGAACCTCTCCCCGTGGCTGGCGAAGACCGAGGTCGGCGACGTGCACACGGTCGCCATCTCCCACGGCGAGGGCCGTTTCGTCGCCAACGACGACGTGCTGGCGCAGCTCAAGGCCAACGGCCAGATCGCCACGCAGTACGTGGACGAGGCCGGCGTGCCGAGCATGGACCTAAACGTCAACCCGAACGGCTCGCTGCTCGCCATCGAGGGCATCACCAGCCCCGACGGCCGCGTGTTCGGCAAGATGGGCCATTCGGAGCGTAGCGGCAACGGCCTCTACGTGAACGTGCCCGGCGACAAGTACCAGCCGATCTTCGAGGCCGGCGTCGAGTACTTCACCGCCTGACGCTGACACTCTGAGCGACCAAAACGGGGAACAGACCGCTCATTCGGCCTGTTCCCCGTTTTTTCATGCCCAAATCGCCGAAATCCGAGGTTTACACGCGCAAATTGTCGCCGAAAGGCCCTCTTCGCGACAATTTGCGCGTGTAAATCACGGGATTCACGCTATCGCAGCACGGCTTTGATGCGGCGGACGGCTTCGGCGAGTTCGGGCTCGGATTTGAGCAGGCTCAGACGAATGAATTCTGAATAGGATGGGGCGTATGCCGGTTCATCCGGTCATGCGCCCCGTCTTGTTCGTTGCAATGGTCGTCTCGTTGACGTCATGCGTCCTGCATGGCAAGTTGCTATGCCTCCATACGGCAAGGTTTGTGGGTCTATCCAATCGCGAAAACACAAAGTGGGGCTATTGCATACATGAGGAAGTCCTTTTCGACGTCCCTATGTATGCAATAGACCCACAAACCTCTTAATGAATGAATTGGTCCGATCGGACGACATCAATCAGTCGATGTCGTTCAGCAGGAAAACGTTGTAGGCCTTGTCCGCGATTATCTTCGTACCGGCGAAATCCATGCCGGCTCCGACCAACGCCCCGGCGACCGGCACGACCTTCACCAGATTGATGGCGCCCTTGGAACCGAATTTGGTGAGAAGCCGGAAGCCCACCTTCTTGTTGATGTTCATCAGCACCTGTCCGGGAAGCTTCTTCAACATGGCCATGGTGACCTTGTTTGCGACCTCTATGCCGGTCTTCTTTACGATATCCGTGATGGATGTGCCGACAAGGCACATATATGCCAGCGTCTGCACCTCGTCGTCGTGCGGATCGTATCCGCCCATATAGGCGAGCGCGGCGATCATGCGCATCTGCACATAAATCACGCTGGTGATATTCGCCGGTATGGTCACAGGCATGGTGATGAATCCACCGAAGCCGGTGACGAATCCGGACGTGGAGCATTTCGCGATCTGATTGGCGATGAACATCCTGGCCGCCTTCTCCGGCGAATCATACCGGTCCAGGTACTCCTGCGCCAAGGCATCGCTGCTTTTGCTGACCTTGGGGATGCCGTTCAGTGCGGCCGCATAGCACTTGTCCAGAATCTCGGACATCTGCTCTTCGGTCAACGACGGTGCAGACACGTTCGAGGCAACGTCTTTCATCGCATTCGCGGCATCGCTACCGGCCTGCTTTACCGATTCTCCAGCCTGCCCTGCGACCTTTTCGACCTCGTTGACGGCGTCCTTGGCCGCCTTGCCGACACCATCGACGGCGTTCTTCGCCGCTTGGCCTGCATTGTCGATGGCGTCTTTCGCCATGTTGCCGATGCCGTCGATGATGCTCACAGGCGTCTCCCTCGTCTCATGTCATGTGGCTGCAAGTGCCCCGTTGCAACTTCATAAAGAAGTTTACATTCTTACAAGCCATAAGACACATGGGCATGTTTGCAACAATGTCGGAGGGCTGTCTGGATTCACCTATCCACGTCGTCTAGCGCAAAGCAATCTGGATGCGGCGGACGGCTTCGGCGAGTTCGGGCTCGGATTTGAGCAGGCTCAGACGAATGTAGTCGGCGCCGACATGACCGAAGCAGGTGCCGGGCAGCACGGCGACGGCGGCGTGGTCGAGCAGGTGGTCGGCGAGGCGCTCACCGTTCCAGCCGCCGTCACGGGGCACGTGCGCCCACACGTAGATGCCTCCGGCTGAGTCGAACACGTCGAGTCCGGCCTCGCGCAGTCCCTCGGCCACGATGCGACGACGGGCGGCGTAGCGTTCGGCGAGTTCGGCGACGCATGACTGGTCGGAGAGCAGCGCCGCGATGCCGGCGTCCTGTATGCTGCCGGTGATCATGGAGCCCATCTGATAGTGGTAGAGCTTGAGCCGTGAGACCACGGCCTCGTTGCCCGCCACGAATCCGGCGCGCCAGCCGGCCATGGCGTACATCTTCGACAGTGAGCACACCTCGACGGCCACGTCGAACGCACCGGGAATCTCGAGGATGCTGTGCTGCTGTGCATCCGGCCCGCCGACGCCGAGGCCCGTGTAGGCGTAGTCGTGCACGATGACGAACCGATGCTCACGCGCCAGTTCGACGGCGCGACGCAGGAATTCAAGGGACGCCTGGGCTCCGGTGGGATTGTTCGGATAGTTGAGCACCAGCATCTTCACACGGTCCCAGGTGTCGGCGGTCACGGCGTCCAGGTCGGGCAGGAATCCATGGTCGGCGAGCGCGGGCAGCAGTATCTCCTCGGCACCGTGCATGACGGCCATGCAGTGGTATGAGGGATAGTAGGGGTCGACGAACGCGACGGCGTCGCCGCGGTCGATGAGGATGGCGTAGAGTCCGGCGAGCCCGTCGACCGCGCCTTCGACGGCGAACAGCTGCGTAGGCCAGTCGAGTTCCACGCCGTGCACGTTGCGGTACCATTCGGCGGCGGCCTCGAGAAACGCGGGCTTGCCGTCGAACGGTGTGTATCGCGCGTTGGCCGGATCGTCGACGGCCTTCTTGGCGACGGCGCGGATGAATTCGGCCGGATAGGCGTCGGGGTTGCCCTTGGCGAGGTCGATGACGTCCGCGCCCGAGGCGACGGCCTTCGCGACCTTCCGGTCGGTGACGGCGAACACGTTGGGCGGTATCGATTCGGCAATCGGCGCGAACGGCACCGGACATGAACGGACGTTGGAATCGGCTGCAAGCATGGTGATGGTCTTCTCCTGACTGATTCAATCACGCCCGAATATACCGTTCTTGCGTCGCGTTCCGCATGGGATTGATCAGCGGAGGCTATAACGGTTATCTATTGGCCGCTATTTCATGGATGTCCACGATGTCCTGCAGGGCGATGGTCTGCCCGTTGCCAAGTATGAGCAGCCGGTGCACGGTGTCGATGCGGCGGAGCGTGTCGCCGACGGTGACGTAGACGCCGCCGTCCTTGCGGGGGTCCGGCATGAAGAACGTCACCGAGACCTGCGGATGGTCCGACGCATGTTCGACGATGTGCCGCAGCCGTTCGTCCAACACCTGACGTTCGTCGTCACCGAGCTCCACACGCTGTTGGGTCTGCCTTGCCGTCTCCATGATGATGGCGTCGTAGCCGCTGAGCGCGGCGAACGGCATGAATTGCGCGGCGCGTTTGCGCAATGGCATATGCGGTCGTGTGGATGACCGGTGATGCGGCCTGTCGATGATGTCGTCGTATCGGTGGGTCGGGGTGAGGGGCATGAGACTCCTTTCCATGAGGTTCCGTTGGCTTAGGCGGCATGGCCGCCAATCTGGCTGTTGCGCTCGATGCCGGTGGCTCCTTCCTCGAGGTTCATGCCTTTGATGACGGCGTTTCTGCCGAACCGGTGTTTGATATCCAGCAGGGTCTTCTGCACGTCATGCTCCCGCCGCTCCCCTACCGCCGACTCCCGCCGCCGACGTTCCTCGGCTTCCGAGTCGGTGAACAGGTCGGGCTGTTCGTAATGGTCGCCGGCCGATTGCACGACGGCCGCTCCCTCCCCGTTCTTCTCCGGTTTGAGCCGTCCGGCGACGATGGTGATGCGACGGACGGTCAGGTTCGGATCGACGGCTCGGTCGTATATCCTCGTGGCCGCGTCGACGATGCGGCGGGCGGATGACGTATACGGCAACGTTTCCGTGCCGTGCGCGGCTTTCGGGATTTTCCTCCCGTAATGGTCCGTGTCAACCACGCCGGCATAGTGCGACGCATCGGTCCGGGGCGCCTCCCCCATGCCGCAGTCGTCCTTCCTGCCGCCGAGGTTCTCGATGTCGTAGCCGACCATGAGCGACACGCAGTCGGTCCGCTCGTTTCGTTCGACCATGTCTAACGCCAGCTGGTCGGCCATCTCCTTGACGATGATGCGGGCGTGCGCGAAATCATAGGGCTCGTGCAATACCTGTCCGATGCTCATGCTGTTGGATTCGGGGCGGTACGCCTTGATGTCGGCGATGGTGCACGGCTCCCATCCCCATGCGTGGTCGATGAGTAGTTCCGCGTTCACGCCGAACAGCCGGTACAGCAGATTCTCGTTGTAGAAGTCGGTGGGACCGCCGAGCGAGCAGCGTGCGACATCGCCCATGGTGTTGAGCCCGTGGGCCTCGAGTTTTTTCGCATAGCCGCGCCCGACCCGCCAGAAGTCGGTGAGCGGCCTATGATCCCACAGCAGCCGCCGGTACGACATCTCGTCGAGCTCGGCGACGCGCACGCCGTCGCGGTCGGCCGGCATGTGCTTGGCGACGATGTCCATGGCGACCTTGGCGAGATACAAGTTCGTGCCGATGCCGGCCGTGGCAGTGATGCCCGTGGTCGCGAGGATGTCTCGAACGATGGTCATGGCCAGCCGGTGCGCAGTCATGCCGCAGGACTTCAGATACCGCGTGACGTCCATGAACACCTCGTCCACGGAATACACGTGGATGTCCTCGGCGGCGGCGTATTTGAGATAGATGCCGTATATCTGCGCGCTGCATTCGAGATACATCGCCATCCGCGGCTTCGCCACGACATACGTCAGTGCCAGACGTGGGTTCTCCGCCAGTTCCGATGCCAGATACGACTCCCCCATGAACCGCCGGCCGGGCGCGCGAAGACGCCGTTCGGCGTTGACCTGCCGTACCTTCTGCACCACCTCGAAAAGCCTGGGCCGACCGGGAATGCCGTATGCCTTGAGCGACGGCGAGACCGCGAGACAGATGGTCTTCTCCGTGCGGCTCGCATCAGCCACCACCAGATGCGTGTTCAGCGGGTCGAGGCCGCGTTCCACGCATTCCGCCGACGCATAGAACGACTTCAAGTCGATGGCGATGTACGTCCGGTCGCGCAATCCCTCCTCACCCCCTGCCAAGCCCGAGCCTTCATCATCAAGACAAACAAACAAATGTTCGAATACCGTTTTCGAGACTATCATATCTCGAACATATGTTCGAATAAACGCCGTGTCGTTCAGCGCCACGACGGGGCGTCGGTTGTAGTGCGCGGTTGGTAACGTGGGAGCGATTGAATCCTGCGTTAACTCTATATGAAGGAGCGAGTGGCTTGTCCGCCGAACTGGAAGAAATTCACGAGGAATGCGGCGTTTTCGGCGTCTGGGGTCATCCGGATGCGGCACGTCTCACCTATTTCGGTCTTCACGCCCTGCAGCACCGCGGCCAGGAGGGCGCCGGCATCGTCTCGAACGATAACGGCCACCTCATCGGCCACCGTGGTCTGGGCCTACTCACCCAAGTGTTCGGCGACGAACGCGAAATCACCCGTCTTGCCGGCGACAAGGCCATCGGCCACGTGCGCTACGCCACGGCCGGCTCCGGCTCCACCGACAACATCCAGCCGTTCATCTTCCGCTTCCACGACGGCGACATGGCCCTGTGCCACAACGGCAATCTCACCAACTGCCGCACGCTGCGCCGTCATCTCGAGGACGAGGGCGCGATCTTCCACTCCAACTCCGACACCGAGGTGCTCATGCACCTCATCCGCCGCTCCGACCAGCCGACCTTCATGGACAAGCTCAAGGAGTCGCTGCGCAAGGTGCACGGCGGATTCGCCTACCTGCTCATGACCGAGGACGCCATGATCGGTGCGCTCGACCCGAACGGCTTCCGCCCGCTGTCCCTCGGCCGCATGAAGAACGGCGCCTATGTGCTCGCCTCCGAGACCTGCGCGCTCGACATCGTCGGCGCCGAACTCGTGCGGGACATCCGCCCGGGCGAGGTCATCGTCATCAACGACGACGGCTACACCATCGACACCTACACCGACCACACGCAGCTTTCCATCTGCTCCATGGAGTTCATCTACTTCGCCCGCCCCGACTCCAACATCTACGGCGTCAACGTGCACTCCGCCCGCAAGCGCATGGGCGCACGCCTCGCCCAGGAGTCCCCGGTCGACGCCGACATGGTCATCGGCGTGCCGAACTCCTCGCTCTCCGCGGCCTCGGGCTACGCGGAGGAGGCCGGCCTGCCCAACGAGATGGGCCTCATCAAGAACCAGTACGTGGCACGAACCTTCATCCAGCCCACGCAGGAGCTGCGCGAGCAGGGCGTGCGCATGAAGCTCTCCGCCGTTCGCGGCGTGGTCAAGGGCAAGCGCGTCGTCGTCATCGACGACTCCATCGTGCGCGGCACCACGTCCAAGCGCATCGTGCAGCTGCTCAAGGAGGCCGGCGCCGCCGAGGTGCACATGCGCATCAGCTCGCCGCCGCTGAAGTACCCGTGCTTCTACGGCATCGACATCTCCACCACCAAGGAGCTCATCGCCGGCAAGAAGAGCGTGGAGGAGATCCGCGAATACATCGGCGCCGACTCCCTTTCCTTCCTGTCGCTCGACGGCCTCGTCGAATGCATCGGTCTGCACGAGGACGCCCCGTACGGCGGCCTGTGCGTCGCCTACTTCAACGGCGACTACCCGACCGCCCTCGAGGACTACGAGCAGGACTTCCTCAAGTCGCTCACCCCGGAGGACCGCAAGCGCCTGCCCGAGTTCGCGCTCTACAAGAGCAAGTACGTAGGCAACGAATACTCCTGCCAGCAGGCCGGGGCCAAGGCCTGACGGTCCGTCCGTCGGGCAGCCGCTCCAACGGCCGGCGGCCCGACGGACGATTTCAACCATCCGCAACAGTTCGATATTCGATAGACACAAGTTCGATAGACACAAGTTCGATAGACACAAGTTCGATAGACACATCCGACGCGTCGGCCGACACACCGACGCACATCGACATTCACGAAAGGACCATCATGCCCGAAGCGTATGAAAAGGCAGGAGTCAGCGTCGAGGCCGGCTACGAGGTCGTCAAGCGCATCAAGTCCCACGTCGCCCGCACCAACCGTCCCGGCGTCGTCGGCGGCATCGGCGGCTTCGGCGGCCTGTTCGACCTCGCCTCGCTCGGCTACAAGGAGCCGGTGCTGATCTCCGGCACCGACGGCGTCGGCACCAAGCTCGTCGTCGCCAAGATGGCGAACAAGCACGACACCATCGGCATCGACTGCGTGGCCATGTGCGTCAACGACATCGCCGCCCAGGGCGGCCAGCCGCTCTTCTTCCTCGACTACATCGCCTGCGGCAAGAACGACCCGGCCCTGCTCGAGCAGGTCGTCGCCGGCGTGGCCGACGGCTGCGTGCAGGCCGAGGCCGGCCTCATCGGCGGCGAGACCGCCGAGATGCCCGGCATGTACGACGAGGACGAGTACGATCTCGCCGGCTTCACCGTCGGCGTGGCCGAAAAGTCCGCCATCGTCGACGGCTCCACCATCACCGCCGGCGACGTGCTCATCGGCCTGCCCAGCTCCGGCGTCCACTCCAACGGCTTCTCCCTCGTGCGCCGCGCCCTGTTCGACCAGGCCGGCTACACCGTCGACACCGAACTTCCCGAACTCGGCGGCGCCAAGCTCGGCGACGTGCTGCTCACCCCCACCAAGATCTACGTGAAGACCCTCAAGCCCCTGTTCGCGGCCGGCGTCGTCAAGGGCGTCGCCCACATCACCGGCGGCGGCTTCATCGAGAACATCCCGCGCATGATCCCCGACGGCCTCGCCGCCGACATCAAGCTCGGCACCTGGCCCGTCCTGCCGATCTTCGACGTGCTCGAGAAGGCCGGCGAGATCGACCACAAGGAGATGTACAACATCTTCAACATGGGCATCGGCATGGTGCTCGCCGTCTCCAAGGACCGCGCCGACGAGGCGCTCGCCATCCTCAAGGAGCATGACGAGGCCGCCTACGTGCTCGGCTCCATCGTCGAATCCGCCGACGGCAACCAGATCACGCTGCACGACTGATTCGCCACTCGTACGATTCGATTACGCAGCAACGGCAATACGCATCAATCGAACAAACGCACTGAACTGATTGAAAGGACTTGACATCATGGGTCAGAAAGTACTGGTCATCGGCTCCGGCGCCCGCGAGCACACCATCGCCCACACCCTGCTCAAGGGCGACACCGTCGACGAGGTGTTCGTCGCCCCCGGCAACCCCGGCATGAGCGCCGACGGCATCCACATCGTGCAGCTGAGCGAGGAGAACCACGCCGCGCTCATCGACTTCGCCGTGCAGAACGACATCGACTGGGTGTTCATCGGACCCGAGGTCCCGCTCATCGAAGGACTCGTCGACGACTACGAGGCAGCCGGCGTCAAGGCGTTCGGCCCCAACAAGAAGGCCGCCCAGATCGAGGGCTCCAAGACGTTCGCCAAGGAGCTCATGCAGCGTCACGACGTGCCGACCGCCGCCTACGCCACGTTCGAAAGCCTCGAACCGGCCGTCGACTACGTCAAGGAGCACGGCGCCCCCATCGTCATCAAGGCCGACGGACTCGCCGCCGGCAAGGGCGTCACCGTCGCCATGACCGAGGTCGAGGCCATCGAGGCCCTCGAGGAGATCTTCGTCGACCATCGTTTCGGCGCGGCCGGCGCCTCCGTCGTCATCGAGGAGTTCCTCGAAGGCCAGGAGTTCTCCCTCATGAGCTTCGTGCGCGGCGAGGAGTTCTGGACCATGCCGATCTCCCAGGACCACAAGCGCGCCTACGACAACGACGAAGGCCCCAACACCGGCGGCATGGGCGCCTACAGCCCCGTCCCGCAGATCGCCCAGTCCGTCGTCGACCAGGCCGTCGAAACCATCGTCAAGCCCGTCACCAAGGCCATGGTGGATGAAGGCACCCCCTTCACCGGCATCCTCTACGCCGGCCTCATCGCCACCGCCGACGGCCCCAAGGTCATCGAGTTCAACGCCCGCTTCGGCGACCCCGAGACCGAGGTCGTGCTCCCCAAGCTCACCTCCGACCTCGGCGCCGGCATCTGGGCCATCCTCAACGGCGAAACCCCGACGTTCACCTGGGACGAGCAGCGCTCCACCCTCGGCGTCGTCCTCGCCTCCGACGGCTACCCCGTCAACGTCATCAAGGGCGCCAAGGTCCCCGACATCGCCGTGGACGCCGACTCCCACGTCTACTACGCCGGCGTCACCACCACCGGCGAGAACGGCGACCAGCTCATCGCCAACTCCGGCCGTGTGCTCCTCGTCGAAACCACTGCCGACACCCTGCAGGCCGCTCAGGACAAGGTCTACGCGATCATCGACTCGCTCGATACGACCGGTCTGTTCTATCGCCACGACATCGGCGCAAAAGCGCTGAAGTGAAATAACGGAGTGTCCGCGGCATTATGGGAGATTCGATGTACTGAGCGCACCTTCATCTCCCACGCCTTGCGGCCACACACGTTATTTCCCTTCAGTGAGCGTGCCCAGCCCCCTCGTCAGAGGGGGCTTTTGCGTAGTGGCCGGATCCCCCACAAAACCGATGGCGCTCCGTCATGCCCGCCCACCCGTCGGTGGTGCGATGACGCGTGCGGCATCAAGACACGGCAGGACGAAGGCGTACAACAGTACGTCGAATCCTCCGCAACGACGATGACGCTCCGTCATCACATCACCGGGCGCCGCAAACATCACCTGCTGTTCACTTTGCGTTCATACTCCAATCCACGTCCGGCAACACCGCCGGACGACAATGAAGTATACGGATACATGTCTCTTCGTCGTTTCGGGGGATATTCGATACATGACGACCGGCGACGAGGGGACTCGAATAACAGGAGATGAGATGTTCAGGGCAGTGCATTCGTCGATGAAAACCTGGACGGTCGCGGCCATAGCCGCGGTTCTCGCAATGGTGATGATGCTCGCCGGATGCGCGGGCGGTACGGATTCCCAGAAGAACGGCGGTGGCACATCGTCCGGCGACACGTCGCAGACCGACCCGACATCGTCGGCCAAGCCAACGGTCTCGAACAACGGCAAGACCGAAACCTACAAGCCGGCTGACGGCAATGCCACGGCCACATTGAAGATCGCCTCCGGCTCGGAGAACAAGGAGGTGTCCGCGGCCATCCAGCGCGCGGTCGACGACTCCAAGATCGGCGTGACCATCGACTACATGGGATCGCTCGACATCATGAACGTGCTGAAGAACGGCGGCAAATCATACGACGCCGTCTGGCCGGCGTCGAGCATGTGGATCACCATGGGCGACACCAAGCATATCGTCAAGGACCAGCAGAGCACCTCCACCACGCCCATCGTGTTCGGCATCGCCAAGTCCAAGGCGCAGCAGCTCGGCTGGGCCAACGGCGACGGCACCACCAAAGCCGTGAAGACGCAGGACGTCATCGACGCGGTGAAGGCGAAGAAACTCACGTTCTCCATGACCAGCGCCACGCAGTCGAACTCCGGCGCCAGCGCCTACCTCGCGTTCCTCACCGCCATCGCCGGCAAGAACCAGGCCCTCACCAAGGCCGATCTCGACAATGCGAACGTGCAGGCCAACGTGCACACGCTGCTGTCCGGCGTGGACCGTTCGTCCGGCTCGTCCGACTGGCTCAAGGACATGGTCGTGGCCAATCCCGACCGGTTCAACGCCATGGTCAACTACGAAAGCCTCGTCATCCAGGCCGACAAGGTCCTGACCCAAAAGGGCAAGGACCCGCTGCTGGCTGTATACCCCTCGGACGGCATCGCCGTCTCCGACTCCCCGCTCGGCTATGTCGACCGCGGACAGAACCTCAACGACGCCTACGACTCCTTCGCCAAGGCCCTGAAGTCCAAGGACGCGAAGCTGCTGTTCGAGCGCGCCGGCCGTCGCACCGGCCTCGCGGGCGTGCTCACCTACAAGAACGATGCCAAGGTCAAGGATGCGTTCCGCAGCGAATGGGGCATCAACACCGGGGCCGACGCCTTGAAGACCATTCCGCTGCCGGCGGCCGACGTCATCGACGAATCGCTGAACGTCTACCAGTCGAGCCTGCGCAAGCCCAGCTGGACGGTATGGGTGGTCGACTACTCCGGTTCCATGCAGGGCGACGGCAAGGACGGCGTCGTGCGCGGACTCAACGCCGCGCTCGACCAGACGCAGGCCAGGCAGTCGCATCTTGAGGCCGGCAAGAACGATGTGAACATCCTCATCCCGTTCTCCGGCGACGCGCAGGAGCCGACCAAGTCGACCGGCGCCGACACGACCGCCATTCTGCAGCGCGGCCAGGCGACCGACACCATCGGCGGCACCGACATCTACGACGGTCTGGAGAAGGCCCTGCAGAACCTGCCGAAGAACACCGGCGACTACACCACGGCCATCGTTCTGATGACCGACGGCGTCTCGCAGACCGGCAACAAGGACGCGTTCACCAAGCAGTACAAGGCCTCCGGCCACGACGTGCCCGTGTTCTCCATCATGTTCGGCCAGGCCGATCCCGCCCAGCTCAACGAACTCGCCAAGCTCTCCAACGCGAAGGTGTTCGACGGACGATCCGAGGACCTGGCTTCCATCTTCCGCCAGGTGAAGGGATTCAACGGATGATCAGCACCATCATCAGCTTCCTCGCCGGACTCGGGCTCGCCGCCCTCACGTTCTGGGTGGCGGGCGGCGGCATCGTCGGTCTCGTCGGCGCGGTGGTCGTGGCCGCCGGCGGATACATCGGCGTCTCGTACCTCACCCAGCCGGAACGCAAACTCGGCAAGGTGCTTGCATCGGCCGTGCCCAACGGGCAGAAGGCCGTGGAGGCCATCGACATGGCCAACGCGCGCATGAACGCCATCAGCGGCCTGATGTCCCAGGTGCGCGACCCTGCCGTACGCAAGGAGGTCAACGACATCGTCGTGGCCACGAAGGCGCTCACGGCGTTCGTCGAGGACAATCCCCGTTCGTACGAGACGCTGCGGCATTTCATCAACGTGTATGGCGACCAGACGCAGAACCTGCTGCAGGGCTATGTGGAGGTGGAGCGTTCCGGCGCCCGCGACCAGATAGCGAAGGCACGCATCGACACCATCAACGCCATGCAGGTGCTCGAGCAGACCGCCGCCGGCGAGCTCTCGCACGCCGTGGAGGCGAAGACGCTGGCCCTGTCCGCCGATTCGGAGGCCATCGCGCGGTTGGCCAGCATGGACGGCTACAGCGTGGAGACGGCGCATGACACCTTGCCGGGCGATGCACAGGCGCGGTCCCAGCGGAACGGCCGGCGCCCCGCATCGACATATACGTCGCCGATCCCGTACGACCGGCCGGCGAACGGACCGATGAACGTGCCGGCGGGAACGCCCGGGCCGCTGCCGGCGTCCGGACCATCGCCGGCATCCGGAGCCGGCGCGGCGGAAACGCCGACGGCACCTTCGCCGGCCGCGGACGTTCCCGCCGACGATGGAACGGCTCAGAAAGGAGTCAGGTCGTGAAACTTTCGAAATCGAAGATCATCGGTCTCGCCGCGCTGCTCGTGGTGGTGCTCGTGCTCGGCGGCGTCACCGTGCTGCGCAACTGGAAGGCCAGCACCGCCCCCAAGCCCGTGAAGACCGAAAGCGTGACCGGCTATCTCGGCGGCGAGAAGATCACGCTGTTCGAGGACCAGCAGTTCAAGGACCTCGCCGCGAAGAACGGCCTGAAGATCGACTACCGCAAGGCCGGCTCGCTGTCCATGATGGATGCCGACAACAACGGCATGGACTATCTCTTCCCGTCGTCCAAGGTCGCCGTCGAATACGGCAAGTCGAAGAAGATCGACACGTCGGGCGCCGACATCGTGTTCAACTCCCCCATCGTCATCTACACGCACAAGCAGGTGGCCGACGGCCTGGTGAAGACCGGCATGATGAGCAAGACCGACGGCGTCTACCATATGGACATGGCCAAGGCCGTCGACGCGCTGAAGACCAACAAGACGTGGGCCCAGGTCGGCTGGTCGGGCGGCTACGGGCAGTTCCGCATCGACTCGACCGACCCGGTGAAGTCGAACTCCGGCAACGAGTACGCGGCCCTGGTGGCCACGGTATTGAACGGCGGGCAGCCCGCGACCGTGCAGTCCGTGCAACGCGACCAAGCCACCCTGCAGTCCATATTCTCGAAATCCGGTTGGATGGAGACGAGTTCGGAGGACAGCTTCAACCAGTTCCTCACGCTTGGCGTCGGATCGAAACCCATGATGATCGGCTATGAGAGCCAGGTGCTCGACGTGGCCGCCAACCAGCCCGACGCATGGAACCAGGTGAAGGACGACATCGTCATCGTCTACCCGACGCCGACGGTATGGTCCACGCATATGCTCATCCCGCTTGACGACAAGGGCCGCAAGCTGCTGACGCTCCTCAAGAGCGACGACATGCAGAAACTCGCCTGGCAGCGGCATGGGTTCCGTTCGGCGAACTTCACCGGCACCGACGGCATCAAGCGGTTCAAGGTGCCCGGCACCGTGGACCAGGTCACCGCCGTCTCCGAACTGCCCAGCAACGACGCCATGCAGGCGATCATCACCACGCTCTCGAAAGGACAATGAACCATGAAGGAAATCTCTCTCAGCGACCTCGCGGGAGGCTCGCAGACCAGTGCCGTGGACCTCGCCGCACCGTCCGGGGACCAGGCGCTGGCCGCCGACGCCACGCCCGACCAGCAGATCGCGAAGCTCAATCCGGCGGATCAGGCGAAGGTGACGCAGCTGGCCGGCTCGCTCGACCTGACCAAGGCCGGCATCGAATCCGCATACGGCAAGGACGTGCAACGCGCTACGTCCACGTTCGCCGACGACATCCTCGCCAAGACGCGTTCGAAGGACGCCGGCCAGGCGGGCGAGCTGCTGCAGGGTCTGCTCGTCACCGTGGACGAGGCGGAGCTGAGCGGCATCAAGAAGGTACCGATCCTCGGCACGATCGCCGTGAACATCAACAAGCTGCGCCGCCGCTACGAGAAGGTCTCCACGCAGATCGACGACATCGTCGCCAAGCTGGAGGGCGCGCAGAGCCAGCTCGTCTCCGACATCTCGATGTTCAACACCATGTATGACCGCAACGCCGAGCAGTACCGCGACCTGAAAATCACCGTGCTCGCCGGCAAGAAGGCGCTGGCGGACTTCAACGCGAACCAGCTGCCAAAGCTCGAGCAGGAGGCCGCCGCGTCGCAGGACCCGATGCAGGCGCAGATCCTCTCCGACTTCAAGGCCAAGCTGGAACGCTTCGCCAAGCGGCTCGACGACCTCGACCGCGTAAGCGTGATCTGCCTGCAGACCGCGCCGCAGATCAAGATCATCCAGAACGCCGACCAGATGGTGTGCGACAAGATCGACACCACCATCTCCACCACGATTCCGGTGTGGAAGAGCCAGATGGTCATCGCGCTCGGCCTAGAGAACCAGCGTCAGGCGCTCGACCTGCAGAAGAAGACCGACGACGTGACCAACAAGCTTATCCAGGCCAACGCCCGTGCTCTGCATCAGGGTGCCGTGGACGCGGAGAAGGCGAACCAGCGTTCCGTGGTCGACATCGAAACGCTGGAGAAGGTGAATTCCGAACTCATCGCCACGCTGCGCGAGACCGTGCAGATCCAGAAGGAGGGCAAGGCCAGCCGCGCCGCCGCCGAGGTGAAGATGCGTCAGCTCGAAGGCGATCTGAAGAACGCGCTCATCGAGAACGCCCAGCAGCTGGGGCGGTAAGGGCAGCTTTCCGAGATACGAGATATGTATTGGCTCCCCTCGCTGAGGGGAGCTGGCCGCCGCAGGCGGTCTGAGGGGAGTTGAGTACCCGAGGTGCCACTCCCCCAGTCGACTCACGCCATTGGCTCCCCTCAGCAAGGGAAGCCAATGGGTATTCTTATACTTTCACTCACTTCACGGCACCGGTGAAGTCGTCGACCAGCGCGCTCATCCAATCGGTGAGGTTCGTGTACTCCTTCGGCATCTGCTCGGTGAGCTTCACCACGGGCACATCGCCTTCCGCCGCGGCAGCCTCCAGATGCTCGGTGGTGTCGTTCGATTCCTGCGTGTTGAGCACGAATACCTTCATCTTTCCGGCCTTCAGCGCGTCGGAGAACTGCTTGATGTCGGCGGGCGAGGGCTCGCTTTCGTTGGCGCTGGCGTTCTTGTAGCCGCTGGTGGTGGCGTCGGTCATGCCGAGGTCGTCGGCGAGGTACCATGCCACGGACTCGCTGGCGGCGTACGGCACGCCCTTGGTCTTGGATTCGGCCGCCTTGATCTTGTCCTCGACCTTCTGCTCCTGGGCCTCCCATGCCTTGTGCCGCTGTTCGAAGTAGTCCTTCTGGTCGGGCATGGCCTTCTCGTAGGCTGCGGTGATGGCATCGGCGGTCTTCTCGCGCACATCATGGGAGAACCAGACGTGGGGATTGTCGCCTTCCTTGATACCGTCGGTCTCGGCGGCGTTCACCACGTCGGCCTTGGTGCCTTCCGTGGCCTTGGACGCCCATGAATCGTAGTCGGCGCCGTTCACGACGGCGACCTGCGCCTTGGCGAACGCGGCGACGTCGGATGTCGTCGGCTCGTAGTCGTGGGCCTCCACGTTCGTGCTCGCCATGATCGACTTCACATCGACCTTGTCGCCTCCCAGCGCCTCAGCCACGGAACCCCACTGGTTGATGCTCGCCACCACCGCGATCTTCTCGGATGACCCGCCGCCGGACGTCCCCGCACCGCCGCACGCCGCCAAACCGATGGTCATGATCGCCGCCGTTGCGGCAGCCGCCAGCATGGTCATCCCGCGCCTGAACCGATTCGACGCAATTGCCTTGGTCCTGTCGCTGCCGGTCATGCTTGTATCGTTCATTGTTCGTCGTCTTTCTACCGTTGCATTCCCCTCTCTGAGGAAATCCACGCTCTTAGTATACACATAAATTGATAATCATTTTCATTATTGGATAAATTTCTTTTCCATTGGCAAAACCATGAATCAATCCCGAAAACACGAACCGAGGGCATCTGCCCCCAGTCGTCATCCGACAATCGTCGAAATTCCAATGCCGCGTTTGTTCCCAGCCGGCCGTCCTTGCCACGGAGCGTCATATAACGGCATTTGGGCGTTCCCCGCCATTCATACGCGTCACCGAACGACGATGTCCCCTCTTATTGCATTCCGTGCCACGAACCCCAACCGACACTCCACCGCCCTTGTTGCAATTTCAACGGTTTCGAACCAAACCACTCTTCATGAAAGCCCATCCGCCGTCACGGAATGGATAATCGCGGCAAAATGGCTTTCCCTGCCGAACTTTTCCGCCACGAAGCGAAAAAACGCAACGAAAACGGGCTCCGTGCCAAAAATCCGGAGCGAAAAGCCGGAGTTCACTGCCTCAACGCGGTGATGAGGTCCTGCATGGCGTCGTTGGGTGGCAGTTCGGTCACGTTCTGCACGGTGTCGACGGTGCCGGGCACGCCGAACCGCCTGATGGAGTCGGTGCCGGAGAAATCCACGCTACGGAAGCCGTGCCGCTCCCATGCGAGCTTCTGCGCCGGCTTCGATTCCAGCAGCGTCAGCAGCCTCTCCCCCTTGGCGTCGAGCGCCATGAACGTGTGCGTGCTCCACACGGTCGGCGTCGGATACGCGATGACCAGGTCGTCCTTCACCTGCGCGTAGGCGTCGGGATTGTTGACGGCGAGATCGAGAATCTGGCTTTCATAGCCGACCATCATGGGCTTGGAGCCCACGCCGAGCGTGAGGAACTGGCTGAAGCTGTCCTCGGAGGAGGTCTCCATCCACCCGGACTTCGCGAAAATCGAACGGATCACGGCGGCGTCGCGTTTCACCGTCGCCCGCGTGGCCGGCTGCCCGCCGTTCATCGTATTGGCCAGCAACGCCGCGTATTCGTTGCCGGAATTGGATTTCACCGGGTCGGTGCTTTCGATGTGGAACACGCCGTAGCCGCCCACGTACCCGACCTGGGCCCATGTGCGCCCGGCCTTCATGGCGTCGACGGCCTTCGTCATGTCGAGCCGCCACACGTCGCCGTCACGGCGCATGATGCCCGACTTCGCCAGCCCCTCGGCCACGGATTTGTGCGTGTAGACGACGATGGGCGAGTTGAAGACGATGTCCTGCCTCGCGGCCTTGACGCCCTTGGAGGCGCCGTATTCGACTGCGGTGCGCGACGAGGGAAACAGGTAATCCATGCCCGACCGGTCGGCCGTCATCATGTCGAGGGAGCCGGCCTTGCGGTAGTCCACCTTGAGTCCGGAGTCGGCGGCGAGCTTCGTGAATTCCTCGTCGTCGAACAGGCCGGTCTTCTCGCCGCCGAGGTATCCGGTCACGGATACGGTCGACCGGGCCGGTCGGGATTCGGGCTTCGACGTCGTTCGCCATACCGCGAATCCGCAGATGACCGCGACCACGACGATCAAGGATATGAGCCCGACGATCCTGTTCCTGTTCATATTCCCATTTCAGTCGGTGGCGTTGACTTTGCCTGTGGAGGATTCATCGGCGGCCTCGACGCCATCGTCGGCGGATCGCCTCTCGGCGTCCGCGCATTCGGCGCACACGCCGAAGATCTCAAGAATATGGTGGCTGATGGCGAAGCCGTTGTCCTCGGCCACCTTGCGGAACCATGCCTCGCTCGGCGGTTCGATGTCGATGGTCTTGCCGCAGCGCTCGCATACAAGATGATGGTGGTGCCGCTGCGCGTCCTCGCCGCAGTCGCGGAACAGCTGCTCGCCGCCCATGCGGATGGTGTCGGCCTCCCCCGCCGCCGCCATGGCGTTGAGCTGACGGTATACGGTGGCCAGACCGATCTTGGAGCCTGCGTCCTGCAGCCGGCGGTGCAGGTTCTGCGCGGATATGAAATCATCCGTCTGCCGCAGCGCCGCACGAACCGTTTCCTTCTGAACCGTCCGCCTTGTCAGATGCTCGACCATGCATACCCCGTTTGCCGTGAACTCATTCGTTGCGCGTACTCATACAGAACGCACTCATATAGAATACGCACGTCAACGACCAAAAATACGGGCCCAAAATCCCATTATCAGCGATTTACGGTGCGTTGCGGTCGTTTCCGGAACGGAAAACGACCATGACGCACCGCGAATCGGCGATATCGGGGTCTTGGGCCCGTATTTCAATAACCGATTACTTCATCTGTGCCATGATTGCCCGTCATGACCATCCGTCATGACATACGACGATTACAGCGGCCAGTAGGGGGCCACTTCCTTGTCGAAGGCGTCGGACACCTTCTTCGCCACGACGGCGGGGTCGGTGTCCCAGATCTTCTGGTTGAACAGCTCGCATTCGATGTCGCCTCGCCAGCCGGTGTTCCATACGGCCTCGGTGAGCGGCTTGAAGTCGATGACGCCTTCGCCCATGTAGTGGCGGCTGAGCAGCGGATCGGCCTCGAGAGGGGTCTTCCAATCGCACACCTGGTACGTGGCGATGCGGCCTTCGCGTCCGGCGCGGGCGATGGATTCCTGCACCTGCGGGTCCCAGAAGATGTGGAAGGTGTCGACGGTCACGCCGACGGCCTTCGGATTGAACGGCGCGGCGATGTCAAGCGCCTGGCCGAGCGTGGAGACGCAGGCACGGTCGGTGCAGTACATCGGATGCAGCGGCTCGATGGCGAGCGTCACGCCGGCGTCGAGGGCGTCCTTCTCAAGCTCGGCGAGCGCCTCGCCGATGCGCAGGCGCGCGCCGGTGAGGTCCTTGGAGCCTTCGGGCAGGCCGCCGACGACGAGCACGAGCACGTGGCAGTCGAGCGCGGCGGTCTCCTCGATGAGCTTGCGGTTGTCGTCGATGGAGGCGCGGCGGGCGGGCCCCTCCTCCATGGTGAAGAAGCCGCCGCGGCACATCGTGGAGACGCGCAGGCCAGAGTCCTTCACCATCTGGACGGCGGTTTCGAGGCCGACGGCCTCGACGGGTTCGCGCCACAGGCCGATGCTCTGGTAGCCGGCGGCCGAGCACACGTCAAGCGCGGTCTTGAGGTCCGCGTACTTGATGGTGGCCTGGTTCATGGAAAGAATCGGATTGGTCATGATTGATGCTTCCTTAGTGCTTCAATGCTTCCGTATGCTTCCGCGAGGATACCGACCGGGTCACAGCAGGTTTTCGGGGACCTCGATCTTGCGGCCTTCCTTGGCGCTTTCGTAGCCGAGGTTGGCCAGACGCACGCCGCGGGCGCCGGATTCGAAGTCGTACGGGTAGGGCTTGTGCTCGACGAGGGCGCGGATGTACTCCTCCCACTGGGCCTTGAAGCCGTTCTCGAACTGCTCGTCGGTGGCGATCTCCTGCCAGTTGTCCCAGTAGTTGTGCGGATCCGGGACGTCCGGGTTCCAGAAGGCGAGCGGCGTGGCCGGGCGGGCCTGAATCTTGGCGGTGAACAGGCCGATGACCGCGGAGCCGAGCGTGCCGTCCACCTGGAACTCGACGAGTTCGTCGCGGAAGACGCGGGTGTTCCAGGAGGAGTTCATCTGCACGGTGATGCCGTTGACGGTGTTGAACACGGCGTAGGCGGCGTCCTCGGCGGTGGCGTCATAGTGGTTGCCCTGCTCGTCCCAGCGGTCGGGAATCTCGGTCTTGGCGTCGGCGTAGACGTCGGTGATGCGGCCGAAGAGGTTCTCGATGATGTAGTTCCAGTGCGGGAACATGTCGGAGATCATGCCGCCGCCCTGCTCCTTCTTGTAGTTCCAGCTGGGGCGCTGAGACTTGTGCCAGTCGCCTTCGAACACCCAGTAGCCGAACTCGCCGTGCACGGAGAGGATGCGGCCGAAGAAGCCGGAATCGATGAGGCGGCGCAGCTTGAGGAAGCCGGGCAGGAACAGCTTGTCGTGTACCACGCCGGAGACGACGTCGTGCTCCTTGCCGAGCTTGACGAGTTCGACGGCGTCCTCGAGGGTCTCGGCGATGGGCTTCTCGGTGTAGACGGCCTTCTTGCCAGCCTTGATGGCCTTTTCGATGGCGGCCACGCGGGCGGATGTGACGAGGAAGTCGGCGTACAGCGGGTACTTGTCGTCGGCGAGGACCGAGTCGAGGTCGGTGGTGTACTTGATGCCGCCGTGCTTTTCGGAGACGGCCTTGAGCTTGTCCTCGTGACGACCGACCAGGATTGGGTCGAGCTGCACGCGGGAGCCGTCGGAGAGTTCGACGCCGCCCTGCTCGATGATCGGGAGGATGGAGCGCACGAGATGCTGGCGATAGCCCATGCGGCCGGTCGCGCCATTGAGAATCACGCCCAGAGTCTTATCTGCCATGATGGTTGTTCCTTTCGGGATTGTGTTGTGTTTGATTGATTGACGATATGCGTATTGGTATTGGTGGCTCCCCTCATGGTTGGGGGGAGCCGGGATCCTGCGGAATCAGTCGATGTTGCCGTTCTCGCGGTAGGAGCGCCAGACGTTCTCGAAGAAGTCGTCGTCCTCGGGAATCGGGTGCACCGGTCGCCAGCTGCAGGAGACGGTGCCGTTGGCCTGGGTGTCGGAGTCCTGGCTGAACTTCGTCTCCTGGGTCACGCCGTTGTAGGCGCCGCCGTCGAGCTTGAAGCGGAAGATGTCCTCCATGTCGAGCGGGGTGTCGGGGTCGTCGCCGTAGCCCTTGACCGGCAGTTCGCCTTCGGGGTTCGTGTAGAGCACGGAACCGCGGGAGGTGTTGCCGGCGTGGTCGGCGTATTCGGCCATGGCGCCGAGGTACACGTAGGCGGTGGTGAGGATGTCGCGCACGAGGAACAGGCGGTCGACGCTGCGGCGGGAGCCGGCGTTGGCGCTCACGGTGCTTTCGTATTCGTCGAGCCATTCGCCCACCTGGCGGTATGCGGCCTCGACCTCGTCCTTCTGGCGGACGGGGCCGGCCTTGGCGCTCATGAGCTCCTGCACGTCCTTCATGTACTGGTGCACATTCTCGGAACCGCTCTGCTCGGCGCGCGCGGTGGCGGTGTCGAACAGGTCGAAGTCCTCCTTCGCGCGGTTCGCGACGGCGGCCTCGAACGCGGCGTCGTCGAGGGTGGCGGCATCGGCACGGCGGGCGGCGATGTACGTCGCGGCGCGGATGGCGGCGACCTGACCGGCGTTGAGGCCGGTGCCGCCGGGACGGTACACGCCGTGCACGCCGTCGGCCTCGCCGATCGGGAACATGCCTTCGACGTTGGAGCGCCACCAGGCGTCCATGACCAGTCCTCCGTTGTTGTGCTGGGCGCACAGGTCGATGCGCAGCATCTCCTTCTCGAGGTCGACGCCCGGGTTCTTCTCCAGATAGAACTGGTAGGCGGGCTCGTTCATGTGGCGCAGGCGCTCGATGGGGGTGCCGGTCAGCGCGCCGGCCTGCTCGAGGTACTCGTAGGCCTCCTTGTCGAGCTTGGAGGCGTCGAGCTCGGGCTGCACGGGGTTGGAGCGGAAGTCCAGGTACACCTTGCGGCCGCGCAGCACGGTCTCGCGGTAGACGAGCAGGTCGATGAGCGAGCTGCCGTCGCGGGCCTTGCGGATGTCGAACGGCCACTGGTAGCCCTTGAGGAAGATCAGCGAGAGCTGGCGGCCGTAGTCCGGGATGGCCTCGGAGAGGAACTCGCGCTCGTCGGAGCCGTCCTGGGCGGTGGAGACGAAGCGCGGCAGCACCTGCATGTAGGTGCCGGAGACGTTCCACTTCGGGTTGGTGGAGGCGAGGCCGAACTGCCATTCGGTGAGGTTCTTGCCGTCGACGCCCGCACGGTAGGCGGCGCCGGAGGCACCCCACTGGCCGTTCGGGTACACGCGGTTGCTGTAGATGCCGGCAGGGCCGCCGGTCGCGTAGACGAGGTTGGCGGTGCGCAGCACGAGGAAGCGCGACTCCTCGGCGCCGTCCTGCACGTCGGTGCGCAGCACGAGCAGGCCGACGACCTTGCGGCCGCCCTTGCCGTCGTCGGCGGTGAGGATGTCGACCACGCGGCAGCGGTCGTAGGTGTGGATGCCCTTGGACTCCACCGAGGCCTGCAGATGCTCGACCATAGACTTGGAGGTGTAGGGGCCGATGGACGTGGCGCGACGGCGGGGGTCGTGGTCGGTCTTGTAGCCGATGTACTCGCCGTACTTGTTGCGCGGGAACGGCACGCCGAGGTCGCACAGGTGCAGGAAGCCCTGGGCGGAGACGGCCGCCTCCACGAGCGCGGTGTCGCCGTCGACGGCGCCGCCTTCGAACAGGGTCTGCGCCATCTCGCGCACGGAGTCGGGGTCGCCGCCGGAGAGGGTGAGCTTGTAGTAGGTCTGCTTGTCGGAGCCGGCGTTGCGGGAGGTGCCGCCGTTGATGTGGTCGGAGACCAGCACCACGTCGGTGACGCCCAGGTCGTACAGGCGTTCCGCGGCGCAGTATCCGGCGGCGCCGGTACCGACCACGACGGCCTGGTGGGTGACGACCGGCACGTCGTGGCCGGCGATCGTGAGTGTGGTTTCGTTCATATTGGTGCCTTAGTGAGGTGCCGGACGTTCATCGTCCGGAAGAACGGTTGTATGGGGGAATATGGAGGGAAAAGAGTGGGTGTGGCCCCTTCCCGGGCGTCGGGCCGAATGCCGTGGACGAAGACGCATGAATCTCATGGAAAGAAAGGAGGAGTTGTCTCACAAGATATGCGGTTGAAAGCCTTATGTCCTTCGTCCGGGCCGCCGCGAATCCCGCACAGAGGAGAATGCGGGCCGTGGCGCGACCGTCGGTCCTGCGAAAGGGGCCAGGTCTGTCAGAGCACCGGGATGTGCATGCCGCCGTCGACGTTGATGATGTCGCCGGTGGAGTACGGGGTGTTGCCGGAGGCGAGGATGGACACGGCGCCGGCGACGTCGGCGGGCTTGCCCCAGCGGCCGATCGGGGCGCCGCCGTTGGCGAAGAAGGTGTTGTACTTGTCGTGCACGGTGGAGGTCATGCTCGTGGCGATGATGCCCGGGCGCACCTCGTAGACCACGATGCCTTCGGGGGCGAGGCGCACGGCCCACAGCGAGGTGGCCATGTGCACGCCGGCCTTGGAGATGCAGTACTCGCCGCGGTTGAGGGAAACCGTCTCGGCGGAGGTGGACGCCATGTTGATGATGGTGGCGACCGGCTGCTCCGGCGGCTCGGGGAGCTTGTCGAGCGGTCCGCGCAGCTCGATGACGCGGTTGGCGAAGGCCTGGGTGAGGAAGTACGGTCCACGCAGGTTGATGCCCAGCACACGGTCGAAGCTTTCGGGCGTGGCCTCGAGCAGGTCCTTGCGCTCCTTGGGGGCGACGCCGGCGTTGTTCACGAGCACATCGAGGCGGCCCCAGGCGTTCACGGCGTCGTCGAGGTAGCGCTTGTGATCGTCGAAGTTGTCGACGGAACCCTGCACGTAACGCACGAGGGAGTCGTCGCCGGCCTCTTCACGCAGCTCGGCGAGCACGTCGGTCGGCTCGTCCCACACATCGAGGATGGACACGGCGAAGCCGTCGGCAATCAGTCGCTTCGCGATTCCGAAACCGATTCCCTGCTTACCACCAGTAACAAGAGCAACTTTGTGCGTCATCGCAATCTTCTTAACGGTTTTCTTGCTGTCGTTTTGAACCATACACCATTTTGAAACCGGTTTCAAATCAAGTCAGAAATAATCCGCGAAACGCCGGAAAAATCGTCGCTTTCGAAAATTTATCTCCCAAACATACGACGTCTCCGAAATCAATCGGCACAACGGTTTTCAAAGCCTCGACACGCCGACGGCGAAGCAAATCATGGCAACCCGCCGTCGCGACACTCCGGAAAGGCATGGTATCGTGTTTTTCCAGCGATGTAACTAGTTACCTAAATGATGTTCGCATCGTCGGTTCCGCATCAGCGAG
Source organism: Bifidobacterium saimiriisciurei (assembly GCF_010667655.1). GTDB lineage: Bacteria > Actinomycetota > Actinomycetes > Actinomycetales > Bifidobacteriaceae > Galliscardovia > Galliscardovia saimiriisciurei. The sequence continues at coordinate 196,057 of NZ_WHZU01000001.1, forward strand.
AATGGCCCGGACGCCCGATGTCCGGCCTGTCGACGACGGAATGACCGACGGCGAATGCCATACAGGCGACATCCTACATCCCCCACCCCGTTTCCCCTATGATTTGCAGCAGATGCAAAGGAGCATGATGAACATCAACGTCAAGAACGCCGCCGTCACCGACGCGCAGCAGAACTCATTCCCATGGAGGCCGTCGATAGCCCAGTTCTTCGGCACCATCGGCTTCTACGCCCCGTTCTTCGGCATCAGCGCCGTGCTGCTGCCGGCCAAGATCCAGATGATCGCCCCCGACCAGAAGGTCTCCATGGTGGCGAGCGCCACGAGCATCACGCTGCTCATCTCCGTGTTCGCCGGCTTCATCTGCGGCGCGCTGTGCGACATGACGCGCTCCCGCTTCGGCGCCCGCACGCCGTGGATAGTCGGCGGCGGCATCCTCGCCACCGTCTGCCTCGTCATCTTCGCCACGTCGTCGAACGCCACCGTCGCGCTGGGCGCATGGTACGTGTACGTGGTGTGGTACAACGCCGTCATGGCCGCCGCCATGGCGTGGATGCCCGACCTCATCGCCCCGAAGTACCGCGGCACGGCGAGCTCCATGTTCGGCGTGGCCACGCAGATCGGCCTCAACGGCGCCCAGTCGCTGGCCTCCCTCTACATCACCAACGTCTCCAAGGGCGTGTTCATCCTGCTAATCGTCGCCGACGTCGCGCTGATCCTCGCCGTCGTCATCTGCCAGGAGAAGTCGAACAAGCACGTTCCGCGCGAGCCGTTCTCCTTCGAATCCTTCAAGACGAACTTCCTGCCGCCGCGTCACGCCGGCCGCGACTACTGGTTCGCCGCGCTCGCCCGCCTCATGTACATGATGCCCGGCGGCATCGGCACCTACCGTCTGTACACGCTGACCGACTACATGCACACCCCGGCCGAGGCGGCCGCCAAGTGGATGAGCCTCATGGCCGCGCTGAGCCTCGTGATGGCCATCGTCGCCGCCGTGATCTCCGGCCCGCTGGCCGATAAGCTCAAGACCATCAAGGTGCCGGTCGCCGTGGCCGTGTTCCTGGTGGGCGTGCCCTGCTGGCTGCCGTTCTTCATCCCGACGCCGCTCATGTACACCATCTACGTGGCGCTCTCCGGCCTCGGCGGCGGCATCTTCGTCGCCCTCGACCAGGCGCTGATGACCTCCGTGCTGCCGAACCAGAAGAACGCCGCCAAGGATCTGGCCTTCCTCAACGTGGCCGGCACCATCGGCCAGATGCTCGCCCCGCTTCTGGCGGCGGCCGTGATCGGCATCTTCGGCTACATGGGACTGTTCCCGATGGGCTTCATCGTGCTGTCCATCGCCGCCGTCTCCGTGTTCGGCATCAAGGGCGTCAAGTGATCTGACTCTTACCACCCCTCCTTTTCGAGCGTTCCGCATGGTCTGCCAGCCATGCGGAACGTTTTTTCATGCGCATCCGTCTGTTCGCCTTTCATATGCATGAGACTTCCGGACACGATTCATCGATTGCCGCCGCATCTCATAATTCATGATTCGTTCCTATGATTCGCGCCGTGCACGAATCGGCATATGCACCGGCAATCGCCATATCGTGCCTCGGCCTTACGCAACATGACGCCTGCAATCGGCTTCCACACGGGTATTCCATCGGCACGATTCGCCGGTTACCGCGGCATCTCACGATTCGTGCCATACACGAATCGCAGAATATATCGATATCAGACGATTCGCCCCCTGATTTTCGCGTATCGAATCGTCTATTGCATCCATATCTCACGGTTCGTGAATACACGAATACGCGGATATCTCGGCATCTTGCGATTCGTCGGGAAAAAACGACGTCGATGGCAACGTCATAGTCAACGAGGCTCCTCCCGAAAAGCACTAAAGTCCCCAAACGCAAAAGGCTTCGCACCATATTGGGTGCGAAGCCTTTGAGGTATCGGATGCGCGACCTTTGCGCATCAATCAGTCAGGATTGTCGGCCGGGCCGCGATGCAGCCTGCGACACGGACCGGCCGTCAGTGCCGTTCGGCGTAGTCGAGGTATTTGAAGTCGGCGTGGGAGCCGTGGGCGTCCATGTCCTGGGCACAGATGCCGAGCATGGCGCCGGTGAACGCACAGCCCTTGATCGTGCGTTCCACATAGTCGTCGCTGATGTGGTCGGCGGGCTGGTCGCCGCCGAGCGGCTTCAGTTCGCCGTCGCCCAGCGCGTAGGAGAATTTCGCGACGGCGCCGCGCACCTCCACGTGCAGCTTCACCGGGTCGGTGCCGGAGATCTCCACCTGCTCGCAGCCGTACTCAAGATCCTCGTGGTCGCAGCGCAGGATCTGCAGCACGCGGGTGTCGGTGCCCTCGGTGTCGAAGGTGACGCACGTGTAGATCCAGTTCTGGGTGTCGTAGTAGAGAATCAGTCCGGCAAGCTGCTGGAAGTTCTTCGGCTGGAAGTCGATGACGGTTTCGGCGTCGAAGTCGAAGTGCTCCCAACGGCGGGCGAACAGGCTCTGCCGGTGCTGCGAGCGCAGGGACTGGCCGCCATAGAGGCGCAGCCAACCGGGACGGGCGGTGAGGCTGTAGTCCTCGCCGGCAACGAGCGCGGTGCGCAGGGTCTTGAGGCTCGGCGGGATGGCCGGGTCGGTGACGGAGGTGAGCGGGGTGGAGAGGGCGTCGGACGCGGCTTCATCTGCGGGCACGGCCAGAGCCGAGAAGTCGATGCGCTCAGAGTGGTCCGTCTTCTGCACCACGCCCTGCGAGATCTTCGGGGCGGGCACGTCGAGGTCGGGGCTGATGGTGTTGTTCTCCAGGCGCGGCCAGCCGTCCTCGGTCCAGTAGATCTTCTGGATGCCGGTCTCGCGGCCGAGCGTGCAGTTGCCGCGTTCGGTGAGCGGACGGCCGCAGATCTGGGTCACGTACCATTCGTCGCCGATCTGAAGGAAGCAGCAGTGACCCGACTTCTGCAGCGGGTTGGTCGGCTCGTCGCGCGCGGTGAGCAGCGGTGTGTACGGCGAATCCTCGAACGGGCCTTCGAGCGTGCGGGCGCGGGCCACGGTGGCGGCGTGCATGTAGCCGGTGCCGCCGGCCGCGCACAGCAGGTAATACCAGCCGTTGCGCTTCAGGATCTGCGGCCCCTCGCACACGCCGAGCTTGGTGCCCTTGTAGAAGTGCCTGCGTTCTCCGATGAGCTTCATGGTCTCCGGGTCGAACTCCTGGATCACGGTGCCGGCGAACAGTTCGTGGCTCGGACGGTAGTCGTAGAGCATGTTGAGGAACCACTTGCGGCCGTCGTCGTCATGGAAGATGGCCGGGTCGAAGCCGGACGCGGTCAGGAAGTGCGGCTCGCTCCACGGTCCGGTGATGCTCGGCGCGGTGATCACGTAGTTGAGCGTGTCCTTGAACGGCGCATAGGTCTTCACGTCCGTGTAGACGAGCCAGAACTTGCCGTCGGCGTAGCTCAGGTGCGGCGCCCACAGGGAGCCGGAGTCGTAGTTGCCGAGCAGGTTCACCTGGGATTCGCGGTTCACAGGCGCGGCGACCCACTCCCAGTTGACGAGGTCCTTGGAATGGTAGATGTCGATGCCCGGCCACCATTCGAAGGTGGATGTGGCGATGTAGTAGTCGTCGCCCACGCGCAGGGCGCTGGAGTCCGGGTGGAAGCCCGGCAGGATCGGATTGTGGATCATCGTGGTCATGGGAAACTCCTTTGTCATGAAATCACAGTAATACGGCCACGCCGTCGAAGTCGGTCAGGCCGCTGACGGTCAGCGTGCCGTCGGCAAGCGTCACGTTGATGCCGCTGCGGTGGAACGCGCGGGCGATGACGCTGGAGAAACCGGCATCCGCATCACCATCGTTCGCCTCGTCCAGCGAGATTGTCACGTTCTCCGGCGCATCGTGGAACGTATGCAGCACCACGAGCGTGCGGCCCTGCGCGTCGGTGCCGTGCTCGCCGCGGCGCACGATCGCCTGCCATCCGCGTGGATGACGGTAGCTGCCGAGTTCGGACCCATGCCATTCGCTCGCACCGTGATCGATGGTCGGCGCGGCGGCACGGTAGAAGTCGACGCCGCTGTGGATCACGTCGTTCTTCTCGCCGGAGAACGCGTTCGCGTCGCCGGAGAAGCAGAGACGGCCGAGCAGGCCGGAACAGATCTGATAGTGCAATTTGCTCGCCGGCTCCTCGTCACGCACCACGGCCCAGATCTGCGACTGACGCGGCAGAATCATGCGGTGCATGTTCGCGGCGATCACGGGGATCTCGTCGCATTCGTGCGCGTCGGAGAAGCTGGCCATGGCGCCGATCTCCATGAACGACTGCACGAGCCGGTGGCCGCCGGACGCGCAGATCTCGATCATCAGGTCCGGCAGTTCCTCGCGGATGCGGCGGAAGAAGTCCTGCGACGCCTGGACCTGCGAGTACAGGCCGTCGCCCAGCGACGCGTCCGGGTCGCCGGGGGTCTCGCAGCCGATGCCGATGGTGTCGTTGTAGTCGACTTTCATATAGTCGAATCCGTTGTCTCGCAACATGTCGATGACCTTGTGCGCAAGGTAGTCGCGGACCTCAGGATTGCGCATGTCCCACCAGCGGCGGTTGCCGGAGGTGATCGGCAGTCCGTCTCGCGTGAGCAGCCATTCGGCCTTGTTGAAGCAGTCGGGCTCCTGGCGTCCGGCGACCTCGAATTCGAACCAGATGCCGGCCTTCATGCCGGCCGCGTGGATCGCGTCGACGACGGGCTTCAGACCGTGCGGGAACGCGGTCTTGCTGACCTTCCACTTGCCGAATCGGCTGGCCGCCTCGAACGCGGCGTCGTCGAACCATCCGGCGTCGATGACGAAGTATTCCACGCCGAGCGCCTTGACCGCGTCGAGCTGTTCGAGCACGCTCTTCTCGGTGGGCACGCCCCAGGTGGAGCAGAATTCGTTGAAGATGATGGGCAGGTGGTTCTCGGATTCGGGAACGTCGAGATACCGTCGCACGTTGCCGGCCACGGCCTGCGCGGCCTGGTTCACGTCGCCGGCGACCACGGCGACGACGGCCTTGGGCGCGTCGAAGCGCTCGCCCGGCTTCACGGCGTGCGTCCACTGGCCGAATTCGCGGTCGGCGATGCCGCCGGACAGGCTCAGCCCGTCGTCTCGGCGGTAGGCCTCGATCTGCCAGCTGGAGGCGTGCGTGGTGGCCGCGGCCCAGGTGACGCCGGCGCGCTCATCGGTCAGTCCCACGAACGGTACCCATTCACGTACGGGGAAGCTGCCGACCGAGCCGAAACGCACGGAGTTGGCGGAGAATCGCTGCCAGCTGGGTTCGAGCTCCAGATCCTCGACCGGCTGGGAGAGCAGTCGTCCCTCGGCGCTCCATGTGCTGCGCATGCGGTGCAACGCCAGGTTCTCCGGGTCCAGTCCGGTGGCGAACGGCGAGAGCGAGCCGAGCGTGAAGCTGGAAAGCATCTCGAACGTGATCGATTCCACGGAGTCGTTGACGACGGACGTGCGGATCTCCACGGCCGGACTCTTCGTCGTCATCGTCAACCTGTGTTCGTAGTGCCAGCCGCGCGGGTCGTCGATGCGCGTGGTCACGGTGGTCACGCCGTTGTCGTCGGCGAGTGCGCGCGGCTTGCCGAACTCCATGCGCGCCACGGTCTGCGAGTTACGCATGGTGCGCCCCTGCGAGAAGCCGAACGGGTAGTCGTCTCCGATGATCTTGGCCTGCACGAGCGGTTCGGCGGCGCAGTCGTCGCGCAGGGCCGCGTCGACACCGCCATCGTTGCCGAGCACGTCGGACGGCACGAGCAGCAGTTCGACGATACCGGTTTCGGCGTCGCGGCGGTATACGGCCGTGGTCCCGCCCACGGTGGACTGCAGAAGAATCGTTCGCATATGTGTTCCTCGTGTTCCTTGTTTCAGTCGAATCATTGCCGTCGGCTCCCCTCGGTCAGACATTCGTCTGACGGCTACCCTCAGAGAGGGGAACCGACCGTGCAGCGGATTGAGAGGAGTGCGACCTCACGAATATCGCTTCCACGACCTTCCATTGACGCGGATGTTGTCAGCGGCCATGTCGTCGCAGCCGTCGGTGAGAATCGCGGGGCGTTCGTCGTCGTGCAGCGTGCGCAGCCGGACGTTCCGCAGCTGCAGGTCGGCCACGTTGCGCAGGTCCATGAACGACGTGCGCGACCAGTCGGGCCAGTAGTTTTCGCTGGACCTGCCTTCCGGCGCGACCAGTCGGTCGAGCACCTTCGGGTATTCGCCGGCGGGGATGTCGGACTGCTTCACGCCGCCGATGAACGTGTACCGGATGTCGCTGAGCGTCACGCCGCTAATCGGATGGCCGTCGGCCGCGTCGAAACGGATGCCGTTGAATCGCGGCGAGCCCATCACGTCGTCGGTGAAACGCATGTGCGTGTTCGCCATCTCCTCGTCGTCGACCGCCGTCAGATGCGAGATGTCGATGTTCTCGAGCCTGCCGATGGCCGGAACATGGTCGAGTTCGATGGACGTGCCGTAGTCGTCGGGCTCGAAGCGGTTGTTGAGGATCACGAAGATCGGACGGGTGACGTTGCGCATGACGATGTTGCTGACGCTGATGTCGCTGATCGTGCCGCCCTCGGTGCTTTCGATCTTGATGCCCTCGCGCCACACACGGTCGAGCGTGCAGTTACTGATCGTGACGTTGCGGATGTCGCCGATCGACTTCAGGCCGATGCGGATGCCGGCGCAGATGCCGGAGAACTCGCAGTTGGTCACGTGGACGTCGTGCACGGGCAGCGCCTTGCTGCTGGCCTGCAGGCAGAAGTTGTCGTCGGTGCCGCGCACGTAGCAGTCGGAGACGAACACGTGGGCGCAGCCGTCGAAGTCGAGGCCGTCGCCGTTGTAGCGCTTGTCGTTCCTGATGTCCACGCCGCGCACCCAGATGTATTCGCTGTCGAGGAACGCGGTGGTCCACGCGGCCGCGTTGTACAGGCGCAGGTTCTCGATGTGCACGTTGGAGCAGCGCAGCACGCGGATCATCATCGGCCGGTAGATGGAGCCCTCGTTGGGGAACGCCTCGGCCTGTCCCTCGATCATGCCATGGCCGATCAGACCGAAGTCGTGCGCGTCCTCGGCGTAGATGAAGCAGCGGTCGATGTTCGTCTCGTTGCGGTAGCGGTTGTGGTGCACGTCCGGCGAGTAGTCGGCGATGTTCGGGCTGGCGACGAGCCTTGCCGACGCGGCGACGTTGAGATACACGTTCGACTTCATGAACAGCGTGCCGGAGAGGAACGCGCCGTCGGTCAGACGGACCGTGCCGCCGCCGTTCGCGGCGCATGCGTCGATGGCCCGCTGGATGGCCGCGGCGTCGTTGGTCGTGCCGTCCGCCTTGGCGCCGTAAGTACGGGGATCAATCGTCATTGAAAGGTTCCTTTTGTGTTGTGTGGGATGGGTATGCACCTTTATGGAATCGCCTCCCCTCAGTCAGCCTGCGACTGACAGCTCCCCTCGACGAGGGGAGCCAGTGGAAGCCGGTCATGCTCTGGCTACCTCATGATTGAGGGGAGCCGATGGAAGCCGGACAGCCTCTCTTATTGGCTCCCCTCATGATTGAGGAGAGCTGTCGGCGCAGCCGACTGAGGGGAGTCGACGACACCTACTCGACCGTCACCCTGCGAACGCTCACGCCAGCTGGGCGTCGAGCGGCAGGTTGTCGATGGCGTTCCGCGCGGCCACGAGCGCGTCCTTGAGCGGCGCGACCTCGGGGTACCAGCGGCGCTCCCATTCGAGCGACAGCGGGCCGGTGTAGCCGCCGTTCTTCAGCAGACGGCAGCACTTGGCCAGCGGCACGCGGCCGGTGCCCTGCAGGACCGGGGTCTGGTCGCCGGGGAACGCGCAGTCCTTGATCTGCACGAGGCCGCGGCCGTTCGCGATGTACTGGCCGATGTATTCGAACGTGGTCACCGGGTCTTCGCCGACGCGCCACGGGTGGGCGAGATCCCAGATGGAGCCGACGCGGTTGCCGGGGGCCAGACGGTCGATTTCGGCGTGGATCATGGCGTTGCGCTCGCCATTGGTGTGCGAGTCGTGGGTTTCGAGCAGCGGCTGCACGCCGAGCTTGTCGGCCAGCGGCAGGGCCTTGACGATGATGGCGGCGCCGCGCTTGGAGATGCCGGCGAGATTCTGGCCGTCGGGCAGGGCGAGACCGGGCAGGCGGTCGGGGGTCCAGCACGGGTCGAGCGGGGCGGTCGGGAACACGCGCACGTACTGGGCGCCGAGCACGTCGGCCATGTGCAGGCAGTGTTCGAGGCTTTCGAGCAGTTCGTCCTCGGTGCGGTCGGGGTTGCACACCTGCACGCGGGAGTCGACGGAGAAGATGGAGACGTTGGCCTTTTCGGCGAGCTCGTCGCGCATGGCCTTGAGCTCGTCATCGGTGGAGGTCATGGTGAATTTCATTTCATCGCCGACCGCGACCTCGATCTTCGTAACACCGGTTTCAGTGAAGGTCTTCGCCAGTTCATCCATGGTGTCGTACGGCGCGCCGAGCGTGCTTGCAGCCAGTTCCCAAGCCATTGTCGCTTTCCTTTCCTAAGCCTCGTTGCTGAGGTATCGCAGGGCTTTGGGAAACATATGGTTCCGTCGGCCCCTATATCATCCATATCGGCCCATCGCGGCTCGTCGTCGTTTCTGACTCCCCGCCGTTTCTGAAACCGATTTCAAAAACAGTTTCAGTGTACACCAATCCACGCCCCGAAACAGCGGGTTTTGCGAAAATCGCCGTCGTACGACGCCAACGCGAATCCCGCGCATGACACGCACAAACGCATAGCGTCGAGCGACCGGTGCACAAACAGCGACCGGTGCACACACACGATACAAAACCACGACGCCCGGCGTCGACGCATGGCACGGAACGAATAATCACAACGAAATGTCGTTCCGTGCCAGAATTTCCTGGCACGGAACAGAAAAACAACAATGAAAACGACTCCCGTGTCACAGGTACGTGACAAGCTTGTCGATCGGCTTGCGACGCGCGTGTTTCGCCGACGGCTCGGCGTCGACGGCCGGATAGCCGAGGTCGAGCATGGCAACGACCCGCTCCTTGTCGGCCAGTCCGAACGCTTCACGCACCTTGTCGGGGTCGAACACGTTGACCCAGCAGCTTCCGACGCCGCAGTCCGTGGCGGCGAGCATCATCTGCGTGGTGGCGATGGACGCGTCCTCCACGCCGGAATCGTATCTGCCGCCCGGATATTCGAACACGTCGGTCATGTCGTACGTGACCATCAGCACGGTCGGCGCGCCATACCGGCATTCCGACAGTTCGTCGACCTTGGCGAGTCCCTCCGCCGAACGGATGACGTACACATGCTGCTCCTGCTGGTCGACCGACGTCGGCGCCAGACGACCGGCCTCGAGAATCGCATCCAAATCGGATTGCGCGACCTGCCGCGCATCATACTTCCGGCATGCATACCGCCGCGCAATCACATCGTTGAATTCCATCGTGCATATCCCCTTCCATCGCCATTCCGACGATTCCGGGACCCACTATAGGCGCGGATTACTGCGCGGAATCGCGCACGATCATACGGCCCTGCACGGTCTCGAGTCGCGACTGCGGCGGCTCCTCGCCGGCGCGCTTGGCCTGGATCTGCTCGTAGAGCATGGCGAAGGCGCGTTCGCCCATCTCGTTGAAGTTCTGCCGATAGCTGGTGAGCGCCGGCTTCCACAGGGGCGCGAACTGGCGGTCGTCGAATCCGACGACGCTCACGTCCTCGGGCACGCTGCGCCCCTCCTCGCGCAGGCCGTTGATGACGGCGATGGCGGTCTCGTCGTTGCCGGCGAACACGGCGGTCACGTCGTCGCGGCGGCCGAGCGCGCGACCGGCCTCGACGGCCTCCTGCAGATCGGCGGCCGAAACCCGCAGAATCTCGGGAATGGGCGCGCCGGCCTCGGTGAGGGCGTCACGCCAGCCGTTGGTGCGGGTGTTGCTGCTCGGGCCTTCGGCGCGCGCCACGTGATAGACGGTCTTGTGGCCATGGCCGAGCAGGTATTTCGTCATCTCCCTGCCGCCCTCGCGTTCGGAGTTGATGACCTGATACGGGCCCTCCCCCGCGTTGCCGCCGACGATGACCAGCGGCATGCCGTCGGGGATGTAGCGCAGCGCCTCGGCGCCGGCATGGTCGTATTCGTAGACGATGACGCCGGCGGGGTTGGAGCCGAGCGCCATCTGCACCATCTGCTGCACGTCGTCGATGTGGTGTTCGCTCAGCGTGGTGACGCCGAACAGGTAGTTCTTCGACTGCGCACCGCGTTCCACACCGATATTCGTCATGTTGGTGGAGAACGTGCCGGAGTTCGTGGCGAACACCATGACGGAGTCCATCTCCTTGTTCGCCAGTGCGCGGGCGACGATGCTCGGCTTGTATCCGAGCAGTTTGATGGCCTGCGCGATGCGCTTGCGCTTCTCCTCGTTCACGTTGGCGGTGCCGTTGAGGTATCGGGAGACGGTGGGCGCCGAGACTCCGGCGAGTTTGGCGACGTCCTTGATCACCGGCGTGCTGCGTTGCGCGTTCCTGGCCATGGTTGTGGACTCCTTGGATGATATATGCCGTCATACGGCGGCGGTACTGCATTCATGACCGTCGGCATGAAATCATTTCAGATTCCATGCCGACGATTGGAATGTGGCTTATTATTTCAAGCCATGCTGACATGACCGACAGTCATGTAAGCGATTGCCTCACGCTTCCTTGGCGGCGAGCGATGCCTTCAGCGCCGGGGCGACGGAGACGGCCGGGTCGAGCAGCGGGATGAGCGTGGCCTGCGTGGCGTGGTACAGGTCGGACTTGCCGGGCCACACGGTGGTGAGCACGTGGTTGTCCTTGTCGAGCTGGTGGAACCACGAACCCTTCTCGTGGTCGACGAGGTATTCGTCGATGTACTGCCAGAACCTCGCGTACCAGTCCTTGTACTCCTGCTTGCCGGTGACCTTGGCGAGCGTGGCGGAGGCGTTGACGGCCTCGGCGAGCGTCCAGTGCATGCGGTCGGTGACCACGGGGTTGCCGTCCCAGTCGGTGGTGTAGGCCAGTCCGATGGTGCCGTCGCGGTTCCATGCGTCTTCGAGCGCGCGGTTGAACAGATGCTCGGCGGCGTCGACGAGCGCCTTCCTGCCGGCGTCGTCACGGTCGGAGCTCAGCGCGTACTGGGTGATGAGTCGCGACCATTCGATGCCGTGGCCGGGGGTGGCGCCGAACGGCTTGAACTGGTCGTCGGGCTTGTCGCGGTTGCAGTCGAGGTCGGGCTGCCAGTCCTCGTTGAAGTGCTCGGGGATGCGCCACTCGTTGTTGGCGGCCCAGTCCACCACATGGTCGATGATGCGTCCCGCGCGACGGCGGTACTCCTCGTCGCCGGTCACGTCGGCCACGGCGAGGAAAGCCTCGGTGGTGTGCATGTTGGCGTTGAGGCCACGGTACGGGTCGAGCTTGGTGAACTCGGTGTTCCACGTGTCCACGGCCAGGCCGATCTCGTCGTCCCAGAAGTGCTTGTTGTAGGCATCCAGCGCCTTCTCCAGCAGTTCGGGGCCCTTCGGACGGCCGATCAGCGTGGCGGACGTGCCTGCGAGGATCACGAAGGCGTGGGCGTAGCAGATCTTGTCGGGCGCGGGCTTGCCGTCCCACGTGATCTCGGGGTACCAGCCGCCGTTGGCGTCGTCGTGCAGATGGCCGAGCAGGCCTTCCACAGCGGCGTCGACCAGTTCCTCGGAACCGGGGTGGCCGAGCAGGGTGCCCAGCGAGTACACGTGCGCCATACGGCAGGTGATCCACGTCTGGATGCCGTGCGAGGGGTCGGGGTTGCCTTCGTTGTCGAGCCAGGCGGAGCCGCCGCCGGGCGCGGGGAACCTGTGGCCGAAGCCGAGCAGGTTCTCGGTCTCGCGCTTGAGCAGCGCGCGGTTCTCGTCGGTGCCGTATTCGTATTTCTTATCCATGACGGAAACGCTCCTGTCCGGTCAGGCCAGCGGGTTGGCTTCGAAGTGGATCGGCGGCTCGCCGGCGGCGATGTGCTCGAACTCGGCGAGCACGGAGGCGCCCATGCGGTTGAGGTCGCAGCCCATGGAGCCGGCGATGTGCGGGGTGAGCACCACGTTCGGCAGGTCCCACAGCGGGCTGTCGGCGGGCAGCGGCTCCTCCGGGTCGGTCACGTCGAGCACGGCGCGGATGCGGCCGGAAACGAGCTCCTTCTCGAGCGCCTTGTGGTCGATGACGATGCCGCGGGCGGAGTTGAGCAGCAGGGCGCCGTCCTTCATGAGGCCGAGCTCGTGCTCGCCGATCATGCCGGCGGTCTGAGGGATGCCGGGCGTGTGGATGGAGACGATGTCGGACTCGCGGAACACCGTGTCGAGGTCGACCTTCTTGGCGCCGTACTCGGCGGCCTCCTCGTCGGTGAGGTGGCGGCTCCAGGCGATGACGTTGAAGTCGAACGGCTTGAGCATCTCCATGAAGTCGCGGGCGATCTGCGCGGTGGCGGTCACGATGCCGATGGTCTTGCCGTAGGTGCCGGCGTCGGCGTAGTTGACCTCACGGTTGATGTAGGCGCGGGATTCGCCGTACTGGTGCTGGGAGAGCGTGTAGTCCTTGCTTTCGAGCAGGGCCACGCCGAGGCAGTATTCGGCCACGGGGATGGAGTTGGCGGCCTGCACGTTGGTGGCGAAGATGCCGCGTTCCTTGGCGATCTTGCGGGCCTCGTCGGTCAGGCCCTTGTAGGCGACGCCCTGGGCGGCGATGATGCCCTTGAGCTTCGGCATGTTGTTCAGCGCCTCGGCGGTGACCTGCGGGGCCTCCCAGCCGTACCACAGGTAGTCGGCGTCCTTCATGCGCTCGAGCGCGGCGGGGTCGGAGAAGTCGGTGATCTCGGTGTGCTGCTCGATGTTGGCGATCTCGTGCAGACGCTTCCACATGGGCTCCGTCAGCAGCTTCTCGGGCAGGCCGGGCTTGATGGACATGACGACGTTGAATTTCTCGGACATGACGCTCCTTTGCAATGTCGTTTCACCGGACGGTCATTTTTTGAAATTGATTTCTTACAATCAATTCTCTTTCCGCCTTGAAAACACTGTGTTCTGCGATTTTCATGAATTATTATATGAAACCGATTTCAGAATTGCAAACGCGACACGTCGCCGTCGTCGAATCATCGAGGACCAGTCTCCATTCCGACGGTTTGCGCAGGGAAGCCCCCCAGAACGCGGGAAAGCATGCGGAAATGCCGGCGGCGCCCGTTTCAGACGTGCACGTCGGCCGCGTATTCGCCGACATGCACGTTCAGTTCGCCCAACGTGCGGCATGGGCGCCCGCCACGCGTCACATCGACGAACCGCACATTCCTCACCATGCGCGCCCCGTCGAAGCCCGCGATAAGCGACGGCTCCTCCCCCGAACCATCGGCGATCTCCACGTTTTCCACCGTCACATGCTCGACGCCGCGGCCGGGGATGGGATTGTAGTCGGGGTTTTGCCTCACGCGGAAGTCGAACACGCGGCCATGGCGGAACGATTCGACGCGGACGCCGCGGTAGGCGATGTCTCTCGCAAGGTTGCCGTCGCCCACGTTGATGGCCATGACTCCGAGGTATCCGGGCTGGTATTCGTTGTGTTCGAGCACGTCGATGTTCTCGAACGCCACGTTCTCGATGATGTCGCCCCCATGCAGGTAGTCGCCGTGGGTGCCGATCATCGTCGGATGCGCCACGTCGGACCACAGCACGCAGTCGCGCACGGCGACGTTTCGGGTGTCGCCCCGATATTCCCAACGGCTGCCGTAGATGGCGATGCAGTCGTCGGAGGTACGAAGGAAGCACCGTTCGATGGTCACGTCGGAGCACGACATCATGTCGATGCCGTCGCTCCATCCTTCGCAGCTGAACGATTTGAGGTCGCGGATGACAACGTCGCGGGACGAGCCGAGCATCACCGTGTAGTGCGGCGGGTTGATGCAGCAGATGCCGGCGATCTCCACGTTTCGCGAATTCGCGACGGCGATGGCGCAGGTGCCGGCGAAGCGCTTGAAGTCGGCGAGATGGAGGATGCCGCGGCCCATGACGCGCACGTCCTCGGCACAGTCGACGCGCAGCGCGCCCTCGACCACGGCCCCGCCTTCCAGAATCAGCGTGGTGTGCGACGGCAGGTTCATCACGCCGTCCTCGATGAGGTAATGCCCCGGCTTCACTCGGATGACGAGTCTGCGGTCGGGCTCGATGGATGACGGGGCTTCATTGAAGTCGCCCGTATCATCGGCAGTTACATCGTCGGCATCGTCGCCGCAGAACCGCGTGCCGTCGAGATAGCCGGCGTCGAGAGGACGGCCCCGGCGGATGTTCTCCAGTTGCAGCAGCACATCCCGCCCCAATGTATTCGGCCCGTCCATGCGCCCCTCCACGACGACGTCGGCCTTGTCGCCGGGACGTTCCAGCGCGTCGACGTCCGCGATGGAGCCGGCGAAGAGATGAAGATTATGACGACGGTCGCAGTTGAGCTCCACCGACAGGTTCGCCGGCCGGTCGAGCCGGAACGCCACCCTCCGCGGCTCCACTTGCGGGGCAATGCCCAAGACAAGCGGTCGGATGTCCGCCGTATAGCAGTACCACCAGCCGGGACGTGTGACCTCGACCTCCACGACGCCTTCGAAGTCGAAGTACGCCATCGACGCCTCGGAGACGTCGTGCATATCGACCTTCACGCGGTATGTGGGCACCTCATGCCATGCATCGTCGCCGACGGTTCGCACGCGCACGATCAGATCGTGCTGCAATACGGCGCCTGCGGGCACCGGATACATACGAATCGTGGAATCATCGGAAGACGGAATCATGACGGCCTGCTCCTGTCAATAATCAATCGGAAAAATGATGGACGGCCCCGTTCGGGAGCCGTCCATCAGGGGAATCACCGGGAATCACTGGGCCTTACGACGCAGGGACAGTGCGATGCCGGCGGTCAACGCGATGACGGCGAGCGCCGTCACGCCGATGACGGATGCACCGGTGCGGGAGAGGCGGGCACTGTTGCCGGAGGCGTTGCCCTGGGCATCGGTCTTGCCGTTCGCGGCGTTGGAACCGTTGCCGGAGGTGTTGCCGCCGTTGGGCTTGGTGCCGTTCTGGCCATTGGAGCCGTTGGCGCCGGTCGAACCGTTGTTGCTCGAACCGTTGTTGCCGCTGTTGTTCGAGCCCGAACCACTGTTGTTGTCGGTGTTCTCGTCGTCGCCCGGCACCTTGACGGCATCATGGTAGGTGAACTGCAGCCAGTTGGTGGTCTTGGTGTCGGCTGCGGCGGCCGGGGTCGCGGCGGTGCCGAGTCGCAGCGCCGGCGCGCACTTGGTCACGTCGGGCTTGTCGGTTGCGCACGAGGCGTCGGATCCGACGACCGTCTGCTCCACCATGCGTCCGTCATGGCTCAGGTAGCTGATGCCGATCCAGCTGGTCATGGTGAACTTCTCGTTCGCGCCCACCTTGTCGGCGGTGGCGGTGATTGGGTTGGTGCCGTCGGCGGCCTGCTCGCCCACGCTCAGGTACTTGCCGGTCTTCGCGTCCTGCACGGAGTAGGTCTCGTCGGCGTTGGTCACCAGACGATACACGTCGGCGTCCTTCTGCCTGGCGGCGACCTTCACCGAGCCGTCGGCCTGGGTGGTGAAGTAGGAGTTCGTGGTCTCGGTGGTGTAGTTCTTCGGCAGCACGCCTCCGGTGATGGAGTTGGAGCCCTCGGGGACCTCACCGTACTGGGCGATGGCGTTCCATGCGGTCTGGTACCACGGCGCGATGCGCGTGCGGATCTGGAAGTACGGCTTGGTCGTGCCGGCCTTCTCCGCCTTGCCGTTGTACGAGGTGAGCGTGTCGAAGTTGAGGTTGTCGTAGTGCACGAAGCCCTCGGGACGGCTCGCCGCGGCGGCCTTGGCCATCCACGTGGTGTCGACGCCGGGCACCTTGGAGTAGTGCGCAAGCGCGGTCTCGTAGATCGGGCGGAGCTGGCCGCGGTACACGCCCTGCTCCTCCATCGTGCTCCACTTGGCCCAGTTGTCGGTGCGGCCGAAGATGTTGTCGATCGGCTGCGCCTTGAGTTCGCCTTCGCCGCTGAACATGTTGTACTGGGCGGCCCAGTTGTAGGCCTTGGCGAGCTTGTTGTTCTCCAGGCCCCACAGGTCGTCGCCCTGCTGTTCGGCGATGGCGCAGATGTCGCCCATGGCGCCGACGCCGAGCTGGCCGTGCGCCTGGTCGCGTGCGGATTCGGCGGTCTGGCCCCAGTCGCTCACGTAGTTGACGATCGATCCGTTGATGTACGGGCTCTTGTACATGTTCACGGCGTTGTCGTAGATCTCGGCGTTGTCGGTGGCCACGCCGATGGCGATCATGGTGTTGATGGGGATCACGTCCCAGTTGCCGTTGGCGTTCATGGGGGCGCCGCCGTCCTGGATCACCGGGTAGACGACGTTGAGCAGCAGGTTCTGGAACCTGGCGAAGTCGGCGGCCTTGTAGACGCTGTATCCGCCGTCGTAGTAGCGCACGATCTCGGCCGCGTTGATGAGCTTGTCGGTGGAGAGGGATGCGCCGAGGATCTGGTCGCGGCCGTCGAGGATGTCGAGCTTGTCGGACCAGCCGTTGAGGATCTCGACGGTCTTGTCGGCGTACTTGCTTTCACCGGTGACGACCCATTCCAGGGCGTTGAAGTAGGCTGCGGCACTGGCCTTCTCGTAGTAGGCGATGTTGCCGTGGCCGGGCTGGTCGCCGCGGCCGACGCCCTCCTGCGGGGTGTCGACGAAGTCGGCGGATGCGGTGTTGTCGGGCGCGGTGTTCTTCAGACGCAGGTAGTCGGAGTACCAGGGGTCCTCCTTCTTGGCCACGTGCTCCTTCATGGCGTCGAGCTGCTGCTCGCTGAGCGTGACGCCGGGGTGGTTGAACACGCGTACGGTCACGTCGTCGCTGGCCTTGGCGGCGCCGTCGGCGTAGTTGACGGTGACGGTTCGGCTGCCGGCCTTCAGTCCGGTGACGGTGGCGGACAGCACGCCGTCGGCGCTGGTCACGGTGGCGCCTTCCACGCTGTAGTGGCCGGCGTCGGCGTCGCCGTTGACGGGCGTCCATTGCACGGTGGCGCTGGTGCCGTTCACGGTGGCGTGGGCTTCGAGCAGGTCGGCCGGGGCCTCTTCGAACGTGTACTTGTACACGTGGTGGTCGCCGGCGACGGCGGTCATGCCGTTGTCGGTGGCCTGCACCGGGGACTGCGCGCCTTCGGCCCCGTCGCGCAGCGAGTTGAGGTGCGTGGCGATGGCGATCTTGCCGGCCTTGGCGTATTCATGCAGGTAGAAGCGTTCGTTCCACAGCACGGAGGATGCGGTGGCCTTGACCTCGTAGGCGTTGCCGGACATGTTGTAGTACGGCTGGTTCTTTGCGGTGCCGTAGTTCTGGATGGTCAGGTACTTGCCGTTGGCGAGCGACTTGATGGCGTAGGTGGTCTGCTGGGCGCCGCCCTTGTCGTCGTACTCGGATGCGGTGTAGTCGTAGCCGTAGATGGCGAACAGCGAGGCGTTGTCCTTGGAGTCGACGGTGGTGACCGCGCCGGTGCTCTTGTTCACCGCAAGGTATTTGCCGTCGTCGGTCCTGATGTTCACGATCTTCTGTGCGGTCTCGCCGTTGGCGATGTATGAGGAGAACGGCGTCTTCACGGCGAGGTCGACGGGCTTTTCGTCGTCGGCGTAGGAGGCGTCCACGTAGGGCCGGAGGCTGCCGTCGTCGGCACGGGTGGAGTAGAGGTCGGAGCCGGTGGTGCCCTCGGTGGACAGGCGCAGGGTCATGGTCTTGTCGCCGGCCGCCTTGGCGTCGTTGACGAGCTTGGTGATGTCGATGCCGAAGGAGACGTTGCCGCCGGCCATGTCGACGCTCACGGAGTCGGTGTCGCCGGCGATCGGCTTCGTGGACCAGGTGATGTTGCTTTCGCTCCATGCGGTGTCGGTGTCGGCGCCGTCCTTGCTCAGGTTCTCGCTGGCGCGCTGCACCTTGAGCGTGTTGGCGGCGTTCTTCTTCGACATGTTCAGTGTGACGGATTTGGCGTCGGGCCTGATGCCGGAGAGATCGAGACGCATGTAGGAGTCGATGTCGTTCTTGACGATGAGGGCGCCGTCGGCGTGGGCGTTGCCGGCGTCGGATCCCCAGACCCATGCGTTGTCCTTGATGACGTCGTCCACGGTGTCCGCGTATGCGGCGGTTCCGGTGGCCGCCAGTCCCACGGCGGCCATCATCGCGCCGCTTACCGCGACGCCTATGGCCGCGCCGCAGATGGTTCTTGCTTTCTTCAATACCGTCAATGCAGTACCCTTCCTCCCGACGGCCGCTGCGCCGCCGGATTCGATGTGCGTTCTCGTTGAACCACATTCCGCCCTACCGGAGAACATCTATGTAACCGGTTTCAAAACGGACTATCCCAGTATACACCGCCGAATGCGCCGACGACTTCGGACGATTGCAAAAAGACGACCGAGCTCGGGAAAAGCGTCGATTGCCGGAAGAGGACGATGAAAACCGGCTAGCGCCGAGGCAGCGAATCACGCAGGATGACGTCGGGCTTGGCATGCAGGAAGATGAGGCGGTGGCCCAGCCCCCGGTATTCGTCGTCACCGAGCAGAATGTTCTCGACAGCGGCGGCGCCCATGCCCTGCAACGGCAGGTGCACGGTGGTCAGAGCCGGGTAGACGTCCACGGCGTAGGGGATGTCCCCGAATCCGGTGACGCCGATCTGCCGGCCGGGTTCGAGGCCGGCGGTGCGCAGCGCGGTCATGGCCCCGATGGCCATCACGTCGTTCAACGCCACGATGCAGTCCGCGCCGGAGCCGTCATACAGCGCGCCCTCCCCCGGCAGCAGCAAACGGTCGCGAATCATCTGCGACACAACCGCGAAACCGGTCTCACGGCGGAATCCCCCGTTGGCCACGGCCCGGGGGTCGATGTCGACCCCGCTCTCGGAAAGCGCCTTGACCACACCCCTGTAGCGCTGTCCGGACGAGCGGTATCCGTCGTTGCCCTTGAGGATCACGGGACGACGGTATCCGGCATCCGCCAGCAGCCTCCCGATGGCGTATCCGCCCTCTTCGTTGCCCACGTCGACGGCGGGGAACGGCATGTCACGGTCGAGGATGAACACGACGCGCCCGCCGGCGTCGGCATAGCGCTTCAGCTCCTGTTCGAGCTCCTGACGCAGGTTGTCGTTGACGTTCTCGCTTTCCGAGATGACGATGCCCCTCGGCCGGGAGGCGATGAACCCGCGGATGCGTTCGAGCTCCTCGGCGCCGTCGGACGCCACGCCGATGGAAACGTCGACGCCGCGTTCGGAGGCCGCCTTGACCACACCTTGCGAGACGCCGGCGAAGTACGGGTCGGAGATGTCGGAGACCAGCAGCGCGATATTCGAGGATGTCCCCTTGGCCACGGCCTGCGCGAAGGCGTTGGGCCGGTAGTCGAGCCGCCGGGCGGCCTCCGCCACCTTGGCGTAGGAGTCCTTGCGCACCTTGCGCGTGCCGCCGTTGAGCGCACGCGACGCGGTGGCGATGGAGACGCCGGCCTCCCTGGCCACATCCATGAGCGTCGCCGCCTTGCCCTGATGATCCGTCGTCATCGCCGTTCATCCTCCATGTGATCGATACATGTGATTGATACCCGCCCGGCACATCGCCACATCTCTGCGGAAAACGATTGCCACGCCAATGGTGAAGTCTATCATCCGAGCGACGCCCCGACTATTATGGAAAGCGCTTACCGTACTGATTCGTGATTGATTCCTGGGGAAATCAAAGGAGCGTATCTCATGAGGACGCCACAGACGCCGGCGGAAACGAAGACCCGCACGGCAATCCGCACACCGATACAGACGACACAGGCCATGTCTCCGAAACCCATCGGGTCCATCGTGGCCGTGGGCACGACCGTGGCGGCCACCGTCATCTCCGTGTTCCAGAGCGGTTCGGGCACCGTCGGCACCCAGGGATACCGTCTCGCCACGCAGGACGGCGCGCGGATCGACTACCTCATCATGACCATCGCGGTCGCCGCCATCGGCATGATGCTGGCGCGGGCCCTCAGACGCGGATGAGACTCATCGTGTCGGCGCGATGCCCACGGAACCGCGGATTTTCAGCTGCGTAGGCATGATCACATCGTGCCCGAGACCGTCGAGACCGAGTTTGACGGCCATATGTCCCATGTTGGCGAAGGGGGCGTGCACGGTGGTCATCGGCACGACCAGATCCTCGGCGAAGGGCATGTCGTCGAAGCCGCCGACGGAGACGTCCCCCGGCACGCTTTTGCCGAGCTTGTGCAGCGCCGCGATGGTGTACAACGCCATGGCATCGGTGACGGCCACGACGGCCGTGCAGTCGGGGACCATGGGATAGGCGGCCATGACGTTGGCGATGACGCTGTCGCGGTCGTCGTCGATGGGCACGGCGATGCGGTCGTCGTATGAGAGCCCGGCCTCGTGCAATGCACGCAGGAAGCCTTCGTATCGCGCCGTGAACACGCTGGAGTCGGGCTTCCTGCCGACGAACATGAACGACCGGTGGCCAAGCGAGATCATGTATTTCGTCATCTCGTAGGTGCCGCTTTCGTTGGCGTAGTCGACGACGGCGATGCGCGGGTCGAGGCCCATGCGGGGACGGGCGAGCACCACCACGTCGGTGCCGACGGAAGCGAACTTGTCGACGTAGTCGTTGAGGATGCCGTTGACCGGCGCGTCGATGACGTCGCTGGCGGTCAGGACGACCAGCCGCGACCGCTGGGAGAGCAGGTTGTCGAATATGGGTTCGGGATCGTCCCAGTTGCCGCCGGTGGACTGCAGGCGGAACGTCATGTTCCGGTCGGCGGTCTCGCGCTCCACGCCGGCGGTCATCTCGCCGTAGGTGCCGCCGTAGATGTGGTCCACGACCAGGGTGACGGAGTTGGGCGGCGTGGTGAGCGCCAGGGCATGCGCGTTGGGGATGTATCCGAGTTCCTCGATGACCTTCCGCACCTTGGCGCGCGTGGCTTCGGAGACACGGGCGCCTCCGCGCATCACGCGCGAGACGGTGGCGGTGGAGACGCCGGCCGCTTCGGCGATGTCCCTGATGTTGACGTTGCCCGTACGGGCGGGACCGGGACCGTGATGCCTGGACTCGTCGCCCTCAAACTGCTCTTGGCGGCTCATACCGTCCCTCCGTTCGTCGTTGCAATGACCGTTGATGCGACGGCGACCACCGTGGTGACCATACCGTCACACGTACGTATATATAACGATGTTGTAGTGTAACTGATTTCCTTTACAAAAAGCGGCGGCATCGCAAGGAGTCGACGCCGCCGCATTCAGCAAGGTGATGGTTACTGAAACTTGTTACATTTCCGTTGCCCGGATTCGATGACGTTCCGGTCAGACGGCCGCCACGGCCGACTCCGACCGCCGCGCGGCGGCGTCATCGGCGTCAGGGGCATCGGCCAGACCGCGCTCCACGGCCCAGCGCACGGTCTCGTCGGCGAACCGCCGCGGATCCTCCATGTGCATGAAGTGACCGTGATCGGATTCCCACAGCGAGATCTCAACGTCAAGACCGTCCGGATCGCAGGCCCGCTCGTAGTCGCCGCGCGCCCGGCTGGTGTAGAAGCCGAGCACGGGCCTCGTGCGGCGCTTCGCCACTTCCGGAGTGTGCCCGCGCAGGCCGAACGACCCGTCCTCGAGGTATTCGGAGGAGAAGTAGTCGGCGAGCGCCGTGCCGTTCGTCCGGCCGGCGTCATCCATGATGGCCCTGCGGCTTTCGGCCGGCAGGTACTTGGAGAACGCGCCCTGGATGAACTCGTTCATGGCGCCGTGCGGGTCAGTGCGGAACGCGTCGAGGGTGCGCCGCATTCCGGCCACGTCGGCCGGCGAGTCGTCGCCGTTGTATGCGGGGTCGATGACGACCTCCCCGTCGAGGAGTTCGGGGTGGTCGGCGTTGACCAGCATGGACAGCTGTCCTCCCATGGAGTGGGCGATGAGCAGGGTGCGGGCGCCGGCCGGAACATGCCTGCGGATGTAGTCGGCCAGGTCCTCGGCCGCGGACGGGATGGTCCACGGCCCTTCCTGCGCACGCTCGGCATGGCCGGGAAGCGTGTAGGCGAGCACCTTCCACGATTCGGGCCATTGCACCGGCTCCCAGGTCTTCGGGGAGCCGCCCCATCCGTGGATGAGCACAGCGTATGTGGTGGAGGAAGACATCGGAGCACTCACCCCTTGACGGAGCCGAGCGCCACGCCGGACTTCCAGTATCGCTGCATGGCGATCATCACCACGGCAAGCGGCACGATGGAGAGCACGGCGCCGGCGAGGGCGATGGTCGTCGGGTCGAACAGGGCGGTCTGCTTGGTCTGCATGAAGCTGTAGAGGCCGAGGGAGAGCGTCCACTTGTCGGAGCCGCGCAGCATCACGATCGGCAGGTAGAAGTTGTTCCAGTTGAGCACGAAGGTGAGGATGAAGATGGTGGCGGCCGGGGTGGAGAGCAGCGGCAGCACGATCTTGCCGAAGATGAACAGCTCGCCGGCGCCGTCCACGCGGGCGGCCTCGAGCAGCTCGTCGGGCACGGAGCCGTCGATGTACACCTTGGCGAGGTAGACGTCGAACGCGTTGATGAAGAACGGCACGAGCACGGCCCAGATGGTGTCGGTCATGTGCACGGCGGAGAACATGAGGTACATCGGCATGGTGAGCAGTGCGGCCGGGATGAGGAACGAGCACATGACGAGGCCCATGCCCACTCCCCTGCCGGGGTACCTGAACTTGCTCAGCGAGTAGCCGGCGGCCAGCGAGATGACCATGCAGATGAGGGAGCCGAGGCCCGCGTAGAGGATGGAGTTCCACATCCACTTGAAGAACAGGCCGTTCTCGTAGGTAAACAGCTGCTGGAAGTTCTGCACGATGTTGTTCGTGTGGCCGAACCACAGGCCGTTGGTGTTGTAGAGGTCGACGCGGGTCTTGGTGACGGAGACGACGAGCCACCACAGCGGGGCGCATGCGTAGAAGGCCATGACGATGAGCACGATGAGCACGCCGAGGCGGGTGCGCTTGTTGCCCATGCCCTTAATCCCCTTGCCGGGAGCGTGATTGGCGGTTGCGGATGTCATAACGTATCACTTCTTCCTGTTCGAGAATCCGTAGATGAGTGCGGAGAGGATGCCGATGACGATGGCGAGCACCACGGAGAGCGCGGCCGCGTAGTTGTAGTCGCCGCCTGCGGTGAACGTGTAGTTGTAGATGGTCATGATCGGCGTGAAGTTGGCGGTCACGGTCTGCGGCGATGCGGAGCGGAACAGCAGCGGCTGGTCGAACAGCTGGAGCATGCCGATGAAGGAGAGCAGGCCGGTGAGCACGAGGGATCCCTTGATCTGCGGGATCTTGATGGACCAGGCGATGCGCAGCTCGCTGGCGCCGTCCACGCGGGCGGCCTCGAGCAGAGCCGGGTCGAGCGCGGTGAGGGAGCCGTAGAGGATCAGCATGTTGAAGCCGACCTGGGTCCACAGCAGCAGGTTGGCCATGGAGACCCACAGCATGCCGGGGCTGAAGAAGTTGACGTCGAGGCCGAAGACCATGAAGAACTTGCGCAGCGGGCCGATGTCGGGAGAGTAGAGGTACACCCACATCAGCGTGGAGACGATGGTCGGCACCATGTACGGGATGAGCAGGATGAAGCGGAAGGCCTTCTTGGCCTTGGCCTTGGCGGTGTCGATGAGCAGCGCCTCGAGCAGGGCGAAGCCCATGATGATGGGAACGACCACGACGGAGTAGATGGCCACGCGCCCCATGCCGACCCAGAAGTCGTGGTCCTGCATGACCCGTGCGTACTGGCTCAGGCCCGCGAAGTGCAGGGTGGGCTCGCCGATGCCGAGGCCGCTGGACTGGCGCTTGAAGAGGCTTTCGTAGATGGCGTAGAACAGGGGGATGATGAAGACGAAGAGGAAGCCCACGAAGAACGGCAGTCCGAACAGCGCGCCCTTGTAGCCGAGGCGCCTCTGCCATGACGGCGTCTTGTTCTCTCGCGCCTGGGCCGAGGACTTCGCCGCCGTGGATACGTGGACCGAAGATGTTACGGCACTCACAATCCAACTCCTAACGATGAATGGTGCATCGGCGAATCGTCGGGGCAAGCGGACGATGACCGATGGAAATGAACGGGATGAATGGTTTTCGGGAAAAGGAATGCCGTCGAGTGGAAGAAAGGAGAAACCCGACGGCATTCGTTATGAGGAGGAGAGATGGTAGGTCTCAGTCAGACTCGGATTCGGATCAGTTGGCGGATTCGACGCTGATGCCCTTGTCCTTGAGGTCCTTGACGGTCCATGCCTGGACGTTGTCGAGCATCTGGTCGGCGGTGATCTTCTTCTGGGTGAACTGCGCCCACTGGTCCTGCAGCTGCTTGAACATGGAGCTCCAGTTCACGCCGGTGGTGTAGGGGGCGAGGGTCTTGTCGGCCTCTTCGACCACCTTGGCGGCGTCGTCGTTGTCGTCGAGCAGCTTGTCGGGCAGGGAGTCCTTGACGTACTTGCTGGCGTCGGTGACGGCCGGGAAGGCGCCGGAGCCGGTCTGGGCGTTGGCAGCGGTCTTGATGGCGGTGTCGTTGGTGGCCAGCCAGGTGGCGAACTCGACGGCGGCCTGCGGGTTCTTCGCGCCCTTCGGCACGCCGTTGCCCTGCGCGTTCAGCGGGGTGACGACGTCGGAGCCGGCGGATTCCTTCGGCCATGCGACGGCGTGCCAGTCACCGAGCGACTTGGAGAAGTTCTGCTGGTAGGCGGACAGCTGCCAGGTGGAGGTGCCGACCGTGGCGAGGTTGCCGGACTGGAAGTACTGCATCAGGGCGTCCCATTCGACGTAGGTCTTCTGGGAGAACATGTCGTTGTCGACGATCTGCTGCAGGTAGGCGGCGGCCTTCTTGGTCTCCGGGCCGTTGATGTCGACGACCCACTTGTCGCCCTTGGTGGAGTACCACTTGGCGCCGAACTGCTGGGCCATGAGCACCAGCTGCGACGGGTCCTCACCGGGCAGGTTGATGAGCTTGATGTCCTTGTTCTTGGCCTTGAGGGCCTTGCCTGCGGCGATCATCTCGTCCCAGGTGGTCGGGGCCTTGACGCCGGCGGCGTCGAGGGTCTTCTGGTTGACGATCATGAACTGCGGGCTGACCTTGTAGGGGATGACCGCGAGCTGATCGCCGACGGTGAAGGAATCGACGGCCTGCTTGGAGATCTTGGACAGGTCGGGGTTGTACTGCTTGACGTTCTGCAGCGTACCGTCGGCCAGCAGCGAGATCGTGGAGTCCATGTTGACCTCGGTGAGGTCAGGGGCGTTGCCGGCCTTGACCGCGTTGACGAGGGCCTGCTCGGCCTTCTCCTGCGAGGCCTGCTGCTTGTAGACGACCTTGATCTTGCTCTGCGACTTGTTGAACTCGTCGGCCTGCTTCTTCTGGCCCTGGTCCCAGCCCCACCATTCGATGGTCACGGGGCCGTTCGAGGTCGAGGAGCCGCTGCTCGAGCCACCGCATGCCGCGAGCGGAGCCAACAGACCGACGGCGGCGACGGCGCTCACCGCGATCTTCATCCAACGCTTGTTCATACCGAACCCTCCTTGGTTTGGGTTATGTAACTAGTTTCAACCGCGAAACAATTACAGAATAGGGCAAATTTCGACAATCTGTCAATTTCGTTGAAATCATCGGCGTTTCGCGGTTTTTGCAGATGTTCATAGAGACCGCTATAGTGCCAGATAAGCTCGTAACTATTTACATGAACATCGTTGTTGTGCAGCTATCCGGCCGACGTCATCCGTCGGCCTCATGTGAACGGACCCGCGGGCGAAAACAACTATTTCCGAGGAAGGGAATGCTAATGACACAGCTGTCATTATGGCGACGGGCCGGCCGGGCCGGCATCGCCGCCGCCATCTCCACGGCCATGGCCATATCGGCGCTTGCGGCCGGCGGAAGCATGGCGAACGCATCGGAGGCCGTGACGCCTCGCATCGGCGCGCCCACGGCGAGCTCCGTCACGCCCGATCCCGACGGCACGGTGATCCAGACCGCCAGGATCAAGGGCTCCGACGGCGGCTACCTCGCCGTTCGCCAGAACGACGGCGCCGTCTACTCCACCAAGGACGCCTCCGAGGCGTCGGTGTTCAACGTCATCGAATACAAGTACAAGTACCAGGACTACGTGACCGGAACCGACACCATCCCCGCCGAGACCTTCGGCTCCATGGTCACCACGTACTCCTTCCAGGACACCCGCTCCGGCCAGTACCTGACCATCCAGAACTACCGTGAGAAGAACACGGTGGCCGCCAAGTACTACAACGACGACCCCACCTGGGGCTCGACCGTCTACGACATCTACGCCACCGCCGGCTACGTGGGCTACAACGAGCGCTTCTACATGGACCAGGACACCGCCGACGGCAGCTGGGCCATCACCACGCACATGAACTCCGAGCGCGACATCAAGCCCGGCGACGAAAGCGACGGCAAGTCGTTCGCCAAGTACCAGACCAAGCTTTCCGGCACCCGATTCGTCACCTTCAACACCGAGGCGAGCACCCCCGACAAGGCCCCCTATCGCGTGACATTCGAGAAGGCCGACCCGCAGTCCAAGATCGTCGCCGACAACGAGACGCGTGACTTCACCCACCCAGGCATCGCGCTTTCCGCCACCGACCTCGACACCATGAAGGCCCATGTGTCCAAGGGCGAACAGCCATGGAAGGGCGACTTCGAGAAGCTGCTGGCCGACTCGCACACCACCGACGGCCCCAAGGGCCAGAACTACACCGAGATCGGGCGCGGCTCCTACACCACCTGGGACGCCCCGCGCCGCGACCAGTTCGACAACGACGCCCAGACCGCATACAACAACGCGCTCGCCTGGGCGGTGACCGGCGAGGCCAAGTACGGCGACAAGGCCGCAGCGACCATCACCAACTGGACGCATCTCAAGGCGTTCAACGGACGCGACCGCATCCTCGGCGCCAGCATCGGCACCTACCGCCTGCTCGCCGCGGCCGAGATCGTCACCTACTACGACGGCGGCTACGCCGGCTTCACCAAGGACGCGCAGACCGCCCTGAAGAACGAGATGCTCGACGTGTTCTATCCCGTCATCCGCGACGGCAGCGCCCCGATGCTCGCCAACGGCAGCTGGGACGACAGCTCCATCATGACGATGATGGCCATCGGCGTCTACACCGAGAACGCGCACATCTACAACCGCGCCGTCACCATGTATCAGGACATCCACGTCAACGGCTCCATCGCCGCCTACATCAACGACGAGGGCGTCACCCAGGAGGCCGGCCGCGACATGGACCACGCGCAGCTGCCCATCGCCTGGATGGCGCAGATCTGCCTGACCGCCGAGAAGCAGGGAGACGCCAGCCTGTGGGGCCTGTACGACAACCGCCTGGCCAAGGCCATGAACTGGTACGCCAAGTACAACCTCGGCCATGACGACGTGCCCTATTCCATCGTCGACAACATCTACCATCTGCGCGGACCGTTCGCCTACTGGGACAAGATCAACACCTGGATCAACGTGAGCTACCGCGGCTTCCTCGCCCCGACGTTCGAGACCGCCTACGCCCACTACAGGAACGTCGAGGGCGTCGACACCACGTGGATGGAGAAGGCCGCCCGCGCCATGCGCCCCGAAGGCTACAGCACGCTCGACTTCCTCAACTACTCCACGCTGACCAACTACAACGGCGAGGCCACCACGCCGCGCACGTTCATCCAGCTGCGCACCTCGGAGAAGCCGTGGTACCAGAACACGTGGGACGAGGTCAACGCCTACCGTCCCGGCTCCGACGAGCTGCCCAGCGGCGTGGACCAGACGCTGAACTCCTTCTTCTCCGTGAACAAGGACGGCACGCTCGCCATCACGTCGAAGTGGGAGAAGGCCCCGCTGTTCGAGGTCATCAAAAACGCCGACGGCACATACTCGCTGCTCGCCACGCAGAACGGCAAGTACCTCTCCGTGACCGACGAGGCCGACGGCGCCGACCTGGTCGTCAAGGCCTCCGCCAGCACGATCGGCGACAACGAGAAGTTCGCGATCTCCGGCATCGGCGGCCCCGGCGCCACCATCAGCTCCCCCTCGCACGACAACCGCCAGCTGACCATCACCCCGAAGAGCAGCAAGGACCCGGCCGGCACCTCGCCGAAGCTGGTGCTGGGCGCAGCCGGAGTCAAGGGCTCGTTCGGCCTGATGCGCCAGGCCTCCGACATCACCGTGAAGTTCGACGCGAACGGCGGCTCCGAGGTGGCATCGCAGACCGTGCAGTGGAACGACCCCGTCTCCGAGCCCAAGGCACCGACCAGGGCCGGCTACACGTTCACCGGCTGGTACTCGGACGCCGGGCTCACCCAGGCATGGGACTTCAAGACCGCCAAGGCGACCGGCGACACCACCCTCCATGCGGGCTGGGCCAAGCAGGCCGCCGGCGTGGACAAGGCCGGCCTGATCGCGATGGTCAACAAGTACGCCGGCGTGAAGCAGGGCGACTACACCGACGCCTCATGGACGAAGTTCCAGGACGCGCTGGCCAAGGCCCGCAAGGCGCTTGACGGCGCCACCACGCAGGCCCAGGTGGACCAGGCCTCCAAGGAGCTCGACGCCGCCTACAAGGCGCTTGCCGTCAAGCCCGGCAACGGGCAGCAGCAGGGCAATGCCGGCGGCTCGCAGAAGCCCGGAAACAGCGGCCAGCAGGCGGCCGATGGCGGCAGCTCCCCGAAGCCGACCAACACCAACGCCTCCAACGCCAACGCCGACAACGGCGGAAAGACCAGCACCAACGGCGGCGCCCTAGGCCATACGGGCACGGCGGTCGCCGGCCTCGTCACGGCCCTGGTGCTGCTGACGGGTGCGGGCACCGCGTTCGTCATCCGCAGGCGCCGCGCATGACCCGGCACCAACAATGATGACGGCGGGCCATCGTTGATGGACCATCGCCATCATCTCCCCTGACTCGAGAGGGCCCCGGCAGATACGCCGGGGCCCTCTCGCCGTCTCATGCGTCATATCCCCGCATCCATAAGCCCCCTTCCCCGAACGGCGCCGACGACCAGCGGCAGGCACATACGGAAAATTGATACACGGAAAATCGGTAAGCATTTTCCATAAGTAAAATCTTTTTGTTGCAATAATTTGCTTTTCTTATGGAAAGCGCTTACTGTAACGGTAGTCATGAATCAGCGCACGCGTCTTTCGCACCGATCCACGACACCTGAGACGCCGCGCCCGAGACCTATGGACGCTCCGGTATACATCGGAAGGAACAATGATGCTCACCCAAATCCTTGCCGCCGTCGAACGGTTCGGCATTCCGAAGAAACTCATAGCGGGATTCCTCACCGTCGCCGTGTTCATGACCGGCGACGGCTTCGAACTCACGTTTCTGACGAAATACATGGTCGACCACGGCTTCTCCGCAGCGCAGGGATCGCTGCTCATCACCGTCTACGGCCTGTTCGCGGCGATCGCTGGATGGACTGCCGGCGTGCTCGCCGAGATGTTCGGAGCCCGCCGCATCATGCTCATCGGCGCCTGCTGGTGGATCGGCGTGCATCTCGTCTTCCTCGGCATCGCCCTGCCGAGCGGCGTCTATCCGTTCATACTCGCCGTCTATGCGCTGCGCGGATTCGGATACCCGCTGTTCATCTACTCGTTCATGGTGCTGCTCGCGCAGACGGTGCGCCCCGAACGCCTCGCCTCGGCCACCGGACTGTTCTGGACGTGCTTCTCGCTGGGCCTCGGCGTGTTCGGCGCCTACATCCCCAGCTTCCTCATCCCCGCCGTGGGCGAATACCGCACGTTCTGGTTCGCCATCCCCTTCTCGGTGGCCGGCCTGCTGC
Organism: Bifidobacterium saimiriisciurei; assembly: GCF_010667655.1. Classification (GTDB taxonomy): domain Bacteria; phylum Actinomycetota; class Actinomycetes; order Actinomycetales; family Bifidobacteriaceae; genus Galliscardovia; species Galliscardovia saimiriisciurei. The sequence goes on from NZ_WHZU01000001.1 coordinate 225,944, forward strand.
TGTGCCTCCTCATGGTGCCCAGGACCCGTGATTCCAAGGCCGCCAAGCTCACCCACGAGGAGCGCGTCAAGGAGCTTGCCGAGGGCGTGACCATCGCGTTCCACAACCCCGGCATCGCCGTATGCGGCATCATCCGCATGATCAACAGCCTGCTGCTCTACGGATTCCCCGTCATCATGCCGCTGTATCTGTGCGGCAGGCAGTACGGCGGCGACAACTGGTTCCCCGTGCAGGACTGGATGCGCATCTGGGGCTGCGTGTTCATCGTCATGCTGTTCTTCAACGTGTTCTGGGGCTGGTTCATGGACCGCTTCGGATGGGTGTGGCCCATGCGCTGGTTCGGCTGCGCGCTGCTTGCCATCTGCGCGCTCTCGTTCTACTACGCGCCGCGCCGGTTCGGCGCGAACGCGCCGCTGATGGTGCTCGCCGCCGTGTTCATCGGCGTCGGCACCAGCGCCTTCGCATCGATCCCCGCCATCATGAACAGCCTTGTGCCCGAGAAGCGGGGCGCGGCGCTTTCGGTGTACAACCTCTCCGCCGGCCTAGCAACGTTCGTCGGCCCTGGCATCGCCACCCTGCTGCTTTCCACGGTCGGCATCGCCGGCATCTGCTGGACGTATGCGGTGCTGTATGTGGCCGGAGCGGCGCTCACCTATACGTTGCGGCCGAAGCAGCCCGGCCTGGCGAAGAAGCCGGCCGCAGTCGTCCGGACGGCGGACGCCAAGGACGGCGACATCTCAATCGAGGCTGCGGCCAAGGTGACTGCGCTTGCGCACAACCCCATGGCAACCATGGACGACGAAGCGATATAGACCACTTCATCGGGACATCGGCCAGGCCGGGGCGTCATTCATCGACGCCCCGGCCTTTTTATTGTGTTTGTATAGCGCTCACATGTACGAAAAACCCACATTCCATACCACCTGACCGCTATATCGCACAGAATCCGACACGCCGACGAAACGGCGCAATACCAACCAATCGGTAGGTACATTTGCGCCAGCGCTTGCGCAAATTGCGCAGGTGGTCTATCGTTATTCATGTCAGCCAAACAGGGCGGACGAAAAACATGAAGGAGACAACATGAACATGAAGCATTCCATGATGCGCGGTCTGGCGCTGTACGGCGCTTCCACCATGGCCGGCATCTCCACCACGAAGCTCAACGAGACCATCCTCGACATCGCGCGCGACGAGCGCTGAGCTCACCCACAGACTTTCATAACCGAATAACCAATACAGACTTTTCAATCAAGGAGAACACAATGGACTTCACCAAGGCCCTTCGCAACCTCGCTTCCTACGCCGCCGACAACATGGTCGTCGCCCCGCACTCCGTCAAGGAGATCGCGGCCTTCCACGTCGACATGGACCGCTGAACCGGCAGCAGCAAGCGATAGATAACCAACAAAGACTTTCGATCAAGGAGAAACAACAATGAACATCAAGAGCGCTCTTCGCGGACTCGCCGCCTACGCCGCCGACAACATGACCATCGTCCCGGCCTCCCCCAAGGAAATCGCTTCCTTCCACGTCGACATGGACCGCTGAAACACCGGTCAGCGAGTTTCGACCCACTGAAAACACCTTCCGTCCCGCACTTCGGGTACGGTACATCCCCGGCGATAATCGCCGGTCATCAATCAATACGAAACAAACGGAGATATGACAATGAACATCAAGAAGAACCTGCTGCGCGGCCTCGCTCTCTACGGCGCCTCCACCATGACCACCACCCCGTCGATGAGCAAGCAGATGCTCGACACCATCCACAGCATCGAGAACGACGCCCGCTGAATCGCGGACTGGCATCCCGACCAATTCAATTCGTCAACCAAAGCCATAAGGAGTAATCATGGGCTTCAAGAACAGCATGAAGAAGACCTTCGCCCTCATGGGTGCCGCCTCCCTCACCGCCTACAACGGCCGCACCTACCAGCAGATCGCCGATTCCGTCCTGGAAGAAGACGCCCGCTGAGCTGAGGTCGAGATAGACATGGTCTGCCGCAAGGCATGACCACGGGAGGCCTTAGGGGAATCCCAACAGAGAAGAAGATAAGAGGATATGCGGCCAACGGCGTCCGCGTATCGCATTCATCACATACGTATATAAATCAATATGATTCAAGCGGCGCGAAGCCGCTTTTTTGTTATGCGCCCGGCAATCCCCCGACATGGAAACCCCCAAGGAGTTGATTCTGTTTTGAGGTCAGAGGGGACCACGCTGCGCGTCCGTATGCGACCGACCCGCGACTCCCGTCAATCCGCGCGCAGGCCGCGCAGCAGGGCGATCTCCTCACGATGCGTGGTCTCGGTGAGTTCTTTGGTCTCAAGAATCATCGGCAACTCTTCCATACGCGGGTCGTTGACCATCGTACGGAAGAACCCGAGGCCGAGCTCGCCTTCGCCGATATTGGCGTGACGGTCCTTATGCGATCCGAAGCCGAACTGCGAATCGTTGGCGTGAATGGCCTTGAGACGCCCCAGCCCGACGACGTCATCAAATTGCTTCAATACGCCGTCGAGGTCGTTCACAATGTCGTAGCCGGCATCATACACATGGCAGGTGTCGAAGGTAACGCCGATCATCGCCTTGTTCTCCACGCCGTCGATGATGGAGGCAAGCTCCTCGAAGCTGCGGCCGCATTCGGTGCCCTTGCCGGCCATGGTCTCGAGCAGGATCATGACGCCGGACTCCTCGGTATCGTCGTCGGCAAGCGCATCGAACACGCGGTTGAGGCCGTCGGCGATGAGGCGGCAGCCGGCCTCGCTCCCCTGCCCCACATGCGAGCCGGGATGAATGTTGATGTACGTGCGCTGGCCGGCCGCGGCGATGGGCTCCAGCAGTCGGATGTCCTGGGCGAGCGCGTCGATGGCGAAGGCGCGCTTGGAGGCGTCCTTGCCGGCGAAGTTGTAGACGTAGGGAGCATGCACGACCAGCGGGCCGTAATGCTCGGCCGCCAGCTGCTCGCCGAACGCGGCGGCCCCTTCGGGGGTCAGCGCCTTCGAACGCTTGCCGTACGGCGAACGCGGGAAGAACGCGAACGCGGTGCCGCCTTCGTCATGCGAACGCTCCAGCAGCTTCTTCCAGCCGCCCGAGGTCGACAGATGCGATCCGATGAAGAGCTTATCCATGTGCGGCTTCCTTCCCTGCGATATGGCAATCGTGTTCGAGACTACACCTCGGCCGGGCCCGAATCGCACACGTACCTCTGCAATCAGCGAATGGGCCGCCCCCGTCGTTTCCGGCCCAGCCCACCATGACCATGCGAGTTTTGTGGTTTTTCCGAGGTCATATCACACCAAACAGTCTGATTTTCGAGCGAATGCCAAGCGATACCGGACTATTAAAACCACAAAAACACACGAGGTCGATTCAACACGTCCTGATTCGCCCGCCCCGCTCATTTCCCCACCACACGATTCCAAGGCACCCATATCGCGTTGCCCACGACAATCGTCATCGCAGGTAAACTCCGTGTGACAAATCGTGGCACGACTTGCTGAAACCGGTTTCAAGAGCTATATTGGGAATCGTTGGGAAGGAAAACAACGAAAGCGATACACAAGATCGTTGATTTCCGAAGGATTATTTGGAATTCATCGATAGCGCGCATCACGATTCGGGTTTTCGTCCTTAACGAAGTCAATTGATGAAGAAACACTATGAAAGGTGGCAATCATGTCTCTCAAGGATTCGATGCTTCGCGGTATGGCTCTCTACGGCAGCGCCAAGATGGCCGGCACGATGGGCTGCTCCAACCACGAAATGAACGACACGATCATCAAGATCGCCCAGGATCGCTGATTCGGCGGTTCATATACGACGTGAAGGGTTGATTCGGCGCCCTTCGCGCAATTGCGGCAGAGATTGCAGCAGTCAGGCCGAATATGTGAGGGAAAGCGGACAACGGGGTCCGTCTTCTTCTTTTCTACGGGGATTTTTCTTTTTTACGGGATTTCCCCTCAACGAACCCCTCTTCCACTTCGGAATCCACTCCGCTTCGACGCCTCCATACACCTTGCTATGAGCAAAATGTCAATCGTGGGCTCGGTATTTCGAAAGTATGGTTTTCACTGGAAGCTTGGGACGCAATCGCAACGATTAGGAGCGGCGCGCTTCCCCGACGCCAGCGGCAAAACCTCATAATTCGCGTTTTCGGGATATTCAAATATTCAAAGATAAAAAGCAACGAAACCAGTATTATTTTAGGTCGGTTTTCGCTCGGATTCCAGCGGTTTTCCTTTGCGGCACATAGAACGATTGACGACTGGAAATCCACGTACGCCCTTCTACCATGGGAGCCATGAGCATTCCAAATGAGTATCCAATGAAGCAATATCTCGGCGGCATTGTTGAAGCACTGAAGGCTGCTCCCACCAACGGCGCCAATCCGAACGACGTGGAGACGATTCGTTTCTACGGCGAGCTGGGCAACGACGCTCCCGATTCGCAGCTGCCCAATGTGCTGGTCGCCATCGCACGCGTGACCCGCGCCGTCACCGAGGACGAAGCCGCCAAGAAGGAGTTCACGAAGGCCGGTGGATTCGGCTACGTGAAGGACGCGCAGCACGCCATCATGGCCACGCTGGACAAGGATTCCGAGGACCTCGTCAAGAAGCGCGGCTGAACGAACGTTCGCTCCCCGCGTTCACGATTCTCAGTAGAGAAAACCGTCAACTGACTCGTTGCCAGTGCGACGGTTTTTTCATGCGCATGCGTTATAACCGACACTGAGAGTCATTATGCGGAGGGTTTCACGCACCGGTGCGTTATAACCGACGTTACGGAACCATATGCGTCGGTTATAACGCATGTATCCGTTATAACCGACGCCGAATAACGGTAGGTTGCAAAAATACGAGGCCGTTCCGATTCGTTCAGCGCCATCCAACGGACGGGAACCGAAGACACGCCACGGTTCCTGTTTGTTGGCACCGCATAACCGACAGGATGCAAAGCAACGCCCCGGTTCCGATTCATCGCACCGTATGCAACGGATGGGAACCGGAGAGCCGGAACGATTCCGGTTCGTTGGCCGATACGCAACGGACGGGAACCAAGAAGCCGCCACGGTTCCTGTTTGTTTGGCACAGACCAACCAACAGGATGCAAAGCAACGCCCCGGTTCCTGCTCGTCGCATGATGACGACGGGAAGGAACCGGGGCGAACGGCGAGCGGCCGGAGACGAACTACTTCAGGTCGTCCCAGACGCCGGTGGCCTCGAGGTCGGCCACGGTGCGGGCGGTGTCGTCGGTGAGCACGGTGATGTGGCCCATCTTGCGGTTGTGGCGCACCTGCGCCTTGCCGTAGTCGTGCACGTTCCATTCGGGATGCTCGCCGATGAGCGCGCGGCTGGGCGCCACATGCTGGCCGAGCACGTTCACCATGACGGCGGGGCTGAGCAGCTTCGGCTCGGGCAGCGGCCATCCGGCGATGCCGCGGATGTGCGCGTCGAACTGGTCGATGGAGCACGCCTCGATGGTGTAGTGGCCGGAGTTGTGCGGACGCGGCGCCAGCTCGTTGACGACCACGCGGCCGTCCTTGGTGATGAACAGCTCGATGGCGAGCGTGCCCGCCAGCTCGAAGCCCTTGGCCAGACGCAGCGCGAGGTCGCGGGCCTGCTCGTGCAGCTCGTCGCTCACCTCGGCCGGGGCTACGGTGATGTGCAGGATGTTGTTGCGATGGTCGTTGCGCACCATCGGGAACGTCACGTACTGTTCGCCGTTGCCGGAGACCAGGATCGACGCCTCGAACGCGAAGTCGACGAAGCCTTCGAGGATGCTCGGCGGGAAGCCGCCGCCGCGGTCGCCGCGGGCGCGGATCTTCTCGAGGTCGGCGTCGTTCTTCAGCACGTGCTGGCCGTGGCCGTCGTAGCCGCCGGAGCGGGTCTTCAGAACGCACGGGTAGTGCAGGTCGTCGATGGCGGCCTCGAGCTCGTCGAAGTCGTTGACCTCGCGCCACGGGGCGGTTTCGATGCCGTGCTTGTTGATGAACGTCTTCTCGTTGATGCGGTCCTGGGTCACGCGCAGCAGGTCAGTGCCCTGCGGGGCGGCGACCAAGTGGCGCACCTCGTCGATGGAGTCGGCGTCGACGTTCTCGAACTCGTAGGTGAGCACGTCGGACTTCTCGGCTAGGTCGTGGATGGCGGTCTTGTCGTCGTATTCGCCGACGACCTGGAAGTCGGCCACCTGCGCGGTCGGGCAGTCGGGGGTCGGATCGAGCACACCGATGCGGAAGCCGCGGTACTTGGCCACGATGGCCATCATGCGGCCGAGCTGGCCGCCGCCGACGATGCCGATGGTGGCACCGGGCTGCAGCATCTTGACGGCGCCGTTGGTTTCCTCAGACAAGCTGGGCATTGGACTCCTCTACCTTCTTCTTCAGTTCGTCGCGGTACTCCTGCAGCTCCTTGGCCAGACGCTCGTCGGTGGTCGAGAGGATCTGCACGGCCAGCAGGCCGGCGTTCGTGGCGCCGGAGTTGCCGACGGCGGTGGTGGCGACGGGGATGCCGCCGGGCATCTGCACGATGGACAGCAGCGAATCCCAGCCGGAGAGGGCGTGGGAGCGCACCGGCACGCCGATCACGGGCAGCGTGGTCTGCGCGGCGACCATGCCGGGAAGGTGGGCGGCGCCGCCGGCGCCGGCGATGATCACGTGGATGCCCTTGCTACGCGCGGAATGGGCGAAGTCGGCCATGAGCTCCGGCGTGCGGTGGGCGGAGACCACCTGCTTGGAATACGGTACTGCGAACTTGTCGAGCATCTCGCATGCGTGCTTCATCGTCTCCCAGTCGCTGGAAGAACCCATTACCACGGCTACGAGCGGTGCGTTTTCAGCCATCATTAACCTCCGTTGATCCGAACAGATACAACTGTACGCAACAGCGGGGAAAACACCGGCCGCGACGTGCGGAGACGGCAACGCCATCGGTTCCCCGGGGAAACGCATCCGCCCGGCGATGACGACGGCCCCGGCGAACGCCGAACGGCCCCGGCTCAGTTCTCGGCGAGCACCTCGACCCGCACCTTCTTGGAGCGCAGGAACGCGACGGCGTCGCGGATGTTGCGCTCGGGACCCTCGAACACGCCCACGATGCCGCCGATCGGGTACTTGCCCACGATCTGCACGTCGGCAAGCATGATGTTCACGTCGATGCCGAACTTGCGGGTGATCAGCGACACCAGGGGCTCCGAGACATCCTCGTGCACGTAGCGCAGACGGATGAGCTTCTGGCCGGGCCGTAGATCGACCACGGGGTCGTGGCCGGCGAGCAGCGCGTCGACCTTGCCAAGGCTGGAGACCGCCTCCATGAACACGCGGGTCTGGTCGGTCTGCGGGTCGGCGAGCACGGAGAACGTGCTGCCCTCCTCCACCACGAGGCCACGGTCGAGCACGACGATATGGTCGCAGATCTCCTTCACCGTGGCGATCTCGTGGGTGGCGAGCACCACCGTGGCGCCGGATTCACGGGCGAACTGCTGGATGAGGCGAAGAATCTCACGGCCTTCGATATGGTCCTGGGCGGCGGTGACCTCGTCGAACAGCAGGATCTTCGGGCTTGACGCGAACGCGCGGGCCACGGCGGCACGCTGCAGTTCGCCGCCGGAAAGCTGCGAGGGATGGGCGTCCCTCTGCGAGCGCAGGCTCACCTCGCGCAGCAGACGCAGGGCCTTGGCGCGGGCGGCCTCATCGGGACGGTCGGCGTCTTCGGCCTCTCCGGCGGCGATGGCCACGGATTCGAGCACGGTGCGTTCCTCGTCGAAGGCGGGGAACACGCCGGCCCGCGAGATCTGCGTGCGGAATCGGGCGAGCGCGGGCTTGCCGAGTTTCGCAAGATTCTCGCCAAGCACGGTGACGACGCCGGATGTGGGCGTCAGACGGCCGTCGATGAGTTTGAGCAGCGTGCTTTTGCCTGCGCCGCCAAGACCGATGACACCGTAGATGCCGCCCTGTTCGAAATGCAGGGTGACGTCCTTGAGCAGGGATTTCGGCCCGTCGGCCGTCAGCACCGTTTTGGTGACGTTGGAAAGGACTATCGCATCGTTCTCGACTGCATCGTGTTCTTCGGCCATCGGTCGCTACCTCCCCGCCGGGCCCGCCGCCGTGCTTCGCACCGGCCGACGGGCATACGCTGTTCCATACTGAATCCCAAGGGTATTGCACTTTTCCGACCGTTTCCAGCCTAGCGGCCGGAATGTCGGCGGGAACCGTCCCGGGATGCGTTCCGATAAACACCCACGGCGCCTGCAACCGCAACGTTTTACCGACGACGATATAAACGCGGGTTGTAGACGCCGATCAGATAATGCGAATCACACGTGGAGGACGACCTTGCCGAAGACGTCGCCGTCGAGGACCTTGCGGAACGCGACGTGCGCGTCGGCGAGCGCATACGTGGAGTCGATGACGGGATGGATGTCGGCGTGTTCGACGAATCGTAGCAGTCGGGCGAAGTCGTCGCGCGTGCCCATGGTGACGCCCTGTACGCGGATGTCCTGGAAGAACACGCGCGTCAGTTCGGCGCCGGGCTGGTCGCCGGTGGTGGCGCCGCAGACGGCGATGGTGCCGCCGGGGCGCACGGACTTGACGGAATGCGACCATGTGGCCGCGCCCACGGATTCGATGACGGCGTCGACCTTGCGCGGCAGACGCTCTCCCGGCCCGAACACGGCGTCGGCACCGATTTCGAGCGCCTTGGCGCGCTTCTCCTCGCTGCGGGAGGTTGCGAACACCTCGAGTCCGGCCGCATGGGCGAGCATGATGGCGGCGGTGGAGACGCCGCCGCCCGCGCCCTGCACGAGGATGGTGTCGCCGGGCTTGACGCCGGCTGCGGAGAACACGAGCGAGTAGGCGGTCAGCCAGCTGGTGCCGAGCGCCGCGGCCTCGTCCATGGTGAGGTTTGCGGGCTTGGCGAACACGTTGGCGCTGGGCACGGAGGTCTTTTCGGCCATGGTGCCGGCGTACTTCTCGGAGAGGATGGTGCGGCGCTCGCCGGGGGCCACGCCGTTGCCGTCGGTGCCGACGAACGTGTAGAGCACGACCTCCGCGCCGGCCTTGAGCCCCTTGCGCACGGGGATGTCGTCGTCGAGGACGCCGGCGGCGTCGGTGCCGAGGATCATCGGCGTCTGCTTGTCGGAGAGGCCGACGCCCTGCAGCGACCACAGGTCGTGGTGGTTCACGGTGGCGGATTTCACGGATATCGTGGACCAGTATTCGCGCGGCTGCGGTTCGGGCCGCTCCCCCACGGCCAGTACGGACATCGGATCGTCATGGTTCACGTTGCTTGCGTATACGGCCCTCATCGGCTCTCCTTTCGATTACGGCGGCACGGACACGGCCGGCCGCCGGTCCTATTGTGCGGCGAAGTCATGCGACGACACGAACGGACACGCGCGTCGCACGAATCTATACGAAGATGTTGGGGGTATTCACGGCAACCCGGATCATTCCGACGTGTTATCCGCTATGATTTCGCGGTTGGAACCTTCCCGCAGCGAGGATGACTATCGCAAAGGAGCACGATGAGCGATCTTCTGGCACATATCGACGGACCTGACGATCTGAAGCGTCTGTACGTGGTGCAGTTGCCTGCTCTCGCCGACGAGATCCGTGCCGCGCTGCTGCGGTATTGCGCGGCGAAGGGCGGTCATATCGGCTCCAACCTCGGCATGGTCGAGGCGACCATCGCCCTGCACTATGTGTTCGATTCGCCGCGCGACCGCATCGTCTTCGACGTCTCCCACCAAAGCTATGTGCATAAGATGCTGACCGGCCGCCGCCTCGCCTTCACCGACGAGACGCTGTTCGGTTCGGCGACGGGATTCACGAATCCCGACGAAAGCGAACACGATTCGTTCGTGCTGGGGCATACGGGCACGTCGGTCTCGCTGGCGTGCGGCATGGCGAAGGCGCGTGACCTCATGGGCGGAAGGAACAACGTGATCGCGGTGATCGGCGACGGGTCGCTGTCGAGCGCGGTGGCGTTCGAGGGACTGAACGAGGCCGCGGAGCTGAACGGCAATCTCATCATCGTGTTCAACGACAACGAGATGTCGATCGCCGAGAACCATGGCGGCATGTATGCGGGATTGGCGGAATTGCGTGCGACGAACGGAACGTCGCCGCACAATCTGTTCCGTGATATGGGATTGGACTACCGGTATGTGGCGGACGGCAACGATACGTCCGCCCTCGTGCAGGCGTTCGAAGATGTGAAGGACTGCGACCACGCGACGGTCGTGCATATCCATACGTTGAAGGGCAAGGGGCTCGACGCCGCCGAGGAGGGGCGCGTGGAGAGCAATCACTGGCATAACCCCGTTCCGGCGGCCGAGGCCGCGCCGGCGAGGCCGAATGCGAGGAAGACGTACGGCGGCATGGCGATGGATGCGCTGGCCGCACGATTCGACGCGGAGCCCGGCCTGGTGGTCATCTCGCCGGCGACGCCCGGCTCGAACGGCATCACACGTCAGTGGCGTGCGGCGGCCGGACGGCATTACATCGACACCGGCATCACCGAGGAGCATGCGGTGACGTTCGCGGCGGGCATCGCCCGGGCGGGCGGCACGCCGGTGCTGGCGACGAGCGCCACGTTCTTCCAGCGCGCCTACGACGAGATTCATCAGGAGTTCGCGCTGAACAACGTGCCGGGCACGCTGCTGGTGTTCTCGGGCGGCATCTCCGGCACCGACAACACGCATTCGGGCGCCGGCGACGTGGTGATGTTCGGCAATGTGCCGGGATTGACGTGTCTGGCGCCGACGAGCGGCGAGGAGATGCTGCGGATGCTGGCGTGGGCGACCGGCGACGCGCGGCGGCCGGTGGCGATCCGTATGCCGGGCGAGGCGGTGCTCGCCGGCGAGCGCGGCGGAGAGTATCCGCGGTTCGTTGCGACCACTGCGGAATCCGCCGGCGCGCAGTCCGATGTTGCGCAGTCCGATGTTGCGCAGTCCGATGTTGCGCAGTCCGATGTTGCGCAGACCGATGACGGCGCTATGACGAAGGCCGATAACGGGAAGGCCGGCGATGCTGCCGCCGCGGCCGGCGGAACGGCCGGCAGGTCGCGCGGGGCCGGCGAGGTGTCGGTCGACGACATCGCGGCGGCGTCGGTCGCCGGCGACCCGTGGGCGCGGTATACGGTCACGAGGGCCGGCTCGCAGGTGGCGATTCTTGGTCTTGGCAATGCGTATCCGTTGGCCGAGAAGGCCGCCGCGTCGTTGGACGACGCCGGCGTGCGGGCCACGGTCATCGACCCGCATCAGTATTCGACGATCGACACGGCCACGTTGGACGTGCTGCGCGAACGGCACACGGTGGTGGTCACCGTCGAGGACGGCCAGCTGGAAGGCGGCTGGGGCGGCAAGATCGCCTCGTATTACGGAGATTCCCCGATGCGCGTGCTGAACTTCGGAGCGCGTAAGGAGGTCACGGACCGTATTCCGTTGGACGCGCTATGCAAGCGCTACCGGCTCACCGCCGCCGATATCGCCGACGCGGCGCTGAAGGCGTTACACGGCTGACATACGGTCCGTCAATCCCGAAATCCGCGATTTACGGTGCTTTATGGTCGTTTTTCGGCGAAAAAACGACCATAAAGCACCGTAAATTACCGGAAACGGGTTTTTGCGCCGGATTACGGCCGCCAGCGGGAGCCATGTGAGCAAACGGTCAGCGGCCAAGCAGGCCGGAGATCTGGCCGACGATGTCGACGGGCAGGCCCACCTGTTCGGCGATGGCGCCCAGGTCGACCCCGCCCGCAGCATCGCTCACGGCCTGGCCGGCGCCTTCGGCGAGGCCGGCGCCCTGCTCCTGGATCATGCCGGCGACGTCGGCGATCTGGTCGGCGGGGATGTTCTCCGTGGCCAGCGTCTGCAGTTCGCCCAGCTGGTCGGCGTTCAGCGTGTCGCCGACGACGTTCTGGATCTCGCCGAGCTGGTCGGCGTTGAAGTGCTCGCCGATCACGGCCGGCAGGTCGGTGATCGAGCCGAGGTCGAACGTCTGGCCGCCGAGCGCGTCGCCGATGGCGCCTTGCACCCCGTTGGCGGCGTCGCCGAGTACGTTGCCGGCCGCGTCGCCGAGCACGCCCGAGGCAAGGTCGCGAAGACTATCGAACAATCCCATGATGATTCCCTTCTATGAACGGCGAACCGGCCGTCCATCCGTTCCTCCACTGTAACGGATGGACGGCCGGTTTGCCGAGAGATGACGCGGATGGCCTGCAACGGAATCATTCGACGGCACGGGCCATCCTCCGTCGGGCAATCACTCGCCGGCGTCGATGGCGCGCAGCACGTTGATCATCTCGATGGCGCCGAGCGCGCAGTCGAAGCCCTTGTTGCCGGCCTTGGTGCCGGCGCGTTCGATGGCCTGCTCGATGTTCTCGGTGGTGATGACGCCGAACAGCACCGGGGTGTCGGTGCCGAGCGACACCTGCGCGATGCCCTTGGCGGTCTCGTTGCACACGAGGTCGTAGTGGGAGGTGCTGCCGCGGATGATGGCGCCGAGGCAGATCACGGCGTCGTAGCGGCCGGTGGCGGTCATGCGCTTGGCGGCGATGGGGATCTCGAACGAGCCGGGCACCCACGCCACGTCGATGTTCTCGTCGTCGACGCCGTGGCGACGCAGTCCGTCCTGTGCGCCGGAGAGCAGTTTCGACGTGATGAACTCGTTGAATCGGGCGACGACGATGCCCACGCGAATCGGCTTGGCGTCGGTTCCGGCGGCCGGCGTAGCGCCGGCGACGAGCTGTCCTTCGAATACGGTCATGTCAGTTCTCCTTTGCGGTGGTGTTCAGGGCGCCGAGCAGGTGCCCCATGCGGTGTTGTTTGGTGGACAGGTAGTTCGCGTCGAATTCGTTCGGCGCGATGATCAGCGGCACGCGGGAGTCGATGGCGATGCCGGCGGCCTTGAGCTGGCTGATCTTGTCGGGGTTGTTGGTCATGAGGTCGATGGAGCCGATGCCGAGGTCGTCGAGGATCGCGGCGGCGGTCTCGTATTCGCGGGCGTCGGCGGGGAATCCGAGCTCGAGGTTGGCGTCGAGCGTGTCGAAGCCCTGCTCCTGCAGCTCGTACGTGCGCAGTTTGTTGAGCAGGCCGATGCCACGGCCCTCCTGGCTGAGGTAGAGCAGCACGCCGCGGCCTCGTTCGGCGATGCGACGCATGGCTTCGTGCAGCTGGGGGCCGCAGTCGCAGCGTTCGGAGCCGAACACGTCGCCGGTCAGGCACTGCGAATGGATGCGGCAGAGCACCGGTTCCGTGACCGTACCGGCACCGCCCGTCGCGGCGGCGAGGATGTCGTCGCCCATGACCAGCGCCACGTGTTCGCCGCCGTCCTCGGATTCGTAGCCGAACATGGTGAAGCGGCCATGCTCGGTGGGCAGCGTCACCTGGGCCACGCGGCGGACCGTGTGCGGGAACTCGTGCGCGCGGCGGTACTGCTGGAGCTGGGCGATGGTGATGTAGGTCAGGCCATGCTCCTCGGCGAACGCCTTGAGGTCGCCGCGGCGCATCATGGTGCCGTCGGCCTTCATCATCTCGCAGCACAGGCCGCACGGCTCGAGTCCGGCGAGGCGAGCCAGGTCCACGGTGGCCTCGGTGTGGCCGTTGCGTTCGAGCACGCCGCCCGGGCGGGCGACCAGCGGGAACATGTGGCCGGGCCTGCGGAAGTCGGCGGGCTTGGCGTCCGGGTCGATGCAGGCCATGGCGGTCACGGAACGGTCGCGGGCGCTGATGCCGGTGGACGTGGTCACATGGTCGATGGAGACGGTGAACGCGGTGTGGTGGTTGTCGGTGTTGTCGGCGCACATGGGCGGCAGGTCGAGACGCCGCGCCAGTTCGGCGGTCATCGGCGTGCAGATGAGGCCGCGGCCGTGCGTGGCCATGAACGCGATGTTCTTCGGCGTGGCGAAGCGTGCCGCGCAGATGAGGTCGCCCTCGTTCTCGCGGCCCTCGTCGTCGGCCACGACGACGATGCGGCCGGCGGCGATGTCGCGCACCGCCTGAGCGACGGGGTCGAGCGCGGTGGATTCGGTGCCCTTGTTGATGTCGGTCATGATGGTTTTCCTTTGCTCTAGAACCCGTGTTGGGCGAGGAATGATTCGGTGATGGTCGCGGGATGGGAGCCGCCGCCGGAAGCGGCCGATCCGGCATCGCCGGCCGCCGTGCCGCCGCCCATGCCGAGCAGCCGGGCCACGTATTTGGCGATGGGGTCGGTTTCGAGGTTCACCACGTCTCCGACCTTGCGTTCGGGCAGCACGGTGTTCGCGGCCGTATGCGGGATGATGGCCACGCCGAACGTGCGCTCGTCGGCGAAGGTGACCGTCAGGCTGATGCCCTCGATGGCGATGGATCCCTTTTCGGCGATGAACCGCATGAGCTCGCGCGGCGCGCGAATCGTGTATACGGTGGCGATGCCGTCGGGGCGTATCGATTCGATGACGCCGGTGCCGTCGATGTGGCCGGAGACGATGTGGCCGTCGAACCGTCCGTCGGCCGGCATGGCGCGTTCCACGTCCACACGGCTGCCGCGGCGCAGGCCGCCGAGACTCGAACGGCGCAGCGTCTCGTGCATCACGTCGGCGGTGAACGACGTGCCGTGCAACGCCGTGACGGTGAGGCATACGCCGTTGACGGCGATGCTGTCGCCGATGCGCGTGTGGTCGTCGACCACGACATCCGACGATACGGTGAGCTTGGCGAAATCCGCGCCCTGGACCACCGACTCCACGACGCCGAGGTCCTCAACGATTCCCGTGAACATGGTCTTCCCCCTCTTCGGCACTGTCATCGGCGTCGGACGGCTCGCTGCCGTCGTTGTCGTCGTTGTCGTATCGGACGAGGCCTTCGATGAGCAGGTCGTCGCCCAACGTTTCGACCGTCGTGTTCGTCAGGCGGAAGCAGTCGGCGGGCGTTTCGACGCCGTCGCCGCCGACCGGCGTCGGCGCGCTTGCCCCGCCGAAGATCTTCGGCGCCACATAGGCGTCGATTTTCGTGACGATGCGCGCGCGCAGTGCAGCCCATGCCAGCGACGCGCCGCCTTCGACGATCACGCTGTCGATGCCGCGCGAGCCGAGCACGGTGGCCAACGCGTTCACGTCGACGTGCCCGGCGGCGTCGGCGTCAATGGTGAGCACCTCGCAGCCGGCGTCGGCGTAGGGTTTCGCGGCCGGCTCGTTCCACGGCACGCAGGTGGCGATGATGGTCGGCACGTCGTGCGCGGTGCGCACGAGGGCCGAGTCGAGCGGCGTGCGCAGGCGGCTGTCGCAGACGATGCGGAGGGGATTGTGGCCGGTGGTCTCGCGGCCGTCGCCGGCATCGCCGTCGCCAAGTCGGCAGGTGAGCTGTGGGTCGTCGGCGATCACGGTGCCGACGCCGACCATGATGGCGGCGAACCTGCCGCGGTCCTCGTGCACGCGATGGCGGGCCGCCTCGCCGGTGATCCACCGCGAGGCGCCGGTCCGCGTGGCGATCTTGCCGTCGGCGGTCATGGCGTACTTGAGCAGCACGAACGGTTTGTGGGAAACGATGTAGTGCATGAAGATCTCGTTGAGCGCGTCGCATTCGTCACGCAGCACGTCTTCGGTGACCTCGATGCCGGCCTCGCGCAGCTGGCGGATGCCCTTGCCGGCGACGAGCGGATTCGGGTCGGCCGAGCCGACGACCACGCGCGCGATCCCGGCGTCGATGAGTGCCTGCGAGCACGGCGGCTGCTTGCCCTGATGGCAGCAGGGCTCCAACGTGACGTAGATGGTGGCGCCGCGCACGTCGACACCGTCGCGCTTCGCCGCCTCGAGTGCGGCGCGTTCGGCATGCCATCCGCCGAAGTGATCGTGATGGCCGACGGCGATGATGCGGCCGTCACGTACGATGACCGCACCGACCATGGGGTTGGGATTGACCTTTCCCGCGCCCTTTTTCGCGTGGCTCAGCGCCACGGACATGTAATCCCTATCGTCCACGTCTCCCCTTTCACCGCGATAGAGCATGTCCAGGGTTTCACGTGGCGACGGCGCATTCGTCGGGTCTCGTCGCACATCCGTTGCGATGTTCTCGCCGCCGATAACAAAAATCCCCGAATTCCGTTGGAATTCAGGGCTGCGTTATGACGATGGCGATGGACAGTGCGGATATGCACGAACATATACCGGCCTCGCATCGGCCCAACGGCCGTTCGGCCGCGCCGATGCGTCGACCGTGCCGACGCCGTCGCATTCTTCTTCCATCCAGACTATGACTGTCGGTACCGGAGTCCCACCGGTTCACGAGCGCTTTCGCTCCCACATGTTCAACGCGAACGCCGACGGCCGTTGCCGGCCGGATGGCGGTTCGCACCTGCATGCTCGCGGACTATACCGCCGATCGGGAATTTCACCCTGCCCTGAAGATGCGTGTTCAATTGTCGGTTCCGATTGAAGCGCCCGTCGCCGACAAACGCGACCGCATCACGCCCCAATCTCGAATAGTGGATATCACCATTGTTGATAACACCTTCAATATCGCCGGAATCTCAACGAAAATCCACGTTCGTCAACATTCCTCTAAAACCATATTGTGGCGAATCTCCAAGCGGATATCCGTCGGGCCGCAAACGACGACAAACAGGAACCGAATACCCTGTAATGGTTCCCATTCGTTGGGGAATTTACGACGGATGGGAGCCGGGCTTTCCCTGCGGTTCCCGTTTGTTCGCGGAAACACAACCAACAGGAACCGGACACGTTCCACGGTTCCTCTTCGTTCGTAAAACCACAACGGACAGGAACCGAACGCCCTCCATGGTTCCCGTTCGTTTACGACCCGACAACGAATGGGAACCGAACGCGTTCCACGGTTCCTTTTCGTCGTATGAGGACGGAGCTACGACGATGTTGGTAGTATGTCGGTCGGAGATTTGAATTCTTGCAGGGGCTACGACCGCGCGGATGAACGCGGCCGTCCGTAATCGGCTTGGTTCGGCATCCCGTCCGGCGCACGGCGACCGGCTTCGGCCGCATCCGCCCGCCGGCGCACCACGATGAATGGCTGACAACAACAAGAACACCGAGGGGACACTGTGTCGGAAGAATCACAGCACGCCGCGTCCATGACGGCGGACACGGCATCGACCAAGAACACCACGAACGAAACGCACGGCATGAGCTACATACCCATCGTCATCATGATGGTCGGCAGCTTCACCGCCATCCTCAACCAGACGCTGATGACGTCGGCGCTGCCGCATCTCATGCGCGAATTCGACATCACCAGCAACACGGCGCAATGGCTGAGCACCGGATTCATGCTCACCAACGGCATCATGATCCCGATCACCGCGTTCCTGATCCAGAGGTTCACCACACGGCAGCTGTTCTTCTATGCGATCGGCATGTTCCTGTTCGGCACGGTCGTATGCACGGCGGCGCCCGGATTCGCCGTGCTGCTGCTGGGCCGCATTCTGCAGGCCACTGGCGCGGGCATCCTTATGCCGCTGCTGCAGACGGTGCTGTTCCTTACGTTCCCGCCGGAGAAGCGCGGCACGGCGATGGGCTGGTTCGGCCTGGTGATCGCGTTCGCGCCGGCGCTCGGGCCGACGCTTTCCGGCCTGATCATCGACTTCCTGCCGTGGCGGTTCCTGTTCGTGCCGCTTATCGTCATCGCAGTCGCCGTGCTGGCGGCCGCCGTTCCGACGGTGCGCAACGTCACCAGGCAGACCGACCCGAGCATCGACATCGCGTCGGTCGTTCTGTCGACGATGGGATTCGGCGGTGTGCTGCTGGGATTCAGCCTCGCCGGCCAGGACGGCTGGACGGCGCCGGAGACGCTGGGCTCGATCGCCGTGGGCGCGGTGTCGTTGGCGGCGTTCATTCTTCGGCAGTTGCGCCTGAAGCAGCCGATGCTGAACTTCCGCGTGTTCGCCCGTCCGATGTTCAGCCTGTCGATGGCCGTGGTCGTTCTGGTGTTCGTCACGTTCATCACGTCGATGAACATCCTGCCGATGTTCATCCAGAATTCGCTGGGTATGACGGCCCTGCAGTCCGGCCTGCTGCTCATGGGCGGCGGCGTGGCCGAGGGCGTGTTCAACCCCATCGCCGGACGTCTGTTCGACAAGGTGGGCATCCGGCGTCTTGCCCCGCCGGCCATCGCCGTCGTGGCCGTGGCGGCGTTCGCGCTGTCGCGCATGCACGCGGACACGCCGGCGTGGTATCCGGCCGTGTTCTTCACGTTGATGATGGCCGGTGTGGCGTTCTGCCTCATGCCGCTGACCACCACGGCGCTGAACCAGCTGACCGGCCCGCTCATCCCCCATGGCACGGCGATGAACAACACGCTGCGGCAGACCATGGCCGCCATCGTCATCGCCTTGTATTTCACGGTGATGACGACGAACACGCTGCCCGCATCGGTGGCCGGCTCGGGGGAGGCCGGCCTGGCGCATGGCGTGGATGCGGTGTTCGTCGTCTCGACCGTGGTGTCCTGCGTGGCGTTCGTGCTGTCGCTGTTCGTGCGGGATGGAAGGCGGAAGTAGACGATTACCGCTTCTTGCCGCCGGCCATGCGGAAGGGGGCGGCCTTCTTGCGATGACGGTGGAATCCACCCGACTTGGCGTTGCCGCCGCGCTGCTGCGAACCGCCGCGCGCGGAGGAGCCGCCGTTCTTGCCGCGTCGGCGTTCCTCGCCGTTGCGCGCCACGGCGCCGCGTTTGCCGCCGCCACGGTTGTCGATGCCGCGCCTTGCGGAATCACGCTTGCCGGAGTCACGACGGGATTCCGATTCATCACGGGATTCGGCGGCAGCCGCTCCCCTGTTCCGAGAGCGTGAACGGCGTCCGGTTCCCGCAGGCTTCTGCGGCGCCGGCTTGGGCAGCTCCCAGCCATTGACGAGCGGGGCATGCTCGCCGACCAGCTCCTCCACCTCGGGCGAGGTGGGCGTGACCTCCACGGAGGCGATGCGCAGGCCGGCGCGGCGCATCATCTGCCGCACCTCCTTCTCCTGACCGGGCAGCACGAGCGTGACCACGTCGCCGGAATGGCCGGCGCGAGCGGTGCGGCCGGAACGATGCAGGAACGACTTGGGGTCGGCCGGCGGCTCGACCTGCACCACGAGCTCCACGCCGCTGATGTCCACGCCGCGCGCGGCCACGTCGGTGGCCACGAGCACGCGTACGTCGCCGTTGCTGAACGCGGCGAGATGGCGGTCGCGCTGGTTCTGCGAAAGATTGCCCTGCAGGTCGACGGCGGGAATGCCGGCCTTCACCAGTTTGGCGGCCATCTTCTTCGCCTGGTACTTGGTGCGGGTGAACAGGATGCGCTTGCCCATGCCCGAGGCCAGCTGGCGCACCAGCTCATGCTTGTTGCCCTGCGTGACGACGAACACGTGATGCGTCATCTCGTCCACATGCGATTCGGCGGAATCCACGGCGTGCACGCGCGCGTTCTTCAGGAAGCGCTTCACCAGCCCGTCTACACCGTGGTCGAGCGTGGCGGAGAACAGCATGTGCTGGCTGTGCGGATCGATCTTGCCCAGCAGTCGGGTCACTGCGGGGAGGAAGCCCATGTCGGCCATCTCGTCGGCCTCGTCGAGCACGGCGATGCGCACGGATTCCAACGACAGCAGGCCCTGGCCAAGCAGGTCCTCGAGACGTCCGGGGCAGGCCACGACGATATCGGCTCCGTTGCGCAACGCCGTCACCTGTCGGCTCTGCTTCACGCCGCCGTAGATGGTGACGGTCGTCAACCCGTAGGCATCGGCCAGCGGACGAATCACCTCGTCGATCTGGTTGACGAGTTCGCGCGTGGGGGCGAGCACCAGGCCGCGCGGATGCGGCAGCCGCGCATCCGACGCGGCTCCCCCGCGGTTACGGATGCGCCTGAAGTCACGCATGGCGGCGGCGCCGGACGAGCGTTCGCCGCCAAGACGGGCGACCAGGGGGATGGAGAACGCAAGCGTCTTGCCCGACCCGGTCTTGCCGCGGCCGAGCAGGTCACGGCCGGCGAGGGAATCGGCCAGGGTATCGGCCTGGATGGGGAACGCCGTGGTCTTGCCGTCGGCGGCGAGCACACGCACCAGCGGCTTCGGCACGCCCAATTCGGCGAACGAGACGGCGGCGGGCGCGTCGTCGTCCGTCTTGCCTCCCATATCATCCATATCGTCCGGATGGTCCATATCATCCGAGCGGTCATCAAAATCGGTCGTCACATCGTCAACGTCGTCAATATCAATATGCTTCGGCACAGCAGCCTTTCAACGGGAATTCAAGCCGGAATCCGCCGGCTTGCAGTGAAAACAAACGTCCATAAGCGTACCGGAGCGTGTGGAGAAGCGGCTACACCATCAGGTCGTCGATGGAGGGCTGGAAGAGCACGGCGTGAGGATTGCTCACCTTGAGAATCGACCGCTCGCCCAACGTGAGCGTGCCGCCGATCGACGAGCGCTCGGTGCGGACGACCGCGTTGAGCCGGTCGCCGTTCTTGAACGAGATCTCGCCGCGGTCCCATTGCGCGAGGAACCGCCGGTCGGCGATGCGCGCATAGAACTTCTGGTCGCCGTCCTTGAACCGCCATTTGTCGGAGCTGAACTGGATGGTGTCGATCTGCAGCTGACGGGTCTCGATAAGCGGCTTGTGCACCTCGACCAGGTCGTCCACGTCGCGCAGGGCACGGGCCACGCCGGACGGGATGTCCAGCGATCCGCCGGAATCGGGCGCGCAGACCGTCACCATGTCCACGTCGATGCTGGCGAACGAGCCGAACGCGCGGCCGAGGTACTTCGCGAGGCGAATGGATTTCGACGCCACATAGGCCTCATGGTCCACGACGACGGGCGTGGCCTGCTCCGCGAACGTCACCTCCACGCCGTCCTCCGTCATGACCGCACGCTCCGACGAGTTCGGCATCGGGTCCCCGGTGGTGAGCACGCGCGCCTTGAAGATGCCGATGGTCTCGATGAATCCGACGGCGATGTCCGTCACGTCGGTCACATCGGCCATGCCGCGCCCGGACCCGCCACCGGCGTCGGGCGCGGCGGCCCGCGCGATGGCGACCGGCTCGCCGAGCAGCACCAGCGACGCGACGAACGCCCCTCTCCTCGGCCGCATGGAGTCGGCGACGGCGTCGAGGTTCATCAGCGGCAGCACGATGTTGCGGTATTCGCCCACGGCGTCGGTGAATCCGCTGAGCGACGCCGCCAGCGACCTGATGTTCAACGACCGCGAGCGCGCCGCGTTGCCGGAGTATCGCAGTTCGATCGCCGTTCTGGTCTGATGCTCCATGAGTCCGCTCCTTTGTGCCGTATGTTCCATACGATATCTCACGAACACGCGTCGTTCCGGTAATGCATCGCCCGCTGTGCACGCGTTATAGTGGCAGGGATACATCGGCGTAGTTTCACGAAGGGGACGGCATGGCGATCAATGCGAGCGAGAAGCCGCTCGGCAAGGTGTTTTCCACGGATTATCAGTTCGTCATCCCGGCCTTCCAGCGCGCGTATTCGTGGCGGGTCGAGCATATGCTGCAGCTAGTCGACGACCTGCGCGACGCCTCTGAACATCCCGACCATCCGTATTTCCTCGGTTCGCTGATTCTGGTGGGCGACGGCGACCCGAACAACCGGCTGTTCCAGGTGATCGACGGCCAGCAGCGCCTTACGTCGCTGACCATCATCATCGCCATCCTGCGGGCCATGGAGAAGGACCATGATCTGTCCGACAATCTCAATGCGCTGATTCTCGAGGAGGGCAACCGTCTGTTCGGCCGTGCGGCCGAACCGAGGCTGACCCTGCGCGAGCGTGACGCGGAGTTCTTCCGCGACTATGTGCAGGAGGGCAATCTGGAGGGCCTGTTCGATCTTCGCGACACCGACCTGGAGTCGAACGCGCAGCGCAACATCATGCAGAACACGAAGGCGGCGTATGATGCGCTGTCGTCGCTGACCGACGACGAGCGCCGGTATTTCGCCTCGTATCTGGTGAGCAACGTGCTCATGATCATCGTGACGACGAACGACCTGGCCGGCGCGCACCGCATCTTCGATGTGATGAACATGCGAGGCATGCCGCTGACGCCGTCGGATGTGCTTAAGGCGAAGGCGATCTCGGCGATCGACATCGCGGACCGCGACTACTACGGCAGGCGTTGGGACAATGCTGTCGATCCGTTGGGAGACAACGTCGAGACGTTCTTCAACGACCTGCTGCTGGGCATTTCGCCGAAGAAGTCGCACCGCATGATCCTCGACGGCTTCCAGTCGAAGGCATTCGACGCGTATCTGGAGAAGAACACGGCCGTGGAGTTCATCAACAACATCCTCGTGCCGTATGCGACGGCGTGGAACATCCTCGGCCAGCCGCACGCGTATGACCTGCCGCAGGAGGTGTCGGAATGGCTGGTGCGGCTTGACGACTTCCCGACGACGGAATGGAAGTCGGTGGCGATCTGGGCGTTGGTCAACATCGGGCGGGTCGGCGTGCTCGGAGCGAACGGCTCGGCGAGCGCGACGAACGACGCGGATACGGCGGCGACGTCCGCGAGGAACGACGCGGGCGCGAACGCAGGCCCGCAAGGCGGACGGCATTCCGCGCGGCATTCGCGCGTTCCGCAGACCATCACGTTCGAGGAGAAGGACCAGGAGCAGCTGGTGAAGGTGCTGCGCGCGCTGGAACGCGTGACCGGCGTCGACAATCTCGGCAAGGCGTCGTCGTCGCAGCGTCGCCAGCGTGTGGTGCAGATCCTCAAGGACCTCGACCATGGCCGCAAGCTGAAGAAGTCGACCGGGTTCAGCGTGAGCGACGAGGACCGCAAGACCGCTCTGGCCCGTCTGCGCGGCGAGATGCAGATGAACGACACGATGAAGAAGGTGCTGCTGCTGCGCGCCAACGACGTGAGGAACGGCTCGCCCGTGGTCCGTCCTCGCAGCGTCAACGTGGTGCGAATCCTGCCGGAGAGGATCGGCCCGAACTCGTCGTTCGTCACCTGGCCGGAGGCGACGCGCGACCATTGGACGGACCGCATCGGCAACATGGTGCTGTCGGCGGCAAACGAACAGCAGCTGGCCGACGTCGACAGCTTCACGCCGCGTATGGAGCGCATCACCGAGGCTCCCCGTTCCCGTCGGTTCCCGCTGACCGCCGAACTCACATCGGTGACGGGCATGACGCCCGATGTGCTGGAGCGCCGTCAGAACGAGATCGTGCAGCTGCTTGCCGAATACTGGCGGATTCGTTTCGACGCCGACGACGTGGATCTGACGTCGGTGAGCGAGGAGACGCTGTCCCGAGGGGCCCGACGGGTTTCGCAGGGCTCGCGGCGCATCACCATCATGCAGGTGATCGACGCAGGACTGCTCGTCCCCGGCGAGAAGCTGGTGTGGAAACGTCCGCGCCTGGGGCAGGAATGGTATGCCACGGTGACGAACGACGGCAGGCTCGAACTTGAGGACGGTTCCGTGCATGCCACGCCCACGGCGGCGGCGCGTGCGGCCAGCGGCAAGGCGGCGGGGGCCGCGCTCAACGTGTGGAAGCGGGTCTCCAACGGGCAGAAGCTCAGCGACGTATGGCAGACGTATCGTCTGAGCACGCTGAAGTAAATAACGTAAGGAACATAGAAAAGAAGAAACGAAAAAAGAGGAAGATATACGGACGCCGTTGGCCGTATCTCCGATCGATAAGGTCTGGTCCTCGAATCAGAGAAGACCGAATGACTCATGCCAGCCGATGCCTGCGGGCATCATGACCGGCGACGGATCACTTGTCCTCTTCGATCTGACGGGCGACGTAGCGCATGGTCTCGAGCATGTCCTTGTTGACGTAATCCATGCTGGAGAAGCTGGCCATCGCGAGACCCTCCTGGAATGCCTTTGCGAACTTCATGATGAACCTCCTTGATTGGTTTTCCTTGTTGCGATTGTCAATCTAGGAGGCGGGCATTACGGATGCAACGGTTTTCCATTCGTTGCACAATTCCTTCGCGATTATTGTGCGTCAGCGCACATTAGGTCGTTCCAATGGCGGTTTTCCGAAGTGGATTGCGGCTTTTGCCGCTTTTGCAGGCCTTCTGCAAAAGCGGCGCAGAAGGCCGGCAGCCGAAGGAAGGCGATGCGACGGCCTATTTTCTTCCCAGTTCGAGGCGGCTGCGATGCTGCCGCACGAGGTCGACGGAGTATACGGCCAGGGCCAGCCAGATCACGCCGAACGATATGAACCGGTGGGCGGGCACCTGCTCGCCGAGCACGACGATGCCGAGCAGCAGCTGGATGGTGGGCGTGATGTACTGGGTGAAGCTCAGCATGAGGAACGTCGCGTGCTTGACGCCGTACGAGGTGAGCACCAACGGCACGGCGGTGAGCACGCCGCATCCGGCGAGCAGCGCCCACACATGCCATGGGGCGTCGGCGGGCACGCCGAACCTCGGCTGCACGGCCAGGGCGATGAACGCCACCGGCGTGAGCACGCCGGTCTCGAACGTCAGCGATTCGAAGGCGTCGAGCGGCACGAAGCGTTTGATGAGACAGTATCCGCTGTAGCTGAACACCATGGCGAGGGCGAGACCGGGGAACCTGCCGGTGTCGATGACGTAGAGGATGCCGCCGATGAGCGCGATGAGCATGGACGCGATGCCGAGCGCGCTGGTCCTCTCGCGCAGGAGAAGCAGTGCGAGCATCATGTTGACGAGCGGGATGAGGAAGCCGGCGGCGCTGGCCTCGGACGTGTGGCCGATGGAGACGAGATAGATGTAGACGACCCAGTCGATGGTGACGAGCACGGCGGCGAGCACGGACATCCAGAACACGCGACGCGTGCGCCACATGGCCTTCACATGGGCCACGAGCCCGCCCCAGCGGCCGGTGACCAGCATGAACAGCACCATGACCACGGCCGCGGTGACGATGCGGTAGAGCATCACGTTCATGGAGGACACGCTGTCGAGCGCCGCCCAATACAGGGGGAACATGCCGTATACGAGCGCCGACGCGATGGTGGCCGCCACGCCGTGCGGGGTCTGCTTCACTTCTTCAACCGCTTTCTTCACCCCACGATGATACCGCGAGGCCGCGCTCCGGCGGCCGCGGACGGCCTGCCGACGGCAACGCGCGGCGGAGCCGTCCGCACGGCACGGCGACATGCCCCACCGGTGAACAACGGCATAACTCTCGTCGATGCGATGACCCCTCCCCGAGCTTCGGGGGCATAATGCAAGGAGGGAATCATCGTCAACGAAGAGGAAGCCTGCCGTATGAGGACGCTACGGAACCGAACCATCATGTTGATCGTGGCGATGCTGTCGCTGCTCGCCTACACCGTCATCCGCTTCACATGGCTGGTCTCCTCCGGAATCGGCGGACAGATGACCCTCGCCGATATCGTATGGATGCTCGGCCTCATCGTGGTGGTCGCGATCTGCATCTACTACACCGTCAGGAACATCAGACTCCTCAGGCGGGGAGTCACCACGGCACGGGGCATCATATGGATGTTCAACGAGATCCATTCGACGGATTCGGACGGCGACCCGACGACCCGTTTCGAATACACGATCCGGCTCGAACGCGGCGACACCCTCAAATTCGCCGAACTGCCGGTCTACGGCCGCATCGAACGCCTCATGAAGACGCCGGGCACGCATATCATCCTGCGATGGATCGAAGACACCGACATCATCGACCTCATCGAGCCGGACCCCGGGTATCCGCAGCCCAATCCCTATGACGTGGTCGAAGAGCGACGGGGAGACAACGCCAACAGGAGCGCCGGCAGCGGCAACGCCAGCAACAATAGGAACGACGATGCCGACAAGCACTACACCGTCGTACGACGCATGGCGACGTCCCAGGAACACGAATGGCGGACCTCGCATATGTCGTCCATGCCATACGGTGCGACGACCATGCCGTATATGGCGCCGGCGGCGCAGGGGACGGACGGCGGCAACGGCAACGCCGACGACGATGCCGCATGGTACGACGCGAAGCGCCGGTATGCGGTGCTGCTCAATCCGCCGACGATGCTGTTCTTCTTCGGTCTGGTGGCCCTTACCGGATATCAGTTGGGAACGATGTCGCCGTTCGGCGTAGAGCGTGTGATGCAGGATGCGGTGGTGTTCGTCAGCGCGCTGGTCTTCGCGGTCTGGATGATCATCCACATGCTGGTGCAGGGGCCCAGCCTGGCCCACGACGACATATACCGGCACGAACCGCGGCAGGTGCGCTCGCGCCTGCTGCGCCGCAACATCGTACGGCACTGCATCGGCATCGTGGTCTTTCTGGCCATCGGCCTTTCGGGATTGTCCGGCGTGTTCGGCACGTTGCAGCAGGGACCCGTCACGAAGCCGGTGACGTTCAGCAGCTTCGCGCATCATACGGAGACCGATGACGACGACGATGAGACCGAATACGCCGATTTCACGTTCACCGACGCCCTAGGCGAGGAGATCGGCATCAGCGTGGAATCATCCCACGAGGAATACATTCTTCGCCAGACCGGGGAGAGGACCGGACGCGGATTGGTGCTGACCTACTGGGATCTCGGCCACGGCAACTACGCCTACGACCACGCCAGGCCCAACGCCACGACGGAATGAGACCAGCCCAGACAGAACCCGTCCGGCACCCGACTAGTGCAGCAGGGCGAGCAGATCGTCGCGGGTGAGGGCGGATATGGCGTTGCCCGACGACGACGCGGCGTCCACGAACCGTGAGGCGAGGTCGGTCTTGCCATGCTGCAGGTTCAGGATGCGTTCCTCAATGGTGTCCTTGGCCACGATCTGATACACGTTCACGTCCTGCGTCTGTCCGATGCGATGGGCACGGTCGGTGGCCTGGTCCTGTGCGGCGGCGTTCCACCATGGGTCGGCGTGCACGACCACACAGGCGCCGGTGAGGTTGAGCCCCGTGTTGCCTGCCTTGAGCGAGATAAGGAACACGGGGGTGGCGTCGGCGTTGAAGGCGTCCACGAGTTCGAGCCGTCGCTTCTTCGGCGTGGCGCCGGTGATGATGTCGTAGGCGACGTCGTCGCGGCGCAATCGTTCGGCTATCAGATCCAGATAGCTCGTGAACTGGGAGAAGATGAGCATCTTGCGTCCGGCGTCGCGGCACGAGAGCACAAGCTCCTCGATGGCATCGAGCTTGGCGGATTTCGGCGGCCTCGCGGATTTCGCGGCCTTCACGGCGCCGCCCGCCGCCACGGCCGTCGCATCCTTCGACGCCACGTCCGCCGAGCCGTCGTCCTGTGGCAGGTCGGAGCCGTAGTTCGCGTACAGCAGCCGTGGATCGCAGCAGGCCTGGCGCAGCCTGGTCAGCTGGGCAAGCACCTGAATCCGGCCCGCATTGAAGTCCACGTCCTTCTGCTTGTTCAATGTGGCGCGCAGACGTTGCTCGAGCGCCGCATACAGTCGCCGCTGCTCGCCCTCCAGCCGCACGGTGATGACGTTCTCTATCTTCTCCGGCAGGTCCTTCAGCACGTCGGCCTTGCGGCGGCGCAGGATGAACGGGCCGACGAACGCCTGAAGCCTGGCCTGCGCCTTCTCGTCACCGCTCAATACGGGCATTTCGAAGCGCTCGCGGAAGTGCGCGTACGAGCCGAACATGCCGGGCATGAGGAAGTCGAAGATGCTCCACAGTTCGGCGAGCCGGTTCTCTATCGGCGTGCCGGTGAGCGCGAACCGGTGACGGGCTGCGATCGCGCGCACGGCCTTCGACGATTTGGTCGCGTGGTTCTTCACATACTGGGCCTCGTCCAACACCATGCAGCAGCATTCGATGCCGTCGTAGTCGGCGATGTCGCGGCGCAGCAGGTCGTATGACGTGATGAGCACGTCGGGGACGGAGGAATCGCCGGACTTCCCACCGCCGCGCGCCGTTTCGAGCATCCGCCGCCGTTCGGCCTTCGTTCCGGCCACGACCTCGACCGACAGCTCCGGCGCGAACTTCGCGCATTCGGCGGCCCAGTTGTAGACCAGCGACGCCGGACAGACGATGAGGTTCGGCCCGACGGTGCGGAATTCGTCGCGTCGGGCGACGAGCAGCGACAGCAGCTGCACGGTCTTGCCCAGGCCCATCTCGTCGGCGAGGATGCCGCCGAAGCCCTTGTCGCATACGGCGCTGAGCCAACGGAATCCCTCGACCTGATACGGGCGAAGCGTCGCGGCCAACGATTGCGGCACGGCGTACGAGGCCGGGTCGATGACCTTCAGATCGTTCACGTAGTCGCGGAATCGTTCGTCCTTGTCGTCGTCGGCGACCTGATGGTCGAGATAATAGGCCTCGTATGACGGCACCGCGACGCCTGCCGCCAGTTCCTCGGGCTTGAGTCCCAGGTCGGCGGCGATGTCGTCGATGGCCGCCGTGTTCACATCATGCAGGTTCACGAACGCACCGTTCGACAGGCGATGATATTTGCGGCGGCGTCGGTATCCGGCGAGCAGCGCGGGCACATCCTTGGGATCGATTTCGTCGGCGATCGGCGATATCTCCACCAGATCGGATTTCAGCGACAGACCGACCCTGATGACCGGATGGCTTACGGCGGTCAGGCCGTCGAACGCGGGTGTGGAGAACACGTCGCCGAGGTCGCGCAGCACGGGCAGCCCTTCGGTGAGCAGCCGCCATATGGCGTCGTCGTCGGATTCGGGAATGCGGGCGATGAGACCTTCCGGCCGGGGGAAGTAGTGCAATGCCGCCTCGACGGCAAGGCGTTCGGCGTCGCGGTCGCGCATCGCGTCATGCGGGCCGATGCCGGCGAACACGTCGAACCGGTCGTCGCCGTAGCGGGCCTTCATCTCGCAGCTGACGCCATGCAGGTCGCGGTCAAGATAGATTTCGATGCGGCATGGCAGGCGTCTGCGCCGCGCCAGCTCGTCCGGCAGACGCATGGGGATGCCATTGCCGTGGCCTTCATCTCGCGACGAATCCTGCGGCGCGACGGCGTTCGCGGCGCCGTCGGTGTCGGCCGGATCCGCCGCGTCGCCTCGTACGGGCGTGACGTAGGGCAGCACCGTCGCGGCGAATATATCCACGTCGTCGGGACCGAGATAGAGTCCATCGGCGTCGTTGTCGTCGCATAGCACGTCGATGACGCGACGATTCTCCACGAACCGACGGCTGCACCGGTGGATCACCGGAATCCCGCCGTCGATGTCGTCCGCCGACGCGCGGACGATGACGAAACTGCTCTGCTGGCCGATTATCAACGCCTCCGCGTTCATGCGATGCCGTATAACATAGCCGCCACCGTGGCCGACGACGGCACCGGACGCGGCGGAGCCGCCGTCATCGGTGCCGACACCGTCGGAGCCGTCGATGCGTTCGACCGACAATCCCATATCGGGGTCGCCGTCCACGACGGATGCATCCATGGCCGCCGCATAATACCCTGCGGGCGCGTAATCGATGGTCTGCCCCGAATCCACGTACAGATCGAGCAGATCCGCGATTTCGGCGTCGGTGAGCAGCATCTCGGAGGACTGCGGCTTACGGCTTCGGTAGCCGCCGCGATATCCGCCGCGGCGGCCGACGGACGCGCCGCCGACGGATTCGATGCCGGCGCGGATATCCGCCGCCCTGCGCAATATGCCGATGACGGCGCGTGAACGTTCGTCGAAGGCGTCCAGCGTATGCGTGAACGCGAGTTTCTTGCCGTAGACCACGTACTGCCGCCATTGGATGGCGCGCAGCAGGGCGTCAATGTCCTTGACGACGTATGCGATGCCACGGCTCGGCACGATGATATGCAGCCGCATCAGCCATCCATTGCCACGCTCCGATTTGCCGATGCCGGGCCGGAGCGCAACACTGCCCACCGGCATATGCTGTTCGAGCGTGGCGATTCCGACGGCGCCTTTTCGGCCGGCGGCACCGACGGCGTCGTCCGAATCGGCGAGCGCGCTGACCTGCTTGAGAAGGTCGACCTGCCGTTCCTGTGCCTCCTGACGCCGACGCATCTCCTCCTGCTGCATGAACGACTGCAGCATTCGGGACGTTCTGCGGCGGCGCAACGTCATGCCGCCCGCCTCCGTGCCGCCCGGTGCGTCCTGATCGAAGGATTCGGGCGAATCGTTGTATTGCATGATGAGCGCGATGATGTGCTTGCATGCGGAACCGTAGCGACCATAGGCGGGACATGAGCACGAGGAGTCGAGCACGCGGCCGTGGGATTCGTCCAGTGTCGCTCGCACACGATAGGACGCGCTTCCCGAGGAGCTGGAGACCAAGGCGGTCAGCGTGGTGGTGGAGTCTCGGCCGACGGTGCAGGCCAGCGCATGCATCCGTCCGCCGGAGATGACGTCGTAGGCGCGGTAGAAGGCCGATCCGCCGAGTACACGCAGCACATGCTCGGGAATGGCCTCGTCCTGATGGCCGTATGCGGCGCCTTCGCCTTCGGCGGCATCGTCGTAGCCGTAGCCTCCGTCGTAGCCGAAATCGTCGTCGGCGTCGTAGCCGGAGATATCACCGTAACCGGCGCCGAACGACGAGCCGCCTCCAAATGACGAGCCGCCGCCTCGGCCGCCATACACGCGCGTCCGCCAGTCGTCCGCCATCACCGCCGCCTTTCGTTCTCCCGCTCATAGTAAGTCGGGAGGATTCGTTTCACCGCGAGAGGAAGGCCCGGATGTCGGCGAACTCGCGTTCGCATACGTCGTGACGCATGCCGTCGTAGGAATGCTCCTCGCCGTGCGTGAACCGTGCGAGTGCCTCGCGCATGGCGGCCTTCTGCCCGTCGGGAATCTGCCGGTCGAGGGTGCCGTAGCCAAGGAAGACATCGGGGCGGGCGTCGTCGGCGAGATCGGGCACGGTGACGACGTCATCATGGAACGACGGCGCGAGCAGTACGGCGGCATCGAACACATCCGGATGGTCGGCGAGCAGACGGTATGAGAGATACCCGCCCTGCGAGAATCCGACGAGCACGATGCGACGGCCGAGCAATCCGCTGGCGTCAAGCAGGGTGACGAGTCGGTCGCCGATGGCCGAGCATTGCGCCTGGATGCGCGCGTTGTCCCAGCCGGCGCTGTCGTACCATGCGTGGCCGCCGAGATACGTGCGGTGAATCGGCGCTTGCACGGAGATGTAGTCGGCGTCCGGTTCGATGGCGTCGATGATGCGCACCATCTCCTGCTCGTCGTTGCCATACCCGTGGAACATGACGAACAGATCGTCATCGTCGTCGTGGTCGAAATCGATGTTCGATATCATCGCCAGTCGCATGGTTTACTCCGTTTCGTTCGGGTCGACCGTCTCGCCGCACATCCGATTTCCAGACTACCGTGCGGCTTGGCCCGTCCCAGCGATGCCGCGTTCGACCCGACCGGTGTTCGACTCCGGCAATCCTCAATCCTCCATTGGCGGCGATCCGCTTCGGCGTCGGAGCCCCGTCAACGTCGGCGGTTCGACGTGGCGGAACGGCGGGCGAGTTGCTACAATGTCGTTTCGTTGTCTTTGGCCCCGTAGCTCAGCTGGATAGAGCATGTGACTTCTAATCTCAAGGTCGCCGGTTCGAGCCCGGCCGGGGTCACGCCTCAGCCCTTGGAATCATTACGGTTCCAAGGGCTTTTCGTTTTCCGCCCAACCGTTTCGGGTACTGCTCAGGTACTAAGAGTGAATTGGGATTATGCTGAAGACCATGGAATCGCGGGAATTGCAGCATGTGGAGCATGGGTTCGGACCGGTGTGGGACGCGGATTCGCGCATGCTTGTCCTCGGGTCGATGCCAAGTCCGAAATCGCGTGAGGCGGCGTTCTACTACATGCATCCGCAGAACCGGTTCTGGCCGGTGATGGCCGCATTGTTCGACGAGCCGGTGCCGGAACCGACCGCCGAGGCCCGACGCGACTTCGCCCTGCGGCATCGTTTCGCCCTGTGGGACGTCATCGCCTCCTGCGACATCGCGGGAGCGAGCGATTCGTCGATCCGCAATGCGGTGCCGAACGACCTGGCGCCCATCATCCGCGCCTCGCGCATCACCCATGTGTTCACGACCGGAGGCAAGGCGGCGCAGCTCTATCGTCGCCTGTGCGCGCCGCAGCTGGCCGCCGCCGGCATCGACATACCGATGACTCCCCTGCCGTCGACCAGCCCGGCGAACGCCCGTATGCGTCTGCCGCAGCTGGTGGAGGCATATCGCCGCATACTGGCATGACCGCGCCGAACCGGCGACGGCGTACGGCCGATCATGACGAAACCGGCCCGGCGCCGGATCATGCGGGTCATGCATGGTCCGGCGCCGGGCCGACATCTACGATTCGCCCGTTTCACGGGCCCTATCGCCTAGTAGAATTCCACCGTGTTCACGACGGCGCGCAGGGGCTTGCCGTCCAGGAAGGCGGTGGCATCCTGCGCGAAGCGACGGGCGATACGCTCCTCCTCCTTGCTGCTCAACGCAGCGGTGTGCGGGCTGACCACGACCTGCGGATGGGTCCAGAACGGAGAGTCGGCGGGGAGCGGCTCATGCTCGAACACGTCCATGGCCGCGAAGGCCACGCGCCCGTCATCGAGGGCCTTGAGCAGTTCGGATTCGTCGATCACCGTGCCGCGGCCCACGCTGGAGATGATGGTGCCCGGCTTCATGTTGGCGAACACGTCCTTGCCCAGCATATGGAACGTCTGGTCGGTGCCCGGCAGCGTGTTGATGATGGCGTCGGCCTCGCCCACGACCTGCGGCAGTTCGGCGGCGGTCACCACCTTGTCGACGCCGTCAATCCGAGGGCTGCCCTCGGCGACGCCGATCACCCGTGCACCCAGCGCGTTGAGACGCCGCACGCACTCGGAGCCGATGCCGCCCAGTCCCATCACCAGCACGGTCATTTCATCGACCTGTCGCATCTCCCAGCGCCCCGGCCAGTTCTTGGCCTGCTTGTCGGCGAGCAGTTTCGGCAGGTTCTTGGCGCCCGCCAGCAGACCGAACACCGCGAACTCGGCGAGAGGTCCACCGTGGACTCCGGCACTGGTGGTGAAGATGATGCGGTCGAACTCCTCGCGGGCGAGACCCGCGTCCTTGACCTGGCTGCCGCCGCCGGCGGCCGTCGTCATCACCCATTTCAGGTCCGGGTTGGCACGGACCGTGCGGGCGAGCGCGGCGGGTTCGACGTCGGGGATGCCGAACAGCACTTCGGCGGAGTCCACCAGTTCGTCGAATGCCTTCTGCTGCTCCTCGGTGCGATGGTATTCGGGATCGCCCGACCAGTCGGCGGCGCAACGCATGGGCTTGAGCAGGGACTGGTCGCGCACCATCTCGACGCGGGGTTCGAGGGTCTCGACCAGTTTGCAGAGCTCCTCCTTCAGCGGGACGGCCACGACCACGCGCAGCTTGTGTCCGGTTTCGTTCGTTGCGGTTGCGGTTGTCATATCGTGTTTCCTTTGGGTGTATGTCGGGATTCGACGGATATATAGGGTGGATGCGCAGAGGAACCGGCCGGAGAGGTCAGTTCGACGCCGCCACGGACTGGTAGCCGAGCGTGTCGGCGACCCCCGGAACGCGGGTCGTGACATCGCCGCGCTCGTTTTCCGGAAGCCTGACGGCGTCCTCGAGACGGGTGAGGTCCCGACCGGCGGTCTCG
Source organism: Bifidobacterium saimiriisciurei (assembly GCF_010667655.1). Lineage (GTDB taxonomy): Bacteria > Actinomycetota > Actinomycetes > Actinomycetales > Bifidobacteriaceae > Galliscardovia > Galliscardovia saimiriisciurei. The sequence continues at coordinate 259,462 of NZ_WHZU01000001.1, forward strand.
GGCACCATGAAGGTCGACAGTGTGGTGACGGCCGCGAGCACGGTCATGTACACGCCCATCAGCATCCAGTTCGCGTTGCTCACCGCGATGATGTAGGAGCCGAGCACACCGGCCAGGCCGCCGGCGACCACTGCGGAGAGCTCGCGGGCCATGGCCACGCCGAGATAGCGGTGGCGGGCGCCGAACAGTTCGGGGAACATGGCGCACTGCGGGCCGAGCATGAAGTTGACGCCGAAGCCGACACCCAGCGTCACCACCGCGACGGCGATGTAGTGGTTGCCGAGGGAGAGCAGCCACCATGCGGGGAAGGCGAACAGCAGCAAGAACACCGAACCGGCGCGGTAGATCACGCGACGGCCGAACCTGTCGGACAGGGCGCCGGAGAACGGCACCGTGAACAGGCCCACCAGCGCACCCAACGCGACGCCCCAGGACAGCACGCCCCTGTCGGCGTTGCTGCCGGCAACGGCCACGACGTAGGACATCGACAGCGTCTGCAGCATGTAGCTTCCGCCGTTTTCGGCCATGCGCATGCCGAACGCGGCGACAAGGCCGGGCATGCCGGTGGAGAATAGCTCCTTGAGCGGATGCTCGGCCACCTGGTCGTTGGCCTTGAGCTCCACGAAGGTCGGCGATTCACGAAGATGCATTCGAATGAACAGGGCCAGCAGGATCAGCAGGAACGAGGCGAGGAACGGGATGCGCCAGCCCCACGCCAGCAGCTGCTTCTCGGGCATGAGGGTCAGCAGGAAGAAGGCGACGGACGCCATAAGGCTGCCGGCCTGGATGCCGATGTACGGCAGTGCGGCGAAGAATCCACGCTGCTTGACCGGCGCATACTCGGCCATCAGCACCGAGGAGCCGGTCTGTTCGGCGCCGGCGCCGAAGCCCTGCACCAGTCGCGCGATGACCAGCAGAATCGGGGCCAGCATGCCGACCGAATCGTAGGTGGGCAGGAAGCCGATGGCGGTGGAGGCGCCGCCCATGAGGATGATGGTGACGACCAGCACCCACTTGCGGCCGATGATGTCGCCGAGACGGCCGAAGATGAGTCCGCCGAACGGTCTTGCGATGAAGCCCACGCCGAAGGTGGCGAAGGAGGCCACGGTCGCCATGGCGGGATTGTCCTGCGGGAAGAACAACGTGTTGAAGATCAGCGCGGTGCACAGGCCGTACAGCGCGAAGTCGAAGTATTCGAGGGCGCTGCCGAGGCTCGAGGCCAGGGTGGCGCGCTTGAGCTGGTCGGCGTATTCCGCCTCGCTCATGGGCGCGGTTTCCGGAACATCGGATTTTGCCATCATAATCTCCTTTGATTACGGGGAAATCTGAAATGATTGGTCGGCCGGACGTCAGCGCAGCAGGTAGCCGCCGTCGACGGGGATCATGGCTCCGGTGATGTAGTTCGACGCCGACGAGCACAGGAACACCATCGCCCCCATGAGCTCGCGCGGCTCGCCCCAGTGTCCGGCGGGGATGTGCTCGCGGATCTCCACGCTGCGCACGGGGTCCTCCTGCAGCGCCTTGGTCATCGGGGTGTTGATGTAGCCGGGGGCCAGACCGTTGACCTGGATGTTGTACGGAGCAAGGGCGTCGGCGTAGGCGCGGGTCAGACCCATCACGCCGTGCTTGCTCGCCGTGTAGGGGAAGATGAACTTGCCGGCGCGGTAGGACTGCATGGAGCCGATGTTCACGATCTTGCCGCCCTTCCGGTCGATCATGACCTTGGCGACCTCGTGAGAGAGGTAGTACAACGCGTTGAGGTTGAGTTCGATGACCGCACGCCAGTCGTCGTCGGGGAAGTCCACGATATCGTGGCGGCGCTGCATGCCCGCGTTGTTGATGAGCACGTCGATGCGGCCGTATTCCGCGATCGCGGCGTCGACGATCTTCTTCGCGGCGCCGGGCTCGGTGATGTCCTGCTGCAGGAACGCGACCCTACGGCCGTTGGCCTCCACCTCGGCGCGTACGTCCTCCCAGCCGGTGCGGTCATACGAGACGATGAACACGTCGGCGCCGACCTTGCTCACGGCCTGCGTGTAGAAGCGTCCGAGGCCGCTGGCCCCGCCCGTGATCAGCACGACCTTGTCGGTAAGCGCAAAGCTGTCGATGGAGAACTCTTCCATGCGTCACTCCTTAACGATTCGATTCCGGCCGGTTCGCCGGAGAGACCGGTGTGGATGCGGCATCTCATGGCCGCATCCATGCCGGTTTCACTGTTTCCTATGATGTCTTCCCTTAGGTTATCGATATCCCATCGAAATATAACTTCGTTGTGTTTACTTGGGTGTATCGATATCCCTAAGATATACCCAACCGTGAAAACACGCCACCATCGGCGTGTTGCGCGACAATCCGCGCACAATCGCGGGAACGGCGCGCGCCGTCCGTGAAATCGGATTTACACTGGTGGGGCGCAAGTCAACGGGGCAATGCAGGAAAGGACGTCGACATGGCCAAGGTAACCATCGCGGACATCGCACGCGAGGCCCAGGTATCCGTGACCACGGTCTCCCGGTTCATCAACGGCAACTACGGCAAGATGAGCCAGGCGACCAGGAACCGCGTCCAAGACACCATCACCCGTCTCGACTACCGTCCCAGCGCCTCGGCGCGCAGGATGCGACAGCAGTCCACCCATGTGGTCGGCGTCATCGTCTCCGATATCTCCAACGTCTTCTCATCGCTGCTGTTCAGCGGCATCTACACCGAACTGCAGCCCGCCGGGTACGACGTCATGCTGATGAACTCGAACAACTCCGTACGCGAGGAGCACGACGAGATCGAACGACTGCTCGCCCAGGAGGCCGACGGACTGATCATCCAGCCCAACTCCACCGACTTCCGCTCCTATGAGGACGTGACCAGCGCCCGCGTGCCGCTCGTCATGGTCGACCGCAGGCCACCGAACCAGCCGGATTCCGTCACCAGCATCGTCTCGAACAACCGGGAGGCCTGCCACGACCTCGTCGGCAGGCTCGCCGACATGGGGTACGACAACCTCGTGGTGGTCCGTCGGCTGCGCAGCGACCTTTCCGCGCAGACCCCTCGCGTCGAAGGATTGAAGCAGGCGGCCGAGGAACGGCACGTGCTCATGGTCACCATCGGCGCGGAAGGCCAGGACGCCGCATGGCTGCAGCGGGAGATAGACACCACGCTGCGTCATCTCAACGGCAGGACGGCGCTGGTCTCGCTCATGGGGCCCACGTTGTTCGACATCCTCACGGCATTGCGCAACCTCGGCATCACCTTTCCCGACGACATCGGCCTCGTCAGCTTCGACGACTGGCGATGGTCGCAGCATGTGAGGGACGGCGTATACCTGCTGGAACAGGACCCGCGGATCCTCGGCCAGGAATCCGCGAAGAACCTGCTGGAGCAGATCCGCGCCAAGGAATCCGGCAGTGGCGGCAACGACCCATACACGGCGAGCCGGCAGCTCGTTCTGCCCGTCTCCATCGTGAAGGCGCCGTCGATCTGACCACGGCGGGCGCCGCCCGTCATCCCACGGTGTTGCCGAAGATCTCGGCCTGAAGGTTCTTGCGACTGGCCTCGAGCCTGGTTATCTCCCCGAGCAGGCGGAACTTCTCCTCGCCTTCGGGCAGCTGGTTCATCCGCCGCTTGTTACGCGCGATGAGCCGCATGTAGCCCATGTCGAGCAGCCGCACCAGCAGTTCGGAGGCATACTGCTTCTCCGCATCGGTGGCCGGACGCAGCGGCGCCGAGACAGCCGACGACGACTGTGCCATCTCGTCCGTCACCTGCTGCGAGTCCTTCTCCGCGCTCGGCAGCGGCAGCGGCATCACGGCCAGCTCGTTCACCACGCCCTCGAGCAGCGGCCCAGCGGCCTTGGACAGATTGTGCATCCACAATCCCTGCGGCGTATCGTTCGACGGCAGTCCGCCGGCCGCCTCCAGCGCCTGATACATCGAGCGGAACACCGGCGTCGTGAAGCTCTCCTCCGTCAGCTGAGCGAACATCGACGGGTTGACCGAACGCGGCACCTGAATGAGAATGCCCATGAACTGCTGCTCGCAGATGAACACCGCATCATCGATGCGATAGTACCCCTGGGTCAGCGCATCCTGCCGTTCAAGCGCACGTCGACGGGCCGGATTCGCATACGGGTTCTCCCCACGTTCCCCGCGCGCTCCCCTATCGGCGTTGTTGAAACCGCCGTATTGGCGCTGGCCGCGCGGCGCATAGGCGTCTTCGTCGCGGACCCGCAGCTGACGCCGAGCGTTCTGCACCTCACGCGCCATCACATCGAGCTCGATGCCGATGCGGCGCGCGGCCTTGCGCGCATACAGGTCGACCAGCGAACGATCGCGGATCTGCGCGATGACCGGCGCCACGGCCTTCACCGCGCCCATCTGCCCGGTCGCATACTGCGTGTCGAACTGGTCGATCGCCGTGTTGATGACGAAATCATACAGCGGATACGCGTTGTCGATCAGCGTGCGCACGGCGGTGTCGCCCCGCTGGATGCGCAGGTCGCACGGGTCGAGATTGTCGTCGGCCACGGCCACGAACGTCTGCGAAAGGAACGCGCCGTCCAGGCCGAACGCGTGCAGCGCGGCCTTCTGGCCGGCGGCGTCGCCGTCGAACGTGAACACGACGCGCGACGTCCGGTTCTTTCCCGGACCGATGAGCTGCAGGCCGCCGAGCTTGTCGTCGGAGATCAGACGACGCACGATCTTCGCATGCTCGTTGCCGAACGCCGTGCCGCAGGTCGCCACGGCCGTGTCGACGCCGGCGAGATGACAGGCCATCACATCGGTATAGCCTTCGACGATGACGACCTGACGCTTCTTCACGATGTTCGCTTTGGCGATGTCGAGGCCGTACAGCACCTGGTTCTTGTGATACAGCGTGGTGTCGGGCGTGTTGATGTACTTCGCCTGAATCGTGTCGTCGTCATACAACTTGCGGGCGCCGAAGCCGAGCGTGCGGCCGGTCGCGTCGCGAATCGGCCACGTCACGCGGCCGCGGAAATAGTCGTAGACGCCGCGCTGGCCCTGACGCGCCAGGCCGGCGTCCATCATCTCCTGCTGCGTATAGCCCTTCGACGCCAGGTGACGGACGAGATTGTCCCAGCCCTGCGGCGCGTATCCGCAGCCGAAGCGCTCGCAGTCGGCCTGGGAGAAGTTTCGGCCGGCGAGGAGCTTGCGCGCGGCCAACGCCTCGCGGCTCATGATCTGCGAGACGAAGAAGCGCTGCGCCTCGTCGTTGATCTCCAGCAGGCGGGAGCGCTTGGAACCCTGACGCTGCTGAGGCTGCTTGGAGTCGTAATGCAGCTCGATGTGGTATTTGTCGGCGAGGATCTCGACGGCGTCGGCGAATCCGACGTTTTCGGACTGTTCGACGTATTTGAAGATGTCACCGCCCAGACCACAGCCGAAGCAGTGCCATGAGCCGAGTGCGGGACGCACGGAGAAGCTCGGCGTCTTTTCGTCGTGGAACGGGCACAGGCCCATGAACGTGCCGGAGCCCGACGCCTTCAATGTGACGTCGGCGGAAACGATGTCGTACAGATCGGCGGCTGCACGCACCTTCTCAATGTCTTCCTTCAGAATCAAACCCGGCATAACGCTTTAGTCTACCCAACCGGGGTGATTGCCGGCGTCGTGTGGCGGTCGGCGAACGCCGCACGGGCCGCGTCGGCACACAGGAGCCCGACCCATGTGACGAACCTGAGGAAACGTTGCGATTCCAACGATTGATCAGCACCGTCTAATCAGCCCCGCCACACAGGCCGTACCGCCCATGTGACGGGGCGTCCGGCTACAGCAGCGTTGCGGGGTCGAGTTTGGCGAGGTCCTCGGGCGGCAGCACATCGGCGGCGTGGAGGTACAGCCTCGGGATGCGGTTGCGCAGGCAGGTGAAGATCTCGTAGCTGATGGTGCCGGCGGCGCGGGCCCAGTCGTCGGCGGTGGGCTCGGCGAACTGTTCGCCGCGGCCGGGGCCGAACAGCACCACGGTGTCGCCCTCGTGCACGTCGAGCTCGTCGGCGGAGCAGGAGCCGTGCAGGTCGACCATGAACTGGTCCATGCACACGCGGCCGGAGACGCGGTAGAGCTTCGGGCCCTCGCTGGTCATCACGCGCACGGGTCCGCCGTCCTTCTGCACATGCTTGGCGCCTTCCATGTCGAATCCGGAGGCGGAGCGGTGGATGCCGTCCGCGTAGCCGATCGGCACGATGGCGGTGGAGGTGTCATCGGGCGTCAGGTACGTGCGGCCGTAGGAGATGCCGTGGCCGGCCTCGATGTGCTTGACGGTGCCGAGCTGCGCCTGCAGCGTCATGGCGGGCTTGAGCCGCCATGTGGAGGGCGTGCCCATGGCCGGGTCGGGCTCGTAGCCGTACAGGCCGATGCCCGGACGGGTGAGCTCGAAGTGGATCTCCGGGCGGTTCAGTGTGGCGGCGGTGTTGGCCAGATGGCGGATCTCCGGCGCGATGCCGGCCTTCTCCATGCGCGCGGTGAACGCGTTGAAGTGCTCGATCTGCCGGTCGGTGGACGCCACGAACTCGGGGACGTCGGGAGAGTCGGCCACGGCGAGGTGGCTCCACTGGCCCACGATGTGGAACACGCCTTCATGCGCGTAGGCCACGAACTTCTTCAGCGCCTCGTCGAAGGATTCCTCGGTGAAGCCGTTGCGACCGAAGCCGGAGTCCACCTTCACGTGCACGCGGGCGGTCTTGCCCACGGCGCGGGCGGCGGCCGCAGCCAGGTCGATGCCGGCCATGGAACCGATGGAGATGTCGATGTCGTTCTTGATGAGCTCGCCGAACGGCACGTTCACGCCGTTGTACACCCATGTGAGAATGTGGCAGCGGTCCGGTCCGATGCCGGCCTTGCGCAGCAGCAGCGCCTCGTGCGACTGCGCGGTGCCGAGCCATGTGGCCCCGCCGGCGAGCGCGGCCAGCGCGGCCGGGATGAGTCCGTGGCCGTAGGCATCGGCCTTGACCACGCCCATGACGGCGGTGCCGGATTCGGGGCCGCCGCATACGGAGACCAGATGGCGCATGTTGTCGCGCAGGACCGCCAGGTCCACGATGCACTGCGCCGGGTACTGCTCGCACGCGTTGCGATAGTTGGTTTCGCCGTCTGCTGAAGAGAAAGCCCATTCGGGCGCTGCACTCAAAGTCATGTGCCCTATTGTGCCGCCGCTATGCGACGGAATCGTGACGAGGCTCACTTTTTCGTCATTTCCGCATATTTCCTCGCGATGAGGTCGTTGTAGAAGTCGACGGCCTCCTTGGCCGGGCCGTCGAACGCCACGCGGTGCTCGTCGAGCACGATCACGCGGTCGATGGCGTAGTCGGGGTTGGTCACGAGGCTCAGGTCGTGGGTGGCGAAGACCACCTGCTTGTCGTAGCCGAACAGGGCGCGGGCCACGGTGCGCGTGGCGTTTTCGTCGAGGCCCTTGGTGGGCTCGTCGGCCACGATGGCGGCGGGGTTGATGGCGAGCGCGCCGACGATGGCGAGCAGGTGGCGTTTCTCGCTGTCGAGGCTGGCGGCCTTGTTGCGCGCGTACGGCGTCAGTCCGAAGTGCGCGAAGAGCGCTCCGACGGTCTCGTGCCGCATGCCTTCGGGCAAGCTGCTTTTCTTCAACGGCTCGGCGACGGCTTCGGCGATGTTCTCGGCCATGTAGTAGCGCTGGGGAATCTCCTCGCGCCGTACGATGCCGATGACGTCCTTCAACGCCTTGGCGTCGGACTTGCGTGCGGGGTCGAACGCGGTGTCCTCCCCCGTCACGGGTTCGCCGTCGTCGTCGAGGATGCTCCGGACCACGCTCACCGTGCCGGTGGTGGCCTTGCGCGAGCCGTCGATGAGTTCGAGCAGCGTGGATTTGCCGGCGCCGTTGAGTCCGATGACGGCAACGCGTTTCTCGTCGATGGTGATGGTCGTCGGTTCGAGGCCGGTCTTGCCGTCCTCGTAGGTCAGGCCGGCGTCGTCGAGAATGAACGACAGCCGGCGCTTTCGGGTGTCTATGGTCTTCTTGCGGGCGAACAGATCCATCAGTCCCATGATTGGCTCCCATCGTTGTGGCTCTTCCTGTATTCTAGGGAGGCCCGGGAACGCCGATGACGGAGCATCCACGGCCGTCGGCATTCACCGTCGGCCCGGGACATCGCCCGGGGCCGACGTCCGGCCGCTTCGCAGTCCCGTGGTTCGCACATGGTTCATTCACGATTATCGTCGCGTTCATATACCGTTGGGACTGACAAAATCAAACAGATGTCTTACCATGCGGACATTGCACGTTCAAAACAATTCGTTCGTAACGATTGCTCCCGTAAGATGTTGACGGTTGCAGGAGAGTTTCCATCCCAAGAAGGAATTCATGAATAGCCTATTACGCAAAAAAGACGTGTCGAAGATAGTGGCCGAGGCCACGCCGTTGAAGCGCACGATGAAGACGTTCGATCTGACGATGCTCGGCATCGGCGCGATCATCGGCACCGGCATCTTCGTGCTGACCGGCAAGGGAGCGCTCACCGCGGGCCCGGCGCTGGCGGTCTCGTTCCTGCTCGCCGCCATCTGCTGCGGTTTCGCCGGACTGTGCTACGCGGAGTTCGCGTCGATGGCCCCGGTCTCCGGTTCCGCCTACTCGTACGCGTATCTGGCGTTCGGCGAGCTCATCGCGTTCGTCATCGGATGGAACCTCATTCTCGAATACGCATTGCAGGCGGCGACCGTCTCCGCGGGATGGGCGGGCTATTTCAACAAGCTGCTTGAAGGGTTCGGATTCCATCTGCCCGTGGAGCTCACGGCCGCATACGGCACCACGCCGGGCGTGACCACGTACTTCAACCTTCCGGGATTCGTCGTGGTGCTGCTCATCACGTGGGTGCTGTCCGTCGGCATCAACCAGACCAAGCGCGTCAACGACATCATGGTCATCATCAAGCTGGCCATCATCGTGCTGTTCATCATCTGCACCATCCGCTACATCAACCCGGCCAACTGGAAGCCGTTCTCCCCGTACGGCATCTACACGTTCCAGCCCGGTTCCACCCAGCCGTACGGCATCATCCCGGCCGCGTCCATCGTGTTCTTCAGCTTCATCGGCTTCGACGCCGTCTCGTCGTCGGCCGAGGAGACCGTCAACCCGAACAAGACGCTGCCGCGGGGCATCCTCATCTCGCTGGCCATCTCGACCGTCATCTACATCATCATGACGCTGGTGATGACCGGCGTGGTGCCCTACATGGACTTCGCGAAGTTCATCGACGCGCCCGTCGCCGGCGTGATCCTGGCCACGGGACTCAACTGGCTGGCGGTGATCGTGAACATCGGCGCGCTCGTGGGCATGACCACGGTGATGCTCGTGCAGCTGTACGGCCAGTCCCGCATCTGCTACGCGATGGCGCGCGACGGCCTGTTCCCGAAGCTGTTCGGCGAGGTGCACAAGAAGTACCTCACGCCGTTCAAGGGCACGTGGTTCTTCGGCATCCTCACCGCCATCGCAGGCGGCTTCATCAACATCAACATCCTGTTCGAGCTGGTGAACATCGGCACGCTTTCCGCGTTCATGATCGTCTCCGCCGGCGTGCTGTGGATGCGCAAGACCCAGCCGAACGCCCACCGCGGCTTCAAGGCGCCGGGCGTGCCGTTCACGCCGATCCTCTCCATCATCTTCTGCCTGGTGTTCATCGCCGGCCTGAACTGGGAGACGTGGGTGCGTTTCGCCATCTGGCTGGCCATCGGCCTTGCCGTGTACTTCGGCTTCAGCCGCCGCAACTCCGTGCTTGGCAAGCAGGCGCAGAAGAAGGCCCGCAAGGCGATCGACGAGGCCATGGCCGCCGCCGAGACCAAGACCGAGACCAAGGAGTAGTTTTCCTGCCGATACTTGGTAAAACCGATTGCAAAGGGGTCGGAAAAGGGTCGTAAACGACCGGTCTGACCAAATTGACAATGGGCGGTTCCGCCGGAATTCCGCGGAACCGCCCATTGTCATATCGGGAACCGACAAGGCCCGCTACTGGAGTTCGGAGAGCTCCTTCATGTCGCCCTTGAGGTGCTCGTAGACGGACTTGTACACGGCGAAGTACCTGCTGTAACGCCTGTGGCCTTCGACCGAGGGTTTGACGGGCTTGTCGAGCACCTGCCACCGCTTGGTCTGCTCGTAGGTGAGCAGACCGGTGCCGATGCCGGCGAGCATCACGTCGCCCATGTTCGCCTCGACGTCCTCCTTCGGGCAGACGACCGGGTAGCCGGTCACGTCGGCGAAGATCTGGCGCCACAGCTTCGACTTGGTCACGCCGCCGGCCAGCAGGATGTAGTCGCCCAGATCGTCGGATGTGGCCTCCATGGCGTCACGCAGCGAGTAGGCCACGGCCTCGAGGAACGCGCGGTAGAGATGCGCCTTGGTGTGCGCCAGCGACAGGCCCACGATGGTGCCCTTGGCGTCGGAATCCCAGATGGGGCTGCGCTCGCCCATGAAGTACGGCAGCACGACGAGCCCCTCGCTGCCGGCCGGCACCTTTTCGGCGGCCTCGTTGAGCTGGTCGTACACGCTCACGCCGGTGCGGTCCTGCTCCTCCTTCTCCCACTGGCACAGGGTGTCGCGGAACCATTTGACGATGGCGCCTGCCGTGGCGCCGCCGGCGAAGTTGTAGGAGAGCCTCCTGGCGTCGTACAGGTACGGCCACACGATCAGGCCCTTGCCCTTGACCGGCTTGTCGGAGATCAGCGCCGCGCACATCGAGGTGCCGATGGCCGCCGCGTACACGCCGGGCTCGAACACGCCGAGGCCGATGTTGGCGGCGCCGCAGTCGATGCCGGAGGCGATGACCGGCATGCCGGGTTCGAGCCCGAGTTCGGCGGCGATGTCCTCCTTGAGGCCGCCGACGATGTCGGTCGATTCGACGATGCGCTGCGGCATCATCGAGGCCGGAATGCCCATGTCGTCGAGCAGCTCCTTCGACCAGGTGCGCGTGTTCATGTCGAAGATGCCGCCGATGTTGCCGGCCGAGGAGTAGTCGATGGCCACTTCGCCGGTCATTTTGTAGATCACGTAGTCGTTCGGAGGCAGGAACAGCCTGGTCTTCGCCCAGTTCTCCGGCTCGTGGTTCTTCATCCACAGGATCTTCGTGTAGCCGTAGTACGGGTCGGCGCCGTTCTGGGTGATGCGCAGCAGCTTCTCCTCGCCGATGTTGTCGAGCACCCACTGCGTCTCCTCGTTGGCGCGACGGTCCATCCAGATCATGCAGGGGCGGACGGGCTCCATGTTCTCGTCGAGCGGGATGCCGGAGCCTCCGTAAAGGCCGGAGATGGCGATGCCCTTGATGTCGGAGGCGGCGACGCCGGACTTGGCCACGGTGTTCCTGATGGAGTCGACGGCGCCGCGGTACCACACGTCGGGCCACTGTTCGGCCCACAGGGGCTTGGGGGTGAGCACGTCGTATTCCTGCAGGTCCTGGGCGATGAGCTCGCCTTCGGTGTTCATAAGGACGGTCTTGGTGCCGGAGGTGCCGATGTCGGTGCCGAGAAGATACTTCATTGTGTCCTCGATTGTCTCGTAGGGTTGGAAATCGAAATTGTCGCGATGTCTTTATGCCGTTGGCGACGCATCGCGTACCTTGTAGGGGCGCGCCTGCGCCGTTGCAAAAAGAAATCATCCTGAACGGGGTCATGACGGCCGGTGCCGGGAATCGGATGTGGTGTGGGAATGATCCCCGGCCTTGGCCCATGTCCTTCGTTCAGGATGACGGGATGGGACTGCGCAGGCCGCCCGCCCCGTCATATCGAACACGCTGAGAGACAGGATCCATTCGATATGACGGGCGCTGCGGCAGAGCGTCAGGCCACGGATCAGAAGGCGGTGAAGGCGCCGTCGACCACGAAGTCGGAGCCGGTGGTGAACGTGGAGGTGTCGCCGGCGAGGTAGACGCAGATGGACTGCAGCTCCTCGGGCTTGCCGAGGCGTCCCATCGGGGCCATGGCGTTCCACTGGGCGATGAGCGGCTTGAGGGATTCGGAGCTCAGGGTCAGGTCGGTGCCGATGTAGCCCGGGGAGATGCAGTTGACGCGAACGCCGCGCTTGGCCCATTCGATGGCCAGCGACTTGGTCAGCTGGATGACGCCGGCCTTGGAGGCGTTGTAGGAGCACTGCGGCTGCGGCACGTTGACGATGTGCGCGCTCATCGACGCGGTGTTGATGATGGAGCCGTGGCCCTGCCTGAGCATGACCTTGCCGGCGGCCTGGGCGGTGAGGAAGATGCCGGTGAGGTTGATGTTGATGACCTTGGCCCACTGCGCGGGGGTCATCTCCTCGGCGGGGATGTTCATGCAGATGCCGGCGTTGTTGAAGGCGACGTCGAGGCCTCCGAACTCGTCGACCACCTTGGCGACCATGGCGTCGACCTGTTCGGGCTCGGTCACGTCGCACTTGATGGCGAACGACCTGCCCTCGTGCGCGGCGTCGAGCTCGGCCGCGGTCTTCGTGGCCTCGTCGATGTCCACATCGACGATCGCCACGTTGGCGCCCGCCTCCATGAAGGCCGTGGCCACGGACTTGCCGATGCCTCGCGCACCGCCGGTGACGTAGATGTTCTTGCCGTCCAGCCGCATCTTCTCGATGATACCCATGGTTACTCCTTTGTATTTGTGGTTGTTGGTTGGGTTGGTTGATTGGGTTGATTGGTTACATTTGCCGTTCGGGGTCTCCCCCGTCATGACCGACTCGCATCGGTCAGGCTTGTTTGGTCAGGCTTGCCTCGGCCTCGCGCACCTCGGCGATGTCGCCGGTGATGGATTCGACCTCGGCGATGCGCTCCTCCTCGCTCAGGCGACGTCCCTTGATGTCGAAGCCGGGCTGCTTGGGGCGGATGAAGAACGTCAGGACGAACGCGAAGGCGTACAGGATCGCGTAGGCCCAGCACACTCCGCCGAAGCCGGCGATCGGCATGACGATTGTGGCGATCAGCGGGCCGGCGAACGTGGTGAGTCCGGCGGCGAGGTTGTAGGCGGAGAGCGCCGCACCCTGCTCGCCGGGGGCGAGCGTGGTCACCACCGCCGTCAGCGGCACGAATGCGCAGGTGCCGACGCCGACGAGGAAGAAGCCGATCCACATGAGCGGTGCGTTGGCGCCGAAGAACTGCGGCACGTAGTAGACGAACAGGGTGGAGACGGTGAGCAGCAGGCAGCCGAACCAGCGCACGGGCATCATCCAGCCGAAGCGGTCGCCGAACCAGCCCCAGAACACGTTGGCGAACAGGGTGACGACGAACACGAAGCCCCAGAAGCGCATCCACGTCTCGGTGGGGAACCAGCCGCCACCGCCGTTGTTCTTCGTGGAGAGGTACAGCGGCATGATGACCGGGAAGCCGTAGAGCACGAGGTTGTTGATGACGCGCACGATGGCGGCGAAGGCGACCTGGCGGTTCTTCACCAGGATGGTCGCGCCCTTGGTGAGTTCCCGGATCTGCTCGGCGCGGTCGAGCCCTTCGGAGGCCCTGCCCTTGGTGTTCGGCACCAGCAGGATGCACATGATCGTGCCGACGATGGCGAACGGCATGGCGCACCAGAAGGTCTTGTACTCGCCGAGCACGGGGATGATGTAGCTGGGCAGGTAGGCGCCGAACACGCCGATGCCCATGGAGAAGGAGGTCCAGAACCATCCCATGGCGCTGGAGAGCTTCGCCGGATCGACCGTCTCGGCCATGAGCACGACGAACGAGTAGATGAACAGCGGGTATCCGACGCCTCGCACCGCGTAGACCGCCAGGATGAACGGGTAGCTTCCCGAGGGAAGCGCCACGCCGAGGAAGACGATCTGTATGACGATCCACCATGTGGCGCCGATCAGCATGAGCCGTTTGGCGCCGAACATCTCGGCGAGCACGCCGCTGGTCCATGCGGCGGCCGCGGCGAACAGGCCGTACAGGGTGATCAGCAGAGACGCCTGCGTGGCCGCGAATCCGTGGTCGACCATGTACTTCGAGAGGAACGTCAGCTCGAAGCCGTCGCCCGTCATGAACACCGCGATGGCGAGGAACCCGCCGATCAGTCTGCGCGTGCTGTTTGATAGCTTGCTCATCCCCGCTCCTTGTCCAATGTCGAGGACGCCGCAGTCATTGGGAACGTCATCGTCCACCTCCTTGAAAACCATGCCGTGCACCGATGCACCGCGTTTGTCGTACGCCGGGCAGGACGTTTGCGTCCGAATCGGCGAAATCACTGCGCTTCACTTTAGTTGACCACTTTTCATTAAGTGGTTGATTAAAGAATACGCACGACACCCCGCTTTGTCAATCCACTTTTATTAAAGTGGTCCTTATAATTGTAAAAGGCTTGAAAAACATACGTTTTGAAGAAACCCGGCAACCGCTCACACCGCGTGTCGCACACTACACTAAAGAACATCATGCAAGGAGGTTCGACGGCATGGAAATCGCAACGACCACAGCAATCAAGGAGCAGAAGCGCCGTCTCGTACTCGGATACATCTATCGCCATCGCCACGCCTCACGGCAGGACCTCGCCCAGGCCCTGCCGATCAGCCCACCCACCATCACGCAGAACCTCAACGACCTGGAGGATTCCGGACTCATCAAACGGTCGGGCTTTCTCGACTCCAACGGCGGCCGCCGCGCGCAGATCTACTCGTTCGACCAGACCGCCCGCATCGCCATCGGCGTGGAGATCCTCGGCTCATCCGTCGCCCTGCAGGCATACGACCTCTATGGCGAGCGCCTTGCAGGCCGAACCCATATGATCGACTACGACAACGGCGACGAATACTACGAGGCCGTCGCCGGTCACGTCAACGATTTCATCGAGGCAATCGCCGCGAAACTCAGCGTGGACGAATCATCCATTCTCGGCGTCGCGTTCGCCGTGCAGGGCATCGTCTCGCCGGACGGCAGCCACCTGACCTTCGGCATGATCCTCGGCAACACGGGTCTGACGCTCAGCCGCCTGAGCGAACGCATCCCCCACCCCTGCCGGCTCATCCACGACTCGCATGCCTCGGCCATCGCCGAGCTCTGGCTCGATGACGCCATAGCCAACGCCACCTGCATCTACCTCGATGAGCATGTGGGCTGCGCGGTGATCTCCGACGGACAGATCAACGAGGGCGAGAACCTGCGCAACGGCACCTGCGAACACATGACCCTCGCCATCGACGGGCCGGAATGCTATTGCGGGCAGCGCGGCTGCATGGATGTCTACACGTCGCGGGCGGCATTGCTCGACGATTCGGGATGCGACAGCCTCGCCGAATTCTTCAGCCGCGCGCACGACGGCGACGACGACTGCGCACGGCGGCTCGACAGGTACCTGACGTACCTGGCCCACGCCATCAAGAACGCGCGAACGGTGCTCAGCAACGACGTCATCATCGGCGGTCGCATCGCCTACCTGATGTCGGACGACGATTTCGCCGCGCTGCGAAAGAAGACCGACGCCATCGCCTCGTTCCCCGACGACCGGTTCGCCATCATCCGCAGCGTATGCTCCCAAGGCCAGAACATCCTTGGCGCGGCATTGTCATATATCAAGCCGTTCCTCGACGAGGAGATCGACACCCGCGCACGACGCTAGGACCCATAAACGATAAAAACCGAAATATGGTAAATCCGGTCATGGAGGCCCGACAAACGACCTCTGCATGACCGGATTTACCAAATAACCGAAGAATGAGTCGGATCAGTGGGTGGCGATCTCGTCGACCTTGGTGACGTGGCCGCCGAACTGGGCGCGCATGGCGGTGACGACACGCAGCACGTCGTCCGCACCGCCGCGCGACGCCTGGCGGGCGTAGAGCGCGGCGCCGGTGGCGGGCGTCGGCACGCCAAGCTCGAGCGCCGCCTCGACCATCCACTTGGCCTCGCCGGATTCGTTGGCGACGGCCGGCACGTCACGCAGTTCGGGATCGTCCTTGGTGGCGTTCTCGAACAGATCGAGCAGCCAGGATGCGACGACCGAACCCTCGCGCCACGAGACCATGGTCTTGGCGGCGTCGTCGATGTATTCGCTGCGCATCATGGTGGCGAAGCCTTCGCCGAACGCCTGCATCATGCCGTATTCGATGCCGTTGTGCACCATTTTGGCGAAGTGGCCGCCGCCGACTGGGCCGGCCAGCACCAGACCGTATTCGCCTTCCGGCTTGAGGGTCTCCAGCAGGGGCCTGACGTGGTCGAAGGTCTCCTGCTCGCCGCCGAGCATGAGCGCGTAGCCGCGTTCGGCGCCCCACACGCCGCCGGAGACGCCGCAGTCGAGGAATTTGATATCCTTTTCAGCCAGTGATGCGGCGTGGGCACGGTCCTCGGTGTACTTGGAGTTGCCGCCGTCGATGACGATGTCGCCCGGCTCGAGCAGTTCCCTGAGCCCGTCGATGGTCGATTCGGTGGGCTTGCCGGCCGGCACCATTACCCATACGACGCGAGGGGCGTCAAGCGCGGCGACGAGCGATTCGAGGCTGTCGACGTCGCGGGCGGAGTCGGGGTCCATGTCGAAGCCGACGACCTCGTGACCGCCGTCGCGAAGGCGCTTGACCATGTTGCCGCCCATGCGGCCGAGTCCGATCATTCCGATCTGCATGATGTGCTCTTTTCTTGTGTGGTGCGGATGGTGAGGAAATGAAGATATGAGGCGCGAAAGGCTCCGGACATCCGAAGGATCCGCAGAGAAACGATTATGGGCGAGGAACGATGCGAGAGCATGGATGAAAACGACGCAGGCAAGAAGGACACCCACGCAACATCTGGACGGCACCCGGACGCCCGAACGACGTCCGCGCCGCATATGAATGACGCCGGCTCCCCTCCCCCGTGAGGGGAGCCATGCGCGACGATTATGCGGCCAGGGCGCGCTCCTCGGCGGCGGCGTGCGCCTTGACGGCCTCGATGGCGCGGGCGACCATCTCGTCGACGCTGCCTTCGATGGAGACCTTGATGCCCGGCTCGTCATCCTCGAGCGGTTCGAGATCGGCGAACTGGCTGGGCAGCAGCGACGGCGGCATGTAGTGCCCTTTGCGGGCGGCCATGCGCTTGCCGATGACCTCCTCGCTGCCGACCATGTGCACGAAGAACACGGGGATGTCGCGGCGCAGCACGTCGCGGTAGGCGCGCTTGAGCGCCGAACAGGAGACGACGGTGGAGTTGCCTTCGGCGGACTGGTCGCGCATCCACTTGTTGATGGTGTCGAGCCAGGGCCAGCGGTCCTCGTCGGTCAGCGGGATGCCGGCGCGCATCTTGTCGACGCTGGCCTTGGGATGGAACTCGTCGCCTTCGGCGTAGACATAGCCCAACTGGTCCCGAACGGCCTCCGCGATGGTGGTCTTGCCGCATCCGGCGACGCCCATAACCACGACGTGCACTGTCATCGTCTGCTCCTTTGCTCGGCGGCCGCGTTGCGGCCACGATATGACTGCGATTTGATGGGATTATTATAATCAGATTTCGTAATCTTTGTCAATTTAAAAAGAGTACTTTTAAAAATTATCGTGATGCCCATTAGTTGGATTGGCATTCTTTTCGTTGATTGGTAATCTTTTTATTATGACTGATACGCCGAAATCCAACGATGGGAAAACCAACGATGCCAAGCTGATGCATCTGCCCATCGCGGACCAGCTGGCCACCGACATCATCGACGGACCATGGCCCGTGGGTACAAGCACGACGCTCGAGGACATCCAGCGTCGGTTCGGCGTCTCAAGGACGGTGGCGCGCGAGGCCGCGCGATACCTGGAGGCCACCGGCGCCGTGACCATCCGGCGCCGTGTGGGGCTGGTCGCGCAGAGCCCCGAGACGTGGGCCGCGTTGAACCCGCAGGTGATTCACTGGAAGCTGCATTCGAACCAGCGCAAGCAGGAGCTGCTGTCGCTCACCGAGCTGCGTCTCGCCGTGGAGCCGGCCGCCGCCGCATGCGCCACGCACCGCGCATCGTTGGAGACGCGGGCGAAGATGCCGGTGCTGGCGTTGGAGATGCGCAGGCACGGCGAGGCCGGCGACCTCGACCCGTTCCACGAGCTCGACATCGAGTTCCATTCGACGCTGCTGCGCAACAGCGGCAACGAGCTGTTCGCCTCGCTTGCCCCGATCGTGGAGACCATCCTGCGCGGGCGCGTGGAGATCAACATGTATCCGAGCCGGCCGTCCGCCAGCGCACTCGACGCGCACGACGAGGTGGCCGACGCCGTGTGGAAGGGCGACGCCGAACGCGCCCGCAAGGCCATGCACGACATCGTCGACGAGGTCAGCACGGTCATCGCCGCCAGATAGCCCCTCCCCCACGCGCCTCATCGCGCACCCCGCACGGCCATGTCCGAAGGCACGGCAAAAAACGCCGAAATCCGCGATCCATGGTGCCTTCGGGACGTTTCTGACGAGTAAAACGTCCCTTTCGCACCGCGAATCGCGGATTTCGGCTGTTGCGGCCCGTATGTCACGGGCCGATGGGGGATGTTCCCGGTCTTACTTCACCAGGTAGCCGCCGTCGACGGGGATGACGGTGCCGTTGACGTAGTCGCTGGCGGAGGAGGCGAGGAACAGGACCGGTCCCTTGAGGTCCTCGGGCAGGCCCCAGCGGTTGGCCGGGATGCGGACCGTGCACTCGTCCTTGCGCTCCTGGGTCATGTTGGCGCACATCTCGGTGTCCATGTAGCCGGGGGCGATGGCGTTCACGCAGATGTTGTAGCGGGCGCAGTCCACGGCGAGGCTCTTGGTGAGCTGGCTGACGGCGCCCTTGGAGGCGGTGTAGGCCGGGACGGTGGTGCCGCCGAACCAGGTGACCATGGAGCCGATGTTGATGATCTTGCCGCCGGTGGGCTGGTCCTTCATGATGGCGACGGCCTTCTGGCACATGAACCACACGTGGTTGAGGTTGATGTCGATGACGAGCTTCCACTCGTCCTCCGGGAACTCCCACGGCTGGTGGCGGCGCTGGATGCCGGCGGCCGGGATGAGCACGTCGAGACGGCCGTCGAGGATCTCCATGGCCTCGTCGAACATGCGGTCGATGTCGGCCTTCTTGGAGAGGTCGCCGACGACGGCGTAGGCGTCGTAGCCCTGGGCGCGGTACTCCTCGACGACCTTCTCCAGCTTGTCCTTCTGGACGTCCATGACGACGACCTTGGCGCCGTTCTCCAGCAGGCCCTCGGCCATGCCGCGGGAGAGGCCCTGGGCGCCGCCCGTCACGATGCAGTTCTTGCCGGCGACGTTGAACTTGTCCTGGTAGTTGAAAGCCATCATTGGCTCCTTTCAATTGTTCCTATTGGATAGGTGTTGTTTGGTTTCGGTTGGTTTGCTTGGTGGATATTAAGTTATGGGTCTGTGTTTTATGGATCCGTGATGGACGGTCCGGCGGGCGCCGGCCGGTCACGGGGTGACGAGGGCGCCGTCGCGGCGGCGGGTCTGCGTCCACGTGGTCACCGTGTTCTCGCACGGGTACTTGGCGGCCTCGGCCTCGTCGAGGTCGACGCCCAGGCCCGGCTTGTCGTTGGCGTAGACGTAGCCGTCCTTGTACTCGGGCAGTCCGGGGAACACGTCGAGCAGTGCGCCGTGCGGTCCCTTGAGCTCCTGGATCACGAAGTTCGGCGGCTCGATGCCCGACCATTCCTGCACGCCGAAGTTCTGCGCGGCCAGGTCGATGTGGATGTTCGCCGCGTGGGCCAGCGGCGACATGTCGCCCGGGCCGTGCCATGCGGTGCGCACACCGAACTGCTCGGCGAAGATCTGCAGCTTGCGGGCGGCGGTGATGCCGCCGA
Organism: Bifidobacterium saimiriisciurei; assembly: GCF_010667655.1. Lineage (GTDB taxonomy): Bacteria > Actinomycetota > Actinomycetes > Actinomycetales > Bifidobacteriaceae > Galliscardovia > Galliscardovia saimiriisciurei. Next base: position 279,181 of record NZ_WHZU01000001.1, read on the forward strand.
TCTGGCTGATGTGCACGCGGATGAAGTCGATGAGGTGCTCGGTGATGAGCGTCTTCCATTCGGCCGAGTTGTTGAACAGCTCGCCCTGTGCGATCGGGATGCTGGTCTGCTGGCGCAGGCGGCGCAGCCAGTCGGTCTGCTCGATCGGCACCGGGTCCTCGAGGAAGAACAGCTCGTAGGGTTCGAGAGCCTTGGCGAGCTGCAGGGCCTCGACCGGGGCGATGCGCTCATGCACGTCGTGCACGAGGTTCATGTCGTAGCCGATGCGGTCACGGATGCCGGCGAACAGCTCGACCGTGTCGTGGATGTACTTCTTGGAGTCGAGGTAGACGCCTGGGTGGGCTCCTTCGGGGGCGGTGGCCGGGGTGTTGCCGTAGTCCTCGCCGCCGTAGCCGCCGCACTGGCAGCGGATGGTGGTGATGCCCATCTCCTGGAACTGCTGGATGTTGTCGCACAGCTCCTCGAGGTCACGGCCGTCGGCGTGGCGATAGACGGGGATGCCTTCGCGGACCTTGCCGCCGAAGAGCTGGTAGACCGGCATGCCGGCCATCTTGCCCTTGATGTCCCACAGCGCCATGTCGACGCCGGAGATCGCGTTGTTGGAGATCGGTCCGTTGCGCCAGTAGGCGTTCTGGTGCATGAGCTGCCAGATCTCCTCGATGTTCTCCACATCGCGGCCGCGCAGCAGCGGGTCGAGGTACTCCTCCACCACGGTCTTCACCGCGAGGTGGCGGTAGGCGTAGGTGGCGCAGCCCAGACCGTAGAGGCCCGGCTGGTTGGTCTCCACGCGGACGACGACGAGGTTGATGCCTTCGGGCGCCGTGCAGATGACGCGCACCTTGTCGATGGTGACTGTCATGTCGTTCTCCTTGGATTTGGATGGTCGTACGGTTCGGATGATTGTTGCGGTTGTGTTTGATTGTTGCGGTCGGGGTCGCGGCCTGGCCCCGCGACCCCGGATTGCACGTCGGTTACATCGCGTCTTCTCGGGTGGTGAGGTCACGGCCGGCGACTTCCGGCATGACCACCGCTGCGAGGAAGGTGAGCACGAGGCAGACCGCCATGATGGCCGCGATCGCGATCCACGATCCGCCGAACGCCGTGACCAGCGCGGCTGCGGTCAGCGGGCCGAAGCCGCCGGCGATGAGGTTCGGGATCTCCTTGGAGAGGGCGAGCTGCTCGTAGCGGTGTGCGGAGCCGAAGCACTCGGCCATGGTCAGGTTCTCCAGCGAGGCGAGCGAGAGCACGGCGAGGTTGTGCAGCACGATGTAGCCGATGAAGAACAGCAGGTCGGGGTTCGAGAAGTGCGGGACGAGTCCGGAGGAGGTCTGCTCCATGGTGGTCTGCGTGCCGAGGTTGTTGACCATGAGCAGGAAGCAGGGCACCAGCAGGAACACATCGATGATGGTGACGACCATGTACATGCGCTTGCGTCCGAAGACATCGCCGAGCCAGCCGATCAGCGGCACGGTGGCGAATCCGACGAGCGAGGAATACACGACGACGCTGGAGGCGACGGACTTGGAGACGAGCAGGTTGGCGGTCATGAAGGTGATGAGGTAGGTCTGCACCATGGCGGAGGTGCCGCACTGGCCGAAGCGCAGGATGCAGGCGACGATGAACGCCTTGAGGGAGCGCGGGGTCTTGGCGATCTCGGCGGCGGCCTTCTTCTCGGCCTCCTTGCGGGCCTTCTCGGCCTCGGCGTCGGCGGTCTTGTTCAGCGGCTTGTCGTACTCGGCGATGGTCTCCTCCACCGAGGCCTCATAGACCGGGGTCTCCTTGAGGTGCATTCGGATGAAGACGGCGGCGCCCATCACGATGACGGAACCGAGGAACGGGATGCGCCAGCCCCAATCGACCACGGCGTCGTTGCCGAGCCATGCCAGCAGCACGGCCCAGATGGCGCCGGCCAGCAGGGTGCCGGAGTTGGTGCCAAGCGCGGTGAAGGCGGAGACGATGCCGCGATGCTTCTTCGGGGCGTATTCGGCGAGGAGCACGGAGGAGCCGGCGATCTCGGCGCCGGCGCCGAAGCCCTGGGCCAGTCGGAGAACCACCAGCAGCGCCGGGGCGAGGAGTCCCACCTGGTCGAATGTCGGCAGCGCGCCGATCAGCGTGGTGGCGCAGCCCATGATGGCGATGGTGATGAACAGCACCTTGGTGCGGCCGATGCGGTCGCCGAGGCGACCGAAGTACCAGGCGCCGATCGGGCGGGCCACATAGCCCACGCCGTACACGGCCATGGCCGACATGATGGCCACGGCGGCGGAGCCGTGTCCGAAGAAGATGTCCTTGAAGACGAGTGCGGCGGCCAGCGAGTACAGCTGGAAGTCCATGAACTCGAGCGCGGTGCCGAGCCAGCCGGAGACGGCGGCCTTGATGAGATCGGCGGTGGTGCGTTCGGCCAGGGTGGGATCGGATTTCTCGGCCGCGGGTTCGACGTTGACCGCGGTCATTTCGGCGGCGACCTCGGTCGTTCCGTCGATGGTCATAGCAGACGACATGGTTTGCTTCACCTCATATATATATACGTAATCGGTTATCGGCACGGGCGGCATTGTCCGCGCCGCAGTATCGGAATCGTTTTGTCCGTATCGTTCGTATTTCGGGGAATCGTGTGATGTCGGGGCCTTTCGGCGTCGAGAGGCCCCGACATGATGTATGGCCTCTATGCGGCTCAGAATTCGACGAGCACCTTGGAGGACTGCGAGGAGTCCCTGGCGACGGCGAATGCGTCGGCGACCTTGTCGACCGGGTAGACCTGCGTGATGACCTCCTTGAGCGCCGGGGTGTCGGCGAGGATCTGCAGCGCCTGGTCGATCTCGTCGTAGAAGCGGAAGCTGCCGATGTAGGTGATCTCCTTGCCGTTGATGGCGGAGAGGTTCAGCGGCACGTCGCGGTCGAGCAGCATGCCGACCTGGACGATGGTGGCGCCGGGGGCGGCGGCCTTGAACGCGGCGCTGATGGCGGGGGCGGCGCCGGCGCATTCGAACACCAGATCGTAGGTGTTGGCGGGCAGCGACTCCTGCGCAACGTTGAAGACGCCCTGCGCACCGACCTTCTTGGCGACCGCAAGCGGGGCGTCGAGCACGTCGGAGACGTCCACGCGGGCGGCGCCGAGCGAGACGAGCGCGCCGGCGGCGAGCAGGCCGATGGGGCCGGCGCCGGAGACGAGCACCTTCTTGCCGCGCACATCGCCGGCGAGGCGGATGGCGTGCAGGCCGACGCTGAGCGGTTCGGCGAGTGCGGCCATGTCGAGGGAGAGACCCTCGGGGAGCACGCGGAGCTGGTCGGGACGGACGACCATCTTCTCGGTCATGCCGCCGTGGGTGTGGGGGAAGTACTGTGCGGAGCCGAAGTAGGAGCCGTTCGGCCAGATCTCGGGCTTGTCCTCGATGCCGGGGAGCTTGTCGCCGAAGGTGGCGGGATGGACGGCGACCGGGGTGCCGGCCGGGACGTTCTTGCCGTCGATGACGGCGTCCTCGTCGAGCACGGCGCTGATCTCGTGGCCCGGGGTGAGCGGCTCGCGGATAACGGACAGGCCACAGGAGCCATCGGCCAGGTAATGCAGATCGGAACCGCAGATGCCGATGAACTTCGGACGAATGACCACGTGCGTATCGTCGGCGACGGGTTCGGGGGCTTCGATGACCTCGAGCTGGCCCTTGCCGGGAATCTTGACTACCTTCACAGCATCCTCCTTGATTGCATGTGTTGTGCTGTTAGATGTAACGATACACTAAGTTTTTATAACCAAAGTATTTTTCGCATGTTTTCAACGTTTTATCGGCGTGTTGCGATTAGTTTATCGTTTCAGTAAAATGAAATCGCAACGATGTGAGCGGACACATGCCGCAGCCCGGAAAAACCATCTTGGTCGAAGGCGGCGGTAGAATTCCCTTCATTCCCCCTATCACCCACAGGATCGAAGAAACCATGGCCAGACGCAAAACCATCACCATCAAGGAGGTCGCACGCATGGCGGGGGTCTCCGTCACCACCGTGTCCAATTACCTCAACGGACAGATGGCCCGCATGAGCGCCGACACCCGCGAGAAGGTGGGCAAGGTCATCGAGGACCTGCACTACCAGCCGTCGTCGGCCGCGCAGAGCATGCGATCGAACTCCACGAAGATCATCGGCGTCATCGTCGGCGACATCTCCAACATCTTCTCCTCGATGCTGTTCGGCGGCATCCAGAAGGTCATCAAGCCGAGGAACTACAGCCTGATGCTGCTCAGCACCGGCAACGACCCGGCCGACGAGAACCTGTGCATCAACAAGCTCATACGCCAGAACGTCGACGGCCTGATCATCCAGCCCACGCAGGACGACCCGGAGGCCTTCTACCCCATCGTCAACGCGCATACGCCGCTGGTCATCGTCGACGGCATCGTCAAGGCGACGCCGAAGAACGCCGCGCACGTCATATCCGACAACACACCGTCGAGCAAGGCCATGTGCCGGGAGCTGCACGAACGCGGATACCGCCGCATCGTCACCGTGAGCGAAACCACGGCGCCGACGTCGTCGCAGCTGCCCAGGCTCGAGGCGGTCCGGCACTGCACGGCGAAGCTGGGCATGGAGCATGTCATGCTGGACGTCCGCGGCCATGATGACGCATGGCTCGCGGAACGGCTGCGCGAGAACGCCGGTCCGGACGCCCCGCGCACGGCCGTGTTCCCGCTGATGGGACCGCTGCTGTTCCGCACACTCACCGCATTGCAGGCGGCCGGCCTCGAATTCCCCGGGGACCTCGGCCTCGTCAGCTTCGACGACTGGAACTGGGGACGGTTCATCGGCGGCGGCGTCGACCTGCTTCAGCGAGACATCGACGAGATCGGCCGCCTCGCCGGCGAAAGCATCCTGCAGATCATCGAGCAGGGCCACCCGGAGCAGACGGAGATCAGTGTGCCGACCCGTCGCATCGCCGGGCACTCGCTGTAAGCCGGACACTCGCCGTAAGCTCCGCGGGGTCGCATGGCAATCGTCATGCGACCCCGCGAACGTCTTCAAACAACGGTCCCGCATATACGCCGATGCCGGTTCGCGCCCTCCGGGGAGGGAACGAACCGGCATCGTGCAATCAAGGGATTTCAGGGGTAGGTCTTATATCACATCGCATCCTCTCGGACGGTCAGGTCGCGGCCGGCGACCTCGGTCATCACGACGCTGGCGCCGAAGGTGACCGCGGTGTAGAAGAACATCAGCACGGCGAGGGCGACCCAGGAGCCGAACACGGTGACCAGCGCGGCGGCGATCAGCGGGCCGAAGCCGGCGGTGATCAGGTTCGGGATCTCCTTGGAGAGGGCCAGCTGCTCGTAGCGGTGGGCCGAGCCGAAGCACTCCGCCATGGTCAGGTTCTCCAGGGAGGCCAGGGCCATGACCGTGAGGTTGTGCAGCACGATGTAGCCGATGAAGAACAGCAGGTCGGGGTTCGAGAAGTGCGGGACCAGACCGGTGGAGGTCTGCTCCATGACCGTGTCGGTGCCGCGGTTGTTCAGCATCATCAGGAAGCACGGCACGATGATGAAGAAGTCGATGACGGTGACCACGGTGTACATGCGCTTGCGGCCGAACTTGTCGCCGAGCCAGCCGATCAGCGGCACGGTGGCGAATGCGACGAGCGAGGAGTACACGACGATGTTCGAGGCGACGGTCTTGGAGACGAGCAGGTTGGCGGTGAGGAAGGTGATGAGGTAGGTCTGCACCATGCCGGAGTTGCCGGACTGGCCGAAGCGCAGGGCGGAGGCCACGAGGAAGGCCTTCCAGGAGCGCTTGGTCTTGGCGAGCTCGGCGATGGCCTCCTTGCGGGCCTCGGCGGCGGCCTCCTTCTTGGCCTTCTCGGCCTCGCGGTCGAGCGGCTTGTCGTACTCCTCGATGATCTCGTCCACGGAGGCCTCGAAGACCGGGGTCTCCTTGAGGTGGATTCGGATGAAGACGGCCACGCCCATCACGATGACGGAGCCGAGGAACGGGATGCGCCAGCCCCAATCGACGACCGCGTCGTTGCCGAGCCAGCCGAGCAGGATGGCCCACACCAGACCGGCGAACAGGGTGCCGGAGTTGGTGCCGAGGGCGGTCAGCGAGGCGATGATGCCGCGCTGCTTGGTCGGTGCGTACTCGGCGAGGAGCACGGAGGAGCCGGCGATCTCGGCGCCGGCGCCGAAGCCCTGCACGAGTCGCAGGATCACCAGCAGTGCCGGGGCGAGGAGGCCGACCTGGTCGTAGGTGGGCAGCGCGCCGATCAGCGTGGTGGCCACACCCATGATGGCGATGGTGATGAACAGCACCTTGGTGCGGCCGATGCGGTCGCCGAGGCGGCCGAAGTACCAGGCGCCGATCGGGCGGGCGATGTAGCCCACGCCGTATACGGCCATTGCCGACATGATGGCCACGGCCTGCGAGCCGTGTCCGAAGAAGATGTCCTTGAACACCAGAGCCGCCGCCAGCGAGTAGAGCTGGAAGTCCATGAACTCGAGCGCGGTGCCGAGCCAGCCGGAGACGGCGGCCTTGACCAGGTCGCCCATCGTGCGCTTGACCAGCGAGGGGTCGCCGCCTCCATTGGCGGCAGTCGAAACTTCAGCAGAAGACATAGGAAACTTCACCTTTCCAACAGGGTTCTCTCTTGGTTGCATAGGGAGGGTTCCTCCCCTCCCATTCCCCGTAAGGCACGCATGCCATGGCATGCCCTCCGGCAGGTCCGCACAGGTAAGGGGAAGGAAACCAGTGCGGCACCCGTATGTTCACCGTCGCGTCTTCGTCGCCGCGACCGGTGGACGGGAGAGCGGCCGAAACCGCAGGCCCTCTCCCGATTCCCGCGCCGGGTCCATCCCGACGCAAGTCTTGTTCGGCGGACCGGCCGCAGCCGGCCCGCGTCGTCATCGCCCGACGACTAGCGCAGCAGGTAGCCGCCGTCGACCGGCAGCATCACGCCGGTGACGTAGTCGGAAGCCTCGCTGGCCAGGAACACCATCGGGCCCATGAGCTGCTCGGGCACGCCCCACTCGCCGGAGGGGATGTGCTCGCGGATTTCGGGACCGCGGACCGGGTCCTGCTGCAGGGAGCGGGTCATGTCGGTGATGATGTAGCCGGGGGCCAGGCCGTTGACCTGGATGTTGTACGGAGCAAGGGCGTCGGCGTAGGCGCGGGTGAGGCCGAGCACGCCGTGCTTGCTGGCCGCGTACGGGAAGATGCGCTTGCCGGCGCGGTAGGACTGCATGGAGCCGATGTTGATGATCTTGCCGTGCTTCTGCTTGGCCATCACCTTGGCGGCGGCGTGCGAGAGCATGTACAGGCCGTTGAGGTTCACGTCGATGACCTTGTACCAGTCCTCGTCCTTGAAGTCGAGCACGTCGTTGCGGATCTGGATGCCGGCGTTGTTCACGAGGATGTCGAGGTGGCCGAACTTCTCGATGACGGCGTCGACGATGGTGTCGGCGGCGCCGGGCTTGGTGATGTCCTGCTTGATGAAGCCGATCTGACGGCCGTTGGCCTCGACGATCTCGCGGATCTCGTCCCAGCCCTCCTCGTTCTCGGCGGCGACGAAGATGTCGGCGCCGTACATGGACAGCGCGATGGAGTAGTTGCGGCCGAGTCCTCGGGCGCCGCCGGTGATGAGGGCGACCTTGCCTTCGAGGTTGTAGCTGTTGCGATCGAACTTGGGCATGGTTTCTCCTTAGAAACGTGTCTTCGGAATCGCAGTCGGTCTTCCATGATCGACGCGAAATCAGATGATGATTGCGGCGATCGCCGTGATACAGGCGATCGGCCGGGGTTGATGATTATCGGGAGGGAGGCCGGGAGACCGCGCTTTTGGCGCGTCCCCCGGCGGAGACGTCACATGGCGATGAGCACCTTGGCGGACTTGGACGCGTCGGCCGCGGTGGCGAACGCCTCGCGGTAGTCATCGACGTCGAAGACCTGGGTGATGACCTCTTCGAGGTTCGGGTTCTTCGCCAGCACCTCGACGGCGTCGCGGATCTCCTGGAAGAAGCGGAAGCTGCCGATGTAGGTGATCTCCTTGCCGTTGATGGCGGAGATGTTGAGGCTGGCGTCGCGGTTGACCATCATGCCGACCTGGATGATGGTGGCGCCGGGGGCGGCGGCCTTGAAGGACGCGCTGATGGCCGGGGCGGCGCCGGAGCATTCGAGGATGAGGTCGTACTCGTTGTCGGGCAGGGACTCCTGCGCCACGTTGAAGACCTTGGTCGCGCCGAGCTTCTTCGCCACGGAGAGCGGGTGGTCGAGCACGTCGGAGACGGCGACGCTCGCGGCGCCCTCGGTGAGGGCGGCGCCTGCGGCCAGCAGGCCGATGGGGCCGGCGCCGGAGACGAGGACCTTCTTGCCGCGCACTCCGCCGGCGAGGTTGATGGCGTGCAGGCCCACACCCAGCGGCTCGGCCAGGGCGGCGGCCTTGAGCGAGACGCCTTCCGGCAGGACGATGAGCTGGTCGGGGCGGACGGCCATCTTCTCGGTCATGCCGCCCTGCTCGTGCGGCAGGTACTGGGCGGAGCCGAGGTAGCGGCCGTTCGGCCAGATCTCGGGCTTGTCCTCGATGCCGGGCTGCTTCTCGCCCCACGTGGAGGGGTGGATGGCGACCGGGGTGCCGGCCGGGATGACCTTGCCGTCGACCTCGACGTCCTCATCGGTCACGGCGCTGATCTCGTGGCCGGGGACGATGGGCTCGCGGACGACGGACATGCCGACCTGTCCGTCGGCCAGGTAATGCAGATCGGAACCGCAGATGCCAATGAACTGCGGACGGACGACGACCTTGCCGTCCTGATGCTCGGGTTCGGGGCGTTCAGCCAGGTCAATCAGTCCCTTGCCGCTGATAAGTACCGACTTCACTTCGACATCCTCCTTGATGTTCGATGATTTCATTTCCCAAGGTATATCGTTTCCCTTGTGGGGTTAACGTTACACCTAAATCAGTTATAATGTCAATATACATTGAAATTTGAGGCGTGTCTTAAGGTTTACAGCATGGTTTTAACGTTTTCCTAAAAACTGTATAACGACACGTTTGCGAAAGACGGCGCAGATAAGGAGCGAACCGTAGAATGACCAATGACCACAACCGTTTCGACCGATATTGAGCACCATGAACAGCCGAAAGACCATCACCATCAAGGAAGTAGCCAAAGTGGCGGGAGTCTCCGTCACGACCGTGTCGCGCTATCTCAACGGCAATCTCGGCAAGATGAGCGTCGCCACCCAGCAGAAGATCCAGCAGGTGATACAGGACCTCAACTATCGGCCGTCCGCCGCGGCGAAGAACATGCGGTCGGACAGCACACACATCATCGGCGTCATCGTCGGCGACATCTCGAACGTCTTCGCGTCCATGCTGTTCACCGGCATGTACAAGGCGCTGCAGCCGCAGAACTACAGCGTGATGCTCCTCAACGCCAACGACGGCGCGGACGAGGAGCGAGAATGCGTGGAGAAGCTGCTGCAGCAGAACGTAGACGGGCTGATCATCCAGCCGAGCCGCAGCAATTTCGAGGACTACTACCCCATCGTCAACGCACGCACGCCGCTCGCGTTCGTCGACCGATACGTGGACGCGACGCCGCCGTCGGTGATCCACGTGACGTCGGACAACTACGAGGCCAGCCAGCGCATGTGCGAGGAGCTGGCAGGCAAGGGATACCGGCATATCGTCGTGGTGAACATCACGACCGTGGGCACCTCGGCGCAGATCCCGCGACTGCACGCCATCACCGAGGCCGCGCGTCGGCTCGGGCTGCGCCTGTCGGTACTTGACCTCGCCGGCGGGGACAATGCCTGGCTGACCGACACGCTGCGGGTCATCAGCGCGAACAGCGCACAGGAGCGGACCGCCGTGGTCTCGCTGATGGGACCGCTGCTGCTGCGCGTGCTCGCCGCGGCACGAGAACTCGGCATGGATTTCCCCCGCGACATGGGGCTGCTGAGCTTCGACGACTGGGAATGGGGGGAATACGTCGGCCACGGCATCGACCTGATTCTCCAGGACCCGGAAACCATCGGCCGCAAGGCCGGGGAGGCGCTGCTCGCCACGATCCGCAAGCAGCCGCCCGTCAGCAACGAGATCGTCGTCCCCACGAAGCGGGTCCTCGGCCACTCGCTGTAATCACATGCGCAAATGGCCGAAATCCGCGATTCACGGTGCTTTCGGGTCGCTTTCAACGAGGAAAGCGACCCTTTGGCACCGCAGATCGCGGATTTCGGCCATTACGGACCGCATTACGACCCATCAGCCATCTCAGCGGTCCTACGACTCAACGGACCGACGGCTCAGACGACCTTGCGCTCGAACGGATCGGAGCTGATGCCCTTGGCGAGGATGTCCTTGCACCATTCCTTCGCCGTGAACAGGCTGTGGTCGCGGTAGTTGCCGCAGCTCTCGATGGTGGTGGCGGGCACGTCGTCCCACGTGGCCTTGTACGCGATGAACTCCAGCGACTCCTTGAGCGCCTTGGCCACGTCCTCGGTGGAGTGCTCGCCCCAGGTGAGCAGATGGAAGCCAGTGCGGCAGCCGAACGGCGAGCAGTCGATGTAGCCGGGGATGCGCTCGCGCAGCAGCACGGCGATGGTGTGCTCGATGGTGTGCAGGCCGCCGGTCGGGATGGCGTTCTCGTTCGGCTGCACCAGGCGCAGGTCGTAGTTGGAGATCACGTCGCCGTGGGGGCCGGTCTCCGTGTCGATGTAGCGCACGTACGGCGCCTTGACCTTGGTGTGATCCAACTGGAAGCTTTCGACGACCGGCTTGTCTGCCATGATGTCCTCCTTGAAAGACGGGATGCATACTCGCATGCCGGTAACGCATGCGACCGCTATCTACTGTCGTCGCAAAACCGTCAATCGTCAACCGCATGGTCGCCGTCATGTCATAGTTGTCGTCTATCGCCGGCCATCATGGCCGGTTATCGGACGGCCGGCACCACGGTCGCCAAATTGCGACGTGCCGGCCGGCGGCGCTATCGCCGGTCGTTGCGCTGATAGGCCAGTCGTTCGGCGTCGCCCTCGCGCCGCACCAGCGTGATCACTCCGCAGCGTGTGAAACCGCTGGATTCCAGCACATGCTGCATGCCGTGGTTGTTGCGGTGGGTGTCCATGCGCACGTTGCCGTAGTGCTTCACGGCCCAGTTCAGGCAGTCGCGGCCGGCATGGCCTCCAAGGCCCGACGCGGCCACGCGATGCACGGCCATGTAGTCGTCGTCATCCAGCCACGCGCCGTCGATCTCGGCGTACGACGGGTCGGGGCCGGGGCACAGCACGAATACGGCGAGCGCCCGCTCCGCGCCGGGGTTGCCGTCGTCGTCCGTTCCGGCGTGGTCGACGAGCAGACGCGTGCGCCCTTCGGCGATGTCGGCGCGGACGGTGGATTCCAGCGGGAACCGGTCGGCCCATTGCGTGGGGTTGCCGTTTTCGGCCATGAGCTTTCGCGCGCGGGCGTACATCGTCTGGATGACGTCGAAGTCGGCGGCGGTCGCCGTACGGACGATGCGGGTGGTGGACGGAGTGGAATCGGATGTCACGATGGTCCTTTCGTCTGGGTTGATGGATTGGCAGTATTCTCGGCTCCCCTCATGATTGAGGGGAGCTGGCCGCCAAAGGCGGTCTGAGGGGAGTTGAAACATCCGACCACACGCCCCCTCAGTCGGCCGCACCGACAGCTCCCCTCGCTGAGGGAAGCCATTGCATGAGGCATCCGTAGCGCCGTCATCCCGGGCAGAGCAATCGGCAGAGAGGCAGATAGGCGATACCTAAGCGAGGAAGTCGCGGATGACGGGGAGGAAACGATCGCCGTAGAGCTCGAGCTTGTGCTGGCCGACGCCGTTGACCTCGAGGAATTCGTCGTCATCGGTCGGCTTGAGCTCGCACATGCTGCGCAATGATTTGTCGGAGAACACGATGTACGGCGGCTTGCCGATCTCGCGCGCGATCTCGGTGCGCAGCTCGCGCAACCGGTCGAACAGTTCGGCGTCGGTTCCGGAAAGCTCCTCGGGAACGGCGGAGCGTGTGCCGCGCGACGGGCCGGACGAACCGCCGTATGATGATTCGCCGTCCCGGCCGGCGGGACGTTCCACCTGCTTGATGACCATGTGGAAGTCGTTGCGCACGGTCTGCGCGGCACGCGTTCCGAATGTGATGGTCTGGTATTTGCCGTCCTCCACGGCAAGATAGCCGTCCGACGTCATCTGCGATATGACGTCGCGGATGCGCGCCGCCGGCACGTCGCGAAGGCTGCCGTACGTGGGCGCGGAGTCGAGATGCCGCCAGTCGTGCATCTCCTGCGCGTCGGAGCCGCGCAGTATCTGGGTGAGCTTGCCGGCGCCGAGATTGCGCGGCCGGCCGTTCTCGCCGAGGCCGAGGAGCACCTGCACGTCATGCACGCATCGGCTTACGGCCACGGCGATCTTCGTCACGTCGACGGTCTCGAACTCGCTGTCGCAGTTGGAGCAGCCGGAGCATGGCGTATCGTCGGTCTCGCCGAAATACGACGTGATGTATCTATGCAGGCAGTCGGTGGTGCGGCAGTAGCCGATCATGCCGTCGAGCAGCACGCGTCGGCGGTTTCGTATGATTTCGGCCTCGTCGGCGCTGAGGCGTTCGTTGTCGCTGCCCATCTCGATGAAACGGCGTCGGGTGGTGATGTCGCCGTCGCTCCACAGCAGGGTGCATCGGGCGGGTTCGCCGTCTCGCCCGGCACGGCCGGCCTCCTGATAGTAGGCTTCGATGCTGTCGGGCATGTTGTGGTGGACGACGTAGCGCACGTTGGATTTGTCGATGCCCATGCCGAATGCGTTGGTGGCGACGACGACATGCGCATCGTCGTTGACGAAGTCGCGTTGCGCCCGGCTGCGTTCGTCGGCCGGCAGCCCCGCGTGGTAGCAGACGGCGGCGATGCCGCGGCCGCGCAGGTCGTCGGCGAGCGCTTCGGTCTCCTTGCGCGTGGCACAGTAGATGATGCCGGATTCATCGGGCCGGGCGGTCACGTATCGTTCTATCCATTGGCGTTTGGCGGTGGGCGTGGCCTTGATGACGTCGAAGTACAGGTTGGTGCGGTCGAAGCCGGTGACGCTGACCTGGGGATTGCGGAGCCCGACGAGGTTCACGATGTCGTGGCGCACGCGTTCGGTGGCGGTCGCGGTGAACGCGGCGATGACGGGACGGTATGGCAGGCCGGCGCTGAAGTCGCCGATGCCGAGGTAGGCGGGGCGGAAGTCCTGCCCCCATTGGGAGACGCAGTGGGCCTCGTCGATGGCAAGCAGGGCGATGCGGTTCCGGGCGGCGAAATTCGTGAACTGCTGGGTGCCGAGGCGTTCGGGCGCCACGTAGACGGCGTCGCATCGTCCGGAGGCGGCTTCGGCGAGCGCGGCGGACTGCTCTTCGAGGCTTTGCGTGGAGTTGACGTAGACGGCGTGGATGCCGTTGTCCTCGAGTCCGGCGACCTGGTCGGCCATGAGCGACACCAGCGGCGAGACGACGACGGTGAGACCGCCGAGCAGTACGGCGGGTATCTGGTAGCAGATGGATTTGCCGGCGCCGGTGGGCATGACGCCGAGTGCGTCGCGGCCCTGCAGAATCGCTTCGATCAGCGGCTCCTGACCGGGTCGGAACCCGTCGTAGCCGAAGTAGTGCTTGAGCGCCGCCCGCGCATCGTTCATGTCTGCCATGCTCCCGAGTCTATGGCCGGGCGGCGAAAACCCGACGCGCCGGTCAGCGCACGGCAAGACGGATGTTCTCACGCAGGGAGTCGATGCCGGCGGCCCTGGTGGTGGAGCTGATGATGGCGGCCATGAATTCGATGGATTCCTTCCGCCCGTTTCTGAACCAGTCGCGAATCACGTTCATGACGCCGCCGAGGATGTAGTCGAACTGGTAGTCGCGCACCATCCGCGCGTGTTCGATGTCCACGTCGTCCGCGCCTTCCAACGCCGCCGAAACGGGGTCGAGCGCATCATTGCAGATGTCGCGGATACTGTCGGCAAAGTCATTGAACAACGCATTGCCGAAGGACGACATAAGCACGGAGAACAGCCCGTCATGCTCGTCGATGTAGGTGAGCGCGGCGACGGCGAACGGTCGGTACTCCCCCGCGATCATCTCCTGCGCGTGGTTCTCGACGACGTCGCGGAACTGTTGCACGGCATCGTCCTCGATCCGGCCGAGCAGCTCCTGCACGTTGTTGTAGTGCGCATAGAAGGTCACGCGGTTCACGTCGGCACGGTCGGCCAGCTCGGTCACGGTGATGGATTCCACCGGCTTGGTGCGCATGAGCTCGATGAGCGCGTCCGCCAGGCGGGCGCGGGTGCGTCGCACCCGTCGGTCGCCGTTCGGTTTCGTCGTGCGCACTGCCGTCTTCGTCATTGTCGATGCTCCTGACCGTTGTTGAAGGACCGTCCCGTAGGAAAAACGATATGTATTGTATATCGATTTTTCCTTACGATTGATTATTACACTACACTTGTAGTATAACTTATATCCGTAAGTTTTCGCTGCGACGACCATACGTCGCGCAAGCCGCAGGACATCAACGAGATTCACCGAGGGACAATGAAACACGTATTCCAGGTATTCGCGCGCGACATCCGCCGCATACTCGCCGTGCCCATGGCCGTGATCACGGTGCTGGGCATCTGCACGATTCCCGCGTTGTACTCCTGGTTCAACGTCGCCGCGTTCTGGAACCCGTACGACAACACCGGAGCGCTGCGCGTGGCCGTGGTCAACGAGGACAGGGGCGCGAAGGACGAGACCATGGGCGAGCTGAACATCGGCGACCAGGTGGAGACGTCGCTGCACGACAATCATCAGCTCGACTGGACGTTCATGGAGCGCGAGCAGGCGCTTGACGAGGTACGCGCCGGCAGAAGCTACGCGGCCATCATCATCCCTAGGGATTTCTCGGCCGACCTCATGACCATCGCCACCGGCGACTTTCATCAGCCGAAGATCGACTACTACGCCAACGAGAAGACCAGCCCCATCACGCCGCGCATCACCGACACCGGCGCCGGCACATTGGAACGACAGATCAACAGCCAGTTCCTCTCCACGGTGAGTAAAACGGCGGCCGAAGCCATGGCCAAGGCCGCGAACACGACCTCGGCCCATGCCGATGCGGCGCACCGCGAGACGTCGAACGGCGTGAACAAGGCGCTGGACGGCATCGACGACGCCGAGACCAAGCTTGATTCGCTCATCGCCGCCGTGGACGACGGGTCCGCGAAGGTCGCCGAGGCACGGAAGGCATTGAACGGCATCTCCGGCAAGGCCGCGAAGGCACAGAACACGCTGGACTCGGGCATCGCGTCGCTGAGCGACGCACAGAACGGGCTGACCTCGCTCAGCTCCGGGCTGGCGGTGAAATCGGCAAGCGCCTCGGCGGCGCTGTCCACAGGATCGCAGAATGCGAACTCGTTCATCGGCAAGGCGTCCGGCAGCGTGCTCGGCGCCAAGGAACGGGCCGATTCCGCGGTGGACTCCGCGCAGGATGCGGTGGATGCGAACGCCGCCATCGTCGACGCGCTGAAGGATTCGGAGTTCGCCGGCACGGACTCCGGCAAGGCGCTCATCACCCAGCTGGAGCAGCGCAATCAGGAAAGCCGGAAGGCCCTGGACGCCCTGCGCACGGCCGGCACGAACGTCGGCGACAGCGCCACCGCCATCGCCGGCGCCGCCAACGACATCGACGCGGCCAATCAGAACACCATCGCCGCACTGCAGAACACCCAGTCGACGCTCGGCGGCACCACGACCTCCGGTCTCAACAGCGCGCTCGGCTCGTTCTCCGCGAGCGCGACCACGCTTTCGGGAACGCTCGCCAAGGTCGGGCCGGCCGTGGACGAGGCGGATACGGCGCTCAATCAGCTCAGCACCACGCTCGCCAAGACGTCGAAGGCTCTCAAGGGCTCGAAGCAGTCCCTGGCCGCGACCCGCACCACGTTGAACGACATCGGCTCCGACATGAACGCCGCGTCCAGCGCCGGCACGTTCGACAGGCTTCGGTCGGCGCTCGGCGCCTCGTCCGACGAGGTGGCCTCGTTCGTGGCCTCCCCCACCGCACTGGAGACCCATACCGTGTATGCGCTGAACTCCTATGGTTCGGCCGTGGCTCCGATGTTCACGAATCTGGCGTTGTGGATCGGCGCGTTCACGCTGGCGATGATGGTGCATCTCGAGGTCGACGACGAAGGCATCCCCGGACTGACCTCGAGCCAGAAGTATCTGGGACGCTGGCTGCTGCTGGCCGTATTGTCCTGCGTGCAGGCGCTCATCACGACCACCGGCAATCTCGTCATCGGCGTGCAGTCGGCGAATGTGCCGGCGCTGTATCTGACGACGATGTTCATCGGCGTGGTGTACGTCTCCATCATCTACGCGATGTGCATATCGTTCGCCCATGTGGGCCGAGGCCTCACCGTGCTGCTGACCGTGCTGCAGGTGCCGGGCTCGTCGGGCATGTATCCGATAGAGATGATGCCGAAGGAGTTCCAGCGCATCTACCCGTTCCTGCCGATCACCCACGGCAACAACGCGTTGCGCGAGACGATCGGCGGGTTCTACGGCGACCACTACTGGCGGTATCTCACGACGCTGACGCTGTTCGCGGCCGTGGCGTTCGTGGTCGGCATGACGTTGCGCCCGTATCTCAACAATCTCAACACGATGGTCTCCCGGCGGTTCGCGGCCACGGACCTGCTGGCCGCGGAGAAGCCGGTGGCCATGAGGAACCGGTACCGGCTCGACCAGATGCTGCGCGCGCTGAGCGATTCCGAGGAGTTCCACGCGGGCATCATGCGACGGGCGGCGATGTTCGAACGATGGTATCCGCGGCTCAAGCGCGGGGCGCTGGTCGCCGGCATCATCCTGCCTATAGGGCTGACGGCGTTCTCGCTGACCACCGGCGAGAAGATAGGCATCCTGATGGCCTGGGTCATCTGGATCGTGGCCATCATCACGTTCCTCATCGGCATCGAATTCATCTACGACGGCATCCAACGACAGATTCGATTGGGGAACATGGACGGCGATGAGCTGCGCAACGTCTACCGCGAACAGCGTCTGCACAAGAAACCGTTGAATCCGCTGAGCATATTGGACGCCGGCGAGCGCGGAGGCAGGACGCCGAAGCATTCGGCGGCTGCCGGTACAGCACGAAAGGAGGCGTGACGCCATGACTGCACGAAAGACACCGGTCATGACGGCGATCACGACGACGATCGCACGGAAGTTCAGGAACGTCGGCCGCATCGTCGCAGGCGACGTGCGGCGGATCACGTCGAACGTCACGGCCGTGACCCTGGTCATCGGCCTGGTGGCCATGCCATCGCTGTTCGCGTGGTTCAATGTGGCGGCCAATTGGGATCCGTTCGGCAGCACGGGCGAGCTCAAGGTCGCCGTGGCGAACAACGATGCCGGCTACCGCAGCGACCTCGTGCCGGTGAAGGTGAACGTGGGCGAGAACGTCGTCTCGGCGCTGCGCGCCAACGACCAGCTCGACTGGGTGTTCACCGATGAGCGGGACGCCGTCGACGGCACCGAATCCGGCGAATACTATGCCGCCGTGGTGATTCCCAAAACGTTCAGCCGTGACATGATGACGCTGTTCTCCGCCGACACCCGGCAGGCGAAGATCGCCTACTACACGAACGAGAAGAAGAACCCGCTCGCCCCGAAGGTGACCGGACAGGGCGCCGACGCGGTCACGGCGCAGGTGAACGACACGTTCAACACGACCATCTCCAGTGCGGGCCTGACCATCGCCTCACAGCTCGCGGAGTCCCTGGACAGCGATTCGGCGCAGACGCTCATCGGCAATCTCAACGCGAACATCGACCGTACCTCCAAGCAATTCGACCTCGCCGCCGACAACCTCGACCAGTACGGCGACGTGCTGGATTCGGCGCAGACGCTGGTCGCCACTTCGGCGGGGCTTGTGGGCAAGGCGGGCGGCAGCGCGGCGGACGCGCGCAAGGCCACCGACCAGGCGAAGCAGGGTGTGGCCACGGTCGCCGCCACCCTGGATTCCTCGGCCGATACGGTCGGCGATGCGCTCGACGCCAGCGCGAACAGCTATCAGGCCGCCGAGGCGAGCCTCGACAAGGTGTTCGACGCCGTGGGCACGCAGGGCGCCGACTCGGCCAAGCAGCTGCGCGCCGTGGCCACGAAGATCGGCGACCAGGTCACCGCATATCAGGACCTTCGCGGCAAGCTCGCGGCGCTGACCCCGACCACCGACGAGGGCACGCGGCTGCAGCAGTCGCTGCTCGGCGATATGGACGAGGCGATCGCCAAGCAGACCGCCGTGCGCGATTCGCTGAACTCCGCGGCCGACGGCATCGACAAAGGGCTGACCGACGGCGACCGGAAGCGGGAGGAGGCCAAGACCAAGGCCGAGGAGGCACGCAAGACCATGGCGCAGGTGAGCGACGACTTCGACAAGGGGCTCAAGACGAAGCTCGCCGCCATGTCGTCGGCCGCGTCGGACGCGTACACGGAGACGGTCGAGGCGACCTCACGGCTGGAGACCATGTCGTCGGAGCTTTCCGGATCGGCGGATTCCATCGCCGCGAGCATGGCCGGCGCGCATACCGACATCGCCGCCACGGCGAAATCCCTGCGCGCCTCGGCGAACAGGCTCAGCGACCTGCACGGCAAAATCGCCAAGGCGCTGAACAGCGGCGACCTGAAGACCGTGCGCAAGATACTGGGCGACGACCCCGAGGCCCTGGCCACGTCGCTGGTCTCGCCGGTCGGGCTCAACCGCAACGCGGTCTACAAGGCCGACAACTTCGGTTCGTCCATGGCGCCGATGTATACGACGCTGGGACTGTGGATGGGCGCGCTGCTGCTGTCGCTGGCCATACTCGTGCAGGTGTCGGGAGAGCGCAAGGCCGCGCTGGAACGGCCGACGCCCGGTGAGATGTTCCTCGGCCGCTTCGGCATCTATGCGATTCTGGCGCTGCTGCAGAGCACGGTCATGTGTCTGGGCGAGCTCGTGTATCTGCGCGTGCAGTGCGACGATCCGTGGCTGTTCATGCTGGGAGGCTGGGCGACGTCGCTGACGTTCGCATTCATCGTCTACACGATGGCGGCCGCGTTCGGCGCGCCCGGCAAGGCGTTGTGCGTGCTCGTCATGGTGATGCAGATCACCGGCGCCGGCGGCTCGTTCCCGGTCGCGGTGCTGCCGGACTTCTTCCAGGCGGTGCATCCGTTCCTGCCGGCCACGCACGCCATCGACATGTTCCGCGCCGCCGTCTTCGGTGTCTACCGGAACGACTACTGGATTGCCATGGGCCGTCTGGCGGTGTTCATACTGCCGATGCTGCTGCTTGGTCTGGTGCTGCGCCGCCCGCTCATGCGGCTCACCGCCAAATCGGAGGCCAATCTGCGGCGCACCAAGGTGCTGGGATAGCGGCTGGGATAGCGGGCTCCCCGTTCACTCTTTTCCAAACCCCGCGAAGAGCGAACGGATCGTTGTTCGCAAAACGCCAAAGCGCACATGCTCAACCTGCAAAACGGCTGAGCATGTGCGCTTTTGGACACCTGCGGATTCACTCTTTCCCATCCCCTGAAAAGAGTGAATCCACAAGACCTTACTTCGCGCGTTCGAGGGCCTGGTCGAGGTCGGCGATCAGGTCGTCGACGTTCTCGATGCCCACGGAGAGGCGGATGAGGTTGTCGGGCACCTGCAGCGTGGTGCCGGCCACGGAGGCGTGGGTCATGGCGGCCGGGTGCTCGATGAGCGATTCCACGCCGCCGAGCGATTCGGCCAGCGTGAAGATCTCGGTGGATTCGGCGAACTTCAGCGCCGCGTCACGACCGCCGGCGAGCTGCACGGAGACCACGCCGCCGAAGCCGCCGTGCATCTGACGGACGGCGATGTCGTGGCCCGGATGCGATTCGAGGCCCGGGTACAGCACCTTCTCCACCTCGGGCAGGCCGGCGAGGTGCTCGGCCACGGCGAGCGCGTTGGCGCTGTGGCGCTTCACGCGCAGCTCGAGGGTCTTGAGGCCTCGGGTCTGCAGCCAGGAGTCGAACGGGGCGGGCACGGCGCCGGCGGAGTTCTGCAGGAAGGCCACGGCGTCGCGCGTCTCCTCGTCGTTGGTGACGATGGCGCCGCCGACCACGTCGGAGTGGCCGCCGATGTACTTCGTGGTGGAGTAGACCACATGATCGGCGCCGAGTTCGAGCGGGTGCTGGAGCACCGGCGAGGCGAACGTGTTGTCGACGACCACCTTGGTGCCGTGCTCGTGGGCGAGCGCGGAGACGGCCTCCACGTCGGTGATGCGCAGCATCGGGTTCGACGGGGTCTCCACCCAGATGTAGGCGTAGTCGTTGGCGGCAAGCGCCTCCTTGACGGCGTCGACGTTCGAGATGTCGACCACGTCGAGGCCGACGCCCCACGGCACGAACACCTTGCTCAGCAGTCGGTAGGTGCCGCCGTACACGTCGTCGCCGAGCAGGATGCGGTCGCCGGGCTTCAGGGTGGAGCGCAGCAGCACGTCGATGGCGGCAAGGCCCGAGGAGAACGCGAGCGCGTACCTGCCGCCCTCGATGGCGGCGAGCTGGGTGTCGAACGAGTCGCGGGTCGGGTTGCCGGAACGCGTGTAGTCGTAGCCCTTACGCAGGTTGCCGACGCCGTCCTGCTTGTAGGTGGACGTCAGGTACAGCGGCGGGACGACGGCGCCGGTGGTGGCGTCGGGCTCCTGGCCGGCGTGGATGGCGCGGGTGGCGAGCTGGGTGGCGGTGAAGTCAATGGTCATGGGGATGTTTCCTTTATATCTGTAGTTGTGGTTGGTTATCTATTTTGCTGTTTACGGTTTGCGTGATGTCAGCCAGGTGTGCCGGTCGGACGATGTCCATTCCGCGACACACTCAAGGCCGTTCGGCCGCCACTCCGGTGTCTGCTTGGCGGAGCCTAGCAGACACCTTCGTTAGCTTACGGTCGCGGAACAGACATCGTCCTCCCTGCGCGAGGGATACAATCTCCTTCACCGTCAGTCCTGGGAGGGAGAGGTCGCGGGAATGGAGCTGGGACGGGAGGTGCGCCTGACGACGTCCTCGAAGCCGTTGTCGATCATCCACTGGTCATTGAAGATCTTGCCGAGGTAGCTGCGTCCCGAGTCGGGCAGCAGCACCACGACGACCGCGTCCTTGCCGAGCTTGTGCTCCTTGGCGTACTTGATTGCGGAGACGACCGCCATACCGGAGGAACCGCCGACGAGCAGCCCCTCTTCGGCGGCGAGGCGGCGGGTCATCTCGAATGCCTCGGCGTCGTTGACCTGCACGACCTCGTCGACGACGCTCGGGTCGTATGCCTTGGGATAGAAGTCCTCGCCCACGCCTTCGATCTTGTACTGGTGGACCTCGTCGGGGCTGGAGGCCGAGTAGATGGAGCCTTCCGGGTCGGAGCCGACCACGGTCACGGCGCCGTCGGAGACCTCCTTGAGGTACTTGCCGGCGCCGGAGATGGTGCCGCCGGTGCCGATGCCGGCCACG
The DNA here is from genome assembly GCF_010667655.1 of Bifidobacterium saimiriisciurei. Classification (GTDB taxonomy): domain Bacteria; phylum Actinomycetota; class Actinomycetes; order Actinomycetales; family Bifidobacteriaceae; genus Galliscardovia; species Galliscardovia saimiriisciurei. Next base: position 300,679 of record NZ_WHZU01000001.1, read on the forward strand.
TAGTGCGTGACCGTATGGTCGGTCTGCTCCCAGATCTCGGGACCGGTGGTGTAGTAGTGGCTCAAGGGTCCGTTGGGGTTGTCGTACTGGTTGGGCTTGAACGCGCCGGGGATCTCGCGGGCGAGACGGTCGGAGACGTCGTAATACGACCTTGGGTCGCCGGGGCCGGCGTCGGTGGGCGTGACGATGACTTCGGCGCCGTAGGCACGCAGCACTGCGCGCTTGTCTTCGGAGACCTTGTCGGGCAGGGTGAAAATCGCGTGGTAGCCGCGCTGCTGGGCGACGAGCGCGAGGCCGACGCCGGTGTTGCCGCTGGTGGGCTCGACGATGGTGCCGCCGGGCTTGAGCTGGCCGGATTTCTCGGCCGCGTCGATGATGCGCGCGGCTATGCGGTCCTTGGATGAGCCGCCGGGGTTCATGTATTCCACCTTGACCGCGATGGTGGCGTCGATGCCTTCGGTCACGCGGTTGAGCTTGACGAGCGGGGTGTTACCGACGAGTTCGGTGATGGAGTTGGCGATGGTCATGTCTCATATCCCTTCGAAGTGCTGGGTTCCAAGTACTGCTTGCGTTCGTTGCGTTGCGTTCGTGGCCAGCCGCCGCCCCTTCGGCGCTGGTGCAATGCGGTACTGGAATGAGACGATACCGGATGCCGGTTTCCGTTCGGTTGAGATTTCCCGTGAATCCCGTGGTGTCGTTATAGATAAATCCGCTAGCCTGTTCGAGATTGCCGAATCCGTATGGTTTTCGCCGTTTCACGGGAAACTTTCGTCAATCGGATATGACAGGACCGTGAGGATTTTCGTTTGGGATTCCAGGAAGAAGAATCGTCCTATTTCCAGTTATGCGTCACTGACCAGCGCCCGCACGATTCGCGCGACCAATGCGCGGATGCCTCGTGCCTCGGGGCGGCGGCTAGCGACAACAACAGGAAATGAACGTCATGGCTCAAACAGTAGCACACGCAATCGCGCCGGCGTGTCGAAACATCACGTTTCAACCCCGCCGGCGCGGTTCGTCCGCTGTCTTCGCCGTCTTTTGCGTGGGACTTGCACCACACATGACCGATAGTCGTCGGCACGTCGATGGACGGCGGCGCATATCGACGAAAATGCGGCATCGTCCATGAGAATCGGATGGTTTTTCATGGACGACGGCGATTTTTCGGGAAAATACACCGCCGTCCATCGGAAATTCATGAATCGGAAATCATCATCGTTGGAATCATGCGGTTTTCAGGGAATCGAATTCCGAATCATGATGGACGACGATGCATTTTCGTGGTTTTGCGGCGTCGTCCATCGGAAACGACGGGATTCCCGTGGACGACGACACAGTTTCGTGGGTTTTGCATCGTCGTCCATCAACATCGGCGGGATTCATGGACGGCGATGCGTTTTGGTGGATTATGCGGCGTCGTTCATCGGCGAGGCGTCGTCCTCCGCGATCTCGCCGCTGGCGAGCTTGGCTTCGAGTTCCTCGACGATCCGCGCGTGCATTTTTTCGTCAATCTTCACGGTGAACATGAAGACGAGCAGGCTGGCGACGATGAGCGCGAGCGGCGTATAGAAGGCGAACATCTTGAAGGTGCGGATGTTGGCGGCGGTCATGTCGGCCGCGGTGGCGGTGCCGACCATGCCGGCGGCCACGGCGATGAATCCGACGATGCCGTTGGAGAACGCACCGGCGATCTTGTCGAGCATCGGGCGCACGGAGAGGGTCACGGCCTCGTTGCGGCGGCCTGTCTTGAGCTGGCCGTATTCGATGGAGTCGGTGAGCGAGAGGATGGCGGTCATCTGGATGAACGTGCCGGGGATGTAGAACAGCACGAGCGCGATGATGACCATCGTGAGGCTCTGTGCGCCGATGATGAACATGACGTAGCCGGCGATCATGAACACCATGCCTGCAAGATACAGGTAGCGGCGCGGAATGTAGCGGTTGAGGACCGGGTAGAGCGGCGCGGCGACGAGTCCGGTGATGATGGGGATGACGCCGGCGATGGAGAATGCGGCCGGCTGGCCGAGCACGAATTTGAACAGGTAGAGCAGCACGCCGGTGGTGGCCACGTTGGCGATGGCGTACAGCAGGTAGCTCAGCGCCACCCACAGCAGCTGGTCGTTCCTGGCGAGCGCGGCGAATGCCTGCAGCGGGCTGCCGTTCTTCTGGGCCTTGGAACGCAGCGCGCTTTCGTTCTCCTTGGTGCCGAACGCCACGGTGAGCGCGGTGATGATGCCGAGCAGGGCCACGATGACGCCGAAGGCGGTCCAGCCGGCCTGGCTTTCGGCGTGGGAGCCGGTGAACACGTAGCTGAAGTAGGTGACGATGGGGATGACGACGACGGTGATGCCGTTGTAGCCGATGGAACCGGTGAACGAACCGAGCGCGGCGTAGACGCTGCGCTCGTGTGAATCCTCGGACAGGGCGGGGATCATGCCCCAGTAGGAGATGTCACGCAGCGAGTAAAGCACGTCGAGGACCACGAACACGACGACGAACAGCACGATGAACCACGTCTCGCTCACGTTGACGAGGTCGAACAGGCCGGTGTAGACGAGGGCGAGCAGCAGCGCGGAGACGCAGCCGCCGATGACCTGCCATGGGCGGAAGCGGCCGAACCGTGTGGTGGTGTTGTCGATGAGGTTGCCGAGCAGCGGGTCGAGGAAGATCTCGGCGATGCGGATGATGACGATGAGACCGGTGATGATGCCGATGAGCTTGGCGGCGAGCGCCTTGTCGACGCCGGCGAACATGGTGCTGGTCACGTAGACGACGAAGTAGGTGCTCAGGGCGTTGTAGAACGCGGCCTGACCGAGGTTGCCGACCGCGTAGCAGATGCGTCGGCCGATGTTTCGGGTCTTGGGTTGCGGCGAATCGGGTTGCGTCGACTTGGATTGGGCCGTTTGGGATTGCGTTGCCTGTTCCATGATTGCTCTTTTCGTTGGAGGCCATGGCGATGACGTCATGCTGGTTGTTGTGGGGAAAGGTGACGAGGAGGTCATTCGTTGACCCGACAGTCATGAAGTGTATTTCATTACTGATAAAAAGTAAAATTCATTACTTATTTCAGTAAATAACGGCGTGTCGGAAACAATCGAAATCAGCGATTCCAACGCGTCAAATACGAAGAATTTCAACACACATACAACGTCGCCACCACCAAAGCATCAATCTCCAAGCCGCCGCAAGCTTCAATACACCCGCACCGCAGTTGCAGCATCATGAAATCTACGCTATGGTTTTAGTAAAGAGTTTTACTAACTCTTACCTATTGCATTACTTAATGCGATTATCATTGGCAATGACGCGATGAGCATCAGGAAGGCGAAATCATGAGCACCACGGAATCCACCACCAAGTCCGGCACCGAATTACAGCAACATATCGTCATCGGCAAGGCCGCGGAGGCGTCGGCCGACTGGCTCACCGATCCGCAGGTGTTTGCGGTCAATCGCATGCCCGCCCACTCCGACCATCGTTTCTTCGACCACGCGCCGCTGCCGAACGAGTCGATGACTCTGAAGCAGAGCCTTGACGGCGAATGGCACGTGAACGTCATCGACGCCGCGACGGAGCGGTTCGACGTTGCCGACTCCCCCGCCTTCGCCGCCGTCGACTTCAATGACGAGGCCTTCGGCGCCATCGCCGTGCCGGGACATCTGGAGACGGCCGGATATCTGCCGCCGAAGTACGTGAACATCCAGTACCCGTGGGACGGCCACGAGAACCCGACAGCGCCTGCCGTGCCGGAACATAACCATGTGGCGCTGTATCGTCGCGAATTCATGACAGGTCCCGAGACCGCCGCGGCGATCCGCGGGCACCGCACGGTGACGCTTACGTTCCAGGGCGCGCAGACCGCAATCTACGTATGGCTGAACGGCACGTTCGTCGGCTACGCCGAGGACTCCTTCACCCCCAGCGAGTTCGACGTCTCCGACATGATCCGAGAAGGCCGCAACGTGCTGGCGGTGGCCTGCTACGAATACGCGAGCGCCAGCTGGCTGGAGGATCAGGACTATTGGCGTCTGCACGGCCTGTTCCGCAGCGTTGAGCTCACCGCATGGCCCGAGGCCCACGTCATGGACCTGCGTGCCGTCGCCGACTACGACCACACGACCGGGACGGGCTCGATCGACGTCGCCGCGCGGATCGCCAACGCCGCAGCGGTCGGGGACGGCCTCGCCGAAATCTTCGACGGCAACGGCACCGTCATCCGGAGGCAGGAGTTCACCGCCGCGGACATCATCGACGGCACACTGCACATCAGGGACGGCGTGGGCAAGGTCGCCCCGTGGAGCGCCGAGGATCCGAGGTTGTATACGCTTTCCCTCACGCTCAACGGTCCGTTGAACGATACGGTCGACGACATCATCGAAGTGTCGCGGACCCGCATCGGATTCCGCCGGTTCGCCATCGAAGACGGCCTCATGAAGCTCAATGGCAAACGCATCGTGTTCAAGGGCGTGGACCGTCACGAGTTCGACGCCCGCCGTGGCCGCGCCGTCACCGAGGAGGACATGCTATGGGACGTCCGCTTCCTCAAGCGGCATAATCTCAACGCCGTGCGCACATCGCACTATCCGAATCAGAGCCGCTGGTACGAGCTGTGCGACGAATACGGCATCTATCTCATCGACGAGACGAACATCGAGACGCATGGCACCTGGTCAGCCCCCGGCGATCAGGTGACGCCCGAGACCAATGTTCCGGGCAGCAAGCCGGAATGGGAAGGAGCCTGCCTCGATCGCGTGAACTCGATGATCCGCCGTGACTTCAACCATCCGAGCGTGGTCATCTGGTCGCTGGGCAACGAATCGTATGCCGGCGAGGTGTTCCAGGCCATGCACGACCTGGTGCATGAACTCGACGGCGTGCGACCGGTGCATTACGAGGGCGTGTATTGGAACCGTGAATTCGATGCGGCCTCCGACATCGAAAGCCGCATGTATGCCAAGCCGGCCGAAATCGAGGAATATCTTGCGAACGACCCGAAGAAGCCGTATATCTCCTGCGAATACATGCATGCGATGGGCAATTCCGTCGGCGGCATGCAGCTGTACACGGATTTGGAGCGTTATCCGCATTATCAGGGCGGATTCATCTGGGATTATATCGACCAGGCCCTGTGGCAGCGGCTCGGCGACGGAACGGAGCGTCTCACCTACGGCGGCGATTGGGATGACCGGCCGCACGACTACGAGTTCTCCGGCGACGGCATCGTGTTCGCCGACCGCACCGTCTCTCCCAAGGCGCAGGAGGTCAGGCAGCTGTATGCGAACGTGAAGATTGTGCCGGATGATTCGGGCGTGACGATCACGAACGGGAACCTGTTTATCGACACTTCCGATTCCGTGTTCACGGCCCGCCTGCTGGTGGACGGCGTCGAGCGCTGGAGTGCGGATTACGATTTCGTCGTGCCGGCCGGCGAAACCCGCCGATTCGACGTCGCGTTTCCCGACGCTGCGGAATATGCGAACGCGGCCGGCGGAAGCGTGGAGGTGACGTATGAGGTCGACCAGCGACTGCGCCATGCGACCCCATGGGCGGACGCCGGCTATGAGCTGACGTTCGGCCAGCATACGGCGGCAGTGGCGTCAGACGGCACGACTGGCGGCGATGGCATCGCGGACGCGGGCGCAACGAAGGCCGGCGGCAAGGCCGTGGTCGTCGACGGCCGCTGGAATCTCGGCATTCACGGCACCGGCACCGGCGCGGCAGGGGGCGCCGACTTCGAGGTGCTGCTTTCTCGCACGCAGGGCGGCATGGTGTCGTTGCGTCGGGGCGGCCGCGAAATGGTCATCCGTCGACCGGATATCGTCACGTTCCGCCCGTTGACCGACAACGACCGTGGCAATGGCAGCGGATTCGACCGGGCGCAGTGGTTCGGCGCGGGGCGTTACGCCCGTGTGGCCGATACGAGGTTCGAGACCTCGGAGCATGGCATCGCCGCCGAATACGCATACGAGCTGGCGGAGCCGAACCGCACCCGCGTGACCGTGCGCTACGAGGCGGACGCCAACGGCCGCGTGCATCTGACCGCCTCCTACCCCGGCGGCGTGGATGCGCCGACCCTGCCGGCGTTCGGCCTGGAGTGGATGCTGCCCGCACAGTACACGAACCTGCGGTTCTACGGCCTTGGACCGGACGAGACGTATCTCGACCGCAAGATCGGCGGCAAGCTGGGCGTCTATGAGACCACGGCGCCCGATTCCGCGGCGCCGTATCTGGTGCCGCAGGAGACCGGCAACCATGAGGACGTGCGTTGGTTGGAGGTCACCGATGAGTACGGCCACGGCATGAAGGTGAGCCGGTCGGGCTCCGACACGTTCTGCGCCAGCCTGCTCCCCTACTCCACGCTGATGCTCGAGGAGGCGCGTCATCAGGACGAGCTGCCCGCGCCGCGCCACACGTTCCTACGTCTGCTCGCCGCCCAGATGGGCGTCGGCGGTGACGACTCGTGGGGCGCGCCCGTGCACGACCGGTTCCAGCTCGACGCCGCCAAGCCGCTCACGCTCGACGTGGCCATCGAGCTGCTGTAGCAGGCGATCCGAGGGGGGCTGAGCACGACCCCGTAGCCAGCCTCTCCTCAGCCGACTACGCAGACGGCTCCCCTCGACAAGGGGAGCCGAACACCCTCACTTTCCGCCGCGTATGAAGCTGCCGCGTTCGACGAGCGTGGTGGAGAGCAGCATATGATGCCGTACCGTGCGTTTGCTGGCGATGGCGTCGGCGAGCGTATCAATGGCGGCGCGCACAAGTTCGCCCTGGTCGATGGCGTAGGTGCTCAATGCCGGTGACGTGTATTGAGAAATCGGCTGGTTGTTGATGCTGATGAGGCTCACGTCACGCGGCACCAGCACGCCGGCCGCGTTGAACGCCTGCAGCACGCCGACGGCGATGACGTCCGCCGCCACGATGAACACGTCGGGCATGGCTCCATGGCGCTCCTCGACGATGCGTTCGCCGAGCCGCTGCCCGCTCGACACATTGAACGGCCCGTCGATGTAGACGAGTCCCTCGGTGTCGAGGCCCAAACGTGTCGCCCAATTACGGAACGCCAGCAACCGCAGGTCCTCGGGATATTCATGCATGCCCATGATGCGGCCGGTTCCGCCGATATAGCCGATACGAGTCATGCCGGCGGCGACGCATTCGTCCAAGGCGTCAAGAATCGTCTGGGAAAGATCCGGCCGGACGGAGTCGAACAGATTGGGCGCGGGGTTCGTGTCGATGAACACGCCATAGGGCAGCACGTCGTGCAGACGGCGCAGGGCGCCGTTGTCGACGACCTCGGCGCCTATGGCGATGAACCCGTCATAATGCCCGCCCTCGGCGATGAGCCGCTCCACATCGGTGATGAACGTCACGTTCATATGGTGCCGTTCGGCGCTGGACCGCAGCACCTCACGCAGCTCGTTGAAGTAGGCGTCCTGCAAGTGGTCGCCGGGGTCGATGACGTCGAGCACGGCCACTTCGCGGGGCAACGCGATGCGCTTGGATTGCGTGGCATAGCCGAGTTCCTCGCTCACCTGGATGATGCGGCGTCGCGTCTCCTCCTTGATGGACAGCGTCGGGTCGCCGTTGAGCAGACGCGAGACCGTGGCCTGGGAGTATCCCGCCTTCCTGGCGATTTCCTTGATGGTGACCATGCCGCAGCTCCAATGCATATCGTTTAGTAAACAATTTACTAAACGAGTATAACGCACGGAATCATGAACGAACAGGAACCGTAACGACCACCCGGTTCCCGTCCGTCAAATACTTCACGACAAACAGGAATCCCGCCCAACGTTCGGTTCCCATTCGTTCGATGAGGCGCGACGAACAGGAACCGTAATGGTCACCTGATTCCCATCCGTTGTAGTTTCCACAACGAACGGGAATGCAACCCTTAAACGAAAACCGGAGGATGGAGTGCGTCTTGCAATTGCACACCCTAACGAGAAAGGGCCGATATGCGTTTCGCAACCGTAAGCTTGGGAGGCGAAGCCTCCCGGCCGAACGGCCTTGAGTGTGTCACGAAACGCATATCGGCCCTCGGAGTGCTATGCGGGGCGGATGACGAGCTCCTGGATCTTGCCGGCGTCGTCCACGTTCTCGATCTGCGCCAGCGCGTGGATGATGGTGCCGGCGTAGTTGGCGTAGAAGTTGACGGTGCGGCTGTTCACCACATGGGGGTCCTCCACGGAGAATCCGCCGATGACGAACTGGTTGTGGAAGTACATGTCGATGGCCTTGTCGCCAAAGAGGAACGTGTTCTCGCGCCCCACCAGCGACGGGCAGTAGTCGAACATGCGGCTGCGTTCGGCGAAGCAGGCGGAAAGCGCCTCGTAGTCCTTGTTCTGCAGCGCCTTGATGTAATCGTCGATAATCATAACGGTGTGTGCTCCTGTCTGGAAAGCTTAGCGAATCGTAATGCGCGAACGCGCGGGACCGGTCTTTAGTAGACCTTCTCGGAATGCAGCAGGGCGTCGGTGCCGCCGTCGGCGAAGAGCACCACGCCGTTGAGGCCGCGCGCCTCGGGGGATGCGACGAAGGCGATCACGTTGGCGACCTCCTCCGGGTCCATGAGCGGTTCGTCGCCGTAGTGGGTGGGAACCTGGATGGCCTCCATGGCCACGCGCTGCTCGGGCAGGAGATTGTCGGTCATGGCGGTGCGCACGTTGCCGGGGGCCACCGCGTTGAGGCGCACGCCGGAGGCGCCCCACTGGGCGCTCATGCGACGGGCCCAGCGGGCGAGCGCGTACTTGGTGGCCGCGTAGAAGGCGTGGCCGCCGGCGGGGTCGTAGTCCTTGACCAGGTTGACGATGCGCGCCTCGTCGGGGTTGTTGTTGAGCATACCGACGACGTCCATGCGGGCGTCGCCGTGTGCGATGGAGTTGGAGGAGGTCACGGTGCAGCTGCCGTGCTTCTTCTTCAGCAGGTCGAACACGCCTTCGGCCATCACGGTGGCGCCGAAGTAGTTCAGGGATACGATCAGCGGAATCGGCGCACGGCCTCCGGCGACGCCGGCGTTGCAGATCATGCCGTCGATGCCGTCGGGGTACTGCTCGTGCAGCGCGTTGAGCGCGAACTGGCGGCCTTCCTTGGTGGCGAGGTTCGCGCTGATGTCGCCGTCCTTCAAATCGATGTTGACGACCTCATGGCCGTGCTTCCTCAGAATCTCCGCGGTCTTGGCACCGATGCCGCTTGACGCGCCTGTGATGACATAAACGCCCATGTTTCCGTCCTTTCACCGATTCCGAATCCGCCACCATCATTGTGAATACCGATAAACGAAACCGAATAATGTTACTTTCCCCTCCGAAAGCGCCTCTGCCGGAAGGTAATCATCACTGTATATCGTTGCGGTTGGAAGGCGTCATCGGTTGCCAGCGTTTGCGGGAAAGTTGTTCACGGTCACATGCAGTCGCGCATCGCAGGAATGACGCGGACGCCGGGTGTGAGGAAGATTACATCGGCAATTGTTGGCATGAAGTGGCGGCATCGGCCCCGCGATCATTAGACTTGTATCGGCTTTGACGGGGACTTCCCGCAGAGACTGACGAACTGGCGGCCCACCGTAGGGTGATTTCGCCGTATCGTATGGAGGCAGCGTAATGAGCGCCAATCACAGCAGCGGCACCCGTCCGCGTCATATTCTTCTGGGCGTCACCGGCTCCATAGCCGCGTTCAAGGCGTGCCAGCTGGCATCGAACCTCACCAAGCACGGCCATGAGGTCCGTGTGATGATGACGGCCTCGGCCACGAAGTTCGTGGGCCCCGTCACCTTCGACTCCCTCACGCACACCGCCACGCGCACGGCCATGTTCCCGGCCGCCGAATACGCCACCTACACCGACGAGTTCGGCGAGGCGCGCGTGGGCGTCAGCCATATCGAGGACGCCAAGTGGGCCGATGTCGTGGTCATCGCGCCGGCCACGGCGAACGTCATCGCGAAGTTCGCGTCCGGCATCGCCGACGACTATCTGACGAGCACGACGCTCGCCGCCACCTGCCCGAAGCTGGTGTGCCCGGCGATGAACGTGCATATGTACGAGAACCCGGCCACGCAGCGCAACATCGCCGAATGCCGTGAGCTCGGCTTCCGTTTCGTCGACCCCACGTCGGGTCTGCTGGCCTGCCAGGACGTCGGCAAGGGACGTCTCGCCGAGCCGGAGGACATCGAGAAGGCCATCGACGCGCTGCTCGCCGAAAACGACGCCGCCACCGATGCGACGACGCCCGCTCCGGCCGCGACCGGTGATGGCCACGCCGATCAGCCGCTCAAGGGCCTGAACGTGCTGGTGACCGCCGGCCCCACGCAGGAGCCGCTCGACCCGGTGCGATACCTGACCAACCATTCCACCGGCAAGATGGGCTACGCCCTCGCCGCCGCCGCCCGCGATATGGGCGCGCATGTGACGCTGGTCTCCGGCCCCGTGAGCCTCGAGGCCCCCGAAGGCGTGGACGTGGTGGATGTGACGACCGCACGTGACATGTTCGCCGCCGTCAGCGAGCGCTTTGACGCCACCGACGTGACGGTGATGGCCGCCGCGGTCGGCGACTTCCGCGCCGAGACCGCCAGCCCGCAGAAGATCAAGAAGCATGGGCGCACCACCCTTACGCTGGAGCTCGTCTCGAACCCGGACATCCTCGCATGGGCCGGCGAGCACAAGCGCGACGACGGCTCGCAGGTGCTGTGCGGGTTCGCCATGGAGACCGAGCATCTGGTGGAGAACGCGGCGAAGAAGCTCGCCGAGAAGCACTGCGACATGCTGGTGGCCAACAACCTGCGCGACCCCGGCGCCGGATTCGCCACCGATACGAACGTGGTGACGATTCTCACCCCGCCCGACGACGTGGAGCACGACCACAGCATCGCCGACATCGAACGCATCGGCCAGATGCCCAAGACCGACCTGGCGAGGCTGATCCTCGGCCGGCTCGCCGCGCTGCGCAAGGCGGGCGTGCCGCAGGCGGCCTGACAGACGCGCGAAAGCACGGAATCATACGAATTCATACGAAGAGAAGAACCTGAGACAGGCACTGGGAAGAGAGAGGAAGACCATGCTGATCGCCGTGGACATCGGCAACACGAACATCGTCATCGGATTCATCGACGGCGACGACATCATCGGCACGTATCGTCTGACGACGAAGACCCGTCGCACGAGCGACGAATACGCGATGATGCTTTCGACGTTCATGACGATGTCGCATATCCGCCCCGAGGAGGTCGATGACGTCATCATCTCCTCCGTGGTGCCGAAGGTCATGTACGCGTTCCGTTCGAGCATCAAGAAGTTCCTCGACCTCGATCCCATCATCATCGGGCCGGGCATCCGCTGCGGCATCAATCTGCGGCTGGACGACCCGAAGACCGTGGGCGCGGACCGCATCGCGGACTGCGCCGGCGCCTACTACCTGTATGGCGGCCCGGTGCTGGTCATCGATTTCGGCACGGCCACGACCTACGACTACGTGGACGAGAACGGCACGTTCAGCGCCGGCGTGATCGGCGTCGGACTGGAGACCAGCGCGAACTCGCTGTGGAGCCATACGGCCCAGCTGCCGGAAATCGAGATCGAGCAGCCGGAGACGATCCTGGCGACGAACACGAAGACGGCCATGCAGGCCGGCATCTACTACCAGTATCTCGGCGGCGTGGAGTACACGATCGCCCAGTTCCGCAAGGAGATCGGCCATGATTTCAAGGTCGTGGCGACCGGTGGTCTCGGACGCGTGCTGTACAACGCCACCGACTCCATCGACGTCTACGACCGTCAGCTCATCTTCAAGGGCCTGGCCATCATCTACGCCCGTCTTCAGAAGCAGGGCGCGCGAGGAAAGGGACGCCGGTCATGAGGATCGGATTCGTCGGCGCGGGCAAGGTGGGATGCGCACTCGGCGCGCATCTTCGCGGGTCGGCGTCCGTCACCGTCAGCGGCTACTGCAGTCGTTCGATGACGTCATCGCAGGCCGCGGCGGACGCGTTGAATGCGGCCGCGCGCCAGGCGGCCGATTTTGACGCGACGACGGCCGCCGTCGCGTTCCCGTCGCTGATGTCGGCCGTGGAACTGAGCGACATGCTCATCGTCACCACGCCGGACGACGCCATCGCCGGCGTATGGCATGACCTGCGCGACCTGCCCGAAGATGCGGTCAGCGGCATGGCCATCGGCCACTGCAGCGGATGCCTGTCGTCCCGGGTGTTCGACGGCAGTGACGAGGCCGGAGTCTCCGCGTTCTCGATGCATCCGATGCAGGCGGTGAGCGAGCGCTTCCCGACCGACGGCCGAGACCAGCTCGCCGGCGCGTTCTTCGCACTGGAGGGCGATGCGCGGGTCACCGAGGCGATGTCACAGCTGCTTGCATCGCTCGGCAACCCAAACCGGACGATGGAGGCCGACAGCAAGACGCGTTACCATGCGGCGGCGGTCATGGCGAGCAACCTGCCCATCGCCTTGTGGAATCAGGCGGTGGAGACGCTGCGGTCGTGCGGATTCGGCGAATCCGACGCCCGCGAGGCGTTGTCGGCGATGATTCGCCACAACGCGGACTCCTTCTGCGAGCGCGGCGCGAAGGCGGCGCTTACAGGCCCCGTCGAGCGTGCGGACGCCGGCACCGTCGAGGCGCATCTCAAGGCGCTTCCGGACGATGCGCTGGCCGTATACCGGCCGCTTTCGCAGGCGCTGATCGACATCGCCGCCGCGAAGAACCCCAATCGCGACTACGACGGGCTGCGAACGATACTTTCACCCATAACCGAATAACAAGTAAAACAGGCGTGGATCGGCCCGGCCGACCGCGACCAACGAAAGGATAACCAACAATGAAGCACACTGCGGTAACGTTCCGTGCGGCCAAGGAGAGCGGCGAGAAGCTTTCGATGCTCACCGCCTACGACTACACGACGGCCAAGCTGCTTGACGAATCCGGCATCGACGGCATCCTCGTCGGCGATTCGCTGGGCATGGTCATGCTCGGCTACGACTCCACGCTGCCGGTGACGATGGAGGACATGATCCATCACGCCAAGTGCGTGACGCGCGGCGCGAAGAACGCGCTCGTGGTGGTGGACCTGCCGTTCATGGCCTACCACACCGTGGACCAGGCCGTGGAGAACGCGGGACGCCTCGTCAAGGAGGGCGGCGCCCAGGCCGTCAAGCTCGAGGGCGGCGTGGCGTTCCACGACCAGATCAGGGCCATCGTGACCGCGTCCATCCCCGTGATGGCGCATCTGGGCCTCACCCCGCAGTCGGTGAACGCGTTCGGCGGCTTCAAAGTGCAGGGCAAGAACGTCAAGACAGCGCAGCAGATCCTCGACGACGCGCGCGCCATCGAGGACGCCGGCGCCTTCGCCGTGGTGCTTGAGGGCATTCCCACGTTGCTCGCCAAGAAGATCACCGAGGAGCTTTCCATCCCGACGATCGGCATCGGCGCGGGCGATGTGACCGACGGCCAGATCCTCGTCTACCAGGATCTGCTCAACATGTACGGAGAGATGAAGACGAAGTTCGTGCGCCACTATGCCGAGATCGGCACGCAGATGCGAGAGGCGTTCGGCAGCTACATCAAGGACGTCAAGTCCGGTGCCTTCCCCGACAACGCCAAGGAGGGCTTCGCGATGAACGAGGAGATCCTCGCCGAACTCAAGTAGCGAGCCCGGCATCGACCGCCATACCGCCTCCTCCTGTCGGAGGAGGTAATGAAATCAACGTATATAACGCAATATTCACACCATAAGAGGTAATCATCATGACTGAAACCAGTGAATTCGCCGTCGTCCACACCATCGCCGAGGTGCGCGAGCAGGTCAAGGCCTGGAAGGCCCAGGGCCTGTCCGTCGGCCTCGTGCCGACCATGGGCTTCCTGCACGAGGGCCACAGGAGCCTTATCGAGCGTGCCGTGGCCGACAACGACCGTGTGGTCGTCTCCGACTTCGTCAACCCCGTGCAGTTCGGACCGAACGAGGACCTCGAGGCCTACCCGCGCGACCTCGACCGCGATTCCAAGCTCGTCTCCGGCGCCGGCGCGAACCTGCTGTTCAACCCGTCCCCCGAGGAGATGTACTACCCGAACCGCACCACCGCCATCACCATGGCCACGATCACCGAGGAGCTGTGCGGCAAGAGCCGTCCGGTGCACTTCGGCGGCGTGTGCACGGTGGTCGCCAAGCTGTTCAACATCGTGACGCCGAACCGCGCCTACTTCGGCCAGAAGGACGCGCAGCAGCTGCTGGTCATCAAGCGCATGGTACGCGACCTCAACTTCGACATCGAGATCATCGGCTGCCCGATCATCCGCGAGGCCGACGGCCTGGCCAAGAGCTCGCGCAACACGTACCTGAACGCCGAGCAGCGCGCCGCCGCACCGATCCTGCACAAGGCGCTGGAGGCCGGCCGCGAGCTGGCCGAGTCGGGCGAGAAGAGCGCCGAGGCCATCAAGGCCAAGGTGCGCGAGGTGCTGGCCACCGAACCGCTCGCCGACCCGGAGTATGTTGAGGTGGTGGACCTCGAGAACGTGCACCCCGTCGCCACGCTCGACCAGCCCGTGCTCGTCGCCATCGCCGTACGCATCGGCAAGACCCGCCTGATCGACAACTTCTTCTACCCCGAACTCCACTGAGTCCCCGATGGTCTTCCACTGAGGCCATCGGACGATTCGCCCCCTTCGGCTCCCCGCCATATTCGGCTCCCCTCGCAACCGAGACCAGCCGTCCGCGAAGCGGGATGAGGGGAGCCCATCAATTCCACAACTTCAATCAAGGAAACAATCATGCAGCTCAATATGCTCAAGGGCAAGATCCATCGCGTCACCGTCACCGAGGCGCGTCTCGACTACGTCGGCTCCATCACCGTCGACTCCGAACTGCTCGACGCCGCCGGCATCCTCGAATACGAGAAAGTCGCCGTCGTGAACGTGAACAACGGCCAGCGCCTCGAAACCTACACGATCGCCGGAGAGCCCGGCAGCGGCATCATCTGCCTCAACGGCGCCGCAGCCCACTTCTTCGACCCCGGCGACACCGCCATCATCATGTGCTATTGCCAGATGGACGCCGAGGAGGCCAGGACGCACAAGCCGAAGGTCGTGTTCGTCGACGGGAAGAACCACGCCACGCGCGTGACCAATTACGAGAAGCACGGCCAGATCGCCTAGGACCCCGTGCAATCCCCCTGGCTCCCCTCCTCGAGGGGAGCCATCCGCGACAGCGGACCAAGGGGAAGTCCTCTTCACATCCATAATCCGCAATCCACACATCACACCGTCATCGGCTTGCCATCCATATCGTCGGACTCTATGATGAAAGAAAACGGTAAGCGCTTACCATAATGTCTGCATACCGACGAGGCACCGAAACGCAAGGGATTCGATAACCCGTCATAAGTTTTCCTTTCAGGAAAACGCGGGCAAGGGATGACGCAAACCGATATCGTATCTGTAGACTGATGCGCACTATCAACACCAAAGGAGCTGCACATGGGGAATACTGTGGGGAATACGGCAGCGTATTCCAATCCGTTGCGTGATTCGCGCGACCTGCGCCTGCCACGCGTCGCCGGACCATGCTCGCTGGTGATCTTCGGCGTCACCGGCGATCTTGCGAAGCGCAAGCTGCTGCCCGCCGTCTACGACCTCGCCAACCGAGGCCTGCTGCCCGCCGGATTCGGTCTGGTCGGATTCGGCCGCCGCCCGTGGAGCAACGAGGAGTTCGCCAACTACGCCGAGGAGCAGGTGCGCGCCCACTGCCGCACCCCGTTCAACGAAAACACCTGGGGACACCTGCGCGATTCCATCCGCTTCGTACAGGGCGAATTCCACGATTCCGAGGCGTTCACCCGCCTGAGCGACACCGTCTCCGAACTCGACCGTGACCGCGGCACCCGCGGCAACCACGCGTTCTACATGGCCGTGCCGCCGCGCGACTTCCCCGTCGTCTCCAAGCAGCTGGCCGCGTCCGGCCTCTCCCACTCCTCCGAAGGCGCCTGGCGCCGCGTGATCATCGAGAAGCCGTTCGGCCATGACCTCGAAAGCGCCAAGGAGCTCGACCGCGTGGTCGGCGAGGTGTTCAGCCCCGAATCCGTGTTCCGCATCGACCACTACCTCGGCAAGGAGACCGTGCAGAACCTGCTGGCCCTCCGCTTCGCCAACATGATGTTCGAGCCGGTCTGGAACGCCAACTACGTGAGCCACGTGCAGATCACCATGGCCGAGGACCTTGGCATCGGCGGCCGCGCCGGCTACTACGACGGCATCGGCGCCGCGCGAGACGTGATCCAGAACCACCTTCTGCAGCTCATGGCCCTCACCGCCATGGAGGAGCCGGTCTCCTTCGCCGCCAGCGACCTGCGCGCCGAGAAGACCAAGGTGCTCTCCGCCGTGCATCTGCCGAAGGACCTCTCCCTGCACACCGCCCGCGGCCAGTACGCCGAAGGCTGGCAGGGCTCCGAAAAGGTCATCGGCTACCTCGACGAGCACGGCATCAGCCCGGACTCCACCACGGAGACCTATGCCGCCATCCGTCTCGACGTCGACACCCGCCGCTGGGCCGGCGTGCCGTTCTACCTGCGCACCGGCAAGCGCCTCGGCAAGCGCGTGACCGAGATCGCCGTGCAGTTCAAGCGCGCCCCGCACCTGCCGTTCGAAACCACAGCCACCCGCGAACTCGGCGCCAACGCCGTGGTCATCCGCGTGCAGCCCGACGAGGGCGTGACCCTGCGCTTCGGCGCGAAGGTGCCGGGCACCGCCATGGAGGTGCGCGACGTGAGCATGGACTTCAGCTACGGCAGCTCCTTCACCGAGGCCTCCCCCGAGGCCTACGAGCGACTGATCCTCGACGTGCTGCTCGGCGACCCGCCGCTGTTCCCGACCACCAAGGAGGTCGAGCTCTCCTGGGAGATCCTCGACCCGATCGAGGAGTTCTGGAGCACGCTCGGCCAGCCCGCCCCCTACCGTGCCGGCACCTGGGGACCGAAGGAAGCCGACGACATGCTTGCCCGCGACGGACACCATTGGAGGATGCCATGATTTTCGACCTGCCCAACACCACTACATCGGCGATCTCCCGCAAGATCGAGGAGCTGCACGAGGAACGCGGCGAGGCCGCGCAGAGCCGCGTGCTCACCCTGCTCGTGGAGACCTACACCGAGGAGCTGGAGAACTCGCTGGAGACGGCCAACGCCGCAAGCCGCGAGCATCCGTGCCGCGTCATCGTGATCGTCAAGCACGCCCGTCCGGCCGACGCCGAGGACGGCTCCACGCTCGACGCGCAGATTCGTTTCGGTGCGGACGCCGGCGCCGGCGAGATCATCGTGCTCAAGCCGGCCGACGAGCTCATCCGCCATCTCGACACCCTCGTCATCCCGCTGCTGGTGCCCGACGCGCCCGTCGTGGCCTGGTGGCCGACCAAGGCGCCGGAGAACCCGTCCGTCAACGCCATCGGCCGCATGGCCCGCAGCCGTATCACCGACGCCACCCGCGCCCCGAACCCCGAGGCCGCGTTCATCGCGCTGCGCGCCCACTACAGCGCGCAGGACGTCGACATGTCGTGGACCCGCCTGACGATCTGGCGCGCCCTGCTCGTCTCCATGCTCGACCAGCCTCCGCATCTGCCCATCACCGCAGTGAAGCTCACCGGTCCGACGCACGACCTGCCGCTGGAGCTGCTGGCCTCCTGGCTCGCCTGGAGCCTGCATGACGTTCCCGTCACCGTCGAGCGTTCCGACGACCTCAACGCCATCTCCGGCGTGTACTTCACCCGCGAGGACGGCGTGCTGAGCATCGAGCGCGCCGCCGAGGACGCGGCCGTCATCTCCCAGCCCGGCCAGTCGCCGCAGAACGTGACCGTGCCGATCCGCACGCTCGGCGACTGCCTGAGCGAGGAGCTGCGCCGCCTCGACCCCGACGAGATCTACGCCGAGGTCATCCAGCACGGCTGGGAGCTCGTCGAGCACGAATAGTCCTCGGACGAACGATTCGAATCAAATCAACGAAAAGGGGCGGCGCGACGTCGGATTCCGACGCGGCGCCGCCCCTTTTCACATTCGGATGACGCGACGGACGACGTCCGTCCGTTCCGCATCCAATCTGAAATCCACATGACATCCGCGTGGATGTCGTGTCACAGAACAAGAAAATCCACCGCGCACGCAATGAAGGTGCGCTAGTCTGACATCGATTGAATATGCCTGCCGCCAAATGGACGAACGATATGACAATGGCGCGGCGGATTTTGGAGGAAACCATCATGGCAATGATCGATAGGAAAGTCATCATCTACCCGACCGCCGATGTACTGCGCGAAGCGCTGGCATCGCGGTTCCTGCTGAAGATATCGGACCGTCTGGCCAAGCGCCAGCGCGTGGACGTGGCGCTTACCGGCGGCACCGACGGCATCGCCATGCTGCGCACCGTGGCCGAAAGCCCGCTGGCGACCGCCGTGGACTGGAGCCGCGTGCACCTGTGGTGGGGCGACGAGCGGTTCGTTCCCGCCGACGACCCCGACCGCAACGCGCTGCAGGCCCGCGAGGCATGGTTCGGCAAGCTCGTGGAAAGCGGACAGATGCCCGAATCGCATATCCACGAGATGCCGGCCGACACCCGCTCCGAGGAGGAACGCGCCAACGCCACCGACGTGGAGAACTACGACGCCGTGAACAAGGCGGCCAAGGCGTACGAGCACGAGATCGTCAAGGCGCTGGGCAAGAAGCAGGCGTTCGACATCGCCCTGTTCGGAGTGGGGCCCGACGGCCATTTCGCCTCGCTGTTCCCGAACCATCCGGTGCTGCGCAACCACGACAAGAAGACCCGTGTGATCGGCATCACCGACTCCCCCAAGCTGCCGCCGATGCGCATCAGCCTCACCGTGCCGTTCATCCGCCGCTGCCGCCGCGTATGGGTGTTCGCCTCCACGCCGCGCAAGGCCGAGGCCGTGGGCAAGGCACTGTCCGGATACAACAACCCGCACGTGCCGAGCTCCTTCGCCGGCGGCGACAAGGAGACGCTGTGGCTGCTCGACAAGGACGCCGCCGCGAACCTGTAAGACGCCGTTCGCAACGGACTGGGCATAACGTCGCAAACACAAAGGAGGTGCATCCCCACGTCGGGGATGCACCTCCTTTTTCCGTATCAGCGGCAATCGGAAATCAGCATCAGGACTGCTTGATCTCCTCCTGGCCTTCCTCAGTCCACAAGGTGTGGAAGACGCCGGGCTCGTCGACGCGCTGGTAGGTGTGGGCGCCGAAGAGGTCGCGCTGGCCCTGGATCAGGGCGGCGGGCAGGCGCTTGGAGCGCAGGCCGTCGTAGTAGGCCAGGGAGCTGGAGAACACCGGCATCGGGATGCCGAAGCTGATGGCGCGGGAGATCACGCGGCGCCACGAACGCTGCACGGTCTCGACGGCATCCTTGAAGTACGGGGCGAACAGCAGCGACACGTTGGCCTCGCCGGATTCGAACGCCTCGGAGATGCGGTTGAGGAACTGGGCGCGGATGATGCAGCCGCCACGCCAGATGCGGGCCACGGCGGCGAGGTCGATGTCCCAGCCGTACTCCTTGGCTGCCTCGGAGATCTCGTTGAAGCCCTGCGCGTAGGCCACGATCTTGGAGGCGTACAGCGCCTCGCGGATGTCGTTGATGAACGCCTGACGCTCCTCAAGCGGCATCGGTACGACCTCGGACGGACCCTCAAGCCCCTGCTTGGCGGCCTCGGCGCGCAGCTCGGTCTGGGAGGACAGGCCGCGGGCGAACACGGCCTCGGCGATGCCCGTCACCGGCACGCCCAGCGACAGGGCGGTCTGCACGGTCCAGGTGCCGGTGCCCTTCATGCCGGCGTGGTCGAGCACCACGTCGATGAACGGCTTGCCGGTCTTCTTGTCCACGTGGTGGAGCACTTCGGCGGTGATCTCGATGAGGTAGGAGTTCAGCTCGGTCTTGTTCCACTCCTCGAACAGGTCGCCGATCTCGGACGGCTCCATGCCCAGGCCACGGCGCATGAGGTCGTAGCTTTCGGCGATGAGCTGCATGTCGGAGTACTCGATGCCGTTGTGCACCATTTTCACGAAGTGGCCGGCGCCGTCGGAGCCGATGTGCGTGACGCACGGCTCGCCTTCGGCCTTGGCGGAGATGCTCTCGAGGATCGGACCAAGGGTCTTCCAGGATTCCTTGGTGCCGCCGGGCATCATGGACGGGCCCTTGAGGGCGCCTTCCTCGCCGCCGGAGACGCCGCAGCCGACGAAGTGCAGGCCGCGGGCGCGGATGGCCTTCTCACGGCGCATGGTGTCCTTGTAGTAGGCGTTGCCGCAGTCGACGATGATGTCGCCCGGCTCCATGAGGTCGGCGAGGGCGTTGATCATGTCGTCGGTGGGCTCGCCGGCCTTGACCATGATGATGGCCGTACGCGGCTTGGTCAGCGATGCGACGAACTCCTCCAGCGTCTTCGCGGGAACGAACTTGCCCTCGTCGCCATGCTTGTCAATCAGCGTTTCGGTACGGGAGTAGTGACGGTTGTAGACGGCGACCGTGTTGCCCTTGTGCGCCAGGTTGCGAGCCAGGCTCGCTCCCATCGCCGCAAGACCTACAACACCGATATTGGCTTGTGCTTCGCTCATCATTGCCTTTCGATAGAACGTTCGGGCGGCCTCGCAGCCGCCATGGGCACGGTTATCGCGCTGGTAAAAGTATACCATTGCGATTAAACGTAGTACTTTTTACGTCCAGAGTTTTCCGACCGTTCATTCGGCGAGCGCCAACGGCATGCGCGAATCGAATCGGCGAGGCTCCCCGGTGTAGGGGTCGGTGAACTCGAGCGTGCGGGCCACGAGCTGCAGCGGGTTCGAGAAATCGTCGTAGGCGCGGTCGATGACACGCGGGTACATGGGGTCGCCGAGGATGGGCAGGCCCAGCGAGTTCATATGCACGCGCAGCTGATGCGTCTTGCCGGTACGCGGATGCAGGGCATAGGCGCGAATCGAGCGATGACGGCACCCGGTCCCCTCATCATTCCGAATGCCGCACTCCCCTGAAGCACCCAGTTCGATCGTCGTCTCCGCGTTGACCCGCCCCGGCTCCTCGTATGCCTGCAGGATGCCGCGGTCCTTGACGATGCGCGAGCGCCTCCGCAGCGGAAACACGCGCGGCGGCTCCAATCGTTCGACGGTACCGTATCGAGGCCGCACAATCGGCCGCGCCGGAGCCAGGCATTCGTAGGTCTTCGTCGTCCGATGTTCCTGGAACAGCATCTGGTAGGCGCCACGGGCGGAGAGCTCGCGCACGAACACCACCACGCCGGCGGTGTCGCGGTCCAATCGGTGTGCAGGCGTGATCTGCGGCTCCCCCAGACGCTCCCGCAGCCGTATCAGCGCCGTGGACCGATACCACATGCCACGCGGCGTGGTGGGCAGGAAATGCGGCTTGTCGATGACGATGATGTGCTCGTCCTCATACAGCACGTCGAAGTCGAACGGAATATCCGGCTCGTCCGTCACCCAGCGGTGTCGTTGCGGCATGATCACTCCCCCAAATATTCGAAATCCGCATTCTCCCCGCGCAAATCATCGAAAACAGGACCGTTTCACGACAACTTGCGCGAGGAAAATGCGGATGACGTACAAACGCTGCCCGGCCGTTACTCGACGGTGACGGACTTGGCGAGGTTGCGCGGCTTGTCGACGTCGTAGTTCTTGAGCTTGGCCATGTCCATGGCGAACAGCTGCAGCGGCACGACGTCCACGAGCGGGCTCATGAGCGTGGGGCACTTGGGACGCCAGAACACGACGTCGGCGTAGTTCTCCACGTCCTTGTCGCCCTCCTCGGCCACGGCGATGATGTAGGCGCCGCGGGCCTTGACCTCCTCGATGCCGGAGATGACCTTGGCGTGCAGCACATTGCGTCCGCGTTCCGGCGGCACGATGAACACGACCGGCTCGCCCTCGTCCACCAGCGCGATCGGGCCGTGCTTGAGCTCGCCGGCGGCGAAGCCCTCGGTGAACGTGTAGGCGATTTCCTTGAGCTTCAGCGCGCCCTCGAGCGCGACCGGATAGCCCACATGACGGCCGAGGAACAGGAACGAGTTCGCGTTCACCATGCTTTCGGCGGCCTTGCGGATGGTTTCGGTCTGCGTGTCGAGCACCCACTGGATCTTGCGCGGCATGTCCTTGAGGCCGCCGAGGATCTGATGGATCTCGTCGCGGAACATCGTGCCCTTGATCTGGGCGAGATACAGGCCGAGCACGTAGGCGGCGGTGATCTGCGCGACGAACGCCTTCGTGGAGGCCACGGCCACCTCGGGGCCGGCGTGCGTGTAGAGCACGGCGTCGGATTCGCGCGGGATGGAGGCGCCCTGCGTGTTGCAGATGGCCAGCACCTTCGAGCCCTGCTCGCGGGCGTGGCGCAGCGCCATGAGCGTGTCCATGGTCTCGCCGGACTGCGAGATGGCCACCACAAGCGTGCGCGGGGTCAGAATCGGGTCGCGGTAGCGGAACTCGTGGGCGAGCTCCACCTCCACGGGGATGCGCACCCAGTGCTCGATGGCGTACTTGGCGACGAGGCCGGCATAGCTGGCCGTGCCGCAGGCGATGACGATGATCTTGTCGATGGCCTTGAAGTCGTGCTCGTCGATATGCACCTCGTCGAGGTTGAGGTCGCCGTTCTTGTCGAATCGTCCGAGCAGCGTGCGCTGCACGGCGGCCGGGTCCTCGTGGATCTCCTTGTCCATGAACGAATCCCATCCGCCCTTTTCGGCGGCCGAGGCGTCCCAGTCGACGGTGTAGGTCTTCGGATTCTCCACGACGTTGCCGTTGAAGTCGGTGACGATGACCTTGTCGGCGGAGACGCAGACGGCCTGGTCCTGGTCGACCTCCAGCGCACGCTTCGTGTAGGCGACGAACGCGGCCACGTCGGAGCCGAGGAAGTTCTCGCCGTCGCCGAGGCCGACGACCAGCGGCGAGTCATGGCGGGCGCCGACGATGATGTCGGGCTGGCGGCAGTCGGTCGCCAGGATGGTGAACGCGCCCTCGAGCATGCGGGCCAGCCGGCGAACGGCACGGAACAGGTTCGGCTTGCCCTCGTCGGCGATGATGGTGTCGACGATCTTGCCGAGCAGCTTGGCGGCCACCTCGGTGTCGGTGTTTGACGAGAAGCGGTAGCCCTCGGCCTGCAAATCGAGCCGCAGCTGGGATGCGTTCTCGATGATGCCGTTGTGGATGATGGCGACCTTGCCGTCCATGCTGGTATGCGGGTGGGCGTTCACGTCGCTTGGCACGCCGTTGGTGGCCCAGCGGGTGTGGCCGATGCCGACGGTCGCCAGCGGCATGGGCTTGCGTTCGATGTCCTCGACGAGGTTCGCGAGACGTCCCGCCTTCTTGCGCACCTCGACGTGATCCATGCCGGGTGCCGTCAATGCCACGCCGGCAGAATCATATCCGCGGTATTCCAGGCGCTTCAGACCCTGAAGGCAGACCTCCAACGGCTTGCCGCACGCGGTTTCGATGTTTCCTGCATATCCTACGATTCCACACATGAAAAACCAGTGTATGCAATGAATGTTGCATACGCCCCAAGCAAAACGCCACCTTGGCCGAACCTATACAAGGCGCCCCCACGCTCCCGCGCCCGCCCGAAATCATCTCGTCTCTTCCCGACCCCGGCTATGCCCGCGCTTCTGGCTTCCCGCATCTGCCACGACCGCGACGGCCGCTGCTGGGTGGTGCAGACACCAAGGGCTCCGGCATGCGTTTCGCGACCGTAGGCTTGGGAGGCGGAGCCTCCCGGCCGAACGGCCTTGAGTGTGTCGCGAAATGCATGCCGGAGCCCTATGCAGCGGGCCACGAGGGCTAGAGCACGTGGTTGAGGAAGTCCTTGAAACGGGGTTCCTTGGGGTTGTCGATGATTTCAGGGCCGCCCTTCTCCACGACCACGCCGCCGTCCATGAACACGATCTGGTCGGCGACCTCGCGGGCGAAGCCGATCTCATGGGTCACGCAGATCATGGTCATGCCGGCCTGGGCGAGCGAACGCATGACGTTCAGCACCTCGCCCACGAGTTCGGGGTCGAGCGCCGAGGTCGGCTCGTCGAAGAGCATGATGTCGGGATGCATGGCGAGGGCGCGTGCGATGGCCACGCGCTGCTGCTGGCCGCCGGAAAGCTGCATCGGATAGTAGTTGAGGCGTTCGCCCATGCCCACGCGGTTGAGCTCCTCGATGGCCTCGTTGCGCGCCTTGTCCTTCGGCATGTGCGCCACGTGAACAGGCGCCTCCATCACGTTTTCGAGGGCGGTCATGTGCGGGAACAGGTTGAACTTCTGGAACACCATGCCGAGCTTGGCGCGCTGGCGTGCGATGTCCTTGTCGTCGAGGGTCTGGAGCACGGTCTGGCCGTTCCTCGTGACCTCCTTGTAGCCGATCATCTCGCCGTCGACCTCGATGCGGCCGCCGGTGAGCGTCTCGAGCTGGTTGATGAGACGCAGCAGCGTGGACTTGCCGGAGCCGGAGGGGCCGAGAATCACGGTGACGGTGCCGGTTTCGACGGTGAGGTCCACGCCCTTGAGCACGTGGAGGGATCCGAAGGCCTTGTGCACCTGCGTGGCCTTGACCGCGATGTTCGTTGTCGTCATTTCGTTGCCTCCACTCACGCGTTCAATCCGACCATGGTGGCCTGATTCGTCTTGTGCACGTCGTCCTTGGGTTCGCCGTCGGTCTTGCCGGGCAGCGGCGTCTGCTTGCCCTTGGTGCCGATCGGGCGGGCCTCGAAGCCCTTGCCGAAGTACTTTTCGAGCCTGGACTGGATGACCATCAGCACGGAGGTGATGAGCAGGTACCAGAAGCAGGCCACGATGAGCAGCGGGATAGGCTTGTATATGCGGTTGGCGATGGCGTTCGTGGCGAACTGCAGGTCGAGCGTGAACGGCACGGCCAGCACGAGGGACGTGGTCTTGAGCATGCCGATGGTCTCGTTGCCGGTCGGCGGGATGATGATGCGCATGGCCTGCGGCAGGATGATGCGGCGCATGATGAGCGAACGGCGCATGCCGAGCGCCTCGGCGGCCTCGGCCTGGCCGGGGTCGACGGCCTCGAGGCCGGCGCGCACGATCTCGGAAAGATAGGCGGCTTCGTTGAGCGCCAGGCCGATGACGGCCGCACGGAACGCGGTGACGACGTTCTGCGAGTCGATGGACCAGAATTCGATGGACGTGAACGGAATGCCGAGACCGAGCTTGGGCACGAGCACGGAGAACAGGCCCCAGAACACCAGCTGGGTGTACACAGGGGTTCCGCGGAAGAACCAGATGAAGAACCAGCTCACGCCGCGCAGCACTGGGTTGATGGACTTGCGCATGATGGCGAGGATCACGGCGAGCACGGTGGCGATGACCATGGAGAGCACGGTGATCCACAGCGTCCAGCCGATGCCGGCCAGCACGTTCTCATTGAAGAGGTACTTCCACACGACGTCCCATTCGAACCGCTCGTTGGTGACCATGCCGTACACCAGCATGGCCGCAAGGAGCGCCACGATGACGCCGGCGACGACGGGTCCGATGCGTCGCACGGGCAGGGCGTTGATCCGGTTGGGGATGTTCAGCCCGTCTGATTCTGTGTTCTTCGCTGCCATGATTACGGCTTTCTTCTCTTTCCACTAATACAACGGAGTCATCCAAGACACTACCCGATGGGTGGCATCTTGGATGACGATGATTCCGTTTTCACGAATCCGCTCGGAAAATCACCGGGATTCGGGCAAACGGGAGTCCGACGGCGTTCGCCGCCGGTCGGCCGCCGCGTTATTCGGCGGCGGGGTTGATTTCGGCCTTGTCGATGGCGCCGGAGGAGACTCCCCACGTGTCGAGGATCTTCTTGTAGGTGCCGTCGTCCATGAGCTTCTGCACGGCCTTCTGCATGGCCTCGGCGGTCTTGGTGTCGCCCTTCTTGATGGCGATGGCCTCGGGGGTCACGCCGACGTCCTCGCCGAGGGCCTCGAGCGTGTCGCCGGTCTGCTTGATGGCGTAGCCGGCGACGGGGGTGTCGGCGTAGAAGATGTCGGCCTTGCCGGAGGCGACGGCCGTGGTCACGTCGGTCTGCAGCTTGGACGACTGGATGTCGATGCCGCTCTTGCCGGCGGCCTTGCATGCGTCGTTGGCCTTGTTGATCTCCTCCTCCTGCGTGGTGCCGGTCTGGACGGCCACCTTCTTGCCGCACAGGTCGGAACTGTCGATCTTCGAGGGGTTGCCCTTCTTCACGACGAACGTGGAGCCGGCCTTGAAGTAGGTGACGAAGTCGACGGCCTGGAGACGTTCCTTGGTGACGGTGAACGAGGAGATGCCGATGTCGTACTTGGAGCCGACGGACGGGATGATGGAGTCGAAGGTGGCGGTGGTGGTCTCGGGCTTGAGGCCGAACTCGGCGGCCAGCGCCTTGGTCAGGTCCACATCGAACCCGACGGGCGTCTTGCCGTCCTCGGCGAGGAACTCGGCCGGGGCGTACGAGGTGTCGGTGCCGACCTTGAGCACGCCGTCGCCCTTGATGGAGTCGGGCAGCATGGCGGCGAGCTCGTCGTCCTTCTTGATGGAGCTGGTGTCGAAGCCCTGCGTCGAGGACTTGGACGAGCTGTCGGACGACGAGTCGGACGAGGAGTCCGACGTGCCGCACGCGGCCATGGAGAACAGCGTGGCCGCGGCGAGCGTGGCCGCGGCGATGGCCTTGATTCGAGTGGTGAGTGACATTGTTTCTTCCTCTCGGAAAGTTCATTTCCTAACCGATTACCGAAAGTAAGTTCGCAATGTCACGAGCAGGTTACCAACCAAACTTTTATGGACACCAGCCAAACTCGAACCGCGCCATCCCGTCGGCTCCCCTCATGGCCAAGGGGAGCCGATGCCTTACGCGTCGACCTTGGGATTGACCTCGGGCCTGTCGATCATGACGTTCTCCACGCCCCACGTCTTCATGATGGCCTTGTATGTGCCGTCGGCCATGAGCTTCTCGAGCGCCGCCTTCACCGCCTTCACGGTCCGCTCGTCGCCCTTCTGCACGGCGATGCCCATCGGCTGCACGCCCTCGTTCTCGCCGAGCGTCTGCAGCTGGCCGTCGGTCTGGGCGACGGCATAGCCGGAGACTGGCGTATCGGCGTACATGAGGTCCACGCGGCCGGCGATCAGCGCCGTGGTCACGTCGGTCTGGTTGCGGTACGGCAGGATCTCGATGCGTTCCTTGCCGGCGGCCTTGCAGGCGTCCTGCGCCTTGTACATCTCGGTTTCGGCGACGACGCCCACCTGCACGGAGACGCGTGTGCCGCACAGCTGCTTCGGGTCCGCATGCGTGGGGTTGCCCTTGCGCACGGCGAAGGTGAGGCCGGCCTTGGCGTAGGTGACGAAGTCGACCGCGTCCATACGGTCTTTGTTCACGGTGAAGCCGGAGATGCCCAGGTCGTATTTCGAGCCGACCGAGGGGATGATGGTGTCGAAGGTGGCGTTCTCGATGTCGAGGTCGAGCCCGAACACCTTGGCAAGCGCCTTGTCCAAATCGATTTCGTAGCCGACGGACGTCTTGCCGTCGGAGGCCAGGAATTCGGCAGGCGCATAGGTGACGTTGACGCCGACGGAGAGCTTGCCGTCCTTGGTGATGGATTCCGGCAGCATCGCGGCGATCTTCTCGTCCTTCTGGATATGGCCGACGTCGTAGCTGCGCGCGATGTCGGGGTCGGAATCGGTGGCGTCGCTGGTGCCGCACGCCGCGAGCGGCACCATCATCGTCGCGGCCACGACGGCCGCAAGCATCATCTTCAGTCTTCGCATACTGCCATAGTAAACGGTCGGTAACGCCAAATCTAATGGCGCATGTTACGGAGGCGCATCTCGCGCTGCGCCTCGCGCTTGTCCTGTGCCTCGCGCAACGCCTGGCGCTTGTCGAACTCGCGCTTGCCCCGCGCCAGCGCGATCTCGACCTTCACACGGCCGTCCTTGAAATACAGGCTCAGCGGCACGATGGTGTAGCCCTTCGCCTGAATCTGGCGGGCGAGCTTCTCGATCTGCTGGGCGTGCAGCAGCAGCTTGCGCTTGCGCTTGGGCGCGTGGTTGGTCCACGTGCCGTTGAGGTACTCGGGGATGTTCGCGTTCTCCAGCCAGATCTCACCCCGGCGGTCGATGCTCACGAACGCCTCGGCGAGCGATGCGCGCCCCTCGCGCAGCGACTTCACCTCCGTGCCCGAGAGCACGATGCCTGCCTCGAGCCTGTCCTCGATCTCGTAGTCGTGCCGCGCCCTGCGGTTCACGGCGATCGGCTTGGCGCCCTGTTCCCTCTTGTCCTGCTTGGTCTGCTTTGCCGCCATACGGTCCTCCTTCCCTCTGTTGTATCGTCTTCCCTGCGTCTTCGAGCCCTACGGCTGCGTCGGTGCTATCGGTCCATAGTAGCGTGAACGCAACGATGGCGGGAATCCTGCGTGGATTCCCGCCATCGGCGAACGCTGGTGCGGACTTGCGTCCTGCATCACGACCCTATTGGATCAGTAGTGGACGTACTGGTGGTCGTAGGGATCGTACAGGGTGTCGTAGTGGACGTTGCCCTGCCAGATGGAGCCACCTTCGGAGACGAACACCGAACCGTCGGAGTTGATGCGTTCGACGATCGCCACATGGCCGTAGATGGGGCTGTGGCCGTCCTGGCCGGCACGGAACACCATGACGGCGCCCACGTGCGGCGTGTTGTTCACGTAGTAGCCGAGGCGCCTGGCCGAGTTGCCCCAGTCCTGGCCGTTGCCGAGGTAGGAGCCGACCGGCAGCCTGAGCTGACCGCGACGGATGTAGGACCACCAGGTGCACTGGCTCCACGGGTAGGCGTTGCCGACGTTGCCGGTGGCGTGGCCGTAGCAGTAGGTCGAACCCTGCGGGCAGTTGCCGGGCACGGAATAGTTCATGCCGGAGGGCCTGGAGCTGCTGTTCGACGACGAGCCGCTGTTCGACGGACGGCTGGACGAGGACGATGAATGACTGCTGTTGCTGTTCGACGGACGGCTCGTGTTCGTGCTGGTGGAGGGACGGCTCGAGCTGCTGGAGCTGCTGCCGGACGGACGCGTGCTGCCCTGGGCGCCGCTGTTCGCGGTGATCTGCTGCTGGGCGCTCGGCTTCTGGGCGGCGAGCTGACGGTTGTAGGAGTCGATCTGCGACTGCAGGAGCACGATCTGCGCGGCTTCCTTGGCCGTGGCGGACTTGAGCTGGCTCTGCTGCGACTCCAGGTAGGTGCGCTGCGAGGTGCCCTTGTCACGCAGGGCGTTGAGCTGCTCGGTCTTGGCCTGCGCGTTGGCGGCGGCCTTCTGCGCGGCGGCGGCGTCGGACTCGGCCTGCGTCTTGAGCTCGGTGATCTGCTTTTCGATGGCGGCGAGACGGTCCTTGCGGTTCATCTGCGTGCTCTGCGCGTTGGCGGCGTCGTTCGCGGCGTTCGACTCGGAGCGGGTGACGGCCGCGGACGACTGCATCGACTTGATGAAGTCGTCGGTGTTCTTCGCGCCGGTGACCATGCTCATCGTGTCGGAGGCCGCGGAGCCGTGGAAGCTGTCTCGGGCCAGTTCGGCGACGGCGGCGTGCGCGTCGTCGTAGTCCTCGCCGGTCTCCTTGATCTTCTTCTCGAGATCCGACTTGTCCTTCTGCGCGGCCTCGAGGCGGGCGGACGCGGCGTTGGCCTCCTCCTGCGCGGATTCGGCCGCGTCGGCGGCCTCGTTCGCGGCCTTCTGCGCGGCCGGGATCTGATTGTTGGTCAGATCGTCGAGTTCGATGATCTTCTGCGCCAAGGCGGAGTTCACGCCGCTGAGCTTGCTCTGCAGCGACTGCTTCTTCGCCTTGCTCTGCGCCAGCTGGCTATACGACGGCGTTGCCGCGGCGGCCTGCGGTGCCGGCGCCGCGATGTTCACCACGGCCATCGACAGCGTCAGTCCGAGGCACGCCATGATGCCGATGGCTTTGGTGCTCGTACGCAACATAGTCATATCGTCTCCTTACGCTTCAGGCACCCCATCGTACTGCATTCGCCTGAAAGCCCTTTGTTCGATTCTAACGTCCGGCTTGACTTTCGCTAGGCCTTGAGGTAGCGGCGCAGCGAGATGAGCGAGGCGACGATGGACAGGAGCACGGCGCCGCCGATCAGCGCCGGCGAGACCATGAGCACCGTCGTCAGGTTGACGAACGGCATCCACGTGACCGTCTTCGCCAGCCAACCGGTGACGAACACCTCCACGATGCCGCCGAGCGCCACGCATGAGAGGATGGACCCAAGCAGCGAGGCGATGACGCCCTCGAGAATGAACGGCAGCTGGATGATCCAGTTCGAGGCGCCGACGAGGCGCATAATCTCCGTCTCGTTCTTGCGCGACGCGGCGGACATGCGAATCGTGGTTCCCGTAAGCATGATGGCCACAAGCACCATCACGGCGGCGAGCACGACCGTCACCACGGTGCCGCGGTTGAGCACGGCGAACACGGGGTCGAAGATCTGCCGCTGGTCCTGCACCTCCTCGACGCCCTTCTTGCCGGAAAGCACCTCGGAGACCTGCTGGTATTTCTCCGGATTCGTAAGCTTCAAGCGCAATGACGCCTGCATGTCGTCCGCTGTGAGCGTACGGCCCTGATACACGCCGCCCGGATACTGCTTGACGAACGTGTCCTTGTAGAACTGGTCCTTGCTCACGTACGTGATCTTGGAGACGTCGCTGTGCAGCTCGTCCTTGATGGTGTTCTGGATGTCGATGATCTCATCGGTGGTCGGCGCCTTGCCGGTGGCGCAGTTGGCCGACTGGCTGGTGCCGTCCGGGCAGAGCCACACCACTACCTCGACCTTGTCGTACCAGTCGCCCTTGGCCTTGGTGATCTGCGCCTGCATGAGGCCGGATGCGCCGATGAACAGGAACGAGATGAAGGTGACGAGCATCACCGAAAGGATCATGGAACCGTTGCGCTTGATGCTGGTCCATGTCTCCGACAGGACGAAACGGAATCTCATCGGTCGTTCTCCTTCGTATCCTTCACATCGTGGTTCTTGTCGGCCTTGTCGCCGCCGGTTTTCGCGGCATCGGCCTTGTCGGTCTTCTTCTCCTCGCTCGGCGGAACGAAGCGTGGCGGGGACGGCAAGGATTCAGGCGCCGCCAAGCGTCTGCTCGAGGCCG
>NZ_WHZU01000002.1 GCF_010667655.1 Bifidobacterium saimiriisciurei
GGAAAATAACACCACAACACGCCTACTCCCGCAAGGACAAACCCCGGTTATAAACACCACAAAAATTCCTATAGGCCGGACATCCCATGCGACTGGAACACATCGAATCCATCGAGGACGAGAGACTCAAATCGTTCACCCATCTCACCGAACCACAGCTGCGCAACAGGCTGGAACCGTCGATGGGCATGTTCATCGCGGAATCCCCCAAGGTCATCGACAGGGCCCTCGCGGCGAATGTGGAACCGGTGTCGTTCCTTGTGGAGGAGCCATGGCTCGATGGAATGTCGGAGGAATTCGCGTTCGTCGACGAGCGCTGGGGCAAGGACGTCCCCGTCTACATCGCCACGCCCGAGGAGCTCAAGAAAATCACCGGATACCGACTGCACCGCGGCGCACTGGCCACGATGCGCCGATGGACGCTCCCCTCGGTCGAAGACATCTGCCGCGACGCCTCACGCGTGGCCGTCATGGAGAACATCGTCGACCCCACCAACATCGGAGAGCTGATGCGGTCCGCCGCCGCACTGGATGTGGACGCCGTGCTCGTCACGCCTTCATGCGGCGACCCGTTGTACCGCCGTGCGGCGAGGGTCTCCATGGGAACCGTGTTCCAGGTGCCGTGGACCCGCATCGGCGGCGACGACCGGCATTACTGGCCGTGGAAGGGCATGGAGGAGCTGCGCGCCTGCGGGCTCACGACCGCCGCCCTGGCGTTGAGCGACGACTCCATCGGTCTTGACGACCTGGTGGAGAGACTGAACAACACGCCCGACACGCCAGGGCACATCGAAAAACTCGCGATGATTTTCGGCACCGAGGGCGACGGCCTGAGCCGTCATACCATAGCGCAGGCGGATTTGACCGTGAAAATCCCGATGAGCAACGGAGTGGACAGCCTGAACGTAGCGGCCTCAAGCGCTGTGACCTTCTGGGCGACCCGACGCCGCCGACCCTGACCGCGGCCTCCGATCCGTCGGCCCGTCCACGTGATGAGATGTCGTGCGGGCTACGGTTCGGCAAACGATTGATAAAAAACCGCGCAACGCCCCTGCCTTGTTTACGAAAACCGGGTTTGTGTGACAATATAGAGGTATTGTTTCACTCACCGACGAGTAGAAGGCAGGGGATACCTATGAAGAGAAGCCCGAAAGTGCTCTCAATCGTTCTGGCCGGCGGCGAAGGCACGCGTCTGATGCCGCTCACCCGCGATAGGGCGAAGCCGGCGGTACCGTTCGGAGGCGTGTTCCGTCTCATCGACTTCCCGTTGAGCAATCTGGTCAATTCCGATTTCCAGCACATCATCGTGCTGACGCAGTACAAGTCGCATTCCCTGGACCGTCACATCTCGCAGGTGTGGCGCTTCTCCTCGCTGCTCGGCAACTACGTCTCCCCCGTCCCGGCACAGCAGCGTCTCGGCAAGCACTGGTATCTCGGTTCGGCCGACGCCATCTACCAGACCATCAACATCATCGAGGACGTCAAGCCCGATATCGTCGTGATCGTCGGCGCCGATCACGTCTATCGCATGGACTTCCAGCAGATGGTGCAGTCGCACATCGATTCCGGAGCCGAGTTCACCGTGGCCGGCATCCGTCAGCCGATCAGCCAGTCCAACCAGTTCGGCGTCATCAACACCGATCCGAACCATCCCGGCGTCATCACGCACTTCGAGGAGAAGCCCGCCACCACGCAGGGTCTTCCCGACGACCCGTCGATGATGCTGGCCTCCATGGGCAACTACGTCGCCAACACCGACGCTCTGTTCGAGGCCCTGCGCAAGGACGAGAAGGCCAAGGACACGAAGCACGACATGGGCGGCGACATCGCACCGTACTTCGCCTCTCGCGGCGAGGCCGGCGTCTACGACTTCACCACCAACGAGATTCCCGGCTCCACCGAGAAGGACCACGCCTACTGGCGTGATGTGGGTACGATCAAGCAGTTCTATGACGCCCACATGGATCTGATCGCCTATGTGCCGGAGTTCAACCTGTACAACACCGAATGGCCGATCTACACCTACTCCGGCTCGCTGCCGCCGGCGAAGTTCGTGCATGCGGGCCGTGACCGTCTGGGACACGCCACCGACTCCATCGTCTCCCCCGGCGTCATCGTCTCCGGCGGCGAGGTGCATCATTCGGTCATCTCGCCGAACGTGCGCATCCATTCGTGGTCGCAGATCGTGGATTCGGTGCTGTTCAACAATGTCGTCATCAACCGTCGTGCGCGCGTGTACAAGGCGATTCTCGACAAGAACGTCGTGCTTACGGAGAATGCGACCGTCGGCATCGACACCGAACGCGATCTCGAGCGCGGCTTCACGGTGACTCCGGAGGGTATCACCGTGGTTCCGAAGGGCACCATCGTCACCGACTGACGCTTCCGCCCGATAAAACCTGAAGGCCTCCACCGCGAACGCGGTGGAGGCCTTTTTTGGCGGGGCGCGGAACGGCCGGTCCATAGGAAAGACCGATAGAAAAACCGAGCGTCCGCATCACGCAGAAGCTCGGTCGAATCCTAGGCGCCGTAAGTGGGCAGGTTGTCGAAGTTGAATCCAAGGGCGGCGAGCTGGGCCTGCCCTTCGGGGGTGATCTTTTCGATGCTCCACGGCGGGGTCCACGTCCAGTCGATGCGGAACTCCTCGACCAGTCCGGCGAGCACGCTGGCCGTTTCGTCCTCGATGAGGTCGGTGAGCGGGCATGCGGGCGTGGTGAGCGTCATCGTGATGATGGCGCGGCCAAGCTCGTCGATCTCGATGCCGTAGACCAGGCCGAGGTCGACGACGTCAATGCCGAGTTCCGGGTCGATGACCTGGTGCAGGGCCTCCTGCACGTCGCGCGCGGTGGCCCGGCCGATGTCGTCGATGGCCTTCAGCGGAATGTCCGGCTCGTCGTTGCCGGAATCCGAGCATCCGCATGCGCCGTGGTCGTTGCCACAGCCGCAGGTGTCGGCCGTCTCGTCGGTCTTGCCGACGGAGCCTGCGAGATTGGGGTTCATCATGACTTTCTTGGCGGCTTCTTCATCGCCCAAGGCACGCTGCACGGACTGATAGACCGAATCCTGCGGCTCGGGCACAAGGTTGTCGTCTGCCAATTACGCCTCCTTATCGATATTGGTTGTGTACGTGTTCTACGATTCCCTGCCGGCGACGACGCCGGACATGTGGGCGAGGGCCTGCGCCATGGAGTCCTTGAGCCCTTCCCATCCCAGTAAAGCACACTTGATGCGCATCGGATAGCGCGAAACGCCTTGGAACACCACGGCGTCGCCGAGCGTCTCCTCAAGCTGCTCGTCGTTCAGACCATTGCCTCGCGATTCCATGAGCTTGTGGAACGTGTGGAACAGCTCCATGGCCTCGTCCACGGTCTTGCCGTCGACGAGGTCGACCATGATGGACAGGCTCGCCTGGGAGATGGAACAACCCTGGCCATCCCAGATCAGCTTCTCGATATGCTGCGGCCTGCCATCGGAGCCGTCGGAGATCTCGACGCGCACGGTGACCTCATCGCCGCAGGTGGGATTGAACTGGTGGGACTGCGCCGGCACACAGTATTCGTGGCTGGCCTGCAGCGTGCTCTCCCCCGCGCTCAGACTGTCGACACCGATGGTGTTTCCCGACTCTCCGGAGTCGAAATGGACCTTGCCGTGAGGATCCTTCGAAGCCTCCAGGATGACTTCCTGGTACATCTGTTCGAGTTCCTCGGAACTCATTCCGTAATCTGCCATGCCCTCTAACCTAGCGATGTGCTATGACGTTGACGGCCCCTCATGCCGTGGGCATATCGGCATGACGGGCCGTCGATGCGACATAGACGATATCGCCTCTACTCGGCGCGGAAGAACGCCCTTACCTTGGACACCGCTTCGATGAGCGCCTTGGCGTCGTCCACGGAGTTGTAGATGCCGCTGGAGGCGCGGTTCGAGGCGAACAGGCCGAAGTGGCGGTGCACCGGCTGGGCGCAATGGTGGCCGACGCGGATGGCGATGCCCTGCGCGTCGATGAACTGGCCGACGTCGTGCGGGTGCACGCCCTTGACGTCGAAGGCCACGGTGCCGATGCGGTCCACGTTCTCACGCGGTCCGAGGATACGGATGCCGTCGATGTCGCCGAGCTTGAGCAGCTCGGCCGCAATGGCCTTCTCGTGGTCCTCGAGGTTCTCCATGCCGATGTTCATCAGCCATTCGGCGGCGACACCCGCGGCGACGACCTGCGCGACCGGCTGGGTGCCGGCCTCGAACCTGGCCGGCGGCTCCATGTACTGGGCGGGCTTGTCCATCCAGGCGAGCTCGACCATGGATCCGCCGAAGTTGGCCGGAGGCAGCGCTTCGAGCAGTTCGCGCTTGCCATAGAGGAAGCCGACGCCGGTGGGACCGTACATCTTGTGGGCGCTCCATGCGGCGAAGTCCACGTCGAGGGCGTGGAAGTCCACCTTGAGATGGGGCACCGACTGGCATGCGTCGAGGATGAAGACGGCTCCGACCTCGTGTGCGCGCCTGATGATCGGGGCGATGTTCGTGATGGCGCCGGTGGTGTTGCCCACATGGGTGATGGCAACGACCTTGGTGCGCTCGGTGATGACCTCGTCGAGATCGTCGGTGCGCACACGACCATCCTCGGTGAGTCCCAGCCACTTGAATGTGGCGCCGGTACGGGCCGCGAGCTCCTGGAACGGCAACAGCACGGAATGGTGTTCCGCCTCGGAGACGACGATCTCATCGCCGGGCTTGACGGCGAAGCGCCTGGCGGCCTCTCCCCCGCGTCCGAGCGATGCATTGCCGATGGCGGTGGCGAGCAGATTAAGTCCCGCGGTGGCGCCGCCGGTGACGACGATCTCCTCCTCGCCTTCGGCCGAGTTGGCTCCGACGAGCGCGGCGACCTTGGCACGGGCCTGTTCGAACGCCTCGGTGCTCAGTGCGGCGAGCTCGTGGGCGCCGCGATGCACACCGGCGTTGATGGTCCGGTAGAACTCGGATTCCGCGTCGATGACGCACTGCGGCTTCTGCGAGGTGGCCGCGGAATCCAGATACACGAGCGGATGTCCGTGAATCTTCTGGTCGAGAATCGGGAACTGCGCCCGAATCGCCTCAAAATCCACCATTATTCCCCCTTATATAAAAATCCTTACGCTTCGGTCTTCACAGCTTTTCACGCTTCAGTAAGACCTGTAGCTGTGACGCGTGAGCTGTCGGGGTTGCCATGTTCGACCGTAAGCTTGGGGAGGCAAAGCCTCCCCGGCCGAACGGCCTTGAGTGTGTCGAACGTGGCAACCCCGACAGCGATCAAGCAGGTACCTTACCCCTTACGCCAGGGCGCTTTCGGAGTCGGCGCCTTCCGGCAGGTACTGGTCGTAGCCGTTCTCCTCCAGCTCGTCGGCCAGTTCGGGGCCGCCGGTCTTGACGAAGTGGCCATCGGCGAACACGTGCACGATGTCGGGCTTGATGTACTTGAGGATGCGCGTGTAGTGCGTGACCATGAGGATGCCGAAGTCGTTGGCTTCCTTGGCACGGTTCACGCCTTCGGAGACGATGCGCAGCGCGTCGACGTCGAGGCCGGAGTCGGTTTCGTCGAGGATGGCGAACTTGGGCTTGAGCAGTTCGAGCTGCAGCACTTCGGCACGCTTCTTCTCGCCGCCGGAGAAGCCCTCGTTCACGGAGCGGGAGGCGAACTTCGGGTCCATGCGAAGACGCTTCATGGCTTCGCCGAGCTCCTTGGCCCAGGTGCGGATGGCGGGGGCCTTGCCGTCGACCTCGGTCTTGGCGGTGCGCAGGAAGTTGGTCATGGAGACGCCGGGGACCTCGACCGGGTACTGCATTGCGAGGAACAGACCGGCCTTGGCGCGCTCGTCCGGGGTCATCTTGAGGATGTCCTCGCCGTCGAGCAGCACCTGGCCGGAGTCGACCTCGTACTTGGGGTGTCCGGCCAGCGTGTAGGCGAGCGTGGACTTGCCGGAGCCGTTGGGGCCCATGATGGCGTGGGTCTCGCCGGAGTTGACGGTGAGGTTGACGCCCTTGAGGATCTGCTTGCGTCCGTCCTTGGTCTCCACCGAGGCGTACAGGTCCTTGATTTCCAATGTTGACATGGTGTTCTCCTAAAAAATCTGTCGTATTTGTCGACGTTGCCGTCTCGTCGTTACTTTTCCTCAAGGACCTCGGCCATGGCCGCGCTTTCGCCGCGGGCGAGTCGACGGTCGATGACGCTCATGAGGTGTTCGGAGATGGACGGGATGCCGATCTCCTCGATCAGTTCGGCGAAGAAGCCGCGGACCACGAGCTTGCGGGCCTCGGTTTCGGGGATGCCGCGGGACTGCAGGTAGAACAGTTCCTCGTCGTCGAAACGGCCGACGGAGCTGGCGTGGCCGGCGCCGATGATGTTGCCGTTCTCGATTTCGAGGTTCGGCTCGGAATCGGCGATGGCGCCCGGGGTGAGCACGAGGTTGCGGTTGAGCTCGTAGGAGTCGGTGCCGGGGGCGGTGGGCTGGATGAGTGCGTTGCCCACCCACGTGGAGTGCGCTCCCTTGCCGTCGAGCGCGCCCTTGTAGACCACGCGCGACTTGCATTCGGGGTGGTTGTGCACCACCATCGTGCGGTTCTCGATGTGCTGGCCAGGGTCGACGAAGTAGATGCCGAGCATGTTGAGCTCGCCCTGTTCGCCGCCGAAGTCCTGGTCCATGCGCAGGCGCACCACGTCGCCGCCGAGCGTGACGACGGAATGGCGCAGGGACGCGCCCTTGCCCACGTGGATGCGGTGGTTGCCCACGTGCTTGGATTCCGGGTCCCATTCCTGCACGAACGTGGTGGAGATGTGGGAGTCGGTGCCGGTGACGATCTCCACGCCTTCGGCGAGACGGGCCTTGCCCTCGTGTTCGACGATCACGTCGCCGTGGGCCTTGTCGCCGGCCTTGATGACGAGATGGAACGCGTCGAGGTCGAGTCCCGCTCCCTTGACCTTCACGAGCACCGGGGACTTCAGTTCGCCGGTGAGCTCCACCACGGTCGCGGTGGTGCCGGACTGCCATTCGACGGCGGCGGCCCGGTCAGTCGGCTTGGAGACCGTGCCGGAAGGCGCCTCGTCAAGTTTGGCCTGGTAGACCTTCACATTGTCGGCCGCGAGGTCAGAGCCGTCGATGGCACCGACTTCGATGGTGGTCTCACCGCTCGGCTTGAACACGTCGAAGAACTCCTCGATGCGCTCGATGGGCGTATAGCGCCAGTCGTCCTGCTTGCGCGTGGGCATGGCGAAGTCGTCGGCGTCGAAGGAGCGTGGCGCCTTGTCGGCGCTGGACGGCATGAGGGCCGGCACGGCGTACGGGTCGTTGAGGTCGGCCACGGGGATGTTGAGCTCGGCCGCGACCTCGGCCGCGGTGTCCTTGCCTGTGGTTTCGATGTTCGTTGCCTCGGTCATATCAGCCAACCGATCCTTCCATCTGCAGTTCAACGAGTCGGTTCAGCTCGAGCGCGTATTCCATCGGCAGCTCGCGGCTGATCGGCTCCACGAATCCTCGTACGATCATGCCCATGGCCTCCTCCTCGGACAGGCCACGGCTCATCAGGTAGAAGAGCTGGTCCTCGGAGACCTTCGAGACGGTGGCCTCGTGGGCCATGGAGACGTCGTCCTCGCGCACGTCCACGTGCGGATAGGTGTCGGAACGGCTGTAGTTGTCGACCAGCAGGGCGTCGCACACGGTGGAGTTGGAGGAGCCCTCAGCGCCCTTGACGATCTTCACCAGACCGCGGTAGGCGGATCGGCCGCCGCCGCGGGAGATGGACTTCGCCACGATGGTGGACGAGGTGTGCGGCGCCAGATGAATCATCTTGGCGCCGGTGTCCTGATACTGGCCCTTGCCGGCGAAGCCGAGCGACATGGTGCTGGCCTTGGCGTACGGTTCGGCGAGGATGCAGGCCGGATACTTCATGGTGGCCTTGGAGCCGATGTTGCCGTCGACCCATTCCATGGTGCCGCCTTCGCGCACATAGGCGCGCTGGGTGACGAGGTTGTACACGTTGTTCGACCAGTTCTGCACGGTGGTGTAGCGCACGCGGGCGTGCTTCTCCACCACGATCTCCACGATGGCGGCGTGCAACGAGTCCTCGGACCAGATGGGGGCGGTGCAGCCTTCCACATAGTGCACGTAGGAGCCTTCGTCGGCGATGATCAGCGTGCGTTCGAACTGACCCATGGCCGGCGTGTTGATGCGGAAGTAGGCCTGCAGCGGAATCTCCACGTGCACGCCCTTCGGCACGTAGACGAAGGAGCCGCCGGACCATGCGGCGGTGTTGAGCGCGCCGAACTTGTTGTCCTCCGGAGAGACCACGGTGCCGAAGTACTTACGCACCAGGTCGGGGTATTCACGGACGGCGGTGTCGGTGTCGACGAAGATGACGCCCTGCTTCTTGAGGTCCTCCTGGATGGAGTTGTAAATGACCTCGGACTCGTACTGAGCGGCGACGCCGGAGACCAGACGGTTCTTCTCGGCCTCGGGGATG
Organism: Bifidobacterium saimiriisciurei; assembly: GCF_010667655.1. Classification (GTDB taxonomy): domain Bacteria; phylum Actinomycetota; class Actinomycetes; order Actinomycetales; family Bifidobacteriaceae; genus Galliscardovia; species Galliscardovia saimiriisciurei. Next base: position 8,488 of record NZ_WHZU01000002.1, read on the forward strand.
CCGAGGCGGTCATACGTGTTGCGGATGTCGTCGGGCAGTTCGTCCCAGGTCTTGGCCTGCTTGTCGATGGGCTTCACATAGTACTTGAAGTCGTCGGCGTTGAAACCGGAGAGGTCCACGCCCCAGTCGGGCATGGGCTTCTCGAGGAATGCCTTGAATCCGCGCAGTCGCATGTCGAGCATCCACTCGGGCTCGTTCTTGTCGGCGGAGATGGCTCGCACGACGTTCTCATCGATGCCTCGCTTCGCGGCCTCGCCGGCGGCGTCGGAGTCATGCCATCCGTAGCTGTATTCGCCGAACTGCGAGATGATCTCGTCGTCCTGTTTGATTTTGTCTTCGTTGACGCGGGAACGGTCGGCCACGTACTGGCTCATTTCCACGTCGGCCGCCGCGGCCCCCTTCGGGGTCTCCTGCGGCGTCTTCTCATCCGTCACCTTGAGCTGCCTCCATTCGTTCGGCCATACGGAGCCGAACTCTTGACGAAAGTGCTGTTATCCGTAGCAAAGCTAACAGAATGCCACGAACAACGCTAGTCGCCATTCCGAATATTATCCATCAATGAACGTGAGAAAGATTACATCGTTCCCGATGCGTTATATATGGTTCCGCACATAGGCGAAAACCCGCCGAGCTTCGCGTTCGGCGTGTTTTCGCACGGCCTTGTCGAGTGCCCGGCGGCTATCCGACATCGACCCGATCAGTCGTCTCAGCGACCGGCCTGATGGTCGAGGGCGGCCTTGACCAGTCCGGCGAACAGCGGGTGCGGCTTGGTGGGACGGCTCTTGAACTCCGGGTGGGCCTGCGTGGCCACATAGAACGGATGCACGTCCTGCGGCAGCTCGACGAACTCGGTGAGCTCACCGTCGGGGCTTTGTCCGGAAATGCGCAGGCCGGCCTCGCGCAGACGGTCCTTGTAGGCCACGTTCACCTCGTAACGGTGGCGATGACGCTCGGTGACATGCGTGGTGCCGTACAGCTGGGCGACGAGCGAGCCCTCCTCGAGCTCGGCCGGGTAGCTGCCCAGTCGCATGGTGTGGCCCATGTCGCCCTTGCCGGCGACGATGTCCTTCTGCTCCTCCATGGTGGCGATGACCGGGTTCTCGCAGTTGGGCTCGAACTCGGAGGAGTTGGCGTCCTCGAGACCGAGGACGTGACGGGCGTATTCGATGACCATGGACTGCAGACCGAGGCACAGACCGAGGGCGGGCAGCTTGTGCTCGCGGGCGTACTTGAGCGCGCCGATCTTGCCGTCGATGCCGCGGATGCCGAATCCGCCGGGGATGACGATGCCATCGACGTCGGCCAGGGCCTTGGCGGCGCCTTCCTCGGTTTCGCACTCGTCGGCGGCGATCCACTTGACGTTGACCTTCGCCCAGTTGGCGAAGCCGCCGGCCTTGATGGCCTCGGTGACGGACAGGTAGGCGTCGGGCAGGTCGATGTACTTGCCGACGATGGCGACGTTGACCTCGTGCTTCGGATGGTGCACGCGGTCGAGCAGGTCGGACCATTCGGCCCAGTTGACATCGTGGAACGGCAGACCGAGCTCGCGGACCACATAGGCGTCGAGACCCTCGTTGAACAGGGTCTTCGGCACGTCGTAGATGCTCGGGGCGTCCACGCAGTTGACCACGCCCTCCTCGTCCACGTCGCACATCAGGGAGATCTTGTCCTTGATGGACTGGTTGAGCGGACGGTCGGAACGCAGCACGAGTGCGTCGGGGGCGATGCCGAGCTGGCGCAGCATCATGACGGAGTGCTGGGTGGGCTTGGTCTTGAGCTCGTGGGCGGCGGCGATGTACGGCACGAGGGAGACGTGCACGAACATGCAGTTGTCGGAGCCGATGTCGCGACGCACCTCGCGGGCGGCCTCGAGGAACGGCTGGGATTCGATGTCGCCGACGGTGCCGCCGATCTCGGTGATGATCACGTCGACGTCATCGGACGCCTGGGCGCGCATGCGGGACTTGATCTCGTTGGTGATGTGCGGGATGACCTGCACGCACTGGCCGAGGTATTCGCCGGCACGCTCCTTGCGCAGCACCTCCTGATACACCTGACCGGTGGTGACGTTGGCCTTCTGGCTGAGGAACACGTCGAGGAAGCGCTCGTAGTGGCCGATGTCGAGGTCCGTCTCGGCACCGTCCTCGGTCACATAGACCTCGCCGTGCTGGAACGGGTTCATCGTGCCCGGATCGACGTTGATGTAGGGATCGAGCTTCTGCTGCAGGACGTGGATGCCACGGCTGCGAAGAAGACGGCCGAGGGACGAAGCCGTGAGTCCCTTGCCGAGCGAGGACACAACTCCGCCGGTGACGAAAATGTGCTTGGTGATGTGCTCTTGCGCGATGCCATGTTTTCTTCTAACCATGGAATTTCACTTTATCATCCGCATATGACCGCGCCGGCGGCGCGTGTTCCACCTCCATCTCTGCCATCCCGAGCGAAGGGCGCAGCCCGAAGTCGAAGAATCTTCTGGGAGTGGTGAGAACGTGAAGATTCTTCGACTCGCTTCGCTCGCTCAGAATGACAGGGGGAACGCACTCGTCCGGAACGACAGGAGGGGCGATCGTTCGCCACAACGGAAAAGTGCAGCTACCCAGCATGGCGAAAGAAAAACGCTCGCTTGGGATGTCGGGAAGGAGCGAGGCATTCCAAACGAGCGCATGACGGACAAACGGCGTGTGGCTTACTCGGTGATGGTTTTGGCCTGCTTGTCGGCGGTGGAGCCGACGCCCCAGTAGTCCATGATCTTCTGGAAGGTGCCGTCGTCCATGAGCTTCTGCAGGGCCTTCTGCATGGCCTCGCGGGTCTTGGCGTCGCCCTTCTTGACGGCGGCGCCGACCTTGACGGTGTCGCGCACGGGTTCGAGCTGTTCGAGTTCGCCGTCGGACTGCTTGATGGCGTAGCCGTTGGCGTCGGTGCCGGTGTAGAACGCCTGCGCCTTGCCGGTCATCACCGACGTGGTCACGTCGGTCTGCTGCTTGAACGAGAGGATGTCGACCGGGGCCTTGCCGGCGGCCTTGCATTGGTCGGATGACTTGTTGACGTCCTCCTCCTGCGTGCTGCCGGTCTGCACGGCGATCTTCATGCCGCACAGGTTGTCGGGGTCGACCTTGTCGGGATTGCCCTTCTTCACCACGAATGCGGTGCCGACGGTCTGGTAGGTCACGAAGTCCACGGACTTCACGCGTTCGGGGCTGGGGATGAACGAGGAGATGCCGACGTCGTACTTGGAGCCGACGGAGGGGATGATGGAGTCGAACACGGCGGTGGTGGGTTCGGTCTTCAGGCCGAAGATGTTGCCCAATGCCTTGGCCATGTCGACCTCGTAGCCGATGGGGGTCTTGCCGTCGGTGCTGATGAATTCGGCCGGCGCGTACGATGTGTCCATGCCGACGACGAACTTGCCGTCCTTGGTCACCGATTCGGGAAGCAGTGCGGCGATGGCGTCGTCCTTCTTGACGCCGCTGACATCATAGCCGTCGGTGGGTTTGCCGCTGAGCGCGTGGTCGCCGCTTCCGCTCGCATTGGCGTCGCCGGCGTCCGATGTGCCACAGGCGGTGAATGACAGGGTCGCGGCGACTATGGCAAGGGCTGCGGCTGTTTTGACGATGAGCTTCGAAGGCATGGCAATGGTCCTTTCGTTCCCTCTCATACGCCCGCCGACGAGCATCGACGGGCGATCACCATGCCCGATGGTAGCGAGTTTGGCTGGCCTTAGTCCCTGCCATCCAAATACTGGTCAAGGCGGGTGAGCGTCAGTCGGTGCCATGACCGGCGTAGATGACGTCGGCAATCGCTGATTCGGCGGCATCCTGTTGATCGGTGGCGAAGTGACAACTCGAGTCAAGGCTGCAGTACGATTTCAGGTTCTTCACCGTCTTCGTCTGTTCCACGAATCGCGCGCACTGCACAGGATTGTCGGGGCCGGACACGGTCTGGCACGTCCATTCGTCATCGCTTTTCGGAAGTGTCCCCGACTCTTTCTTGAATTCAGGCATGGTACCAGTGATGCTCACGTCATAGGTAAGGGCAACGGTGCCGTCACTGTTCTTCTCGTATTTCGTGATGGTTGGCGTGGCTTCGGACACCTGGTATACGCACGCATGGGAGATGCTGTCACCCACGACGAACGAGAGATCCTGACCGTTGAGGTAAAGCTCCTGAAGCTTGTCGCACATGGGCAGGTTGGCGATGTTGTCCACCAGGGACTGCTGGACCTTCGTGTTCGTTTTGATGGCGTCGGTGATCTCGATGTCTTTCACATTGTCGTCATTGATTTCGATTTCCACCGGTTTCATGGGGTCTTGATTGGCCGTGACGGGAAGCTTCCAAGACCCCTTATACCAGTCTCCCTTGGCGGCGACACGGTATACTCCGGGAACCATCAGATAGCCTTTGTCCCCGTTCTTGCCGCCAACGGTCAACGAATCATCATTAAAGAACATGGGCCTGAACAGGTCGGGATTGATTGCGACCCACCCCTTGCCCGAAGGGTTCTTCTCCATGTTCAGATTGGTCGTTTGCTGTTTGCCAGCCACGGTGTAGGAGACCGATACGGTGCGCGTGTCGTCTGCATTCTTCTGCGACTGACCGACCTTGACATCGGCGATGGGTTCCTCCATCTTCCCATTGAACAGCGGCAGATTGCTTTCGTTCACGTCTCCGGTGCTACGGGATACGACCCCGCCCACGTCCCCCGATACGACGGCGTCCATGATTTCACGGGCGGAACTTTGCGCCCCATCCATGATTCCGCATCCGGACAGTGGGGCGATCATAACGCACGCGGCCATAAGACCGATGATTTTCGTAAGGTTCTTCATCCTGCTTCCTTGTCTTCAGCATGTCGGAATCTCCGACACCCTAGGTAACAGGACAAAAACCGTTGTTAATTCACTCATTGACTTAAAACTAGGTCAGCAGTCCTCGCCCATTCTCGAATTGATAAATCGTCCAACCGTTGCACGATGGACACCGTATCTTCTGGCAATATAAGCTTTGGTACGCCCCTCGGAAAGCATGACACGAATCTCATCCTCATGACCAGTCAGCTTGACCTTCGTCGGTCGACTGCCGACCGGACGGCCTAATACGACGCCTTCGGCTCTTTTCCGCGCCAGCGCTTCCCTGGTGCGCTGGCTGATGAGATTGCGTTCAATCTCCGCGGACAAGCCGAACGCAAACGCCAGCACCTTGCTCTGGATGTCGTCGCCCAGCCGGTAGTTATCTTTGATGGTCCAGATACGTACGCCCTTGCTCATACACAAGCTCAGCACGTCCATAATCATGAACAAGCTGCGCCCCAGCCGAGACAGCTCAGAACAGATGATGAGGTCCCCCTCAGAAACGTCTTGGAGCAGTATACCGAGCTTGCGTTTGTCCACAGCTTTAGTCCCGCTGATGGTTTCCGATATCCACTGGTCTATGGAAAACCCCTGCACCTTGGCGAATCGGCGAATCTCGAACCGTTGATTCTCCACGGTCTGCTTGTCACTGCTTACTCTGATGTATCCGTAAATCATACGGATAGTGTCGCAGACTAAGGGGCGATTTCGCGCAACCGAAAATCGTATGGGGCAACTTGTGCCTGCGAGCCCAATATGCAATAGTGAAGGACGATGCAATCATCAGTGCGCCCTCTCCTTTTATTGCGACTGACGATTGGTTTATCCTCGGCGTATTGAACTCTTCAACGGCGGATTGGTATGTGCATCAACTCGGAGTTACCCGCAGCGGTGGGTACATGGAATACAAACCCATCTTCGTAGAGCAGATTCCCATGCCGAAGAATGTCGATGATTCTGTTCGCGAGCGCATAAGTCGGCTCGCCGAGACCGCGCAGAAAAATCGCCTACGCGGACTGTCATCGGAAGACGAGGAACATGAAATCGACGATTTAGTCATAGACTGCTATGGTCTGTCTTCAGAAGAGGCTCGCTTGGTGTAAGGCCTCATCGTGAAGAACGGAAACATTCTATAAATCGAAGCTCGTCAACGGTTAGGCCAAGAAGTTCGCCAATGTATTCATTGATCTCCTTATCAATGCTTGCTGCTACAGGATGTTCGGCATGAATCCGGGAATCAACGAGTTCGTCGAAATCACGTATGTCATTGCCCGACATTCGGGTAATTGGCAATTGCTCGATGGTGTACTTCTTCCATCGGACCGTTCCCATGCCCGTCGTTGTACCCAATGTGGAGAAATAATATTCTGATAATGATGAGTTCAGGAAGCCGAGAATCATCTTCAATTTTTGTCCTGTCATAAGGAATGCAGTTGCTTCCGGGGCGTATTTTCCTGTGCCGTCCAAGGTAAACTTTGCTCGGTCGGATATTTCGCCCCATACGATTTTCGGTTGCGCGAAATCGCCGTAATATGAAATCGCATCTTGGGTTTCAAACCACCGGTTACTTGTGGCCTTTCGCGCTTTAAAAGTCACGCCTTCGAAGGTATGCCTCGCCCCTGTCTGCTCGAGACGGAGCTTGCCAGAACCAATTGGGCTGTGGGTGCGTCCCATCGAAACCCAATCGCCATTGATGAGCCAATCCTTGACTGCCGTGTAGTCGTCAATGTTTTTCTCGAGTGAGGGGAACAATGTCAACACGTACAGGTCGGCGAATTCGTAGGAGTAGCGTTTGATGTCACGACCGCGGAGGACGGGGCGAATGATTTCGGCACTTTTCGGGTCGGAGGCAATCAGTTCGTCACGCTTTTCCTTGGTGATGATGAAGGCGTCGTTCAAGCCGGTCTTCACACCATAATTAATACGTACATCCATCTCTCCGAGCGGAGTACCGGCCTCTTCCATCTTGCCCTTGATGGACCGTTCCACATCAGTAAGGATGACCCAAGGGCCAGAGCCTCTCGTTTCACTTCCCCTATCACTGAAGCTGAACGGTATGGTCGTGGCATTGGCCTTGACATATTCGGCGATGCCGTCAAGAGACGTATCCTCATATCGGACCGCGGACGGTACCGTTTCGGTCCTGCCACACCCAAACAGCATGATGTTAGTGTCCACGGTGGCACTGCTGAATCGTCCGGCACCCAGATCGATCAGGGAAATCACTTCAGTTTTGCCGGCCAGATATTCGCGCAGTTCCTTACCGTATCGGTTGCGCATCCACTTGTTGGAAGTGATGTAGTCGAGCACACCATGCTCGGACAGCAGCTGAGCACCGCGCTCGTAGAACAATTCGTACAGGTCGCCGGTCTTGTTATACGACCGATAGCCCAATGCGGCATACACCGCTTTGTTGGACATCTTCTGCAACTGTACATAGGGAGGATTGCCGATGACCACGTCGAAAGCGTCGACACCGAACATGAGCTCGGGGTCGAAGAACGGGGCATGCCCCGATTCGGAGCTGATGGACGCATGCGGATGGAAGCTGGCAATCTGCACGGCTCGGTCCGTTGACATGTCGTCGCCGCCGATCCGCTGCGTCGTGCGCTCGAACTCCTCCATTAGCCGTCCCTTCGCCTCAGGGTCGGTGGTGGTAAAGTACTGGGCGCGAATCTCCTTGAGCCGATTCAGACCGTCTTTCTCGTCAGTCAGGTCGAAGGCTCCCTGGCCGAGATATCCGCCCGCAAGGTCCACGTCGCCGATGGTACGCCCATGCGACTGCTCAGCGCCGTCAACGACATCCTTGGCAAGGGGGATCAGCGAATCGGCACACACGAACTTGAAGTCGAGGTTGGGCAACGGCTCCACCTGCGCGATGTTCTCACGCTCCACAATCATGGACAGCCATACACGAAGACGCGCTATCTCCACGGCCATAGGCTCGATATCCACACCGAAGATGTTGTTCTGCAGAATATTCAACTTCTGCTGGTAGGTGTCGGAGACCGCGCGCTTCCCCAAAAGACGGGTACGGCAGCGCATCAGCAGCTGCAGCATGCCCATGGGAAACGCCCCGGAACCGCAGGCGGGATCCAATACACGAACATCGTTCAACGCCTTGACCGCCCGGGGAAGCACCATCCCAGTATTCGCATTCCAAAGAGAACCCTTGGCATCGGAGGCCGTCTCCCATTCGTTCTCCGGCGTATCCAGCAGACGATCCACTCCCCCGCGCACGACGTCCTCATGACCAAGCGCACGGTACAGATACTGTCTTAGCGATTCCCGACACATATAGGACACAATCTCGCGCGGAGTATAGAACGCGCCCTTCTCCTTACGTGCGGTCTTGCCGGTATCATCCATCTGCTCGGCAAGCAACGATTCGAAAATACGGCCAAGCATTTCCGGGTCAATGGCCACCTGTTCATAGTCCGACGTGGATTCGTCGGTCGTGAAATCAAACTGATTGAAATGGTCATAAAGGCCATTAAAGAAACCATCCGGGAAGGATAGCCCCTCCCCCGGGAAATCCGTGGCCTGTTCCTCGAACAGACCGCCGTTAAGGAACGGCGTAACAATATCACCGTCTTTGGTCCGCTTATCCTTCGGGGTGTTCAGCGTGCCGAAGAACAAACGCTTCAACTTACGCTCGTAATATTCGCTGGATTCCAACGAGCCTATTTCCAGATAACGTTCACGAGGGTTGAGGAATCCCTTCTGGTCTAGAAACCAGACGAACAAAATACGGCCGATCAGACGACTAGCGAACATCTTGGCCCCACCCTCATCATGGCCGGATGAGACAAGAGCCTGCACCAATTCGTTGAATCGCGTGACTATGCCCGCGTAGAACCGCTTGTTGACTCCGGAGACGTTGAATGCCTCCCACAAGGCGGTATGAATTTTCTCCTTGTCCAGTTCGGAATCTCCATGACTACCGGAACCCGTGTCGGACAGCAGCCCGTACAGACCATTAAGGATGCGTTTCTGCGTATTCGACAGTCGTCCACGCAGCTCCATCGTACGCAAACTATGAGATTGCGACCGGGAAACCGCGATGATAATCGACGCGGAATTGGAGGGCGCGAAGAAATACAATCCCACGGGAGCGAACTCATAGATATTGGACGCCAAGCCGAGACCATCCTCCCAATGATCCGCCAACGTGCCGCAGGCGCTGATGCGAGCTTTGGTGGCAGAGCCCTTGAGCCCTATGAACATAGCGTCGAGCATCTCCCCATCGGCCAGTTCACAGACCATAGGCATCTCAAATCCCGGATGGGTGACGAACCATTCCTCGTGCCGGAAACTATCCCAATCCACTTCCGCGAAATTATTCAACGCCTGTTTGACGTCCGGCTCGGTATTGACCTCTCCTTGGAGAATGGCCATGATCCGCAAGGCCACCGACGCCGCAGCGTACTTTCGTTTGGCGTCGTTTTCAGCGCAGGTGTCGACGCAATCCCGATAATCATCAAGCGCCTGCTGCAGACCGGTGAATGAGATCATGGCCATATCGTTCCTTCCCATGGGCATCATATGGATTGTATACCCGGACCGATTGTCAGAACGTGGCCGACATGCTGCTGAACACGCAACGCCACCGGCCCTGCGATGAGGTTTTCTCCTGAATATCGCTATCCAGCAGCACACGCCAGTCCTTCAGCAGCCTATCGCTGATGATAAGGTCATCCGGTTTGGCGACGTGCTTCGCCTCGTTTTTCAGCCGTTTCATGAGCTTGTCATATTGTTGACGCGCCTGAACCAGCCCCTGGACCTTGCCAAGGTCAGCCAGCAGAGACTTGCTTCCCAGCTGTTTCTGCAGCAGTCCCAGATACAGAGCATCAGCGGACTTTGGCCGGAAGCGGCCGACGGGCTTCCCCTGTTTTCGGGCGCCAGCCATAACCAGAACCTGGCTCTCTATTGATTTACGGTCGATATCGACGTTATCGACTCTTCGCGCATTGTCATCCGGCGTGGTCTGCAGAAGATCCAGCGCCTGCTCGTTGGTCAGAGCCGCCGTGGGCTGTTTGCCAGTGGTATCGACGCGTACGAACCGATAATTCCGTCCATTGCCGACACCGTTTTTCTGCTCGCACAAGGTCAGCACCGTGTGGGGCATACCTGCGGAGGCTGGCAGGAAGTTCCATTTTCCACTGGGCATGGAAACAACACGACTTTTCTCGTTCTCCGATGCTCTCCCGAGAAATTCCCTCAGTGCGTAGACATGCCTGTCACGCCAAGAGAGCAAATCGTTATCGGAGTCCACGCTGTCCATCACGTTCTGGATTTTCTCGTCGTCACCACTATACAGATCCTGTATGTATTCGATGGGATTCTCGTCCGAGGAGGTGAGGATGCCCTGATCAGTGCCGATGGAGTTCTTGATGGTGTCTATTTTCCCCTGGAGGCGAGAAAGCAGCCCCAGATAGTACTCGAGATCATCAGTCGGAGCCATGTTGCCGATAAGCACCTGCTTGAATTTCGAACCAAGACGGTTGATACGGCCGTTGCGCTGTACCATGCGTACAGGGTTCCAATGCAGATCGTAGTTGATGAGAATTGCCGCATCCTGCAGATTCTGTCCTTCCGAAAGCACATCGGTGGTGAACAGATAATCAAGTTCCCGCTCATCCTTGTCAAGTACGTGTTTCTTCGAATGCGGAGAAAAACGTCCGACGACCCCTTCCAAATCGGACGCCTGCGCGGTAAGAAATGCCGATTTTCTTCGAAAATCGGGGATACTGTACTCGAGTATTTCTGGCAGCCGCCTGCGCAAATAGTCGATGGTGTCCGCGTAGGCACTGAATATCAGCACTTTCCCACCAAATCGTCCATCATGCAGGGTTTGCGTGAACTGCGAGGCAAAGGCATCGATCTTGGCGTCCATGTCCCCAGTGATGCAGGCGGTCAGTCCTTCGATAAGAACATCGGCAATCACGTAATCGCGCTGAATATCCTTCCGCAGACCGGCTATATCAAATGCGCCGCCATCGGCCTTATCGTAGGCGACGCCCAATGCGTCAAGATCGTTATCGGTATCCCGTTCAGGATCATCCCAGAACGGAATCGTCGACTGCTCTTCGTCGTCATCATCAAGTATGGATAGCGAGGTCGTCTCCACGACGTATCCACGGTCCAGCCACGAGTCAAACCTCTTCAGACGTTTCCGATACCGCTTCACCGATTCAACGAACGCCGAAAGGGAGGATTCAAGTCGTTTCATCCAAATGGTCTGCAGAATGTTGTGGATGGTCATTGCCGAGCGCAGCTCCGTAAGAACATCCTCGGAGACATCGGCCAAACCGAGCCTTTCCACCGACATGGTACGGTACTCCCGCCGGTATAGCACCGATCGATACGCCGGAAAGCCCATCAGGGAGACCAAGGAAACGACATCCCTGACCAAGGAGTTTTCCGAAGTTTTCTCCCCGATGTACTTATCGGGGTCCCGGTTCACGATGTCAATCGGGTGGAGAATCCTCTGGGTCTTGTCCGCGAGCGCGTCTTCATCCACAGCAAAGGGATTCAACCCTTCGAACATGTCTGCATGCTTGGAAAGAGCGGCCCTGACTTGTTCGTCGGCCGTTTGCGGGAATGCGTAATCAATGGTATGGAAAACATTGCCGGGGAATCCGACCTCGTCTCCTGACCCTTGCAGTGCTGCTTCCTCTTGGACGCCTTGTCGCGTGGAGCGAACGACGAAATGGCTGATGCCTTGTGACAACGGCTGACGGTAATCCTCCCAGTCGAAATGAGCGCCTTTGCGTTCGGCGGTTTTTCGTCGGGTGTCGAGTTCTTTAAGGAAATCGAAGAAGTCCTGAGTTCGTGTCGGGGTACTGTCGGTGGGGTTTTGGTATGTCACCATGATTCCGGATTGAAGACGTCCGCCGAGCCCAAGCTCCAACTGGCTGACGAGGTCCTTGAATCCATTGTTGATTGGAGTGGCGGTAAGGAGCAATACCTTGGCATCGGGGTTGCTGGAGACAAGGTTGAGCACAGTTTTGAATCGTTCCGACCGTTCGTTGCGGAGGTTGTGAGCTTCGTCGATGACGATGAGATCGGCCGGGTACGACCTTTTATAGAGTTCTGTGATTTGCTGTATAGCCGGGATATCCTGCTGGGATATGAGGCTGTAGTCGTTGTCGTTGAGGTTAAAGAATTCTTTGAGGTCCCGCCGCCATTGTCCCTTGAGTTTGGCTGGCGGGAGGATGACGATGTTTCGTTTGCCGTTGTCGTGGTAGTGGCGGATGACGGCGCCTGCGGTCACGGTTTTTCCCAAGCCGACGGAGTCCGCCAGTATCGCCGTGCCATTCTTATGCAGCTTGCTTATCAAAAGTCCGGCGTTTCGTTTCTGATATGTGTAGAGCACATCGTCGTTGCTGTGTTCGTCGTCCAACGATGGGGCCAGTTCGTCAGGGAATAGACACGTGAGCGCCTTGATGTATACGTCATATGGCCCATAGGTACGGTTGCCCACAGGTGAGTTGCTGAGAATCTCTTGAAAATCTCCTGTCCAGGGCTGAACCTCGGGCAGATTCCACATGGCGTCGAACCATGAAAGGTGACCGTATTGCTGTTGTTCGTTGTGGGGTTGGTAAAGAACGATTGGTTCATTGTCTTCCAGATAGTTGAGTTCGGCATTGCCTCCCGTTGCAATGTCAGACAGGCCCCGTCCCGTGAAATTCGAGGATCCGATGATGCCGATTGCTCCACTGGTGTCATAGGATCCGAATACGTATTCTTTTGCATGGATAAATGGACGACGGCAGATGCGCACCTCCAGCCGGTGTTCTCGTATCATCATCGCGAGAATGTGCGCTGTACGTCGGTAGAGGGCGATCTGGTCTTCGGGAAGGTTCTCTAGATTCTTCAGATCGGCAGCGATGTCGGCATCAGGAAAATCTTTGTATATGTTGGTGAGATTCAATCTGCGGTTCGAGTAAGGCTCGGCTCCGATAAGTATTCGGACGGAACGATAGTCTTTTATCAGGTCTATGAGTTTCGTTGTACCGGCCATGTCCCAATACCCGGTGACGATGGACAAGTCCTGATATTTGCCGCTTGCTGCAATCTGCCGCAGAATGTCACCTAAGGACTGCTTTCTGTTGTCCACGAACTGGATGTAGTCCGACATACATACCCCCGTTAATGCTGATTGTCCTGACGATACCGTGCATACGATGATACGCGATTGAGGGGAAGTACTTACCTGATTCATTCGAGCCGCGTTATGGCCTATGTTTCGCTGGAAATACGGAACCATGCCCGATGGTAGCGAGTTTGGCTGGCCTTAGTCCCTGCCATCCAAATACTGGTCAAGACGGACCAGGCCGAGTGCATACATGACGAACGCGGCCCTGAGGTTGCGGATGGACACCCATTCGTCGATGCCGTGGGCGGAGCCGGTACCGGGGGCGATGCAGTCCGGCGGATCCATGACGATGCCGTCGACCGAGGGAACGTATTCGGCATGGAATTCCGGACCGAAGTTCAATGCGTCGGGGATGAACCGGGCATGGGTGCCGCCGCCCATGGCGACGGGCCGGGCCTGCGGCGTGTCCGGCGCCATGCCATTGATGACGTCGTTGTATGCGCCGGTCAGGAGTTCGACGCGCGAATCGCCGTCGGGCACATAGTACGGATCATCGTTCAACACGTTGACCAGTCGTCCGTCGAGCGGCTTCACATGCCGCCGAATCGCGGCGAGGATGTCCTCGTCCGTCTGGCCGACGGCGTAACGGATGTCGAGATGCATGACGATCGCGTCAGACGGTACGGCACGACCTTCGGTGTCCGTTCCGAATTCGGGACCGGGCATGACGATGCCGAGATTGCTGGTCGTCGGACCGCTTTCCGTGTTGTCGAACGCGAAACCGAGTGTGCCGCCATAGGGGTCGCCGGCCCATGCGGCGATGGCCTCTGCCGCAGCGGCGTCGCGGCCGTCGAGCAGGCCGGACTTGGCCAGAACGGACGTGAGCAATGCGATGGCGTTGATGGTGCCGTCGGGCTTGGACGCGTGGCCGGAGATGCCGTGGGCGGTGACCGTCACTCCCCCATTGTCAACGCCATCGGCATCGTCGGACGGCGTTATCGTGATGCGACGACGCGTATCGTCGTCCAGGTCACAGTGTTCGAGCGCCTGACGAACCTCGTCGACGTCCATGCCCGAAAGGTCGATGGAGGCAACGGCGGGGATGGTGTTGGCCGAGGACCCCGCGTGCCATCCGCGCAGCCGTTCGCTGACGGGCAACGCCACGTCGACGTCGAGCAGGCCCTTCTGGATGTTGTTCACAGGGAACGGACCGTCGGTGACGATGGCCTGATGCGGTGCGCCGACGTTGCGCACGAACCATTTGATGTCGTTCAACGCGGGCTCCTCGGAACCGCCGAACAGCATACGGACACGATGACGGAAGCAATGCCCCCGCTCGTTGAAGAACCGCAGCAGATTGTAGTTCACCAGCGAAACGCCCTTGTCGTCCAATGCCCCGCGGCCGATGACGATGTCACCGTCGCCGACGACGCGCGGCTCGAACGCGTCGTGCGTCCAGCCGGGGCCGGCGGGGACGACGTCGAGATGACCTACGAACGCGATGTCGTCGTCGGTTTCGACGTCATCCTGCGGATAGGCGACCTCGAGCACATGTCCGTCATAGTCGCGTGCGTGGAATCCGTCACACGCGGCCTTGTCGATCATATGGTCGAACACGCGGCGCACCTCATGGCCGTATGGCTCCCCCGGCTTGGGCGACGGATCGGATTCGGCGGCGACCGACGGGTATCGGATAAGATCGCACAGTTCTTTGACGAATCGCTCACGATTGGCGTCGAACCATGACGCGGCCGAGTCCACGAGACGATGTTCCGAAGCGGTAAGCGGCATTATACGGTCCTTTGCGAAAACAATGCGGCCCCACCGGTAAGGCGGGGCCATGGAACGAGACGTCAGTCGTTCAGCAGGTGGGCGACGGATTCGAGGGCGAGCCTGTAGCCGTAGAAGCCCATGCCGGTGATGGTGCCGGTGGCCACGGGCGAGATGACGCTGTAACGGCGGAAGGCGTCTCGCGAGGCCGGGTTGGAGATGTGCACCTCCATGAGCGGCAGTCCGGCGTCGGTGACCATGTGCGCGGCGTCGGATAGGCCGTAGCTGTAGTGCGTGAACGCGGCCGGGTTCATGACGACGGGCGTCTGCTCGTCGACGGCGCGATGCATCCAGCCGATGATCTCGGCCTCGTCGTCGGTCTGTCGCACCTCGACCTCAAGGCCGAGCTCCTTGCCCCATGCGGTGCAGTCACGGCGCAGGGTCTCGAGGTCCTGATGGCCGTATACGTCGGGTTCGCGCACGCCGAGACGTCCGAGATTCGGTCCGTTGACGACGATGACTTTGGTCATGATCACTCCTTACTTCTGAATGCGGCGGAAGGCTTCCTCGACGGCATCGGCCGGCGGGTTGTCGAGGTGGACGACATGACCGGCGCGGTCGAGCACGACGAAGCGCAGCATCTTGCCGCGGGCCTTCTTGTCCTTGTGCATGAGGGCGAGCACGTCGTCGAAGCCGCCGTCGTTCCAGCTGGTCGGCAGGCCGAGCGAGGAGAGCAGCGAACGATGGTAGTCGACGAGGTCGCGGTCGATGTAGCCGAGGATGTTCGCCAGTTCGGCGGCGTACACCATGCCGACGGCGACGGCGTTGCCGTGACGCCAGCGGAAGTGCTCCAGCTTTTCGATGGCGTGGCCCATGGTGTGGCCGTAGTTGAGGAACTCGCGCAGCCCCTTCTCCTTGAGGTCCGAGGAGACGTGATGCGCCTTGACGCGCACGGTGCGTTCGATGAGTTCGGCGATGACGGACTCGAGTTCCGGGGTGATGTTCGCCGGGTCGAAGGTGCGCAGTGCCTCGGCGTTGTCCTCGAGGATGCGCAGGATCTCCGTGTCCATGATGAAGCCGGACTTGGCGACCTCGCCCAGGCCTTCGACGAAGATGTCGTTCGGCAGACTGCCCAGCGTGGTCAGGTCGGCGAGCACGCCGGCCGGCGTGTAGAAGCTGCCGACGAGATTCTTGCCGGCCTCGGTGTTGATGCCGGTCTTGCCGCCGGTGGAGGCGTCGACCATGGCGAGCAGCGACGTGGGGCAGTTCACGTAGCGGATGCCGCGCATCCACGTGGCGGCCACGAAGCCGGCAAGGTCGGTCGCGGCGCCGCCGCCGAGCCCCACGACGGCGTCGGATCGGGTGAAGCCCTCCTCGCCGAGACGTTTCCAGATGCCGTTGGCGACCTCGATGGTCTTGCCGGCCTCGGCGTCGGGGATGGTGATGTCGGACACGTCGTATCCGGCGCGGCGCAGCAGCGTGCGCACGCGGTCGGAATGACGCTGCACCGGTGTGGTGTGAATCATCGCGATCTTCACCGGCTTGTCGCCGAGGACCTCGGCGAGGTGGTTGACCACATGGGATCCGATGCGCACGTCGTACGGTTCGGCGCCGTCGACGTGGACGACGCGTTCATTGGCGGTGTCGGCGATGTTCTGTGCTGCCTGCATAGGAGTCTTTCCTTTCGTATGCACGATGAGATTCGCCAGATGTTCGAACACGGGCCTGCGTTCCGCGTAGAGCCTGCGCCACTTCTTGGCGGCGCCGTCGGCAAGAAGCGGCCTGTTGCCGGAGCGGGAGGCGCGGGCGATGGCCTCGTTCGGGTCGGCGTCGAGATAGGCGACGACGCCGCCCTCCTCGACATACCGTTCAAGGGCGTCGCAGACGCTGTCGGTCATGGGGGCGCCACCGCCGAGCGACAGGACGCCGTCGAATCCATGCATGAATCCGAGGATCACGTCGCTTTCGATGGCACGGAACTCCTGCTCGCCGCGCTCTTCGAAGATTCGGGGAATCTTCGTCTGTTCACGCGCCTCGATCTCGACGTCGGAATCCTTGAATTCCACGTTCAGCACCGAGGCGACGTCCTGGCCGATGCGGGTCTTGCCGGCTCCGGGCATGCCGATGAGCACGGCCTTGGGAATGGCGTTCGTCATTCGTCACTCCCCCGTCAGCGCATGTGCTCGGGCCAGGAGGCGAGGTAGTTTTCGGCGTTGCGTCGGGTTTCGGCCACGCTGTCGCCGCCGAACTTCTCCAATGCGTACTTGGCGAGCGTCAGGCGCACCATGGCTTCGGCCACGACGGACGCGGCCGGCACGGCGGTGGAATCGGAACGCTGGTTGATGGCCTGCGCGGCCTCGCCGTCGGCGACGTCGACGGTCCTCAGGGCACGCGGGATGGACGGGATGGGCTTCATCGCGGCGCGCACGCGGATGGGCTGGCCGTTGGACATGCCGCCCTCGATGCCGCCGGCCCGGTTGGTGAGCCTGGTGATGTGGCCGTCCTCGCCGGGGACCATCTCGTCGTGTGCGGCCGAACCGGGGCGCACGGCCTCGAGGAAGCCATCGCCGATCTCCACGCCCTTGATGGCCTGGATGCCCATGACGGCGGAGGCGAGGGCCGCGTCGAGACGACGGTCGGATTCGACGTAGGTGCCGATGCCGGCGGGCACGCCGTAGGCGATGACCTCGATGACGCCGCCGACGGTGTCGGCGTTGGACTTGATCTCATCGATGCGCCTGACCATGCGCTCCTCGGCGGCCTTGTCGAGCGTACGCACCGGGGAGGCGTCGAGTGCGGCGACGTCGTCGGGGGTGGGCAGCGGCGCGTTGTCGGCGTCCTCGACGCCGGCGCCCCCGATGGAGATGACATGGGAGACGGTACGGATGCCGAGCGTCTGCTCAAGGAACTTCGCGGCCACGGAGCCGAGGGCCACGCGGGAAGCGGTCTCGCGGGCGCTGGAACGCTCCAGCACCGGGCGGGCGTCGTCGAAGCCGTACTTGCGCATGCCGGTCAGGTCGGCATGGCCCGGACGCGGACGGCTCAGCGGGGCGTTACGGCCTTCGCGCGGGATGTCGTGGTCGAGCGGATCGGCGCTCATGACCTCGGTCCACTTCGGCCATTCGGTATTGGCGATCTCGATGGCGATCGGGCCGCCGAGCGTGGAACCGTGACGCACGCCCGTGAGCATGCGCACCTTGTCCTCCTCGAACTTCATGCGGGCGCCACGGCCGTAGCCAAGGCGACGTCGCGCCAACGCGTCCTTGATATCCTGCGAAGTGATCTGGACGCCTGCGGGCAGTCCCTCGATCATGGCCACCAAAGCCTCGCCATGTGACTCCCCTGCCGTCTGCCAGCGCAACATCGCCCTTCTCCTTTTGTCGTATCGAATCCGGCGGGACATCATTCCCGCACGATCGAATCAGTTGTCGTTAACCTCGGTATATCTTACGTTCAATGGCATACCTTCTCCTTATTCCTAGCGCAATCGCCGGAATCATGATTGCTTATACCGATATTCGGACACGACGCGTGCCCCGTATGACGGTCGCGTCCGGCTGCGTGCTGCAGGTGGCGTGCGTCGTCGTGTGGTGCCTGCATTCGCGGTCATGGACGATGCTGGCGTGGTCCGTCGGTCTGGCCGCGACCTGTGCGCTTGTTCAGCTTGGCCTCGCGATGATCAGGCCGGGGACGCTGGGATTCGGGGACGTCACCTGCACGCTGCTGATGGGCCTTGCCGTCGGCTGCCGAGGCGTCGAGACGGTGGCCGTATGGTGGCTGTTCATGGGCCTGTTCGGCCTCATCATGCTGCGAATACAACGAGGCCGGGGCAGGGATTCGATCCCCTTCGCCCCGGTCATCGTCGCGTCCGCATTCGCGGCGGTCGCGCTTTCCGCGATCTGACGGACGTCTCGTGTGCCTAGTTCTTGGCCTCCCACGCCTCGTATTCCTTGGCGTACTTCTGGAATTCGTTCACGTTGTCGGTGAACTTGGTCTCACCGGTGTCGAGATTCACGGTGACGAAGTACAGCCAGTTGCCTTCGGTGGGATGCATGGCCGCGGTGATGGCGGTGTCGCCGGCCTGGCTGATCGGCGTAGGCGGCAATCCCTTCTGGATACGCGAGTTGTAGGGGTTCTTCTTGTCGTTGAGCATGGCGTTGGTCAGGGCACGGGGCTCGACGTTGTTGCCATAGGCGACGACGGAATCCATGCCGAGCGGCATGTTCCTGGCGAGACGGTTCTCGATGACACGGGCCACCTTGCCGTAATAGTCGGCCTTGTTCACCTCGCCCTCGATGATCGACGCCTTCTTGAGGATCTCCTCGCGTTTGGCGCCGGTGGGCACCTCGAGCTGGTCGAGCTTCTTGATGCGCTTCTGCACCATCTCCTTGAGGATGTCGGAAGCGGAGCTCTTGCCCTTCACGTTGTAGCTGCCGGGTTCGAGCCAGCCTTCGAAGCTGCCGTTCGCTTCGGCGGGAAGGATGCCCTTGCCCTTGTTCTTGACGATTGTCTCGAACTCGGACTTGTCGATTCCCGAAAGTTCGGCGGCCTGTTCGATGACCGCGCCGGAACGCTCGCCGGGGTTCACCACGAGGAAGCCCTTGGCCTTCGTGGAGTCGGTGAGCACCTTGGCCACGTCGTCGGCCTTCATGCGGTAACGCAGCTCGAACGTACCGGGCTGCAGCTGATCCTGCAGGCCCGCGTTGGAGATGGCCTGCTGGAAGGCCATGCTCGACTTGACGATACCCTGCTTTTCAAGGTTGTCGCCGATGTCGACGCTGGACTGGCCGTTCTCGACGGTGAATTCCACGTTGCCGCTTCCCGGGCCGGGGTAGTCGGCGGCCTGGGTGCGCTGCACCTGGTCCTGCATCTTCGAACGAGCCGTGGTTACGCCCGAATAGACGAACCATCCGACGACGGCGACGCACACCACGAGGATGACCGTCATGACGATCTTCAGCCATTTGGAGCGCTGACGCTTGCGGCGCTTCTTACGCATCTCCCTGCGGGAGCGCGGAGGACGCGGAGGCGTGGCGGGGTCCAGGCCCGGCTCATCGCCTCCACCGACCCATTGGGCTTTTTCGGCGAAAAAATCCTGCATATCATCGTCGGTCATTAGCCCTCCAAACCAGTGGAACCAATGGACGGATCCGTGGCGCGCGCGGCGGCGTCCAACGCCGCCTGCAGCAGCACCACGGCGGACTGCTGGTCCACGCTGGGCCTGTGCTCGCGCGAGCGCAGCCCCGCCTCCGACAACTGTCGGTGCGCGCTTACCGTCGTCATTCGTTCGTCCAACAACTGCACCGTCGCGTGAATGCCCTCGTTCTCAAGCCGGCGCTCGAGGTTCTTCGCCCAGCGCCGAGCCTTCTTGGCGCTGGCTCCCTCGGTGCCATTCAACAGCAACGGGTAGCCGACAACCACATGGTCGACGTGGTTGTCCTCAATAACGTCCAATACATCATACAGGGCCTGGAAGTAGTCTCCACGCACCTGGATGTTGCCGATTGGATGTGCAAAGGTAAGCTCGGGGTCGGACAACGCGAGTCCGACCCGAGCGTTACCGAGATCGATACCTAGCCAATATGACATGAACTGATGCCTGTCGCCGCCCGCCTTCGATCAGCGGCCCGCGACCTGGGCCTTCAGCGATGCCAGGGCCTCGTCGATCCTGGAGGCTTCCTGACCGCCGCCCTGGGCGAAGTCGGGCTTGCCGCCGCCACCGCCGCCAAGCACCTTGGACGCGGTGCGGACCAGATCGCCCGCCTTCACACCCTTGTCGCGCGCGGCCTCGTTGGTCGCCACGATGATGACGGGGTTGCCGTTCTCGCCTTCGCCGCACAGTGCGACCACGACGGGCTTGCCCTCGCCGATACGGCCACGCACGTCCATCACGGTCTTGCGCAGGGCGTCGACGGAGCCGAAACGGCCCACGTTCTTCGCCGCCACGGCGATGTCGTCGGCGCTGTTCTTCGCGGAGTCGACGAGCTGCGGGACCTGTCCGGCGAGATTGCTCTCGTACATGGCGGACAGACGGCGGTCGGATTCCTTGAGCTTGGCGAGCAGCGCGTTGACGCGGTCGGCCAGCTCGTCGGGACGGGCGTTGAGCTTGTCGGAAAGCTGGGAGACGAGGGCGTGCTCGCGGGCGTTGTACTCGTAGGCGCCCTGTCCGACCACGGCGTCGACTCGGCGGACGCCGGTGCCGACGGAGGCCTCGGACATGATGGAGACCGCACCGATCTTGCCGACGTGGTCGACGTGGGTGCCGCCGCACAGCTCACGGCTCCAGCCGTCCTCGCCGATGGAGACCACGCGCACGATGTCGCCGTACTTCTCGCCGAACAGGTGCATGGCGCCAAGGGCGATGGCGTCGTCGAACTTCATCTCCTGCGTGGTGACGGCGAGGTTGTCGCGCAGACGGTCGTTCACACGGGCCTCGACGGCGCTCATGACGCCCTTGCTCGGCGCCTTGCCCCACTGGAAGTCGAAACGCAGACGGTTCGGCGCATCCTCGGAGCCGCGCTGGGTGGCCTGCGGGCCGAGCTCCTCGCGCAGCGCCTTGTGCACCATGTGCGTGGCGGTGTGGGAGCGGGCGATGGCGCCACGACGCTCCTGATCGATGGTGGCGGTCACCTTGGCGCCGCGCACCAGAGTGCCTTCGGTCAGACGGCACTGGTGGACGGTCAGGCCCTTGATGGGGTGCTGCACGTCGTCGACCTCGAGCACGGCACCGTCGTCGGTCAGGATCTCGCCCTGATCGGCGAGCTGGCCACCGGCCTCGGCGTAGAACGGCGTACGGTCGAGGATGACCTCGACGGTGGCGGGGGCGGTGACCGCCGGGACGGTTCCCTTGCCCTCCTGGATGATGCCCAGCACGTTGGAGCGGCTGGAGAAATCGGTGTAGCCGAGGAACTCGAGAGGCGCCTCAAGCGTCTTCTTGAAATCGTCGTACACGGAGAGGTCCACGTTGTGACGCTTCTTCAGCGCATCGGCGCGGGCGCGGGACTTCTGCTCGTTCATGAGCTCGCGGAACTTGGCCTCGTCCACCTTCACGCCCTGCTCGGCGGCCATCTCGAGCGTCAGCTCGATCGGGAAGCCGTAGGTGTCGTGCAGGGTGAACGCGTCCTTGCCGGAGACGGTCGGGTCGGTGCCGGAGTCCTTGGCCTTCTTGACGGCTACGTCGAGGATGGACGTGCCGTTGTCGAGGGTGCGGCGGAAGGCGTCCTCCTCCGCGTATGCGGATTCGGAGACCTCATGGAACGTCTCGTTGAGCTCCGGGTAGCTCGGGGCCATGGCGTTCTTGGAGACGGGGAACAGGGACGGCAGCACCTCGTCGTGGACGCCCAGCATGCGCATGGAGCGCACGGTGCGTCGCAGCAGGCGGCGCAGCACGTAGCCGCGGCCGACGTTGCTCGGGCGTACGCCGTCGCTCATGATCATCAGCGCGGAGCGCACGTGGTCGGCGACCACGCGGAAGCGCACGTCGGCCTCCTCGTTCTCGCCGTACTTGAGGCCGGAGAGACGCTCGGCCTCCTCGATGACCGGGTAGACCTCGTCGGTCTCGTAGATGTTCTCCTTGCCCTGCATGAGGTAGGCGAGACGCTCCAGACCGGCGCCGGTATCGATGTTCTTGTTCTCGAGCTCGCCGACGATGTGCAGGTCGGTCTTGGACTTGACGTTGTCGACCTCGTAGTTCTCGAACACGAGGTCCCAGATCTCGATGAAGCGGGTCTCGTCGGCCGCGGGGCCGCCGTCCTTGCCGTACTGGGGGCCGCGGTCGACGTAGATCTCGGAGCAGGGGCCGCCGGGGCCGGGGCCGCCGGTGGTCCAGAAGTTGTCCTCCATGCCGAAGATCTGCATGTGCTCGGGGTCGAAGCCCTCGTTCTTCCAGATGGAGCGGGCTTCCTCGTCGTCGGTGTACGTCGTCACCCACAGCTTCTCGGGGTCGAAGCCGTAGCCGCCCTGGTCCTGCGGGGTGGTCAGCAGCTGCCAGGCGTAGTGGATGGCCTCCTCCTTGAAGTAGTCGCCGAAGGAGAAGTTGCCGAGCATCTGGAAGAACGTGCCGTGGCGGGTGGTCTTGCCGACCTCGTCGATGTCGAGCGTGCGCACGCACTTCTGGTTGCTGGCCATGCGAGGATGGGGCGGCGTCTGTTCGCCGAGCAGGTACGGGATGAAGGGGACCATGCCGGCGATGGTGAACAGCGTGGTCGGGTTCGGCGAGATCAGGGATGCCGAAGGAACGACCATATGATCATGCTTCGAGAAGTAATCCAGATATCGCTTGGCGATTTCCGATGTGCGCATGGATGTGCGACTCCTTTATATTGTGTGTTGCGCGGACGCCGAAGTGGGCGCCCGCAAAATCCTGAAGATGGCCGATGGGCCGGAAGACCGAATGAGGATGCGCCCGGTGTCTATCGCTCGGTCTTGGCGATGAACTGACGGTTCAGTTCCTCCTCGCGGGCGTGGCGGTGCCGTTCGAAATCGGCGAACAGCGCCTGCACCGTCTGCAGGGTGACGGGGGGCTTTTCCTCGTCGGGGCCGAACACGAAGGTGCGGGCGGGTTCCGGGGTGTGCGCCTTCACGTAGGCCTGGGCCTTGGTGACGGCCATGATGCCGGTGATCACGCCCACGGAGATCCAGAACAGTCGTTTGAACATGTCACTCCCCCTTGGCGGCCGTATCGGCGTCGAGGTCGGCGGAAGCCGTGCCCGCGGCCCGCTTGTTCAGGAAGTCCTGTGCGGTGGCCCTGACGGCCCATGCGGCCGATGCCGCCTTGATGACCGGCTTGCCGAGGAA
This sequence comes from Bifidobacterium saimiriisciurei, assembly GCF_010667655.1. GTDB lineage: Bacteria > Actinomycetota > Actinomycetes > Actinomycetales > Bifidobacteriaceae > Galliscardovia > Galliscardovia saimiriisciurei. Next base: position 32,002 of record NZ_WHZU01000002.1, read on the forward strand.
CGATCCGTACAGGTCGGTGAGCGCGCCGACGTTGGTGGCGGAACGCTGTGCGGCTTCGGAGATGGCGTTCACGTCGTCCAGGGAGCGGTTGACCTTCTGCACGGTGGTGACGCCCTCGTCCAAGGCGGGGACGGCATGGTCGCCCGTCTCCTTGACGGTCTGGGCCACCTGATCGAACAGCCTGCCCAGACGGATCAGCGGATAGATCATGAATCCCGCCAGTATGGCGAACGCAATGGCCGCGATCAAGCCGGCGATCTGACCGATGTCCATCGATACCTCGTTTCCTCACATCATATGCGTTCCGGACGCAGTACAGGTTTTAGGCTAGCACCTGCGGCGAACAGAGCCGTCACTGATTGTAGGAGACAATGGTGATGCCGCCCTCGTCCAGCGGCTTCGACGGGTCGTAGTCAAGCACGGTGACGCTGCCGTTGGAGGGCCTTTCGCTCAGGTCGTACCCCTCCGGGGCGAAGCGGTGCATCAGGCTCAGCAACGTGTTGCCATGCGAGATGACCAGCACGTCGTCGCCGTCACTGAGGGACGGATTGCCGGCGATCAGCGTGAAACCGGCCTCGACACGCTCCCAGTACTCGGTCTCGCTTTCGGCGTCATGGAACGGATCGGCCTCCTTGAGGAAGTCCTTGGTCGCGGCGAGCCCGAACTTCTCCACGATGGCGTTGTAGGTCTTTACGCCATGCGGCGCCCCTGCGGCGTACCAGGCCATGGACATGTCGAGCCCTTCGAAGTATCCGTAGAACTGTTCGCGGAAATGCATGTCGACGGTCAGCTCGGGACGGCGATGGCCGGCCTGCTCGTTGATGTCGAGGATGCTCCTCGCCGTCAGCTCCGCGCGCGTGGTGTCGGAGCAGTAGGCGGCGGCGAAGTCGAGGTCCTCGAGTTTCAGGCCCGCCTTCCGCGCATCGGCGATGCCCGATTCGGTGAGCGGCGAGTTCGACCATCCCTGAAGACGGTTGTAGCGGTTGAAGTAGGTCTGTCCGTGGCGTACCAGATGCAGATGGAAGGTCATGTGTTCGTCTCCGTGTCGCGAGATATGGGTGTCGGGATTGAAATATTGCAGAGGATTCGAATGGGAGGGACGGCGTATCCGTATCGGCTATTGCACGATCGGCTGCCAGCCGGGCATGCGCTCGTTGCGCAGTTCCTGCGGGCCGTTCTCCCAGTCGACGGTTCCCGCGATCTGCGGGCCGGTGTTGAACTCCTCGAGCGACCATGCCAAGGAGCCGTCACGGTGGTGGGGAACAAGCCGGGACCAGAACGCGTTGCGCATGGAGCCCAGGCTGTTGAGCCGGTCGGGGTCGATGCCCACCAGCGTCTCCACCGTCGCGACGATCCATGACCCGTGGCTCACCACCACGAGCGTGGTGTCGGTGTCGTCGTCGGCGTGGCGGGAGACGATGTCGTTCAGCGCCTCCATGCCGCGGCGTCCGCATGCGGTGCGGCTTTCCACCCCGTATTCGAGTTCACCGCCGGTGTGGGCGCGCCATGACGCGTAGGCCCGGGCGTCCATCTGCCTGATCTGCTCGCGGGTCAGGCCCTCCCATCTGCCGAAGCTGCGCTCGCGCAGCCGGGCGTCGCAGGTCACGGGCAGCCCGAGCAGGTCGGCGAAGGCATGCGCGGTCTGTTGCGCGCGGAACAGGTCGGAGCTGTATACTTCGAGCCTGCGCCGGGACGCGGGCGCGTCATGGTATTCGCTGATGTCGCTGGGGCATGCCGCGTCGGGACCGGGCTGCGCAAGCAGCTCGGGATGCGAGGCGATGTTCGACACCTTGGCCCAGTAGTAGCGTCGCGCCAGCTCATAACCGGTCTGGTCGGCCTGCCATTGGCCGATGATGTCCAGTGGAACGTCGACCTGCCCCTGCAGACGATGGGCCAGATTGTATGGGGTCCGGCCGTGTCGGACCAGCACCACTTCGGTGATCATCGCGTTCGTCCATTCGTTTGTTCGTATACGTATACCCGTACATATCCTACCCGCAGATGCCCCGTCGACGGCCATTTCCACCGCGGAGCCTATTGTAGGTGCCAACACGCAATGGCCCGGGAGGCAGCATGAGGATTCTATTGGCCGCGGGCGGCGTCGCCCTGAGGAACGCGGTGCAGGCCGCGCTGGAGTCCGAACGGCATGAGGTCGTCGCGTTCCCCCTTCCGGCGGACGCCGAGCGTCCTGACGGATTCGACGCGGACGTCGTCATCGTCGATGACCGTTTCGACGACACCGCCGATCCGCAGGCCTGGGAGATGGTCCTTCGCGCCGCTCGGCCGACGGCCACGCTCAAGCTCGTTTCGCCCCGGTTCGCAAAGCCGTTGCGGCCGACGGCGCCTCTTGCTTTCGAATGCGATGCCGAGCTCGTCAAGCCGTTCTCCGATTCCCAGCTGCTGACGGCCGTCCACATGCTCGGCGACCTGCCGTCGCATGACGGTTCGACGATCGTCACCCGCGGCGCCCTCACGCTGAATCTTACGACTCGGCAGGCGTTCTATGGCAACCACCGCACGCCCATTCCCCTCTCCCCGCGGGAGTATGGCGCATTGGAGGCGCTGGTCTCGGCCGACGGCGAGTTCCTCACCTTCGATGAGATCCTCGACACCGTTTGCGGGCGGGGATTCTTCGAACAGCACGACATCATGGAGACCGCGCTCTATACGCTGATGCGAAAGATGCGGCGCGCCGGACTGTTCATCACCAAGCATGGGGACCGCTATCGCATCGCCTAACGCATCGTGGCGGTCTAGCGCACCACGACGACGGACGCGCCGAACGGCATGAGCGACAGCTTTGCCATTTTGAACGACTGCAGGCCGAACGGGATGCCGATGATGGTGATGCAGGTGGCGATTCCCGCGATGACGTAGCCGATGGCCATCCACAGGCCGGCCAGCAGCAGCCAGACGATGTTGAGCAGCGTCGAACCGAGCCCGCCCCCATAGATGATGTCCTTGCCGAACGGGGTCAGCGTGAGCTGTGCCATCTTGAAGGCCTGCAATCCCAAGGGGATTCCGATGACGGTGATGCACAGGATGATGCCGATCACCGCCCAGCCGATGGCCAGCAGCAGCCCGCCGAGAATCAGCCAGATGATGTTGCCGAGAAGTCTCATGGTCGTTCCTTTTACGATTTTTCGTCCGCGGATGATGTGCTATCCCGATTATCGCCGAAGGAGCATCGTGAAACCATGCGGGTTTACCCTGATTCTTCCCTGAAATGAAACCCCTGAACGACAAAAACCCTGTGGCCTTTCGGCACACAGGGTTTCCGCGATCGGAAATCGATCAGCGAGCGTAGAACTCGACCACGTACTGGATGTTCACCTGAACCGGGATCTCCTCCGCAAGCGGCTTGCGGGTCAGGGTGGCCTTCAGCGAGGCGAGGTCGACGTCCAGGTAGCCCGGGACGGCCGGCAGCACGTCGCGGTGCACACCTTCAGCGGCGATCTGGAAGGGAACCATCGTCTGGCTCTTCGGACGGACCTGAATGGTCTGGCCGGGCTTGACGTGGTAGCTCGGACGATCCACCTTGTTGCCGTCGACCATGATGTGGCCGTGGACGACGAACTGGCGGGCCTGAGCGGTGGTGCGGGCGAAGCCGGAACGCAGCACGAGGGCGTCGAGACGGGACTCGAGGTCCTGCAGCATGGCGTTACCGGTCTGGCCGGCCTCGTGCGTGCCCTTCTCGTAGGCGGCGCGAAGCTGCTTCTCGGAAATGCCGTACTGGGCGCGCAGACGCTGCTTCTCGCGCAGACGAACGGCGTAATCGGACTCAGTGCGACGACGGGTGCGACCGTGCTCGCCGGGGGCGTACGGACGCTTCTCGAAGATACGCTGGGCCTTCGGGGTCAGGGCGATGCCGAGGGCGCGGGAAAGACGCACCTGACGGCGGGAGCGCTGAACGTTGGTCATATCAGACTCATCCTTTGTTTCTGTCGTTATCTGAACGGAACGTGCGCGGGGCGCACGCTGAGTCGGCCTCTCCAATGCTTCACCGCGTCTTGAACAACACGCGAACGATGCCGCTGCGGCATCGCCGACCCATTGATGGGCTAAGACTCCAGATAGATGCTGCCCGGATGGCAGACACCAAGACGAAAATAATACACTATGCCGCCGATTCGGTCAACCTGCCGGCGTCCATGGTGATGATGCGGTCGGCATACGGCATCGCATCGGCGTCATGGGTGACCATGAGCACGGCGGTGCCGGAGTCGGCCACGGAACGCAGCAGGCGCATGACGACGGCGGTCGATTCGGCATCGAGGTCGCCGGTCGGCTCATCGGCGATAAGCAGCCGGGGGCCGTTCATCAGCGCACGGGCTATGGATGCGCGGCGCATCTCCCCTCCGGACAGTTCCCTGGGATAGCTGCCGGCGAGATCGGCGATGCCGAGATCGGCAAGCAACGCCATCGCACGTCGCTCATATCCGTCCGGGGACCGGTCCGCCCCGGTCTGTTCCACGCGCATCGGCACGATGACGTCGGGCATGTCGGGGTCGGCGACGTCCGTCTTCCCGATTCCGGACGACTCCCCCATGGAGACCGCATTCACGGTCACGGCGGCATCCGGCCCGTCATCACTGGACGACACGATGTCCAGTGGTTCCTTGGGGAACATCAACGCCGGCAGCATCACGTTGTCCACGATGGTGAGGTTCGGCAGCAGCGTCTGGCTCTGCGTGACGAATCCCACGACACGGTTGCGCAGCAGGGAGAGATCGCGGTCATCCAGCTCCGCCACGTTCCTTCCGCAGACGAGGACGGTGCCGTCGCTGGGTTTGAGCAGACCGCAGATCATGTTCAGCAGCGTGCTCTTGCCGTTGCCGGAACGACCGACGATGGCGACGAAATCACCGTCGTCGATTTGCAGGTCCACATGGTCGACGGCGGCGAACGTCCTGCCCCGACGGACGAATTCACGGGTCAGTTCACGAACATCCAGCAACATGTCACTCCCCCTCCCTAAGCGTGAGATACGCCTCCGGCCGACCAAGACGGAACGCCGAAGCCAATGACGCCAGGGCTCCCGTGACGACGGCGAACGCCAGCGAACCGACGATCAGCAGCAGGCACGGCACGACACCCACCTGAAGATACGGCAGTTCAAGCTCCTTGCCGATGGCGCCGCTGAACGGGAACACGACAAGCGACGCCGAGGCGATGCCGATGACGCCGCCGACCAGTCCGATCAGCGCCGACTCGCCGAGAACGATGCGGGTGAGCATCCCCCGGGTGGCGCCCATGATGCGTAGGCTGGCGAACTCCTTCTTGCGCTCGTTGACCGACGACGAGAACACGGCGAGCAGCACGATCAGCGCCAATACCCAGAACACGGCGAGGAACACGGCCACATAGGCGAGGATGGTGTTCAGGCTCGTCTTGGTGGTGCTGGTCACGCCTCCCGGGTAGACGAAGCCGACGCCCTTGAGATCGGATTTCGAGATTTCCTCGGCCACCTGCTCGGCGGAGTATCCCGGCTGCAGCCTCACAAGAACGGAGGACACGGCCTTGTCCGCGTATTCGTCGGGAATGGAGCCACGGACCGTCACCTTGTTCGCGTATGAGACCATGTCGGGAACGGTGCCGTCGCTGATGAACACCGAACTGTCGAGACCGGTGGCGGTGCGGGCGAGCTGCGCCTTGACGGGGAACACGTGGTTGTACAGCTTGATGGTGTTGTCGGCGGAGACGTTGATGCTGCTGCCGACGATGACCTCGCCCTCGCCGAGCGTGCCATCGTACTGCGAGGCGATCCAAGGTTCGATGACAAAGTCGGTCTCGGGGTTGAATCCGACGATCTGGACCTTCTCGTCACAGCATTCGGCGGCCAATGACGCGATGTACGTCTGTTCGGTGGCCTGTTCGACCCCGTCGAAACCCTGCACGCGCTCGCCGATGTCGTTGGTGAAGTAGAACGTGTTCGGGTTGCCGTTGGTCAGCAACGCCTCAGCCTTGCCCTGGCTGCCGGAGGGCACCACCATGAGGTCGGCGCCGAGACGCTCCTCCATGCTTTTCAGCCCCTTGTTGAGGTTCAACGCCAGAATGGAGCCTCCGAAAAAGGCCGCGGCGAGAATCGCGACGACGACGATGAGTGACGTGGTGCGGAACGGCTTGCGTCGGAGGTTCTCCAGCGGGAGTCCTCCGAGGGTGATGTGCGGGACGGCGGCCATGGTCAGGCCCGTTTCGCGGTTCGTGAGTCGAGCAGGACAGCGACGACGGCGAACACGATGGTCAGCACGCCGAGGACGATGAGCGTCGGCCGGGCGACCATGTGGCAGTGCATCATCGCGCCCGGGCACACGCCGATGAGCACGGTGGGAACGGCGATGGCCAGCACGCCGGCCAATATGACGGCGATGCTTAGGCCGACACGGATCTTCGGTTCGACGAACAGGGCGATGAGGCCGAGCACGGCAATCATCGCCCCGACGCCGATTTCCGCCTGTGCGGTCCAATGGCATTTCATCGCCATTTCGGTGACCTTGCACACATGGGCGAACGTATGCGGCGCAACGGCGATCAGCACGCCGAACACGACGGGCGGGATGGAGGCGAACAGCCTGTTCTTCACAATCTTCTCCTACTGCTTTAATACTGCTGGCAGAACCCGAGTGATTGTTCCGAATCCGTTCGAAAAAGTCAAGTCTTGCTTTTCCCGAACATCACTGCTACAGGTTTCGCACGCCGCGCAGCCGTTCCCGTCCACGACGCCATGCGGTGAACGTCACAGCTTCTCGATGGGGGCCACACGCAGCAGAAGCCGCTTGACGCCGTCGGAGCCGAAGTCGACGGTGATCACGGAGTTGCGGCCCTTGTCCTCAACGGCGACGATGGTGCCGAGACCGTACTGGTCATGGGTCACCTTGTCCCCCTCGTGGAAGTCCGCGACGTTGAGGGCGCCCGACTGTGCGGCGGATTCGCTCTTGCGGGCCGCGGCGCTCTTCGCCTTCGACAGCGAATCGAGCAGGTCCTTCTTCATACGGCGTGTGGTGACCCGGCCGGACTTGCCTCCGGACGAGGAGCCGTACGACGAACCATACGAGCCTCCGTACGACGAGCCCGTCCGCGCCCCACCGCCCCGGGAGCCGTATTTCGACCCGCGTGAGCCGTATCCGCCGCCATAGGATGACGAGCCGTACGATGAGGATCCATACGACGAGCCGGACGTCGCCTTCCTTGCCGCGGAGCCCCAGCGGGGACGCGACCCATACGACGAGGACGAATATCCTTCTTCGAAGCCACCGAACTCATCGTCGTCGAAGCCTCCCGATCGCCATCCGCCGCGCAACGCGTCGACGCCGGTCTCGCGTCTCTTCCATTCGATGAGGTTTTCGGGGATGTCGTCCAGAAACTGGCTCGGCAGCATCTCGGCGGCCTGCCCCCACTGGGCGCGCACGGCCGCACGGGTGACATACAGGATCTGCCGGGCACGGGTGATGCCCACATAGGCAAGCCGTCGCTCCTCCTCAAGCTCGCTCTCGTTCTCCATGGCACGCGAATGCGGGAACGTGCCCTGCTCCATGCCGGTGAGGAACACCACGGGGTATTCGAGGCCCTTGGCGGTGTGCAGGGTCATCAGGGTGACGGTGCCGGTGTCCTCGCCCTCGTCCGGCAGCTGGTCGCTGTCGGCGACGAGCGCGGTGGTCTCGAGGAATCCGTTCAACGTGGCGTCGGGCGTGTTCTGCTCGTATTCGGCGGCGACGGACTGCAGCTGGGAGAGGTTGTCGACGCGGGTCATGTCCTGCGGGTCGGTGGACTTCTTCAATTCGGCCAGCAGCCCGGTCTTCTCCAGCACCTCGGCCACGATCTCGCTGGGCTTGCCGTCGTTCTGGCGGGCGAACGCCCGCAGACCGGTCATGAGGTCGCGGAACTGTCCCAACAGGTTCGCGGTCCTCGTGGGCATGCCCTCGATGGAGTCGAGCGCCTCCAGCGCGGACCATGCACTGGTGCGGTGATCGGCGGCGAACATGGTGAGCACCGCCTCCGCGCGTGCGCCGAGGCCCCTCTTCGGCACGTTGATGATGCGGCGAAGGTTCACGTCGTCGTCAGGGTTGGCGATCGCCTGCAGGTAGGCCATCGCGTCCTTGACCTCCTTGCGCTCGTAGAACTTGGTGCCGCCGACGAGCTGGTATGGGATGCCGGCGTTGATGAGCGCCTCCTCGAGGGAGCGCGATTGCGCGTTGGCGCGGTACATCAGTGCGATGTCGGAGTATCGGTACCCTTCCTCGCCTGCCAGCCTTGCGATCTCGGTGGCGATCCATGCGCCTTCCTGCTGGGCGTTGTCCGCGGCGTACCCGATGATCTTCGATCCATCGCCGAGAGCGGTCCACAGTTTCTTGGGCTTGCGTCCGGGATTGAGCGCAATCACCGCGTTGGCGGCGTTGAGGATGGTCTGCGTGGAGCGGTAGTTCTGCTCCAGCATGATGGTCCTGGCGTTCGGGAAGTCCTTTTCGAACTCCTGGATGTTGCGGATGTCCGCGCCGCGGAACGCGTAGATGGACTGGTCGGAATCACCGACGACGGTGATCCATGCCGGGCCGCTTCGTCCTGCGCCACGGGCGCCGGGCTCGCGCGCGGCACCGCCGTCGACGCCGCCGAGCTCGCGCACGAGCACATACTGGGCGTGGTTGGTGTCCTGATACTCGTCGACGAGGATGTAGCGGAACTTGCGTCGATAGTATTCGGCGACCATGGGGTCGGTGCGCAGCAGTTCGACCGTGCGCATGATGAGGTCGTCGAAGTCGACGGCGTTGGCTGCGGACAGACGGTACTGGTATTCGGCGTACACGCAGGCGTAGAGCACTTCGACGTCGCCGAAGCTGCCGATCTGGGAGCCCCGAACACCGGGCCTGAACTGCGGGGCGTACTCCTTGAGACGCTCCTGCCAGCCGATCAGACCGTTCTTGTAGTCGGAGATGCGGGCGAGGATCGAACGCGGCGTGTAGCGCTTGACGTCGATGTTGAGCTCGGTGCAGATGATCTTCACCAGACGCTGCGAATCGGCGGTGTCGTAGATGGAGAACCCGGACTTCAGGCCGATTCTCTCGCCGTCGCGCCGCAGGATGCGCACGCATGCGGAATGGAACGTGGAGACCCACATGCGCTGGGCGACCGGGCCGATGAGCGTGGTGAGGCGCTCCTTCATCTCGGCGGCGGCCTTGTTGGTGAAGGTGATGGCGAGGATCTGGCTCGGCCATGCGCCCGTCTGGCTGAGAAGCCACGCGATGCGGCGGGTGAGCACGCGGGTCTTGCCCGATCCGGCGCCCGCCGCGATGAGCAGGGCCGGACCATCGTACTGCACGGCCTCGGCCTGCTGCTCGTTCAGCCCACCCAGCAGTTCCTCGGCACTGCGTGCAATGACTTCGGGCTCTTCATTGATCATCGTTCGCGCTCCCCTCGGCCCCTGGCCGTCGTTGCTGTCCTTGTACTCAAAACCGAGTACAAGAATCTACCATCCGGCGCGGTCAAGAACCTGCGGAAAGCCGACGCCCCTACTGCCGCACGGCATGCTCCTCGAGCAGCTCGCCGACGTTCGTGTCATCGTCCATGTAATGGTCGAACACGTCGGTGATCTGCTTCGACGGCTCCTTCGTGGCGAGCGACACCACGACGATGGCCAGTGCGGAGACGATGAACGCGGGCAGCAGCTCGTAGATGCCGAAGATGCCGCCGAGTGGCTTGACGAGCAGGTTCCAGACGAATACGGTGACGGCTCCGGAAAGCATGCCGGCGATGGCGCCGGATGCGTTGGTGCGACGCCAGTACAGGCTGAACAGCATAAGGGGGCCGAAGGATGCGCCGAGGCCGGCCCACGCATAGGAGACGACCTGGAAGATGGAGGAGTTCTGGTCGGCGGCGATGAGGCATCCGAAGACGAATACCACGAGGATGGTGATGCGGGCCACCCACATGACCTGGCGGTCGGATGCGTTGCGCTTGAAGATGCCGCGGTAGATGTTCTCGGCCACGGCGGATCCGGCGATGATCATGTAGCTTGAGGAGGAGCTCATCGACGCCGCGAAGATGCCGGAGACGACCACGCCGCACACGAAGCTCGGCAGCAGCATCTGGCTGAGTACGATGAACACGCTTTCGGCGGCGGCCTGGGTGGTGAACTGCGTGGGCAGCATGGCGCGGCCGAACATGCCGATCGCGATGGCGCAACCCAGCGAGATGACCACCCACACGGTGGCGATGATGCGGGACTGCTTGATCTCCTCGGCGTCACGCACGGAGAGGAAGCGCACCAGGACCTGGGGCATGCCGAAGTAGCCGAGGCCCCATGCCATCAGGGAGACGATGGTGATGACGTCGAAGTCGGTGGGCGCCCCGAACAGGGGGTTTCCTCCCTGTGCCATCTGCGCGCCGGCCGGGTCGAGGATCGGCGTCGCGGTGTGGTTGGCGCTCAGGTAGCCGGGGATGTCGCTGAGGAACGCGGCGACATGGTCGATGCCGCCCGCGCTGGCCACCGTGCCCACGCAGACCACGGCGAGCGCGAAGAACATGAGCATGCCCTGGATGAAGTCGGTGACGACGACGGAGAGGTATCCGCCGATGACGGTATAGAGGAACACGACGATGGCGCCAAGCACCATCATGAGATGGTAGTCAAAACCGAAGAGCGTATCGAACAGCTTGCCGACGGTGACGAAGCAGCTGCCGACGTAGACGGCGAAGAAGACGATGATGATGACCGCGGCGATGGTGGACAGGATGTTCCTGGTGTCGCCGAACCGCTTGGAGAAGTAGTCGGGGATGGTGATGGCGTTGCCGGCCGCGACGGAGTAGCGGCGCAGTCGTTTGGCGACGATCTTCCAGTTGAGGTAGGTGCCGATGGCGAGACCGGCGGCCGTCCACCCGGCATCGGCGGCGCCGGTGAAATAGGCAAGGCCGGGCAGGCCCATAAGAAGCCAGCCGGACATGTCGGAGGCTTCGGCGGACAGCGCGGTGAGCCACGGGCCGACGCCGCGGCCGCCGGCGAAGTACTGCGACGCGGATGAATTGGACTTCTTCGAATAGAAGAACCCCACCGACAGCATGGCCACGAAATACAGCACCATCGCCAGGAACACCCATATATCACTCGTGCGCATGAACCCGCTCACCAATCCTTTTTCGCTCTTGTGAACCGTATGCCCGGCGCTTGCGCCGGCACGGAGACCTTACTATAGCCGCCTTGACGCCCATCTCCCAACCAATCTCACATGGTAAAGTCCAAACCCCGGTTTGTACCATGGTCCAATATGCCGGTCATCTACGCCGCGTAAGCTACATACCATCCCTTTTGCGTCCGTTTCGGACCATCTATTGTTCAATGAGGTGATTTATGAAGGAACTCGAGGAGCGAATCCGTCGGGAGGGCACCATCAAGCCGGGCAACGTGCTCAAGGTCGACGCATTCCTGAACCATCAGTGCGACGTGGCGTTGTATGACGCGATGGGCAAGGCGTGGGCCGAGCATTTCGCAGGCAGGAACATCACGAAGATCCTCACCATCGAGGCGTCGGGCATCGGCATCGCCTGCGTGGCGGCACGACATTTCGGCAATGTGCCGGTGATCTTCGCGAAGAAGGCCCAGTCCATCAACCTTGATGGCGACCAGTACGTCTCCACGGTGTATTCGTTCACCAAGCAGCGCGAGTTCCCGGTCATCGTGTCGCGCAAGTATCTCGGCCCCGACGACCATGTGCTGCTCATCGATGACTTCCTTGCCAACGGCAAGGCCCTGCATGGTCTCATCGACATCTGCGAGCATGCCGGCGCGACCGTCGAGGGCATCGGCATCGCCATCGAGAAGGGCTTCCAGGGAGGCGGCGACGAACTGCGCTCGCTCGGATACGACGTCGATTCGCTGGCCGTCGTCGAGTCGATGGACCCGCGGAACGGCACCATCGAGTTTCGCGCCTGACCGTCCTGCGGCGCGGTTCCCGCACGCCATCATGGCGGACGGGGACATACGGGGACGATCGAAGAGAACCAAGAGAAACACCAAGAGAGGAATTTTTCGTTGAGCACGAAAGACAAGAGCAAACCCGGCATTTCGGTCGAGGCGCTGACCTCGCTGGATGCACCGGTCTCGTTCTGGAAAGGCATACCGTTCGGCCTGCAGCATGTGATGGCGATGTTCGTGGCGAACCTCGCGCCGATCTTCATCGTCGCGAATGCGGCGAAGATGACGCCGGACCAGTCGGCCGCCGTGATTCAGGCGGGTCTGCTGGTCGCCGGTCTCGGCACCTGCCTGCAGCTGTACGGCGCATGGCGCATCGGCTCCCGTCTGCCGATGGTGACCGGCATCTCCTTCACCTATGTGGCGGCGGCGACGGCGATCTGCGCCGACAAGGGCTATGGCGCCGTGGTCGGCGCCGTGCTGGTCGGCGGCCTGCTGGAGCTGGTGCTGGGCCTCACCGCGAAATACTGGCGCAGGTTCGTGCCTCCGATCGTTTCGGCCATCGTGGTGACGTCCATCGGTTTTTCGCTGCTGACGGTGGGCGCCACCAGCTTCGGCGGCGGCGACGCCACGTCCGCGGACTTCGGATCGTGGCGTAACCTCACGCTGGGTCTCATCTCCCTGGTCGCCTGCCTGGCCTTCCAGCTGCTGATGAAGGGCACCGCCAAGCAGCTTTCCGTGCTGTTCGGTCTGGTGGTCGGCTATGTGGTGGCGATCTGCATGGGCATGGTCGATTTCTCCGGATTCCAGCATCTTTCCGTGGTGTCCCTCCCCCAGTTCATGCCGTTCAAGCCCGAATTCGACTGGGGCTCGATCATCTCCATCGCCCTGCTGTACGTCGTGTCCTCGGTCGAGGTGCTCGGCGATACCGCCGCGCTGACCAAGGTCGGTCTCGACCGTCAGCCCACCGAGCGGGAGACCGCCGGCGCCATCGCCGGCGACGGCCTGATCTCCTCGGTCTCCGGCCTGTTCGGCTGCCTGCCGCTGACGAGTTTCGCACAGAACATCGGCCTGGTGGCCATGACGAAGGTCGTCAACCGCAAGGTGATCCTTTCCGGAGGCGTCATCCTGATTCTCGCCAGCTTCGTGCCGGCGATCGCCGAGGTGTTCAACTCGCTGCCGCAGGCGGTGCTCGGCGGATGCACCATCATGATGTTCGGCAACATCATCCTCTCCGGATTCCAGATGATCTCGGAGGCCGGCTATTCGCAGCGCAACATCACCATCGCCGCGCTCAGCCTCACCATCGGCATCGGATTCACCCAGGTGAACCACATCTTCGTTCACTTCCCCGCGCTGTTCCAGCAGATCTTCGCTTCGAACTGCATCGCCGTGGCGTTTGTGGTGGCGGTGATTCTCAACATCGCGTTGCCCAGCGAGGAGCATTTCCTCGCCGCCGTGGCAAAGAGCGACGCCGATTCCGAATCGGAAGAGTAAGCCGTCGCGTATCGGCGCATCGGGGGCGGGCCTATGGCCCGCCCCCGATTTTTCATGCCGGCATGGTGGTTGCCGGCGGTATCACCGCAGTATCAGTGGCCTTCCGATATCCACTGTCTGATGGCCTGCTGGATGGCCTGCGGATAGATGTCCGCCCCCGCGCCTTCCATCGGATGCACGCCGTCGCTGTACAGCAGGTCGAGATGCTGCGAGATGGCCGCATCCCAATCCACATATACGGTATTGTCCGCATGCGCCTGCGCATAGGCACGGGTGACGTCGTTGGATTCGGTGATCCAGCTGTCGGGCCCATGCCCGTTCACAATCACCAGCACGACGTCGGGGCCAATCTGTGCACGAAGCTGGTCGAGCTGGTCCGTGACGATGGCTGAGTTCGTATTCAGCCCGATGATGAGCCATGGACGCATCCGGGATTCCGCCTGCATCTGGCCGACGATGGGACCGGCTTCCATGATGGACCGGGACACCTTGGCATCGACGAGGACGCCGGGGAATCTCGCCTGCATCTGCGGGGCGGCCATGTCCATCACCGAATCGCCGATGGCAACGATCTGCGTGCCGTCCGGGAAGGAGTGGGCCGGCTTCTTCGGCCGCGGAACCGGTTTGCGCAGAATCTCGCCGTTGAGGCGGGCGCGCTCCTCCATCATTCGCTGCGTCTTCTCAAGGGCGATCTGCGTGCTCGTCTTCGCCGGGGCGTCACGCCATGCCCGGAAGCCTCCGGTGAAGGCCAGCAGTATGATCAGCATCACTGCCATGCCGCGTGCCGCGGTCTTGGCGCCGACCGGAGGATCGGGAATGACGGCACTGATGAATCCACCACGTGCCGAGGGCTTTTCCACCAGCACACTGGAACACCATGCCAGGACCGCAGTGGCGACGAGAGCCATGGCTGCGGTCGCCAGCGGCTGTCTGACGCCCCATGAGCGCATCAGCGCGGAGCCGAGCAGCCATAACGGCCAATGCCATAGGTAGATGCCGTAGGAGTATGTTCCCGTCGCCGACAGCGGGTGCATGGCGAACAGTCCCTGCATCCAAGAGCCGCCGGTGATGGTTCCGGCTATGAGCAGTGTCGCCAGCACCGATGCCACGGCGATGCCTCCGTGGAATGCAAAGGCGTCCTGCCTGAGGCGCAGCGCAAGCACGACCAGCAGCACCAGCGCGACGAATCCGGTGTATGCGGCGATTCGGCGCCAGCATCGCACCGCAAGACGGGTGACGGCCATGTGACGGCGGCCCGTCGCTTCGGCATTGCGCCATGCGCAGATGCACCAGGCCAGCGCCATACCGAGCAGGAAGCCTCCGGCGTGGGTGTCGGTTCCCTCGTACACGCGTGTGGGCGAGGCGGGATCGTAGAGCCTGGCCATCCACATGAAGCTCGCGGCGGAAAGCCCCAGCAGCACGAGGACCGCCGGTGTGGCATGACGCAGCCCCCAGAGCAAACGGACCAGCATGGGGGCGACGATGTAGAACTGGGCGAGCAGGGCTATGAACCACAGGTGCTTGAACATCTGGGGATTCATGGTGTCGAAGTAGCTGCTGCCGGAGGTGACGGCATACCAATTGTAGATGAAGGTCAGAGCCGCCGAGGCCTGCCTGCGGATGCCGACCAGGAAGTCGGTCTGCACGGCGTTCGCCAGTGTCATCACCGCCGGCACCATGACGATCAATGCCGGATACAACCGGCGGAGCCTATGGGTGAAGTAGTCGATCCAGCCGATGCGCCCATGCGCATGGAGCCGTTTGAGCATGCTGAGCGCGATGAGGAAGCCGCTGATGGTGAGGAACACATCCACGCCCACGAATCCCCCGGGCATGAGCAGGGGGTTGTAATGGTAGACGATGATGGCCGCCAGAGACAGGCCTTTGATGCCGTCGATGCCTTGGAAACGCCAGCGTGGGGTGATCTGTTCGGAGGGGGTGTCTTGGGTCACTCGATTATTTGTAGAACGGTTCTCCGACAAATGCGGCCCGTCGTTCGCATCGCGGTTGCCGGCCCTATGTCGTCCCTCATGAATTTTCGATGAACGGAGGTGAAAACCGCGCCGTTTCCCCGATCGTCGGGAGCATGATGGTGTCAAGGAGGACGTGCCATGGTCGACGACTACACCGCGAAGATGACCGAGCTCATCGCATTGATGCGACTGATCGGCAACGATACCCAGCAGTGCGAGGTCAAGGAGTGCAAGCGCAAGATATCCTCGACGATCACCGACACGCTTTCCGCGTTCTCGAATGGCTCGGGCGGTTGGATCATCCTCGGGCTTTCGGAGAAGAACGGGTTTACGCCTGTCGAGGGGTTCAACGCCCGTTCGATGCAGGAGTCGCTCAGCCAGGCCTGCGAGAAGATGACGCCGGTGGTGCGTCCCACGATCGTGACCTGCCCGTTCGAGGGCAGCAATCTGGTGTTTGCGCGGGTCGACGAGATGCTGCCCCGCGACAAGCCGTGCTTCATTTCCGCGATTGGCGCGCATGGGGGATCGTTCATCCGGACCGGTGACGGGGACCGGCGTATGACCTCGTACGAGGTGGACCGGCTCATCGAGGAGCACCTGCAGCCGACGTATGATCTGGATATCGTGCCGGGGGCCACGCGTGACGATCTCGACCCCGGACTGGTCGAAGGGCTGCTTGCGCGCGTGCGCGAGCAGCATCCCAGGGTCTTCGGCGCCCGGTCCGATGTCGATGTGCTGCTTGATCTGCAGGCGCTGCGGCATGACGATTCCGACCACCGGCATGTCGGAGGCGTGCTTCGCCCCACGTTGGCGGGTCTGCTGGCGCTGGGGCGTTATCCGCAGAAGTTCTTTCCGCGGTTGAACGTGTCGATAGCGGTTTTCCCCGGCACCAGTCGTGACGACGTGTTCCGGGGGGACGAACGGCTTATCGCGTCGCGGACGGTGATCGGCTCGATCCCCCTGATGATCGACGACACCGTCGAATCGCTGATGCGCTGGATCGGGGCACGCAGGCCGGACTACCCGCCTGCGGTCCTGCGGGAGGCCCTTGCGAATGCGCTCACGCACCGTGACTACTCCCCTGATGCGCGTGGCACCCAGGTGCATGTGAGCGTGTTCACCGACCGCATCGAGATAAGCAATCCGGGAGGACTCTACGGCACGGTGACGCATGACGTGCTCGCCAATCCGCATCCGGTGACGGGTACGGCGTTTTCGTCGACGCGAAACCAGTTTCTGTTCACGCTTCTGGAGTCCACACCGTATCCGGGCGGCGGTTTCGTGAACCCGGAGGGCGGCGACGGCTATCAACGCATCGCCGCGAGTCTGAGGGAGGCCGGCATCGAACCGGCGACTACCTGCAATGACATCAACACGTTCACCATGACCATCACCAAGCATCGCACGCTCAAGCATGGCTCGCCGAGCGAAGTGTCACGGGAGATCATGACGCTGCTCGAAAGGCATTCGGCGATGAGCGTGAAGGAGATCATGCGTGAACTGCGTCTGACGCCCCTGGCCGCCACATCGGGATTGCGTGAACTGGTGAAGGAGGGCCGGGTCGCTCGGGTGCAGTTCCGAGACGACCCGACGCAGCGCTATAGGTTAAAGACCAGCTGACGCCCGTGAGCCCATGGGACATGCCTGAATAGAACCGGCCTGTTGGAACGCGCCGTCACTTGTGGTAAAGACTCGTCCGCTCGTATTTCGGCTCGCAGCATACGTTGATGCCGAGCTTCCGATAAAGCGCCTCATCCGTGGCCGAGATGATGACGGAGAAGAACGCGTCGCAGCCCTTGAGCGCGTCGAGACCGTTGATGACCTTTGCGGCGACAGGGTCGACGGCGCTGGTGATGGATAGCGCCATGAGGGTCTCGTCGGAGTGCAGTCGGGGGTTGACGCTGCTGAGATGTTCGGTCTTGAGCCGGCAGATCGGCTCGATGGCATCGTCGTGGATGACGCTCAGCGTATCGTCCACGCCGGCGACGGACTTGAGCGCGTTCATGAGCAGGGCGCTGGCCGCGCCAAGCAGTTCGCCTGTTTTGCCGGTGACGACGCGCCCGTCGGGAAGGACCATGGCGCCTGCCGGCCCGCCGGTGGCCTGTTCCTTGTCGAGCGCGGCCTTCCGCGCCGGGGAGAGATTCTCGTCCACGCCGGCCTTCGCCATGATGGAGCGCAGACGTTCAATCTGGTCCTCGCCTTCTCCGGTGCGCTTGAAGTTGACGCATGCGGTGAAGTAGCGTCGCACGATCTCCATGCGCGAGGCGTCTCGGCACGCTTCGTCGTCGGTGATGGCGTAGCCGGCCATGTTGACGCCCATGTCGGTCGGGCTGGCGTAGGGGCTCTCCCCCATGATCGTCTCCATCATGGCCTTGAGCACGGGGAACGCCTCGACGTCGCGATTGTAGTTGACGGTGGTTTCGCCGTACGTCTCCAAGTGGAACGGATCGATGATGTTCGCATCGTCGAGGTCGGCCGTGGCGGCCTCATAGGCGATGTTGACGGGGTGGTTGAGCGGCAGGTTCCAGATGGGGAACGTCTCGTATTTGGCGTAGCCGGCCTGTACGCCACGCTTGTGCTCGTGATAGAGCTGGGAAAGGCAGGTGGCGAGTTTGCCGGAACCGGGACCGGGCGCGGTGACCACGACGAGCGGACGACTCGTCTCGATGTAGTCGTTGCGCCCGTAGCCGTCGTCGGAGACGATGCGTTCGATGTCGTGCGGGTATCCGGCGATGGGATAGTGCAGTCTGCAGGTGACGCCGAGCTGACCGAGACGCTGGCGGTAGGCGTCGGCGGCGGGCTGCCCGGCATATTGGGTGAGGACCACCGAGCCGACGAGGAATCCGTATGAGCGGAAGATGTCGATGAGACGCAGCACGTCCTCATCGTAGGTGATGCCGAGGTCGCCGCGGATCTTGGCCTTCTCGATGTGGTTGGCGTTGACGGCGATGACGATCTCCACGTCATCGGCAAGGCTCTGCAGCATGCGGAACTTGGCATCGGGCTCGAAGCCGGGAAGGACCCGTGACGCGTGATGGTCGTCGAACAGCTTGCCGCCGAATTCCAGATACAGCTTGCCGCCGAACTGCGCGATGCGCTTTCGGATGTTGGCGGCCTGCAATTCGATGTACTTGTCGTTGTCAAAACCCTGTCGCATGTGGCGGGGATCCCTTCTCGAACGGCGATGCGAATGAAAGCATTATATGGATTGGACCGGAACTACGCCGATGCGCGACACACCGTGATCGAGACGGGCAAAGACGGATCGGGAACAAGAAAAGGGCCACAGCATGATGCCGTGGCCCTTCATGGCCTATGGACGTCGGTCTTGAGTCGTTATCACTGTGCGGTGACGGCGGTCAGGGCGACGGTGTTGATGATGTCCTCGACATTGGCGCCGCGGGACAGGTCGTTCACCGGCTTGTTCAGACCCTGCAGCACCGGGCCGATGGCCAGAGCGCCGGAGGAACGCTGAACGGCCTTGTAGCCGATGTTGCCGGCGCACAGGTCCGGGAACACGAACACGTTGACGTGACCGGCGACGTCATTGCCCTTGGCCTTGGTGGATGCCACGACCGGGGACCAGGCGGCGTCGAACTGGATGGAGCCGACGACGGCCAGCTCCGGAGCCTTCTGCTTGACGATGCTGGTGGCCTCTTCGACCAGATCGACGTCGGGGCCCTTGCCGGAGCCGAGCGTAGAGTAGGACAGCATGCCGACCTTGGGATCGATGCCGAAGGCCTTGGCGGTCTCGGCGGACTGGATGGCGATCTCGGCAAGCTGCTCGGCGTTCGGGTTCAGGTTGATGGCGCAGTCGGCGAAGACGGCCACGTGGTCCTTGAAGCACATGAGGAACGCGCCGGAGACGAGCTTCTGACCGGGCTTGGTCTTGATGACCTGCAGGGCCGGACGCACGGTGTTGGCGGTGGAGTTGATGGAGCCGGAGACGAGGCCGTCGGCCTTGCCGAGCACCACGAGCATGGTGCCGAAGTAGCTGGCGTCGGTCAGCTGCTTGCGGGCCTGCTCCGGGGTCATGCCCTTCTTGGCGCGAAGCTCGCACAGCTTCTCGGTCATCGGGGCGAGGACTTCCTCGTCGTTCATGGACTGGAAGGTGGCCTTCTCGAGGGAGTTGAGGCCGAGCTCCTTGCCGCGGGCCAGGATCTGGTCCTTCTCGCCGACGATGATCAGGTTGACGATGTCGCGCTCGAGCAGGTAGTCGGCGGCCTTGATGATGCGGTCTTCTTCACCCTCGGGCAGGACGATGGTCTTCTTGGCGGCCTTGGCCTTGTTCAGCAGGTCGGTCTGGAAGGCGTAGGGGGTGGTCGGCTGGGCGAAGTCCTGGTTCAGAGCGGCCAGGATCTGGGCGGCGGGGGCGTGTGCCTCGAAATCGGCGAGGGAAGCCTTGGCCTCCTCCTCGGTGCCGCAGTCATGGGCGGGGACGGTCCAGACGGGGGCCGGGAACTCGGCGAGGGCGGCCTTCACATCGGCTGCCTTGTCGTCGGCGCAGCCGGTGAGGAACACGCCGGCGACGGTCTGGCCGGCGGCCTCCACGCTCTTGGCGCAGGCGGCGACGGTGGCCTTGGCCTGCTCGGCGCTGCGGTTCAGTGCGCAGACGGCGAGGAACACGGGGGCCTTGAGATCGGCGGCGACTGCGGCGTTGAAGTCGAAGGCTGCGGGGTCGAAGATGTCGCTCTTGTCGGTGCCGACGACGACGACGGCTTCGGGGTCGGACGCGGCGACTGCGGCGGAGTAAGCGCGGACGATGTCTCCGCGGGCGCCTTCCTTGTCCTCGCGGGCGCTGCAGGGACAGACGCCTACGGCCTGCTCACGGGTCTGGCCTGCGGTTGCCGCGCTAAGCAGAACATCGGTGAAGGTTTCCTTCTTGCATGCGGCCGGACGGAACACGCCTGTCTTGTACTGGCCGGCGAGAGCGGCGACGACGCCGTAGGCGACGACGTTGCGGCCATTGGCGGCCTCGGGGCTGGCGATATACACACTGGTAAGACTCACAGTCAAACTCCTTTGCAATTGTTCAGTCCTCTGTCGGGCTGAGGTGCGGGCAACACTGCTTTGCAACCGCAACCATTGTAAGTATAAAGGCCGACCCGCTATCTTATGTTGTCTTCTGTTGCATTTGCCTACCAGCAAGAGGACGGTGAGCGAAAAACGTTGGGAAAGCAACGTTCCGGATAATGGAAAAGCCTCCCTCCAGCGTGCTGGAGGGAGGCTTTTCGCCGTTAGTCGATCAGACTACTGTGAGCAATCTCACTCGTTGTCGCCGGCGGTGGCGGCAGTGGCGGAGACGGCACCCGGCAGGTCGGTCTTGACGCCCGGCCACACCCAGTCGGTGTAGTCCGGGTGATCGTAACCGTTGTCGACGGCGAACTGGAAGGCCTCGAGGCGGAAGTCCTCGAGCTTCTGGATCTCGTCGGCGTACTTGTCGGCGTCGACCATGCGCAGAGCCTCGGCGGTCAGCTCGTAGCGGTCGATGTTGTTCACACGCACCATGTCGAACGGCGTGGTGGTGGAGCCCTGCTCCTCGTAGCCGTGGACGTTGAAGTTGTCGTGGTTCGGGCGATCGTAGATCAGGCCACGCACGTCGTGGGCGTAGGAGTGGTAGGCGAACAGGACCGGCTTGTCGGCGGTGAAGAGATCGGCGAACTCCTCATCGGTCAGGGCCTCGTCGTTCTCCTTGGCGGACTGGAGCTTGACCAGATCCACCACGTTGACGACCTTGAACTTCACGCCGAGCTTGTTCAGCTTGTCGGCGGCGGCCATGAGCTCCTGGGTCGGGACATCGCCGGCGGAGGCGAGCACGACCTGGACCTCGTCGTTGGAGGAGGCGTTGGAAGCCCACTCCCACTCGGCGGCACCCTTCTCGAGCTCGGCACGAGCCTCGTCCAGGGTCTGCCAGGTGGCGGCCGGCTGCTTGCCGGCGATGATCGCGTTGATCATGTTGGTGGACTTGTAGACCTTCTCGCCAACGGCCAGCAGCATGTTGGCATCGGCGGCGAAGTAGATGCCGATCACGTGGTCGTTGTTGTAGCACTTGTTCAGCAGCACGGAGGTCACACCCGGATCCTGGTGCGAGAAGCCGTTGTGATCCTGACGCCACACGTGGGAGGTGACGAGCAGGTTCATGGAGGAGATCGGCTTACGCCACGGAATCTCGCGGACGGTGGCCTCAAGCCACTTGGCGTGCTGGTTCAGCATGGAGTCGATCACGTGCACGAAGGACTCGTAGGAGCTCCAGATGCCGTGACGGCCGGTGAGCAGGTAGGCCTCGAGGAAGCCTTCCATCTGGTGCTCGGAGAGCTGCTCGACGACCTGGCCGGTGACGTTCATGTGCTCGTCGACCAGATCCGACAGGTAGCCGGCATCCCACTGCTTGTTGGTGACCTCGTAGGAGGCCTGCAGACGGTTGGAGGCGGTCTCGTCAGGTCCGAAGATACGGAACGAATCCGGGTTCAGCTTGATGACGTCGCGGGTGTAGACGCCGAGACGACGGGTGGCCTCGAGCTGGCCCCAGCCGTGGCCGAACTCCTTGACTTCCTTGACCTCGTAGTCCTCGAGCTTCGGGAGCTTCAGGTCCTCGCGGATGCGGCCGCCGTTGGCGTTCGGGTTCTCGCCGATGCGCAGCTCGCCCTGCGGCATGAACTTGGTGACCTCGGGGCGGATGGCGCCCTTCTCGTCGAACAGCTCTTCCGGCTTGTAGGACTGCAGCCACTTCTTGAGCACCATGAAGTGCTCTTCGGTGTCGCGGGCGGAGGCCAGCGGCACCTGGTGGGAGCGCCAGGAGCCCTCGGTCTTCTTGCCGTCGATGAACTTCGGGCAGGTCCAGCCCTTTGGCGTGCGGAAGATGATCATCGGGTAGAACGGACGGTGCTTGTCGTCGGTCTGAGCGGCGGCCTTGATGTCGCAGATCTCGTCGAAGACGGTCTCGAACAGCTCGGCGAAGCGGCGGTGGATCGACAGGTGGTCCTCATCGTCGAAGCCGGCGACGAACTCGTACGGCTCGTAGCCCATGCCGTGGAAGAACTCGTGCAGCTCTTCGTCGGAGATGCGGGAGAGGATGGTCGGGTTGGCGATCTTGTAGCCGTTGAGGTGCAGGATCGGCAGCACGATACCATCGGTGCGCGGGTTGACGAGCTTGTTGGACTGCCAGCCGGTGGCCAGCGGGCCGGTCTCGGCCTCGCCGTCGCCGACGATGGCCGGCACGAACAGGCTCGGGTTGTTCATCACGGCGCCGTAGGCGTGGGACAGGGCGTAGCCCAGCTCGCCACCCTCGTGGATCGAGCCCGGGGTCTCCGGAGCGTAGTGGGAGGGGATGCCGCCCGGGTAGGAGAACTGGCGGAAGAACTTCTGCAGGCCAGCTTCGTCCTTGGTGATGTTCGGGAAGTACTCGGTGTAGGTGCCGTCAACGTAGGACTGGGAGGTGCCGGCGGGGCCACCGTGGCCCGGTCCCATGATGATCACGGTGTTCTGCTGGTGATCGGCGATAAGACGGTTGATGTGGCCGATGAGGAAGTTCAGGCCAGGGGTGGTGCCCCAGTGTCCGACCAGGCGGTGCTTCACGTCCTCACGGGTGAAGGGCTCCTTCATCAGCGGGTTGCTGCGGAGGTAGATCTGACCGATGGAAAGGTAGTTGGTGACGCGCCAGTACTTGTCGACGGCCTCGAGGGTTTCGTCGGAGATCGGAGCGTTCAGCTTCTTCCAAGGGGTGCCAATAACAGGACTCGTCATGTGTACTCCTGTACTTCTGCACATAATGTGCGATCGGTTATTTTCTCAGGTCCGCCAGCCCTTGCGCCCGTTGACTTGGAACGTGCAATTGACCGGTTTTCCTAATCGCTATTCATGGTAGGAGAACTCGCGGACTTTCCCTCAACGACCACGAACACTTTTGTTAAAAAATGTTCAAAAAGTTTTCAACAAGGATAGGAAATTGTGAATCCGCGAAGTAAGCCCGACAGCGCCAAGGGTATTGGGAAAACAGGGCTTTTCCGTTGCCTGGGTTTGCCTTGGTTTTCAAAAAACTACCACTTGGAATTACATTTCCTTTGTTAAATCCCGAGGGCGTGTCGTTATCGCTCACGGCACGTCATGCGAACGATTGCGCCATTCATCCGCCCGTGAGCGCAACGATTCCTCCCATCCCTCGGCTCGAAGGAGTCCGCGTTCGGGCAAGTTGTAATCATTTTGTTATGTCGCAATCACGGGACATAATCGACACATCTGTCAACCCCGCCAATTGCTTTATATAGGAGGCATTCATGGCCAACGGACCGGTTCTGGTCGTAGATTTCGGGGCGCAGTACGCGCAGCTCATCGCACGTCGCGTACGTGAGGCCCACCTGTACTCCGAGCTCGTGCCGCATTCCATGCCCGTGGACGAGATCCTCGCCAAGGATCCCCAGGCGATCATCCTCTCCGGCGGCCCCGCCTCGGTGTTCGAGCCCGGCGCCCCCGGCATCGACGAGAAGATCTTCGACGCCGGCGTCCCGGTGCTCGGCATCTGCTATGGCTTCCAGGTCATGGCCCACGAACTCGGCGGCGACGTCGACAAGGCCGCGCTCGGCGAGTACGGCAAGACCCCGGCCGTCATCACCGACGCCGAGGGCATCCTCGAAGGCTCCCCCGCCGGCCAGGACACGTGGATGAGCCATGGCGTGGCCGTCAACAAGGCGCCCGAGGGATTCAAGGTGCTCGCCCACACCGAGGGAGCCCCCGTCGCCGCCATGGCCGACGAGTCCCGCAAGCTGTACGGCGTGCAGTGGCATCCCGAGGTCAAGCACACCCCGCTCGGCCAGGACCTCATCGAGAACTTCCTGCACAAGTGCGCCGGCCTTGAGGACAACTGGGACTCCGCCGGCATCATCGAGGATCAGGTCGCGAAGATCCGCGAAAAGGTCGGCGACGCCGAGGTCATCTGCGGTCTGTCCGGCGGCGTGGACTCCGCCGTCGCCGCGGCCCTCGTGCACAAGGCCATCGGCGACCAGCTCACCTGCGTGTTCGTCGACCACGGCCTGCTCAGGAAGGGCGAGGTCGAGCAGGTCAAGCACGACTTCGTCGAGGCCACCGGCATCCGGCTGATCACCGTCGATGCCGCCGACGACTTCCTCGATGCGCTCAAGGGCGTCTCCGAGCCCGAGCGCAAGCGCAAGATCATCGGCGAGAAGTTCATCCGCACCTTCGAGAAGGCGCAGCAGCAGGTGCTCGAAGAGGCCGGTGCACGCGGCAAGGAAGTGAAGTTCCTCGTGCAGGGCACGCTCTACCCCGACGTCGTCGAGTCCGGCGGCGGCGACGGCGCGGCCAACATCAAGAGCCACCACAACGTCGGCGGCCTGCCCAAGGACATCAAGTTCCAGCTCATCGAGCCGCTGCGGACCCTGTTCAAGGACGAGGTGCGCGCCATCGGCACCGAGCTCGGCCTCCCCGACGAGATCGTCTGGCGCCAGCCGTTCCCCGGCCCCGGCCTGGGCATCCGCATCGTCGGCGAGATCACCCGCGAACGCCTCGACGTGCTTCGCGAGGCCGACGCCATCGCCCGCGAGGAGCTCACCAAGGCCGGCCTCGACCGCGACATCTGGCAGTGCCCCGTGGTGCTGCTCGCCGACGTCCACTCCGTGGGCGTGCAGGGCGACGAGCGCACCTACGGCTCCCCCATCGTCCTGCGCCCCGTCAGCTCCGAGGACGCCATGACCGCCGACTGGTCCCGCGTCCCCTATGACGTGCTCGCCGCGATCTCCACGCGCATCACCAACGAATGCCGCCAGATCAACCGCGTGGTGCTGGACTGCACCTCCAAGCCGCCGGCGACCATCGAGTGGGAGTGAGATTCGGTGATGGAGCGCCTTCTGCGTTGTGGAGGACTCGACGTACCGTCGTACGCCTTCGCCCCCACGCCTTGAAGTCGCACGCACCCCCGAATCTCACAAGGCTCGCTTCGCAAGCCGGAGCACCCTGCTGATGTGACATATCTCACAAACCGTTCCAATCGTTGCGATTGGAACGGTTTTTTCATGGAAAACACAGGAATATACGTAGCGAAATGTATCCACCGACGAGTAATCTCGGTCAAGGAAGTGGAGCATGACGCTCCCCAAACACAACAATGGAGGAAGCCCACAATGGCGAAAACCGTCCTTGTCATCAATTCCGGTTCCAGCTCGATCAAGTACCAGCTGGTGGACCTCGAAACCGGCGAAGGCATCGCATCCGGTCTGGTCGAGAAGATCGGCGAGCCGATCGACGGCAACTACAAGCACGAGTACAAGGGTGAGAAGCACAAGCTCACCGAGCCGATCCACGACCACGAGCAGGGTCTGAAGCGCGTCCTCGGCTTCTTCAAGGAGTACGGCCCGGATCTCGAGGAATCCGGCATCATCGCCGTCGGCCACCGCGTGGTGCAGGGCGGCTCCATCTTCCCGAACCCGGCCCTCGTCAACGACAAGACCATCGGCAAGGTCAAGGACCTCGCCGTGCTCGCCCCGCTGCACAACGGCCCCGAGGCCAAGGGCGCCGAAGTCATGCGCTCCCTGCTGCCCGACGTGCCGCAGGTGTTCGTCTTCGACTCCTCCTTCTTCTTCCAGCTGCCGAAGGAAGCCAGCACCTACGCGCTGAACAAGGAGATCGCCGACCGTTACCAGATTCGCCGCTACGGCGCTCACGGCACCTCCCATGAGTTCGTCGGCTCCGTCGTCCCCGAGCTCATCGGCAAGCCGGCCGAAGGCCTCAAGCAGATCGTGCTGCACATCGGCAACGGCGCCTCCGCCTCCGCCCAGATCTCCGGCAAGCCCGTCGACACCTCCATGGGCCTCACCCCGCTCGAGGGTCTGGTCATGGGCGGCCGCACCGGCGACATCGACCCGGCCGTCGTGTTCCACCTGATCCGCAACGCCCACATGAACGTGGACGAGCTGGACGCCCTGTTCAACAAGCGCTCCGGCCTGACCGGCATGACCGGCTACGGCGACATGCGCGAGGTCATGCGCCTGGCCGATGAGGGCAACGAGGACGCCAAGCTGGCTCTCGATGTCTACGTGCACCGCATCGTGGCCTACATCGGCAACTACACCGCCCAGATGGGTGGCGTCGACGTGATCACCTTCACCGCCGGTGTGGGCGAGAACGCCTCCCCGATCCGCAAGATGGTCATCGACCGCCTCGCCCCGTTCGGCGTCAAGCTCGACGAGGAGAAGAACAACGTTCACACCTCCGAGCCGCGCGTCATCTCCACGCCGGATTCCTCCGTCATCGTGGCCGTCTACCCGACGAACGAGGAGCTCGCCATCGCCCGCAAGTCCGCGAAGATCGCCGCCGCCGGCAAGGACTCCTACGGCAACGTGTTCGAGCCCGCCGACTACAGCGAGTGACGAGTCCGGTTGTGGGCGACGCGATGATCACATCGCCCACAACCGCCCATGATTCATGGAAAAGGCTTCGGATTTCGAAAACGAATCCGAAGCCTTTTCTGTTGCCATCTCACTGGACGGACATCGTCAGGACGTCAGCCCAGCATAGACGACCACAACCCCACGAAATCGGGGATGGTCTTGCGCGTGGTCTCCACGTTCACCACATCGATGTCCCTGATGCGCAGGCCCAGCATCGCGGCGAACGTGGCCATGCGGTGATCCGCGTACGTCTCCATCACCGCTCCGTGCAGACGTTCCGGACCCACCGGACGAATCGCGATGCCGTCGGCAAGCTCGTCGGCGTCTCCCCCGACGCGACGGATCTCGGTGACCAGCGCCTCAAGGCGGTTGGTCTCATGTCCGCGCAGATGACCGATGCCGGTAAGCGAGGTAGGCGCATCGGCGAACACCAGCAGCGCGGCCAGCGACGGGGCGATCTCCCCTGCGGCGGAAAGATCGAAGTCACCGAGTCCGTGAATCACGCCGTTGGAGGTCACGCCCAGGGTTCTTGCGCCGTTGGGCATCTCCTCGATCGTTATCGTGGCTCCCATATGCTCCAGATATTCCGGCAGCAGGCCGCCGGGCTGGGTCGTGCGCTCAGGCCAGTTGGGAACGCGTACGGTGCCGCCGGCGATCAACGCGGCCCCCAGGAACGGTGCGGCGTTCGACAGGTCGGGCTCGACGACGACCTGCGGCAGCAGCTGCACATCGCCGTGCGCGACGGTCCAGGTGCGGCCATCCATGCGCACGTCGACGCCGGCCGCGCCAAGATCCGCCATGGTCATGCGGATATGCGGCAGGCTCGGCAGATGCTCGCCGGTATGGGTGAGCCTCAACCCGCCCCCGAGCTTCGGGGCGCCGAGCAGCAAACCTGAGATGAACTGGCTCGATCCCGAGGAATCGATGGATACGGATCCGCCAACGGCCTGCTCCGGCGGGGTGAGCGTGAACGGCAGATGCCCCGGCTCCCCCTCGAAGTCGATACGCGCGCCAAGCTGTCGGAGACCTTCGAGCAGCGGCCCCATCGGACGCTGGTACGACTGCTTGTCGCCGTCGAAATGCACCGGCCCATCGGCATACAGCGCCAGGGCCGGGACGAAGCGCATCACCGTTCCCGCAAGGCCGCAGAACACCGACGAGCCACCTCGGAACACCCCGTTCTCCGGCGGGGTGACGACCACGGTGGTCTCATCGTCCGCATCGGCGACGCAGGAGACGCCCAGCGCCTCCAAGGCTCCCATCATCAGTTCGGTGTCGCGGGAGCGCAGCAAACCGATGAGCGTGACGGGCTTGGTGCCCATCGCGGCGAGGACAAGATACCGGTTCGACAGCGATTTGCTGCCGGGGATGGTTACGGTGGCGTCCAGCGGTTCGGCCGCGAACGGCGCACGCCACAATGATTCATTCGTTTCAGTCATGACTGTCATAGTATCGCAATCGTCCATCGCCGCGCCCCATGGTTCCAAGAGGCCCGGCCGGCATCAAAAAAGCCGGTCTTTCCATCGTGGCGAAACGTCAGTGGAAAGACCGGCTTGCACCCGGGCCGACAGCAATATGGCCTATTATGGCCTATCGATCGTCGGTCGTTTGACGGCTCAGTGGCTCAGTGCCTCCTGGAATCCGTCCTGCAGCGCGCTGTCAAGCGCATTGTATTCATCCTGCGGACTGGCCTTGTCCTCCGCCTCGCGAAGGTTCTCGGAGAAGTCCGTGGTGATGTCGGAGGTGCTCGACAGGTCGTAGAGCTGGTCGACCAGATCGTCGTACTTGTCGTAGGCGGCGCTCCCGTATTCGATCTTGGTCGGGTCGCCCAGGGCGGCGAGCTGCTTGACCACGTTGCTGATCTTGGAGGCGTGGTCCTTCATGTCGGTGCCGAACTGCGCGATGCTCTTGTCGGGGACCTTGGAAAGCGTGTCGAGCTTGGCGATGCAGTTGCTCAGGTACTCGTTGTACTTCGAGGCGAAGCTCGCGGAATACGTGCTGCTCGACGGCTCGTCGTCGCATACCTGTATGGCGTCGGACATCGGCTTGGCGGATTCGGCGAGGTTGTTGGCGTAGGTGCCGTAGGAGTCGACGGCCTTGACGTAGGCGTCATACTTCTCCTTGACCTTCTCGTCCTTCATGACCTTGTTGTCCTTGAAGGCGTCGACGGTGTCCTTGTAGTCCTTGACCTTCTCCTTGACCTTGGTCACGTCGTCCTCGGTGAAGGTGTTGCCGCCCTTGTAGGTGGCGGAGTACACGTCCGCGATCTTCGTCTGGACGGCGGACTGCTTGGTGGAGAACTTGGAGATCGTCGTCATGGCGGACGTGTAGTCCTCGGCCTTGGGCTTGCCTCCCTGCAGCACGAAGAAGGCGACCAGTGCGATGATCACGGCCAGCACGATCACGCCACCGCCGATTCCAAGGCCGATGAACAGCTTCTTCTTGCTCTTCGTGGGCTGGGCCTGCGGCTGCTGGCCGGGAACCGGAGGCTGGCCATACGGGGCGCCGTAGGGAGGCTGGCCGACCGGAGGCTGGCCGGGAATCTGATCGCCCGGAGCCGGGGCATTCGGCGGAATCGGTCCGGGAGCCTGAATGGGCTCACCCTGCGGGAACGCATTTGCCGGAGCGGGCTGCTCCGCAGGATCCTGTCCTTCGGCCGTCGGAATGGCCTGGGTCGCGGCGTATTGCGGCTGGCCGGGCTCGGGCTGCTGCCCTGCGGGGGTGTATGGCGGGGCCTGGAAGTTCATCGGTTGCTGCGGCTGTCCCTGATATTCCGGACCGGGGAACTGCTGCTGGACGGGATTCTGAACGGGGAACGCCTG
Organism: Bifidobacterium saimiriisciurei; assembly: GCF_010667655.1. Classification (GTDB taxonomy): domain Bacteria; phylum Actinomycetota; class Actinomycetes; order Actinomycetales; family Bifidobacteriaceae; genus Galliscardovia; species Galliscardovia saimiriisciurei. The sequence goes on from NZ_WHZU01000002.1 coordinate 61,589, forward strand.
ACCCTGCTGCGGTCCTGCCGGCGCGGCCCACTGGGCCGGAGGCTCGTAATTGGGGACGGCGCTGGGGGGCTCTGACATCGGAATGCCCTCAGGAACGGCGTTCATCCCCTCTTCCGCCGGTTTGTCGCTTTCGTTCGGTCTGTTGGTGTCGGACATAAAGAAAACTCCTTCGTCTCTTTGCTTGTACTGCAAGTCTATAGCAGAAAGAGGGGTTTCCACGGAGATTCTCGGGGCAACACCCTATGTCATTCTTTGATTTACCGTGGATTAACCCATGTCTTACCGATTATGGGGATGGACGATGCGATACTGGATGTATGCAGATCAGACCAGGCTCAATGTATCCGTTGGGAGCCCGCTACGACGGCGCAGGGGTGAATTTCGCGCTGTTCTCGGAAGCGGCCGAAAAAGTGGAGCTCTGTCTCTTCGACGCGGACGACAACGAGACCCGCATCGAAATGACCGAGCAGAACTCGTATGTATGGCATAACTACATACCGGGCCTTCAGCCGGGACAACGGTACGGATATCGCGTGTACGGCCCGTTCGACCCGCCGAGCGGCCATCGATGCAATCCGTCGAAGTTGCTTCTCGACCCGTACGCCCGCGCCATCCAGGGGCACACGGACGGCGACGAAAGCCTGTACTCGTACAAGTTCAGCGATCCGGACAACGAATACAACCTCAACACGTTGGATTCCGCGGCGCACACCATGAAATCGGTGGTCGTCAACCCATTCTTCGACTGGGGCAACGACAAGCATCCGAACATCCCCTACCACGATTCGGTCATCTACGAGGCCCACGTGCGCGGCATGACCAACCTGCGCAAGGACGTGCCGGCCGAGATCCGCGGCACGTACGCCGGGCTCGCCTACCCCACCGTGGTGAACTACCTCAAGGAGCTCGGCGTCACGGCGCTGGAGCTCATGCCGATCCACCAGTTCGTCAACGACTCCTTCCTCACCGAGAAGGGGCTGAGCAACTACTGGGGCTACAACACCATCGGCTTCTTCGCCCCGCACAACGCCTACTCCAGCTCCGGCGAATACGGCGAGCAGGTCAACGAGTTCAAATCGATGGTCAAGGCCTATCACGAGGCCGGCATCGAGGTGATCCTCGACGTGGTGTACAACCACACCGCCGAAGGAAACCATCGTGGCCCCACCCTGAGCTTCCGCGGCATCGACAACCGTAACTACTACCGTCTCGTCGGCGGCGACTTCGCCCACTACTTCGACACCACCGGCACCGGCAATTCCCTGCTCATGCGCTCCCCCCACGCGCTGCAGCTCATCACCGATTCGCTGCGCTACTGGGTGACCGAGATGCATGTGGACGGCTTCCGATTCGATCTGGCCGCCACACTGGCCCGACAGTTCCAGGAGGTCGACAAGCTCTCCGCGTTCTTCGACATCGTGGAACAGGACCCAGTGCTCTCCCACATCAAGCTCATCGCCGAACCGTGGGACCTCGGATCCGGCGGCTATCAGGTGGGCGGCTTCCCGTCCAGCTGGTCCGAATGGAATGGACGCTACCGCGACTGCGTGCGCGATTTCTGGCGCTCGCAGCCGTCCACGCTGCCCGAGTTCGCCAGCCGTCTGATGGGCAGCTCCGACCTGTACCAGGCCAACGGACGCCGCCCCGTCGCCTCGGTGAACTTCATCACCGCGCACGACGGTTTCACGCTCAACGACCTCGTGACCTACAACGACAAGCACAATGAGGCCAACGGCGAGGACAACCGCGACGGCGAATCGCACAACCGTTCCTGGAACTGCGGCGTGGAGGGACCGTCCGACATTCAGGACGTCAACTGCCTGCGTCAGCGTCAGCGCCGCAACTTCATCGCCACGCTCATGGTCAGCCAGGGCATCCCCATGATCTGCGGCGGCGACGAGGTGGGCCGCACCCAGCAGGGCAACAACAACGCCTACTGCCAGGACAACGAGATCTCGTGGACGGATTGGGAGCTCGACCAGGACCGCAGGGACCTGCTGGAGTTCACCAAGAAGCTCATCCATTTGAGGCTCAACCATCCGGTGCTGCACCGACGCCGCTTCTTCACGGGCCGTGCGGCCGGCGACACGTCGGACCGCATCCCGCAGGCGGAGTGGTTCGACCACACCGGCGAGATCATGGACCGCGAGGACTGGGGCAACACGCATGCGCTGTCGGTGATGGTGTTCCTCAACGGCAAGGACATCCCGGAGACCGACTGGTATGGCTCCCCCATGACCGACAACAGCTTCCTGCTCATCTTCAACGCGCATTACGAGCCCATCGTGTTCAAGCTGCCGGATGAGAAGTACGGCTCCACGTGGACGCTTGTGGCCGATACGTTCAGCCCCAAGGGGCCGGAACTGACCTACGAGGCCGGATTCGTCATCACCGCCCAGCCACGCAGCTTCCTGCTGCTCATGAGCGCCAAGCGTTCCCGTCGCATCATGGATTGACGGCCGGTAACCGTTGTTCCATAACGGCTTGTCCGATATGTACATGAATGACATATCGGACAAGCCGTTTTTCATTTTCTCCCATCGTCATGATTGACGCGCGGAGCGAGATGCTCCCCCGGAGAGGATTGCGACAATTGCGAGAGTGGCAACGATGACCACTGCGGCGGACACGAAGCTGCCCAGCATCGCAGTCTCATAGGCGTCGGAGGCCACCTGCCGCAGTGCCTCAGCGGAGGTGGAAGCAAGGCCGTCCGCCCATTGGAAGTCCAATGTCACCGAACCGGCGGAGGAATCCGCAGCCAGTCCGGCGGCCAGGGCATCGTCATGGAACCGGGATACGTACAGCCCTCCCTGCACGCTGCCGAAGATACCGACGCCGATGATGGATCCGAATTGGCGGAACACGGTCAGCAGGCTGGACCCCGCACCGGAGCGGCCGTTCGGCACCCGCCCCATGGCCCAGGTGAGCATCGCAGGCTGACCGGCACCGAGTCCGAATCCTGCAAGCAGCTGGCCCGCCGCCACCACTGCCTGCCCGATGATGTCTCCATGCCAGCGCATGGCGATTCCCATCACAGCCATGCCGGTAGCCAGGAATGCCAGAGCCAACAGACTGGTACCGCGCAGGCCTATGCGAGAGGCGATGTGGCCGTTCGACAGAGACCCCACGATGGAGGCGACGACCAGCGGAGTCAGCATCAGCCCGCCCACCAATACGCCGTGGCGCAACACGGTCTCCAGATAGGCGGGCATGATGAAGATGATGCCGTACATCGAGAAGTTCAGCATCATCAACGCCGGCGCGCAGGCCGCGAACGAACGGTCGCGCATCAGACCGAGCTCCATCAGGGGATTGCGTGAGGCCCGGTCATGGAGCACGAATCCCGCAATCAGCACCAGACCACCGAGCATGGGCGCCCACGACGTCAGGGCGAGGAAACCATGCTGGGCATTGACCAGACCGGCGGAGAACAACGAGAATCCGGCGAACATCATCGCCACCGACGCCCATGGAACCTGCAGTTTCCCACCCCGGCGGGATACGCCCCCACGGGATGTGCTCGCCCAGACAAGGACGATCACGACGAGGAACACCACGCCGTCGAAGCCGAAGATGCCGCGCCAGCCGAGCGTTGCGGTGAGCACACCGCCGACCAGCGGTCCGAACGGCACGCCCAATGTTCCGGCGATGGCCCATGCCGTCATGGCGCCGGACAGTCCCCCACCTTGGAACATGAGGCTGAGCAGCGCCTGCCCCATCGGGATGACGATGCCGGCGCCGGCGCCCATCAACGCCCGCGAGACAAGCAACGTCGGTATGTTTCCGGCGAGGATGCCGATGACCGAGGCCACGACGAACAGCCACAGTCCCGCAATCATGGTTCTTGCGTAGCCGATTCGGTCGCCGGCGAATCCGGCCAGCAGCACCACGGCGGCGAAGACCAGGTTGTAGCTGGACACGATCCACTGCTGTGCATCCGTGCCCGCGGCGAACGATTCGGAGATGCTGGGCAGCGCCACGTTGAATGCGGTGGTGTTGATCATCATCACCGTTTCGGCCGCGCACAGGCATATCAGCGAACGACGCAACCCTCGTTGTTTTTTGTCATCCATGAGTTCCATACGCCTTCCATTAAGATACTTGTTGGTTTCTTAATTTCCCCGTGCAACTATAGTTGGCCGAAGATAAGAAACGCCATGGTATCTTGATAATCGAAATACAACAGACAGCACAGAGCGGACGCTACGGAAACTGCACACGCATGGAGGCGAACGGAAATGACGGGACGCACACGCCGGCGAGGAGAAGCCTTGGAATCGGCGATTCTGGACGCCGCATGGGAACAGCTCTCCAATCACAACGCCGACGAGTTCACCTTCGACAACATCGCCGCCAGAGCGCATACCAGCAAGCCAGTGCTCTACCGCCGCTGGGCGAACCGCACGGAACTGTTCATCGCGGCCATGAAACGACATCGGGACCAATTCGCCATCGAACGGCCGAACACCGGCACGCTGCGCGACGACGTCATCGCCGTGCTGCGACAGCTCAACGACAAGCAATCCGACGCGGTGATGGCACTGGCCAAGTTCGGAGTCTACGCCAGCTGGCTCGGCGTCAGCGCCCATGAGCTGTACGAACGCACGACATTGAGCGACCAGCCGAGCATCATGCTGGCCGTCGAGAACGCCCGCGAGCGCGGCGAGATCACCTGTGAACTGCCCCAGACACTGCTGCGCATGCCGGGTGAACTCGGCAGGGCGGCCATCCTGCGTGATATGCGTCCGCTGTCGGACGAGGACATCGTCTCCGTGGTGGACGAGCTCTTCCTGCCGCTCGTCGAATATTACGAGCGACTTGGCGGAACGACGAAGGTCTCACGACCGTCGATAGTCGATACAGTCGGACATGTGTAATCGTTGATGCAGGCCAGTCCGTAATCGTTCCCGAGACGGTCGATGAGCTGGCGGCGGGCATTGTCTACAATGTCGGATACGTCAAAAGGGCCCGAACAGGGTCAAACGATTGACAGACGAGACAACGACGAATGAGGAAAGCCATGTCCATCACCTTCACCGAAGCAAAGACGTTCACCCAGGAGCAGGCATGCCGTCTGTTCCGCTCGGTCGGGTGGGTGTCCGCCAACTATCCGGAACGGCTGTACAAGGCCCTGATGGGCTCGCCCACCGTCATCACCGCGTGGGACGGCGACCGCCTGGTCGGTCTCGTACGCGCCTTGGATGACGGATCGATGCTCACCTACGTGCATTATGTGCTGGTCGACCCGGAGTATCAGGGCAAGGGCATCGCCGGCCATATGATCGAGATGGTCAAGAACAAGTACCGCGATTACTTCTACATCGAGGTCATGCCCGAGGAAAGCAAGAACGCGTCGTTCTATGAGAAGCACGGCTTCCGCATCATGGACGACGGTGTCGCCATGCAGATCGTGAATCCTGATTGGTGAGGCGGGGGTAGCCGTCCCGCATCGTGACGCAACCGCCCTTGGCCACATTGCCCGGAACCTCCCCGCCGACGAACCAGCGGACGGAACCGGATAAAACAAAAAACGCCCTACATCCCAAACGGGAGTAGGGCTTTCGGTCGGGCCAGCGGGATTTGAACCCACGACATCCTGCTCCCAAAGCAGGCGCGCTACCAAACTGCGCTATGGCCCGTTGCATTCATCATCGCCGAACGGACGACTGCCTGAACACGAATTAACAGTATAACCCATGAACGGGATGAATATGGCATATCCGCAGAATATTTTGCGTCTTCGTCCGGTCATCCTACAGTGAATATGTACCGCGAGCGCGTATCATGCGTCTTCGGACGGGTGCGACGCATCGTATATGACAGGCAATGGCACGGGCGGAGGAACGCATTGGGAAGGCATCAGCAGGCGGAGACGCTGGGTCTCATCGCATCACTGGTGTGCGCCGTCGCCTCCGGCGTTGTCGCGGATCTGTATCTTGGTTTTGCTTCGGCTATCTGGCTGGTCTCCGGTCGTCTGTTCGCGGTGTGTTCGGGCATGGTCGCCGCATGCGGTGTCGCATCGTTCATTGTGGGGTATTCTCGGCGTTCGCATTCGTGGAGTCTGAAACGCGGGTGGCTCGTTCCCGTCCGACGGGCGTTTGAGACGCTGTCTCTTTCCGTGGTCTATGGCTCCACGATCTTCCTGAGCATGTATGCACTGTTCGGCGTCATCAACAGTACGATGGGACTGCGGTCGTTCAGCTCGTATGTCCCCGCCGTGGTCGCCTTGTTCTCCGCCGTGACCGGCTATCTGGTGTTCGTGCAGGCGGATTCGCTGAATTCGAAGACGATCGCCTCGCTGCTGCCGCTGTTCGTGGTGTCGGGTGTTTCCACGGCCGGCCTGACCTCCGACGACCCGAACTGGTGGAAGAACAATTTCTCCCAGCTTGGCGACCGCACCACGTTCGCCGCTCGCATGTTCAACTCCACACTGGTGTTGGCCGGCGTCTGCGTGATCATTCTGAGTTATTTCGCCGTGTCCGAACTCATCGCCACGCAGCGCATGCGAATGCTGTGGCGCACCGCCTCCGATGGGAAATCGTCCGATGCCGGAAAATCCTCCGGCACAGACAGCAGGCACGGCGACGTGGAGATCCCTCGCTTCTGGGCAAGAATCATCTGCCTGTCGGTGCTGCTGACGTTGGCGGGCATGTGCTTCGCCGGCGTGGGGCTGTTTCGCTACACGCCGCATCCCATACTGCATAACGTATTCGCCCGTGGTCTGAGCCTGCCGATGAGCCTGCTCATGGTATTTCTTCCCTGGCTGGCGCCGCAGTTGTCGAAGGCGATGTACGTGGTGTCCGATCTGATCATCGTCGCGATTGCGGTGGCGGGGGTGCACTGGCTGCAGGGCGGCACCACGCTGACGAATGTGGAGGCGTTGGCCTGCATTCTGTTCATGGGATGGTTCATCGTGTTCTCACGTCAGATCGCCGCAATCGAGGCGGATCGCGTGCATGCGCAGCTTATGGCGAGCCGTCCGGTGAGCGTGGTTCCGCGTGATTCCCGCATCTCGCCGAGGAACTGAACGCTCGGACACCGGGCGTCGCGTGAAGCGAGTCATCACGCTGCCAACGGCTTCACCGGCCCGTCGTAGAGGATCTCGTCACGGGTCACCGCCGTCGACAGCAGCATGGAGACCGCGAGGTCGGCGATGTATCCGGCCATCGGGGAAAGCTCCCAGCCTTTGCGCGTGACGAGGGCGAAGGTGTCGTAGATGGGTTTCTCGAACGTCGTGGTGTAGATCGACGTGGGGAAGTCCTTGTCCATGGTAACGGCGCGAGGCAGGATGGTGTCCCCCAGCCCGTGTGCCACGAGGTCGACGGCGGCACCCACGGTTTCGATTTCGATGATGGGCTCCAGCGTCACGCCTTTCATCTGCGCCTGCTGGGCGAGCTGCCGCCTGGAGGGGTCGTGCCATCCATGGTGGGCGTCGTAGAGGATCAACGGCTCCTTGGGAATGTCCTCGACACGCATTGGCCTCGCGCATCGTTCCGGCTTGGAGCTGGCCCATACGATCTGCTGGCGCATGAGCGGAACGATCTCCAGACCGTCCGAGGGGACGGGAAGGCAGAGCAGACCGCCTTCGAGCTCGCCGTCGCGTACGGCGTCGGCCACTTCGAACGAGTTCTGCCCGACGAGCCGCAGATGGACGTTGGGATGGGCCTGGCAGAAGACCGCGGCCAGACCGGAAAGCCCGTAATACCCGGCGTTGCGCAGAATGCCGAAGGAGACGGTGCCGCCCTCACCGGTGAGCAGGGCGTTCATGGCGGTCTCGGCCCCGAGCATGCCGTCGAGCAGACGCTTTGCCCAAGGCAGCAATGTTCGGCCGGCGGTTGTCGGCACCAGCCGCCTGCCGCCGCGCACGAACAGCGGCAGTCCATATGTCGATTCGATCTTGCGCACAAGCTCCGAAACGGTCGGCTGGGTCATGCCGAGATAGTCGGCCGCCGCGGTGAACGATTCCAGTGTGGCCGCATAGTAGAACGCCTGAAGCTGTGTTACGGTCATGTTACCTTTTTGGCCGCTCTGGGACGACGACCGTTGAGGGCCACCGTCATGGTTTTGCCGTGATTGCAACGTTTTCATGAGCGATACCCTATATCGCATAGGTTTTCCCTATGTTAATTCAAGGAAGTGGTGCTCTTGTACGATACGAATGCGCTGCGTATGGTCATGAACTGTTGTTGCAGCCACCCAACGGCAGCAACGAAACATCGACAGCACAGACCGATTCGGGTCTGACACGACCGGACCATGAGGGAGAAACACCATGACCGCTGCGATTCTGACACCAGTACACACCACCGCGACCACCGCCGACGCCACGCGGACCGAGCATGACTGCATCGGCGAACTGCAGGTGCCGGCAAGCGCGTACTGGGGAATCCACACGCAGCGCGCCATCGAGAACTTCCCCGTCTCCGGCGTGCCGGTCAGCCGCCACCCGGAGCTCATCCAGGCATATGCACTCGTCAAGCAGGCGTGCGCCCGCGCCAACGTGCAACTCGGCGGCATCACGAAGACGCAGGGCCGTCTCATCGACACCGCCTGCCGAGACATCTACGACGGAGGATTCAACGACCAGTTCCCCGTCGATGTGCTGCAGGGCGGCGCCGGCACCAGCACCAACATGAACATGAACGAGGTGATCGCCAACCGCGCGCTCGAGATCGGCGGCTACGAGAAGGGCGACTACTCGGTCATTCATCCGAACGACACGGTGAACAAGTCGCAGTCCACGAACGACACCTATCCCGCGGCGGTTCGCCTGTCGCTCGTCTTCGCCCTGCGCACGCTGATTCGCAGCTGCGACGCCCTGGCCATGTCGTTCCTCGCGCTCTCCCACCGCACCGAGAACATCGTGAAGCTCGGCCGCACCCAGCTGCAGGACGCCGTCCCCATGACGTTCGGCCAGGAGTTCGGCGCCTTCCACACCGTGCTGGCCGCCGATGCGAAGAAGCTCAACGCCGAGATCGCCAGGCTGTCCGTGGTGAATCTGGGAGGCACCGCCATCGGCACGGGCATCTGCGCGGACGCGAGGTTCCGCGGCCTCGTGACCAAGGAGCTGCGCAGCGTCTCCGGTGTTTCGGTCACCGCCGCCGAGGATGCGGTCGCCGCGACCAGTGACATGGCCGACTTCGTGGATACGTCGTCGCAGATAAAGCGCCTGGCCGTGCATCTCGGCAAGATCGCGAACGACATTCGCCTGCTGACCAGCGGCCCGCAGGCCGGTCTGGTGGAGATTCATATTCCGGCACGTCAGGCCGGCTCCTCCATCATGCCAGGCAAGATCAACCCGGTGATTCCCGAATGCGTGAACCAGAGCGTGTTCACCGTCATGGGCATGGACACCACGGTCAGCTGCGCCGCCGAGGCGGGCCAGTTGCAGCTCAATGCCTTCGAGCCGGTCATCGCCCATTCGCTGCTCGACGGCATCACGATTCTCGCCCACGCCATGGATACCCTGCGCACCAATTGCGTGGAGGGCATCACGGTCAACGAGCAGATCGGCCTGGCACGCGCCACGAACAGCGCTTCGCTGGCCACGTCGCTCAACGGATACGTCGGCTACGAGGAGGCCGTGCGTCTGGCGAAGAAGGCCCTTGCCGAAGGCCGCAGCGTGCATGACGTCGCCGTGGACGAAGGCGTGGTGCGCAGGGAGATCCTCGACGACGTGCTCGACCCACTGAAGCTCACCCGTCTGAACAAGTGATTCGGCCGAGCGATATTACGTTCGATCAATAACGCGATGCCTCTCTTCCGGACTTTCTGGGAGAGAGGCATCGTCCATTTCGAAAGCCGTCGATGATGCGGAATCCTATGCCAGATGCAGGCTCCACGGGTCGGTGTTGATCTGGGACAACGTGACCGGCATGGCAACGCCGCAGGTTCGCTCGATGGCGTCCCGCACATCGTCCACCAGATAATGGAACAGAGAGCGTTCGATGGCGGAGTGCGGCGTATTGATCAACGCGGGCCGAGGCGTTCCGTCGCCGGAACCGACCTGATGGCCCCGCTCGCGCAGACGGGCCTCATATCGTGCCTGCTGCCAGGCGTCGGTGGCCGGATGGTGACGCAGGTCGCTGGTGATGTACACATCGGCGCCGCTGGCACGAACCTCATCGAACAGCGAATCCCCCGAACCGGGCAGAGTGGCCACGAGTCGCACCGGGGCGTCCGGTTCTCCGGCCACCTGCACGCCCATGTTCGTCTTCGGCAGAAGCTCTGCAACGCGACGGGCCAGATCACGAAGGGCCATGGTCTCGGGCAGTGTTCCCACACGACCAAGGCCGACAGGAAACTTGCTGCGTTCATCATGGATGGGCACGAGCGGCCGCTGGTCGACCAGGCCCAGTCGGTCGGCGAATGCGTGGGCGGTGCCGCGATGGGCCGAATCGGCGTTCGTGTGCCCCACCCACAGGGCGCAATGGTTTTCAATGAGCCGGTTGACGATGTCGCCGCGGAATCCAAGGCCCGAGACCTCATGCACCGACCGGAAGAACAGCGGATGGTGGGTGATGAGCATGCCGGCGCCGGAGGCGATCGCCTCATCCACGGTCTCGGGTGTCGGGTCGACCGCGCAGTGGATTCTGCGCACCGGCCATGAGGGATCTCCCACGATCAGCCCCGGAGCGTCCCAATCTTCTGCATAACGCAGCGGATACAGTGTCTCCAGAACGTCCACGACCTGCTTCACATCGATGGAATCAACCATGGGAATCCTTCCTTAAGTTCCTTAAGGCCGGTGCGACCGGCTATGGGTTTGCGGGAATCAGTGCGCGGCAAGCTGCCAGTCGTCGCCGATGCCAGTGGACACGTCCAGCGGCACGTCCAAATCCACCGCGTGTTCCATGGCGTCGCGAATCAGCACCGTGACCTGCTCGCTTTCGCCGGGAGCCACCTCCAGCACGAGTTCGTCGTGAATCTGCAGGATGATGCGACTGCGCATGTTGTGTTCACGCAGTTCGGCATCCGCCTTGATCATGGCGAGCTTCATGATGTCGGCCGCCGACCCCTGGATGGGAGCGTTGAGGGCTCCGCGTTCGGCCGCGTCGCGGACCCGTCGGTTCGTGGACCGCAGTCCGGGGAAATACCGGCGGCGTCCGAACATCGTCTCCGTATACCCCTTGTCCTTGGCCTCGGCCACGAGTCCCTCGAGATAGTCATGGACCTTGCCGAACGTGGCGAAGTACTTCTCCTTGAGCACGTCGGCCTCGGCCGGGGAGATCTTCAGCTGCTGGGCCAGTCCATACGTGCTCAGACCATATGCGAGGCCATAGCTCATCGCCTTGACGTGGGAGCGCTGGTCGCCGGTGATCTCATCCATCGGAACCTCGTAGACAAGCGAGGCCACGTACCGGTGGAAGTCGGCTCCCGAACGGAACGCCTCGATCAGCGACTCGTCGCCGGAGCAATGCGCCATGATGCGCAGCTCCACCTGCGAGTAGTCGCAGCTCAGCAGGGAGACGAATCCTTCGCCGGGCACGAACGCGCTGCGAATCTCACGACCGGCCGCGTTGCGGTTGGGAATGTTCTGCAGATTCGGGGCGGCGGAGCTCAGACGTCCCGTGGCGGCGACGGTCTGCTCGAACGTGGTGTGGATGCGGCCATCATCGTGATTGACCTCGTCGAGCAGGCTCTGCACGATCTGCTTGAGCTTGTTGGTCTCACGATGCCTCAGCAGCGCCACGAGGAATGTGGTCGCCCGTTCGTTGCCGACGTTGCGCACGACCATTTCCTGGAGTGCTGCGGCGTCGGTGGTGTATCCGCCGGTCTTGGTCTTGCGTGTCCCGCGAAGCTGCATGTCGTCGAACAGTACGGCCTGCAGCTGCTTGGGGCTTTGCAGGTTGATGCGCCTGCCGGCGGCCTGCCACGCCTGTTCCTGGGCGTCGCGCGCCTCCGTGGCGAACCGGTCACGCATGCCGATGAGCCGGCCCTCATCCACGGCCGCGCCGACGGATTCCATGCCGGCCAGTACCCGTGATACGGGAAGCTCGATCCTGCGCATGATGTCGTCCTGCTTGCGGTCGAGCGTCATCGGTCGCAGATGCCGGACCAGCGCGGCCACGCACGCCGCATGATGCGCCGGGATCTTCGCGGCCGTGGCATCGCCGTCATCGGAGTCATCATCCAGATCGAGCGACAGCTCGCCCTGGGACGAGGTCTCCTCCTCTTCGACATGCAGGTCGAGGAAATGCTCGGCGGCGGCATCCAACGAATCGGGATGGAAATCCGATTCCACAAGGTATCCGGCCAGCTGCGTATCGAACCATGGCAGCGGCACCTCGATGCCGGCCGCCGAAAGAAGATGGGACTGCTCCTTGTACCCGTGCATGGCAAGTCCGTCGGCATGCGCGGCCGCCAAGGCAGCGACGACGTCCGAGACCAGGGACGGCCAATCGCCCTCCAGCACGACGGCATGGTTGTCGGGGGCCAGAAGGGTCAGGGATTTCAGCGTGCTCACACCGTACCGGGTGGTGCCTTCCGCATGCAGCACCCAGAACGGGTCCGCATCCTGCCGATCCGCGCCGGTCGCAATGTGTTCGTCGACCCACGCGCGCACGGAGGATTCCACGTCGGTCGAACCGTCGAGAACGTCGACAAGCGGATCCTCGAAATCGTCCTCGACCGTATCGTCCGTCGCGGCTTTCAGGCTCTCGTCCTCGAATCCGTCGGGAAACGCCTTGAGCACGCGGCTTTTCGTACGCGGACCGAATTCGAGCTTCGTGAACAGGTTGTCCAATGCCGTAATGTTCGGCGGCGAAAGCACCAGTTCGCCGATGTCGACTCCAAGGTCGAGATCACGCACCAGGGCGTTGACCCGTCGGTTCAGTTTGACCTGCTCGATGTTCTCCCGAAGGGCCTCGCCCTTCTTGCCCTTGATTTCCTCGGCATGTTCGATGATGCCGTCCAGCGAGCCGTACAGGTTCAGCCATTTGGCCGCGAAGCCGTCGCCCACGCCGGGGACGCCGGGAATGTTGTCCGCCGTCTCGCCGCGCAACGCCGCCAGATCGGGATACTGCTGCGGCGTGACCTTGTACTTGTCCACGACCGACTGCGGCGTCATATGACGCAGGTCCTTGAAATGATGGCCGGGGTACAGCACCGTGATCGAGTCGTCGATGAGCTGGAACGCATCCCTGTCGCCGGAAAGCACGAGCGTACGGAAGCCGGACCTCTCCCCCATGGAGGCCAGCGTACCAATCACATCGTCGCCTTCGAAGCCCGGCTTTTCGATGTAGGTGACACCCAATGCGCGGAGCATGTCCTGAATGACCGGTATCTGCGGAAGCAGGTCCTCCGGCGCCGCGTCGCGTGTGCCCTTGTACTGGGGCAGCAGCTCATTGCGGAACGTGCCGCCCTTGACGTCGAAGGCCACGGCGACATGCGTGGGCTTGTTGTCGAGGATGACACGCGTCAGCATGTTGGCAAAGCCCCATACCGCGTTGGTGGCGAAGCCGGAGGATGTGGTGAAGTTTTCGGCGGGGAGGGCGAAATACGCCCGGAAGGCCAGGGAATGGCCGTCCACGACGAGCAGTGTCTTTTCTGCCGTCGCCTCCCCCGCTATCGTGTTTTGCGAAGACAGAACCATGGACCTGCTCTCAGCCCTGCACCTGCTCGATGACGGCGTCCGCGACCTCCTGCATGGTGAGTCGGCGGTCCATCGAGGTCTTCTGAATCCAGCGGAACGCCTCGGACTCGGTCAGACCCATGTTCTCCATCAGCAGGCCCTTGGCACGGTCAACCCGCTTGCGGGCCTCGAAACGCGCCTTCATGTCGGAGACCTCGTCACGCAGCGCGTTCATCTGGTCGAAACGGCTGATGGCGACCTCAAGGGCGGGGAACAGCTTTTCGGGAACGAACGGCTTGACCACATAGGCCATGGCACCGGCGTCGGCTGCCTTCTCCACAAGATTCTGCTGGGAGAACGCCGTCAGCATCACGACCGGAGCGAGATTCTCCTCGGCGATCTCCTTCGCCGCGGTGATGCCGTCCTTTCCGGGCATCTTGACGTCCATGACGACCACATCGGGCACGAGCTCCTTGACGAGGTCCACGGCCTCCTGGCCGCTGGCCGCCTCACCGACCACGTCGTATCCGGCGCCACGCAACGACTCCACGATATCCAGACGAATAAGGGCCTCGTCCTCTGCCACGACTACGGTGCGACCCTTGGAATCGTCGACCATTCCATCAACGTCAATGTCTGCCATTTCCGACCCTTTCAACTGATTGAATACGGGTGACACTTCACTCCATTGTAAGAAGACACGGCAGAGAGGCATTTCTGTTCGACCCGTCATGGACGGACAGAGGGGACGCCTCCGATATGTCTCCAATTACGGAATTCTAGTTGCCTTTTCCTGTTGCAAGTGTATCAGAATAGCATCCGCCGGCGATTGCACGGAATTCGCGTGTTTCACCACGTCATGGAATACGAAACAGAGCCGGAAACATTGGATTTCCGGCCCTGTCGATATCCGTGCCCCGGGTGGGACTCGAACCCACACTGTACAGATTTTGAGGCTGTCTCCTCTACCAATTGGGATACCGGGGCGGCACCAGATGTACATTACACCATGTTCATGGTTCTGACAAACACAAGAGGCCTGCCTGCGTGTCTCAAGGACACGCAGGCAGGCCTCTTGTCGTCACCGTTCATACGGCGACGACGACATCAATCCGATGCACGGAATCAGGCCTTGTGGCCGACGGTGTGCACGTAGATGGAGTCGGTGCTGCCCGGCTTGTGATCGCCCTGGGAGCAGCTGAGCACGACGATGTGGTCGCCGTCCTCGACCTTGCCGGCGGCCTTCAGGGTGGCGTCGGTGAGGGCCATGACTTCCTTGCGGGTCATGTCGTGGTAGTCCTTGTCGAGCAGGAACGCCTCGGTGCCCCAGCTCAGAGCCAGCCAGTGGTAGGTGTGCTCGTTGGCGGTCAGGGCGTAGATCGGGGCGGCCGGACGCTCGCGGGAGACACGGTGCACGGTGTCACCGGTCTGCGTGAAGGCGACGATGGCCTTCGCGTTGAGCTTGTCGGCGAGATCCACGGCGGCGGAGGAAACAGCGCCGGACTTGGACATGTCGAGGTTCTTGAGCTCCGGGATACGGTCGAAGCCGTGCTCGGTGGCGTAGCCAGAGATGCGGGACATGGTGGCCACGGTCTCGGTCGGGTACTGGCCGACGGCGGTCTCGTTGGAGGTCATGGTGGCGTCGGCGCCGTCAAGCACGGCGTTGGCGCAGTCGGAGGCCTCGGCGCGGGACGGAACCGGGGAGTGGACCATGGAGCCCAGGACCTCGGTGGCCACGATGACGGGCTTGGCGTACTGACGGGCCAGCTCGATGATGCGCTTGGTGGCCAGCGGGACCTCTTCCAGCGGGCACTCGACGGCCATGTCGCCACGGGCGGCCATGATGCCGTCGAAGGCCTTGACGATGTCCTCGAGGTTCTCGAGGGCCTGCGGCTTCTCGATCTTGGCGACGATCGGGATGCGGCGGCCTTCCTCGTCCATGATCTCATGGGCGCGGTCGATGTCGGAGGCGAAACGCACGAAGGACATGGCGATGATGTCGGCGCCGGTGCGGATGGCCCAACGCAGGTCGGCCTCGTCCTTCTCGGTCAGGGCGGGCAGGCTCACGGCCACGCCCGGCAGGTTGATGCCCTTGTGGGAGGAGACCGGTCCGGCCACGACGACCTTGGTGTGGACGTTGTTACCTTCGACCTTGGTGACCTCGAGGCGGACCTTGCCGTCGTCGATCAGGATCGGATCACCGGGGTGGCAGTCGCCCGGCAGGCCCTTGAACGTGGTGGAGGTGATGTGCTCGTCGCCTTCGATGTCGTCGGTGGTGATGACGAACTCCTGGCCTTCCTTGAGGATGACCTTGTCTTCGCCTTCAGCGTTCTTCTTGAACCAGCCGCAACGAATCTTCGGGCCCTGCAGATCCACCAGGGCGGCGACATTGCGACCAACGGTCTTGCCGGCCTCGCGGAGGTTGTTGTAGACCCTCAGATGATCCTCGGGCGTGCCATGGGAGCGGTTCAGTCGAGCGACGTCCATGCCCGCTTCGACGAGCTTGGTGATGTTCTCGAGAGACTCGGTGGCGGGTCCGATGGTATCTACGATCTTGGCTTTACGCATATTGCCTGCCTATTCCTTCTAGACGGACGGGGATCAGGGAACGTCCCCGCTGTTGCCATGGATTAGCTTACTAGCTGTTCAAGACCTGATTGATAACCGCGACGGCGTGTTGCATGAACACCTGATGACGCGCAATGGACGCCAGGACGCGGACGGTCGGTCAGGATTGGACACGATAACAATAGCAAAACGCCCCGTCCGCGGATACCGCGTGACGGGGCGAGGGCCCAAAGGCCGAGGATGGCGCCGAATCAGTCCTTTTCGACCTGGGCGTCGATCTTGCGCATCTTGAGCACGCTGGCAAGGGCAGCGGTGCCGATGGACACGACGATGACGGCGAGCGAGAGCCATGTGGGCACCTCCGGCACGGCATGTATGGGCTGGCCGCCGTTGATGAACGGGAGCGTATTGGCGTGCAGGGCCTCCATGATGAGCTTCACGCCGATGAAGCCGAGCACGACGGAAAGGCCCACCGGCAGGTAGACGAGCTTGTCGAGCAGTGCGCCCAGCAGGAAGTACAGCTGCTGAAGGCCCAGGAGAGCGAATACGTTCGAGGTGAACACGATGAACGGATCCTTGGTCAGACCGAAGATCGCGGGAATGGAGTCGAAGGCGAACATGACGTCGGTGGTGCCGATGGCGAGGAACACGATAAGCATCGGGGTCCAGTACTTCACGCCGTCCTTCGTGGTGCGCAGACGTTCTCCGTCATATTCGTCGGAGATGCGGATGACCTTGCGCAGCGTGGAGATCAGGGCGTTCTCGTGGTATTCCTCGTCGTCGTCCTTGCCGAACGCGAGCTTGAACGCCGTGACGAGCAGGAACGCGCCGAACAGGAAGAACACCCAGGTGAACCGCGTGATGATCGCGGCGCCGAGCAGGATGAAGATGCCACGCAGCACCAGCGCGATGGTGATGCCGATGGACAGAACGAACTTCTGCAGCTGCTTGGGCACGGCGAAGTTGGCCATGATGATGACGAACACGAACAGGTTGTCGATGCTCAGCGAGTATTCGGTGAGCCAGCCGGAATAGAACTCGATGGCGGGTTTGGCTCCGGCGACCCCCCATACAATGCCGCCGAAAATCAGCGCCATGACGACGAAGAACGCGATGTGCTGCACGCATTCCCTGGTGGACGGCACATGCGGACGCCGTCCGATGACGAACAGATCGATGATAAAGAACACGGCGAGCACGACGAACGTGCTCACCATAAACCACAGTGGAGTCTCAGCCATGTGACATCACTATACGGAAGATTCGTGACGGCGCAGAAACCGGTATGGAAATTCTGACGTTTTTTTACAAAGCCGTCGGCCCCGCGACTTCCTATATGCCGTCGGACCGGCGATCGGAGGACCGCTCCTCGGAAGACGGGCGGCTCTGCGCGGTCCCCCTGCCGCCCCTGAACGGGTCGAGCAGCGTCGAGGCGTCGGACACACCGAGCATGCTGCGACCGCCGGTACGTTCCGGGTGGAGGTTCAGGTACAACGTGGAAAGACCGGCGGGAACCATGACGACAAGCAGTATCAGCGACAGCCACCAGCTGTATCTGACGCCTACGAACACCAGCATCGCCGCGGCGAGAACGACCACCACCGCATATGAGGCGATGCGTCCCAGACGCGAATCGCGACCCGTCCGGTTGTCCTTGGCCACCATGATGCTCCTTTGCTCGTCGTCTCCCGGCTCGCCGCGTGGTGCAGATAGTCTGTGCCACGCGGCCGTCCGCAATCGATACTACCCCGTCGGGCCTCCGACGGCTATTTCTGCGCTTCGGTTATCTGTCGCAGCTCCTTCTTCAGGTCGCGGATCTCGTCGCGTAGTCGGGCGGCGAGCTCGAACTGCAGCTGCTCCGCCGCGGTGTGCATCTGTTCGCTGAGCTGCCGGATGAGGTCGGCGAGATCCTGCGCGGGCAGACCGGCCTCAAGAATCTCCCTGTGCCGCTTGTCGGCTTCGTCCGCGTTGAACGGCGGCACGCCGAGATGGGAGTTTCCTGCCTTGTTCGCATTGCGGTAGCCGCCTTCGAGCAGGGTCTGCGTATCGACATCCTCCTTGGCGAGCATGTCGTTGACGTCGCTGATCTTCTTGATCAGCGGCTTCGGGTCGATGCCGTGCTCCCTGTTGTATTCGATCTGCTTGGTGCGACGGCGGTTGGTTTCATTGATGGCCTTGGTCATGGCGTCGGTACGGTGGTCGGCGTACATGATGACCGTGCCCGACACATTACGGGCGGCGCGTCCGATGGTCTGGATAAGCGAGCGGTATGACCGCAGGAATCCTTCCTTGTCGGCGTCGAGGATCGCCACCAGCGAGACCTCCGGCAGGTCGAGTCCCTCGCGCAGCAGGTTGATGCCGACGATCACGTCGATCTTGCCTTCCCTCAGCTCGCGCAGCAGTTCGACGCGACGCAGCGTGTCGACGTCGGAATGCAGATACTCCACCTTGATGTCTCGTTCCAGCAGATAGTCGGTGAGGTCCTCGGCCATCTTCTTGGTCAATGTGGTGACCAGCACGCGTTCGTTCCTGGCCACGCGGTCCTTGATCTCGCCAAGCAGGTCGTCGACCTGCCCTTCGACGGGACGCACGTCGATCTTCGGGTCGACGAGGCCGGTCGGCCTGATGATCTGCTCCACCACGCCGTCGGAAAGACCGAGTTCGTAGTCGCCCGGCGTGGCGGAGAGGTAGACGGTCTGGCCGATGCGTTCGAGGAACTCGTCCCACTTGAGCGGTCGGTTGTCCATGGCGCTGGGCAGCCGGAACCCGTGTTCGACCAGCGTGCGCTTGCGTGAGGCGTCGCCCTCGTACATGGCGCCGATCTGAGGAATGGTCACATGGGATTCGTCGATGACCAGCAGGAAATCGTCGGGGAAGAAATCCAGCAGGGTGTGCGGCGGCGTTCCGGGGGCGCGGCCGTCGAAGTGCCGCGAATAGTTCTCCACGCCTTGGCAGACGCCGATCTGCGTGAGCATCTCCAGATCATAGGTGGTGCGCTGGGTGAGTCGCTGCGCCTCGAGGTCCTTGCCCTGCTTCTTCAGCTGCGCCACACGCTCGTCGAGCTCCTCGCGGATGGTCTTGAGCGCGCGTTCCATGCGCTCCGGACCGGCCACATAGTGCGATGCGGGGAAGATGTGCACCTGCGGCTCGTGCGCTATCTCGTCGCCGGTGAGTGGATGCAGCGTCGAGATGCGGTCGATCTCGTCGCCGAAGAATTCGATGCGGATGGCCAGTTCCTCGTAGACGGGGATGATTTCAACGGTGTCGCCGCGGACGCGGAACGTGCCTCGCGTGAAGGCGATGTCGTTGCGCTTGTACTGCATGTCGACGAATTTGCGCAGCAGGTCGTCACGGTTGATCTCCTGCCCTTCCTCGAGGAACAGCATGCGGCCGGCGTATTCCTCCGGGGTTCCCAGACCGTAGATGCAGCTGACCGTGGCCACCACCACACAGTCCCTTCGCGTCAGCAGATTGGCGGTGGCGGCGTGGCGCAGGCGCTCCACGTCGTCGTTGATGTTCGAGTCCTTCTCGATGTAGGTGTCGGTCTGCGGGATGTACGCCTCGGGCTGGTAGTAGTCGTAATAGCTCACGAAGTAGCTGACGGCATTGTCGGGCATGAGCTCGCGGAACTCCGCGCACAGCTGCGCGG
Organism: Bifidobacterium saimiriisciurei; assembly: GCF_010667655.1. Classification (GTDB taxonomy): domain Bacteria; phylum Actinomycetota; class Actinomycetes; order Actinomycetales; family Bifidobacteriaceae; genus Galliscardovia; species Galliscardovia saimiriisciurei. The sequence continues at coordinate 81,379 of NZ_WHZU01000002.1, forward strand.
CAAGCGTCTTGTTCGGCTCGAGAATCAACGTCGGCCGTTGAAGACGCTCGATGAGCCAGGCCGTCGTCGCGGTCTTTCCTGTGCCGGTGGCGCCCATGAGCACCACATCGTTCTCGCCGTTCTCGATGCGCGTGGCGAGCTCCTCGATGGCCTGGGGCTGGTCGCCGCTTGGCTTATAGGGCGATTTGACCACAAAAGGTTTGTCGATGCGTTCGATGTTGTATCCCATTGCCCCACCTTGCCCCGTGCCGCATGGATTCCGCGGCCGGTTGTTCGCGAACTAATATGACGGATGCGTCAGTACGCGATACAGCCTATCAACATCCTCGAACATCTGTTCGATGGGCTTTGTGGAATCGATGACGTAGTCGCTGATGTCGAAGCGCTGCTGCTGCGTCGCCTGGTTACGGATGCGAGCCTCGGCGGCGGCTCGTGTCATGCCACGGTTCCTGACCATGCGCCGGATTCGCGTTTCCTCGGGGGCCTCCACGGTGATGATGGCATCGAAGTAGTCCCAGCGTGACGTCTCGACCAGCAGGGGGATGTCATGAATGACCAGGCGCCGCGTGCCGTCCTTGGGTTCCGGATGCGAATCGATCCACTGGTACTCCAGTCTGCCGGCCTCACGGAACACGATGGGATGGACGATGCGGTTGAGCTCGCGCAACCGCCCGGGATCGCCGAACACATGGTCGGCCATCCATTGCCTGTTGAGCTCCCCGTCCCTTCCGCGGGCATGGCGTCCGAAACACGCGATGATCTGCGCGAGTCCTTCGCTGCCCTTCCTGACAGCGTCACGGGCGAGCTTGTCGTAATCGATGACATAGGCGCCCAAATCGACGAATCGCGACGCAACCGTGCTTTTCCCCGCGGCGATGCCACCGGTCAGACCGACACGTGTGAACATGCATGCTCCCTTCCGGATGCCGGACGACAGCGCATCATCGCCTTGCCGAACCGCTCCGTTCTTCCCTGTCTACATCTGCCAGTCTACAGAGAAACCCGGTTGCCATGGGTAATGACAACCGGGTTTCTCATTCAGTCAGTCAACGCTGAAGGCTGGCTCACTTCTTCTCGTTGAGCAGCTGCTCGCGCAGGGCGGCAAGCTGGTCGGAATCGGCGAGAGTGCCTTCGGACGTGCTCTCGGAAGAGTAGTTGGAGGTCTCCTCGACCTTCTCTTCCTTCGGCTCGCCCTGGCCGTCGGCGGCGGCGGAAGCTTCGGCGTTCTCGAGCTCCTTGGCCACGAACTCCTTGTGCTGCTCCCACAGGTCGTGGGCGGCGGCGTACTGGGCTTCCCACTCCTCGCGCTGCTTCTCGTAGCCGGCGATCCACTCGTTGGTCTCCGGGTCGAAACCTTCGGGGTACTTGTAGTTGCCCTGCTCGTCGTACTCGGCCGGCATGCCGTACAGAGCCGGGTCGAAGTCCTCGGAGGAGATGTCAACGGAGTCGTTGGCCTGCTTGAGGGACAGGGAGATGCGGCGACGATCGAGATCGACGTCGATCACCTTGACGAACACCTCTTCGCCCGGCTTGACGACGGTCTCCGGGTTCTCCACGTGGCGGTTGGCCAGCTCGGAGATGTGCACCAGGCCCTCGATGCCGTCGTCCACGGAGATGAACACACCGAACTGGACGATCTTGGTGACCTTGCCCTTGACGATCTGGCCGGGAACGTGGGTGCGGGCGAAGCGCTGCCACGGATCCTCCTGGGTCGCCTTGAGGGACAGGGAGATGCGCTCACGGTCGAGATCGACGTCGAGCACCTCGACGGTGACCTTGTCGCCGACCTTGACGACCTCGGACGGGTGGTCGATGTGCTTCCAGGAAAGCTCGGAGACGTGGATCAGGCCGTCAACACCACCGAGATCGACGAAGGCGCCGAAGTTGACGATGGAGCTGATGACACCCTCGCGGATCTGACCCTTCTTGAGCTGCGAGAGGAAGGTCTCGCGGACTTCGGACTGGGTCTCCTCGAGGTACTGGCGACGGGACAGGACCACGTTGTTGCGGTTCTTGTCGAGCTCCAGGATCTTGGCCTGGATCTTCTGGCCGATGTAGGGGGCCAGATCGCGCACGCGGCGCATCTCGACGAGGGAGGCGGGCAGGAAGCCGCGCAGGCCGATGTCGACGATAAGGCCGCCCTTGACGGCTTCGATGACGGTGCCTTCGACAACGCCATCGGCTTCCTTGATCTTCTCGACATCGCCCCAGGCGCGCTCGTACTGGGCGCGCTTCTTGGACAGAATCAGACGGCCTTCCTTGTCTTCCTTGGTGATGACAAGGGCCTCGACGGTGTCGCCGACCTCGACGACATCGTCAGGATCGACGTCCTTCTTGATGGAAAGCTCGCGGGAGGGAATCACACCCTCGGTCTTGTAGCCGATATCCAGGAGCACCTCGTCGCGATCGATCTTAACGACGGTACCTTCGACCAGATCACCATCATCGAAGTTCTTGATGGTGGAATCGACTGCCTTGATGAAGTCCTCTTCGGTGCCGATGTCGTTGATGGCAACCTTGGTGGCTTCAGTGTTGTTCTCTGCCATGTAAATATATGGTTTCTCAATAGATGGATGGATAATTACTCGATATTCAGTTATGCACGCATACTCCCGTACACGCAAGTTTCAAGAGTAACGCCAGGCATGGTCAAAAGGGGTATAAGGAATTCGGGCGTGTCGCGATACGACACGCCCTCATACAACCTGCATACCTCGGCTCCGTGGTGTCGCCTCGGCGTCGCCTACGGACAGTCCACCGGACTGCCCGCCTGACGGCGTCGCGGACTCAGAGCGAGCGCTCGGCGATCTCGACCACGTTGCGCAGCAGCATGGCACGGGTCATCGGCCCGACGCCGCCGGGGTTCGGTGTATAGGCGCCGCATACCTCGCGGGCGGCTGGATCGACGTCGCCGAGAATCCTCGACTTGCCGGTCTCGGGGTCGGTGACGCGGCTGACTCCGACGTCGACGAGCACGGCGTCCGGCCTGACGTCCTCGGGCTTGACGAAGTGCGCGCTGCCCATGGCCGCCACGATGACGTCGGCCTGCCGCATCAGCTCATGCACGTTCCTCGTACCGGTGTGGCACTGCGTGACGGTGGCGTTGATCTCCTTGCGTCCGATCAGCAGTCCGATGGTGCGCCCGATGGTGATGCCGCGGCCGAGCACTACCACATGCTTGCCGTTCAGGTCGATGCCGTTCATGGACAGCAGCTCCACGACGCCGCGCGGGGTGCAGGGAAGCGGGGTGGACAGCTCGCCGCGGGGGTGGAGGACCAGTTCGCCGAGGTTGTACGGATGCATGCCGTCCGCATCCTTGGCGGGATCGATGAGGTCGATGATCCTGTTCTCGTCGATGCCCTTGGGCAGGGGCAGCTGCACGATGAATCCGGTGCATGCGGGGTTCTCGTTGAGCCTGCGGACCGCCTCGGCGATCTCCTCGTAGCCGGCGTCCTCGGGAAGCTCCTCGGCGATGGATGCGACGCCCACCTCGGCGCAGTCGCGGTGCTTGCCCGCGACGTACTTCACCGAGCCGGCGTCATGGCCGACGAGCAGCGTCCCCAGCCCCGGGGTCACGCCCTGCTCCTTGAGTTTCGCCACGCGCTCGGCCAGTTCGGCCTTGATGGCCGCGGCGGCCTGTTTGCCATCCAAACGTTGTGCCATATCCGTAAATGTCCTTCCGTGTCGCCGGATTCGATACTCCGCATCATAGGCTATCGTGAAAACAGCCCGATGAACGATATTATGCGAACGCATATTCGGGGATGCGACGAGGATGTTCCCGAACGGTTTCCCGGGCCGGCAGCAGAAGGCGGTGTTGATTGTTATGACGTTGTTCACCATGTGGAATGCCGCGGCACGCATGCGGGGCGCGGCGGCGGCAGTGATATGCGCGGCCGTTCTCGTGTCGGCGGGCTGCGGATCGGGAACCCGGTCGACGGAGGAGGGTTCCGGCTCGACCGCGCAGTTCGACCCGATCGCCGTGGTCGCGTCGATCAACCAGTGGGGCATGCTCGCCAAGGAGGTGGGCGGCGACCAGGTGCGCGTCACCTCCATTCTCGGATCCACCAACGTGGACGCCCATGACTTCGAGCCGAAGACCAGCGATATCGCGACCGTGTCGAAGGCGAAGGTGCTGGTGGCGAACGGTGCCGGATATGACGAGTGGGCGACGAAGGCCGTCAGCGGCGACACCACGACGGTCACGGCGGCCACGACCGTGGGAGCATCGGACGGGGACAATCCCCATCTGTGGTTCTCGAAGGACGCGCGCAAGGCCATGACCAAGGAGCTGAGCGAGGCCTTCTCGAAGATCAAGCCCGACAGCAAGGATTATTTCTCCAAGAGGCTTGCCGCATGGCAGAAGGACGAGGACAAGCTCGAGGCCTCCATGGACTCGTTCTCCAAGAAGCACCCTGAAGCGACCTACGCCTCGACCGAATCCGTGGCCTATTATCTGATGAGCGACCTGGACGTCAAGGACGTCACGCCCAAGCAGTACGCCCAGACGATGCTCAATGGCGGGGAACCCGCGCCCGCCGACGTGCAGGACCTGCAGTCGTTGCTGGAGAAGCACAAGGCGGGAATGCTCATCAATAATCCGCAGGAGGCGTCCGACACCACCAATCTCATCACCGGCACCGCCCATAAGTCGGACGTCCCCGTGGTGGACGTCACCGAGCAGGTCCCCGAGCGCTACGACAACCTGGTCGACTGGATGAATGCGCTGGTCACGGAGTTCGACAAGGCCCTGGCCTCCGACGCCACGTCGGCAGCGACGACACCGGAGCCGTCATCCTCGGCATCGGACGGCGGCTCCAAGTAGTTCCGGCCGGCCGGGACGAACGGCAAAACCCAAACAGGCTCAAGGCGCCCGTGACCTGCGGTCATATCCGTGGGCCACGGGCGCCACGCGTTTGGGCCGCAACACGGCGGAGTGGACGAAACACATGAATATTGATTACTATTCTCATTAGCAATATCGCCATACTCCTACCTGAACAGGGATGATGCATCATGACCTCTTCCACTGCCCACGACGATGCCGTCGTGCTTCACGATGCCGCCGTACGACGCGGCGGCAGGCTCATCTGGTCGCATGGAAACTTCGCGATTCCACGCGGGACCGTGACCGCGGTGGTCGGCACCAACGGAGCCGGAAAGACCACTTTGCTCGATGCCGAGCTCGGCCTGATCCCCACATCCCAGGGCGGCATCACGGTGCTGGGACGGCCGGCGGGCCAAAGCAACCAGCGCATCGGCTACGTGCCGCAGACCTACACTTCGGGCCTTGACTCGACGATCACCGCACGGCAGTCGGTCATACTGGGCCTGACGGGCACGAAGTTCGGCATCCATCTCGTCTCCGCGAAGGAAAAGCAACGTGCGCAGGAGGTTCTGGAATTCGTCGGGCTCGCCGACAAGGCCGACTACCGGCTCAACGAGCTTTCCGGCGGCCTGCGCCAGCGTGCCGCCATCGCGCAGGCGCTGGCATGCGGTCCCGAGCTGCTGCTGCTCGATGAGCCGCTGGCCAATCTCGACATCGCCAGCCAGCGTTCGGTCGTGGAGCTGCTCGCCCGTCTGAACCGCGAATGGGGCATGACCATCGAGGTCGTGGCACATGACCTGAACATGCTGCTGCCCATCCTCACCGGAGCCATATATCTGCTCGACGGACATCCGCACTACTCCCCCATCCGCTCGGTGCTTGACTCCGACCTGCTCACGCACCTCTACGGCACACGCGTGGAGGTCGTCACCACGCCCCAGGGAGACATGTTCGTGACCCCGAACCGCAAACTCGAGCCGGAGGAACGCCTTCAGGACACCCATGACGTGCGCGAGGCCGCTCACTTCCATGAACATGGCGGCGCACAGGGCAACGAAACCCATGCCGATGCGTATACCGCAGGCACCAAGGCCAAGGAGATGGACCGATGACCACACAGTTCGCTTTCGACCCCGAATGGATGAGCGTCCTCACGGCGCCGTTCATGGTCAATGCCATCGAGGCGGGGCTGCTCATCGCCGTCGCCGCAGGAATCATGGGGTATTTCACCATCACACGGCATTCGACGTTCGCGGCCCATGCGCTGGCGCACATCGGTCTCCCCGGCGCGACCGGAGCCGTCCTGCTCGGACTGCCCGTTTCGCTCGGTCTGGGTGCGTTCGCACTGGGCGGGGCGCTGGTCATCGGCGCATTGGGCAAGAAGGTCTCCGAGCGCGAAATCGCCACGGGCACCGTGCTGGCGTTCGCCACGGGTCTGGGCATGTTCTTCGCGAGGCTTTCCTCGAGCGCCTCGCAGCAGATGCAGTCCATTCTGTTCGGTTCCATTCTGACCATCACCGACAACCAGATCATCGGCTTCGCCATCTTCGACGCGTTGCTGCTGGTGGTGGTGTCGCTGGTGTACCGGCCGCTGCTGTTCAGCTCGCTGGACGAGCAGGTCGCACGGGCCAAGGGTGTGCCCATCGGCGCGATGAACGTGCTGTTCATGGCCATCATGGCCGGGGTCATCACCGTGGCCGTGCCGGCGGTGGGTACATTGCTGATCTTCGCCCTGGTCGTCACGCCCGCGGCGACGGCGTCCATCGTCACCAGATCCCCATTCGCCGCCATCATCGTGTCATGCGTGCTGTGCCTGGTAAGCATCTGGGGCGGACTGGTGCTTTCGGCGATGTTCCCCACCCCGCCCAGCTTCGTCATCGTCACGCTCAGTACGGCGATGTGGGCGATTGCGAAAATCATCTTCCGCAATCGCTGACGTATTGCGACCGTCGTTCTCAGCCGCGAACGACCAACGCCGTGGCGATGGCGGCGATGCCTTCGCCACGGCCGGTGAATCCCATGCCGTCCGTGGTCGTCGCCGTGATGCTCACCGGTGCCCCCAGGGCGCTTGACATGGCATGCCGGGCCTCGTCGCGGCGACGACCGATGCGAGGGGCATTGCCAACAATGGAGACGCTGACGTTCATGATGACCCAGCCATGCTCCCGCACATGATCGCCGACGGCGCCCAGCATGGCGTCGCCATGCATGCCGGCGCCACGGCTGCGGGAACCCACCCCGAACAGCACACCGATGTCACCGAGGCCGCAGGCCGAGAGCACCGCGTCGATAACGGCATGCGCGGCGACGTCGCCATCGGAGTCGCCAAGCACCCCCTCGCATCCCCGTCGCTCGTCCTCCTGCCAGCGCAGACATGCGAGCCACAGCTCGCGCTTCGTGCCGGCGGGGGCGAACCTATGCGCATCGAACCCCTGTCCGATGCGCATATTCGTCATGTCCGCCATCGACTACTTGGCCGACTTCCTCGTGCTCTTCTTCTTGCCCTTCGCGGCCTTGGCCTCCGCTTCGATGCGGTTCAGCGTCTCGCTGGCCGGTTCCTTGGGGCTCTTCGTATGGTGCTTGTCGTCACCGGGCTCGGGATCGCGGTAGCCGAGGTTGACGTCGAGCAGACGCTGGGTCTCCTCCTCGCTCAGCTTCTCGCTCAGCGAGATCTCGGAGGTGAGGATGTTGCGCGCCTTGGTGAGCATGCGCTTCTCGCCGGCGGACAGACCATGCTCGTCGTCGTCTCGCTGGGCGAGGTCGCGCACGACCTCGGCGATCTTGTTCACGTCGCCCGTTGCGATCTTCTCGACGTTCAGCTTGTAGCGGCGAGACCAGTTGGTCTTCTCCTCGACGATGGGCGTGCGCAGGATCTCGAACACCTTGGAGACGGCCTTGGCGTCCACGACGTCGCGCACGCCGACCTTTTTGACGTTCTCCGCCGGAATCTGAATCACCAGACCGTCGGACGACAACACGGAAAGCTTGAGATACGTGCGCTTGACGCCGTTCATCTCCCGCTCGGTAATCTCTTCGATCTTCGCTGCGCCATGGCGCGGATAGACAACGGTATCGCCAACCTGGTAAGTCATGTATCAAGCCCCTCTATAGATTAAAGAAGACATCTTATGATTGCATGGAGGTTGGACTTCCGGATGCGGTCAAGCGAAATTTCAGTATATACGCCCGAAGGGGCGAAATCCAAAAGAGAACGCTCACATGTTGAACGTTCAAAAAATCAACACGTCGTTAAGCGTTTTTCACGAAATCATTTCGTACACTCGTTTGTATGAGCAACACAAACAATACCATCCCGCAGCCGGTCAGCGTCGACCATGCGATTCTGGATGATGTCAGCAACGGCGTATACTACGACCCGCATACCGTGCTGGGTGCCCATCTCAACGACGCGTCAGGCGACGAAGGCTACGCCACGATCCGCGTCCTGCGTCCCTTCGCCAAGCACGTCGTCATCGTGACCGAGGACGGGGAGTACGCCGCCGAGCATGAATGGAACGGCATCTTCACCGCCGTCGTCCCCGCCATCGCCTCCACGGACGGCGAAGGCTACTCCACCCCCGACTACCGCATCCGCGTATCCTACGAAGGCGGCGACACCGCCCTGGTGGACGACCCCTACCGGTACATGCCCACCGTCGGCGAAATGGACATGTACCTCTTCGGCGAGGGTCGCCATGAGCGCCTGTGGGAAGTGCTCGGCGCGCATGTACGCACCTATGACGACGCGATGGGAGACCCGGACGGCTCCTCCCCCGACACGGTCACCGGCACCTCGTTCGCCGTATGGGCCCCGAACGCACACGCCGTACGCGTCGTCGGCGACTTCAATTCCTGGTCCGGTCGCCAGCACGCCATGAGGGAGCTGGGCTCCTCCGGCATCTGGGAGATCTTCATCCCCGACGTCGGCGCCGGCGAGCTGTACAAGTACGAGATCCTCAACGCCAACCATGAATGGAAGCAGAAGGCCGATCCGATGGAGAACCTCCATCAGGTTCCCCCGCTGACCGCATCGGTCGTCGTGGACTCCAAGCACGAGTGGCACGACGAGGAATGGATGGAGCACCGTCGCAACACCGATCCGCACTCCGGCCCCGTCAGCATCTACGAGGTCCACGCCGGCAGCTGGAAGATCGGGATGGACTACAGCAAGCTCGCCGATGAGCTGGTGCCCTATGTGAAGAAGATGGGCTTCACCCATGTGGAGTTCATGCCGCTCGCCGAGCACCCGTTCACCGGCTCCTGGGGATACCAGGTCACCGGCTACTACGCACCGCAGTCCCGTCTCGGCAACCCCGACGACCTCAAGAAGCTCATCGACGCCTTCCATCAGGCCGGCATCGGCGTGATCATGGACTGGGTCCCCGCGCACTTCCCCAAGGACGACTTCGCGCTGGCGCGCTTCGACGGCACCCCGCTGTACGAGGACCCGGATCCGCTGCGCGGCGAACACCCCGACTGGGGCACCTACGTGTTCAACTTCGGCCGCAACGAGGTGCGCAACTTCCTCGTGGCCAACGCCTGCTACTGGCTTGACGAGTTCCATGTGGACGGTCTGCGCGTGGACGCCGTCTCCTCGATGCTCTACCTCGACTACAGCCGCGAGAACGGGCAGTGGCGTCCGAACAAGTACGGCGGGCGCGAGAACCTCGAGGCCATCGACTTCCTCAAGGAGGCCACCGCCACCGCATACGGCCGCAACCCCGGCATCATGATGATCGCCGAGGAGTCCACCGCCTGGCCGGGAGTGACCGCGCCGACAAGCGAGGGCGGCCTCGGATTCGGCCTCAAGTGGAACATGGGCTGGATGCACGACACCCTCGAGTATCTGCACGAGACGCCCGTCAACCGCAAGTGGCACCACGGCGAGATCACCTTCTCGATGATGTACGCCTACTCCGAGCACTATGTGCTGCCCATCAGCCACGACGAGGTCGTGTACGGCAAGGGCGCGCTGTTCGGCAAGATGCCCGGAGACGACTGGCAGAAGTACGCCGGCGTGAGGGCCCTGTTCGCCTACCAGTGGGCGCATCCGGGCAAGAACCTCACGTTCATGGGCAACGAGATCGCGCAGTACGGCGAATGGGACTACAAGAGCTCGGTGGACTGGAACGCACTGAACTGGCCCGACCACCAGGGCGTGCAGAAGCTCGTGAGCGACCTGAACGAGCTGTACCGCAAGAGCCCCGAATTCTGGAGCCAGGACTTCGACCCCGCGGGATTCCAGTGGCTCACCAGCGACGACGCCGACCACAACGTCCTGAGCTTCATGCGTCTGGACACCAAGGGCAACCCGATCGTGGTCGTGGTCAACTTCTCCGGCTGCGCATGGCAGGACTATCAGGTCCCGCTGCCCAGCGGCGGCGAGTGGGAGGAGATCCTCAACACCGACGCCGAGGAATACGGCGGCTCGGGCATCAGCAACACCGATATCGTCGCAGAGGAGGGCGAGTACCATTCCCGCCCGTATTCGGTGAAGATCACCGTTCCCGCACTCGGTGCCCTGTTCCTCAAGCCCAAGGCATAGAATCGCCGATGACGAGGGCATCGCTCATCTGATAACGTAAGGCCAGGTTGAAATCCTGGCCTTACGTATGATATACGCTAAGACATATCTGATTGGATATATATCAAGGGATCAAAGGGATTAATGGCGATGAACAGCATTGATATACACACCCCGCAGCGTACGATTCTCGTTGTGGAGGACGAACCCACGCTGGCCACGGCCATCGCCCAGCGTCTGACCGCGGAAGGCTGGAACGCCCGCGTGGCCGGCGACGGCGCGAGCGCGGTGCAGGCGGCGTCCCAGCTGAAGCCCGATCTGGTCATCATGGACATCATGCTGCCGGTGATGGACGGACTCGAGGCCACCAAGCGCATCGTGGCCAGCCGTCCGGTCCCCGTGCTGATTCTCACGGCCCGTGACGACGAGGCAGACAAGGTCATAGGCCTCGGCGCCGGCGCCGACGACTACATGACGAAGCCGTTCTCGATGCGAGAGCTGATCGCCCGCTGCAAGGCACTGCTGCGTCGTGTCGAGCGGGCAAAGGTCATCGCGAAGAACTCCGAAAACGAAAAGCTACTCGACTTCGGCACCCTGGTCATCGATCCGGCCCAGCGCATAGTGACCTTCGAGGGGGAGCCCGTCCACCTCACCCCGACCGAATTCGATCTGCTTGCCACTCTGGCGCGCCGCCCCAAGTCGGTGCTCACCCGCGAGAAGCTGCTTGAGGAGGTTTGGGACTGGGTCGACGCGTCCGGAACCCGTACCGTCGACTCCCATGTGAAGGCGCTGCGTCATAAGCTCGGTCCGGAGCTCATCCGCACCGTGCATGGCGTCGGATACGCCTTCGAGCCTCCGGAAGCCAAGTGACCATGTCCGAACACAGGAGCCAGACCGCCCGTCAGAAGCGCCGTGCGCTACGGGACCGGCCCATAGGCATGCTCTCCTCGCTGAAGGTGGAGCTCAGCGTGCTGATCGTCATAGCGACGGCCATAGCGTTCGTGCTGGCCTGGCATTTCCTCAAATGGGGGTGGAGCGGATGGATCGCCATGCCGCTCACACTGGTCGTCGCCCTAGGCATCACCTACTTCTTCGCGCATGGCCTCACCGCACCGCTGCGTCAGATGAGGGACGCCGCCGAGGCCATGGCCGAGGGCGACTATTCCGTGCGTGTGGAAGGCGTCACCAATTCCCGGGACGAGGTCGGTCAGCTCGCCAGGTCCTTCAACGAAATGGCCGCCGAACTGCAGCACGCCGACCAGATGCGCAGGGATATGGTGGCCAATGTGAGCCATGAGCTGCGTACCCCCGTGTCGGCGCTTCAGGCGCTTGTGGAGAACATGGCCGATGGCGTGGTGGAGCCGACCCCCGCGAACCTCGAAGGCATTCTCAACCAGACGCACAGGCTTTCCGACCTCATCGCCTTCCTGCTCGATATGTCGCGCGTCGAAGCCGGCGCGGCCAGTCTTGAGGTCGAGCGCTTCGATTTCGGCGGATTCCTCGATGAGACCATCAAGCCGTTGGAAATCGCGGACGGCGGGCACAACCACACCATTCATCTCGAAGTCCCCGACCATCTCATGATGGAAGGCGACCAAGACCGTCTCAGCCAGCTGTTCACCAATATCATCGCCAATGCGCTGAAGCACTCCCCCGATGGCACGTCCGTGCTGATCGAGGTGCATGAGGACACCAATCTCGGCACCATCATCACCAACGTCGTGAATTACGGGTCGCAGATTCCCGAAGAGGCCCGCAACGACATCTTCCGTCGCTACGTCAAGGGGGCAGGACGCCCGGGCACCGGATCGGGAGGAACCGGACTCGGCCTGTCCATCGCCCGGTGGGCGGCCGGACTCCACGGCGGCACCGTCAAGGTGGTGCCCGACAAGCGTGGCGCCAACTTCGAAATCGCGCTGCCCAAGAATCACGTCGCGCAATAGGCGACCGCGGCAAGGGTCATGGCGGCGACCACCGTTGCGTCATGATCCTGCAGAGTCTGCGAGCATTGGCGTATGGTGGCGCCCGTGGTCACTATGTCATCCACCAGCAGAATCTGACCTCCACGCAGCGTTTCCGGGTTTCGCACATGGATGTGCCCCGATAGCCGGGCCGCACGCTGTCCGGGCCGCGATCGCTGCACGGATTTCGCCTGTACTCCGGTAATCGACAGCGCCGGCATGACGACGGCATCAAGACCACATGACGTCAGATGCGCACATACCGCCCTGGCAAGTGGAACGACATGGCTGCGTCCCCTGCGACGCAGTGATTTCGGCGATGAAGGAACCGGCACGACCACGACACGTCGGTCGGCATCCACCAGCTGTTCCACGGCGCCGTTCCGCGCACGTTCCCGCATCATAGAGGCTAGGTCCGGAGTGATTTCCTCGTCGCCGTGGTCCTTCCACCGCAGGATGGCCCTGCGGACGCCTCCCCTGTACCATCCGCATGCCAGAACGCGCCCGCTGGAGCACATCGTGGCCGGCACGGCGCGTACGACCCGTCGGCGGAATCCCGCGGCGCACGTCGCGCAGAGGCGCTCGTCCGGCGCATCGCAGCCGGCGCAGCCACGCGGCAGCATGATGTCACGTATCAGCCGCAGCAGGGTTCCCGGTTCGTTGTCGTCCATATTCGAACCGTACCCGATTCGGGTGCGGGAGGTCCAGCCACGAAGACGATGTTGACGAACGTGCCGTGGACCGCCGGAGGCATGGTGCCGTATCAGCGGCGGGTGATGGCGCCCAGCAGATTACGGATGACCTGCAGGGTGTCGTCGGGGCCGGACACGCGGATCGCATACGCTCCGGCGACCGCCGTGGGATAGTCGTTGCCGTCGGGGTCCATGCGATCGCCGACGAATGCGATACGGGGAACGTCCACGCCGAGGATGCCGGAAAGCTCACGGATGGCATAGGACTTGTCGATGCCGCGGGCGACCACATCCACGCTGGTCGACCCACCGGATCGGACAGTGAGCTGCGGCAGATCGGCGGCGACCGCAACGGCCAGTCGATTCTTCTTCCTGCGGTCGGGGTCCCATGACTCCTTCGCCTCCACCGGCGCGAGCTGGCCAAGCGCGGAGAACGTTATCTGACTGCCGCGGTCCTCGAGCCTGTTCCCCCATATGCGGTCGTCCGGCAGCCACAGCCCCTGTTCCTTGGCGTGTCTGGTGAGTGATTCGATGGCGGCGTCCCTATCCTGTTCGCTGAGGTCGTGGGCGTACCGGCATTCCCAGTCGTCGCCGTTCCACGCATAGTACCGGGTTCCGCTGGTGGGCATGAAATGCAGGTTCCGCCGATCGGCCATGTCTCCGATCCTGGCGATGATCTGGTGGGAGAACAGCTCGTACTTGCCTCCGGAGACCACCGCGCAGGGAATATGATGCGTCAGCTCCGAAAACGCCTCTGCCATCTGCGACGTCATCGGCGTCTTCGACTTCGCCAACGTGGTGTCGAGATCGAATCCGATGGCCTTGATGTGTGATTCCAGCCATGCATAGTCCACTTCATCCCAACGATGAATGGTCACGGCACCCATACAGACTCCTCTCCCTGACGAAGAAACCCGCACGCCATCCGATAGGCGGCATACCCAGCATTATCGCATAGACGGACGCCACAACCCGCGAGAGAAGACGGAACACCGGACAAAACGTCCGCTCGGCGATTAGGCTGTATGCCATGACCGAAGAGAAAACGACATCCACCGGCATGCTGCATACCGGGGGAACCCCGCTGCCCTGGGAACGCAAGATCTACCGCAACCGACACGGCCGGGGCAACCGACAGGCGACGTTCGGCATCCGCATGCCCCGATACCGCACCAAGGCCGGCATGTTCGACAGCATGGTCGTGGCACAGCTCAAAAGGCTGCATACGGCTTGGCCCCAGCTGCTGGATGGTGTGCAGTGCGCCGTGGAGGACGTGCCGCCCTCGGCGCCGGTCTCGTGGGAGACCAGGCGCGCCTTTCTTTCCCAGAGCTTCCCCGCCAACCACGGCATTCCCGCCCGTATCGTACTGTATCGCCGTCCCATCGAGCAGCGTGCCGTGAACAGAATCGATCTGCAGCTCATCATCCGTGACGAGCTGGTATCCTGCCTTGCCGATCTCAGCGGCAAGCATCCGGAGGACATCGATCCGGATTGGGGCTTCTAGATTCGAGCCGAACGTCCTTATCGAAGAAGGGCCATCCCGTTTTGCGGGGATGGCCCTTCTTCATGTATGAAGGAACATGCTATTGCACGATATCCAGTGACCTGTTCACACGCACCGAAGCCTGCATCGGCATGAGACTGGTGGAGCCGATGTAGCCGAGGCCGCTGACCTTGGCCTTGGATACCGCGTCGCTACGGACGACGGCGCCCCAGGCGACGGCCTTGCCGGTGTCGTGCAACGTCAGGGCGGCCGCGTTCTTGGCCACGTCCTTCGGGGCCAGCGACACGGCCTGATGACCGCTGAGCGTGATCTCCTTGACACCGGCCTGATCACCCTGCTGTGAATATGCGGTCAATGTGACCGTCGTCTTGTCGTCGGTCGTGTTGACGACATCGATAAGCGCGTCGATGCCTTCGGGAAGCGCGATGGCGCTGACCTCCTGAATGTCGGCGGCCTGGACCAGGGAGAAATCAGACTGGTCCGAACCGTTCTCGACGCACATGGCCGCCGCGTTCATCCTGACGTCGGCGCTGACGCTCACGCCCACGGCGTCGGATGGAGCCTTGCCCAACGACAGCACCGCGACCTTGTTGGCATCAAGCCTGATCGTCTTGGCCTTGATGGTCTTCGCTTTCGTCACCCATGACAACGTGGCCTCGCCGGCTTTCTCGGCGAACGCCTCGACGGTGACATCGCTGCCTGATGCCACTGCGGGCAACATCAGCGTTTCGGAGGGGACGCCCACCGACGTGGCGAAGTCGGAGCCGCGGGAGACAAGCCCTTCGGCATGCACGACGCGTACCACGGCGGCGACCGCCGTGGTGGTGCTGTTCAACGTGACATACAGTCCCTGCTGCGACGGTGCCGCGGCCGAAAGATTGACGACGGTCTCGCCATTGGCGGCCACGGTCACCTTGCTGTCGGTGGCGAGGGCGATCGGCTCGCCGCTCTTGGTGCCCCGGGCCTCAATGGCGACCGTTGTGGACTTATCCGAGGGATTGGACAGTACGAGCTGCTGGGTCCAACCGGTCTGCGTGCCCGGAAGCAGCAGAGACTGGGTCAGCTGCGGAACGACGCATCGCGTGGACGAGACGCCCTGCAGGTCTCCCTTGGTGGCCCATGACGCCATGGCGGAGGCCGCGCCCGAACCCTTGTTCGTCTCGAGAAGACGGGTGGTGTGCAGTGACGACTTCTTATCGGCACCGGATTGGTGGATGAAGGCCTTGGTGGAATCCGACATATCGACGGATGCGGTCTTCTGCTTGTTGTCGCCGCTGATATCGGTGACGGAGGAATCATAAAGGGAACCGAATGACGCGAACCTCGTCTTGCCGGTGATGTCGCCTTCGGATGACCGGTATGCGGCGTCGCCGTACGAACCGGTGTCCGCCAACTGCATGCGTGCGGGGCACACCGTCTGCAACGTGGTCTGGCCTACGGCCACGGCATGCGACGCCTCGCCGTCGCCATGGTCGATGGCGCCACGCAGGGGAACGAATACCGTGACGATGCCGAACAGGCCGAGCAATGCCACCAATGTGACGGTGGAAGCCGTGGCCTTTGCGACCGTGCCCCATATGGACCGGCGGGAACGTGCTCCCCCGTGCCGCGATGTCTTGCTCATGCCTTCACCCCATTTCGACGGATGCGGGGGAATGCGACGACGACATACAGTATCGTGACGATTCCCATGCACCATAGCCATGCCCATCTCCAGGGACTGTGCAGTGCCTGGGTCTCACCGGATTCGTCGATGCCCTGCGTGGTCGTGTCGTCGACGGTGAGACGAATATACGTGCCTGATTCGTTGCTGACAACGGATTGCGTGCCATCGCTCGCCAGAATGTTGGAGACCAGCGAACGGCTCGCCGAATCGGGCGCGTACGGGATATAGATGCCCCCGAACCCCAGATCGACGATCTTCGCAATGGCGGCATCGTCGTTATGCTGCAGCAATGTCGCGGAGGACGAGGCGATGGTCTGGGACGTCCGATCCCATCCGGTGGAGACGCGCGCGGCGGAAACCGACGGCGAATAGTCGATGAGATCGCCCCGCGCGGTTCTCATGGACGAGAACGACACCTCCGTGGAGGAATCGGCACGCAACGCCAGAATCCTGTGCCCGTTGCCCGAGGCAAGATAATCCTGGGCGATCAGCGGAAGCTCATAGCGCTGCGGGGCAAGGCGCTCCCCCTTATAGGCCCTGACACCGCCGATGGCACCCCATAGTGCCACGCATGCCGCAAGCAGCAGCACCAGCAACGCACGTGCGACGATGATGAGATTGCGCCGCGCGTAGTGGCCGCGGTCTTTCGAGCCGATGGCACGACTGTGGTCGACCTCACGCGAGACCAGCGGAGAGAACGGCTTCGCCGCGCGGCCGGCCACCATGCACACGCATGCGAGCACACCGACCATGACGAAGGCCAGACCGGGGAGAACGGTTCCCGCGACCGGGCCGTCCTGTGAGGGGGCGACGGCCACTCGCGCGGCGAGCAGCGTCTCGAAAGCGCCGGCCACGACGATGACCCACATCATGCGGGAGACACGCAACACGAAGGGAAGCAGCAGTGCGCACGCCGCGATGATGCACAGCGCCGCAAGGCTGAGCATTGCGAGCAGCGCACCCACGTTCGCCGCAGACAATAGGGCACGGAAGTCAATGCCCGAATCGAATCCAAAGGCATGCAACGTCAGCGAGAACAGATTCGACGCGGAAACCGTCGCGGCATCGCCGGCTGCCGGATTCATGTCTGCAAAAATCTGGCGATACGAACCATCCTGAAGATTCAGTACGACGTTGAGCAGCGTGGGGGCAAGCGCAAACGCTCCGGGAACCGGAATGAGCAGCAGCATGGTCCTGTGGGAACGTACGAGCACCATGAAGGCGGCGAACACCACGAGCAGCGGCAGCACCAGCTGCGGCTCGGCCGCAACGACCATCATCATGCACAGCGAGGCCAGCGCTGCCGACTGCACCGAGGCCGTGGCGGAGACCGCATCCTCGGTGTGATACATACCCACCGCACGGAACACAAACGCCATGGCCGCAGGCAGGAAGACCATCACGGTGAGCATGGGGAGATCCCCCCGCGAATACAGCCCCAAGACCCCGCCGAACACGCACCACAACAGTCCCATGACGACGCGGATCGGGTTCGAACGGGTGAAGATGCCGGCAAGCGCCCAGAACGACAACGCCGACAACGGGGCGGCGGCGAACACCATCAGCCCGATGGCGGCGGTGACATGACCGAATGTGACGGCCGAGGCGACCGTCAGCACAAGCAGAAACGGTGACGGAGGAGCCGCCACGCCGAGACCATCGGCGTAGGTATAGACCGACGTCGCCGATTCGAACAGCTGGCGCCATGACGCCGCGGAGGCGATCAGCGTCGAGGAGTGGAAGCTCCCGCCGGTAACCAGGGCCTTCCACGCGTCAAGGTTCACCAGCAGGCCCGCAACAAAGGCCAGCACGGCCATGACGGAGGCCCAGGCCAGACGACGACGGCGCTGTCTGCGCAGATGGGCCACGGCAAGGGGGCTGAGCAGAGGCACGTTCTTCGAGTCGGCGAATGCGTCGCTTCGTTCACGCCATTGCGCCACCTGATCGCGACGAGCCACCAGCACGGTCAGCTGTCGCAGTGTGGTGGTCGATTGCCGGGCCACCTTCCTGCGGGAGCCGATCAGGCGGGGCATCGACAGCAGCAGGCGCCACGGCGCCCCCAGTTCGCAAGCCGCCTCATATGGCCTCTTACCCACGAGCTGCCTGACGAACAATGCGATGGAGACCAGCAACCGCCATACCCACATGGGTGCCCACAGCGCAAGACGGATGTCGGTGAACCGGTAACGTTCCCGCGCGTCGATAAGATCCGCAGCGACCCTGGCGCTTTCGTGACGGGTCGGTTCGCCGTCATGGGTACGCAATCCCTCGAATCTCGCACGACGGTGAGCGATCGCGCTCTTGGGAACCACAAGCACACGGCCGCCGGACAGACAGACGCGACGGCAGAAATCGGCCGATTCCGCGAACTCCCCCATAGCCGGGTCGGTGCCGTCAAGGGTGCGCCACACCGGCAGCGACACCAGCGCACCGGCAAGATCGACCACGTAGACGTCCTGACGGGCGTCATACTGCTCCTGATCGGGCTCACCGTCCACGACCAGCGAGGCCACACCGTGGTTGGCGGTAGCGTAACAGCCCACGTCATGCAGGGTTTCGTCCTCGTCCCATCCGACCTGCTTGCAGCCGAGCACGGCGGCGGTCGGCGCGTTGCGCCATGCCTCGAGCATGGTTTCGAGGCACGAGGCGTCACGAGGCCGCGAATCATCATGCAGGAGCCACAACGATCGCACCGTCGTAGACAGATATGCATTATCGAGCGCCTTGCGAACGGCCTGTCCGAACGACGAGGCCCCGGCCGCACCGACGAGACGCACCTCGACGCCCTGCATCGATGAATCCGCATTCAACGTCGTCTTGGTTGCGGACTGTCCCTCGTCGGTGCAGTCGGCGATGACGATCACCGAGGGAAGCACCGTCTGATTCAATACGGATCGTAGGGTCCTCGAAAGGAATCGTCGATCCTCCTCCACGGTGATTATGGCGGCCACGGCCGGTTCCACGGACTGTTCGGCAGACACCCGGCATTCGGCGAGGACACCGCCCACTACATCTTGCACGCTTCGCGCCTCATCAATAACAGGATTCATCTTTTCCACTGTAGAACACCGGACGTCGCTTTGGCGGATATGCTAGGCCCGTTCTTTACCATGTTCTTTCTTATACCGCCGGCGCTCGCGTTCGCTCATGCCGCCCCAGATGCCGAAACGCTCATCGTGGTCGATGGCCCATTTGAGGCACTGCTCACGCACCTCGCATTCGGCGCATACCTTCTTCGCGTCCCGTGTCGATCCGCCCTTTTCCGGGAAGAACGCCTCGGGATCGGTCTGCGCGCACAAGGCCTTGTGCTGCCATGACACGTCCTCATCGGGGTTGAACAGTCCCCACAGCTCCAGAAGGGCATTGCCGTCGGCACCTCGCTCGTGCTGATTCTGGGAATCATCGAACACCCCCCACATGCCGAAACCTCCCGCAATGCCTGCTCATTATCACGGACCAGAAACCAAGTCCGTGCTAAATTACACACTTGTTATTCGCGTTTTGTCAAGTCTCTTGAGTGTCATTACCGCATTTTGAAATGTTCAGTGATAATGTTCGCCCTTCCGCTCCTTTTATGGCGCCTCCCCCATTCTGTGCCGTTCCTGAGAAGGATTGACGATATTCTTCATCTGCTGCAACGTTTTGCGCAATAGTCATTGCAGCACTATCGCCGTCACCCGAGGAGGAATCAAATATGGGACAGGGGCCTCTTGACAACCAGTCAGGGAGCAATCCTCCAAGCTTCATCCCCTCGGGAGCCCCACGACGACGCGCCACGCCTGCTTCATCCGAGCAGACGCCGCAGTCCTTCAAGCCCCAGGAGATCCCCGTCCGTCCTCGAACGGCCATGCGGCACCGGAGCGAGGGCCCTCGCGCGAACGCGCACGAACGCGCATCGTCGACGCCGCCGAGCTTCACCCCCTCGACGGGCGTGGATACGCCGCGTCATGCCGGGGCCGCGCGCACATATGAGGCAGCGAAACGGCCGGCGTCGACATCACCGTCCTCGCTGCGCCGTTCACCCAAGCGCCCGGCAAAGGCGGGCCGCGCAGGCCGGATGCATACGACGGCCATGCGACGCCCCAGTGCGAAAAGAATCGCATTGCTCGTCGTCGGCGCCCTGCTGGCGCTTGTGCTTGTTCTCGTATTCGGCACGCTCGGCTGGGTCAACGGCCAGCTGAACCACAGGTCCATGCTTACCGATATGCGCAACACCCCGGCATCCACCTGGCTGATTCTCGGTAGCGATGAAAGGGACGGCACGGCGGGCACCGGATCTTCGAAGGACGTCAGTGGCTCCCGCACCGATTCCATCCTTGTGCTGACCAAGCCAAGGTCGGGCAACAGCTCGCTGATCTCCATCCCGCGAGACTCCCTGGTCAACGTCAACAACCAGGACATGAAGATCAATGCGGTCTCCACTCTCGCAGGGTATCCCTCCCTGGTCTCGGAGGTGGAGAGCATCACCGGCATGAAAATCGACCATGTGGTGCAGATCGGCTTCGGCGGCGTGGAGAAGGTCGTCGACGCCGTCGGTGGCGTGGAGCTGTGCTATGACAGCACCGTGAACGACGCCCGATCGGGTCTCAACTGGAAGGCGGGCTGCCATACGGCCGATGGCGCCACGGCCCTGGCATTCTCCCGCATGCGTTATTCCGACCCGACCGGTGACATCGGTCGAGCCAAGCGACAGCGCGAAGTGATCGCCGCAGTGGCGAAGAAGGCCTCATCGCCTTCGGTGCTCGCGAATCCCGTCAAGGTCAGGAAACTCGCCAAGGCGGGATTGTCCTCCCTGACGGTGGACGAGAAAACCAATGCCTTCTCCCTGGCCGCCATGGCGCTGGCCTTCAAGTCGGCCACCGGGTCCAATGGCATAACCGGCACGCTGTACTATCAGAATCCCAACTACTATCCGTCATCGGGCATCGGATCGACGATTCTTCTGGATGGCACCAGGAACACCCAGCTCTTCGACCAGCTGGAGGCGGGCACCCACGATCCCGGTACCGTAGGAGGCATGTAGACGTCGCCGTCCCGAGGCGGCGATACGCGTGGAATTGTGAAAACCGTTCACGTTCGTCCACATTCCTCTCTCGGCTTGCCCTGACATCGCATCGGACGTCACCATGGAAACATGGGTTTTTCAACAAAACGCGACACGCGCAACGAATCGACGCTGCTGGCCATCTCCATGGTCGCGCCCGTTCTGGGACAATCCGCACTACTCGTGGTGATGATTGCGGAACGGCGCTGGATGTTCCTGTGCCTCGTCATCCCCGGGCTGATCGGCTGTCTGGCATCCGCCATCGCGGCGATGGCCGCACATCGCCGCCGCGCCATGCCAAAGACATCGCCCGACGCAGGACAGCCCCCTCCGGACGACAGGAACACCATGCGGCCCGATGCGGCCCGATGCGCGATGCTGCATCCGCAGCTTGAACCGCTGCTTGGCCTTGAAGCCTCCCGTCCCGACCATCTCTGGCGCCGTATCGCACGCAACTGGCATGAGGCCTCGGAGGCACAGCGAACCTGCAAGAAGGACGTGCTCGACGGCATGCATGACGTCGCCGTCGGGGAATCCGACAAAGGCCGGACGACGACCCTGAATCTCCCGAAAGCCGGACCGCATGCCCTGGTGGCAGGGACAACGGGCTCCGGCAAATCCGTTCTGCTGGAATCCTGGTGTCTGTCGCTGGCATGCCGGTTCCCGCCATCGATGCTGAACTTCGTCTTTCTGGACTTCAAGGGCGGCGCGGCGTTCCGCATGCTCCACCGTCTCCCCCACACGGTCGGATTCGTGTCCGATCTGAACCTCGACCATGCGGTACGCGCCCTGCGGGCCATCGAGGCGGAGCTGCGCAGACGGGAAAGACTGGTCGCGGAGCATCATGCCGCAGGCACCGACGAACTGGACGATCCCCCGCCACGGCTCATGGTCGTCATCGACGAGTTCCATGCATTGAGGCAACAGCTGCCGGACTATATGACGCAGCTTGTGGCACTGGCCTCGCTGGGGCGTTCCCTGGGCATGCATCTCATCGCATGCACGCAGAATCCCATGGGACAGATCGGAGGGGACATGAAGGCGAACATCGGGCTGAACATATGCCTACGTGTACGGGATCCTCTGCAGTCGACGGAGCTGCTTGGCATCAGGGATGCGGCGTTCATCAGTCCGCAGCACCCCGGCATAGCCTACCTGTTCGATGGCGAACGGCGCACGGCGTTCCGGTGCGCGATGCCGGGTTCGGCGGCGGCGCTTATCCATGGATGCGATCATGCCCGCCGATTCCTGAACGAGACCGATGCGTCACCCCTGTTTTCACCGCCGCTGCCGAATGTGGCCGACTGGCCGGGCCCCGTCGCGGCTCCGAAACGGCCACTGGACCCCGTCCCGTTGGGATTGCTTGACCTCGGAGTGAGGCTGGAAGCGCTGGAGCTTCCTCTGGATTCCGGCAACATCGCCATTGTCGGGCCCGAAAGACGAGGAAAGACCTCCATACTCGGTCTGATCCGCCGACAGCTCTCCGACCGCTCGGACCTGAAGATCATCGATATCACGGCCAATGGTCCAGGACAGTACGTGAGGACGGTCACGGGACCGTCCTCACGGCGTGCGGGTAGACGGCCTTCCGCAATCCACGCCGAAGGCACTCCTCCCCCGCCGCCGCAATCGACGGCGATATGGCTGGTGGACGATGCCGACGCCCTGCTCGACCCCTTGTGCATGGATGCATTGCACGACGAGTTCATGCGGGTACTGGCGGACCCGCGCACCCCCGTGGTGTTCGCCCTCAGCTCACCGCGACATCTGAGATTCCCCGACCATTGCACGATGCGCATACTGTTCCCCACCGGGGACAGGACCTCCGACATGATGGCCGGTATACCGTCGCAGGCCCTGTCGTCATGCAATGACGACGACTGGCGTACGCCGGGAAGGGGCATGCTGCTGGTTCACGGACAGGCGCACCTTATCCAGTGTTTCCGGCTCGCCGCGGAATGACATCTCCACATGTTTTGGGTATTTCACTCTTGAAAAATGACCGCATTCGTGGTTTGCTCGTATATAAGAGTTTTGTATTTCAATCGGGATCGAGGGACACAGATGAGCAGTGCATATGATTGGCGCGCCAAGGCGGCCTGTCGAGACAAGGATCCGGAGTTGTTTTTCCCGGTGGGCAACACCGGCGCCGCCTACCAGCAGATTGAAGAGGCCAAGGCGGTGTGCCGCACCTGCAAGGTCATCGACGCCTGCCTGAAATGCGCCATGGACACGAACCAGGACTACGGCGTGTGGGGAGGACTCAGCGAGGATGAGCGCCGCGCGCTGAAGCGTCGCGCCATGCGCGCCCGCCGTTCTGCGGCGCTGCAGATGCAGGCATAGCATTCTCCCATCCCCTGCATCCGTCGCCGTTTGCAACGGCGAACGCATACGAAAAAGTGGCTCCTCCGAAGATTCCCTTCGGAGAAGCCACTTTTTGTCAGTGTTGTTCACTGCAACGGCATCGGCCGAAACCGATCACTGGGCGGCACGCAGCTTCATGTCGAGTACCACGCGGGTGCCTCCGTCGCGGCGCGGCTCCCAACGGACCGAACCGCCGAAGTCGTTCGTCACGAAGGTGTTGATGATCTGCGTTCCCAGTCCCGAGCCGCTGGAACGCGCCATACCCTGATCGGACTCCGATGTGTATCCGATGCCGTCATCCTCCACGACGACGTTGAGGTTGTTGCCTCCGCGACCAACGGAAATCCACACGTTGCCCTCGGTGCGCCCTTGGAAGCCGTGCTCGACGGCATTGGTGACGAGCTCGGTCAGCACCAACGACAATGGCGTCGCATCCTGGGCCGGCATCATGCCGAACTTGCCGAGATACGAGATATGGATGTGCTGGTCCTTGCTTGTGGCGAGGTCGACACTCATGCGCAGCAGGTCGGAGATGACCTTGTCGAAGTCGACGATCTCGTCGGCGGTCTGGCTGAGGCCCTCATGCACGACGGCGATGGTCTCCACGCGACGCATGGCCTCCTCCAGCTCCGACTTCACCTCGGGAGACTTGGTGCGGCGTGCCTGCAGTCGCAGCAGGGCCGAAACGGCCTGCAGGTTGTTCTTCACACGATGGTGAATCTCGGCGATGGCGACATCCTTGGTCTCCAGCTCCTTCTCACGGCGGCGCAGTTCGGTGACATCACGGCACAACACCACGGCACCGGTACGTCCATGGTCGTCGAAGAACGGCAGCGACCGCATCGAGACCGTGGACCGGTTCGCGTTGATCTCGGAGTCGACGGCGGCCTTGCCGGAAAGCACCAGCGGCAGGGTTTCGGAAAGCAGATCGTTCTCATGGATCAGCGAGGTGCCGATCTCGGAGAGATAGCGCCCCTCCATGACCTCCAGCGAGCCGAGACGACGGAAGCAGCTGATGGCGTTCGGCGAGGCGTACTCCACGATGCCGTCGACGGACAGCACGATGAAGCCATCGGATACGCGGGCGTTATGCCGCTGGTTGAGAATGGTGTCGTGATACGGGAACGTACCTGCGGGAATCATCTCGAACAGGCGCTTGCCGGCGGCGATGCTCTCCGATTCGAAACGACCGTTGAGCATACGCGTGGCCATGTTCGTCTCGCGGACCACCACACCGAGCACCTTGCCGTTATGACGGACCGGGGCGTACACGTCGCAGACGGTGGTGTTGCCCACCGCGCGGTAGTGGTCGAGACGCGAGATCTTCTGCTCGCTCATGGTCTTGGAGATGGCACGGGCGTCCTCCCCCTCGATGACCTTGCCGACCATGTCCTCGAATCGGATGGACATCACCGTGGAGGGACGGCATTGGCCCGCCACCACAAACTGTCCGGAGGGGGACGGCAGCACCAGCAGCAGGTCGGCGAAGCTCAGGTCGGCGATGACCTGCCAATCCGCCATAAGATGATGCAGCCACTCACGGTCCGATTCGTCGAAATCCGGATTATTCGCTACAAGATGAGAAAAATCAACCATGGTTTTATGCTAACGGTTGACGAGGAAAACCACGAAAGGCAACACGGATTCTGACACACGTTCACCGTATATTGACACGAAAGCTACGGAAGCGTAAGTTACGGTAACGTAGGATTGATGCCGGACCTATCAGACGAGGTGAGCTATCCATGACGCAGCTGCAGACCCACGATTCCGGCGAAGGCGCGGACGACAGGGAGCAAACCCATGAGCAACGGCTCGAACAGACCCGTCAGGCCGTACGGGCCGCATTCCTCAAGGACCGGCAGGCCAAGGCCGATGAGGTGCGCGCCCGCGCGAAGGCGAAGGCCGAACGCGTGCTCGCCAAAGGCGAGCTGAAGGCCAGGCGCATCGAGAACAAGGCCCTCGGCATCCGGCGCGTCCGTTTCGACGTCCACGGCCGACCCAAACCCCTGATGCGTGGATGGATCCACGCATTCGCCACTCCCCTCGCCCTGGCGGCGGGCATCGTGCTCATCTGCCTGTCAAGCACGGCCCCGCTGAAATGGGCCTGCGCCGTGTTCATGACATGCTCGCTGATTCTCTTCGGGAACTCGGCCTGCTACCATCTGGGAGACTGGTCCCCCAAGGTGACCGACGTGCTGCGCCGCATCGACCACGTCAACATATTCCTGCTGATCGCCGGCACCTACACGCCGGTCTCGTTCGCGCTGGAACCGTTCTGGAGGGACATCATCCTCATAGGCATATGGTCCTGCACCTTGGTGGCGCTGCTGATCCATGTGGTGTGGATTTCGGCTCCACGATGGCTGTACACCATCGTGTACATCATCTTCGGCGTCTCCGGCGCGGCGTATCTCGGACTGTTCTGGCGGTCCCCGGCCGCCGGCCCGGTCGTGGTGTGGCTCATCGTGGCCGGAGGCATCTGCTACATCGCCGGCGCTATCGTCTACGGTCTGCGTCGACCCGACCCCTGGCCGAAGGTGTTCGGCTTCCATGAGATCTTCCACTGCGGCACCGTCGCCGGCTACGCCTGCCATATGGTCGCCATCTACTTCGTCATCGTCGCGCTGATGTAGCGAAACGATGAAATGCAAGGATGGCGGTGGAGACATTGCGTTCTCCACCGCCATCCTTCATATTACGGAACCGTGCCACACGGCATCAGTAAGCATCATGCCTGCAGCGGCTTGGACTCCTTGATGGTGACCTTGATGTCACGGCCGTTGGGGGCCTTGTAGCTCACGGTGTCGCCCTGCTTGGCGCCCATGATGGCTGCGCCGATCGGCGACTCGGGACTGATGATCTCGTACTTCGTGGCCACGGCGAGGTCACGGGAGCCGAGCACATACTGCATCTCATTGCCCATGACATCGAGCGTCACCAACGAGCCGTTGCCGACGTTGCCGGCCTCGGGGGCCTCGAGAATCTTGGCGGAACGCAGCTTGACCGTAAGCTCGTCGATGCGTCCCTGGTTCTTGCGCTGGGCCTCGCGGGCGGCCTGATAGCCACCGTTCTCGCTCAGATCGCCCTCGGCCCTGGCCGCGGCGACCTTGGCGATGATGTCATCGCGATACTCGCCTTCGCGCCATGCCAGCTCCTCCTTCAGCTTGTCGTATGCCTCCTGGGTGAGCAGCAGCACCTTATCTTCTGCCATAGTGAACTCCTCGTGGATTATCGTCAGCGGGTGGAAATGATGTCGATGACGAACACCAGGGTGTCGTCGCCGCCGATTCCGGCCTGCGGGACGCCACGGGAGCCGTAGCCGTACTCCGGCGGAATGGACACGACGAGTCGGGAGCCGACGTTGTGGCCCGGAACCGTCTGGTCCCAGCCCCTGATGACCTGTCCCACGCCGATGCCGAAGCTGGCCGGGCTGTGTCGCTCGAAGCTGGAGTCGAACGGGGCCTGCTTGCCCCACACGACGCCGTGGTAGTTCACGGTGACGGTGTCACCCTTGCGGACCACGGGACCGTCGCCCTCCACGATCTCCACGCTCTTGAGACCGGCGGGTGCGGACGGAGTCGGGAACTCGATCTGCGGCGCGGCGCCGAACTCGGCATTGACCTGGGGCATCGTCGATTCGCTCATCATTGCTCCTTGCATGATATTCGTTGATATGTGTATCGGATTCGGACGTTCCTGCGCCCAAAAGCTCGCATATAACCGTTAAACGTATACGGTATCGCAGACACTTGCAAGCACGTGATCACCGTTCGGCCGTGCCGTATCGCCTAGCCAAGAGCCGAGTAGAAGCCCCAGAGGAAGAATGCGCCCAGCGCGGACAGCGCCAGTACGACGACGCCCATGGCCACGCACGCCGGCACACGCCGCGACAGCCTCGGCGCGAATATCGCCGCCAGCAGAAAACCGACCAGGCCGATGATGGCGCAGTTGAAGGCGATGGCCCACACATCGCCGCCGGAGATGGAGGGCAGCCCGGCGGGTTCCAGAACGGAATTGATGAACGTCGGGTAGATGAGCCCGCCCCAGATGCCGAACGAGGCCATGCCCACGATGCCGTAGCTCACCGGGGCGAACCTCACCGGGAAGTTATGGGAGAGATTGTCGGCGAGCCAGAGGAACGCGAATCCGAGGATGGCCATGAACACGACCGCCAGCAGACATGCCACGGCGGCCCACGGGACAAGGGCGAAGGCCCCCGAGGCCATGCTGATGACGACCGGCGCGCAGATGATCTCGCACACGCACATCACCGACGCGACGATGATGGCCTGGGCGAGCATCAGCGGCACGGGGCCTTCCGCCGTATCCGCTGCCGCCGCCGGAGAGGACGCTGAAGTCCGGAGAGAATGGTTCTTGTCAGTCATGCGCTATATCCTGCCATGGATTTCGAACAGGCAGGTTACCGCAGTCCATATTGCGACGCGGAATGCGCCATGACCATCGGACGAGGTGCCCCCGGTGGGACTCGAACCCACAAGCCGAAGCGGCCGATTTTAAGTCGGATGCGTATACCAATTCCGCCACGGGGGCATGCCGGCGAAAGCCGACTTGGCCATTATGCCACGAAACACCGAGAAAACGGGGCTCATTCGAGCCCCGTATGGTCGGACGTGTTCAGGAGTTCAGCAGGCGACGGCCCAGATTCAGCACAATGCCGTCGAGCAGACCATGCTCACTGGTCACATACGATTCCAGATCGCGTCCGGAATCGCTGCGCACGGCGTCACGCACCCGCGCAAGCACGCGGTTCCACACCAGGGCTCCCCCGCCGATCACGTCGATGCGGCCGGGATGAATCACCGGATACTCCGCACGTTCGGCACGGGTCATCCGCAGCACCCTGTCGCAAGTGGCACGGGCGTCGTCCACGGCCACGATGGCGCCGTCGACGGCTTCACGGTCGTATTCCTTCAGCCCCATGGCGATGCCGCTCATGGTGGTGACCGTTCCGGAGACGCCGATCAGGGTGCCGGTCCTGCCTGCGGGGACCGTGGAGAACGCCTCGTCGATATGGGCGTCGATGTCGGCGATGGCCGCATCGATCTGCTGCTGCGTCGGCGGGTCGGACACCAGATGACGTTCGCTCATACGCACCGATCCGATGTTCATGGAGAACGCTGCGAAAGGACGATCGGCCGGCGATTCGACACCGTCGCCGCCGATGACCATTTCCGTGGAGCCGCCGCCCAAGTCGACGACCATATACGGCGCGGGAGGCATATGCGGCCCGTCCTGTGCCTCAAGCACCGACGTGGCACCAAGGAAGCTCAGCGCCGCTTCCTCCGTGCCTGGAATGACATCCGGTCGCACGCCGAGACGTGCCTGGACGGCGTCCTCGAACTCGTCTCGGTTCTCGGCGTCGCGAGTGGCGGATGTGGCGACGAACCGCAGCGCATCCACCGGATGCTCCTTCAGCACGGCGGCGAACTCGTCTATGGCGGCATACGTGCGCGCCAACGCGTCGTCGTCGAACCGGTGCGTCTTGTCCACGTCCTGGCCGAGACGCACCACGCGCATGATGCGAGGCACCTCCACGGTCATGCCGCTCTCGCTCACCGTGGCGATCATCAGCCGGATGGAATTGGTGCCGCAGTCGATGCCGCCTACCGTAACCGCCGTCATGCGAGATGCTCCTTCCCTGTTTCGTCGTCCACGATCACCGAGCACCGGCAGACGCCGGTATCGAATTCACCGAAGATGCGGTCGCGAACGGCATCGCCGATCGGATTGACGCCACGCCCCATGACCAGCGCATGGCCGAGCAGCGCATGAAGGCACTTGACGCGCACGGGCATGCCTCCCGCGCTGATGCCCTCGATATGCTCCTCGCTGTCGCCAAGGCGTTCGGCCAGCTCATGACGGAACGCGAGATACAGCCGATGCGCGCGCTCATAGGCCAGACGCACGTCGCCATCCTCCTGCACCTGCCTGGTGTATTCCGCCATGCCGCCGGCGGCCTCGATCTTCGATACGGCCTTTACCGCCTCGGGACTCGTGAGATAGCAGGTGGTCGGGAACGGAATGCGTCCATCCACAAGCGGACGGGTGATGACGGCGAGCGGATTGCCGCAGACGCAGCGCGCGCCGACCGCGACCATGCCCCGCGGGAAACGCCCCAGCTGGCTCTGCACCACCGCGATGTCACGCGCACTGGGCTTCACGGCGAGCTTCTCGTCCAGGACGTCTTGGATCAGTCGGATATCGTCGTTGGTCATTTACCTTCCTTTGACTGTGTGGGCGTTGCATCGGCCTTTTCGAATGAGGAGAACATGTCCTTGTACCAGGGCAGCTTCTGCTCGGTGTCGGAGGACGACCCGTTCGAGGCATCGGAGTCCGTGGACTTGCCGGTCACCGCCTCGGGGTGCAGTATGCGGATGGATCGCTCCCCGGGAAACACGAAGCCCAGCCGTTCCCTCGCCTGCGCGGTCACGTAGGCGTCGTCGCCCCAACGGTCGATGTCGTTGTCGAGCTGCTCCTTCTGCGCGATCAGCGACGCCTCCTCGTTTTTCAGCGAGTTGAGCTCGGCGAGGTTCAACGCATAGGTGTGGAATGTGGACAGCAGCTGGATGGAGCCCAGTATCACGATGATGACGGTGAGGAAGAACGTGATGGGAGCGGAGGAAAGCCGCCCCGACGACGCCGATGATTTGCCACCGTTCGTGCGGACCGCGCCCTTTTTCGTGGTCGACGGCCTCCCCTGACGTTTCGATCTGGCGTCCTTGTTGCTCATAGGTATGAAAATACCCGTCGCATTCGACTTGGCCCGAATGCGACGGGTATTGTTCACCAGTTGTTCAAAGCGTGGATGTCACGCGATGGAATTCACTTGGCGATGTACTTCTTGCAGGCCTTGAAGGCGCTGTAGCCGGCGTACTGAGCGGTGGAGCCGAGCTCCTCCTCGATCTCGAGCAGGCGGTTGTACTTGGCGACGCGCTCGCCACGGGCCGGGGCACCGGTCTTGATCTGGCCGGTGTTCTTGGCAACGGCGAGGTCGGAGATGGTGGTGTCCGGGGTTTCGCCGGAACGGTGGGAGACCATGGAGGTGTAGCCGTTCTTGGTGGCGAGCTCGATGGCGTCGAGCGTCTCGGTGACGGTGCCGATCTGGTTGAGCTTGACCAGCAGGGAGTTGGCGGCGCCGAGCTCGATGCCCTTGGCCAGGCGGGCCGGGTTGGTCACGAGCAGATCGTCGCCGACGAACTGCAGGCGGTCGCCCAGCAGCTTGGTGATGGCGGTCCAGTCGTCCCAGCCCTCTTCCTGGAACGGATCCTCGATGGAGACGATCGGGTACTCCTCGATGAGCTGCTCGTAGAAGTCGAGCATGTACTGGGAGTCGCGGTCGTCGCCCTCGAAGTGGTACTTGCCGGTCTCCTTGTTGTAGAACTCGGAGGAGGCCACGTCGAGGGAGATGCCGATCTGCTTGCCGGGCTCGTAGCCGGCGGCGGAGATGGCGTCCATGATGTAGTTGAGGGAGTCCTTGTTGGACTTCATCTTCGGGGCGAAGCCGCCTTCGTCGCCAAGGCCGGTGTTCAGGCCTTCCTTCTTCAGGACGTTCTTCAGGGTGTGGTAGACCTCGACGCCGGCCTGCAGGGCCTCGGAGTAGGTGTCGAAGCCGTACGGGGAGATCATGTACTCCTGGATGTCGGTGGCGAAGTCGGCGTGGGCGCCGCCGTTCATGATGTTCATGTTCGGAACCGGCAGGATGTGGCCGTTGGTGCCGCCGAGGTAGCGGTACAGCGGCTGGTCGGCGGATTCGGCCGAAGCGTAGATGGCGGCGAGGGAGACGCCGAGGATGGCGTTGGCGCCCAGCTTGCCCTTGTTCGGGGTGCCGTCGAGCTCGATCATGGTCTCATCGAGAGCGCGCTGATCGGAGGCGTCCATGCCGATGACGGCCGGGGCGATGACCTCGTTGACGGCCTTGACGGCGTCGAGAACACCCTTGCCGCCGTAGACGGACTTGTCACCGTCGCGACGCTCCCAAGCCTCGGCCTCGCCGGTGGAGGCACCGGAGGGAACGAGACCCAGGCCCTGAGCACCGTCTTCGGTGTCGAGGACGACCTCGACGGTCGGGTTACCGCGGGAATCAAGGATCTGGCGCGCGTACACGCTTTCAATTGCTGCCACAACTTCTCCTTAAGACAAATTATGTTGTGCTGACAGACTCTAAGAGTAATGCCTTTTATGGACGTTGCCCAGATTTTCACCGAAGGTGTCGTCAAAGCGACGGTTTTTCATCGGATATTGCCGATATGTTCATGTTCGCGCTCACATATAAGGCGCCAGTAGTTCAGTAGTACTGCCTCAGTAGTTCTGCGTACTCCTGCATGAGATGCCTCGTCACCGGCCCCACCGGCATCTCGGCGCCGCCGATGCGGCACACCGGACGAACGCCCATCAGCGCATTGGTGGCGAAGACCTCGTCCCACCGCCCGACATCGAACGGGTCGCGTCGGCCGGCATCTTCATGGGAGGCGGTGACCATGATGCGCCCCTCGGCCACGGTTCTGCGCTCGCACACCCATTGCCGCACCGTACCGGGCAGCAGTCCGCATTCCCCGGCCGGCGTGTGTATGACGCCGCCACGCACGAGGAACAGGTTGGCGTTGGTGGTCTCGCAGATCTCGCCCCTCGTGTTCACGAATACGGCCCCGTCGAGTCCCAGGGCCTTCGCCTGGCGCGTTTCGAGGATGTTGTCCCCCTGATTGAGGGTCTTGTGGAAGGTCAGCGGCGAGCGCTCGTTGCGCCACGCCCGGCACCATCCGAGCTTCAGGGTCCGGTCGTCCGCCCATCCGTCGTAGGGGTTCGGACGTTGGGTCAGGGTCAGTTCGCCGTCGGAGGCGATGATCTTCAGCGCGCATGACGCCCATAATCCAGGGGCTTGCTTGTTCAGCCGATGCAGCTGCCGGTCGATGCGCTCCCGAAGAAACGTGTCGTCGGGGTCCGGCACGCCGATGGCACGACATCCGCGATGGAGACGTTCGATGTGGCGTTCGAGCATGACCGCGCGGCCTTGCCGTACCGCGACGGTCTCGAATACGCCGAGTCCGAACTGGTAGCCCTCGCCGGGACCGCCGGCCGCGCCGCCGGGACCCGTCGTTCCGTGATGTCCGTCGATGCGGGCGGAGGTGTTCATGTCAGTCATGCCATTGGCCTTTCACGTTGCATCCGAGGGCGTCGAGGATGGCTTCGGCCTTCTGCATCGCCTCGTCGTATTCGAAATCGGGATCGGATTCGATGGTGATGCCGCCCCCGGCCCCGATCCGGTATTCGCAACCGCCGCCACGGCCCGGCATATCGCCCGGGTCGATATGGACGGCCGAGCGTATGAGGATGTTGAGATCGGCGTCCCCGTTGAATCCGATGTACCCGAGGGAGCCGGTGTAGGCACCTCTGGCGGATCGTTCATAGACGTCGATGAGCTGCATGACACGGCGCTTGGGCGCGCCGGTGATGGAGCCGCCCGGCGACATGGCCGCGATCGCGTCCTCGACCGTCCGCCCGGAGGCGAGGTCGGCCTCGACGGTGGAGATGAGATGGTGGACGTGGGCGAAGCTGTGGACGACGGCGAACGCCGGCGTCGCGACCGTTCCTGGCCTGGCGACCCGGCTCAGGTCGTTGCGTTCGAGGTCGGTGACCATAAGCAGTTCGCTATGGTCCTTGTCGGATCGTTCGAGTTCGGCCCGTCTTTCGAGGTCCTGGGCCGGATCGGTCGAGCGTGGACGGGTCCCCTTGATGGGTTCGGTGGTGATATGACGCCGTCTGCATCGCAGGAACCGTTCGGGCGACGAACTGACGATGTGCCAGCCGCAGCCGTTGACGTAACCGGCGTACGGAGCCGGATTGCCGTGAGAGAGCCTCTGGAACAAGCGCATGGGCGTCAGCGGACTGGAGACGGCAAGGCGCAGCGAGTAGTTGGCTACGTAGGCGTCGCCTTCGCGCATATGGCCCCGCAGGGATTCGACGCCCCGGACGTAGGATGCGCGGTCATGGTCGCAGGACCATGACGACACGACCCGTCCGGGGTCCGGCTCGACCGGCTTCGGGACGAATGACCGCCATAGGGCCTCGATGCGTGCCGTACCGTCACGGCGCGCATCGGATTCAGGACCGTCGTCCCTGCGATGGTGGGAGATCAGCATCGTTCGACGATGGCGATGGTCTTCGATGAGAACGTCGTCGAAATCCCACCATGCGGCGTCGGGCATGGCCCCTTCCGGACGCGCATGCCGGGATGCAAGACCATTTCGCCTCAATCCGTCGTCGTAGGAGAGGAACCCCATGACGCCGTGCGTGAACGGCAGGTGGTCGTCTTGGCCTTCCCATGGCGTCGGAGTCGGGACTCCGCCGTCATGGGACTCCGTGGACCAGGACCGGATGATGTCCATGGCGTCGGCGTCATGATGGACGTGCTGCGTCCACGCACCGGATTCGTATCGCGACTCCCTGACGTCGTCGCCGTATTGCATCAGCTGCCGGTACGGGTTGATGCCGAGTATGGAGTACCGCCCTCCCGTCTGCGAGTCGAGAAGGACCATAGGGGCGCCGTCGCGATCGAGGACCGGAGCCATGTCGGCGAGCGCGCGGTATGGCCGCAGTTCGGTCATGGTGGTCGGGTTCGTCATGACTGCTTTCTCGGTGTGTGCTTCCATGCCAGGTCGTCGAGCAGCTGGTCCGTCCAGTCGATCACCGCCGCGGAGTCCATGGCCCCCGATCCCAACGATCCCTGGAACGGTGCGGGAATCAGGTATGTGTGGGTGACCGGCCGGTATTGGCTGCCCTTGTAGATACGTCCGATGCGCATCGACACCGATTCGGGAGGGTCTACCTTGCCTATGCGTACGTTTCGCCCCTGCGCCACGATTTCGCTGATGCCCAACGACCGCGCCTTCGCACGCAGACGGGCGACGTCGAACAGTGTGTCGAGCTGCTTCGGCGGGTTGCCGTAGCGGTCGGCGAGTTCGTCGCGCAGTTCCCGAAGGTCATGCTCGTCGCGTGCCGCGGCCATCTTCCGGTAGGCTTCGAGCCGGAGCTTGTCGGAATCGATGTAGGTTTCGGGGATGGATGCGTCCAGCGGCAGGTCGATGGTGACCGACACCGGTTCGGTTCGCTGCGGCTCCTTGTATTCGGCGACGGCCTCGGAGACCATGCGCACGTAGAGGTCGAATCCGACGCCTTCGATGTGTCCGGACTGTTCGCCGCCGAGCAGGTTGCCGGTGCCGCGCAGCTCGAGGTCCTTCATGGCCACGTCGTAGCCGGAGCCGAGCGCCGTGTTCTGGGCGATGGTGGCGAGACGGTCGTGCGCGGTCTGCGTCATCGTCTTGGAGGGGTCGTAGAGGAAGTACGCGTATGCGCGTTCGCGGCCTCGGCCGACGCGGCCTCTCAGCTGATGCAGCTGGGAGAGGCCGAACTTGTCGGCATGGTCGACGATGAGCGTGTTCGCATTGGAGATATCCAAGCCGGTCTCGATGATGGTGGTGCACAACAGCACATCGATGTCCCGATGCCAGAAGTCGCGTATGACGGCGTCCAGCTGCTTCTCCCCCATCTTGCCGTGGGCGATGCCGACGCGGGCTTCGGGCACGAGCTCCTTGAGCTTGGTCGCGGTGCGCTCGATGTCGTTCACGCGGTTGTGCACATAGAACACCTGGCCGCCGCGCAGCAGTTCGCGCCGTATGGCGGCGGTGACCTGCGCGTCTTCGTAGGCTCCCACATAGGTGAGCACGGGGAGGCGGTCCTCGGGTGGCGTGGCGAGCGTGGACATCTCCCGAATACCGGTGACGGCCATCTCCAGTGTGCGTGGAATCGGCGTGGCCGAGAGACTGAGCACGTCCACGTTCGTGCGCAGCGCCTTGAGCGTCTCCTTGTGTTCGACGCCGAAGCGCTGTTCCTCGTCGATGATGACGAGTCCCAGGTCCTTGAACCTGATCTTCGGATTGAGCAGCTTGTGCGTGCCGATGACCACATCGACGGTTCCTTCGGCCAGCCCCTCGGTCGTCGCCTTGATCTGAGACGGCGTCTGGAACCGGCTCATGGCGGCTACATTCACGGGGAATCCCTCGAAACGTTCGGTGAAGGTCTCGTAGTGCTGCTGCACGAGCAGCGTGGTGGGCACCAATACGGCGACCTGCTTGGAGTCCTGCACGGCCTTGAATGCGGCACGTACGGCGATTTCGGTCTTGCCGAAGCCGACGTCGCCGCATATCAGCCGGTCCATCGGCACCGGCTTCTCCATGTCGGCCTTCACGTCGTCGATGGTGGTGAGCTGGTCGGCGGTCTCCTGATAGGGGAACGCGTCCTCCAGTTCCTTCTGCCATGGCGTGTCGGGACTGAACGCAAATCCCTTGGTCTGCTGACGGGCGGAATAGAGCTTCACTAGGTCCTGAGCGATCTGCTTGACGTGCTTGCGGGCCTTGGCCTTGGTGGCGGCCCAGTCGGAGCCGCCGAGCTTGTTGAGCTTGGGTACGTCGGCGCCCACGTACTTGCTGATCTTGTCAAGCTGGTCGGTGGGGATGAACAGCTTGTCCGGAGGGGCGCCGCGCTTGGACGGCGCGTATTCGACCACCAGATACTCGCGCTGCGATCGGGTCGCCCCCGAGCCGATGGTGCGCTGGCGCATCTCGACGAACCGGCCGATGCCGTGCTGTTCGTGGACGATGTAGTCGCCGGCCTTCAGCTCCACGAGGTCGACGCTCTTGCGGCGTCGTTTCGGCGTCTTCGCCTGGGCGGACACGCCGGACTTGCCGGTCAGGTCACGTTCGGTGAGCAATGCCATCCCGGCCGCCGGGTCGATGAATCCGTTCGCCGCGCAGGATGGCAGATAGTCGATGCGGGTGATGCCCGTCTCGGCCAGTGCGCGGCGCAGACGTGACAGCGTGCCGTGGGCCGCCGCCGTGATCGTCACACGCAGACCGGAGTCGATAAGGCCCTGGATGCCGGATGCGGCCTTCTGCCCGTCGCCGCGAAACTCCTCGGGGGCCACGGCATCGAGAAGGACATGGCCGCTGCGTTCGGGGTCGACGCCGAAATCGGCGAGGGACCACACCTGACGGCCGGAGTGCTCGAGGTCGCGCACGACTTCGTCGTAGTCGAGGAAGCTGGCCTCCTCGAAACTGATCGGGGCGCCGGAACCATGTCCGGACGCCGCGACGTGCCAGCTGGCCGCCAGGAACTCGTCGGCGGTCTTGTTCAGGTTCTCCCCCGCCCGACGCAGGCGCTCGGGTTCGTCGAGCATCACGCAGGCGTCGGCCGGCAGCAGCGTCGAC
The DNA here is from genome assembly GCF_010667655.1 of Bifidobacterium saimiriisciurei. Taxonomy (GTDB): domain Bacteria; phylum Actinomycetota; class Actinomycetes; order Actinomycetales; family Bifidobacteriaceae; genus Galliscardovia; species Galliscardovia saimiriisciurei. Next base: position 118,245 of record NZ_WHZU01000002.1, read on the forward strand.
ACGGGGACGAGGTCGTCCACCAGGGCCGGCAGCAGCGACTCCATGCCCTCCACCGGTATGGCCTGGGATATGGATTCGAGCATGTCACGCGCGTTGGGGATGCGTTCGGCCAGCTCGCCGGCACGACGACGCACCGCTTCGGTGAGCTGCAGCTCGCGGCAGGGGGTCGCCCATATCGTCCTGAGTCCGTCGCCGTAGGTCCTCTGGTCGGAGGCATGGAATTCGCGGATGGAGTCGATGGTGTCGCCGAAGAATTCGATGCGGACCGGATGCGGCGCGGTCGGGGGGAATACGTCGAGGATACCGCCGCGCACGGCGAATTCGCCTCGGTCCATGACGAGCTCGGTGCGCGTATAGGCGTTCTCCACGAGTCTGGACGCTGCCGTATCCAGAGGCATGTCCTCGTCGAGGGTGAACACCAGCGGGTCCACGTCGCCGAGGCCTGCGACCACGGGCTGGATGAGCGAACGCACGGGCATGACGAGGATGCGGATCGGGCCGAACAGGCCGCCTTCGGCCCCGGGATGGGAGAGCCTGCGGAACACGGCCATGCGGCCGGCGACGGTGTCAGACCGAGGCGACAGCCGTTCATGCGGCAGTGTCTCCCATGCCTGGAGGAGGGCGATGTCGTCGGGGTCGCCGTCATACCAGGAACGCAGCGAGGCCACGGTCTCCTCGGCGTCGCGGCCGGAGGGGACGACCATGACGACCGGCCTCTTCGGCGGCGTCGAGGCCACGGCGGCGGCAAGCGCCGGCCGGATGCCGGCGGCCGCGCCGATGGTCAGGACATGTTCGTCCGAACGGACCGTGGCACGGAAGCGGCCGCCGGCATCCAGTCCTTCGAGAATTGGGGACAGCGAGCCGTCCACGGCCGCTACGTTCCGGTCAGCGGCCATTGAATCGCTCCTGAGCCCGGCTCAGGCCGTCGATGATGATGGTTTCGGCGGCGTCGGCGCCGTCGGCGAGGAATTCGTCGAGCTGCTTGCGCTGCTGGGGCGAGAACCCGCCAAGCACCCAGTTGACGGTGTTGTCGTGGGCGTTCGGGCCGCGTCGGGCATGTCCGACGCCGAGCCGGACGCGTGAGTACTTGTTGGTCCCCAGCGAACGGTCGATGGACTTGATGCCGTTGTGGCCGCCCGCCGAACCGCCTGCCTTGACCTTGATGCGGCCGAAGTCCAGATCCATATCGTCGTGGATGACGACGATATGCTCGGCCGGGATATCGTAGTACGCGCTGATCGAGGAGACGGCGTTGCCGGACTCGTTCATGTAGGTCAGCGGCTTGGCGAGGAAGAACTTCACGCGCTGTCCGCCGAGCGACATGACGCCTTTGCCGAGCCTGGCCAGACCCTTGTGGTCGGAAAGGCTGACGGACCAGCGCTCGGCCAGCACGTCGGCACACATGAAGCCCATGTTGTGTCGCGTTCCCTCGTATTTGGAACCGGGGTTGCCCAGTCCTGCGATCAGCCAGAAATCAGATGCCATCAGTTTCCCAACTCCTTGTACCAGTAGGCCACGTCGAGCAGTTTGTCTCCGTTGCAGCACGCCTTGGGCAGATACCCGTAGCGTTCGAATCCGAAGTGATGCATGAGCGCGGTCGACCCCGCGTTGTCGGCGAAGACCACACAGACCGCGATGCGGAAGCCGATGCGCTTGGCCGCGGCGACCAGCCAGTCAACCAGCATGGTGCCCAGTCCCTGACGGGAGAACGCCTTGTCGACGTAGTAGCTGAACTCGGTGATGTCGGAGTAGCCGGCACGGGCATGGTATCGCGACAGGGACGCGAATCCGGCCACCTTGCCGTCGACCTCGATGACCACCACCGGGTACTGGTCGCGCGGGTTATGGGAATAGACCCATTCGCGACGCTGATCGAGATTGCGCGGGGTCAGGTCGGCGGTGCTGCCGCCTACGACGACGGCCATGTTGTAGATGCGGGTGATGTCGTCGAGATCGCTGTCTTCGGCGTCTCGGATCACGATGGTACGGCCGTTGGAATACGTCGTGGAATAGGTTTCGTTCAATAACTGCACGGCAATAGTGTATATCGGCACGGGACCGATATGAATCGAGGGGCGGGGGGGGGGGGGGGGGGGGGGGGGGGGGGGGGGGGGGGGCGGGGNNNCCCCCCCCCCCCCCCCCCCCCCCCCCCCCCCCCCCCCCCCCCCCCCCCCCCCCCCCCCCCGATTCGGGGTGGCGGACAGGCCGGGCCTACTGCTGGTCGCCGCTGAGCGACATCGCCTTGTTCAGCGCGTCCTGCAGCTGCTTCTGCGCCTTGCCGTAGGCGGTCCAGTCGCCGTTCTTCATGGCGGCGTCGGAGTCCTTCATGGCCTGGGAGGCGTCCTGCAGCGCCTGCTTCATCTCCGGCGTCATCGTGGTGGCGGAGCCGCCGGACTGCTGCGACTGCGACTTGCCGGATGTGGATTCGCCGGTCTGGCCACTCTTGCCGGACTGCTGCTGGCTCTGCCCCGTCTTCTCGGCATCGCCGGCCGAGGCACCGGAATCACCGCCGAACACCTGATCGAGCGCCTCGTCCAGGGTGTCCGCAAAGCCCACCTGGTCGCCGAAGGCGACAAGCACCTTCTTCAGCAGCGGATAGCTGGTGGCGCCGCTGGACTTGATGTAGACCGGCTGAACATAGACGAGGCCTCCGCCGATGGGCAGGGTGAGCAGGTTGCCTCGCTCCACCTTCGTGCTGCCGGACTCGAGCAGGTTCAGCTCCTTCGACACGTCGGCGCTGGAGTTGAAGTTGTTCTGCGCCTGTCCGGGGCCGGGGACGTTGGTGTCCTTGGGCAGTTCGAGCAGTCGGATCGTACCGTAGTTCGGCCCGACCTTGCCCTTCTCGCTGCCGGCGTCGGAGTCGACGGACAGGAATCCGGTGAGGATCTCCCTGGTCTGGCCGCCGGCCGGAATATAGGTGGAGGTCAGCGAGAACGTCGGCTCCTTGGTTCCCGGCGTCTGCATGGTCAGATAGTAGGGCGGCTGCTTGATGTCCTGCTTCTGCTCCTGCTGCGACTCGGTGGGGTCGGTCGGCGTCTGCCAGAAGTCCTCTCCGGAGAAGAACTGGCTGGCGCTGGAGACGTGGTACTTGCTCAGCAGCGAGCGCTGGACCTTGAACAGGCTTTCCGGATAGCGCATGTGGCTCATCAGGTCGCCCGAGATCTCGGAGATGGGCTTGTACTGGTTGGGGAAGATGCTCTCCCACGCCTTGAGCACCGGATCGCTCGGATCCCACGCGTACAGGTCCACCGAGCCGTCATAGGCGTCGACCGTGGCCTTCACGGAGTTGCGGATGTAGTTCGCCTGCTGGCTGCCCAGCCCCTTGACGGTGTCGGAGCTCACGGTCAGCGAGTCGGTGGTGGCCGATCCGAGGTCGGTCTGCTGCGAGTAGGGGTAGGCGTCCGACGTGGTGTAGCCGTCGACGATCCACTTGACACGACCATCCACGACCGCCGGGTAGACACGGCCGTCGAGGGTCAGATACGGGGCGACCTTGGCGACGCGGGTCTGCGGATCGCGGTCGTAGAGGATCTGCGAGGCGGAGGTCACGCGGTCGGAGAACAGGATCTGGTCGGAGCCGAACCGGATGGCGTACAGGATGCGGGAGAAAAGATTGCCCACGCTTGGTCCGCCGTCGGCGTCGAACGTGGTGGTGGCGCCCTTGGACCCGGTCGGGTAGTCGAACTCCCATGCGCTCGTTCCCTTGGGCGCGCCGACGATGGAGTAGTCGGGCGAGTTCGGGGAGAAGTAGATGCGTGGCTCGTAGTGCTGCGATTCGGTGAGCTTGCCCTGGGTGGGGATGCCCTGTTCGAAGAATTCGGGCTGTCCGTCGGAGGTCACCTTGTTGCCGTAGGCGGCGACGACGCCGTAGCCGTGCGTGTACACGGTATGGTCGTTCACCCAGTTGCGGTTGTCGTTGCCGGCGAGGTTGATGTCGCGCACGCCGATGACCGTGTCCTGGCTGACGCCGTCGATCTCGTACTTGTCGACGGCCAGCGTATCGGAGAAGGTGTAGTACTGTTTGGACTGCTGCAGCTGCCTGAACGTCGGGGAGACCACCTGAGGGTCAAGCAGTCGGATCTGCGCGGTGGTCTCGGCATCGGACTCGAGCGCGCCGGACTTGCCGGCGGTCGTGGCGTCGTATTCCTGGGTCTTGACCTTGTCGAGGCCGTAGGCGGCGGTCGTGGCGTCGATGTTGCGCTGGATGTACGTGGACTCGAGCTCCTGGGCGTTCGGGTTCACCTTGAAACGCTGCAGGAGGGCCGGATACACGATGGTCAGCAGCATGGATGCGATGACGACCACGGCGATGGCTACCACCGGGGTACGCCATGCCCTGAGCGCCGCAGTGGCGGAGGCTGCCGGGGTGTCGTTGCTCAGGCTCTTGGTGATCATCATCCATACGCCGAGGACCACGCCGAGGACGGCCACCAGCACGGCCATGGCGAACGTCACCGGAATCGTGGCGTGCACGGCGGCGTATGCGGCGCCGGTGATGCGGTCGCCCTGCTCGGTGAGCGTGGAGAACACGCCGAGCGCGATGCGCACGGCCCACACGAGGAAGAACAGGATGAGCCATACGGCGACCTGACGGCGGGCGCGACGGGTCATGTCGAAGATGGAACGGCCCTTCGTCGGCATGCCCAGACGGATGCCGCCCATGAGCACATGGGTGATGACGGAGAACAGCAGCCCCATGACGAGCATCGTGAACAATGCCGAGGCAACCAGCTTCAGTCCGGGCAGCACGAACACATAGAAGCCGTTGTCCAGACCGAACTGGGCGTCCTTTGTACCGAAGGACTGGTTGTGGAACAACAGCAGGATCTCGGACCAGTTCGCGTTGAACTGGAAGCCGAACACCAGGCCGACGATCAGCGAGATGATGACGGCGACGCGTCGGGCCATCTTCGAGCTGACGCCGGGATCCATCTCCATCACGCCGTTGCGGAAGCGGATCTTGGTGCCATCCTCGAAGTCGGGACGCGCGCGGATGGCGAGCCACGCCGCGATGTACGCCACCAGGGCGACGACGACGGCATACACCACCCACAGGCCGATGCGTACGCCGTACGTGGTCCAGATCACGCTGGAGAAACCGAGCTGCGAATACCACATGACCTCGGTGATGAAGCGGGAAAGGCCGAAGACCAGGCCGAGGAGAATGACCAGCGCGACCACCACGCCGATGAAGATCCTGTTGCCGCGTCCCATCGAAGGCATGCCGGCGGAGCCCGCCTTGGGGATGCGGGGGAAGTTCGGGGGAACGCTGCCTCGTGACGAGCGCGACGAATCGCCGTCGTGACGCTGCTCGCCGTCGGCGGTGACGTCAAGGATCACGGGATCGTCATCGCCTCCGCGCTGGCCCCTGGCGCTTCGTCGGTCACGATTGCCCTGAGGGTCAAAGGGATCGGGGAAACCAAACATATCAAATAACGACATGGTTCAAGACTACAGTAGTCCCGCGAAAGGCCTCGGATCTCCGTCTTTTTCCATGGCCCGACATCCGGACGTCATATGGCCGCCGATAATGGTATGGAAACAGAGAGAAGCCAATCAATAAGGGACACTGGACCAATCATGAGCCATTCGACAGGTACCCCTGACATTCCACGACCGCCGAAGCGGAAGGATTCGCCGGCGGCGAAACGACCGGCATTGCCGCCGAAACCCGCCGCAGGCCCGGCGATTCCCCCACGCCCGTCCGTCCCCGACGCGCCGACGGTCGAGTCGCCCGCACTGCCGCCGAAACCGAGCCTGCCCCTGCCGACGGCGAGGCGTGAGCGGAAGGCGACGTCCCCAAGCGATGACGCCGGCGCCACGATGCTGCGTCGGCGGGGCTCCGCCGTCTCCAGCCGTGCCAAGGTGGCGATGCCTCATACCGTGAAGGGCGTGTTCGACCCGCGGGGCGGCGGCAGCGGCACCATCGGCAGGGACCCCGCCTGCACCATCGTCCTCAGCGACATGCTGGTGTCGCGACGTCACTGCTCGGTGCGCGCGTCCCGCGACGGCATCGAGCTCACCGACCTCGGCAGCGCGAACGGCACCTATGTGAACGGCCGCCGCGTGGGCAAGGTGTGGCTCAAGGAGAACGACGTCGTGACGCTGGGCAACACCGATCTGGTCGTCACCGGTTCGGTGCTGCAGGCCCGCAAGTCGTTCATGAGCACCAAGTGCGTCTCCTGCGAGGGCATCGGCCTCACGGTCGGTCAGGGAGGCGGGGCCAAGCGTCTGCTGGAGGGCATCGACGCCACCTTCAACGTGGGCTCGCTGACCGCGGTCATCGGCCCGTCCGGAGCCGGAAAATCCACATTCGTCAAGATTCTCGCCGGCCTGGAGTCCCCCACCGACGGACATGTGGTCTTCGACGGCCACGACGTGCAGCGGGACATCGCGCTGCTGCGCAGCCGTATCGGCTTCGTGCCGCAGGACGACGTGGTGCACGGCAAGCTGCGCGTGGACGCGGCCCTGCAGTACGCGGCCAAGCTGCGTCTGCCCGGCTCGACCGCCTCGGAACGCACGCAGGTGATCGACAAGGTGCTCGACAACCTCGAGCTCACCGAGCACAGGAACACCCGCATCGACCGTCTTTCCGGAGGTCAGCGCAAACGCGTCTCGACGGCGATCGAGCTGCTCACGGAACCCGAGCTGCTGGTCATGGACGAGCCGACGTCCGGCCTCGATCCGGCGCTGGACCTGCGTGTGATGTCGATGCTGCGCAAGCTCGCCGACGAGGGACGCGTGGTCGTGGTCGTCACCCACTCGCTCTCGTACATCCACGACCTGTGCGACAACGTGCTTATGCTCGCCCCCGGCGGCAGGCCCGCGTTCTACGGGTCCGTCGAGCAGATGGATGAGGCGTTCAAGGGCCGTGAATGGTCCGACATCTTCAAGGACGTGGCCGAGCATCCGACGCGCACGTTCAGCACGGCGCCTGCCAACCGTCCCAAGGCCGTGGTGCAGCGGCACGACGGGGAGAAGCCGCCGAAGCCACGACGCTTCCGTCAGGCGCTGACCCTGGTGCATCGACAGCTGCATCTCGTGGTGGCCGATCCGGGACTGCTGGTGTTCCTGCTGCTGCTGCCCCTCATACTGGGCGCGCTTTCGCTGGTGGTGCCGGGGGACCATGGCCTTGGCCTGGCGGACGTGAAGGACTCCCCCACCGAGCCGAACCAGCTTCTCGTGCTGCTGATCCTCGGTGCGAGCTTCATGGGAGCGGCGCTTTCCGTTCGCGACATCGTCTCGGAACGCCCCATCTATTTCCGCGAGCGCGCCGTGGGGCTCTCCCCGACGTCGTATACGCTTTCGAAGTTCGTGGTGCTGTGTCTCGAGACGCTGCTGCAGTCGCTGCTCCTGGTCATGGTCGTCGTCGTGGGCGGCAAGGACATGCCGAAGTACGGCGCCGTGTGGCGCAACGGCAGCACCGTGGAACTGGTGCTGGTGGTTTGGGCGACGGCATGGGTGTGCTCCATGCTTGGTGCCGTGGGCAGCTCCCTGGTGAAGTCCACGGAGCAGACGATGCCGCTGCTGGTCATTGTGGTCATGGCGCAGCTGGTGTTCTCCGGCGGCATGATCCCGGTCACCGACCGTGCCGGACTGGAACAGGTGTCCTATCTGTTCCCGGCACGTTGGGGATTCGCGGCCGCGGCGTCCACGGTCGATCTGAAATGGGCGATGCTCAACGCCGAGGACGATCCGCTGTGGACGCATTCGACGCAGCAGTGGTGCTTCGACATGGCGGTGCTGGGGCTCATGCTGCTGGTGCTCACCGTGGCGCTTCGCATCCGCATGGGCATGAAGCAGTCACAGCGCGACTGAGATGACGGGGCGGGAACGGTTCGTCTCCCGCCCCGTTCCTGACGGATTCCGTCCGCACGGTTGATATTTCAGCCTATGGTGACCGGGGTATCGACGGGCAGCTGCTCATACAGCCATTTCGCGTCGGCCACCGTCAGTCGCACGCAGCCGTGCGAGGCGGGACGTCCGAGTTTCTCCGCCTCGGAGACGATGTAGCGCCCCTGCCTGTCGGTGGGTACGGAGTGGAACAGGTATTCGCCGTAGTTGGCCCATGACACCCAGTATTTCGCCCCCATGTTCTCGTTGGGATTGAAGAAGTCCTCGCCGCGGTTCTGCACCTTGAATCTACCGGTCGGGGTGCTGCCCTTCATGCCGGTGGAGCATCGCATGGTGTAGACGACGGTCTTCCCGCTGAGGATGTAGGTCTTCTGCTCGGCGATGGACACGCGTACATTCAGGTCACGCACCTTGCGCAGGTCGACGTGGGCGCCGCCGCTGGGCATCTGCCATGACGGGGTGGTCGGTTTCGGCGAGGGCACCGCCTTCGCGCGCTTCACCGAAGCGGTCGGCGTAGTCGTCCTTTTCTCCATGTCGACCTGTTCGACGACGGGAGCCGTGTCATCGAGCAACGGCTCCGGCCCCTTGGGAATGACCACGGCGAGGGCCACCACGGTGACGATGCCGCAGGCGATGATCAGCGCACGCGTCGGCTTGTCGAACAGCCTGAGGAACGACGCGATCATCGACAATATGGTCCTGCGCGCCGGAGTCCTCCCCTTCGCATCGGAAATTCTGGGAAACACCATACTGCCACCTCTGCCATTCGCATCGTCCGCCCTGATGATGCAGACGACGGATTCCTCTCTGTCTCGACCGTCCCCAGCGTATCACTGCAATCGGCTGCGGCGCCTGGGCTTGGCGACGAGCGCAATCCTTGGATTGGGGGCGTGCTATCAAGGGACGTATGACCATCAAGCGTTCCATCCTCTCCGGCCGTGACATGAGCGGCCGCATGCACGGCACTGCAGGGAGGCGTCTTGCTGCGGCGTGCGCGACGATCGGCATGCTGCTGGCCACAGCCGGCTGCTCCATGCCGCTGTTCCCGTCCTCGGAGGCAGCCCCATCGTCTTCGGCCGCAAAGCCGGCGGGCAAAAGCGCCGTTCCGTCTCCCAATGCGACCACATCGTCCCCGCGGGCGACCTCGCAGAATGCCACCGACCAGGCGCAATCCATGGTGGCCTCCATGAGCGTGGAGGAGAAGGCCGGCCAGTTGCTGATGGTGCCGTTGTTCGCCGGCAATCCCGCCACCGACGTCAAATCCCTGGTGCAGGACAGCCATGTGGGTTCCGTCGTGCTGCTGGGCAACTGGAACGGCGGCACGACGTCGGTCGCGAAGGTCTCAAGCACGCTTCAGGGGTATGCGCCGGACAACGCCAAGCTGCTGATCGGCGTCGACCAGGAGGGCGGACAGGTCCAGCATCTCACCGGCAGCGGATTCAGCGACATGCCCAGCGCCGTGGAGCAGGGACGTCTGAGCACCGATGCGCTGCGATCGTCCGCAGCCACATGGGGCAGGGAACTCAAGTCGGCCGGCGTGAACGTGGACCTCGCCCCGGTGGCGGGGACCGTGTCGACGGCGAGCCGCAGCCAGAACGCGCCGATAGGCGCGCTCGACCGGGATTTCGGTCTTGACGCGGCGGGCAACGGCCAACATGCCGCGGCGTTCATCACCGGCATGAAATCGGCCGGAGTGATGACGACGGTCAAGCATTTCCCCGGACTGGGCGCCGTGACCGGCAACACCGACTTCACCGACCAGGGCATCACCGATACGACCACAAAGCTCGACGGCGGTCAGGTCGAGGGATTCAGACAGGCGCTCGCCGCCAGGCCCGACATGGTCATGATGTCGCTGGCGACGTATCAGGCCATCGATTCCTCACAGCCGGCGGCGTTCTCGAAGACCATCATCGACGACTATCTGCGCGCGAAGCTGGGCTTCCAGGGCGTGGTCACGTCGGATTCCGTATCCGCCGAAGCCGTCAGCTCCATCCCAGCGAGGGATCTCGGCGTCCGGTTCGTGGCGGCCGGGGGCGATCTCATCTGCATCGGCGACTACGAGAACGTGGGGTCGATCATCGACGGCCTGGTCTCCAAGGCGAAATCGGACGCGGCGTTCGCCCAATCGCTCGACCGGTCGGCACAGCGCGTGCTGACCCTGAAAATCAATGCGGGACTGGCGAAATCATCGTGACGAACCGGCCTGCGGGACACCATGGGAAACGAACATTCGCGCCATCCGATATGTTCGTTCCATACGTTACGATGATATGCGAATCATCAAGGACATCAAGAGTAAAGGAAGTGCGATCATGGCTTCTGACAACAACCTGTTTCTCGTGGTGAAGGTCGTCGACAAGGCCACCGGCGCGAAGTCCCTCGTGGGCGTCACCTCGGCTCTCGGCGATGCCGCACTGCTGATCGGCAAGGACCACCCGGACTTCAAGGACGCCAACATCAACTTCGTGGGCGAACGCGAGGAGTTCGGCGCCCTGCGTCAGCTGTTCAACCTGCCGTTCGACGACACCTATCTCATCTACAAGGTCCAGGCCGGCGCCGTGCTCGACCCGCTGCTGACCAAGTAGTCCCGCGTCCATCCACCGGACGATGGACGACGGCCCGTATCCGGGCTATGAGAGGCGGCCGTTCCGAAAGATCGCGGAACGCCCGCCTCTCATATGCGCTTCCCGTCGTACCTCATGTGCTCATTCCATATGTGCCGACGTATCATACGCATGTTCCGGCATATGCCGGTCCCATGAATACGCGATGCACGGACGATATGGTCTATTATCGAACTATGTTGCCAGCGGAACGAATGAGCGCAGTCGCTTTCGCCGCCACGAACTGCGCGCTCGAATCAATGACGATCAGCCCGCGAACGATGAGGCTCGCCCGATCGTATATGGACGGCAGGATGCCTCTTGACGAGTTCGTGGACAGGACCCCGTCCGACGGCGGGGACGATTTGGCGGACTGCGCGGACGCCGTCTTCGCCCGTACCATCCTGTTCGCCGAACGGCCCGCCTCCCCCAGCGGCGACCTTGCCGAACTGCGCGCCATCCACCATACGTTGTTCGAGGGCATCCGCGTCGATGCCGGCATGCTGCGCAGGCGCGACACCGCACAGGGGGCATACAACGTCCGGGCGAACGACATCGCCGCCAATACGCAGGCGTTCTTCCCCGCGGCATTATTGGAGACGGGCGCGGCGAACATCGCCTCCGAACTCCACGAATCACGCAATCTCGCATGCCTGGACCGGGCGGACTTCGCCGAACGACTCGCCCACTTCTACGACGAGCTCGGCTACCTGCATCCCTTCGCCTACGGCAACGCCATGGTGCTGCGCATCTTCGCCTCGCGGCTTGCCCATAGCGCCGGCTGGGACCTCGACTGGCACTCGGTCACCGGCAACGACTACAGGGATGCCAAACGCCGCGCATACACCGGCGATACGTCCGGTTTCGCGCACATGTTCGGCTCGATCGTCCGGCCGGCGAACCCGACCCGCGTGTTTCTGATCTCGGGATGGGATCAGGGACCTGCCCACTGAACGTTCGGCCGCCCCTGACGTCGTCCCGACGGTACGGTCAGCCTCGCGCCGGACGTTCACCGTCCGTCCGGCGCCTCGGCAGATGAAGCTCGCTGAGCAATATGGCGCAGAAGATGAGCGCGAAGCCGCATACCGTCGACGTGGTGAGCCGCTCGCCGTAGAAGATGACGGACATGAGCACGCCGAAGATGCTTTCGGTGCTCAGGATGATGGATGCCTGTGACGTGGGCACGAACTTGATGGCCACGGTCTGGAATATCTGCGCGATGATCGTGGAGCCGATGACGAGGTATGCGAATCCGGCGACGAGGTCCCATCGCGCCCATCCGGGCTGCGGGGCTCCTTCAAGCAATGACGCGCCACCGAGGAACAATGCGGCGGTGAACACGAACTCCATGAACATCAGCGCCACCGGATCGAACTTCCTGGCGAGGATGCCCACGGCCACGAGGTTCGCGGCGAAGAAGAACGCGCCGATGATGGTGTAGACGTCGCCCGCGCCGATCTCGAGCACCCCCACGGCGGCGCCTCCTCCCAGGGAGACGAATCCGATGCCGACGATGCAGACCACGGCGGCGAGCATGTGCTGCCAGTTGGGCCGACGGCGGGTGATGGCCCAAATGAGGAACGGCACCATGACGCAGTAGGTGTCGGTCAGGAACGCGTTGCGCCCCGGGGGGATGGTCTCAAGCCCCTTGAGCTGGAAAAGGAATCCCAGCCAGTAGGTGAGCGCTAGGATGATGCCGGGGACCACGAGCCGCCCCAGCCGGATACGCCGCAGGCGCGGCAGGAAGATGACGCCCATGATCAGGGCGGCGCTGGAAAGGCGGATGGCCATCATCCACTGCGTGGGAACCGTGGCTTGGATGTGCTTGAGGATGGTGTATCCGGATCCCCATACCGCGGCATTGACCAGCAGCATGAGTCGTGCGACATGGGGCGAGACCGCCTTCGGCCTCACGTCGTCCGCACCCGTCTGCATATCCTGCGTTGCCATCGTCGTTTCGTCCCGTCTCGCTCTATCCTCTGGGCCAGAGGCGATTATAGCGAATCGCCGGCCATGCCACGCGGGCGTGCGGCACGCGGCCGAAGCCCGTATCATGCGATATAGATTGGCTGCATGTTCGCCGGAACGACCCGGCGACACCGAACACAAGGGAGGTCCCATGACCGTCTCGAATACCGCATCGGATTCATCGGAGAAGACCGTGCCCCAGCCGCCGTTCGCCACGCATGCGATGCCCGATTGGGTGCGTCATGGCATCTGGTGGCATGTATACCCCCTCGGATTCGTGGGCGCGCAGATCCGCCCCGAAGGCGGACGCCGGTTCCTTGGACGAGGACTGGACGCATTGATTCCATGGCTCGACTACGCCCGTGACCTCGGCGTCTCGGGCCTGCTGCTCGGACCGATCTTCGAATCCTCATCGCACGGCTACGACACGATTGACCACATGCATGTGGATGTGCGTCTCGGCGGGGACGAGGCGTTCGACCGGCTCGTCTCCGCCTGCCATGGCAAAGGACTGCAGATCATCCTCGACGGCGTGTTCAACCATGTGGGCCGCGAGCATCCGGCGGTGAGGGCCGCGCTTGACGGCGACTCGGACAGCCCCTGGGCCGGACTGGTGAAGGCCCGCACCGGCGAGGACGGCAGACCCGTGCTGGACGTATTCGAAGGCCACGACCGCCTGGTCGACCTCAACCACGACTCCCCCGCCACCATACGGTATGTGGCCGAGGTGATGAATCATTGGCTCGACCGCGGCGCCGCCGGCTGGCGTCTTGACGCCGCCTACGCCGTGCCCCCGGGATTCTGGACGAAGACGCTGCCCGCCGTGCGCGAACGCCATCCGCATTCGTGGATCTTCGGCGAGGTGATCCACGGCGACTACGCGCAGATCGTCAGGGATTCCACGATGGATTCGGTCACCGAATACGAACTGTGGAAGGCCATATGGTCGAGCCTGAAGACCCGGAACTTCTACGAATTGGATTGGACGCTCGGCAGGCACAACAGCTTCCTCGACGCGTTCGTTCCACAGACGTTCGTCGGCAACCATGACGTCACGCGCATCGCCAGCCAGGTCGGCGCGGACAAGGCGGTGCTTGCGCTCGCCGTGCTCATGACGGTGGGCGGCACGCCGAGCGTCTATTACGGCGACGAGCAGGGGTATACGGGCATCAAACGCGAATGCCTCGGCGGCGACGACGACATCCGCCCGATGTTTCCCGCCTCGCCCGACGAATTGTCGGCGCTGGGCGAGCCGATATATCGTGCGCATCAGAATCTCATCGGGCTGCGCCGACGCAATCCGTGGCTGGTCGAGGCCCGCACGCAGACGCTGCGGCTGGAGAACGAACGATACGTCTACCGTTCCGTGAGCGCCGACGGCGCGCAGGGCCTTGTCGTCGACTTCGACATCGCGAACCGACCGTCCGTCACCATCGCCGACGACGCCGGTACGGTGCTGTACCGATACGAGGGGCATGCGGGCGGCGGGACCATATAGCATCCAGCATTTGCGCCGCCCGCGCCCATGCCACCCGACGCCTCGGCTACTTCGCGTACTGTTCGAGATGCGGGTCGACGGAGTGGACCACGTCCACAAGGTCGCCGTTGCTGAGCATGGGCTTCTGGAACTCGCGCCATGGATCGACCTTCACCTCCCAGCGGCCGATTGCCTCGTTGAACACGGGGCGTGCGGTCTGCTCCCAGCGTACGCGCTGCGAGGTGCGGCCGGTGTTGGGGTCGCGCCGCGAATAATGCAGGCACGTGCAGTTGGTGATGGTCCATGCGTCGTCGGAGGTACGACGCAGGAACTCCTCGTCGGAGATGTCCTCCAGGGTGAGCATGAGCGCGAACATGAAATCGCCATGGGAGACGGCGACCACGGACTCCGCCTCGGCGCGGCGGTTGAGCGACGTAAGCAGGTTGTGCACGCGGTCCTCAGCCACGTCGGCGATGGATTCGCCGGCCGGCGGGCGCCAGTACAGGGGATCGGTGTGCTTGAACATCCAGTTGCGCGAATAGTTGGTGCGGAACTCCTCCTGGGTGATGGTGTTGATCTCGCCCCATGAGCGTTCGCGCAGCACGCGCGTCTCCTCCCACCGGGCCTTGGGCAGCGCCATGGTGGCCGCCGTCTCGCGGGTGCGCACGTATGGCGAGACCAGGTAACGGTCGAAGAGCGGCTGCTGCTCGACCAGCCACCGGCCGATGCAGTCGGCCTGCTTGCGGCCGGTGGCCGTGAGCCTCCAGGATCGGTCGGGGACGGTGACGTTGTCCTGCGTGTAGAGCGAATTGTCCCCTTGTTCTCCGGCCTTGACGATGACATTCGCCTCCGACTCGCCATGTCGGATGACGTACAGATCCAATGGCATTCCCATGCCGTATACCTCATTTCACATGTTCACAATGGTTACGTTCGAGGCACCGATGCCTCATCGTGGTATTCACCATAGCCGATGACCCGCATCCGTTCGCTACCGGATGATGGAACCCTTGGTGAAATTCTGGAAAAATCCGGTTGACGGCGACACGCCCGGTCGGGACAATGGGAAGCCGCTATACCGAACGAGGAGAGATGATGGCCAACACCACCGACAACCATGCCGAAACCGCCACCGCCGCATCCGGAAGGACCGCCCGGCTTGGCTCCAGGGCCCGCGTGCTGATGACGTTCACGTTCTTCTCCATGTTCTTCGGCGCCGGCAACCTCATCTTCCCGCCGTTCGTCGGAGCCCAGGCCGGCGCGATGACGCCGATGGCGGCTGCCGGCTTCATCATCTCCGCCGTGGGATTGCCGATTCTCGGCGTGGTGGCGGTCTCGCTCGCCGGCGGGTTCGAGCAGCTGGCGGGCCGAGTGTCCCCGAAATTCGCCTCGCTGCTGGGGCTCGCCATCATCCTGACGATCGGCCCGTGCTTCGCCATCCCCCGAACGGCGACCACGTCGTTCGAGATGGCGATCGTACCGTTCACCGGCTCGATGCCGCAAACGCTCTCATGGCTGCCCCAGCTCCTCTATTCCGCGACGTTCTTCGCCGTCTCGTTCATTCTTTCGGCACACCCGGAAAGGCTGTCCAAAACGCTGGGCCGTTTCATGGGACCGTTGCTGCTGGCACTCATCGCCGTACTGTTCGTGGCCTGCGTCGTCAGGCATTCCAGCGGATTCGCCGCACCGATGGGCGATTACGTCTCCGGTCAGGTGTCGCGTGGTTTCCTCGACGGATACCAGACCATGGACCTGCTGGCGGCACTGTATTTCGGCATCGTGATCTCGGCGAACGTACGTTCGCGGGGCATCGGCGACGAATCGCAGGTGCGCAGGGAGACGGCGCTCGCCGGCGTCGGCACCGGCATGCTGCTCATCATCATCTATGGCGTGCTGGCATATATGGGTGCGGCGTCCGGTTCGATAGCCGCAATCGATCCCGCGCACGATACGGGCGCCACGGTGCTGACGAATCTGACCGCCGCGTTGTTCGGCCCGTTCGGCACGGCGTTCGTGGGATTGGTGTTCGTCATCGCCTGTCTGAATGTGTGCACCGGATTGATCTCGACCTGCGGCACGTATTTCATGAACCGTTTTCCCGTCGTGGCGGGCCATCGCATGAAATACCGTACCTGGGGCGCGATCTTCGCCGTGTTCAGCTTCGTGGTGTCGAACGCCGGCCTGAGCATGATCATCAAGGTGTCGGTGCCGGTGCTTTCGGCCCTGTATCCCATGGCCATCGTGCTGGTGGCGCTGACGCTGACGCATCATGTGTTCGCCGACCGGTTCCCCCGCGTGTACTTCTGGACGGTGCTGCTGGTGGGCGCGGTGGCGGCGCTCGGCTGCATCGCCAGTCTTGTCGCCGTGTTCGGCGGCGCGCTGCCGTGGCTGGATGCGACGCTTGGCCTGCTGCCGTTGTATGACGCCCAGCTGGGCTGGCTTACGCCGGCCGCAGTGGGCGTCGTCATCGGCATGGTCGACAGCGTGATGCGGCGCCGCTGACCGGGCGCGCCGCCGGATCAACGGCGCCGGCAATCGGCGACTCAGCGGTAGTTTCGTTCGATGAGGATGTCGGAGACGGTGAGGTTGGCGTCGTTGACAAGATTGAACAGGATAACCTCCGCCAGCTCGGCAGGGCTCATGAACGAGTGCTGCTTCTCCAATGACACATAGTCGTGGCTGTCGCGGTAGAAGTCGGTGTCGATGCCGCCAGGGTACACGCCCACGACCTTCACGCTGCTGCCCTTGTACGCGGCCTTGAGGCTCTGCGTATAGCCCCTCTCCCCCCATTTGGTGGCGCAGTACACGGATTCGTTCGCATTGCCCCGGGTGGCGGCGGTGCTCATGACGTTCGCAATCTTGAGATCCCGCTCCCCTGTGACGCGCAGCGTCTCGACACTCCACAGAATCATGCCCCTAAGCCCTTTGAGACATTTGTCCACGTCAGCGGCCTCGTATTTCGCCGGTTCCTTGAACGACGGCTGGCCGGCGTTGTTGATGAGCAGGTCGATATGACCGATTCCGGCGATTTCGGCCACGGATTTCTTGACGAACAGTTCGTCGGAGACATCGCCGACGAAGCCATGGTACGAGTCGGCGGGGAATTCCCTGGCCAGTTCGACCTGACGCTCCTCGTTGAAGTCGATGCCGGCCACGAACCAGCCCCTGCCGATCAGCTGTCGGGCGAGCTCATAGCCGAGGCCCATGGCGCTGCCGGTGACGATGGCGAGTTTCTTTCCCGTGTTCGTGCTCATGTTGTTCCTTCCGTGGATGATCCTGATCACCGGATTACCGACCTTGGTCATCGTCCGGCGTCCATGCCGGTCGCGGCGGTTCCGCTTCGATGATAACGCCGAAGTCCACGTTACGGCCGGATATCGTCCGCACCGTTGCCCGACGATTATCATCGGTTGCGTTTCGTACTCATCCGACCGTTATCGAACAGGAGCGTCATGACCATTGCGGGAGTTTCGGCGGTCACCCTGCTGCTGGTGCTGATCGCAGGTTTCGGCACCGGTTTCATAGGGTATGCCACCGGTGCGGCGTCGCTGGTGTCCTATCCGTCGCTGCTGGCCATCGGCGTGCCTCCGGTATTGGCGGACACCACGAACACCGTGGGCATGCTGGGCACCGACATAGGCGGCCTGCTCTCCGCCCGCAAGGAGCTTTCCGGCCATCGCGCGCGAGTCATCATCTATGCGGTCATCGGTGTCATCGGCGGTGTAGCCGGCGCATTGCTGCTGATCGAGCTGCCGCCCGTCGTATTCGAGTATCTCGCCCCGCCGCTCATCCTGTTCAGCGCCATCACCATCGTGGCCGATCCCGGCAAACGCATCGCAAATGCGAATGCAACGGTTCCGGACCGAGACGATCCACGCCGTGATTCGTGGTGGATGTGGCTGGGCGTGGTGTTCGCCTGCGTGTACAACGGGTATTTCGGCGCGGGTGCCGGCACGCTCACCATAGCCGTGCTCGGGCTGGGACGCGTCGGGTCGTTCCATGAGATCAACGCGTTGAAGACCGTCATCGGATTCGGGTCGAACGTCACCGCCGCCGTGTTGTTCATCGCGCGGGGCACGGTGAACTGGCCGTACGCCATCGCCTTGGGCGCCGGCTGCTTCATCGGCGGTGCGCTGGCCCCTCCCGTCACCCGCCATATTCCCGCGAATATCATGCGCATGGTGGCCATGGTCGCCGGTGTCCTTCTCGCTGGGGTTCTGGGATGGAGCACCTATCGCTGACACTGCCGATGATAGAGGACACAAGCAATCGTATGAAACATACGGCAACGGTCCACGTTACGGTCAGACGTTCGACCGACCGGTGGCGAATGGCTATGCTCGCTTGTTGTTCAATTCGTTTTCGATGACGACATGATGTGAGGAAGACCATGACCATTGCCGGAATCTCGGTAGTCACTTTGCTGCTCGTACTGCTCGCCGGCATCGGCGCCGGGTTCGTCGGCTACGCGGTCGGCGCCTCGTCGCTGGTCTCCTATCCCGCCTTGCTGGCCATCGGCGTGCCGCCGGTATTGGCGAACACCACGAACACCGTGGGCGTGGTCGGCACCGGCGTGGGCGGATGCCTTTCCGCCCGCAAGGAGCTGACCGGACATCGCACGCGCGTCATCATCTATGCGACCATAGGCGTGGTCGGCGGTATCGTCGGCGGTCTGCTGCTGCTGGAACTCCCCCCGGCCGTGTTCGAATATCTGGTGCCGCCACTCATCCTGTTCAGCGCGCTCATCATCGCGTTCAACCCGAAAGAACGTGCCCACGCCCGAGACTCCGTCGGCAAGGCGCTGGGTCCGGATTCGGCGCAGGCGCGTGAGGCCGTGGAACGCGAACTGGCCAAACCGAAGGACGACGTGCGCAAGGACCCGTGGTGGATGTGGCTGGGCGTGAGCTTCGTCGGCATCTACAGCGGCTACTTCGGCGCGGGCGCCGGCACGTTCGCGCTCGCCATCCTCGACCTCGGCCATATCGGCAAGTTCCATGAGATCAACGCGCTGAAGACCGTCATCGGATTCGGCGCGAACATCACCGCGGCCATCATGTTCATCGTGCGAGGATCCGTCAACTGGCCGTTCGCCGTCGCCCTGTGCGCCGGATGCTTCCTCGGCAGCTACATCGCGCCGCCCATCACTCGCCGCATCCCCGCCAGAATCATGCGCGCGGCGGCGGTGCTCGCCGGCGTCATCCTGGCGGCCAAGCTCGGATGGAGCACGTATCTGTGACTTGCCTTCGCAATCGTCCGGCGGTCATGAACCGCGCGGTGGATGCGGCTATGCGCCAAGCGATCTGACGGCACTTGCCGACAGTGTCTTCAACACGTCGAACAGCAGGGTGCGGGTCTCGCGGTCGGTACCGCGCGCCGCGTCGAGAATCTTCGGCAGCGCCGTGGACCAGTTCGCGGCCAGCTCGGAAAACCGGTCGTATCCGGCGGCGGCGAAGATCTGGTAGGTTTCGTCGATGACCTTGCGGCGGCGTTCGGGAGGCACGGCCTCCAGCCATGCGTCCACGACCCTGCCGATATAGGCGGCGGGGTCGCCGATGGTTTCGGCCGTGCGGAACCCGCCGGATTCGCCGGAGCGGGCGCCTTCGGCCACCTGCCAGCTGAGCCCCATATGCTGCATGATGCCGGTCTCGTCCGATATGACCACGGTATAGTCATTCACCGTATGCAGCAGCATTCCGATGATCGAGGATTCCGGCACGGTCTTGTGTATGCGTCCGGCGATGGCATGGAATGCCGCCGTGTCGGCCGTCGATTGGGGCAGTCCCGGACCGTCATGGGAGAACACCGCGCCGATTCGTTCGGACCGACCGGTGACGGGGGCCGATGGCGACGGCACCAGGCCAAGGCGACGCGCCCGCTCCCCTATACCGTCAAGATCGGATTGCACGATGCCGGTGGCGGCATACACCGCCATGTTGCCGCCCTTGGAATGTCCGCCGACCATCACAGCCGGAGCATGACCGCCGGGGAAGCCCGCGGACCGGTCGATGATGGATTCGAGATAGGCCATGGCGTTCCGCTGCGCCGGCACCGGGCACCGGAACGCCATGTTGAAGTCCTCCTTCCACCCGACAAGCGTGCCATCGGTGCCGCGGAAGGCCACGTACAGCAGTCCGTTCATCACGGCGTCGCCGACGGCGGAGCCTTTGGGGCTCCTGGCGGGCCGGGCCCTTCCGATTCCCGCGCAGTCGCCGAGGTCGAAGGTCATGGCCGCGAACTGCATCTCCTCGCCGACGTCATATCGTTCGACATATTCCCCCACCCGCAGCCCGCGGAATCGCGGGGACTCGCAGATCGCGCGCAGCAGGTCGGCCCGCGATGCGTTGAGCCGCTCGGACCCCGTATCGAACATGCGGGGGTAGTCCTCGGCCCGCAGCAGCATCGTGATCGGCACGGTGTCCACGGATCTGGCGCGGCCGTATCGGGGCACGACTTGCGGCGCATGCATGTAGGCCAGTTCCGAAAACACCAATGAATCGACCTCGTTGAACTCCAGTTCTGCGAAGTCGCGAAACTCGTTGCGCACGTAATCGACGATGTTGCCCATGCCGGTCCTTCCCCGTTGCCCTCGTTGCCCTTCGATGCGGAAATCAGCTTTCGGATGAGTCGGTCTGGGCCTCGCGTCCGGCGATGGTCCCCTCGCGCCGTGCGATATCCGTTTCGACATCGCGCAGACGGTTGCGCAGAGCGGCCTCCACATCCACTCCGTCGGCCTGGGCCCGACGGATGACGGCGAGTATCTCGTCGGCGAAGGCGTCGGGTCGGGACTCCGCCATGGAATCGGCATCGTCGATTCCGCCGAAGGCACCGAACAGTTCTTCGGCATGCGGTGACTTGGAGACGCGGGAGACGACCTTCGCGGCGCGCAGGAACGCACCCTGCGTGTGCGAGATGCCCTCGAGCACGGACTTGCGATGCTTCTCCTTCTGCTTGACCTTTTCCCACAGGGCAAGCGTATCCTCCGGGGATTCGGAGCCGGAAGACGGTGCTGCAGCGTCGTCGTCAGGCACGAACACGTGAGGATGACGGGTGATGAGCTTGTTCACCAGCCGGTCGGCGACCTCGTCGATGTCGAACGGATCGTCGGGGTCGGCTTCGCATACGCGCGCCTGGAATATGGATTGGAGCAGCACATCGCCGAGCTCCTCGCGCATGTTGTCACGGTCGTCGGTCTCCACGGCGTCGATGTATTCGTAGGTCTCCTCAAGCAGATGCTTGAGCAGCGTGCGATTGGTCTGCTTGCCGTCCCACGGGCAGCCGCCGGGCGAATAGAGGATGTCGACGATGGCCTTCACCCTGTCGAGCGCGGTCTTCGCCTCGACGACGGGCCTGAGCTTCGAGCAATGCTCGAACCCCTCGGGCAATTGATAGGAGGAGTTTTCTCGTACGGTATCGTCTGTCATATGCATTGACCTCCTGCGATGATTGACGTTCTTGCCGGTCGATATGTGTCGAACGCCGTCAGATGATGACGCCGTTGCAGTGGTCGACCTCGTGCTGGATGATCTGAGCGGTGAAGTCCTCGAACCGTGCGGTGCGTTCACGCCAGCGACGGTCGCGGTAGGTGACGGTGATGCGGCGGTAGCGTGTGGTGTTCCTCTCCCCCGTCAGCGACAGGCATCCCTCGCTCGCCGCATACGGTTCTGCCTTGTCGACGATCTCGGGATTGAACATGACCATGTTGCGTCCGATCAGTTCGTCGGCGAACACGATGACACGTCTGGAAACGCCGATCATGTTCGCCGCCATGCCGACGCATTCGTGCGCATGGGCCTCAAGCGTGTCCCTCAGATCGTCGCCCACCGGCAGGTCGTCCTGCGTGGCCGGCTCGGATGCCCTGCGTAGGAACGCCTCGTTCTTCATGATCGGTCGCCGCATGGGTTCGCTCCTTCGTTCATGTTCTCTTATGGCAATGGCACGCTTGCCCCGCCATCCACCCAAATTCAACATCCAATGTAGCAATCGACGACGAAACGGACATTCCCCAGTGTCTACCATATTGCCTATGGATGATGTTTTTGACGGGGCTTTGCGGCGACAGTCGCCGCTTATCGTGGACGGGTCGATGGCGACGGAACTGGAGCGGCAGGGCGTGGACACGGCGAGTGCGTTATGGTCCGCGACGGCACTCGTCGACAGTCCGCGAATCATCCGTGACGTGCATCGGGCCTATTTCGAGGCGGGAGCGAACATCGCCATCACCGATTCGTATCAGGCGAATGTTCCGGCGTTTGAGAAGCTGGGATTATCGGGAAAGCAGTCCAGACGTCTGATCGCCGTCGCCGCGGAGGAGGCCATCGCCGCTCGGGAGGAGTATCGCAGGGCGCACACGGACGACGAGACCGCCGACCGTCCGCTTGTCGTCGCCGGCAGCGTGGGGCCGTATGGCGCGTTTCTGGCGGATGGCAGCGAATACACGGGAGACTATGCGCTGTCCGACGCGGAGTATCGCGATTTCCATCGTCCGCGTATGCAGGCGCTTGCCGATGCCGGCGTGGATCTGTTCGCGTTCGAGACGATGCCGAATATCGGCGAGGTGCGGGCTTTGGTCGGATTATTGAACGATGAATTCGCGGGAACACAGGCATGGGTGTCGTTCAGTCTGCAGGATGCGGGGCATCTGTGCGATGGAACGCCACTCAAGAAGGCCGTGGCCGAGCTTGACGGCAATCCGCAGATTGCGGCGATTGGCGTCAACTGCGTGCCGCCGGAGACGGTCTCCCCTGCTGTCCACATCATTCGTCGCGCAACATCGAAGCCGATTATCGCCTATCCGAACAACGGCGATGTCTACCATCCCGGAACCAAGACGTGGACACCGAATCCCGGAGGTCTGGATATCGCCCGGCTCGCTTCGGAATGGTTTGCCGAGGGAGCCACGATCATCGGCGGATGCTGCCGCACCACGCCGGATGACATCCGTCGCGTGGCCTCGGCTCTACGAGACGTCAGCTATCAAGGCATGGAAACGGGAAGAACGAATCAGCCAAGGTAAATCAGCGCGCTTCCTTGCGTTCGTAGCGCAGAGCGAATGTGGCGAGCAGCAGCACCGCGACCACGGTGAACGGTAGACCCGCCAGTCCGGTGACGTGGTAGTTCATGCCGGAGGCGTTCAACGCCATGCCGCCGACCAGTGAGCCCACGGCGTTGCCGCCGTTGAAGCCGATCTGCACGGCGGCGCCGCCGATGAGCTCGCCGCCGCCCTTGCCGGCGTCGGCCATGAGCAGCATCTGCGGACCGTTGATGAAGAACAGCCCGAACGCGATCCAGAACGTGAGGATGGCACAGGTGACGAGGTTCCCCGGAACGAGGAACACCATAAGCAGGCCTATGGCGGAGATGGCCTGCCCTGCGGAAGCCGTCGCGGCGTGAAGCCACCGGTCGGCCAGATGCGAGCCGGCGAGACCGCCGACGACCATGCCGAATCCGGCGAGCATCATGAGCAATGGCACGAACTGCGAATCGTAGCCGCCGGTCTTCTGCAGCCATGGAGAGACGTAGCTCCACCAGCAGAACACGCCGGAGTTGCCGACGAACACGGCTCCGAGCACCAGCCACGGACCGGGCTTGGCGAGGAAGCGGAACTGCCCGGCGAGGCCGGCGTCCGGCACGGCGGGGATGAGCGGCATCCAAGCCAGCGTGAGCACGATGGTGAGTGCCGAGCCAAGCGCCAAGATCACGAAGGCAAGACGCCAGTCTAGGTATTCGGCGAGCAGGGTCCCGGCGGGCACGCCGAACATGTTGGCGATGGTCTGGCCGGTGACCATAACGGACACGGCCTTGCCCTCATGCCCCTTGTCGGCGAGCGCCTTCGCTATGACTGTGCCGGTGCCGAAGAACGCGCCATGCGGCAGGCCTGCGATGAAACGGGCGATGACGAGAACGATGGCGTTCGGCGCGGCCGCGCTCATGGCGTTGCCGATGAGGGCGAGCGCCATGAACAGGATCACCAGATGCTTGGGACTGGTCTTGCGGCCGAAGACGAGCATGGTCACGCCGACGCATACGCCGATCGCGTATGCGGAGATGAAGTGGCCGGCCGTGGGGATGGAGACGTGTGTGGCCGAGGCGGCCTGGGGCAGGATGCCCATCATCACGAATTCGGCGGCGCCGAGCACGAAGGCTCCGGCGGCGATGGACAGCAGGCTCTTCTTCATGGAGGCTCTCTTTCCTCTCATATGGGAAGTATTCGTATTCGGGACTGATATAGCGTACCGCCAATGGTTACCGCTCACAAAACGTTTGAGCGCAATCGGTCACAAATCGTCGGCAAAGTCGTATGAGCCTTCTGCGGGAGGAACATCATGCCGATTATTCAATCGGTGTTTCCTGCATGGGGTTCTATTCCGAGGATCGTGCGGGACGGGGCCCATACCGGAACGGTCTCCGTCGATCCACCGACGGTTATCGCTCACCAACGCGGTTACAATGACGTTATGCAACAGTATGTGGTCGATGCGTTCACCGACAGGGTTTTCAGGGGGAATCCGGCCGCGGTGTGCCTGCCGCCCTCTTGGCCGTCCGACGAATTGATGGCGGACGTCGCGATGGAGAACCGGCTTTCGGAGACCGCATTCGTCGTGAGCGAGCCTGGGGGTTACCGTCTGCGATGGTTCACACCGGGCGGCGAGATTGATTTGTGCGGCCACGCCACCCTCGCGTCCGCCTATGTGGTGCTGCATTTCGTGGAGCCGGAAGCCGACGAGGCGCGATTCCATACGATGAGCGGCGAATTATCCGTGATACGACGGCGGAACGAATCGGGTCGGGAGATCTTCGTCATGGATTTTCCCGCCTATGACCTTGCGCCGGTTCCCGTCACCGATGCGATGGAACAGGCGCTGGGTGCGAGGCCCGTCGAGGCATGGCTGGGCCGTGATCTGCTGTGCGTAATGGACGGCGAAAGGGCCGTGCGAGGTCTGACACCGGATATGGCATTGCTGGCAAAGCTGGATGGACTGCTGGTCAATGTCACGGCGGCCGGCGAAACGGGAACGGGCTTCGACTGCGTCTCGCGTTCGTTCGCGCCGAAACTCGGCATAGTCGAAGACCCGGTCTGCGGTTCCGGTCACTGCCATATCCTCCCCTATTGGAGCCGTCGTTTCGGCAAGTCGAATCTGGTGGCCTGTCAGGCGTCCGAACGCGGAGGAGTCATCCACGCATCGGTCGGCGGCGGCCGCGTGAGCCTCGGCGGCGAGGCCGCGCTGTTCTCCATGGGCGAGATACTGCCGGAGCACTGAGGTTTTTGGGCTTTTGCGAGTGGGGCTTCGTTCCGGACGATTACCGGAGCGGAGCCCCACTCGGCATGATTTCAGTTACGTTCCTTCGCCGTTCCCCTCGGGAGCGGAGAATCCATTATTTCGAGACGCTGAACGTGAACTCGACCGACTTGCCGTACCGCAACAGCCGTCCATCCCCCCACTTGCGCAGCCGACGGATAGTCATCCAGAAGTGAAATCGTGTCATTTCAAAAGTCATTTATCTGTCCTCAGACACATTGAATTGAAGCTCGATGTTTGTTGGTTTTCATCCTGCCGTGTTGTGGATATTCAAGCACAACGCATGAAGATCTATTCGAGCACTTGACAGACCGACCGACGGTCTGTATGCTCTGGGGAAGAAAGGAAAGGAGGAGGTCATGGCGCACCATACGCACCACGAGGACACCGAACGACGAATCCTCAATTCCGCGCGAAGGCTCTTCGCCGAGAAGGGCTACGAGAAGACATCCGTTCAGGACATCCTGAACGATCTAGGTCTTTCCAAGGGCGGGCTCTATCACCATTTCAAATCGAAGGAGGCGATTCTCGACCAGCTGAACGCCGACGAGTGGGCCGTCACCGCGCGTCTCCTCGACGAACTCATCGAGCGTGATGACATGAGCGCGTTGGAGAAGTTGCGTGCACTCGTCATTTCCGCCGTGGACGCCCCCGATCACTTGGATCTCGTTCGATCCCAGCTCGCACTCCTCAAGGATCCCGCGTTCTTCACCGCGAATATGCGCTTCTGGTCAACGAGGCTACCGGAGTCCTTCCGCTCGCTCATCGATATGGGCGTGCAGGACGGCTCGATTCCCACAGCATATCCCGAGGAGGCGGCGCAGCTGCTTTCGCTCCTCGGCAACTATTGGCTCATGCCCTGCTTTTATCCCGCCGACCGTACCGACATGGAACGGCGCATCCGCTGCCTCGCCACGATGCTTGACGCCATCGGCGTGCCGGTGTTCGACGAGACGCTCATCCCACGAGCGGTCAAGGGCCTCACAGCCCTGATGCCAGAGGGGGAAGCGGCGTCCGCATAGGACGTACCCGGGCACGCTGGTTTGCAAATTATGGCGCCCAGGTGAAAGGACGTTTGTGCGTCCTTTGCCGTGGCGCATTTTTTATCACCATAACAGACCGACGGTCGGTCTGAATGGATGTCCATGAATGCCACGGAAAGGAATTCAATAATGACGAACACGTCCGAATACACGACTCAACCGCAAAGCAGCCCAGCCGCGGACCCTCTTCGCGTACGCGACTTCTATCTGCTTGTCGCAGGTCTCGGCATATCGCTCTTCGCCAACCTCATGTTGCGGTTCGCCATGTCCATGTGGGTGCTTGACGAGACCGGCTCGGCCGCGGCGTTCGCCTCCATCCTCACGGCGAGTATTCTGCCCACGATTCTCCTCTCGCCCCTTGGCGGCGTGGTGGCGGACCGCAGGAACCGTCGGACCATCATGGTGGTGCTCGACACGCTCTCCGCCGTAACGGTGCTCATTTGC
This sequence comes from Bifidobacterium saimiriisciurei, assembly GCF_010667655.1. Classification (GTDB taxonomy): domain Bacteria; phylum Actinomycetota; class Actinomycetes; order Actinomycetales; family Bifidobacteriaceae; genus Galliscardovia; species Galliscardovia saimiriisciurei. Next base: position 144,934 of record NZ_WHZU01000002.1, read on the forward strand.
GCGGCGATTTTCTCGGCTACCGGATTCAATCTGGCGGCGATTGCCGTGATGCAGGTGGTGCTCGCCGTGCTCGATGCCATGGAGACGCCCACGGTGCAGGCGGCGTTGCCGCAGATGTTCCGCTCCCACGGTGAGGACGTGATGCGTCGCGCGATGGCTGTGGTGAACGTGGTGAACCAGACGAGCACGCTCGTGCCGGCCGTGCTCGGCGGCGTGCTCTACGCGGCGGTGGGCGCCATGCCAATGATGGGCGTCACCATCGTGGGATTCGTCACGGCCGCAGTCGTGGAGTGCTTCATCCGGCTCGGCGCGCCCGAGCGCGGTGACGATGGGCGCCCCTCAGCCCTCGATGATCTTGTGCGCGCCGGACGTTTCCTCACTCGCAAGCGTCCCCATGTACTGCATCTGGTGCTGCTCTGCGCTGCGCTCAACTTTCTGGTGACGGGCTATGCGGAGGTCGGTTTCCCCTACATGGTGCGGACCGTGCTGGGGTTCGGCTCCACGGCGTACGGTCTTGCATATGGTCTCGTGGGAGTATCCGGACTGCTTGGCGCTCTCGTCGGAGGACGAGCCGCGAAGTCGCTTTCCAAGCGACGATTCCCGACAACAATCGCCGCCTTCTCGCTCACCATCCTGCCTCAGGCGTTCGTCATGACACTTCCCGCCGGCGATGGAGTGCGCCTTGCAACGCTCACGGCGAGCACCTGCGGAACCATGGTCGCCATCACCCTCGCGAACCTCATAGCCGTGCCGGCGATCCAGATGAGCTGCCCCGAGGACATGACCGGCAAGGTGATGTCGCTCGCGCTCTCCACGAGCATGTGCGCCCAGCCTCTCGGGCAGATCGCATACGGCTGGGCGTACAGCGTTTATCCAGCGGGAGCGGTTCTGGCGATGACGTTTGTGCTGGCCGTTGCCATGTTGCCATTGGTCGCACACGTAGCGCAGAGGTTCTAGGACATGCTCCCCGTCCGAGACCATGACACTACTCGGCAATCACTTCTTAGACGTTGAGAAGAACTTGAACTCGGTGTGATGTCGCTTTACGACATCACACCGAAACCAGTTCGCCATGAGCGATGTACTCATACGAATGTTCGTACAGATACGTGGGAGAGATGTCGATATCGCCGTCACACCAGGTCAGGACCCCGTGATCGATATGGAAGTCCTCGAACGTCTTCTCATCACGCAGCGGAGCAAAGGAGGGAACATCGTCGTACATTTCGGTGAAATCGCACAGGCGCGTCTCACCGGTGGAGAACGTCACCAGCATGATGCGGTCATCCGCAACGCGAGCCGACCGGACTTCCAGCTCCTGAGCGGGTTCATCCGCATACAGGATGCCGTTTACCTCGAACATGACGGGCTCCCTTCCTCACGAAAGCGACTTGATACGGTCGAACGGACGTCCGGACACGGCCTCGTTCCACGCCTTGTACAGCTCATCCCCATGCAGCACCAGCCATGCCGCCACCAGCTTGTACTGCTTGGCGGGAAGGGAGCAGGCCAACAGTTCACCGTCGATGCCGATGGATGTCTTGAAATCGCCGTAATACACATGGACGTGTGGCTTGTGATACTCGCTCTCGTTCTGTCCCGAAGAACCGACTCAGCTCCGGCATGCCGCACCTCCCATCCGATACCTCATATGAGTTAAATCTCCATCTTGAGTATATTCCCGCAGCAGGAGCGCCGTCGCTGGTAATCGGATCACATTGCCCACTCCCACGTGCGAGAGATAGCGTGACTGACGCATGTCGGCATTCGCATTCCGCACCATTGGTCTGAGACGAGGCGAGGTAATACGCGATGAAACAACGAGAGCCTTGGAATCCCAGTGATTCCAAGGCCCTCGGCGCTATGCGGCGATCACTTTGAGACATTAAATTTGAACTCGACCGACTTGCCTTACTGCAACAGTCGCCCATTCCCCGCGTACCGGCTGGTGCGGTCGACGAATCGGCCATCCGTCTTGACGGCGAGTCTGCCGGCAACGTACCGGTATTTCTGCATGAGACCGGCGAAGCCCCACGAACCGGGACGCGCATCCTGAACCAGGATATAGCTGTCTAATAAGAGATGTCGCGCTCCGTTTTTACATCGAAACCAGTCTAAGTTCATCTGTCCGGAATAGCGGATATGAGTTAAAACATGGAGACCTCACACGCCGATCCGCCGCCCGTCGCACCGAAGCCGCGGGACGACGTCGAGCACGCCATCGAGCGCGCGCTCATCGATCTGCTCAACGAAGGCATCGATCCGGCCGGGCCGACGGGACACGTCGAGCTGCCATCGGTCAAGACGCTGTGCGCGAAAGCGTTCGTGGCTCGCAGCACGTTCTATGCGCACTACCACCACGTTGGCGAGGTCCTCGAGACATTGGAGCGCCGACTGGTGGAGGACCTAGAGCAACTGAATAAGCCACTGACCATCAGAGACACTGACGACGAGAATGGTTGCGGTGCGTCGCACATCACGCTCATGCCCACATTGGCCTATATCCGATCCAACGAAAACGCGTTCCGAGCACTACTCGTCTCAGCACCCGACGTGCAGTTCATTGAGCGATGGAAGGACGCCATCAAACGGCAATGCCGACAACGCATGACCGACGGCAGTGGGGCACCACGATTGGAAGGCCCGCGCCGCCCCACCGTCAACCGCGAGCTGATTCTGGAGATCGTCGCCTCCTCGATGGTGTCAGCCACCGCGTTCTGGCTGCACGACCCATCCAAGGTGCACGAGCAAGGAGTGGACGGGATCGTCAACACGGTGTTCGGCGCGCTGGACGCACTGATCGTGCCGTGACATGCGTCGTTTCAGCTCAGCAAGATCGTCTCGGGTCGGTTCGCCGTGTCGTGGCAGGCGATCGACCGCACGCACATCGGCGACATACTCTGCTCGCGGATCCATGCGAGCGATGAGCGCTGCGCGTGACGGTCGTAGACGATGCCCGACGTAACCATGTCCCTCCATGATCGCGTGGCGTAACCGCCGTCGGCGAACAGCAGCACGTACCGGCCCGACGGTGCCATGACCTTCATGGCCACCTGTCCGTCGGTGTGGCCAGGGATGTTGATGAGATGCACGCTGCGGTCGCCGAACAGATCGTAAGACCTACCGACGGGCCCCTCGGTGTCATTCCAGTCATACAGGTCGAGATCGATTCCCTGCCACCACGAGGCGTCGAACCGCACGAGACGGTTCGGGAACCGCGTGGCGCAGCGCATCTCATCCGCGGACACCATGATGCGGCGGGCGCCCCGCACACCGCGCAGTCCATTCGCGTGATCGCAGTCGAGATGGGAGACCACCACCACGTCAAGATCGGCCGAGGACAGGCCCTGCCCGGCCAGCTGTTCGGGCACGGTCATGCCCGGTCCCACGACGCCCTGGTTAACCCGGTACAACGCCCATGAGCCAAGCGAGCGGATCTGCGCCCCGCGATCGTAAACACCGTTCGGACTCATGCCCCGATCCCAGCCGGTGTCGAACAGGATACGGCCATGCGGCGTGGTGACGAGGAACGCGCACACGGGCAGCCAGATGCGCCTGGAGGCGGGCACGAAGAAGCCAGAACCGCGGATCAGCCCGCACCCGTTGCCGAAAGGCAAATCGGGCGAGACACGCACACGGCCGGCCACCATAACCTGAATGGAGATTGCTGAGTTGTTGGTGCTGATGTTGTTGGTCATGGTTCCATTACAGAATACCGAGTGAGGGAGAGGCTCCGTTTCGCACTACATAAAACGCGATTGTGTCCACGATTGACACCCGTGGCTTCCCATTCGGCCCGATCGTCCATCACGCCGGGCGCAGACCCCGGCGATATACCATTCCCAACACAGACCACACCATCACAACCAGCAATTCCGCATTTGACAAGGGCCTTGAAATCGTTAAATTCCAAGGCCATCGACGCTACTTAGTAATCACTTGCTCACGCTGAACTTGAACTCGTCCGATTATCCCTTCTCAAGCAGGCTGTCGTTGAGAATCACGGGCGCGTTTTCAATCGCAGGCCGCAGCGCATCGAGCTGTGCGGTGAGCTTAGATTCGTTCACCACGGGGATGTCGAGCAGTGTGCGGGCCGCGGCGTGCAGATAGTCGTTCAACGCCTCGATGCGGCCGTCCTCAAGCGGATACGTCGGATCGTTCTCCAACGTGACGTCCAATGCCTTACGCAGCATCTCATGCTGCGCGACCCCCATGATGACCTCGCACTGATCGTAAAACGTCATGCGCGAGTTCGACGGCTGACGTTCCTCCAGTACCTTCGGCGTCCACGCATCACGCTCCCAGTCGGCACGCATGTCGTTCTTGAACAACGACATGTTGTGATCGAATAGAGGTGCCGGGCCTAGGATGCGTCCGGTATGGTTGTCACGTAGGAACCCGTGGTTGTTGGCATGACGATCCTGGTTGACGATGAGCGCATCGAAGACAAGCATCGTGCGCATCGCCTCGAACGATGTTTCCGACACAGCACGGGCAGCCGCGAGAATCTCCGGGAACGATGCGAGCTGCGTGGCCGCGTAGAACGGCACGAACGACACGTCCTTTGTGTTCATCGACGGGCACACCGACGCCAGCTTGCCTTTCCAACGGGCGATATGGTAATCGACCGCATTCACGCCAAGCTTGCGCGCCAGCTGCGAGGCAAGATACTCGGAATACGGCTCCAGTCCGGCGTTCGCATACCCCTCGGAACCGGCCTTCCACAACTCCAATCCATTGCCTGTGTGCCGCCATGCCTTCGGGAACTGCCCGTCCGTTGTCCATTCGCTTGACAGGCCTATCGCATGCTTCTCACTTGACGTGTACCCCGTATACGCCACGATGGCAAGCGTTTCATCCAGCGGATTGTCATACAGATTGATGTCCGCGAACCTGAGATTCTCATCGTCCCGTTCGACCCAGAACGAGTCGTTGACCGACAACCCCTTGCACAGGTCGATGATGCCGAGTGTATCCGCGATGTTCAGTCCGGCCTGTGCAAGGATCTGAGCCGCGAACTCACGATTCTTCGGAATGGTGCGCCGTTCCAGCCAAGCGGTGAGCTTCGCATCATCCGGCTGAGGGGCCAACGGGAACGGCAACAACGTCCGCTTCGACTCGTCGAACCAGCGAATACGGGCCTCGACCTTACCGGCCAACAGCCCTTCACCGTACGCGGCATCAAACCGGAGCAGCGGGGTGTCATACAGACGCAACACATAGCTGGTCATATCCGTTTCCTCCGATCAGATGCCCAATGCACCGCGCTCATCACGATGTGGCTCCATACAACAACAACAACTGAATACAGTATAGACAAGGGCCTTGGAATCGTTGGGATTCCAAGGCCCTCGACGCTATGAAGCAATCACTTCGACACGTTGAACTTGAACTCGACGATGTCGCCGTCCTGCATGACGTAGTCGCGGCCCTCCTGGCGGAGCTTGCCTTCCTCCTTGATCTTCGTCATGGAGCCTTCGGCGGCCACGAAGTCGTCGTAGGAGACGATGTCGGCCTTGATGAAGCCCTTCTCGAAGTCGGTGTGGATGACGCCGGCGGCCTGCGGGGCGGTGTAGCCCTTGTGGATCTGCCAGGCGCGCACCTCCTTCTCTCCTGCGGTGAGGAAGGTGGACAGGCCGAGGATGTCGAAGCCGACGCGGGCCAGCTGGTCGAGGCCGGATTCGGCCAGTCCCGCATCCTCGAGCATCTCGCGGGCATCCGCCTCGTCGAGCTCGGTGAGGTCGGCCTCGAACTGAGCGTTGAGGAACACGGCCGGGGCGGGGGCCACGGAGTCGGCGAGCTTCTTCTTCAGGTCGTCGTTCTGCAGCTCGTCGTCGTCCACGTTGAACACGTAGATGAACGGCTTGGCGGTGAGCAGGTGCAGATCGTAGACGTCGGCCTTGTCGATCTTGCCCGCGGCGGCGGCGTGGTCGATGGTCTCGCCGGCCTCGAGGATCTCCTTGGCCTTCTTGACGGCCTCGAAGTACGCGGGCTCGATCTTCTTGCCGCGCAGGTCCTTCTCGAGCTTCGGCAGCGCGTTCTCGATGGTCTGCATGTCGGCGAGGATGAGTTCGGTGTTGATGGTGTCGATGTCGTCGGCAGGGTCGATTTTGCCGTTGACGTGCACGATGTCGTCGTCCTCGAAGGCGCGCACGACCTCGCAGATGGCGTCGGCCTCGCGGATGTTCGCCAGGAACTTGTTGCCCAGGCCCTCGCCCTCGGAGGCGCCCTTGACGATGCCGGCGATGTCGACGAACGTGACGGTGGCGGGCACGATCTTCTCGGTGTGCACGAGCTTGGCGAGCACGGGCAGGCGCTTGTCGGGCAGCGGCACGATGCCGGTGTTCGGCTCGATGGTGGCGAACGGGTAGTTCTCCGCAAGCACGTTGTTGCGGGTCAGCGCGTTGAACATGGTGGACTTGCCGACGTTCGGCAGACCGACGATTCCAATAGTTAAAGACATGTCTCCCAGTCTAAGGGTTCGGGGGACATCGGCGGGCCGCCCGCCGGACCCTGCGGCATCCATGAAGAACCTTCCTTATAAATGCCGTTTATAGGAGGTAATCATGTTTCCTATAACGAAATTCCGACGACGCAATCACGACACACCAAAGTTTTGTTATGGTGGTTATTGATTTGCTGATAGCACGTCATAAACGATGTTCATAACCATGGGAGGTCCCTTCATGGGCTCGACGCTTTGACGACCGGCGTACGCCACGTCAAAACATCAATGACCGCAACGTTTTCATAGATAATGGCCGGCGCCTCGGCACCGTCCGTCAAACGTCTGACGTCATCCTCCCGCAAACGCCATCGAGCCGCTTCACGACCGATGGCGTTCTTCGGGCGGTCGAAAAACCCGTATGGTATTCACAGACGTTTTCAAGAGAAAAGACTCATGCAAAGCAAAGAGATAGAGACAAGAATTCACGGATCGGAGGAGGGTTCACGATGAGCTGGCAAGTCATCCAACAGGCCCTGCCCCTGTTCCGCAAGGCCTTCGTACTGACGCTTGAGCTTTCGGCCATCGGCGTCGTGCTGGCGACGATCCTGGGGCTGGTCATCGCGCTGCTGCGCGAATACAAGGTGCCGGTCCTCTCCCAGATCTGCGCCACGTTCGAGGAGCTGCTGCGTAACACCCCGCTGCTGATCCAGCTGTTCTTCCTGTACTACGGCTTCCCATCGATCGGCATCAAGCTCAGCGCCCAGGCGTGCGCCATCATCGGCATCTCGCTGCTCGGCGCGGCCTACATGTCCGGCGCGTTCCGCGGAGGATTCAGCGGCATCCCGACCATTCAGGTGGAATCCGCCAAGGCGTTGGGACTCTCCCCGCTGCAGATGGTGCGCCACGTGACGCTCCCCCAGGGACTGACGCGCAGCGTGCCGGCTGTGGCCGCCAACGCGATCTTCCTGGTCAAGGAGACGTCGGTGTTCACCGTCATCGCCGTGCCGGAGCTGACCAACACGGCCCGCGACCTCATCGGCATGTACTACCGCACCGACGAATACCTGCTCATGCTGGTCGTCGCCTACGCCATCATCCTCATTCCCCTGTCCGTCGTGCTGACGCTGCTCGAAAGGAGGGTCCGTCGTGGTACTTTCGGCGATTGATTCCGCAACGACCGTGCTGGCCGCCGACTCCGGCTGGACGATCCTGCTCACGGGCGACAACCTCACCCGTCTGCTCGGAGGCCTGTGGACGTCGGTGAGCGTGGCCGGACTGGCGCTGATCTTCGGCATCCCGCTGGGCGTCGTGCTCGGCGCGCTGCGCATCATGCACAATCCGGTGCTGCGTGCCGTGCTGCGCCTGTATCTGGAGTTCTTCCGCATCATACCGACGCTGGTCATTCTGTTCCTCTTCTACTACATCCTGCCGCGCGAGATGGGTGTGCAGGTGGACGGCGAGACCATCGCCGTGGTGGCGTTCGGCCTGTGGGTCGCCGCCGAGATCAGCGACGTCGTGCGCGGTGCGCTCATCTCCGTGCCCGAGCATCAGGTCGACGCCGGCAAGGCGCTGGGCATGAACGGCCTGCAGCTGCTGTGGTACGTGAGGCTCCCCCAGTCGGTGAACCTCATGGTGCCGGCGACCATCAACCTGGCGGCGCGCGTGATCATGACCACCTCGCTGCTGCTGCTCATCAGCGTGATCGACGTCGTCACCGTCGGTCAGCAGATCATGGAGGCGAACCGCATGGCCCACCCGGATTCCGCGTTCTGGGTGTACGGATTCGTGTTCCTGCTGTATTTCATCGTGTGCTGGCCCCTGGCGATGATCGCCCGGGCCCTGGAGAAGCGTGCCAAGGAGCGTAACAATGGCTGATTCGAACAACGACGAGATCCTGCTGTCCGTGCAGCATCTCAAGAAGGCGTACGGAGACCACGAGGTCCTCAAGGACATCAGCTTCGACGTGCCCCGCGGCAAGGTGTTCGTGCTGCTCGGCCCCTCCGGGTCGGGCAAGTCCACGCTCATCCGCTGCCTCAACGGCTTGGAGACCATCCAGGGCGGCACCATCTCGTTCAAGGGCAAGCCCATCGACGGCTCGGAGAAGACATGGCGCAAACTGCGCACCGAGATCGGCATGGTGTTCCAGAGCTACGATCTGTTCCCGAACCTCACCGTGGCGCAGAACATCCTGCTCGGCCCCACCAAGGTGCAGAAGCGCCCGAAGGCCGAGGTCGAGCAGCAGATGGACAAGCTCCTCGCCGACGTGCAGCTGAGCGAGTACAAGAACGCGTACCCGCGCGAGCTTTCCGGCGGACAGAAGCAGCGCATCGCCATCGTGCGCGCGCTGACCATGAACCCCGAGCTCATGCTGTTCGACGAGGTGACCGCCTCGCTCGACCCGGAGATGGTGCGCGAGGTGCTCGAACTCATGCTCGGCCTGGCCGAACACCACATGACCATGATTGTGGTGACGCATGAGATGGAATTCGCCCGCCGCGTGGCCGACACCGTGCTCTTCCTCGAAAACGGTGTCATCCTCGAGAGGCAGTCCGGACACGGCTTCTTCGCCAACCCCGAAACCGACCGTGCCAAGGCGTTCCTTGAAAGCATGGCGCCGATCAGCGACGAGGAGTAGGCGGAGGCGTCTTCCGGGTTCCCGGATTTTCCAAGTTTTCTAAAGGGATTCATCACATAGAGAGGACAGTAACGATGAATACACTCAAGAAGGTCATCGCCGGTGTTCTGGCTGGCGTCACCATGATCTCACTCGCCGCCTGCGGCGGTTCCAGCAGCTCCGACGGCTCGGCCTCCTCCCAGCAGGGCCAGACCGTCGAGCAGATCAAGAAGGCCGGCACCATCCGCATCGCCACCTTCGGCGACCTGCCGCCCTACGGCTACGTGAAGAACGACGGCACCCGCGCCGGCTACGACGTCGCCCTCGGCAACCAGGTGGCCAAGGACCTCGGCGTGAAGGTCGACTGGGTCCAGGTGAACGCCGACGGCCGCGTGGACGCCCTCAAGTCCGACAAGGTCGACCTCGTGCTCGCCAACTTCACCGTGACCGACGAGCGCAAGCAGGTCGTCGACTTCGCCAGCCCGTACATGAAGGTCTCCATCGGCGTGGTCTCCCCCGACAAGGCCAAGATCACCAGCGCCGACCAGCTCAAGGGCAAGACCCTGGCCGTGACCAAGGGCACCACCGCCGAGACGTTCTTCACCCAGAACTACCCCGACGTGAACCTGCAGAAGTTCGATTCCAAGACCCAGCAGTTCCAGGCGTTCAAGGACGGCCGCGCCGACGCGCTCGCCGACGACAACACCTACCTGTACGCGTGGGCCAAGGACAACAAGGGCTACACCGTGGGCGTCAAGACCCTCGGCGAGGAATCCACCATCTCCCCGGCCGTGAAGAAGGGCAACAAGAGCCTGCTCGACTGGACCAACAAGGAGATCAAGACCCTTACCGAGCAGGGCTTCTTCGAGAAGGCCTACCAGTCCGAGCTCGCTCCGAGCTTCACCTCCGACATCAAGCCGGAGGACGTCATCATCAAGTGATGACGCTCGTGGCCTGAGGTTCAGGCTCGCAGCATGACGATAACGAAATCGCCGTGGGATTCCGATTATGGAGCCCCACGGCGATTTTGTTGTTTATGGCCATGGAAACGGACCATCACTCCATCTGACCGGCTGCGTCGGTTACCTTCCCCTCAAGGGGGAAGGTAAAGGATAAAAGCTCGGGCTATTGCAGGTCGGCGAGGTCGCCGCGGTTCAGGGCCTCCTCGTAAAGCCGCCGGAACACGCGCGTGCCGTGATGCACGCCGTCATGCTCGAACTCGTTGGTCACCCATGCGTGGGAGTTTCCGACACGGGAGAGCGTATCGAGCTGCATTCCCGAATCCACGTACATGTCGTCGTGGTAGACGGCCGCCTGCAACGGCACGTCGTTGCGCGCCAGCCGGCCGGCATCGTAGATGCGGCCGAAGCGCGTGTCCTCCATAAGCAGCTCCACCGCCGGTTTGAACGGTTTGAGGGAACTGTCCTCGTCGAACATCCACGGGAACACGGCCTCGCCGGTGAACATGAGCGGCCTCGCGTCCGCCGCGAATTCGGGATGGCGTTCCAGCTCATGCTGCGCGGCCCATTGAATCGGTCGTTCCAGCTCGCCGTCCGCGTAGATGAACTCCTGTAGTGGCCAGTACAGCGGCCGCTCGTACGATGCCGTGCGCGCCAGCACGTTCATGAGGAAACCCGTGGAAAGGGCCGCCGGCTCCTGACCAAACGCATGGTCGGCGTGGGCCACGCCCGATTCGTCGTCCTCGGGCAGAATCGCCCCGTCTCCCCCGGTGAACGCCTGGTCGACGAGCCAGTGCAGCCGCTCGAAGCTCGGCTTCATGCCGAAATCACCGCCCAGCATCTGCAGACGACGCACGGAGAACGGGTCGCAGTTCGGCAGCGTCACGTCACCCTGTGCCAGACGGTCGGCGATGGCGGCCACACGCCGTGCATCCTGCGGGTAACGTTCGTAATACTGCCGGGTCTTCATCATCATGCGCGGGAACGTATGCGCATACACCTCGACCGCATCCGCCGGCACATGCGGGATGCCGCCCGTGGTGAACGACGCGGCCAGACCATGCGGATACAGCGACAGATACGTAAGGGTGAGAAAACCGCCGTAGCTTTGGCCGAGGCTCGCCCAGCGCGCCCCGTCGAACGCCGTGAGCCGCAGGTATTCGAAGTCGCGGATGATGGAGTCGGCGAGGAACAGCTTCAGATAGTCGGCGGCCCGGCGCGCATCCATGCCTGAAATGACCCGTGCGTCGATACGCGAGGATCGGCCGGTGCCGCGTTGGTCGGGCAGGACCACACGGAAGTGTTTGATGGCCTCGGCTATCCAACCGTCGTCGTCCGGACCGAGCGGACGCGGGCACTGGCCGCCGGGACCCCCCTGTAGGAAGACCAGCAGCGGCAGGTCGTCATGCACATGCTCGGGCGCGCACAGCACCCGGTAGAACAGGCTCAACGTGGGAGGGAATCCGTCGCCGGCGCCCTTCGCCGACTTCGGCAGCCCCGAACGCATGACGTCGGCGGGGTCCGAGCCGTTCCAATCGGTCGGTACGGCGATGGAATGGTCCTCCACATACAGGCCCGGCACATAGTATTTCCCCAGCAATGGCATGATGTTCGCTCCTTGTTCGTAACGTCATCGAACGTCATCATTGTCGCACCGAAATATGTCAATCATCATCCTTCGGAAGGATTGCGAAGGCGATAAGCACGGCTAGGCTATGGGTGTGCACGCTTTCCCGAACATCCGCCATGCCGCCGTATCAGCCCGACGTTTCGCCGACCGCGATTTCATCACCGACGTCATACTGGCGTTGGCATTGACGGGTCTGCTCAGCCTTACGGCCTCGTCGGATTATCTTTGGGGCCTGCAGGACGGCCTGCTGTTCCCCACGTCGGACAGGTCCCTCACCGCATGGACATGGGTCTACGCCCTGCCGTTGGCGTTCCGCCGCAAGGCACCGCACGCCTCGGCCATACTGTTCGTGGCGTTATGCCTCATCCAGCTCATATTCGGCCCGGCGATGGTGGTCACCGACTGCTTCGCATTGATGCAGCTGTATGCCGTGATCTCCTACGGCCGACGCGAGACCGCACGGCCGTTCATCATCATCGCGGTGGGCATGACCCTCCTGACGACGGGCGTCAACACCGCCGTACTCGCTTTCGGCCCGCTGACCACGCCCGGAGTAAACCGCTACCAGACGGCGCCGTATGAGTGTCTCACGCCGGCGGGCACGATAGACCTCGGATCATGCGACCCCGCATTACGCACCAACGCCGCCATCATGCTGGGCATGATACTGATCCCGGTCATCGCGGTCGTCATCATGGCATACTGGCAGCGGGCGCGACTCACCACCGCACGATGGATGCAGGAACGCAACGAGGCATTGGAAGCCCGACACGAGGAGGAGACCCGCATCGCGGCGCTCGCCGAACGCGCCCGCATCGCCCGCGACATGCATGACGTGGTGGCACATACGCTGTCGATCATCATCGTGCAGGCGGACGGCGGACGGTTCGCCGGCGCCAACGACCGCGAACTCGCCAAATCGACGATGACGACCATCCGTGACGAAAGCGCCAAGGCGCTCGCCGACATGCAGCGTCTGCTCGGCATTTTCGGCGGGCATCATGCCGACGGGGACGACGCCGTGAAGGAACCGTCCAGACATCACGACGGATCGCAGGACGACGATCATCCGAATTACGCCAACATCGACGATCTCGTCTCCCAGACGAGGGACGCCGCCCCCGACCTGCATCTGGAACGTAAGGCATTCGGAAACCCCCGACCCGACAGGCTCGACTCCCCGGCACAAATCGTCGCCTATCGCGTGGTGCAGGAATCGCTGACGAACATCCGCAAGTACGCCGGACCGGACGTGCACGCAAGCATCGAGGAACGATGGGATGAGGACGGCCTGCGTCTGCGCATCATCGACGACGGCAGGGGCTCCGCATCGACGGCCGACGGCCATACGCCGGGCTATGGGCTGGTCGGCATGAGGGAGCGGCTGGAATCGCGGGGAGGCACCTGCATCGCCGGCCCCAGGGTCGGAGGCGGATTCGAGGTGACGGCGTTCATTCCCTTCACGCCCTCCCCCACCATGCGGGATATGGCCGGTCCAATCGTCGACGGCCACGGGGAATCCCCTCATATGGAATCCGCGGCGAATGACGAACACAACGGCGCGGCCGGACGGATATCAACGCATGTGGTCAGCGGCCTCAAACAGGCGGCGATCGACCACATCCATACGATAGTCAATATCGTACGAAACGACCGGAAGGAACGAAACGTCGGAAAGGCCCCGGAGGCCGACGACTTCAACATCATCGAGAAAGTGTCCGAATGGACCGAACGCCATTATCTGCTGATGGACCTGCTCATCGCCGTAACGCTGTTCATGATGTACTACGTATCGGCGTCGGACGGCATGACGGCAGGATACGCCGTGATGCGGAACATCTCCAATATGATCACGCTGCTGCCGCTGGTATGGCGCAGACGGTTCCCCCAGGCCAGCGCCGCGGCGTTCGCCACGGTCACGATACTCGAACTGCTGATACTGCCGTGGAACACCCTGGCGCCATTGGTGTCGGTGTACTCCGTGTATTCGGTGACGCTGTACGGGCCGAGAACCGCGAAACGATGGGTCATCCCCACGATTGCGCTCGGCTCGCTCGTATTCGCCGTCGACTTCACGGCGGAGAACTACCTCGGCATGTCCACGACGGCGCTTATCGGCGGCATCCCCGCAATCACAGGGGACGCCGGAACGACGAAGTCCGTCGGGGCGCTGCCCGTACTGCTGACCTGCGCGTTCGCTGCATGCATAACGTTGTTTGGCGTGATGGCGGCGGGCATGTGGTCACGGACCAGCGGCGCGAACATGCTGGTGCTGCAGGCGCGCGAGACGGCGTTGCGCGACGAGGAGGCCAAGCAGAGGATCCTCGCGGCGAACATGGAACGCGACCGCATCAGCGCGAACATCCGAGCCGATGTGTCCGACACCCTGCTCGGCGTGATGGGCAAGGCCGACGCGGGACTGCGGCTGCTGGACTCGGATGACGTCGATGCACGGAGGGTGGCCGATGCGTTCGCGGGTATCGCCACGGAGGGCCGTGCGGCGTTGAAACGCATGAGACAGCTGCTCGGCGTGCTACGCGAGACCGGCTTCAGCGACGAAAGACAGCAGGAGGGAATGCAGCTGGCTCCCGCAAGTTCTTTGGACGAGCAGCTACAGTGGAAGGCCGAAGGACCGATGGACGGGACCGTAACGAACCACGACGGCCAGTCCCAGTGAACAAGGGAGGAACGGCATTCATGTCGGACATGTCGAAACATTGCATTCGCGTGGTCATCGCGGACGACCAAGAGCTGGTCCGCGCCGGATTCGCCATGGTCATCGGCTCGCAACCCGACCTCGCCGTGGTCGGTCAGGCGGGAGACGGCGCCGAGGCGGTGGCTGCGGTCGAGCGGCTGCATCCGGATGTGGTGCTCATGGACGTGCGCATGCCCGGCATGGACGGCATCGAGGCGACGCGCCGCATCGCCTCGGCCGGCGACGACGGTCACTCCCCGACGCGTGTCGTCATCCTGACGACCTTCGACTTGGACGAATACGTGATGGCCGCCATCGATGCGGGGGCCTCCGGGTTCCTGCTCAAGGACACCGAACCCGAGGCGCTGCTTGACGCCATCCGCACGGTGTATCAGGGCAACGCCATCATCGCGCCGTCGGCCACCAAACGTCTCATCGAGAAGATAAACGACGGCCGCATCGCGCAACGGTCCGCTTCCCCGGCGGACTACACCGATCCCGAATTGGAGCTGCTCACCGACCGCGAGCGCGAGGTGCTGGTCGAGATCGCGCATGGCCTGAGCAATCAGGAGATTGCCGACAAGCTGTTCGTGAGTCTGCCGACGGTGAAGACGCATGTGGCGCATATTCTCGCGAAGATCAACGCGCGCGACCGCGTGCAGGCGGTGGTGTTCGCCTACGAGAACCATCTGGTGTAGTTCTGGCCCGCCGCCGTCGACGGGTCGGAGCGGCGCGGCGCGGATGCCCGCCCCGAAATGGACGATGCCCGCCGTTTCAAGTCCGGAGACGTGTCGTGCGGGCATCACTGGGGAATGCGATTCTTCTCTTATCTGTTGTGTTCCGTTATAGGCTTCTCGTCTGGGAGAAACCTTGACGGCCCATCGGTGTTTTCCCTGAAGGCGGCGGCTTCTAGGCTTCGGCCAGCGCCTCCACGGGCGCGGTGCGCGCCGCCCGGCGGGCGGGTGCCACGCTGGCGATGAGCGCCGCTATGGCCGCGACCAGCAGGATGGCCGCATACATGCGCCAATCGACCGGGTACCGTACGGTGCCGATGGAGGATAGCGCCACGTTCGAGCCGAGCCAGCCGAATATCGTGCCGACGACGAGACCGACGCCGCCGCTGCCGAGCGAGATGAACAGCGCCTCGACGGCGAGTGAACGGCGCAGCTGGCCGCGGGTCATGCCGATGGCCCGCAGGGTGGCCGATTCGCGGGTGCGTTCGATCACCGACAATGACAGCGTGTTGGCCACGCCGACGAGGGCGATGAGCACGGCGACGGAGAGCAGGGCGACGAGCACGGCCATGGCCATGTCGATATTCTGGTTCCATTGCATGCGTTCGGCGATGGATCCCGTGACCTGCACGCCGGGTTCGTCGCTGACGGCGTTCTGGACCGCGGCGAACAGGTCGGCGGCCGTGGTGGTGCCGTCGGATTTCACCCAGATCTGCGTGACGGTGGGCACGCCTGCGGCCTTGATCGCCGCCGGGTCGACAAGGGCCACGCCCGCGTAGTCGGAGCTGACGCGGAAGTCCGACTTGTATGCCGTCAGCGTGGCGGTTCCGGCGGGATTCTCGGAGCCGTCGGCCTTGGCACCATCGGCGGCGTCCATGGCGTTGAAGGAGACGTCGACCTTGTCGCCGTTCTCTATGGGGTTGGTCTTGTCTCCCATCGTCGTCATCATGTCGATGACGTCTCGTCCGATGGGGTGTGTGGCTTCGGCGGCGTTGAACACCCTGGCTCGCTGACGTTCGCTGATGCCGATCGCTTCGACGGTGACCTTATCGGAGGAGCCGGGCTGTTTCCATTGGGCGACGGCGGTGGCGACGGGTTCGGCCGCTTTCACGCCATGGACGCCGGTGATCTTTCTGACCATGCGCTGGTCGAGGTTCGGTCCGGTGACCTGCAGGTCCACGCTGTAACGGGAGTCGAGTGCCCCCGCGGCGGTGGCCTTGGCGCTGGCCGCGCCGGTGCCGATGCATGACACCAGGGTGACGCCGATGAGCAGGGCTGCTCCGGTGGCGGCGATGCGCCGGGGGTTCCTGCGGATGTTCGCCGAGGCGATAGCCGCGCTCGGCCCGATATGGCCGGCCAGCGACCCGGCGGCATGCAGGAGTGCGGGCAGCCATCGGACGGCCGACAGCAGCAGGCCGACAAACGCCATGGCCATGCCGGCCATGAGCGGCAGGAGGATGATGTCGCCGCTAATCATCGTGGTCTGATGGAGGTCGAGCCTTCGGTTCTGCCAGACGGAGAACGCCATGGCCGCGATGCCGAGGACGATCATGGCCATGCTGGCGAACATGCGCACGAGGCCGGCGCGACGGGTGTCGGTCAGTTCGATGGGGCGCAGTGCCTCCAATGGGGACACCGCCGTGGTGGACCGTGCGGCGCCGAGGGAGGCGAGCATGGTGACGGCCACGCCGAACGCGAGCGGCACCCAGAACACCTGCGGCGTGGGAATGAGCGAGAATTCAATGCCCTGCAGTCGCAGTCCGGAGACGTGCAGCCCGCCCATGAGAGCCAGTGCGGCGGCGATGCCCAGCATGGACGACACCAGTCCCAGCAGTGCGGACTCGCCGAGCACCGAGGCGTACAGCTGCCCCTTTCGCGCCCCGATGGCGCGCAGCAGCGCCAGCGTGCGACGTCGGCGCGCCACCAGCACCTGGAAGGTGTTGGCAATCACCAATGCGGCGACGAACATGGCGAGCGCCCCGAAGGAAAGCATGAACGTGGTGATGATGTTGGTGCCGTTTCCGCTGAGCTGTTTCATCTGCTTGTCGGCGTAGTCGTTCACGCCGGTGACGGAGATGCCTGACGGCAGCGCCTTGCGCACCTGGGCTGTCACCTGTTCCCTGCTGGAGCCGTTCGGCGGGTCGACAAGCAGGTACAGTACGCCGGCGGGCAGGTCGGCGAAGCTTCCGCCCATTCCGGACATCGTGGCGGTGTCCCGTTCGCTGATGGCCGCCGCTCCCCCATATGAGGCGAATGCGCCGTTGTCGTCCCGGGTGAGGCCGACGACCTTCTCGCGCAGGACATGCGCCGTGCCCGCGCCGGCGTAATCGGAGGAGTCGTCGATGGTGATGACGTCGCCGACGCCGACGCCTAGCCGGTCGGCCGCGTCGGCCGGCAGCGCTATCTCGCCGTCGGCTTTCGGCCATGCGCCGTTGGTGAGGGTGATGGGCATGAGCCGGGTGTTCCCGGCGACGGGGATTGCCGGCAGCGTGGAATGCCTGCCTCTGAAGCTGGCCTGCACCTGAGCGCCGACGTTCGGTCGCACGCCGGCGACGCCGTCGATGCGTTCGAGTCGGTCGATATGGTAGTCGGCCACGGTGGGCATCGCGCTCGCAGGGTCATCGTCGGAGGAGGCGACGACGTAGTTGGCGTCGCCGAACATGGCGGTCATCTGGCGTCGCATCGAATGATCGAGCGTGTTGCCGAACAGGAAGGTGCTGGAGATGAACAGCGTGCCTATGAGAATGGCGATGCCGGCGGGGATGAGCATTTTCGCGTTACGCCGCATCAGTCGGATGGTGATGGAGAACATTGGTCGTCCCTTTCCTCTCGTGCGGTGGTTCAGCGTGCGGTCATGGCGTCGGCGGTGGAGCGTCGGCGCTCTTCCATGAGCAGTTCGTTCATGCGTTCGGCGGTCGGCCGGTTTTCGTCGGCGACGATGCGGCCGTCGGCGAAGATGATGGCACGGTCGGCGTAGGATGCGGCGACCGCGTCGTGGGTGACCATGATGATGGTCTGTCCGAGTTCTCGTACGGAGCGCTTGAGGAATTCCAGTACTTCGGCGCTGGAGACGGAGTCGAGGTTGCCGGTGGGTTCGTCGGCGAAGACGATGCCGGGTTTGGCGATGAGCGCACGGGCGATGGCGACGCGCTGCTGCTGGCCGCCGGACAGTTCGTTGGGCCGGTGGTCCATGCGTTGTTCGAGTCCGAGCGTGCGTACGAGCGTGCGCAGCCATGCGCGGTCGGGTTTGGCTCCGGCGAGGGTGAGCGGCATGAGGATGTTCTGTTCGGCCGTGAACATGGGGAGCAGGTTGAAGCTCTGGAAGATGAAGCCGATTCTGCGTCGGCGCAGCAGGGTGAGCTCGCGGTCGTTCATCGTGGTGATGTCGCGTCCGTCGAACAGGATGTGTCCGGCTGTGGCGGAGTCGAGTCCGGCGAGCGTGTGCATGAGCGTGGACTTGCCTGAGCCGGATGGTCCCATGATCGCGGTGAACCGTCCGCGTTCGAAGCTCACGTCGACGCCTCGCAGCGCGTGCACGGCGGCGGCGCCCTCACCGTAGTCCTTGGTCAGTCCGATGGCCTCGATGGCCACCGATGAATGGCGTGCGGGCTCGCGGCCGGGCGGCAGGGGGATATCGTATGCGGTATCCGTCGGACGTGCCACGTGCCTGGCGGCGCCGGTCATGCCTCCGGTGGCGAATGTCCTGGCTGCCGTATTCGTATGACGACCCATCACTTTTTCCTTTCGTTCGGTCTCCGGGCCATGACGGCCCTGCTGGTTACCAAACTACGGAAAAACGGATGCCCGCCATATCGTACGTAGGGCGGAAAAACAATGGTGGCCCATCATCCCCGGGGATGATGGGCCACCATGATCGGCGTTGCGATCGGACTAGCGACGCCGCGCACGGATGCGGAAGGCGCAGGCCAGCGAGACGAGCGCGATCGTGCAGATGACGATCATGACCGCGAACGTCCATGCGCCGCCGACGGCGGTCGCGTGGGCGAAGGCGGGCGTGCCCTCCCGTCCGGAGCCGGCCTGGGCGATGGTGAGGACCGTGGAGAACAGCGCGGTGCCGACGGCTCCGCCGAACTGCAGCATGGTGTTGAAGATGGCGTTGCCGTCCGGGGTGAACTGCGGAGGAATGGCGCTCAGGGCGCTGGTCATGATGTTGGAGTAGCCGAGCGCATAGCTGAGTCCGAAGATGAAATAGAATCCGGCGAGCAGCGCCGGGGTCAGCAGCATGGAGAAGACAAGCAGCAGCACCGGGCCGACGATGGCCACGGCGAACGCGGACAGAATCGGACGCGTGGGGCCGAACCGGTCGTAGAGCACGCCGCCGACGGGTGCGAAGAACGCGCCGATCAATGCGCCGGGCAATACGAGCGCGCCGGCGAGGAAGGCGCTGGTGCCGAGCGACAGCTGGGCGAGGTTGGTGATCACGTAGCCGAATCCGATGCCAACCACCGGGAGTATCGCGTAGGCCAGCAGGTGCAGCAGCACCACCGGGTCACGCAGGATGCCGAGTCGGATGAGCGGCGAGAACGACCGTCTGGACGAGTATCCGAAGAACAGCAACGACAGCACGCCGATTGTAAGGCTTGCACCGGCGATGCCCGCCGACCGTGCGAACGAGGCCCCGTTGACGGCCTCGCTGATGGCCACTCCGGCCTGGTTCAACGCCATGATCAGCCCCGCCAGGCCGAGCACGATGGCGAGGAACTGCAGCGGATTGAGCTGCGCGAACTGGGTGGGCGTCTTCTGCTCGATGCACAGGAGCCCCACGATGAGCGACACCACCATCACCGGCAGGATGAGCACGAAGATCGCACGCCATGGCAGCACGCTGGAGATGGCGCCGCCCACGGTGGGGCCGATGGCCGGGGCCACCGTGATGACGAGGGAACCGACGCCCATGAGCCGGCCGATCTTCGTCCTCGGCGACTGTTCGAGGATGATGTTGATCATCAACGGCGTGGCGACGCCCGACCCCACACCCTGGATGATGCGGGCCACGATGAGCACCGGGAAGCTGCGCCCGAAGATCATGATGACGCATCCGGCGACGGCGAGGACGACCGCGGCCACGAAGATGCCCTTCAGCGGGAACCGCCGTTTGAGATACGAGCTGATGGGCATGGTGACGGCCACCGACAGCAGGTAGATCGTGGTGATCCATTGCACGGTGGCAGTGCCGACGTTGAGTTCCCGCATGAGTTCGGGGAACAGCACGGTCATCACCGTTTCGGTCAGGATGCCGAAGAACGCCAGCGAGCCGACGGCGAAGATGGCGCCGATGAGCCTGCGGGGAATCCGCTCCCCGTCCCGCGTCACCGCCTTGCCCGCATCACTGCGTTCGATTGTCTTATCGTCCTTGGGCCGCGGTTCCTTCACGATTCCATCCTTACGTCACATACCATCGGAATTTCGAAACGCTCTTCGTTACGCCCATCACGGATCCCATCCCTAAGGGTCCATGTCATCCACTGCGAGCCGGTACAAAAGCATGGAGCAGTGTAGCAGCACAGGCGAGACAATCGGCGACCCCGACGCATCCGACGTCTATGCTCCGAGAGCCGCCTCCATTCCGGCGGTCACATCGACCGGATGGCCGAGCTCGGCGAGCGCCGACCCGAGCACGCCGAGCGCGGTGACGACCTTCTGACGGCTGGCCGTGTATCCCATGTGGCCGATGCGGACGAGGCGTCCGGCCTCGTCGCCGAGGCCGCCGGAGATGTGCAGGCCGTATTCGTCGTCCATGATGCCGCGCAGTTTTCGGTCGTCGACACCGTCGGGCACGGTGACGGCGGTAACGGAGTTGGCCATGTTGGCGTCGTCATCCACCCACAGTTCCAATCCCATGGCGCGGATGCCGGCGCGGGTGGCCTTGGCGGCCCGTTCATGGCGTGCGATGGATGCGTCGACGCCGCCTTCGTCCATGATGATGTCCAATGCGGCCTTGAGCCCGTAGATCGACGAGATCGGCGGCGTATAGGGCACGTAGTCATGTTCCACCCACTGCCGCCATGGCAGGAACGACAGATACGACCGTTCGTATCGTCCGGTTCGTGCGGCCACCTCCTCGGCGCGCTCCCACGCGCGCCCGCTCAGGGCGACCAGCGACATTCCCGGCGTCGAGCCGAGGCATTTCTGTGTGCCGGTGACGCATACGTCGACGCCCCATTCGTCGAACCGCACGTCGGAGCCGCCCACGCCGGAGACGGAGTCGACGATGGTGTACACGCCGCGCTCATGGCATTCGCGGCAGATGGCCTCCATCGGGTTCTCGGAGGCGGACGGGGTCTCGGAGTGCACGAAGGCCAGAACCTTCGCGTCGGGATGCCGGTCGAGCGTTTCACGGACCTGCTCGATGGTCACGGACGTGTTGTAGGGCACGGACACGTCGACGACGTCGCCGCCGTAGGCGCGCAGCACCCTGGCGTATCCGGCGCCGTAGTATCCCGACGCCAGGTTGATGCACACGTCGCCGGGTTCGACGAGGTTGTAGGCGGCCATCTCCAGTCCGAGAATCGACTCGCCTTCGACCGGCAGCACACGGTCGTCGGTCCTGAACAGCTTCGACAGGTCGTCGCTGACCGACAGCATGAGCTCGACGAAGTTGTCGGTGCGGTGGTGCACCATCTGCTGGCCCATTGCGGCCAGCACCCTCGGATAGACCGAGCAGGGGCCCGACGCCATCATGAGGTCGGGGATACGGGTGTGGAATTCGGTGGTCATGATGCCTCCTGTCATTCGAGACGTCCATCCATCGTCATCGTAGTCGCGGAACATGAACGGCGACACTTATCGAAAGGTTGCTCGAAGAAGTGCCGTCAACCGATACAATGGGCGATGGAAAGGCTTTCGATTGGCAACTGCAACCACTGCGCAGGTCAAGCTGCATAACCGGCACCAGGTACTTGACTACATCTACCGTCACCACGGCTCATCCAAGCAGGACATCATGCGCGACCTCGACATGAGCCTGCCCACCATCACGCAGAACCTGCGCGACCTCGAGGCCGAGGGGCTGATCCAGCGCGGAGGACTGTTCAAGTCGACCGGGGGAAGGAAGCCGCAACGTTACGTGTTCAACAGCCAGGCGCGGCTGTCGATCGGCGTGCGCATGACGGCGAAGCAGATCATCGTATGCGCGGTGAACCTCCGGGGCGCATGCGTCAAGCGCGCCAGCGGACGCCTGCCATACGCTCATTCGGTGGCGTACTACCATCGCATCTGCCAGTTCGTCAACCAGTTCATCGACTCCCTCGGCGTGCCGTCACGGACGATTCTGGGCGTGTCGTTCTGCATGCAGGGCATCGTATCCTCCGACGGGCAGAGCATCACGTTCGGCGAGATCCTCGGCAATACGGGGCTGACGACCGATACGTTCAGCCGTGAGATCGACTATCCGTGCACGTTCATCCATGATTCCGACGCGTCGGCGATGACCGAGCTGTGGCTGGATCCGAAGATCGACAACGCGCTGTGCGTGTACCTCGAGCCGTATATGGGCGGTGCCATCATCATCGACGGGCGTCTGCGCCAGGGCAGCAGCATGCGCAACGGCACCATCGAGCACATGACCCTGGTCAAGGACGGGGCCGCCTGCTACTGCGGACGCAGGGGATGCCTCGACGCGTACTGCTCGGCGAGGGTGCTGACGCAGAGCCGCGACGAAAGCCTGGAGGAGTTCTTCAATCAGGTGCGCGACGACGAATACACGCATCGCCGCGTGTTCAACATCTATCTCGACAACCTCGCGCTGGCCATCAAGAACATGCGTACCGTGCTCAACTGCGATGTGATCGTGGGCGGGCAGGCCGGGCAGTACTTCACCAACGACGACATGGCGGACCTCAAGGCCCGCGTGCAGCGGCTCGACTCGTTCCCCGACTGCGAGTTCACCATACGGAAGAGCGCCTGCACGGCCGACCAGGACGTGCTGGGCGCGGCGCTGACCTTCGTGGAGCGGTTCATCGACGAGGTCTGCGGTCGGTAAGCTGGCGTCGGGGCCGCTGGGCCGCCGCGGGCGGAGACCATGACCATATAAGCCCATATATATGACGCAATGCACGTGAACACATATGGAATATGGAACGAGGCTGCGGATGCCGTGCGGCACCAGCAGCCTCGTTCCGTGTGTACCCGCTTCCATGGAAACGTCCCGTGAAGCGGACTCTGCAGGGAGATGTGCACGTCTTCGGACGAAGACGCGGTGACAGGGGCCCGACGCCATCCCCCAACAACGCCGAGCCCCGTGCATTTTCAGCCGGGAGTAAGGTTCCCCCATCGTCCTTTCGGGCTACTTGGCGAGACCGGACTCGCGCAGGGCCTCGAAGCCGCCCTTGAGGTCGTCGAGGATGTCCTCGATGTTCTCGGTGCCGATGGACAGGCGGATGGTGCCCTGGTGGATGCCCTGGTCCTCGAGCTCCTCCAGCGTCTCCTGGGAGTGCGTGGTGGAGGCCGGGTGGATGACGAGGGACTTCACGTCGGCCACGTTGGCGAGCAGGCTGAACAGGTGCAGGTTGTTGATGAACACGCGTGCCGCGTCCTTGCCGCCCTTGATGTCGAAGGTGAAGATGGAGCCGGCGCCGTTCGGGAAGTACTTCTTGTACAGCTCGTGGTCGCGGCGGCCCGGGATGCTCGGGTGGGAGACGGACTCGACCTCGGGCACGGTCTGCAGGTACTCGACGACCTTCAGGGCGTTCTGGACGTGGCGCTCGACACGCAGCGACAGCGTCTCGGTGCCCTGCAGGAGCAGGAAGGCGGCGAACGGGGAGAGCGTGGCGCCGGTGTCGCGCAGCAGGATGGCGCGGATGCGGGTCACGAAGGCGGCTCCGCCCAGGGCCTCGTAGAAGTTCAGGCCATGGTAGGACGGGTCGGGCTCGGTGAGGGTCGGGAACTTGCCCGGCACCTCGGCCCAGTTGAACTTGCCGCCCTCGACGACGACGCCGCCCAGCGTGGTGCCGTGGCCGCCGATGAACTTGGTGGCGGACTCGACGACCACGTCGGCGCCGTGCTCCAGCGGACGGAACAGGTACGGGGTGGCGAAGGTGTTGTCCACG
This sequence comes from Bifidobacterium saimiriisciurei, assembly GCF_010667655.1. GTDB lineage: Bacteria > Actinomycetota > Actinomycetes > Actinomycetales > Bifidobacteriaceae > Galliscardovia > Galliscardovia saimiriisciurei. The sequence continues at coordinate 169,082 of NZ_WHZU01000002.1, forward strand.
ACGACCGGCAGATGGTGCTTGTGGGCGATCTCGGAGATGGCCTCGAAGTCGGGCAGGTCGGCGTTCGGGTTGCCGAAGGTCTCGAAGTAGACGAGCTTGGTGTTCTCCTGGATGGCGTCCTCGAAGTTCTGCGGGACCTCCGGGTCGACGAAGGTGGTGGTGATGCCGTCGCGCGGCAGGGTGTGCTTGAGCAGGTTGAAGGTGCCGCCGTAGATGTTCTTGGAGGAGACGATGTGGTCGCCGGACTGGGTGATGTTGCGCACGGCGTACTCGACGGCCGCGGCGCCGGAGGCGACCGCGATGCCGGCGGTGCCGCCTTCGAGGGCGGCGATGCGGTCCTCGAACACGCCCTGGGTGGAGTTGGTCAGACGGCCGTAGATGTTGCCCGGGTCGGCCAGTCCGAAGCGGGCCTCGGCGTGGTCGAAGTCATGGAAGACGTAGGAGGTGGTGGCGTAGATCGGGACGGCGCGCGAGTCGGTCGCCGGATCGGCCTGCTCCTGACCGACGTGCAGCTGCAGTGTTTCGAAGCGGTAGTTCTTGTTCTTCTCAGCCATTGTGGTGAGCTCCTTCAAGTTCGTGTTTGGTTTGTTTTTGGTTGATGACTGTGACAATATCCGCTCGAAGCCCCTGTTTTCAAGCCAAAACGGGCTTTTGGCTATCAGGGTTGGTTATAGCCTTTTCCCAGTCGCATGTTCCGCAATGGTTTGCCGACGCCGAGACGCCGCCGGTTTTCCCGAGGTTTTTCCATGACACGCCGATGGCCGTCCGCACGCCTCTGCATGTGGACGCGGGTCCGGATCGTCCACATGGCCCCGGACGGACGGGCCGACCGTCCACATGCGGCGGCCGGGGGTGGCACGGTTTTCCACATGCGCCGGAAACCACGCCCCTCCGACGCCGATTGTGATGGACTCGAACCATGAACCAAACATCACCATCCTTGCAGGAATCGCGGAACGCCGGAACGGCCATGCCGGTGCAGGCACCGCAGCATCTCATCCAACTCACCATGCAGCTGCACCGCCCGGGGCTCACCCCACGCCAGCTCGGCCGCATCGGCGAGGACTACGCGGCCATATGGCTGCAGAACCGGGGCTGGACCATCATCGACCGCAACTGGGGCTCCCGGTATGGCGAACTCGACATCATCGCCATCGACCGTGTGGGACAGCTCGCCTTCGTCGAGGTGAAAACCCGACGCAGCGCGCATTTCGGCGCCCCGCAGGACGCCGTCGACGCGCACAAGCGCATGGCGCTGCGACGGGCCGGCCTGCAATGGCTGCAGGAGCACGGCCGCGATGTGCCGCACATGGGCATGCGGTTCGATGTGCTCGCCCTCAGTGTGCTCGCCGGGCGCAGGGCCCCGCAGATCCGGCACATCCCGGGAGCGTTCTGATGGCCATCGGATCCGTGACCTCCGTGGGGCTTGTCGGGCTGAAGGCCTTCACCATCACCATGCAGGCGTACGTCTCGCCCGGCCTGCCGTACTTCTCCATCATCGGGCTGCCCGACACCTCGCTTTCCGAGGCACGCGAACGGGTCAAGTCCGCCTGCTCCTCCACCGGGTTCGCCTGGCCCCAGACACGAGTGACGGTGAACCTCTCCCCTGCCTCGCTGCCGAAAAGCGGCGCAAGCCACGACCTCGCCATCGCGGCGAGCGTGCTGTGCGCCGGAGGTGCCATACCCCATGACGTTCTGGAGCATACGCTGGTGATGGGAGAGCTGCGGCTTGACGGCTGCGTGCTGCCGATCAACGGGCTGCTGCCGATACTGCTGCACGCGCGGGCCTGTGGAATCCGCCGGGCGTTCATCCCGCAGGGCAACCTCGAAGAGGCCCGGCTCGTGACCGACATCACGGTCGTGCCCATCCGTCACGTCGGCGAGCTCATCGAGCATCTGGGCGGCCGCGCGAAGTACCGCATACCCGATGACGCCGGCACCCTCTCCCCTCCCACGTCCATCGAGGACGGACTGCACGAGAGGGAGGTCCCCGACATGCGGCAGGTCATCGGGCAGGATCACATCAAGTGGGCGCTGGAGGTGGCGGCCGCAGGCGGACATCACATGATCATGGTCGGGCCTCCGGGCGCGGGCAAGACCATGCTGGCCTCCCGGCTCCCAGGGATCATGCCGCCGCTGAACGAACGCCAGCAGCTCGAAGTGGCGTCCATACGTTCCATCTGCGGAACGCTGCCGTCCTATGGCATATGCGACGTCCCCCCGTATGAGGCGCCCCACCACACGGCAAGCGTCGCGTCCCTGGTGGGAGGAGGAGCCGGCATCGCCAGCCCCGGCGCCATATCCCGCGCACATGACGGGGTTCTGTTCATGGACGAGGCGCCCGAGTTCCAGCCCCGCGTTCTGCAGACCATACGCGAACCGTTGGAGACCGGCTTCGTCTCCATATCGCGGGCCAAGGGGACGGCTCATTACCCGGCGAGATTTCAGCTCGTCATGGCCGCCAACCCATGCCCGTGCGGCTTCGGCTGGGGCAACGGCGAGCGCTGCGTATGCAGCGTCAAGGAGCGCACCCGGTATTGGAACCGGCTGTCCGGACCGATCCTTGACCGCATCGACATCCAGGTGACGGTGCCGCCGATATCGAATCTCACATCGGAGGGGAACCGTCCGGGCGAATCCAGCCACGACATCCGTCTGCGTGTGATGGCGGCACGCCAGGCCGCCGCCGAACGGTATCGCATGCATGGATGGCCCTGCAACGCCAAGGCCAGCGGCGAATGGCTGCGCGCCAACACGTCGCGCAAGGCCATGGCCCCGGTCGCAGCCGCCGTGGAGGACCAACGCCTGAGCCTGCGCGGCGCCGACCGGGCCCTGCGTCTGGCATGGACCCTCGCGGACGTGTCCGGGCGCACATCACCGGGGCCCGAGGACGTGGCATGCGGCATATCCATGCGCACGAGACTGCAATGAGACAAGAAGGGGGAGACCATGACCGATGCCTCGACCATGCCGTTGGACGCCGACACCCTGGCGATGGCGGTGCTGACCTTCTGCGGCGACGGACCGGATGCCCTGATGTTCGCCGCCCTCAAGGGAGCGGCGAGTCCACGGCTGCTGTTGACGCTGATAGCACGAACCGAATACGCCGCATGCCCCGCATGGATGATCGACGACGGCGGGGTCCCGCAGACAGCGGAAGCCTGCGGAGCCCCGGCGACATCGGCGGTTGATTCGCAGCTCGACCGCATATTCGCCACCGGGCTCACCCGCTGGGGCCGCAGGGCGGACCTGCAGGCCATGAAGAACTTCCACACCGCCGTGGCCCGTTGGCGGCAACGGCTCTCCCACATGCGAGTGGAATCGTTCGGCAGACTCGCCGAACAGCTCACCGCCGGCGGCGACCAGTGGCTCATATCGCCGTCGTCGCCGCACTGGCCCAAGCAGGTCAACGACCTCGCCATCCGTTCGGACTGGGCTCCTCCGTTGTGCCTGTGGGGCATGGGCGACCCGTCGGCGCTGACGAGCTGTGATGCACCCGTGGCCGTGGTCGGATCTCGCGAGGTGACCGACTATGGCCGATATGTGGCGCGGAACGTGGGACTCGAGGCGGCGCGCCATGGCCATCTGGTGGTCTCCGGCGGCGCCATGGGGGCGGACGCGGCGGCCCACTGGGGCGCGATCGCGGCCCAGGACGAGCGGGTCGCCGGCGACGATCCCGACCATGCCGGACGCACGGTGGCGGTGTTCGCCGGCGGCCTCGACCATCGCGGCCCCGCCCGCAACATGCCGTTGTTCGACGCCATCATCGAACATGGCGGCGCGCTCGTCAGCGAGATGCCGCCGGGCACCATACCCGAGGCCCGCAGATTCCTGCTGCGCAACCGCATCATAGCCGCGATGGCGGGAACCATCGTCATCGCCCAGGCACGGCACCGCTCCGGAGCACTCAACACCGCCACATGGGCGGCCGAGATGAGCCGCGACGTGTACGCGGCGCCCGGCGACATCGACGAACCGTACAACACCGGTTGCAACCGGCTCGTCCATGACGGCAAGGCCACGCTGCTCGTCTCGGCGACCGACATAGGCGACATCTGCCACGCAGGCCATGACCCGCGCATCCGATCCGGTACCGCGGCGGAAACGCCGCCGATACCCCGTGGCGAGGAGACCGAGGACGCGGCCGAGACGGGCGAGACACTGAACCGACAGCAGCGGGCCGTGGTCACGGCCATCCGCAGCTGCAGACGCCGGCACGTCGCCGCGACACCCGACACGATACTCGACTATCTCAGACGCCGGCATCCCTCATGGCGCTGCAGCGCCGCCACGGTGCAGATCACACTGGCGGCCCTGGAGGCCGCCCGGATCATCGACATGACCGGGGGCGACGGCATCCGGCTCGTCGCATCCCGGACGGTGCGCGGAACGGCCTAGCGCATCAGGCCCGCCAGCGGCAGCGGTCCATGTCCACGCGCCAGCCGTCCGCGCCGGCGTTCGCGCCATCCACGGGAGGCACGAACGCCACCCCCTCCTCCTCGAGCAGGGCCCGCTGGCGCTCCGGCCCGCCGAACGCGAAGCCGGGGGCAAGCGAGCCGTCACGGAACACCACGCGATGACATGGGATCACGCCGGGCTCGGGATTGGCATGCAGAGCGAACCCGACGAACCGCGCGTTGCGCGGGGCGCCGGCGAGCGCCGCCACCTGACCGTACGTGGCGACCGAACCCCGGGGAATGCGGCGTACCACGGCATACACTTTCTGCGAAAACGTCTCCATGAACCCCATTATGACCGTTACGGCCCGGCCTTGTGCGACAATCATGGGTATGAGTCCGAAGCAGTTGGAAACACACTATGATGCGGTAATCGTCGGAGCAGGCGCGGCGGGGTTGTCCGCCGCATTGGGATTGCTCCGATCCGAGTCCTACGAGGCCATACGGGCGGAAGGCAGGGAGCCGGACATCCTCGTCGTCTCCAAGCTCCAGCCGCTGCGTTCGCACACCGGTTCGGCGGAGGGCGGCATCGCCGCGAGCCTGGGCAACATCGAACATGATGACTGGCATTGGCACCTGTACGACACCATCAAGGGCGGCGACTGGCTGGTGGACCAGGACATGGCCGCGATCCTCGCCGAGGAGGCGCCCCGCACCGTCATCGGACTGGAGCATGACGGCGTGGCGTTCTCCCGCAATGAGGACGGCACGATCGCCCAGCGTCTGTTCGGAGGCCATACGGCGAGGTTCGGCGAGCAGCCGGTGCATCGCACCGCCTATGCCGCCGATCGCATCGGTCACCAGATCCTGCATTCGCTGTGGCAGCAGTGCGTGAAGGAGGGTGTGCAGTTCGCCGAGGAATGGTATGTCAGCGACCTCGTCGTCTCCCGCGGGGAATCCGGCGCCGCCAAGGTACTGGGTCTTGTGGTGCTCGACACCCACTCCGGCAAGGTGCATGGCGTCCATGCCGACAATGTCGTGCTGGCGACGGGCGGAGCCGGCAGACTGTTCCACACCACGTCGAATTCATGGGACCTCACGGGTGACGGCATGGCGCTGGCCCTTGAAGCCGGCCTGCAGCTGGAGGACATCGAATTCGTGCAGTTCCATCCCACCGGTCTGGCGCATACCGGCATTCTGCTGTCCGAGGCGGCGCGAGGCGAGGGAGGTCGTCTGCTCAACGCCGACGGAGAGCATTTCATGGACCGGTACGCTCCCGGCCATGGCGATCTCGCCGCCCGCGACGTGGTGTCCCGCTCGATTATGGCCGAGGTCGACGCCGGCCGGGGCGTCGCCGACCCGAAGGACCCGGACGGCCCCAGGGATTGCGTGTGGCTTGATCTGCGGGCGCTGGGCCGCGATACGCTGAGGTCGAAGCTGCCCGAAGTGTACGAGACCGTCCGCCAGTACGCCGGCCTCGATCCCGCGGAGGACCTGGTCCCCATCAAGCCGACGGCGCACTACACGATGGGAGGCATCCCCATCGGCGCCGACGGCAATGTGTATGAATGGTCCGACGGCGTCCGTCATGGCGTGGAGGGCCTGTTCGCCGCCGGAGAATGCTCCTGCGTAAGCGTTCATGGCGCCAACCGCCTCGGCGCCAACTCCCTGCTGGACGCCTGTCTGTTCGGCACACGAACCGGCCGGAGCCTGGCCGCCCGCATCGCCGAGGCCCAGGACGTCGACGAGGCCGCATACCAGACGGTCGACGAGGCTGCGGCACGTCGCGAACACGTCATCAAGACGCTGCTGGCCGGCGCGACGCAGGATGCGGGCGACGCCGGGCGGGACGATGCCGATGCCGACGAGGACAACGCCTATCGTCTGATGGCGGATCTCGGGGCGCTGATGGAACAGGCCGCTGCGGTGCGATGCAGCCACGACACGCTCGCAGCGGCCCGCGACGCCATCGAGCGCGACCTGCTGCCGCGAGCCGAACGACTGACGGCGCACAGCGACACCGCGGCGTTCAACCAGGAGGTCACCGCCATCATGGAGGCACGGCATCTGCTCACCGTCGCACAGGCCATGCTCGCGGCCGCCGACGCACGCCATGAGTCCCGCGGCGCGCTGTTCCGCACCGACTGCCCCTCACGCGACGACGAGCATTTCCTCGCGCATTCCATGGTCGCAGAGAACCACGAGGTCCTGTGGCAGCCGGTCACCATCACCGACTATCCGCCGAAGGCACGTGCCTACTAGCATGCCTGCGGCGGTGCGCCCCTCCCCATGGGCCGCGCTCGTGAACACTCATTGATGATTGCGTCGTCCCGGCCCGCCATCGCCGGGACGACGCTAAACTGTGGTGACGGAAAACAACTGTATTGAGGAGAACCAACGAAATGACCATTGCCGCGACAGAACGCATGCTCTCGGTGACCCTGCGAGTCGCACGCTTCACCCCGAAACCGGAGCGGCCGGGCCGTCGACGCGGCGGCAGCCCGTTCGGCTCGAAGTCCCCGTTCGGCGGCGACGGTTCCGAGGCCCGTTCGAACCGTGTTCGCGGCAAGCGCTGGTCACAGGACTACATCGTTCGCGCGCACGCCGACGACTCGGTTCTCGACTGTCTGCTGGCCGTCAAGCGCGAGCAGGATCCCTCCCTTGCGTTCCGCTACTCGTGCGGCCATGGCATGTGCGGTTCGGACGCCGTGTCCATCAATGGCACGCCGACCCTGCTGTGCACGGCGAAGGTACGCGATTGGGCCCGCCCGGACTCCCCCGAATACGCCAACGAGGATGGCTTCCGTCCCACCGGGGAGCCGCTGGACTCTTCCGAGCACGCCATCGACCTTGACGCGCTCGATCCGGACACGCCACTGGTCATCGAGTTGGCGGCGCTGCCCGGCTTCCCCACCCGCCGCGACCTCATCGCCGACATCGACCCGATGCTGGACCAGATCCGCAAGCTGAAGCCCTATCTCGAGGCGAAGAACGAGCTGAAGACCACGGCCGAAGGCAAGGTCAACGTGTTCGAGTACCTGCAGCATCCCGACGAGCTGGCGCGATACGAGCTGCTGAGCAACTGCATCGCCTGCGGCGTGTGCGAGGGCAGCTGCCCCGTGTATGCGGGCGGTGAGGCGTTCGTCGGCCCGGCGGCCATGATCATGTCGTCGCGGTTCCTCAATGATTCGCGTGACGCCGCATCCCAGGCGCGGCTCGCCGCGCTGATGGGCCCGGACGGATCGGCGGCGTGCCAGTCCGTGCGAGCCTGTTCGATGCATTGCCCGAAGGGCATCGACGTCGGCGAGGAACTGTGGCAGACCATTCAGAAGGTCGATGCGGCGAAGGCGCGGCTGCAGTAGCCTGAATCAACGGAACGACGCGCGCAGAAGGACATGCGCATAGAAGGACATGGTAGAGAAGCACCGATGAACAGAAAAGATTTCACGAACACCGCCAAGGGATGGGAATTCATCGAGAACCTTGCGCTCGGCAACGAGACGGATTCACTGCGACGGCTGCGGTTCGAAGCCGAGGAGGCGGGATTCGCCCAGGGGTCGGCCGCACAGGCGTGCTTCCTGGCATTCGAGGCACGACAGATCGAGGCACGTTCGGTGATCGTGCTCGGCACCGCCGCAGTAACGGAATGCGTGCACATCATCGAGGCCCTCAACGCCATGCGGCCGGACGTCCCGCGCCAGCTCACCGCCGTCGATTCCTCGGCGCAGGGAACGGCGCTCATTCGCAGGACGTTCAATCGGCTGCCGTCCGACGCCCATATCAAACTGCGCGTGGTCAATGCCAAGCTCGACGTGTTCCTTCCCCGTCTCAACGCCGGCGACTATGACCTGGTCATCGTGACCGGAGACGAGCAGAACTACGAGGACGTCTTCGACAGGGCACACCGGCTGCTTCGCGATGGCGGCGTATTGGTGCTGTGCGACGTGCTGGCTCTGGACAACGCCGATTCGCGCGGAGGACTGCTCAATTCCGCCGATCGCTGCGCCAAGGCGACACGCATGCGTCAGCTCATCGACGACGCCGCGGGCGACGAGCGCTTCGACTCGACGATCATTCCGACGGGCACCGGCCTGATGCTCAGCGTCAAGGTGACGGATCAGGCCTGAACAGGTACGATACACGCTCACACAGTACGCTCAGACACACAGTACGCTCAGACGACGGCCCGTGGTCCACGACGGCAGTATATGCCGCCGCGGACCACGGGCCGTTTCGATCGGCGGGATGCCGTCAGCGGTCGATGAAATGAGTGGCGTATTCCACGGCCTCGTCCGGGTCGTCGGTCAGCGTAATCAGTCCGGGATCGATCGACGAGATCATGCCGCGCTCCTGCAACGTCCCCTGGATCCAATCGAACAGACCCTGCCAGTACTGCTTGTCGAACAGCACGATGGGCATGGTCGTCACCTTGTGCGTCTGCACCAGCGTCAGCACCTCGAACATCTCGTCGAGGGTGCCGAATCCTCCCGGGCATACGATGACGCCCGACGAGTATTTGACGAACATCGTCTTGCGCACGAAGAAGTAGCGGAACGTCATGCCCAGATTCACATAGCTGTTCAGCCCCTGCTCATGAGGCAGCTCGATGCCGAGGCCGATGGATTTGCCGCCGGCGAGCGACGCACCGCGGTTCGCCGCCTCCATGACGCCCGGCCCGCCTCCGGTGATGGTGGCGATGCCGCGTTCGGCCAGCAGCCGGCCCATGCGGCGTGCGGCCTTGTACGACGGATCGCTGCGCTGGGTACGCGCCGAGCCGAAGACCGTCACCGCAGGACCCACTTCGGCGAGCGCCCCGAATCCGTCGACGAATTCGGCCTGGATGCGCAGCACGCGCCATGGGTCCATATGCAGCCAATCCGTGCGGTCGTCCCTGCGCAGCAGATTGCCGCTGGTGGTGTCCTTCGGGATCATGGAGCCGCGCATCACCACGGGGCCGCGATAGTAGGTGTCGCCCAGAGGGGAATCCTGCAGACGCGCGATCTGCTCCTCGTCCATCACGGCGTCCGAGTCGTCCTGCGATGCAAGCGTCTCGAGATTCTTGCGCTTGGTGTGCCTGTCCTTCTTCTTGGCGGCGTCCACGGTACGGGACTTGCTCTTCTTTTTGCCGCTCTTGCCGGATGATTCCCCGGTCCTGACCATCTTCGCCATCGGCATCAGCTCCTTCACGACTCATGCCAGAGTATCAGGAGTTGATTGGCGCCGCCGCGGCGACACCGCCGACGGCCGGGCAGTTCTCCACCTGTTCAGCGGACATTCACCGCCCGTCGCGTCGGCTGCGATACCGTTCCACCGCATACGGGCTCAGCTCGGCGGCATCCACACTCACCGTGCCGTCCTCGTTCATGTGCTCCACGACGTCGGCTGCAGCATCCGCCATGGAATCCACGCCGCCGACCGCAGCAGACGCCGCAGCAGACGCCGCAGCGGCACGATACCGTTTCGCCTGTCGGCTCAGCAGCACGCCGGAAATCGCCGCCGACACCAATGAACCGACCAGCACGCCGAACCGCGCCTCGCCGGAGAGCTCGGAATCCGCATAGGCCAGCGATGCGATGAGGAACGACACGGTGAAACCGATGCCGCATGCACATGCCGCAGGGAACAGATCGCGCACCCTCAGTCCCTTCGCCAATCGCAGTCCCGCCACATGCGTGGACACCCATGCGGTCAGCATGATGCCGACGGGTTTGCCGACCACCAGCGCACAGGCTATGCCAAGCACCACCGGGGACAGCAGCATGCGGGGGCTCAGCGCCTCGAACCGCACGCCCGTGGCGAACAGGGCGAACAGCGGCAAGGCCAACAGCGCCGAGAACGGCTGCAGTTTGTCCCGATAGCGTTCGGCACGGGGCGTCGCCTCGCCGTGCATCTCGCGGGCCGGGGTCAGCAGACCCACCAGCACGCCGGCAAGCGTGGGATGCACCCCCGCCTCGAACATCATCACCCATGCCAGCACACCGACGACGCCGACGGCGATCCATGGCACCCGCCGTCGCCTGACCAGCAGCGCCCACGCAAAGGCGCACAGCACAATGCCAAGGAACCAGTACCATGCATTGAGCGAGGAGAAGCACACGGCGATGACGATCACGGCCAGCAGATCGTCCACGGTGGCGAGCGTCATGAGAAACGCGCGGATGGCCCCCGGCAGGCCCTTGGCGAACAGCGCCAGCACGGCCAGGGAGAACGCGATATCCGTGGCCATCGGCACGGCCCATCCCTGGGAGATCTCCGCGCCGGGAAGCGTCGCGCCCGTGGCCACGGTCTCCATGCCCGATCCGCCGGGACCGAACCGCGAGAACAATGTGGAGACGGCGAGGAAAATCAGCGGGGGCACGGCCATGCCGCCGACCGCACATGCCATGGGCACGGCCGCGGCCCTGGGATTGGCCAGCGAGCCGGTGGTCAGCTCCTGTTTGAGGTCCAATCCCACCACCAGGAAGAATATGGTGAGCAATCCGTCCTGGGCCCAATGCCCTATCGGCAGTTCTATGTTCGTGGCGGGAACGCCCACATGCGTCTCCGCCACCATCCCGAACATGTGCGCGCTCGCCGGTATGTTGGCAAGCAGCAGCCCGGCGAACGCGAAGCCGAGCATGACCAGGCCCGATATGGTATCAGAGGCGGCGACACGCCGAATCCGCCTCCATACCCGGTTGACGGTTGTTGAGGACACCATGTTTCCTTCCGTTGCACGAAAAACCACACAATTCTACCAACCTGCAGTTGCCTGACCTCGCGAATCACGCCGGCGGCGTACCGCATCCACCCGAGGCGACACGCCGAGTCTTGCATATCTCAATATCGAGCGTTATATTAAATGAGTTGTCCGAATGGACGACATGCGCCAGTAGCCCAATGGATTAGAGCATCTGACTACGGATCAGAAGGTTGCAGGTTCGAATCCTGTCTGGCGCACCATATCAAACCCTTCGCATGTGCGAAGGGTTTTTTCATATCTCTCGTATTCCCGACATCCCGACCACAGCGCGACACGGCCATGACACGTGCCGTCCATGGCGAATCAGCCCCACGGGAGGCATGGCAGCGAATCATGACGATGGGCTCCTCCGGATACATCGGAGGAGCCCATCGCGTCACAGCTCGCCGTCGTCTCGCCGATGAATGAAGAACTCATCGGCGTCGTCATCGATGGGAAGCCCCCTACGCATCATCTCGACGCCGGCGACATTGCGATAGAACGAGGATTCGGGCGTGTTCAGATGCCCGTACACCTCGGTGAGCGTGTCATCGTCGATGTTGGACAACAGATGATTGACGGCGGCCGTGTTATGCCCGATGTATGCAAGCTCAGCCAAGATATCCAATATGCACCATTCCTCACATGCATGACGTTACCGATTGGAAGCCATCATAGCCCCCTACCTCCCCGTCAATCCATTTCCAGCCATGTCATGGCCGGACCATCGGCTACCAACCTAGTCGAAAATGCGGACTATAAGCCGTGGACTCGCCTGATGGCGGCGCGGACGATAGCCCCTATGACTTCGACAGACATCACCGGGGACAAGGGAATCGAACGTCGTCGCGCATTCGGACGCGCGGTCGTCGCGCTGCGGAAGACGCGTCACCTCAGTCAGGAGCAGCTGGCATTGGACGCCGGCCTCGACCGTTCCTACATGGGCCGCATCGAACGCGGGGAACAGTCCATGGGATTGGACAACATGTGGGCGGTCTGCGACGCGATGGGCATCTCGATGCTGGACCTGTTCCAGCAGGAATACGTGGAGCGCCGCGACCGCGGCACGGCGGACAACGGGAATCCGCGGGCCTAGCGGCGCCCTCGCCGAGGCCGCCGACGCGATCGTGGGCCGACCGGTGATATCGCACGGCCGGCCCACGGCGTTGCCGAGGCCCTATTCCATGACGATCTTCGACATCGGCATGGCCGAGTCGATGGGGAAATCGGGGCTGCTCGGCTTCACGCCGGCTTCGACGAGATTGACGCCGAGCATGGCGACCATCGCACCGTTGTCGGTGCACAGGCCGATCTTCGGAATGCGCACCTGCACGCCGTGATCGGCACCAACCTCAAGCAGCTTCCCACGCAGCTGGGAGTTCGCCGAGAAGCCACCTCCCACGATGAGCGTGTCGGAACCGTTCGCGAGGCATCCCCTGATGGCCTTTCGGGCCAGCACCGTGGCCACGGAGTCTGCCAGCGACGCGCATACGTCATCGACGGGAACGTCCCGCCCGGAGGCCTGCTGTTCCTCGATCCAGCGCGCCACGGCGGTCTTGACTCCCGAGAAGCTGAAGTCATAGGGATGCCTTACGGCGGCCTTGCCCTGGGTCAGCCCCTGGGGAACCCGGATGGCGTGGGGATCGCCCTGCCGCGCATGACGGTCGATATGCGGGCCTCCCGGGTAGGGGAAGCCGAGCAGGCGCGCCACCTTGTCGAAGCACTCCCCCGCCGCGTCGTCCAATGTGGTGCCGACCACGTCGACATGCCGGGCCACGTCACGCACATGCAGCAGCGAGGTGTGGCCGCCGGAGACGATGAGCGCCATCGTATCGTCGGGGAACGGGCCGAACTGCAGCTGCGTGACGGCGATGTGCCCGATGACGTGGTTGATGCCGTACAGAGGCTTGTTCGCCGCGTAGGCGAGCGCCTTGGCGCCGGAGACGCCGACGGCGAGGCATCCCGCCAGTCCGGGGCCTGCGGAGACGGCGATGGCATCCACGTCGGCGAGCTCGAGACCGGCGTCGGCAAGCGCCTGCTCCACCACCGGCACGAAGGCCTCGGCGTGGGCGCGCGATGCAATCTCGGGGATCACGCCGCCATAGCGGGCGTGCTCGTTCATGGATGATGCGACGACGTTGGACCGCAGCGTCCGCCCCTGTACGATGGCGGCGGCGGTTTCGTCGCAGGTGGATTCGATGCCCAGTACGATAGGCTCGCTCATAGGTTCCTCTCCCCGTTGTCGTGGGCGCCGTCACCGCCGTGACCGGTGTTCGTGCCGCGATCGTCGTTGTCGTGCGTCGCCGTCTGGAATCCGACGACGCGTTCCCTCAGGTCCAACGCCATGACGTAGGCGTCGACGCCTTCCGGCTGGTAGTAGCGGCGGCGCAGGCCGATGCGTTCGAATCCGAGACGCCGGTACAGTCCTATCGCGGCGTCGTTGTCCACACGCACCTCCAGCAGCATCCGCCGCGCCCCCTGATGCCGGGCGTCTTCGATGAGCGCGCCCATCAGACGCCATGCGATGCCCTGGCGCTGGCACGCGCGCCGCACACCCACGTCCATGATCTCCGCATCGTCGCCGTCATACCAGAATCCGGCGAATCCGCGGATGTCCTCCGCACGGACGCCCTCCGCGGGGTTCTTTTCGGTGTCGGCCGTGTCGAACAGGTAGGTGCGGGCCGGCGCATCGAGTTCCTGGCGAATCGCGTTCTCGCTCCATGCGTGGTTGGCGAACAGTTCGAGCTCGATGTCACGCAAGGCGCGAATCGCGGTCCGACGGTCCAGCTCGTCCAGACGGTACAGCATCAGGCGGTCCTTTCGGCGCCCGCGTGGTTGAGCACGTGCTTGAGCGGCGCCGGGATCTGCGCGTCGGGACGACGCAGGTAAAGTGGTTCGACGGGCGTCTCGGGATCGCGCTCATAGGCGCGACGTGCGTCGCCGGCGAAGACGGAAAGGCCCTGTTCGCCGCCGTCGAGCACGGATTCGTCGACGATGTCGCCCGCATGTTCGATCGCCGAGAGCGTGTCGGAGTATCGGCCGGCGCCATGGCCGACGACGTCGACGACCACGTCGCCCCCTGTCCTCTCCCGCCAGGCGCGTACCGCCTCGTTCACGCGTTCGACGATGGATGCCGGATAGTCGATGTCCATGGCGATGATCGGCCGGGGCTCCCCCTCACGGCCCCCGCCGATGAGGGGCCCGTCGCACAGCTCGAAGTACAGCTGCTTGCGGCGGGCGTCGTTCACCGCGAGTGTGAGCACATGCTGCGCCTTCGGCCCGTCAGCCGATCCGGCCCCACCGCGACGGATGAGGTTCCACTGCGCCTGCGGTTCGAGTATGTTGTGTCCGATGAGCTTCGCTCCGGTGGCGAATGCGAGCGCCTTGGCGGTGACGATGCCGGCGCGCAGGCCTGTGAATGGTGCGGGCCCCGTGCCCACGATGACCGTGTCGATGTCCTTCGGCGTGTTGCCGGACCGTTCCACGGCGAGGGCGATGTTGTTCCGCAGCCGTTCGACGTGCGTGCGCGAATCGGTCTCGACTATCGGCTCATGCCCCACGATGCCGACCGTCGACCCGTATGAGGTGTCGATAACCAGCGTGCATCCCATATGATTCTCCTTGCTACGACCTGTAAGAGTCTACAACGCGCAGGCCACGCGACCGGGCCACTCGCCGCCCACGGGGACCAGCGTGACGGTGCGGGCCCCGGCGCTGGTCAGTTCGTCGTTCGCGTCGGGGATGCGGGCGGCGTCATCGAGCGGCCGGTCGATGTGGATCTCCAGCCGTTCCGGGGCGAGGGCGGCGACCATCTGCTCGCCCCACTCCATGAGCACGACCGTGTCGTCGCTGGGGTCCTCGAGTTCCTCGTCCAGTCCGAGGGATTCCAGTTCGTCGAGCAGCCTGCCCGCGGCGTCCTGGCCGGGGGCGTAGGCGTTGCCTCCCAGACGGTAGGCGTCCACATGCACCAGATGGGCCCTGGAACCGTCGGCGAAACGGCCGTTGAGCTCACGGGCGATGGTGAATGTCGGCGAGACGATCGGCTCGTCTATGCCAAGCCCCTTGCCGAAGCCCTGGGCGAATGTGGTCTTTCCCGCTCCGAGCGGTCCGGACAGCAGCAGCACGTCGCCGCCGTGCACGATGCCGGCAAGGCGTTCGCCGATGCGTCGCATGTCCGATGCCGTGGGAGCCTCGATGGTAACGGTCGGTGCCGCAGTCACTTCAGTGCCGTCCTTTCACGCCGATGGTTTCGATGGTCCGCTCCAAAGCATAGACCGGGTCGCCGCCATTCGTCTTGCTTTGCTCGTCCGCCCATGCCAGCATGCCGATGCAGCGCGCGAGCCCTGCGGAGGTCCAGCCGGAAAGCTGCCGCGCGGCGTTCTTCAGCACCCAGGGATTGGTTTTCGCCTCGGCCTGGCTTATCGTTCCGGCGCGCACCGCCGACGCCTTGGCGAGGGTGCGCAGTTTCATGGCCAGGGCGCCGATCAGCGCTATGGGGTCCGTGCCCTGGCCGGTGGCCGAGCGCATGGCGACGATCGCACCGGCGACGTCGCCGGCAAGGGCCTTGTCGGCGACGGTGAATCCGGTGACCTGCGCGTTCGCGGTCAGATACTGGTTCACGCGGTCCAGTCCGATGACCTCGTCGTCGAAGTCGAAGCACAGCTGCGCGCACATTGCGGCGAGCTCGCCGGTTCTGTCGCCCAGGACGTTGACGAGCTGCTGGGCGGCCATGGGGTCGATGCGACGGCCTTCCCGTTCGAACCGCTGGTAGACGAAGTTGATCTTCGCGTCGGACCGTTTGAGATCGGGCACCGCCACCTTGTCGGCTCCGGCACGGGCGAGGGCATCGACCACGCGCTTGCCCCTGTTGCCGCCCTCATGCTGGCAGATCACCGCGCTCGCGTTCTCGGGCTGCTTGCGCGTCTGCCTGGCATAGGCCACGATGGCGTCGCCGAGCCTGTCGTCGGCCTGCTGCAGGTTGGCGATGCGAACCACGGCCACGTCGGAAAGCAGCGAGGGGCTGACCGCCTCGTCGAACGCGTAGGCGTCGCAGTCGGCGGCGTCGAGTTCGATGAGCTCCGCATCGGGCCGCCGTTCGCATTCGCTGCGGCATAGGTCGCGGACCGTCTGGTCGTTGAGGAACGGGTCGCCCCCGTATACGATATGCACCGCGCTGTTCTTGCCTGCTGCCATAGTCCCTAATCTCTCGTCAGTGCTGGACAACGTCTCCCCGCCGCGGAGGACGCCGTCAACGCCGTCGTGGCCCGAATATCATGGCTCGCGTGTCGCGCCACCAGACGCCCAGACGCTCCATGGGGGTCGGTACGTATGGCCTGCCCCCGCCGGCGGCAAGACCTCCACGGCCTCGCCATCGGCGGACCGATCGGCGTATCAGCGTCACGGCGAGGGCGACGAGGATCTCGAAGGCCGCCATGACCGCGGCGCCGACGACGCCGTCATGCCATGGCAGCACGCTGAACCGGGTACGGCCCAGCAACGTGGCGCATCGTTGGAGCAGCAGCGTGCCGGCGCTCGCGACGGCGACCAGGCCATGGCCGAGTGGCGGAGCGAACCATGAGACCCCCACGGCGGACAGCCCCAGCAGCGTCGTCAGGGAGACGACCGGCGCCACCAGAAGATTCGCCGGCACCGACAGCAACGGTATCCCCGGGTTCATCATCACCTGTATGGGCAGGGTGGGAATCTGCGCGGCGATGGTTATGGACGCCGCTTGGGCGAGGGCGCCGGGCATGACGGCGGCGAGGGCCTGCGATATCGGACGATCCAGTATAACGATGCCGTAGACCGCGGCGCATGACAATGCGAAGCCGTAACTGTGCGCCAGTTCCGGCTCGAGCAGCAATGAGGCGATCACCGTCCAGTTCAGGGCCGCAAGCGCCTGGCCGGGTCGGCCGAGCAGCATGCAGGCCACGCCGAAGCCTCCCATGACGGCCGCGCGCAGCACCGAATCGGAGGGATAGACCAGTGCCGTGAGCACGACGTATACGCCCGCCACGCCTGCGGCCTTCACCTGCCGGGGCATGAGCAGCATGGATCCCGACCGTCTGACCAGCGAGGCCACCAGTACGAAGTGTCCGCCGGAGACGGCCATGAGATGCATGATGCCGGAGTTCTTGAAATCATCCTCCATCAGTCGCGCGGCCGTCTCATCCACTGCGTCGGCGGCACGCCCGTCCTCACCGACATGGGGACGGTAGACGTCCTGCCCCAATACCCCCAGTGTCAGTCCGGGCACCAGGATGCGCCCCTGCCCGGGAAGCCGGTCGGTCTGTTCGAGGAAGGCTCCGCGCAGCCGTTCGACCGCGGCATCCCACCATGCCGGTTCCCGGATGCGGACCACGGCGCCCCTGTCGTCATCCACGACGAGCCAGAGCGGCCTGTCGCCGAAGCGGGCGTGTCTTGCGGCGCCTTCGACGGCGTATCCGCCGCCCTGATGCCAGCCGCAGGCGTCTCCCGACGCATACACCCGTATGCGCGCGCTCGAGGCCGAGCGCACGCCGTCGGACAGTATGCCGTGAACCTGCGCATCGGTCTGGCAGTCCATATCACGCAGCGAGGATGCCATGACCGGGCCTGTGACGTCGAGCAGCACGACGACCTCGGTTTCGGCATCCGCCGCCGAGACCATCGGGTCGCCGACCGCTGCGAGGTCGTGGAATCCGCCGGAGGCGAGCGCGCAGCACGCCGCCGCGATGATGACCGCGCCATGCCACAGCACCTGGCCGATGGCCGTCGGCATGGGTCGTGACGGCGTCGCGCCGATGATGGCGACGATTCCGAGAACGATGGCCATGACGGTGACGCCCGCCGCAAGCCATGTCATTCCCTTCGTGCCGAACAGCATGTGTTCGGCCAATAGAATCGTCCAGACCGTGGCGGCGGCCGGCAGGAGACGGGCGTCGCGTCCGCCGCGCTCGCGCAGCCGATAGGAGTGATGCCGTCTCATGACCCGACCGTCACATAGGGCCGGATCTTCTCCAGGGTCTTGGAGCCGATGCCCTGCACGTCGAGCAGCTCGTCGACGCTGGTGAACCGGCCGTTCCTCGCGCGGTGGTCGAGTATCCGCTGTGCGGTCACCGGCCCGATGCCGTTGATGGTGTCCAGCTGTTCGGCGGTGGCCGTGTTCAGGTCGATGAGTCCCGAGGCATTCGATGACGGGCCGCCCGACGAGATCGAAGGGGATGATGAGGGAACCGTAGGCGTCGGGGATGGGCTCTGCGACGGGGCCGGCGCGTCCGAGGCCGAGGCGGATGGAGAGGATTCCCGCGCGGACGCGGACCGTTTCGGCGAGGCCGTGGCCGACGTCTGCCCTGCGGCGAGGCCTTCGGGGACGGACGAATCCGCAAGGTGGCCGCTTTGCTGGATCAGCATCGTCAGACTGGCGCTGAGCATGAGCACCAGTATGAGGATGATGGCGGCGGACCGCCGACCATCAAGCATGAGACGGGTGGCGTCGCGGGACGAACGCCGTTCCAGCAGGGCATCCGCGCCGGCGTCGTCCCGGTCGACCCCGGCGAGCGTGGACAGCAGCGTGGATGGCCCGGACGGCGCGACGGCGTCGGAATCGTCGACCGATTCCACGCCGAGGTCGGGCGGCAGCGGCACCGCCGTGACCGGCAGATACGGCAGGGGCCCGGACGATGCTGCCCCCACGGCCGGCCGATGATGATTCGTAGACACGGTTCCACTATGTGCCGCACCGTATCGTTCCGGCAATCCGTACGGGCATTGTTGACGGATGGGCCACCCCCGCGCCATGAATGTGGATCATCCGGCGTGCCGTCCACATTGGCGTATACGGCGAGGACGCCGAACGACGATGCCCCGTGCCGATCGAATCGGCACGGGGCATCGGTCCGTATGGGGGATTCCGAATGAATCGGACTACTTGGCGGGCACCACGGAGACGATCTTTGGTGCCTTGACGATGACCTTGCGCGGAGGCTCGCCGCCGAGGCGATCCTGGACGGCGGGCAGCGCCAGGGCGAGCTTCTCAAGCTCCTCGGCCGAGATGTCGGGGCTGACCTCGAGCTTGCCGCGGATCTTGCCCTTCACCTGCACGACGGCGGTGACGGTGTCCTGGCCGACGTAGCGTTCGTCGGCGACCGGCCACGGCGCATGGGCCAGGGACTTCTCGTGGCCGAGCCTGCTCCACAGTTCCTCGCAGATGTGCGGTGCGATCGGCGAGAGCATGAGGATCAGCGGCTCCACGGCGGCGCGCGGCACGGCGGGCAGCGAGGTGAGGTGGTTGTTGAGCACGATGAGCTTGGAGATGGCGGTGTTCGGACGCATGGCCTCCATCTCGACGGTCACGTCGTGGATGGTGTTGTTGAGCAGCTTGAGCGTCTTGTCGTCCAGGGTGTCCTCGCTCACATGCGCCTCGCCGGTGTTCTCATCTACCACGTTGCGCCACAGACGCTGCAGGAAGCGCATGCCGCCGACCACGTTGCGCGTGTTCCACGGACGGGATTCGGACAGCGGGCCCATGCTCATCTCGTACAGGCGGAACGTGTCGGCGCCATAGTTGGCGTACATGTCGTCCGGCGTGATGATGTTCTTCAGGCTCTTGCCCATCTTGCCGAATTCGCGGTTGGCGTGCTGACCGTGCCAGGTGAACGTCGGCTCGCCGTTCTCGTCGGGCTCACCTTCGACCACTTCGGCGGCCGGCACGTACTGGCCGCGGTCGTCGGTGTAGGCGTAGGCCTGGATCATGCCCTGGTTGAACAGCTTGTGGAACGGTTCGGAGGAGTCCACGTAGCCGAGATCGAAGAGCACCTTGTGCCAGAAGCGCGAGTACAGCAGGTGCAGCACGGCGTGCTCCACGCCGCCGATGTACAGGTCCACGCCGCCGGACTTGCCCGCGGTCGCGTTGTGCTCCGGTCCCATCCAGTAGTCGAACTCGTCCTTCTCGACCATGTGCCTGGTGTCGGACGGATCGATGTAGCGCATGTAGTACCAGCAGGAGCCGGCCCAGTTCGGCATGGTGTTGGTGTCGCGGTAGTAGGTCTTCGGGCCGTCGCCGAGGTCGAGCGTGACCTTCACCCAGTCCTCGTTGCGGCTCAGCGGCGCCTCCGGGTTGGACTCGGCGTCCTCCGGGTCGAAGGTGCGCGGGCTGTAGTCCGGCACGTCGGGCAGGTTGATGGGCAGCTGGTCGTCGGGCAGCAGGTGCGGGGTGCCGTCCTCGCCGTAGACGATCGGGAAGGGCTCGCCCCAGTAGCGCTGGCGGCTGAACAGCCAGTCGCGCAGACGGTAGCTGACGGTGCCCTTGCCCACGCCGGCGGATTCGAGCCAGGCGTTCACCTTGGCGATGGCGTCGTCCACGCGCAGACCGTCAAGACTGAGCGCATCGCCCTTGACCTTGGTGGCGTCCACGGTGGAGTTGATGACGATGCCGTCGTGGCTGACGAACGGGGCCTTGCCCTCATAGTTCGCCAGGTCGTCGCCGGACTCCGGCAGGGGCTTGACGGTGTAGATGACCGGCAGGCCGAACTTCACGGCGAAGTCGTAGTCGCGCTGGTCGCCGCCCGGCACGGCCATGATGGCACCGGTACCGTAGTCCATGAGCACGTAGTCGGCGGTGAACAGCGGCAGCTTCGCGCCGGTGATCGGATTGACGGCGTACAGGCCGGTGAACAGACCGCTCTTCTCGCCGGCCTCGTCAACGCGGTCCTTCGCGGTCTTCGACTCGGCGGCCAGACGGTAGGCCTTCACGGCCTCGACCGGGGTGGCGTAGCCGCCCTTCCAGTCCTCGGGAACGCCGGCCGGCCATTCGGCGGGCACGTCCTCGAGCAGGTGATGCTCCGGGGAGACCACGGCGAACGTGGTGCCGAACAGGGTGTCGGGACGCGTGGTGTAGATCTCCATGTCGCGCTCGCCGTTGGGCGTCTCGACGGCGAAGTGCACGGAGGCGCCGTGGGACTCGCCGATCCAGTTGCGCTGCATGAGCTTGACCTTCTCGGGCCAGTCGATGGTGGCGAGGTCCTCGATGAGGCGGTGGCCATAGGCGGTGATGCGCATGGACCACTGGCGCAGCTCGCGCTGGAAGACGGGGAAGTTGCCGCGCTCGGACTTGCCTTCGGCGGTGACCTCCTCGTTGGCGAGCACGGTGCCCAGACCCGGGCACCAGTTCACCGGGGACTTGGAGATGTAGGCGAGACGGAAGTCATTGAGGACGTCCTGCTGCTCGGCCTCGGTGAGGTCTCCCCACGCCTTGCCGTCGGACTCGTGGCCGGGGATGGCCTTCTCGCCGGATTCGAACTTGGCGATCAGTTCGCCGATCGGACGTGCGGAGCCCTTGGACCCGCTCGGGTTGGTGGCGTCCTCGTCGTACCAGGAATCGTAGATGCGCGAGAAGATCCACTGCGTCCAGCGCACGTATCCGGGGTCGATGGTGGCGAAGGAGCGACGGTTGTCGAAGCTCAGGCCCATGCGGTGCAGCTGACGGCGCATGTTGGCGATGTTGGCCTCGGTGGTCACGCGCGGATGCTGGCCGGTCTGCACGGCGTACTGCTCGGCGGGCAGACCGAAGGCGTCGTAGCCCATGGCGTGCAGCACGTTCTCGCCCTTCATGCGGTGGTAGCGGCTGACCACGTCGGTGGCGAGATATCCCAGCGGATGGCCCACGTGAAGGCCCTTGCCCGAGGGGTAGGGGAACATGTCCATGGCGAAATAGGAGGGACGGCCCTCCGCGTTGCGGCCTTCGCCGTCCTTCAGGTCGCCGTTGACGTTGGCGGCCCAGAACGTGCCTTCGTCGTCCCAGCGCTTCTGCCAGTCCTCTTCGATCTTCTGTGCCAGGGTGGCGTTGTAACGGAATGCGGGCTCCCCGTTTCCGTCGTGCTGTACGCCCTTCACATCGGTAGCGTCCTGCGCCATGATGCTCCTTTGTTGTTCAACAGACTCTGTAACAGGGGCAATTATCGCCAGACATGCGGACACGCCGCATCGTTCGTCCCAGTTAGTGAACGTCGGTTCCGCGCCCGTCATCGTATCCGATGGCTCCCAGGGTCTCGTCGTAGGCGCGGTCCCATGAGCCGTCGGCGTGCATCTGCTCGATGGCCTCACGGATGCGCGCCGTGAGCTGGTCGCTGCCCTTGCGCAGGCCGATGCCGTAACCGCCTTCGGCGAAGTCGAGGCCGAGCAGGCGCATCCGGTCGCCTCCTTCGGCGTCGGCGAGGCCGGCCAGCACGGAACCGGGGGCGGCGACCGCGTCGACCATGCCGGTCAGCAGGGCGGTGGCGCATTGCGTGGCGCCGGGCTGGCGCACCAGCCGTATGCCACCGTCCAGACGCCGCTGCAAGTCGGCGTCCGTCTCGCTTCCTTCGATGACGCATACCTTGTGTCCCGCGAGGTCGGCGAGCGACCCTATGGAGGTGTCGGAGGAATCATCGGATCGGCTGAGCACCATCACATCCTGCCGATCGGCGAGATACGGACCGGCGAAGTCGTAGCCGAGGGTCGCGGAGTCCTTCTCCCCCGCCGTGATGTCGGCGGCGTCCTCGTACATTCCGGTGATCATATCGACGTCGCCGTCGTCGAGCATGGACCTGCGTTCGTCCTCGGGGGCCTGCTCCCACACTATCTGCCAGGAGGCGTAGCCGAGCTTCTCGGCCACGTATTCGGCGACCGCCACGTTGAACCCGTGATACCCGCTGCCTTTGCGAAGTCCCATGGCGGGCTGGTCGAAGGTCACGCCGATGACGATGCGGGGACCGATCACATCGCTGACCGCCAGAGGGTTCTGGCCGCAGCCCGCGAGCGTCAGCGTCATGCATGAGGCGAGCAGTGCGGCGGCGGCCCGCCGCACCGTGCACCGTGCGTTCGCCATGACGTATGCCATGTGCGCCCCTTTCGTCCGTATGCGAACGGCTTCCGTACCGCGACCGGGTCCGAGGTCACTTGAACATGCGCGACCGGGTGAGGAACCAGGTCACGAGCACGGAGACCAGCAACGAGATGACGATGACGATGGCGAAGCCCCATGCATGGCCGGTGAACGGCATGCCCAGCATGCCCTCCTGGAAGTTCATGCCGTACATGGAGAAGATCAGCGTGGGGATGGACAGCGTGATGGAGATGATGGTGAACACGCGCATCACGTTGTTCAGGTTGTTCGAGACGACGGAGGCGAAGGCGTCGGTCATGTTCGCAAGAACGCCGCTGTAGATGTTGGCCATCTCGATGGCCTGCTTGTTCTCGATGATGACGTCGTCGAGCAGGTCCTGGTCGTCGGGGTACTGCCGGATGCGGCTGAGGGTGTTGAGCTTCTCCATCACGATCTCGTTCGATTTGAGCGATGTGGTGAAGTAGACCAACGTCTTGCTCAGTTCGAGCAGCATGAGGATCTCGCGGTTCTGCATGGAATGGCGCAGCTTGAGTTCGAGCTTGTCGCTCTCCCGGTCGATGATGCGCAGGTAGCGCAGGTACATGGTGGCGTTGCGGTACAGGATCTGCAGGATGAACCGTGATTTCATGAACGTGTTGAACCCGCGGATCGTGCCTTCCATGAACGGGTGAAGCACCGGGGTGTCCTGCATGCAGACGGTGATGATGATGTCGTCGACGATGATGATCGACAGCGGGATGGTCTCGTACCAGTCGCGGCCGCCGCGCTCCTCGACGGTCGGGATGTCGACGATGATCATCGTGTAGTTGTCCTCGACGTCCACACGCGACCTCTCCTCGTCATCCAGCGGGGCACGCAGGTCGGCGAGGTCGATGTCGCATGCTTCGGAGACGGTGGCGAGCTCCACGTCGGTGGGTTCGCTGAGGCATATCCACGAGCCGGGGGTCGGTTTCTCGATCTGTTCGATCTGACCGCCTACCGTGCTGAACGTTCTCATCATCGCGCATCACCTGCCTTGTGCCCGTCGTGTCTTCCGTCGGCCCGTCATGATGTCCCGCCGTATCATTCGTTCCACGGCGTCCGCATGGACCGTTCGGCCCGTGTCGCCGCGGACCCCCATCAAGGATAGCCCACGCCACGACTTCCCGTGACCGCAGGGCCCGTGCGTTCATCCGCCGTTCATGTACAACGGACGCCTGCCCCTCCCCGCCGGACGCCGCGGATGAACGGCGCGGAGATTGCAAAAAAGGTCCGGAACCCTGAAGGATTCCGGACCTCTGATCCGTGGAGCTAGGGGGATTCGAACCCCCGACCCCCTCCATGCCATGGAGATGCGCTACCAGCTGCGCCATAGCCCCGAGTATCGGTTGGTCGTTGAAGACCTTGAGTAATATACAACAACGCAATCAGCGACGCAACAATCGGCGTGTCCCGCATGATTGCAGGGGTTTCATCCGCTTGTCGCGCCGCCGGTGACCGGCATCGGGCGCCGACTACCTGATGTCGGTCGTGCCGCTGCCGGTGCTTGCGCTGTTGCCGTTCGAACCGTTGGAGGAGTCGGAGCCGGACGACGAGCCGCTGTCTCCCGTGGAGTCGGAACCGGTGGATCCCCCGGTGGTGCCGCCATTCGAGGAATCGGAGCCGTTGGCCGAACCGTTGCCCGAGGTCTCGGAACCGTTGGTCGAGCCGGTGGAGCCCGATGTGCCGGACGAGGTTCCGGAGGAACCGTTGTCGGTGCCGGACGTGCCGTTGTCGGTCGTGCCGCCGGTGTCGTCGCCGTTCGTCTCGCCGGTGCCCTGATATTCGTCAGTGCCCGAGGTGGCGGTATCGGTGGGAGAGGGCGTCGCGGACGGGGCGGTAGTGGTCGCCGTGGGCGAAGGCGTCGGCGTCGTCTGCGAGGTCTGCGTGTGCTTGGTTATCGTGCGGCGCACCACATCGTCGGTTCCCTGGCCGCCGGTAAGGGCCAGGATGATGCCGGCCGTGATGCCGACGGCGGCGACGGCCGCGGCGATGGTGATCGCCAGCGCCTTTCGACGTGTCTTGGTGTCCGTCTTGGCGGCGCCGGCGTGATAGGTGACGGTGGAACCCGATGCGTGCCCCTTGCCGGCTCCGTCGACGGTGGAACGCGGCGAGAAGGACGCGGGCTCCGCTCCCGCCAGTGCGGGTTTGGTGCCGGCGGCTCCCGGCACGGCGGGCATGACGTGGGTGGAACCGTCCGCGGCATCCCCTTCACCGCCGACGACCGGCATAGCGCGCGTGGCGTCGGATGCCGCGGGAAGCACGGCGGTGCCTTCGCCCACGGGAGCCATCACGGACGTTCCGCCGTCCGCCACTGCGGCGGCGAGGGTCTGCGTCGCATCGACGGCCGGGGTCTCGCCCGCAACGGGAGCCATCACCGTGGTCGCCCCGGTGCCACCGACCGCGACACGGGGCTCACGCGGCTCCGCGGCCTCGTCGGACGAGCCGTCCGACGAGCCGTCGCCGCTTACGAGATCGACCTTCTCCTGAATTTTTCTGCCGGATTCCTTCAGCAGATTCTGATACAGCTGCGACGACACGGCGGAGACCACCGAGCCGACGGCCACGCCGATCACCGAACCGCCGATGCCGATCTTCGCCGAAAGCAGGAACGACGTCACTGCGGCAAGCGCACCGCCGATGATGGGCACAGCCGAAATATTCGCAAAGAACTTCTTGAGCACAACACCCCTTAGCCGATTGCAATCCGTTATCGGTGGGGAAGCTTATGCGGATTCATCCGTCCGGCATCGGGAAAACCGCAGATTCGTCACAAACCATCACATGGGCCTTACACGCCCGCCACATATGACGACGCCGCACGGCGTTTCGGCCGTGCGGCGGTCACGGATCCAAGGCGGCTTCATGGCAGCTTCGGTTCGTCCCATCCGTCGGTCTCCGCAGCGGCGGGACCATGGTTGAATGCGGCGAGACGCCATTGCACGGAGCCATCCGGACGGTCCATCGGACGCAGCCGGCACCAGTGGGCGTTGCGCATGGACATCAGGCTGGAGAAGTCGGGACGAGCCTGATTCAGTCCGATGAGCACCTGCAGCGTCTGCGATATCCAGGCGCCGTGGGAGAACACGAACAGGTCGGTGTCCCCGCCGAATCGCGTGGCCCAGTCGCGTACCACTTCGACGCCGCGCTCGCCGACGGCGAGCTTGCTTTCGGCGCCGTGGCGCAGCTCGCCTCCGCGGAATCCTATCCATGAGAAGAAATCGTCGGGCCAGCGGTCGTGGATGTCATGCAGGGTCAGCCCCTCCCATTCGCCGAAGTCGCGCTCCCGCACACGTACGTCGGCGTGGACCTCCAGCTCCAGCGGGTCGGCGAAGGCGTGGGCGGTCTGCATCGAGCGTTCAAGGTCGGAGCTGACGACGACCTGCCGACGCGCATCGTCGGCAGGGTCCACGTACAGCCGGCGCAATGCGAGGCCGGACTGCCCCACCTGCCACAGTCCGACGTCGTCGAGGGGGATGTCGGACTGGCCCTGAAGGCGGCCGACGGCGTTGAACGCCGTACGGCCGTGGCGTATCAGGGTAATGGAGCGCACATGCCGGCATGGTGCGGCGTTGGAATCCGTCATGCCGGGACCCCGTCGGCCGCCATGGAGGAATGCTCGGGGTGTGCGAGCTGCAGGTCGATCGCCGGGCAGTCCTTCCACAGGCGTTCGATGTCGTAGAACTCGCGCTTGTCCTCGAGCATGACATGCACCACGAAGTCGCCGAAGTCGAGCAGAATCCACTCGCCCTGCTCGAATCCCTCCCGGCTTCGGGCGTCGATGCCGCGGACGATGTGCAACTGCTTTTCGATTTCCTCGG
The DNA here is from genome assembly GCF_010667655.1 of Bifidobacterium saimiriisciurei. Lineage (GTDB taxonomy): Bacteria > Actinomycetota > Actinomycetes > Actinomycetales > Bifidobacteriaceae > Galliscardovia > Galliscardovia saimiriisciurei. The sequence continues at coordinate 195,902 of NZ_WHZU01000002.1, forward strand.
CGATGGCGACGACCTGACGGTCGGACGAACCGGACGCGATGACGAACGCGTCGGTGATGCCGACCGCGTCGCTCACGTCGATGGCGACGATGTCCGTCGCCTTGACGGAGTCGGCCGCCTGTGCGGCGATGCGTACGGATTCGATGGAATCTGCTGCTGCGGGCACGGATTCACCTTTCTCTTGTCTATTCCGCCGGCTTCCAATGTTCCACGACGTGCTGCGTGTTCTCCGAATACACCATGGCATCGGCGGGCACGTCGTGACGCACCACGGAACCGGCGCCGGTGGTCACGCCGTCGCCCACGGTGACGGGTGCGACGAACATGTTGCCGGCGCCCACGTGTACGCCCGAGCCGATCTCGGTATGGTGCTTGTTCTTGCCGTCGTAGTTCGCGGTGATGGTTCCGCCGCCGATGTTGGTGTGCTCGCCTACGTGGGCGTCGCCCACGTAGCTGAGGTGCGGGACCTTGGTGCCGTTGTCGATGTGCGCCTTCTTCATCTCCACGAAGGCGCCGGCCTTGGTCTCCTCGCCGAGGTCGTTGCCCGGACGCAGGTAGGTCCAGGGGCCGATGTTCGCGGCGCGGCCGATGTGCGTGCCCTGCACGCGGGAGCGCTCCACGACGGCTTCGGCGTCGATGGTCGCGTCGATGAGCGTGGTGTACGGTCCGACGACGGCCTTCGGGCCCACGACGGAGTGTCCCTGCAGGAAGCTTCCGGGAAGCACGGTCACGTCCTGGCCGAGTTCCACATCGTCCTCGATCCACGTGGTCTCGGGGTCGAGAATCGTCACGCCGGCGCGCATCCATGCCTCGCAGATGCGGCGGTTATGCGCCTTGGCGAGCTTGGCGAGCTGCACACGGTCGTTCACGCCTTCCACGGCGAGCGCATCGGGGGCCGCGTAGGCGCCGACGCCGCCGAACTCCTTGGCCTTCTCCAGCGCGTCGGTGAGGTAGAACTCGCCCTGCGCGTTGTCGTCGTCGAGACCGGCGATGGCCTGGGAGAGGACGTCAGCGTCGAACACGTAGACGGAGGTGTTCACCTCATGCACGGCGAGCTCCGAGGAGTTGGCGTCCTTCTGCTCGACGATGCGCAGCACCTGCCCCTTGGAGTCGCGGATGATGCGGCCATAGCCGGTCGGATCGTCGAGGATGGTGGTCAGCACCGTTGCGGAGTTGCCGGACTGCGTGTGGGATTCCATGAGCTGGCGCAGCGTGGACTCGTCCAGCAGCGGCATGTCGGAGGCGGCGATCAGGACCGGGCCGCTGAGCGGGCCGGCGGCGGAAAGCTGCGACATGGCGCACTGCACTGCACGGCCGGTGCCGGGGATCTCGTCCTGGTGCACGATGGTGACGTGCTCGTCATAGGACCTGGCGGCCGCGGCCACACGGTCCGCCTGATAGCGGACGACCACGCCCAGCACGTCGGGGTCGAGCGCCCGCACGGAATGCATCACCCGCTGCAGGAACGTCTTGCCGGCCAGGCTGTGCAACACCTTGGGATCGGCCGACTTCATGCGTGTTCCCTCACCGGCAGCCAGAATGATCGCCGCACTGAATGTCATGTTCATTTCTCCACTTCGCTGTTTGCGACTGATGTCGTCGTATCCGACAGAACCATATATAAGCATATAGCCGGCATGGCCTTACCGGAATCACATGGGAACCGTGATTTCCGCAGGACGCATGCCGGCTATTTCCGGCTCCCCCACCTGGACTCGAACCAAGACAAAGGGTTCCAAAGACCCGTGTGCTGCCATTACACCATGGGGGAACGGCGGCGAAAAACCGCCGAGCCACTATTATGCCACGACCGGGCGAAAAAATCATCGAGGCCGGGCAGGCACCACCGTTTCGCCGGTATGACAACGGTTTTCGGCGCGCGACAGCGTGTCCCGTCTGCGGGGACCGCAGGCCGCCGCGCCGAAAAACCGGTCAGGCGAACAGGAAGCCCTGGCCGTGGTGCGTCGGATAGGTGTCGAACAGCTCGGCGACCGAACCGTCGCTGAAGACCTCCTTGATGGCGCTGGCCAGCAGCGGCGCGATGGACAGGACGGTCAGGCCGTCCCAGCGCTTGCTTTCCGGAATCGGCACGGTGTCGGTGAGCACGACCTCGCGGGCGCCGCTGTTGCGCAGGCGCTCCACGGCCGGGCCGGAAAGCACGCCATGCGTGGCGGCGACGGTGATGGACTTGGCGCCGGCCTCCTTGAGCACATGGCAGGCGCTGGCAATGGTGCCGGCCGTGTCGATGAGGTCGTCGACAAGCACGCAGTCCTTGCCCTTGACCTCGCCGACCACACGGTTGGCGACGGCATGGTTCGGACGGGTGATGTCACGGGTCTTGTGCACGAAGGCCAGCGGGCACCCACCCAGACGCTGGGCCCACTGCTCGGCCACCTTGATGCGGCCGGCATCGGGGGACACCACGGCGATGTTGGAAAGATCGAGACGGTCACGGACGTAGTCGACCAGCACCGGCATGGCGATGAGATGGTCGACGGGGCCGTCGAAGAAGCCCTGGGACTGCGAGGCGTGCAGGTCCACGCTCATGATGCGATCGGCTCCGGCGGTGGCCAGCAGGTCGAACACCAGACGGCAGGAGATGGGCTCGCGACCGAGATGCTTCTTGTCCTGACGGGAATAGCCGAGCATCGGGCACACGGCGGTGATGGAGCGGGCGGACGCACGCTTGAGGGCGTCGATCATGATGAGCTGTTCCATGATCGCCTTGTTCACCGGGGTGGAATGCGGCTGCAGGACGAATACATCGGCGCCACGCACCGATTCGGTGTAGCGCACGTACATCTCACCGTTGGCGAAGTCGTACGCCGTGGTCTCCAGGATGTCGATGCCGAGCTGCTTGGCCACGTCGGCGGCCAGCTTGGGATGCGCCCTGCCGGTGACGAGAATGAGATTTTTGTCCGGTTTTCCCTCAAGGATTGCGCTCACCATATCTCCAAACGTGTACTGGTCTGTGACAGTCCCCCACTATAACCGTCAACTGCGACGAGCGACCGGCCGGAGCCCCTCCCCTCCACCGGCGGCGGAGGGGTTCCGGCGACGGCCGTTCACCGGTACAGGCCGTGCTTCGAGATGTACTGCACCACGCCGTCGGGGACGAGATACCACACGGGCTCGCCGTCCTCGCTGCGTCGGCGCACGTCGGTGGAGGAGATCGCCAGCGCGGGAATCTCCAGCATGTCCACCGCACGGGCGGGGATGTCGAGGTTCTTCAGGTCCGATGAGTAGCCGGGGCGAGAGACGGCGACGAAATGCGCCAGCGACCACATCTCCTCGGCGTCCTTCCACCGCATGATCTCGGCGATGGCGTCCGCGCCGGTGATGAAGAACAGCTCGGCGTCGGGCCGGGCGGCGTGGATGTCGCGAAGCGTGTCGATGGTGTAGGTCACGCCGGGGCGGTCGATGTCGACGCGCGAGACGGTGAACTTCGGGTTGGAGGCCGTGGCGATCACCGTCATCAGATAACGGTCCTCGGCGTTCGTCACCACCTTGTCGAGCTTGAACACCGGCCGTCCGGTGGGCACGAACACCACCTCGTCGAGGTCGTACACCCATGCCACTTCGGACGCGGCCACAAGATGGCCGTTGTGGATGGGGTCGAAGGTACCGCCCATGATGCCGATCCGGGGCACCGAGTGACGATTGCCTCGGGTGGAAAGCCCCTGGGCGGACGACGTGCGATCCCCCCTGAGCTCGGACATGGTGCGTGCGGGCCTGGTTGTATCGGTCATGCCCGCTCCCCCGCGTCCCGCTGCTCGTTCTCGAGACGGGTCTCCTGCTCGACCTCGCTGGCGCTGCCGCTGGACTGCGGGTCGATCTTGCCCATGTCCTCGTCCCATTCCTCCTGCACGACGCGTCTGATCTCCGCGAAGGTCGGCAGCGGGAAATCAGGCTGGAAGATCTTGCGTATCTCGGCGACACGCTCGGAGATCCGGATGAGGATGTCGGTCATGTCGTCGATGCTGCCCTCGCGTTCGGATTCGCGGAACTTGCCGATGTACTCCTCCATGATCCTCACGTGGGCGACGATCTCCGCCTCCTGCCGTTCGTCCACGGCCACGACGTCGGGGGCATCGGCGTCGGGCCAGCCGATGAGCACGGCGTCCGAGTATTCCAGGGCGGAGCGCTGCGCCGCGGTGGGTATGCCGTCCTCAATCTGCACCAGGAACACGTAGCGCACCAGGCTCAGCCGTTCGGCGCCGACCCGCAGCCACAGATCCGGGCTGGTCCGGTGTTCCCCAAGGCCGTCGCCGCCGGCACGGGCCGCGTCGTCATGCTTCTGATTCATGTCGTCCTGTGTCATGTCGTCTTCCCTGTTCATGCTCATGGACGCACCTGTCCGGTGCCATAGCCTATCCATTTCGTGGTGGTGAGCTCCTCGAGGCCCATCGGCCCCCTGGCATGCATCTTCTGCGTGGAGATACCGAGCTCGGCGCCGAGTCCGAACATGCCGCCGTCGGTGAAGCGCGTGGAGGCGTTCACCATCACGACGGCGGAGTCGACCCGCGCGGTGAACTCCTCGATATGCGAATAGTCCTCGGAAATGATGGCCTCGGTGTGGCCGGTCGAATATTCGGCGATATGGGCGATGGCGTCGTCCATCGAGTCGACCACGCGGATGCCGATCTCATAGTCGAGGTATTCGGTCGCCCAATCCTCTTCGGTGGCGGGAACAATGTCGAGGTCGTCGATGCCGGCATGGGTGATGATGTCGAGCGACGACTCATCGACATGCAGGCGGACGCCATGCTCGGTGAGCGCATTGGCGACCACGGGGAGGAAGTCCTCGGCGACGGCGCCGTGCACCAGCAGCTTTTCGGCGGCATTGCACACGCCGACGCGCTGTGTCTTCGCATTGATGATGATGGGCAGGGCCTTGTCGAGGTCGGCGGCGGAGTCGACGTAGATGTGCACGTTGCCCGCACCGGTTTCGATGACCGGCACCCTGGAGTTGTCGACGACGGCGCGGATGAGCCCGGCGCCGCCTCGAGGCACGAGAAGGTCGATGTGGCCGCGGGCCATCATCATAGATGTGGCGCCGTCCCTGCCGTAACGGTCGACGCCGGCGACAAGCGCGGAGTCGAATCCATGGTCGGCGAGCACCTGGCCGATGACGGCAAGCGTCGCCTCGTTGGTATGCCGGGCGGCATGTCCGCCGCGCAGCAGCACGGCGTTGCCGGACTTGAGGCACAGCGAGATGACGTCGACGGTCACATTGGGCCGCGCCTCGTAGATCATGCCGATGACGCCGATGGGCACGCGAATCTGGTTGAGACGCATGCCGTTGGGAAGGTTACGCCCGCGCACCATCTCCCCGACGGGGTCGGGCAGCGACGCGACGCCCCTGACGCCGTCTGCGGTGGCTCCGATGCGATCGGCGTCGAAGCGCAGGCGATCGAGCAGCCCTCGGCTCATGCCGGAATCCTCGGCCTCGCGCATATCGGCGTCGTTGGCGGATTCAATCATGTCGGCGTTCGCCACGAGCGCATCGGCGAAGGCGCGCAGCACGGCGTTCTTCCGTTCGGTGCTGGCACGCGCCAGGGTCCGCTGGGCTTGCGATGCCTCGTCGGCGAGTTCGCACACGGCGGCGAATGCCTCGTTCATGGTTTTCTCACCCATAGAGCTCCCATCCATCTGGTTGAACACCACCATAATGCCACGTCGGCACATCGATGCGGGGAAGCCGTCCGACGGCGCGTCCGGCGGCTTCCCGCGATGCCGGAACATGGAACGGCCCTCCGCCGGGCCATATACATGCATGGCACCGCCGAAGGGCCGTATCGCCGGACCGGCAGCCGTCGGCCGGCATTCCGGACCGACCGGCTCCGAATCAGTCGATCTGATCGAGTTCGGGGTAGAGCGGGAAGTCGGCGACGAGCTTGTCGACACGGGCCTTGAGGGCCTCGACGTCGGCGCCCTTGCCCGCGGCGAGCGCGGTGCCGATGATATCGGCGACCTCCTCGTATTCCTTGGGACCGAAGCCACGGGTGGCCAGGGCGGAGGTGCCGATGCGCAGGCCGGAGGCCACGGAGGCCGGACGCGGATCGAACGGCACGGTGTTGCGGTTGATGGTGATGCCGCACTGGGCGAGCAGGTCCTCGCCCTGCTGGCCGTCAAGCTCGCTGTTGCGCAGGTCGACCATCACCAGATGCACGTCGGTGCCACCGGTGAGCACGGAGATGCCGTTGGACTTCACATCGTCGGCCATGAGGCGGTCGGCGAGGATCTTGGCGCCGTCGAGCGTGCGCTGCATGCGGTCCTTGAACTCGGGGGTGCCCGCCACCTTGAAGCTGACGGCCTTGCCGGCGATCACGTGCATGAGCGGGCCGCCCTGCTGACCGGGGAACACGGCGGAGTTGAGCTTCTTGGCATACTCCTGCTTGGCGAGGATGAAGCCGGAGCGCGGACCGCCGAGCGTCTTGTGGGCGGTGGAGGAGACGACATCGGCGTACGGCACGGGGCTCGGGTGCAGGCCGGCGGCGACGAGGCCCGCGAAGTGGGCCATATCCACCCAGAACTTGGCGCCGACCTCGTCGGCGATCTCCTTCATGGCCTTGAAGTCCTCGATGCGCGGGTAGGCGCTCCAGCCGCCGATGATGAGGGCGGGGTGGGTCTCCAGTGCGCGCTGGCGGATGATCTCCGGGTCGATGCGGAAGGTCTCCGGATTGACCTGATAGGCCTCGGCCTTGTAGAAGCGGCCGGAGAAGTTGATCTTCATGCCGTGGGTGAGGTGGCCGCCGTGGTCGAGGGCGAGGCCGAGCACGGTGTCGCCGGGCTTGACGAGGGCCTGGTAGACTGCGGCGTTGGCCTGGGCGCCGGAGTGGGGCTGCACGTTGGCGTATTCGGCGCCGAAAAGCTCCTTGGCGCGGTTGCGGGCGATGGTCTCGAGCCTGTCGACCTGCTCGCAGCCACCGTAGTAGCGACGTCCCGGGTAGCCTTCGGCGTACTTGTTGGTGAGCACGGAGCCCTGGGCCTGCAGCACGGCGCGGGGCACGAAGTTTTCGGAGGCGATCATCTCCAGGCCGTCCTGCTGGCGGTGCAGCTCGGCGGTCAGGATCTCGGCGATTTCCGGGTCGGCCTGCGCGATCGGCGCGTTGAAGGTGTCGCCGACGTGCTGGGGGTATGACGTCTGGTCGGTCATGGTGCTCCTTTACTTCTGCCTTGGATGACTAGCGTCCCAGTGTAAACAGTTTCGGTTACGAAACAAATCACGGGGCCGGTTCGTCTCATTTTCGCGCGTGCGGGCGCCCTGCGACGCGGACGGGCGGAATGAGACGGGCCGCTCGATTGCCCAACGCTGCCAGTAGAATCGGTATGTCCACATCTTGTCGAGCATCCAAGGATTTCGAACGTGACCACTTTCCACAGCACACGTAGCACCACTGATTCGCTCACCTCCAAGCAGGCCATCCGCAAGGGCATCGCCGACGACGGCGGCCTGTTCGTCTCGGACTCTCTTGGCGACGAGCATGTCGATATCGCCTCCCTCGCCGGCAAGTCATACCAGCAGATCGCACAGGACGTGCTGGCGAAGCTGCTGCCGGACTTCACCGCCGAGGAGCTGGCCGACTGCATCCGCGAGGCGTACGGCGACCAGTGGTCCGATCCGGCCATCACCCCGCTCAAGCCGATCGGCGACGACTACATCCTCGAGCTGTTCAACGGCCCGACCAGCGCCTTCAAGGATGTGGCGCTGCAGATCCTGCCCCGCTTCATGGCCCGTACCACGCCCGCCGGCGGCGACGAGGACGAGCAGATCATGATTCTCACGGCCACCTCGGGCGACACCGGCAAGGCGGCGCTGGCCGGATTCGCCGACGCCCCGGGCACCGCCATCACCGTGTTCTACCCGGAGGGCAAGGTCAGCCAGGTCCAGCAGCTGCAGATGACCACGCAGACCGGAGACAACGTGAACGTGTGTGCGGTCAAGGGCAACTTCGACGACGCGCAGTCCGCCGTCAAGCGCATCTTCGGCGACAAGGAGCTCGCCGGCGAGCTCGCCGGCACGTCGCATACGGTGCTCTCCTCCGCCAACTCCATCAACGTGGGCCGTCTGGTGCCGCAGGTCGTGTACTACTTCGCCGCATACGCGCAGCTGCTCGAGAAGCAGGTCATCAACGTGGGCGACGAGGTGGAGTTCACCGTGCCGACCGGCAACTTCGGCGACATCCTCGCCGGCTACTACGCCAAACTGCTGGGCCTGCCGGTGAAGCATCTGGTCGTCGCCTCCGACAAGAACAACGTGCTGTTCGACTTCCTCACCTCGGGCACGTACAACCGCCAGCGCCCGTTCTACCAGACCATCTCCCCCTCGATGGACATCCTCGTCTCGTCGAATCTGGAACGCATGCTCTACTACTTCTCTGAGAAGGACACCCGCCTGATCTCCATGCTCATGAACGACCTCAGCCAGTGGGGCGCGTTCGAGGCGCCCGAGCCCATGCTCAAGTCCATCCGCTCGCTGTTCGGCTGCGGCTGGGCCGACGAGGACCAGGTGCGCGATTCCATCCGCGACTGCTGGGAGAGGAACCATTACGTCATCGACCCGCATACGGCGTGCGGCTACTTCGTGATGCAGCAGATGCCGCGCGACCCGCTGACGCCGCGCGTGCTGCTGAGCACCGCCAGCCCGTACAAGTTCCCGCGCGTGGTCAACGAGTCGCTCGGCCTCGACGCCACGGGAACCGATTTCGAGTGCATGGACGTTCTGGCCGAGTCCACCGGCACCGCGGCGCCCGCCGCGTTGCGCGGCCTGGAGACCGCGGATGTGAGGTTCGGCGACGTCGTCGAAATCGACGCCATGGAGGAGTACGTGCGCTCCGCCGCAGAAAAGTAATCGGCTTCCATATGATATGACGAAGGGCCGGCCCTGTGACGGGGCCGGCCCTTCGTCATATCATCGATGTTCGCCGTGACGGCGCAACGCCTTTCGGGCCGTTCAGACCAGACGTTCAGACCAGACGGGTGCGGAAGCCGCCGGTCTGAAGCACGGACTTGATGCCGTCGACCGAGCAGGAGACCATGCTGTGCACGGCGGCGTCGGTGTAGAACGCCATATGCTGGGTCATCACGACGTTCGGGAACTGCCGCAGGTACGCGATGCCGCGGTTGGTGAGGATGTCGGTGCGTCGGTCGCGGTGGATCAGATCGCCTTCGGTCTCCACGGTGTCGAGGCCGAGGCCGCCGATCTTCTCCGCCTCGATGTTGTCGATCAGCGCATCGAGGTCCATGAGCTCGCCTCGCGCGCAGTTGACGAGCACCACGCCGTCCTTCATCCTCGCGATGGATTCGCGGTTGATGATGTGGTACGTGGAGTCCAGCAGCGGCATGTGCAGGGTGATCACGTCGCTGTTCGCATACAGGGTGTCGAGGTCGACGTATTCGGCGTGTGCGGCCACTTCGGGCTTCGGATGCGGGTCGTAGGCGAGGATGCGGCACCCGAACCCCGTCAGGCATTCGATCACCGTGGCGCCGATGCGTCCCGTGCCCATCACGCCGACCGTGAGGTTGCGCAGCTCACGCCCCTGCAGCCCTTGGAGCGAGAAGTCGTAGACCTGGCCGCGCCACAATGCGGGTTTGTAGTTGCGCAGCACCAGCAGGATGAACATCACCGTGTATTCGGCCACGCCGTTGGGCGCGTAATCGGCGTTGAGCGCCACGATGCCGAGCCGTCTGGCGGCGTCAAGGTCGATGTGGTTGTAGCCGATGGTGCGTGTGGCCACCACCTTCACATCCCGCTGAGCCAGCGCCTCCAGCAACGCGGCGTCCAGGTGGCTTTGCCCCAGCGTGCTCACGCCTTCGCAGCCATCGGCCAGATGCGCGTTCCCCGTCGTCAGCGGCTCCGCGTGCAGGTCGACGTCCACGCCGACCCGTTCGGCCTCCGCGGCGAACGCCTCGCGCTCGTCATCACGCACCTCGAATGCGGCGATCCTCATAATCAGCTCCCATGTCATCGACGTCCATCGTCATCGGACGCGCGGATGCCATCCGGCGCGCCCGTCATTCGACTCCATGATAGTGAATCCGGCGGCCGCCGCTCACAGCATCCGCGGAGCCTCGTCGAAATCATGCATGGCGCCGTCGGCGAGCGCGCAGATCTGCGGCCAGTGCACGGCCGACGAGGCGTCATACATGGCCCACGCGGCCATGCCCACCGACTTGACCGCCCTGATGCCGACGAGGATGTCCTCGAACACCGTGCAGTCGCCCGGCGCGACGCCTATGCGTTCGGCCGCATACAGATACACGTCGGGCCGGTTCTTGGAGACATGTCCCACGTCGTCCACGCTGCACAGCGCGTCGAACAGGTCGAATACGCCGAGCCTGCGCAATACGGGCTCGCGGAAGTTCGGCGGCAGGCTCGTGGCCACGGCGAGACGCGCGCCGGTGGCTTTGAGATGCCGCAGATACTCCCCCGCATGGGGTTTGAGCGGCACGGTGGTCGAGTACGCCTTGAACGCCATGCGGTTCCATTCGTCCATCAGCTCCTCGGGCGTGTCCGGCAGCCCGAAGCGTTCGATGGTGTAGCGGGCGCAGTCGTCGAACGACATGTGGGCGATGGAGTCGGCATAGTCCCGCGGCACGTCGAAGCCGCGGGAGTGCAGGAACTCGTCGTCGACGTCCGTCCACACGTGCATCGAGTCGAGCAGCGTGCCGTCGAGGTCGAAGATCGCGCCCTTGCCCGCATTCGGCAGCCCGTCGGTCAGGGACGGCACGACGGGATCAGGCATTGGCGTCGAAGCCCTCGAGGCCGTGGGCGTACAGGTCCCAGAAATGGTTGGTGGGGCCGTTGCCGTTGCCAAGCTCCAGCGAATGCTCGATGGCCATGGTCACGTACTTCTTGGCACGCCCGATGGCCTCATGGAACGGATGGCCGAGCGCCAGGTTCGCGGCGATGGCCGAGGAATACGTGCATCCGGTGCCGTGCGTGTTCTTCGTGTCGATGCGCCTGGCGGAGAACTCGTAGAAGTCCCTGCCGTCGTACAGCACGTCGATGGCGTCGCCCGTGGCGTGGCCGCCCTTGACCAGAGCGGACGTGCAGCCCATCTCCTGGATGGCCTTGGCGGCCGCCTTCTGCCCGTCGAGGTCGTTGATCTTCAGCCCGGAGATGCATTCGGCCTCCGGGATGTTCGGCGTGAGCACGTCGGCGTGGGGAATCACGATCTCGATGAGCGAGTCGATGCAGTTGGGGTCCATGAGCGGGGCGCCGTTCTTCGCGTACATGACCGGGTCGATGACCACGTTCTCGGCCTGGTATTCGACGAGCTTGTCGGCCACGACCCGCATGATGTCGGGATTGTCGAGCATGCCGACCTTGACGGCCCTGGGGCGGATGTCCTCGAACACGGCGTCGATCTGGTCGGCGATGATCTTCGGATCCACGTCGAGCACGGAGATCACGCGGGCCGTGTTCTCGGCCACGACGGACGTGATCACCGACATGGCGAAGCAGCCGTTGGCGCTCATGGTTTTGAGGTCGGCCTGGATGCCGGCGCCGCCGGAGCAGTCGGAACCGGCGATGGTGAGGGTCGGGGTGAGGGTTGTCATGATGGTTTCCTTTCGTCTAGAGGGCGGAGGATTCGAGCAGCTCCCTGGCGTGGACGAGGGAGGTCTTCGACTCGCTGCCGGCGAGCATGCGGGCGATCTCGCGCTCACGCGCATCGTCGCGGACCTCGGTGACCGTGGTGTTCGCTCCGTCATCGCCGCCGGCCGCCTCTACGGTCTTGGAGACGACGAACTGCGCGTTCGCCCACGACGCCACCTGCGCCAGATGGGTCACGACGATCACCTGGGCGTGCTCGGCGAGCTTCGCCAGCCGTCGGCCCAGTTCCACGGCGGTCTTGCCGCCGACGCCGGCGTCGACCTCGTCGAACACGAACGTCATGGCGAAATCGTCGCCGCCGTTCATGCCGCGTTCGGCGGCCACGAGCTCGAGCGCCAGCATCAGACGGCTGAGCTCGCCGCCCGAGGCGCTTTTGCCCATCGGCAGCTTCGGGGAGCCCGGGAACGGGGTGAACAGGAACCGGATGTCATCGCCTCCGCTGGCGTCCAACGGGCCGAAGTCACCGGCGGCGGCCGAGTCGGGCCGCCTGCGCACCTGTACGTCGATGTCCAGCGAAGCCCCGGACATCGCCAGCGACGCAAGCTCGTCCCCCACCCGGGAGGACAATTCGCCCGCAGCGGCGGCACGCGCCTCGTGAAGCGCGTCGGCCGCCGAAAGCGCGGCCTCATATGCGGACTCACGTTCCTTGCGCAGCTGGTCGACACGTTCGGGGGATGCGTCGAGGTCTTCCAGATCGTAGCCGGCCTGTTCCCGCCACGCCAGCACATCCTCCAGGGTCGGGCCCCAACGGCGGGTCAACTCGCCGAGTTCGTGTATGCGATCGTTGATGCCGTCGAGGTCCTGCGCCTCGTCATCGCCGCCGAGCATCCCGCTGAGGGTGAACACCACGTCGGAAAGCTCCGTGTTCAGCGCGTCCAGCCGCTCGGCTACCTCGGCGTATTCTCCCTGCACATGGATGGAGCGCAGCGACTGCACGGCCTGTTCGATCAGCGAGGTCGCGCCCACGGCGTCCCCGCCGTCCACGTCCATCTGGGACGAATCCAAGGCGGCCAGTGCGCCGCCGACGCCTCGCGTGATCTCGGCGGCGTTCTCTATCCGGTCGCGCAGCGTCCTGAGTTCGGAGTCCTCGCCGACATGCGGGGCCACACGGTCGATGCGCTCTATGGATTCGCGCAGGTAGTCCGCCTTCCGCATGGCGTCGGACTCCTGTTCGGTGACGCCGCGAAGCTTGGCATCGATGTCGTTGAGCCGCTGCCATGCCGTGTGATAGGCGTCGAGCAGCGCATCATCCTGCGCGTAGCGGTCCAGAAAATCACGCTGCCGGCCCACGGACGCCATACGCAGCTGGTCGGCCTGGCCGTGGATGGTCACCAGTTCGCCGCTGATGTCGCCCAGTATGGCACGCGGCACGCTCCTGCCGTTCAGTACGGCGCGCGACCGTCCCTTCGCGGGCAATGTGCGGGTGAGGAAGATCTCGTCGTCCTCGACGCTGCCACCGGCGTCATGCACGATATCCGCCACCGATGAGCCACCGCCGATGGCGAAGATGCCCTGTGCCCAGGCCTCGTCCTCTCCGGGCGACACCAGCCGGGAGGCCGCGGTCCCTCCGGAGATCATGCGCAGGGCGTTGAGCAGCATGGACTTTCCCGCACCGGTCTCGCCGGTTATCGCCGTCATGCCCCTGGCAGGACGCAGCACGGCGTGATGAATCGGGCCCAGCGCCCGAATCTCCAGTTCCTCAAGCATCGCTTGGCGCCACTCCCCTATCGCTTGCCGCCGCGGCTTTTGTTCGACTCGCGCCAGCCCACCACCGGCAGGTCGAACTTGCTGACGAGACGGCTGGTGAACGGTACGCCGAGCAGCCGGGCCAGACGCAGCGAATTCGGGGACTGACGCACCACCAGGCGGGAGCCTCTCGGCAGCCCGCGCTGGCGGCGGCCGTCGCAGCAGATCCACCCTTCGCTGGAGGAGTCTTCGAGGATATCGATGGTGAACGCGGATTTCGCCCCGATGACCAGCGGCCTGGAGAACAGCGCATGCGCGGCCAATGGCACCAGTTGCAGTGCGTCCACGTTCGGCCAGATGATCGGCCCTCCGGCGGAGAACGCATAGGCCGTGGAACCGGTCGGGGTGGATACGATGACGCCGTCGCAGCCGAACGAGCTCATCTCCACGTCGTCGACGCGGATGCTGAGCTCCACCATCTTGCCACGGTCGGCGCGTTCCAGCGTCACGTCGTTGAGCGCCCAGTCATGCAGTGGTTCGTCGGCGCCGGGCAGCCAGACGTCCACCCATGCGATCACACGTTCGTCGATCGAATAGTCCCTCTGGGCGATCTTGGCGATGGCGTCCCGGATCTGGAAGCTTTCGAATTCGGCGAGGAATCCGACGTGCCCCATGTTGATGCCGACGATCGGCACATCCGTGCCCTTGACCAGTTCGGCGGCCCGCAGAATGGTCCCGTCGCCTCCCAGCACCACGACGATCTCCGTATCCGGGTCGACGGACTGCATCTCGGCCGCGGCGAACGGGGGAGCCTCGAGGTTGTCCACGATCACCACGTCAAAGCCGGCGTACTTGAGCTGTTCAACGACTTCCTTGACCTCGGTGCCGGTGGCGGCCAGCTGACTATGGGTCACCACGACCGCTTTTCTTTGACCTGGCAATACATCCTCCTTGCGCATCCGCATACGCGATGACAATCTACGTCACATTCTTCCACATCGAACCGATATTGTCTGCCCCGTTTCCCGACCCGGCCCCACGAACCCCGACTCCCTCTCGGGAGCGACCGACGGCGGACAGCGCGGCCGGAGGCATCGGGCTGTCCGTCGTCCGGCATATCGCACCGGGCCCCGACGGCCGGCACCCGTCTCGATTGGCCTGCCGATTCCGGAGTGTCGCGCTTGCATTTAATAAATTAACGTTGTTAATATATTCACAACAACATGAGCCGATTGCACGACGGACCATCGACATCAGACGTCGACCCCGTCGAAACATATCGACGCCCGAGCAACGACGCCAAGGAGGACAGGATGATCGCACCCGGCAGCACACACGCTTCGATGGCCGAGCTCAACCGATCCCGCATCATCCAGCTCCTGCACCGCGACGGCATCTGCTCCCGCGCGCATATAGCCCGCAGGCTCGGCCTCACCCCCGCAGCCATCACCAAGATCACGGCGCAGCTCATCGACATGGGCGTCATCAGCGAGACCGGCAACCTCGACGGCATCAAGAAGCGCCGCTCCATCGGACTGCAGCTCAACGAATCCAAGTACCGGGTCATCGGCGTCAAATTCGCCCGCACGCTGGTGCGCATCGGCGTCTTCGACCTCGGCGGCAACATGGAGAGCGAACAGCTGCTTCCGCCCGTCAGCGGCGGCCGCATCCGCGAGACCCTCGACGACGTCAGGCGACGCATCGACGCCATCCTCGCCGCCGACGACGCCATCGTCGCCATCGGCATCGCCGTGCCCGGCCCGTATCTGCGGGATGAAGGCCGCATCGCCGTGGTCACCTCGATGATCGAATGGAAGGACGTCAACTTCATCGACGAGTTCGTCGGCGCCTTCCGGGTCCCGGCCTTCATCGAACAGGACGCCCGCGCCGGCGCGCTGGCGCAGAGCCTGTTCGGCTCGGACTCCGACCCGCGCAGCCTCGGCTACTATCTCGTCGGCGAAGGCGTGGGCCTCGGACTCATCGACGACGGCGAGCTGGTCAACGGCAACCTCGGCGCCGCCACGGAGATCGGCCACGTCAGCATCGACATCCACGGCAGACCGTGTGAATGCGGCAACGTCGGATGCCTGGAGAACTACTGCTCCGCCGTGGCCCTGCACCAGGCGATCATCGACGCGGGCCTCGTCGACGGCGCGAAGGACATGACGCACATCGACGCCTGCGCCTCCCTGTTCGAGCTCGCCCACGGCGGCGACGAGACGGCGCTGGAACTTGTACGCGACTTCGCTCGGTACATCGGCTACGGCTGCGTCACCATCATCAACGCGTACAACCCCGCGCAGATCGTACTCGGTGATATCATGGCACAAGCCGGTTCGATACTGCTCGACGAAGTGCAGACCGTGGTCGAACGGCATGCCCTGCCCGCCCTGCGGGACACCACCGCCATAACCATATCCGACCTGCCCGTGGACGCGACCCTCTCCGGAGCGGCCGCCGTGGCCGCCGCGCAGTTCCTCGAACACCCCACCGAATTTGTCGGCCAGCCAAACGACTGACCGACCGAACCGACAACAACCGATCACCAACCCAACCAACCCAACAAAGAAATCTCCACAGGGCAACCCGAGGGAGAGAAGAAAGGAACCATCATGGCAGACAAGAAGCCGATCGTCCTGAGCCTTGGCGAAATCCTGTGGGATATGATCCCCGAGGGCAAGCGCGCAGGCGGCGCCCCCGTCAACTTCATCTACCACGCCACCAAGAACGGCGCCGACGGCTACTCGATCAGCGCCATCGGCGAGGACGAGCTCGGCGACGAGCTGCTGGCCGCGGTGGAGAAGACCGGCATCAAGTCCATCCTGCAGCGCAACGCCTACCCCACCGGCCGCGCCGACGTGAAGCTCGAGAACGGCATCCCCGAGTGGACCATCGTCAAGGACGTGGCCTGGGACCACATCGCGCTCACCCAGGAGCTCATCGACCTGGTGCGCAAGGCCGACGCCATCTGCTACGGCTCCCTCGCCTGCCGCATGCAGGAGTCGCATGACACCATCATGAAGCTGCTCAAGCAGTCCCGCCCCGACACCCTGCGCTACTACGACATCAACATCCGCGGCGACCACTACTCCAAGGAACTCATCGAGGAGCAGCTCGCCGACGCCACCGTGTTCAAGCTCAACGACGACGAACTCGTGCTGCTGCGCCCGATGTTCGGCATCACCGGCACCGACGAAGAGGCCTGCAAGTGGTTCATGGACAACTACGACCTCGATTACGTGATCCTCACCGCCGGCGCCGACTTCAGCACCATCCTGGCCAAGGACGGCGAGGTCTCCACCCTGCCGACGCCGCGCGTGGAGGTGTCCGACACCATCGGCGCCGGCGACTCCTTCTCCGGCGCGTTCACCATCAACATCCTGCTCGGCAAGTCGCTCAAGGAGGCCCACCGCGCCGCCGTGAACACCGCCGCGTACGTGTGCACCCAGGCCGGCGCCTGGCCGGAGTACCCGGAGGTCATGCCCGACTACATCGCCGAGTACGAGGCCAAGCAGGGCAAGTGATGCCGTCGTGACGGCTTGCGGACGATGCGCCGCAGGCCGTCGCCCACATGAAGTTTCGCTGTAGGCTTCATTCCTTGTTGACAGACCGGACATCCCGAAGCTATATTGAGATGTCCGGTTTTATTGTGCCGGAATGGCCGAGATCGGGAAAACGGATTTCGGCTTTGACAATTCAATATGGGGTCGATCGGTTTCGACGGTGACCTGTTCGTCGCAGGGAAGCGTGCCGAGAACGCGGGGGTCCGCTCGTTAATGTCCTCCCGTAAAAGAATAAGTGCTAAATCTAACCGCACTGAGTTCGCTCTCGCTGCCTGAGCTTCGCGCCAGATTTAATCCAGCGAGCAGCCGCTCCGTTCACTCTCCCATGTCTTCGGGGAGATGCTGAGCGTCGTTAGAAGACTTGCCTGAAGCGTTGCGTCACAGGACGCTTCGGGGACTTTTGCTGTGAATATGCCCGCCGCCAGTTGTCTGCGACATCGGCGGGGGCAGACATATAGCCACCAGGCCAGCAGACTACGCACGTAGAAGACTGAGGGTACGGTTACCGGACGCGGGTTCAATTCCCGCCGGCTCCACAAGGCACTAGCCGCCTAAGCATCGCTTAGGCGGCTTTTTTGTTGGCATTCCAACGGTTTCACAAGGTTTTAGAGAGGTGTGCTTTAATGGGTTTACGGCCGTTTAAGGCGGTTAAAACACGTCGCTAATACGTCGTCTAATACGTCGTTCTGATCGGAGGCAACGATGCCCAGGAAGAAGACCAACCGCAGGTTCGGCACCCTCGAATACCGTCCCAACAAGAAGCACCCCACGCGCGTGGTCGCCTCCTATCCTACTCCGGAGGACGCGTTCGACAGATGGCCGGGCCTGCCTGCCCGCCAATCCAAGAGCTTCCCCATCGAGCAGGAGGACGACGCCGTCGCATGGCTCGGCGCCGCACGCAAACGCATCGACGCCGGCGTATGGGAACCGCCCGAGGCATCCGAACGCAAGGAGAAGGCGAAGCGGATCACATTCGACCAGTACTTCCCCACGTGGCTCGACCAGCGCCGGTACAAGGGCCGGCCGTTGAAGGCTGGCACCAGATACCGGCTCGCCAAGGACTACGAGAACCACATCAGCCCGGTCCTCGGCGCCACTCCCCTCATCCGGATGACGCAGAGCATGGCCGAACGGTTCCGCGACGGACTGCCCGACCAGCCGTCCATGCGCGCCAACGTGATGAAACTATTGCGCGCTATGCTGCGCACCGCCAGCCAGTCCGGCGTCGACGGCGAGGAGCCGCTCATCCCCAAATACCCGTTGGGGGCCGGCGAGCCACGCCCCAGACGCGAGCACGTGGTCACGCCATGCACCCCCGAGGAGATGAAGGCCATCCACGACGCCATGCCGATGCCCTATGCGCTGGCCGTGTACATCGGCTGCTGCATCGAGATGCGCATCGGCGAGGTGTGCGCACTGCAGCGACGCGACATCAACCATCACACGGGGATGCTGCACATCGGACGGACGCGCGTCACCATGGACTCGCAGCGGCTGACCGACCGGCCCAAGACCGACGGCAGTGACCGCGAGGAGCCCATCCCCGCACAGCTCATGCCCCTCATCGACCGGCACCTTGAAACATACGTGGGCGAGGATCCGGAATCATGGCTGTTCCCCTCCGTCCGCGACCACGACAAGCCGTTGCACCCGAACTCGCTGCGCAGCTGGTATTCCACGGCGCGAAAAAAGGCCAAACGCCCCGACCTGCGGTTTCACGACCTGCGGCACACGGGTCTGACGTGGCTGGCCGAGGAGGGCGCCACCACGCGCGAGCTCATGGACGCCGGCGGGCACACGTCGCCGCAGATAGCCATGGTCTACCAGCATTCCGTCGACGGGCGACGCAGGATGCTCGCAGACCGCGTGGGCGAGCGCATCATCATCGATGACGACCCCGACATGCTGCGCCGCCGCATCATCGACCTCGACAAGCAGCTCAAGGTCATTAAGGGGCAGCGAGACGAACTGAAACGACGATTACAGACACTGGAGGAGAAGGGCGACGAGTAGAACGCGAAAACGCCCCGTCCGGCAGCAGACTTTTTCGTCTGCACGCCGGGCGGGGCGGATGATTTTTCGAGATGGTGTGTCACATGGTCAGGCTGTTTTGGCCAGCAGGCCGTGCAGGCTGAGGCCGTCGTCGACCTCGGGGATGCCGGCGATGCTGGTGAGCAGGGAGACGATGGCGGCCAGTGCGGCGACCGAGCCGATGTTGGCCCAGTCGACCTGCAGGAGCCCGACCGCGCCGGTGCCGATGACGCCGAGCGCGGCCTGCGCGGCGGTCTTGACGGCGCGGACGCCGGCCCGCCGAAGCCAGTCGACGGGGCCGGCCGCCTGCTCGGGAGTGGTGGATTCGTCGGTGGAATCGATATCGTTCATTTGCCGCTCCTTAGAATCGGCCTTTGTTGAGTGCTTCCTGCATGCGTTTGACCGTCCACGAGGAGGCTCCGAGGAAATGGTCCACGGACGAGCCGTAGTGACGCTGCAGCGCATCGATGGTGTTACGGCCGATGATGCCGTCGGCCTTGACGCCGAGCTTCTGCTGCATACGGCGGATGACGGGGCTGCCGTCGCCGGTGGCGTCGTACTGCCAGCCGGACCCGAACGCCGCCTGCCGGTTGGGCCACCACTGGTGCCAGATCTCCCCGTCGACGGGAGTGCCCAGAACCTTCTGCAGCCTAGCGGTGGTGGCACGGCCCCAGACGCCGTCCACGGCGAGCGCGCCGGACGTGGAGGGAGTCCCGTATGCGGGTCGGAGGATCGCGGCGACGACTCCCCATGCACGGGTGCGTCGGGCGACTCGGCCGTTGTTGGTGTTGCCCTCGATGGTCTGCAGGTAGGAGCCGCGGTTGACTTCGACGAAGCCGATGTGGTCGACCACGCCGCCGTCCCAGTTGAAGATCACGAGGTCTCCGGGGCGTGCGGAACGGATGTTGACGGCGCGGCCGGCGTTGCGTCCCGAAGCGAGGATGTAGGGCACGTATGCGGCCGGCATGCCGGGGAACGACTGGCCCGCCTGCGCGAGCACCCACGACGCGAACATGGCGCAGAACGGGACGCCGTTCGCACCGTAGTAGCTGCCGTGGGACTGGGCGTACCAGCGCCCGTACTTCGTGCCCTGCTGCGGGTCGGTCCAACGCGAGTAGCCGATCTGGCCGGCCGCGATCCTGAGCACATCACTTGCCGTCGCCATAATGCACCTCCTCGGTCTTGGCCACGTCCTTGACCGCGTCCGCCTGGCTGGATGCGGACGCCAGTTCCTCCTGTTTCTCTGCTGTTTCGGCCATCTGGCCCTCCTTCTGTTTTTGTGGATTGTTGGTCGGCCCGTCGGATGGCGGGCACGTTTTCCCGAGTCAGGACATCGCCGTCGCGGCCAGCAGTACGAGCAGCCGCCATGCGATGGCGCCGACGAAGACCGTGACGGCGTACAATGCCGCGGCGCACAATGCGCCCGCCACGACGATCACGGAGAGAATGGCGAGAAACATCCGGAATGGATGGCTCCCCTGTGGGTCCTGCGGGTCATGCATGGGGGTCCTCCGATGCGTGGGCGCGGATGATCTCCGCGTGCAGGTGCGCCGTGGTCCCGTCGTCGGACGTGCCATCGGGATCCAACGCCCGATAGGCATCCCATGCGACGTCGGCGCGGCGTTTGATCTCCACGCTGGCGGGCCTGCCGGCCTCGACCGTCTCGGCGTGCAGACGCGCGATCTTGTCGAACAGGAGGGCCCGCAGGGCCTCGTCACGGACATCCTGCTTGGTCATGATGCCCTTCACCCGCTGCCAGAGGATTCCCCCGACCGCGCTGAGCGCCGCGAACAGCACGCTGGCCGTGACGCTGATGATGATCTGGTCCATGTCCCTTCCTTCTCTGAGGTGGAATCCCACACGTTCCGACGCCGTGGACCCGCCATAGCGCGTGTGGGATTTTGGAGGTCGAAAATGCTATTGGACGAGTATTGGGAGGCACGATTCCTGCCCTATTGCGAGGCGAATCTGCGCGAATGCACTATCGTCGGCTATGAGAGCGCATGGAGGCTGCATATCGATCCGGCGTTCGGCCATGTGGATATGGCGGCCATCGGCGTGGAGGACGTGGACCGGTGGCTTGCGGAGTTCCCCACGGCCGGTGTTGCTCGAAAATCGTGGGCGCTGCTGCGGTCCATGCTGCGCCGCGCCATCCGGTGGGGCTTGCTCGACACCGACATCACCCGCAGGGAGATGACGCTGCCCGAACGGCGTCGCTACGAGCCCGTGCTGTTGACCATCCGGCAGCAGCGGCAGCTGCTGCGCGGCTTCTATGGCTCACCGTTGGAGGCGTGGCTGATATGCGCCTCATGCTGCGGCTTGCGCACCGAGGAGGGGTACGGACTCGAATGGTCGGACATCGATTTGAGACGCGGCGTTCTACATGTGGAGCGTGGTTTGCAATGGATCGGCGGGCATGAGGTCGTCGTACCACCGAAAACCGAGCTCAGCCGGCGGACGCTGCCTCTGCCGAGATTTGCGGTCAAACGACTGAGGGAAATCCGTAATGGAGCGAAAAGACGTCTCATCGGAACTATGACTCCGCCGCAGGCTTCGCGGACATATAGGTCGTTCTGCCGGCGTCATGCGCTGCCCTGCGTGCCGCCACGCAACCTGCGCCACAGCTGGGCGACCAACGCCCTCGCGGCAGGAGCCGACATCGCCGTCGTATCGAAAATGTTGGGGCACAGCGATATCAAGACCACCGCCACCTATTACCTCAAACCTGACATCACCGCATTGCGTGACGCGCAGCGACTGTTCGAACGGCAACTCATCAACTAGGGATTCCCTATCCCGCACGAACACGCGACTCGGCGACATCAGCATGAGGCTGACCGCGCGGCTTGATGCGCTGCCGACGTTCGCGTGTGGTTCGACCATCATCAAGACGGTCAAGGGCAGCGGTGGCGCGCAGGTCGCCACGCCGGCCAGAGTCGGCTCATGGGATCCAAACACCATGGCCGCGTTCGCCATGTTCACCGACCCCGCACGCGGACGAATCGTCACCAGCGTGGACTACGAGGGAGGGTTGAACGTGCGTTACACCTCCACGGCCGAGGGCAATGCCAGAGTCAACTGGATTGTGGTCAAACCGCCGACCAGCATCATCGCCTAGACGCTAGGCGAGCACGCCATACGCGTACACGGCCTGATAGAACGCGACGTTCGGCTTCGCGGCAGCCGCGTAGTTACGCACTCCCAGCGTGCAGCCCTTCGCGGTGACATTGTCGACGGACACGACCATCCATGCGTCGCCCGGCGTGGCCACAACGACTGACGGCGTGGCCTTGAATGGCTTCGGCCATGTGAGGTTGAACTCCTTGCCGGAGCCGGCCGGCAACCCGCCATTGATGATGCCCTGCTGCGTCTTCTGCCATACCGGCAGGTTGTCCACGACGCTTTTCAGCAGGAGGATGGTCTGCTGCGTCGCGGAGACGCGCTCATCCGTCTGGGATAGGGAATGCTAATCGGCTGGGAGTATGACCGTCCAGTTGATTCGGGCCGGTGCAGTGCTGTTCGCGTTGAACATGACATCGATGTGCCCCGAGTTCTTGACGAATCGCGTGCCGATCGGGACGATTCCGTTTGCCTCCCAGTGTGCGTTCGTCACCATGACGGTGCAACCATCCTTCCAGTCCCGTCCGAACGCCTTCTTGAACTCGGCCAGCGTCCACAGGGGCGCGTAGCCCTTAGCGGTCGGCTGGGTGACGATGCTCATGCCAGTGCGCACGCGATTCTGCATGGCGGCGAGGGCACTGTCATGCTGTCCAATGCGAGTGTTCAGCTTCGACGCGAAATCGTTCGTGTGGGATAGGGAATCCCACACGGCTTTCATAGGCTGCATGATGTTGAACAGCGGCACCGGGGTGCCGAGCGTGATGCCGTTCAGCGGAATACGGTATAAAGGCATGTCGTAGATGGTGCCGCCCTTCCACATGCTGGTGGCGTTGATGGCGGGGTCTCTGGCTGTGCCGGTGGTCGCCTCGCCCTTGACGACAACGAGACTGGCCGATTCCACGGATTCACTGCCCTTCTCGTAGCGGCAGACGATGAGGTCGTTGCGTTTCATGCCCTGCGAGCCGTTGCTGATGATGAGGTCCTCGCCGCCGTCGTTGCTGACGTGATACCCCTGCATGACAAGCTCGCCCGAGCCGATGGTGACCTTGTTCGCAGAGACGACGGTGATCGCGAACTTGTTTTGCATGTCGAGCACGTAGTCGTCCAGGCCTATGATGCCGGCGTGGAGTCCGGCGTCCTGGGCAGCGGTGACGTGCGGGGTGCCCGCATGTCCGGTGACGAGGCTGATGGTCATGACTGCGCTCCGTTCTTCATCCACGAGTCGAATTCGTTGTCGGCGTCCTTGAGCTTGTTGACGTACTGCTCATGGCAGCGGGCGCACAAAAGGTAGTCGTGCTGGCTGCCGTCGGCGTCGAAGCGGACGATGTTCCACCATTCCTTGAATCCGTGGTCGTCCTGTTTCTCGAAGTATTTGAGTGTCTGACAGCGGTCGCATTGCATGATGGTGCAGTTGTCCTTGCGTGCCATGGTGTCCTTCCTTTCCTGTTATTCGGCTTCGTAGTCGACGCTGGCGGAGCCTTTGGCTATTTTGACGATTTTCTTGGTTATCGTGGCGTTGACGGTGATGCCGGTGACGTTATCTCGTGCGGTGACGGTGTCGCCGACGTCGAGGCTGATGCTGTCTGGGTTGCGGATGGTGACGGACACGTCACCCTCGCTTTGCATCTCCTCGAGTTTTTCCCGCGTGCTTTTGGCGAGTTCGTCGGCCTCGGCGTTGTTGTAGTCGTAGACCTGCGCGATCTCGTCGACGCCGTTGAGCGACTGTTTCTGGCTGACGTTGCCTTTGGCGTCGGCGTACCAGTGGGATACGACGCGGTCCTTGATGTCGCCCTTGCCTAGTCCGATGAGATGGTTGACGCGACGCCATGTCCGGGTGGCGTCGAAGTCCACGAGGTCGCTGTCGATGGTGTCGCCGTAGTGTTCGACTGGCTCCGCCCATACGTTCACGGTCCCCGACCGGTAGGCGAGGCGGGGCTTCAGGCCTGAGGCCGCGCACATCTTCCGTATTCCCGTGTACGCGTCCGTGTAACGGTCGAACTGGTATGCCTTGATGGCCGGGTCCGTGCCGTCCGGCGGCGTTGTGGCGGTGAACGTACCGGCAAGGCCGATGCGGTTGAGGAGCTGGCCGATGACCGTGCTGGCCGACCCCTGTACGGTGAGGTAGTCCTGTCCCGTGTCGGGGACGAGTATCTTCCCCGCAAGCATGCCATGCCATGTTCGCCCTGAGTAGGTGAGGGTGCTGCCGTCGCCGTCGAGCCGGTCGCGCAATGCGTCGATCACGCCGCCGCATTCGGATCCGTCGAGGTACGCGTAGGCGCCGGAGGGTATGTTCTGGTCGATGGTGAGTTCGAAGTCGTTCTCGTCAGTCCCCCATGCGCAGTCGAGCGTGTAGTCGTCGACGGCCATGCGGTCCACGTGAGAGGCGTCGGTGATGATGAGGTCTATGCCCATGGCGGTTCGCTTTCCTCCTCCCATACGGTCAGGTCGAAGCCGAAGCCTTTCCAGTTGACTGGGTTGTCGCCGGGAGGGATGGGCTGGAAGATGTAGGAGCCGCCGTCGCGGCCGCTGCCGCGGTATCCCTTGGCGAACACGTTGGATACGTCACCGTTCTCGGCGGTCATGACGATGGTGCGCTGCCTTCCCACGGCCGTGATGGTCACGTATGCTCCGGAGGGGATGTCCATGTCCAGACGGTACGTGTTGGAGCCGATGACGATCTGGGGGCTGCTGGCGGGGCCGAACACGACCATGGTGAATCCCATGGCCGTCGGCATGGGATTGGATGCCGTGACGTTGCGTGTGGTCGGCAGATAGTCGTGCGGATAGTCATAGGGGTGGTCGAGGTCGAGGCCCGGCTGCAATGCGTCCGACCAGAAGTGCTGTACGTCGCCCGCACGCCGCCACATGCCGTCGGACAGCACGACGGTGAGCTTCTGCCTGATGACGTTCGGCTTGATGTCGGAGGCCTCGGCCTTGACCACGTAGGCCGTCGCCCTCCAGCCGTCCGCGTCCAGGACGCCGGGCGTATGGTTGGCGACGTCCGCGTCGAACAGGCGTCGCGTCCAGTCGAGCTTCTCCGGACAACGCAGGTAGGTGAGCTCTAGGCTCGCCTCCCTCGCGTCCCGTGTCACGCCGGACAGGTCACGGTAGCCGAGCGAGTATCCCCATGCGCGGCCTCTTATGCCTTCGGCGGTCTGCGCGAAGATATCGGGGCCGCTCATGGGAATCTCGTCGCCGGTGGTGGCGCACACGTACTTAAGCGACTGCATGCTTGCGTACCATCCTTCCGAATTCACGGCCGTCGATTTCGATGCCCATGGAGGAGAGCATGGCCGGCAGGTCGCCGTGCAATGCGGTCAGTTCCGCCAGCAGCTGCTCCAACGTCCGTGCCTGTGACGACTGGCCCGTGGCCGTCATGTCTCCGATGCTCGCCGTGACGGGCATGGCGATGGGTCCGACGCCGGCCTGCAGTCGTGTGGTCATGTCGGTGAGCGCGTCGTCGACGAGGCCTGTGCTTTGGGTGACGCCTTGGCCGATGCCGGCGCCGATCATGAGGCCGACCTGGTCTCGGAACACTCGTGATGGCGAGTGGATGCCGAGTGCGTTCTTGGCGGCGTTGATGGCGCTGGAGGCGATGTTCTTGGCTGCTTCGACGACCTTGCCGACGGCGTTTTTGATGCCGTTGACGAGACCGTTGACGATGTTGGCTCCGGCGGAGGTGAGCCAACTTGCGGCGCCGCTGAATGCTCCGGTGATCCTGCCTTTGATGCCGCTGATGGTGCTCACGACGGCGTTGATGCCGTTGCTGGCTGCGGACTTGAGTCCGTTCCAGATGCTGGTGAATACGCTTCTGACGCCGTTCCATGCGCTGCTCCAGATGCTGCGGATGGAGTTCAGGCCGCTGGTGATGGCGGTTCTGATGCCGTTCCAGATTGCCATGAATGCGCTGCGGATGGCGTTCCATACGGCGGTCCAGAGCGCGCGGATGACGTTGAGTCCTCCGCTGATGGCGGCTTTGATGGCGTTCCAGATGCCGGTGAACACTGATTTGATGACCTGCCATACGCCGCTGAACACCTGTTGGATGCCCTGCCATGCCGTGCTCCAGTTGCCGGTGAACACGCCGGTGAGGAACGTGATGACGCCGGTGAGGATGGTCACGACGCCTTGGATGGCGCCGATGATGGCGGTGATGACGGGCGTGACCACGCTGATGATGGTCTGCACGACGGCGGTGATGACGGGGATGAGCGCGGTGATGACGTTGACTATCGCGGTTATCACGGGGATGAGCAGGCCGACCAGCGTGGTGATGATGGTCGTGATGACCGGCAGGAACGCGACGATAGCAGCGGTGATGGTCTGGATGACCGGGACGAGCAGGCTGACGAGCGTGGTCACCAGTTGGATGATGATGGGCATGACCTGCATGACCGCGCCGATGATCGCCTGGATGACGGGCACGAGGGCAGTCACGAGGGTGGCGACCAGTTGGGCGATGACCGGGGCGATCTGCGCGATGGCCTGGGCTATCGTCGTGATGACCGGGATGATGGCGCTGACCAGCATGGTCGCCAATTGCGCGAGGGCGGGCAGTATCTGGGCGGCGACCTGGATGATGGCCGTGAACGCCGGGATGAGCGCGCCGATGATCGCGGTCGCCGCCTGGACGAGAGGGCCGATGAGCGCGGCGCCGAGCTGGGCGAACGCGGAGACGAGCTGGCCTAGGACCGGGGCGAGCTGGGCGAACGCGTCGGATATCTGCGCGACCATGTCGGCGACCATGGGAGCGGTGTCGGCGAACGCCTGCGAGAGCGCGTCGCCCAATTGGCCGAACGCGTCCATGAGTGCGGGCAGCTGCGCGAGGATGGGCTGCATCATCGTGGTGAACAGCCCGCCCAATTGGGCGAGGACTGGCGCGGCCGCCGAGGCGAGCGCGCCGAACGTCTCGGCCAGTTTCGGCCCGACCTGCTGGAGGATGGGGCCGACCGTCCCGGCGATGGCCTTGAACCGTCCGGCGATGGCGGTGCCGAGCGTGGCGAGCACGGGGCCGATGGCCTTCACGATGCCGGTGAACGTGTCGACGAGCCCCTGCACGAGCGACTGGAGCGCGGGCATGGCGGCCTGCCATGCCGCCTGCACCTTCTGCCACAGGGGCTGCAGGTACTGCATGAGCGACTGCCATGCCTTGCGGCCGGTCTCGGTCTTGGTGAAGAACACGGCGAGCGCCGCCACGATGGCCGCGATGGCCGTGGCCACGAGGATCAGGGGGTTGGCCTTCATGGCCGTGAACAGGGCCTTGAGGCGTCCGGACGCGAACAGCGTGGTCGCGCCGAAGGCGCGTTGCACGGCGTTGCACGCGGTCGTGGCCGCCGTCAGCGCCGTCTGCGCGTTCTTCACGAGGGTCATGTTCGCGGCGAGCTGCCTGAGCTTGGCGGAGGGTCCGCCCAGCCCGTTGAGGAAGTCGGTGACGGCCTGCGCCCCGTCCCTGACCTTGTTCGCGTTCGTGGCGACGGATTCGAGCCCGCCGGCCAGTGCCTTGACGCCGGCGTTCGCGGTTTTGAACGCGATGAATCCGGCGACGATGGGCATGAGCTTGGGCAGGAGGGTGCCGGCGTTCTGGGCGATGAGGTTCAGCGCGTCGGCGATGAGCTTGATGGCCGTGGCGACGGTGTCGGGAGGGATCATGCCCGACCAGTCGATGATGATGCCCTGCACGGTGGAGACGAGGCTTTTCACGGTATCCACGGCCGCGTCCCACGCGCTTTGGAACGCGGCGATGGCGCCGTTGTCCTCGAGTCTGGCGTACATGTCCGTGGCGGCCGTCTTCAACCGGTCGAACAGGGCCGTGACCGTGGGGATGGCGTTGGACAGGCCGGCCTCCAAGGAGGCGCCGACCTTCTGCATGGCCGGCTTGGCCGCGGCGGTGAACCCGTCGATGATGGGGATGGCCTGGTTGAACAGTTCGCGCAGGCCGTTGAGCACGGGCGAGGCGATGACCTCGCCGGTTCGCGAGAGCGCGGCCTTGACGTTCGCCAACGCGCCGGTGAAGGTCGTGCCGGCCGCCTGTGCGGCGCCGCCCAGACCCTTCTGCATGGCGTCGGCGAAGGTCTGGAAGTCTATTTCGCCTTCGGAGACCATGCTGCTGACCTCGGCGCTGGTCTTGCCTAGGTGTTTGGCGAGCAGCTGGAGGACGGGCACGCCGGACGCCATGAGCTGGAGCATGTCGTCGCCCTGCAGCTTGCCTCGTGCGGCGACGGAGCCGAAGATGGTGCCGACGTCGGTGAGGCTGCGGCCGGAGATCTGGGCGGTGTCGGCGACGGTCTTGAGGACGTTGGTCATCTGCGTGCCGGATTTGACGCCGGACGCGGACAGTGATGCGGCGACGGTCGCGGCGTCGCCGAGGCCGAACGCCGTGCCCTTCACGGAGGCGAGTGCCGAGCCCATGATGTCGCTGATGGACTTGGAGTCGTGGCCGAGGCCCTTGAGCTTGGCCTGGGCGTTCTCGATGTTCAGGGCGCGGGTGAAGCCGCCCTTGGCGGCGAGCGCGACGATGCCGCCGGTGACGGTGGTGATGGCGCCGAGGCCGAGTTTGCCGACGCCCTTGAACGCGCCGCCGAGCCGGCTGAGCAGGCTGGTGCCGCCGGCCTTGGCGGCGTTGCCGATACTGGTGCCGAGGTCGCCTTCGAGTTTGCGGCCGAAGCCCTTGCCCGAGGGGGCGACCTCGACGTATACGGTGCCGATGTCCTGTGCCATCGGGGTTCCTCCCACGGTTGTGTCGTGTGCTGGATCCCGATGGCGGTCGGGATGCTATTCGGTTATGTGGTAGCGGTCCTTGAGCCGTTGGCGGCGTGCCAGTCGTTCCCTGCGTTTGCGCGGGTCCTCGAGGCGGTGGGCGCGCAGCATGTCGTTGCGCCGGTCCTTCCATGGCCGGTATCCGCGTTTTTTGAGCAGGCCCTCGAGTTCGAGCCGGTCCCACATGGCGGTCTCGGCCCCTGTGGGCGTGTACGCCCAGCCGGCCAGTGCGGCGTAGGATGCGCTGGTGTGGTCGCGCAGGAGTTCGCGGGTGAGCTCCCATGCGAGCCGGTAGCCCATGTTGCCGCGGGGTTTGCGGTCTTTGGGCGCGTCGAGCCATGGGATGAGGCGGACGGGGTGCCAGAGGAGGCCGTAGCGGCTGAGCCAGTCGGCGGCTAATGCGCCGTGGTGGTTCTGGTGGAGGACGAGGAGGACAGCTGTTTTGGGTCGAGGCCCGACCCTTCGGCCCAGCCGCGCATGATGGCGCTGATCCAGCCGAGCGGGTTGCCGGCCTTCCGGAGCTTGTTCCACAGGTCGGGCTGCATCTGCTCCAAATAGGCCAGGAAGACGGCGGTGGCGTGGAAGGTGTCCTCCTCGCTCAACGCGACCTTGCTTTTGATGATGAGGACCACGTTGACGAGTTCGATGGGCAGGTCGGCGCTGTTGAGGTTGGGCAGGCGCACGGTCGTGTCGAGGCCCTTGAGGCTCAATGTCACGTCGGGCAGGTTCTCGCGGGATTCGTCGATGTCGGGTTCGATGATGATGGGCTTGTCGCTCATGGCGGTCTCCTAACGGTTGGTTTTTGCGGCGGTCTTTGGTTGTGCGTGGGGTTCCCCTTCCGCGCGGAGACCGCCATCCACGCGCGGGAGGGGAAGAATCGGTCAGGCGCCTGCGGGGGCGGTGACGGTGACGGGCACGGTCACGGACTTGCCTCCGGCCGTGACGGTGATGTTCACCGGCTTGCCGGTGTCGGTGGCCGTCTTGCCGGCCACGGTGACGGTGGAGCCGTTGACGGTGGCGGTGGCCTTCGTCTCGTCGCCGCTGACGGCGGCGAGGGTCCAGCCGCTCGCGTTGGAGGGGCTGACGGTCACGGCGAACGTGCCGGATTTGCCGGCTTCGACGCTGAGCGTGTCGGGGTCGGCGGACAGTCCGGTGACGACGGTGGCGAGGCCGGCCATTTCGGCGGCGAGCAGGCCGTACACGTGGAACTGGAAGTTGTCGGCGGCCTTGAAGAACTTGAACGTGACGTTGAAGGTGAGGACCTCGGTGCTCACCATCGTCATGTCGTCGCGGTCCGAGACCTGCGCCTTGCCGGCCGACAGGACGATGGGGTTGCCGTACTGGTCGAGGCAGGCGAGCACGAGCCCGTACTGGCGGTTCGCGGTCGCGTCCTTGATATGAAACGCGCCATCGTCGTCGGCCTTGACGCCGAAGTACGCCTCGGCGATGCTCCGGCGGCATTCGATGCCGGGAATCTGCAGGGTCCAGTAGCCGGGCTCCTGCTCGCTGATGACGATGTCGCCGTTGTGGGCCTTGATCTCGGTGTCGTCGCCGGGCTCGGGATGCAGCACGGCGCCGTCCTCGCTGTTGTAGCCCACGGGGCGTGCGGTCTCGGGCGGCTGCCAGTTCTCGTCCGTGGGCGGCGTGAATCCGCCGTCGTCGAGCGGGAAGAGGAACAGGGCGTAGTCCTTGACGAGTTTGACCAGGTCGGCGTTGTTGCCGCTGGTGATGTAGCCGGTATCGGCCATGATGTTCGTCCTTTCGGTTGGATGATGGTTGTCAGACGGTGGACACGGTCAGCAGGAGGATGAGGTAGGCGCACACGGTGCCGTCCTCGTCCGCGAGGCGGATGGGCCCGCTGTCGAGCCCCATGGAGCATATGGGGTACGGCGGGCTCAGGGATGTGAGATAGGCGCAGATGTCGGCGGCCCGTCGCTGCGCGGCCGCGTAGTCGCCGGTGCCGTCGCCGCGCCGCTCCCATACGCTCATGCGCAGGCGCACGTACTGGCTGACCGGCGTGGCCGGCTGCTGCGGCTCGCCCACGATCACGCACTCATGCTCCGGGTTGTCACGCGCGCGCACGCCGCCGAAACGCACGTCGGGGAATCGTCCGCGCAGCAGGGGCAGCAGCACCGGCTCCACACGCGGAGTCCGGACGGGAGGATGGAAGACGCTCATACGCGCACTCCCCCGAGCATCCGGGTGAGGGTGCCGTGCTCGCGTTCCACGGGCGCGGGGCATGTGGCGACCACGTTCGCGCGGTCGGTGTCCTCGTTGCGGTACACCTTGATGCGGTCGTCGCCGGCCGCCTCCGACCTCATGTGAGCCTCGACGTCGTCGATGACCGGTTCGACGGCCTTGTGGAGCACCTGCTGGTTGAACGCGCGCCGCTTCAGCACCACTTTGACGGGTTTGGCCATGGTCATCCCTCCCTGAGTCCGACGGTGATGACGTCGCCGACGTGCTCGCCCCTCGGGTTCTCCCAGACGGCCGGGAGCCCGTCGACGGGCAGCAACAGGCCACGCAGCCCGATGACGTCCGTGTCGAGGATGCCGGTCGGCTCCCCGGAGCGGACGTAAACGGTGTATCCGACCGTCACGCCCTGGGAGCTTTCCGTCGGGCTTTCGGACGCGGAGACGGGGGCTGCGAGTCCGGTGAAGCTGCGCCAGAGCTCCAATGGCCCCTGCACGAGGTCGCCGTCCTCGCTGGTGGAGGCTTGTCCCCGGTACACGTCGATGCGTTCCATCACGTCACCGTGCCCGTCGTCATGTCGATGCTGTACGCCTGCTGTCCGCCGAGGCCGAGCACGTCCAGATAGTCGGTGTTCCATCGCAGGTATCCGTCCGGGCTCAGCCAGCTGTAGGAGTTGCTGAACGGG
>NZ_WHZU01000003.1:0-95532 GCF_010667655.1 Bifidobacterium saimiriisciurei
GTGCGCGAATACGCCGCCGGGAGGGGTCACGCCGTTGACCTGTGGATAGTAGCCGGCCGACGTGTACACGTATTCCTCGGGAATGATGCCGTCGTGGATGATGCGCTTGTCGGAGTAGATGTCGCGCAGGTAGGCGTTCAGTGCCTTCACACGCTGCGCCAGGCCGAGTTCGAGCTCGTCGAACTCCTTGGATTCGATGATGCGCGGCACCGGATCGTAGGGAAACAGCTGGTCGTGGTACTGCCCGTTCTTGTAGATGCCGAATCGTACGCCGTTACGGCTCAGTTCGCGGTTGATCGCCGCCCTGCGGTCGACGAGTTCCGTTGCCATTTTCTGTGCCCGCGATTGAATCACTGCCCACTCCTTTTCCCGCGTTTCCCATGTGCCGAAGCACCTGCGGCCGGCACGTCCCGCGCACGGTCGCCGGCGTATGTTTCGCCTGCGACCGATCGGTGCGATGGCCGGCCGGCAATCTGGACATCAGATTAATCACGTGCCGTTAACGCAAATACCGAGGAATGTTTCCAATATGATTCATGATTTATCGCATGTCATACGCGTGGGGCGGCCATGATGAAGACGCGCCGAGGCGGGCCTCGCGCGTCGCGACCACCGCGGCCGCCGCAATCACGACATGTATATATATATGGCTACAGCGTGCGCACGGCACGAATGGCCTGCGCACGTTCGGCAAGCATATCGTCGGGAGGATAGGCCACGTATTCGAGCGTGAGCCCTTTGGCCGCGGCCGGGCCGGTGGAGCCTTCGCGCTTGGGAACGGCCATTTTCCGGGCGAACCATTCCACGTCTTTTCGACCGCGTCCGACCTGCAGACAGCCGTTGACCAGTGAGCGGACCATGTTCCTCGCGAACGCGTCGGCGACGATGGTGAAGCACAGCAGTCCCGATTCCGCATACGGCACCGGCTCGCCGTAGCCGCCGTCGGCAGCTCCCCCATGCAGCATCGCGCCGGGGTCGGACCGACGCCACCTCGCGTACTTGACCTCGCGGATGGTGGTGCCTCCCGGATTGGGCGTGGCGAACGATCCGAAATCGTGCAGGCCGATGGTGAGCGCCGCCGCCTGGTTCATGGCGTCCATGTCGAGCGTTTCGTCAATGGCGACGACGAATCCCCGGGTTCGGGGGTCCACGAATCGGCCGTTATCGTTCACCCGATAGACGTAGGTGCGTTCGAGAGCGGAGAATCGTGCGTCGAACCCTTCGGGGGCCCGCCGCACATGATGAATGGCGATGTCGTCGGGCAATACACGCTGCAACCGTCGTTCCAACGCGGTCTCCGGGGTCACGTCCATGTGCCCCACGGCCCGCGCAAGTATGTCTTCGGGAATGTCGATGTGGCAGACCTGATGCAGGGCGTGTACGCCGGTGTCGGTGCGTCCGGCCACCACAAGTCTGATTTCTGGGGCGTCGGAATCGTCGGCCCGTACGCGCAGCACCTTGCGAATCGCCGCCTCTATCTCCCCTTGCACGGTGCGCAGCTTCGGCTGGCGGGCCCATCCGTAGAAGGCTCCGCCGTCATATCCCAGATCAATCCTCAAACGCATACGTACTACTTTGCCATATGTCCCGCTTTGTGGGCCCAGGACATGCGATAACCGTGGGCCAAATCGTTCATAAAGAGATTTGTGGGCCTAGGGCATATATGAAGACGCCAAAAAGTCCTTCCCCGTAATCGATTAGATCCACTTTACGTTTTTACCGATTGAATAGGCCCACAAATTTGCAAAAAGAGGTCCGGAACCTTTCGGTTCTCGGACCTCTTCAGCGGTTTGAAACCAGTTCACCTGATGTGAATCAGATTCACTCGGCCTTCTCCTCGGCGGCTTCCTGAGCCGGAGCCTCGGTGGCCTCAGCGGCCTGAGCCTCGGCCTCGGCGGCCGGAGCCTCTTCGGCGGCGGCCTTGGTGGCGGCCTCGGCCTCGGCAACGGTGGCCTTCTTGGCGCTCAGCGGCTCGGTGACGAGCTCGATGACGGCCATCGGGGCGTTGTCGCCGCGGCGCGGAGCGATCTTGACGATGCGGGTGTAGCCACCTTCACGCTGCTCCATCATTTCGGCGATCTGGGTGAACAGCACGTGCACGACGCTCTTGTTGCGGATGACGCGCATCACGCGACGGCGGGAGTGCAGGTCGCCACGCTTGGCGAACGTGATCAGACGCTCGGCCAGCGGACGGAGGCGCTTGGCCTTCGGCAGCGTGGTGGTGATGCGGCCGTTCTGGAACAGGCTCGTAGCCATGTTGGCGAGCATCAGGCGCTCATGCGCGGGGCTGGAAGCCAGACGCGGGCCCTTCTTGGGTGTAGGCATTGTATTACTCCTTATGTCCCGTGCCGGCAGGAGGGCAGAGGCCCAAACGTCTGCTCGGCACGAGGCTGCGTTTATTCAAGGGAGACGTTCGTCTCCCGGAGACGATCACTCGTCTTCCGGAGAGAAGAACGTGCCTCCTTCGAGATTGATGGTATCGAGACCAAGCGGCGAGGCCTTGAGCGACAGACCGAGGGACTGCAGCTTCTCCTTGACTTCGTCGATGGACTTCATACCGAAATTGCGGATGTCGAGCAGGTCCTGCTCCGTATGGGAGACCAGCTCGCCGACCGTGTGGATGCCCTCGCGCTTGAGGCAGTTGTAGGAACGCTGCGTCAAGTTGAGCTCCTCGATCGGAACCGCCATCTCGGGGTTGGTTTCTTCCACGACCGGAACCGGACCGACCTCGATACCCTCCGCCTGGTTGTTGAGCTCACGGCACAGGCCGAACAGCTCGACAAGGGTGGAGCCTGCGGATGCCACGGCATCACGCGGGGAAATGGCCGGCTTGGTCTCCACATCAAGGATGAGCTTATCAAAGTCGGTACGCTGCTCGACACGAGTAGCCTCGACCTTGTAGCTCACCTTCAGCACTGGAGAGTAGATGGAATCCACCGGAATGCGACCGATCTCGCCCGTATCCTGCTTGTTCATCTGAGCAGGAACGTAACCGCGGCCACGCTCGACAGTGAACTCGATCTCCAGCTCGCCGTCCTCGGCGAGAGTGGCGATGTGAAGATCGGGATTGGAGATGACGACGCCGGCCGGCGGAGTGATGTCTCCGGCGGTGGCCTCGCCTTCACCGTTCTTGCGCAGGTACATGACGACGGGCTCGTCGTATTCGCTGGTAAGAACGATTCCCTTGATGTTCAGAAGAATCTCGGTAACGTCTTCCTTCACGCCGGGCAGAGTGGTGAACTCATGCAGCGCGCCGGAGATGCGCACCGACGTAACAGCAGCTCCGGGGATGGAGCTGAGCAGCGTACGGCGCAGCGAGTTACCGAGGGTGTAGCCAAAACCAGGCTCAAGCGGCTCGATGGTGAAGCGGGAACGCTGGGGATTGAGGACTTCCTCAGTCAGGGTCGGACGCTGTGCAATAAGCACTTTACACTTATCCTTTCAGCTCAAACCGGCCGTGCACTCGCCGGTTCTCGCGGGTTGGATTATAGATTCTGTAGGTCAGTGCTTCAGACGCGGCGACGCTTCGGAGGACGAACGCCGTTGTGAGCCTGCGGGGTGACGTCGGAGATGGAACCGACCTCAAGGCCTGCGGACTGCAGGGAGCGGATGGCGGTTTCGCGACCGGAACCCGGGCCCTTCACGAACACGTCGACCTTCTTGACGCCGTGTTCCATGGCCTTGCGGGCGGCGGCTTCGGCAGCCATGCCAGCGGCGTACGGCGTGGACTTACGGGAGCCCTTGAAGCCGACATCGCCACCGGACGCCCAGGAGACAACGGCACCGGACGGATCGGTGATCGAGATGATCGTGTTGTTGAATGTGGACTTGATGTGCGCCTGTCCGACGGGAACCGACTTACGGTCCCTACGACGGGGCTTGCGCGTGGCCTGCTTCGCAGCTGCCATGGATCCTCGTTTCCTTGTTTACGAATAATTATCGAATTTCAGGCGATGAGCGTCAACCACTCGTGGCCTGAACTGAGGTCTGATGAAAATCAGGCCTTCTTCTTACCGGCGACCGTGCGCTTCGGGCCCTTGCGGGTACGGGCGTTGGTCTTGGTGCGCTGGCCACGCACGGGCAGGTGCCTACGGTGACGCATGCCCTGGTAGCAGTTAATCTGGATCTTACGGCGAATATCCGCATCCACCTCACGGCGGAGATCACCCTCGATCTTGTAGTTACCCTCAAGGTAATCACGCAGCGTAATCAGCTGCTCATCGGAGAGATCCTTAACGCGGGTGTCCGGGTTGATACCGGTCGCTGCGAGCGTTTCCTTGGCACGAGTGCGACCCACACCAAAGATGTAGGTGAGGGCGATCTCGATGCGCTTCTCATTGGGGATGTCGACTCCGGCAAGACGTGCCATTGCGATTCCTTCTGTTCATCGGAGGTCTTACGCCAAATCGTCCGAGTTCACGGCCCAGGCCTCCGCACCTGGGGTTCAATGCCGTACGTGGTGATACGAACACTGTGATTCAGCGTCTGGTTTACTTTGCCGCTGGGGTCTGCTTTCAGCCCTGACGCTGCTTATGGCGCGGGTTCTCGCAGATCACCATGACGCGGCCGTGACGACGGATCACGCGGCACTTGTCGCAGATCTTCTTCACACTGGGGCTGACCTTCATGGTTTTCCTTTTACTTGTAACGGTACGTAATTCGACCACGGTTCAGATCGTACGGGCTCATTTCGAGCACGACGCGATCCTGCGGAAGGATGCGGATGTAGTTCTTCCTCATCTTGCCGGAGATCGTCGCCAGAACGATGTGCTTGTTTTCGAGTTCGACACGGAACATCGCGTTCGGCAATGCTTCGATAACCTGACCTTCTACCTCAATCACACCGTCTTTTGCCATGAGTCCCTATCCGTTCCTTGGCGTCAATTACTGAAAGATATGCCCGAAGACACACCAAAAATACAGAATAACAGAAACACCGTATTCCCGCAAGTCGTGGGAATACGGTGTGCTATTGGCGTGTCGTAATCGACGGGCCGGATCAGCGGGCGTCGAGCGCGCTGACGATGTTGGCCTGGATGGCGTCGATGTCGCCGACGCCGTCGATCTTGACCAACAGGCCGCGTTCCTCGTAGGTGTCGAGCAGCGGAGCGGTCTCCTTGGCGTACACGTCGAGGCGCTTGGCGATGGCCTCCGGCGTATCGTCGGAACGGCCTTCGATCTCGGCGCGCTTCTTCATGCGCTCCATGAGCACGTCGTGGTCGGCGTCGAGGGCGACGACGGCGGAGAGCGGGGTGCCCAGCTTGGCGAGGATGCCATCGAGGGCCTCCACCTGGGAGGCGTTGCGCGGGTAGCCGTCGAGGATCCAGCCGTTCTTGGCGTCGTCCTGGCCGAGACGGTCCTCGACGATGCGGTTGGTCAGTTCGTCGGGGACGAGCTCACCCTTGTCGATGAACTTCAGCGCTTCGAGACCGAGCTCGGTCTTGTTCTTGATGTTGAAGCGGAAGATGTCACCGGTGGAGATGGTGGGGATGCCGTAGTGCTCGGCGAGCTTGGCGGCCTGAGTGCCCTTGCCGACGCCCTGGGGGCCCATGATTAGCAGTCGCATATCACTTACTTTCTGTGTTGGTTTCGTCTTCGAGCAGGAAGCCTTCGTACTGGAACTGCTCGGTGCGGGCCTTGGCCTGGCGAAGGGTGTCGAGGCCGACGCCCGCGATGATCAGGATGGTGGTGCCGCCGAACGGCAGCTGCTGGCTGAGACTCAGAGCCATGATCAGCACGGTCGGGATGAGGGCCACGAACAGCAGGTAGACCGCGCCCACGGTGTTGAGGCGGTTCATCACGTACGTGAGGTACTGGCTGGTGGCGCGGCCGGCGCGGATGCCGGGGATGAAGCCGCCGTACTGCTTCATGTTGTCGGCGGTCTCGTCCGTGTTGAACGTGATCGACGTGTAGAAGAAGCAGAAGAACACGATCATGACGGCGTACAGGCCGATGTACCACACGGTGGTCGTGTCGGCGAGGTTCGTGTTGATCCACTTGACCCACGACTGGTCCGACTTGCCGAACTGCGCGATCAGGGTCGGCACGGCGAGGATGGACGAGGCGAAGATCGGCGGGATCACGCCGGACATGTTGATCTTCAGCGGCAGGTATGTGCTGGTGCCGCCGTACATCTTGCGGCCGATCATGCGGCGGGTGTACTGCACCGGTATGCGGCGCTGCGCGAGCTCGACGAACACGACGAACACGAGGATGACCACGAGCACGCCCACGACGATGCCGAACTTGGTCCAGTCGCCGTTCGAGCCGTTGGAGCCCCAGCCGATGTCCCACAGCTTGGGCAGGAAGCCCGAGCAGATGGACATGAAGATCAGCACGCTCATGCCGTTGCCGATGGCCTTGTCGGTGATGAGCTCGGCCATCCACATGATCAGGCCGGTGCCGCCGGTCATGATGAGAATCATGACGATGAGGTTCCACGGGCTGCCGTCCGGGATGACCTGGCCGGAGCAGGCGTAGTTGAACAGGGCGCCGGTACGGGCGGTCACCAGGATGGTGGTCGACTGCAGCACGGCCAGGCCGATGGTCATGTAACGCGTGTACTGCGTCAGCTTGGCCTCGCCCGACTGGCCTTCCTTGTGCAACGCCTCGAAGCGGGGAATCACCACGCGAAGCAGCTGCACGACGATGGACGCCGTGATGTACGGCATGATGCCCAACGCGAAGATCGACAGCTGCAGCAGGGCGCCGCCGGAGAAGAGGTTGACCAGACCGATGAAGTCCTCGTTGCTGGATCCGGCGATGCAGTCCTGCACCGTTTTGTAGTCCACGCCGGGCACCGGGATGAACGAACCGATGCGGTAGACGATGATGATACCGAAGACGAAGAGGATCTTGTTCCTCAGCTCCTTGGTACGGAGAGCTTGAATGAGCGTTCTCACGTGTTTCCTCCCTTGGTATGCCGGCGTCTCTGGGCATACACATACAGGCAAACAGTGTACACATACGCAATGACCCTCCCCTGTTACGGGGAGGGTCATGCATCTTTTTACGGAAGCGTTTCCCTCAGAAGATTACTCTTCGGAGATGGAGCCTCCGGCGGCCTCGATCTTGGTCTTGGCGGAAGCCGAAGCCTTGACACCCTTGAGGGTGAGGGCCACGGAGATCTCGCCATCGCCGAGAACCTTGACCGGGAAGCCGCCACGGACGGCTCCCTTGGCGACCAGCTGCTCAACGGTCACTTCGCCACCCTGCGGGAACAGCTCGGCGAGAGCGGAGACGTTGACGACCTGGTACTGCTTCTTGAACGGGCTCTTGAAGCCACGCAGCTTCGGCAGGCGCATGTACAGCGGCAGCTGTCCACCTTCGAAGCCAGGACGCACCTGGTAGCGTGCCTTCGTGCCCTTGGTGCCACGACCGGAGGTCTTACCCTTGGAGCCTTCACCACGACCGACGCGGGTCTTGGCCTTGTTGGCACCGGGGGCCGGACGCAGATCGTGCATGCGCAGGATTGTGGCTTCCTCGTTGTTTTCGGCCATAATCAGTCTGCCTCCTCTACGGTGACCATGTGGCGGATCTTGTCGATCATGCCACGGTAGACAGGGGTGTCCTCGCGGATGACGGTCTGACCGATCTTGCGCAGGCCGAGCGACTGGGCGTT
This sequence comes from Bifidobacterium saimiriisciurei, assembly GCF_010667655.1. Lineage (GTDB taxonomy): Bacteria > Actinomycetota > Actinomycetes > Actinomycetales > Bifidobacteriaceae > Galliscardovia > Galliscardovia saimiriisciurei. Next base: position 7,622 of record NZ_WHZU01000003.1, read on the forward strand.
GGCCTTCTGCACGGCGGTCTTACCGGCGAAACCACGGATCAGAGTGATCTTGAGATTTGCCATTCTCACTCACCGTCCTTCTCTTCGGCTGCCTTGGCAGCGGCTTCCTCGCGAGCCTTGCGGGCCTCGGCGATGCCGGCGGCGCGCTCACGGAGGAGGGCCTCGGGAGCGACCTCTTCGAGGCTCAGGCCACGACGGGCGGCGACCTCTTCGGGCTCCTCAAGCTGCTTGAGGGCGTCCACGGTGGCGTTCACGGTGTTGATCGCGTTCGACGAACCCATGGACTTGGACAGGATGTCGGTGATGCCGGCGCACTCGAGCACGGCGCGGACGGCGCCACCGGCGATAACACCGGTACCCGGGGCGGCCGGGCGAAGCAGCACGGTGCCGGCGGAGTCGTGGCCAAGCACCGGGTGGGTGATGGTGCCACGGACGCGCGGAACGGTGAACATGTGCTTCTTGGCGTCGAGCTGGCCCTTGGCGATAGCCGCCGGGACCTCACGGGACTTGCCGTAGCCGACGCCGACGGTGCCCTTGCCATCACCTACGACCACGAGAGCGGCGAAGCTGAACGTACGGCCGCCCTTGTGGGTCTTGGCCACACGGTTGATGGTGACGACGCGATCGAGCAGCTCGTCGCCGCGGTTCTCCTCACGGCGGTTGCGACGCTCGCCACGACGACCCTCGCCACGACCGCCGCGGCGGCCCTTGCGATCCTCGTTCTTGGCAACGGCTTCGGCTTCGGTCTTCTGCGAATCTTCAGCCACTTGGGTTTCCTTCACTTCGTTGTCGCTCACAGTGCCAGACCTCCCTCGCGGGCGCCTTCAGCAACGGCTGCGACGCGACCATGGTACTTGTTGCCACCGCGGTCGAAGACGACGGCGGAGATGCCGGCGGCCTTGGCCTTCTCGGCGATGAGCTCGCCGACCTTCTTGGCGGCATCGGTCTTGGTGCCTTCGAAACCGGTGAAGTCGTCGTTCAGCGTGGAGGCGCTCACCAGGGTGATGCCCTTGGTGTCATCCACGACCTGAGCGATCATGTTGCGGTTGGTACGGGTAACGACCAGGCGCGGACGCTCGGCGGTGCCGATGATCTTCTTGCGAAGACGTGCGTGACGGCGCAGGCGGGCAACCTTCTTGCCCTTACCGAAAATCTTAACGGTCATATCACTTACCAGCCTTTCCAGCCTTGCGCAGAATGTGCTCATCCGCGTACTTCACGCCCTTGCCCTTGTAGGGTTCCGGAGCGCGCAGCTTGCGAATGTTAGCTGCAACCTGGCCGACGACCTGCTTGTCGATGCCCTTGACGACGAGCTCGTTGGCGTTGACGACCTCGAACTCGATGCCTTCCGGCGGGTTGACGGTGATCGTGTGGGAGTAGCCCAGGAAGAACTCCAGGCCCTTGCCCTTGGCGACCACGCGGTAACCGGTACCGACGATGAGCAGGCGCTTGGCGTAGCCTTCGTGCACGCCCTTGACCATCGAGGCGATGATGGAGCGGCTCAGGCCATGCTTGGCGCGGGTAGGACGAAGATCATCGGCCGGGGTGAGAACAATCTCGTTGTTCTCGACGACGGCGGTGATGCCTTCGGGGATAGTGTAGGAGTCAGAGCCCTTCGGTCCCTTGGCGGTGAACGCCTGACCATCGAGCTTGACCTCGACCCCAGCCGGAATGGCGACGGGGAGCTTACCGATATGCGATGCCATAAGTAATCAGCTCTCCTTTCTCACCACACGTAGGCGACGATCTCGCCGCCAATGCCTTCCTTGAGGCATTCCTTCTGGGTCATCAGTCCCGAGCTAGTCGAGATGATAGCGATACCAAGGCCACCCAGCGGCATGGGCAGGGAGTCGGACTTGGCGTAACGACGAAGGCCCGGCTTGGAAACGCGCTTGATGCCTTCGATGGAACGCTCGCCGTTCGGGCCGTACTTGAGGGTGACCTCAAGGGTCTGGCCGACCTTGGCTTCCTTGGCGGTGAAGTCCTTGATGTAGCCTTCACGCTTCAGGATGGCGGCGATGGCCGCCTTGAACTTGGAGTACGGCATGTCGACGGTCTCGTGCTTCGCCGTGCTCGCGTTACGCAGACGCGTAAGCATGTCTGCGATGGGATCTGTCATTGTCATGTGGGCTTATGCCCTTCCTCGCCGTGGTTTCCGCCGCTTGTCATGAGGACTCATGCAAGCAGCGGACCTTCAGCGTCGATATTTACCAACTGGACTTCGTAACGCCGGGCAGCTCACCGCGGTGGGCCTTCTCACGAAGGCAGACGCGGCACAGGCCGAACTTGCGGTACACGGAATGGGGACGACCGCAGACCTGGCAGCGCGTGTAGGCGCGCACCTTGAACTTCGGCTTGCCGGCCGCCTTGTTCTTCAGAGCGGTTTTTGCCATATCAGTTCTCCTTGAACGGGAAGCCAAGGTGCTTCAGGAGGACCTGAGCTTCCTTGTCGTCCTTGGTTGAAGTCACAACGGTGATGTCCATACCACGCTGGTGGTCGACCGCATCCGGATCGATCTCGATGAACATCGTCTGTTCCGTCAGACCAAAGTTGTAGTTGCCGTTGCCGTCGAACTGGTTGCCGTTGATGCCGCGGAAATCGCGGATTCGCGGCAGGGCCAGGGTGAGCAGACGGTCCAGGAACTCCCACATGCGGTCGCCGCGGAGGGTGACGTAGGCACCGATGGCCTGGCCTTCGCGCAGGTGGAACTGGGCGACGGACTTCTTGGCCTTGGTGATCTTCGGCTTCTGACCGGTGATCTTGGTCAGGTCGGAGACGGCACCTTCGATGAGCTTGGAGTCACGAGCCGCAGCGCCGACGCCCATGGAGACGACGACCTTCTCGACGCGAGCCACCTGCATCGGGTTGGAGTACTTGAACTCCTTCTCGAGCTCGGGGACGATGACGTCGTGGTACTGCTGCTTCAGGCGCGGGGTTGCCGGCGCTTCGATAGTGGTATCGGTCATGCCAGCTCCTTTCCGGACTTCTTGGCGACGCGCACGCGCACCTTCTTGACCTTGCCGTCACGGGCTTCTTCCTTGACGACGACGCCAACGCGGGTGGGCTGCTTCGTCTCGGGGTCGATGACCATCACGTTGGAGCGATGGATCGGAGCCTCGACGGACACGATGCCGGCCTGCTGGCCCTGCTGGGTGGCGCGGACGTGCTTCTTGACGATCTGCACACCTTCGACGATCAGGCGATCGTTCGGCAGGATCTTGACGACCTTGCCTTCCTTGCCGCGGTCGCGACCGCGGATGACCTTGACCTCATCGCCGGTCTTGATCTTTGCTACCACTCAGATCACCTCCGGTGCGAGGGACACGATCTTCATGAAGCGCTTGTCGCGCAGCTCACGAGCGACCGGTCCGAAAATACGGGTGCCCTTGGGTTCACGGCCGGAGCCGAGAATGACGGCGGCGTTCTCATCGAACTTGATGTAGGAGCCATCGGCACGACGGGTTTCCTTCACGGTGCGGACGACGACGGCCTTGACCACGTCGCTCTTCTTCACCGATCCGCCGGGAATGGCGTCCTTGACAGTGGCGACGATGACATCGCCAATGCCTGCATAACGGCGCTTCGAACCACCGAGCACGCGGATGGTCAAGAGTTCCTTGGCACCCGTGTTGTCGGCGACACGAAGTCGCGATTCCTGCTGAATCATTGATTCTCCTTAAGCCGAGCTGGTCCTCCCCATTCACCCGGCGGCCGAGTTGCCCCGGCCGTCGGGTGAATGGCGAGCCTTGCCGAACTTGTATTACTTAGCGCGCTCCACGATGGCGGTCAGACGCCAGCGCTTCGTCTTGCTTAGGGGTCGAGTCTCCATAATACTCACGAGGTCGCCAACGTGGGCCTCGTTGTGTTCATCATGGGCCTTGACCTTGCTGGTGGTGCGAACGACCTTGCCGTAAAGCGGGTGAGTCGAACGCTGCTCAATCTCGACCGTGATCGTCTTGTCCATCTTGTCGGACACGACGTAGCCACGGCGAACCTTGCGGGAGTTACGCTCTTCAGCCATGCTTACTTCTCCTCAGTCTTTTCTTCTGCCGGAGCCTCGCTGATGCCAAGCTCACGTTCGCGCAGAACCGTGTACATGCGAGCGATGTCGCGCTTCACGGCCTTGAGGCGAGAAGTGTTTTCGAGCTGACCGGTGGCAGCCTGGAAGCGGAGGTTGAACAGCTCTTCCTTCGACTGCTTGAGCGCGGTCTCGATCTCGGCGTTGGTCTTTTCGTTGAGGTTCTTGATGGTGTAATCAGCTGTACCGACTGACATCAGTTGTCACCGCCTTCACGAGCAATGATCCTGCACTTCATGGGGAGCTTGTCGATTGCACGGCGCAGAGCCTCGCGACCGACTTCCTCGGAGACGCCACCGATCTCGAACATCACGCGGCCGGGACGCACGTTGGCGATCCAGAACTCCGGGGTGCCCTTACCGGAACCCATTCGGGCGCCGAGGGGGTGCTTGGTGAGCGGGCGATCCGGGAAAATCGTGATCCACACACGGCCGCCACGCTTGATGTAGCGGGTCATGGCGATACGAGCTGCCTCGATCTGGCGGTTGGTCACGTAAGCCGGAGCCAGTGCCTGGATACCGAAATCACCGAAGGCGATTTCGTTGCCGCCCTTGGACATGCCCTTACGGACAGGACGATGCTGCTTGCGATATTTAGTCCTCTTCGGAATAAGCATCTGGTTTACTCCTTTGCTTCCGTGGCGGCAGGAGCAGCTGCTTCCTGCTTGGCCTCAGCCTGAGCCGGAGCGGCCTTCTGAGCGTCACGACGGGCACCACGGCGCGGGCGGCGATCGCCACGACGGCCACGGCCGTTGTTCTGCTGGGCCTGCTGCTCCTCGAACTCACGCTCGGTCATGTCGCCCTTGTAGATCCACACCTTCACGCCGATGCGGCCGTAGGTGGTACGGGCTTCGAAGAAGCCGTAATCGATGAGGGCGCGCAGCGTCTGCAGCGGCACGCGGCCTTCGCGGTAGAACTCCGAACGGCTCATTTCGGCGCCACCGAGGCGGCCGGAGAGCTTGATACGGATACCCTTGGCGCCGGCGCGCATGGCATCCTGCTGGGCCTTGCGCATGGCGCGACGGAAGGTGACGCGGTTGGTGAGCTGCTCGGCGATGCCCTGGGCAACGAGCTGGGCGTCGATCGCGGCGTTCTTGACCTCGAAGATGTTGAGCTGGACCTGCTTGCCAGTCAGCTTCTCGAGCTTGGCGCGAACGCGGTCGGCCTCAGCACCACGACGGCCGATGACGATGCCCGGACGAGCGGTGTGGATGTCCACACGCACGCGGTCGCGGGTACGCTCGATGACGATGCGGGAAACGCCCGCACGCTCGAGGTCGGCGTTCATGGCCTTGCGGATCTTGTCGTCTTCGAGAACGAAGTCGCTGTAACGCTCGCCCGGCTTGTTGGAGTCGGAGAACCAGCGGCTGCGGTGGGTTTCGGTTACGCCAAGACGGTAGCCAAACGGGTTGATCTTCTGACCCATTTTATCGGGCTCCTTCCTTGTCGGCGACGATAACCGTGATGTGGCTGGTGCGCTTGTTGATGCGAGCGGCACGGCCCTGGGCGCGTGCACGGAAACGCTTCAACGTAACGCCTTCGTCGACGTACGTCTCCTTGACTACCAGCTCGTTCTCGCGGAACGGCTCGTTGGCCTTGTCGGCCTTAACACGAGCGTTGGCGATGGCGCTCTCGAGGACCTTGCGGACCGGAACGGCCGCTTCCTGCGGAGCGAACTTGAGGATGGTCACCGCTTCGGTCGCCTGCTTGCCTCGGATGAGGTCGACGACGCGGCGAGCCTTGCGCGGCGTCACGCGGACGTGACGAGCGATTGCTTTAGCTTCCATGTGTCTTTACTCTCCTCGCCTTTAGCGGCGTGCCTTCTTGTCGTCCTTGACGTGACCCTTGAAGGTGCGCGTCGGGGCGAACTCACCGAGCTTGTGGCCAACCATGGCCTCGGTGACGAACACCGGGACATGCTTGCGGCCATCGTGAACTGCGAACGTGTGTCCGATGAAATCAGGGGTGATCATCGAACGGCGCGACCACGTCTTGATGACGTTCTTCGTGCCCTTCTCGTTCTGCTCGTCGACCTTCTTCTGCAAGTGGGCGTCGACGAATGGGCCCTTCTTGATGCTACGAGTCATCTGTCAGACACTTCCTTACTTGCGGTTCTTGCCGGCCGGACGACGACGAACGATCATCTTGTTCGAAGCCTTCTTCGGACGACGAGTACGAACTTCGCCCTTGCCCCACGGCGACACCGGCGGCTTACCACCGCGGGTACGACCACCGTGCGGGTGGTCCACCGGGTTCATGGACTCACCACGGGTCCACGGACGCTTGCCGATCCAACGGGCGCGACCGGCCTTGCCGAGCTGGATGTTGGCGTGCTCGGAGTTGCCGACCTCACCAACGGTGGCGCGGCAGCGGGCATCCACGTTGCGGATTTCGCCGGACGGCATACGCAGCTGGGCGTAGGCGCCATCCTTGGCGACGAGCTGAACAGCGGCACCGGCGGAACGAGCGATCTTGGCGCCACCCAGCGGACGCAGCTCGATGGCGTGAACCACCGTACCGGTCGGGATGTTGCGAAGAGGCAGGTTGTTGCCCGGCTTGATATCGGCCTGGGCGCCGGTCTCGATGACGTCGCCCTGCTTCACGCCCTCGGGGGCGATGATGTAGCGCTTCTCGCCATCCGCGTAGTGCAGGAGGGCGATGCGGGCGGAACGGTTCGGGTCGTACTCGATGTGAGCGACCTTGGCGGGCACGCCGTCCTTGTCCCAACGCTTGAAGTCGATGAGACGGTACTGGCGCTTGTGGCCGCCGCCGCGGTGACGGCTGGTCATACGACCGTAGGAGTTACGGCCGCCAGTCTTGCTGAGCTTGCGAACCAGCGACTTCTCAGGCGTCGAACGCGTGAGCTCGGAGAAATCCGAAACCGAAGCGTTGCGACGACCGGCAGTCGTCGGCTTGTATGTACGGATAGCCATAATTTAGTCCCTAACTTTCTCGGCTAGCCTTCAGTTACCGAAGATGTCGATGGTCTGGCCCTCGGCGACGGTAACGATGGCGCGCTTCTCGCTCACGCGCTGGCCGAAGCCGGTGCGGGTGCGGGTGCGCTTGCCAGCGCGGTTGAGGGTGTTGACGTTCGTCACCTTGACATTGAAGATCTGCTCGATTGCCTGCTTGATCTGCACCTTGTTCGCCTTGGGGTTCACCACGAAGGTGTACTGGCCCATGTCGGAGTTGGCGTAGCTCTTCTCGGAGACGACAGGCTTGATGATGATGTCGTGTGCGGGCTTGTGGATTGCGACCATGATTAGTCCTCCTTAGCGGCCGTGGCGGTCTTCGCCGCGACGAAGGCTTCGAAGCCTTCCTTGGTGAAGACGATGTCCTCGGCGGTCACCACATCGTAGGTGTTGAGCTGATCGGCGAAGATGGGGTGCACGGTCGGCAGGTTGCGCACCGACAGCCACTCGTTGATGTTCTCGCGGGAGAACACGACGGTGGCGAAGCGGTTCGCGGCCACGGCTTCGAGAACGGCCTTGGCGGTCTTGGTGGACGGGGTCTCGGCGATGCCGAAATCAACCACGTGCACGCGACCGGCGTTGGCGCGATCGGAAAGCATGTAGCGCAGAGCTGCGGCCTTCATCTTCTTGGGGGTGCGCTGCGAGTAATCGCGCGGAACCGGACCGTGGACCACGGCGCCGCCGGCCCACTGCGGGGCGCGGATGGAGCCCTGACGGGCACGACCGGTGCCCTTCTGCTTCCACGGCTTCTTGCCGCCGCCGGAGATGCGGGCGCGGTTCTTCACAGCGTGGGTGCCACGACGAGCGGCAGCCAGCTGGGCGATAACGACCTGGTGCACCAGCGGAACGTGGTTCTGCACTTCCTCGGCGGAGATGCCGAACAGTTCCTCCGGAGCCTCGACGGTGCCGTTCTGGCCTTCAGCGCTAGTGATGTTCAGAGAAATAGCCATGAGTTATCAGGCTCCCTTCACTGCGGAACGAACCACGACGATGGCGCCCTTGGGGCCGGGGATGGCACCCTTGATGGCGATGACGCCGTTCTCCACATCGGAGGAGACGACCGTCAGGTTCAGCGTGGTGTTGGTGACATGGCCCATGCGGCCGGCCATGCGCTTGCCCTTGAGGATGCGGCTCGGAGTGGCGCATGCGCCCACGGAACCGGGACGACGCTCGTTCTTGTGAGAGCCGTGAGTACGGCGGTAGGACTTGAAGCCCCAGCGCTTGATGGTACCGGCGAAGCCCTTACCCTTGGTGGTGCCGGTGACGTCGACCTTGGAGCCTTCGGCGAAGAGCTCGGCGGTCAGTTCCTGGCCCGGCTCGAAGCTCTCGGCTTCTTCGGTACGGAACTCGACGAGGTGACGGCGCGGAGTGACACCGGCCTTGGCGAAGTGGCCGGCGAGCGGCTTGGTCACCTTGGTCGGGTCGATCTGGCCGTAGCCGATCTGGACGGCCTTGTAGCCGTCGGTCTCTTCGGTCTTGACAGCGGTAACCACGTTGGTGGAGACGTCCACCAGCGTGACGGGAACGAAGAAGCCGTTCTCGTCCCACACCTGGGACATGCCGAGCTTCTTGCCCAGCAGTGCACTCTTGATGTTGTTGCTCATAACGGTTCCCCCCTCCCTTACAGCTTGATCTCGATGTTCACGTCCGCCGGCAGGTCGAGACGCATCAGAGAATCGACAGCCTTAGGCGTCGGGTCAACGATGTCAATGAGGCGCTTGTGAGTGCGCATCTCGAAATGCTCGCGGGAATCCTTGTACTTGTGAGGAGAACGGATAACAACAAACACGTTCTTCTCGGTCGGCAGAGGAACCGGGCCAACTACGGTTGCGCCCGCGTTCGTGACCGTCTCGACGATTTTCTTCGCCGACTGGTCGATGACCTCGTGGTCATAGGACTTAAGCCTGATGCGGATTTTCTGTCCCGCCATTGCCGTCCGCCCTTTCTTGCGAATTAATTACTGTTTATCCAGCCTGTTTCTCTAGGGCACGTCAAGGCGTGGCCGACTTCGGGATCCCTCCCCGTGGCGGCCGAACCGTATCAGTGCATGGCCATGCAAGGACGTGGAAAATCCTTGTGCCATGCTCGCTTTTGAATAGACAATTTTGCGAGCCCAAAACAGGCAACTTGATTATTAAAGCACAAGGGGTGCCCCTAGCAGAATTCGGGCGTGTCGCGCTTCGCGATCGGCGTCGAATCGCCGTAATCACAACGATAATATAGTCAATCCGGTCACGAAAACACCGAACCTGGTCAGTCCAATCACGAAGGACCAATTTCTCGGTCCTTATGAACGGTCCAACCAGGTTACCGATTCTTATATTGACTACAGGGTCTTGGTCAGGGCTATCAGCATGATGTCGACGACGACCAGCGTCAGGCCGACCGATATGGAGATCCTCTCCTTGCGCGTCTTGCTTTCATGCAGGAACACCATGCCGCCGATGGTGGAGATGATGAGTCCCATCTGCGACATCGGGAAGGCGATGGCCACGCCGAGACGGCTGTTGGAGATCATGAGGATGAGGTTGCCGATGGCCCACAGCACGCCGGGAATCAGCAACAGCGCGGTCTGCCGGCTGAATTTGCCCGGCTCCCGGCCTCCCAGCACCAGACCGCCGACGAACATGCCGACCGCCTGAGGCAGCATCGCATCGAACGAATTGATGGAGAATATCTGGATGATCGCGACATAGCCGACGTATCCGATCGAGGAGATGGTGATGACGGTCAGACCGGTGATCATGTTGTCCATCGGTGTGATGGACTCCCCCGTCTCATCCTGGACCGCATGCTCGTCGCCGCGACGTTCGACATACGACGTGAACGCCACGCCGACGACGAACAGGGCGATGGCGGCGAATCCCACGGTCTTCGCCTGGGTGGACGCCCAGTCGCCGAGGAAGAGCACGCCGACCAGACTGGTGCCGACCAACTGCTCGCCGGTGGAGATGGGCATGGTGCTGGAGACTCCGATCTCCTTGAATCCGCAGATCTGCCCGTAGCATCCGATGGTCCACAAAACTCCGGACACGAAGCTGACAAGCACCGTAAGCCATGTATAGGAGTGCGGCACGAACGGGAAGGCAGCCAGCGCGAACAACAGGCATCCCGTGGTGACGCCGAGTATCTGACGACGCGACGAGCCGCCGATCACCGGCAAAATCAGGGCGTATATGCCCCACAGCAGCGAAGGCGTGGCGGCCAGAATCAAATCCATTATCGGTTTCTCCCCTGTTTTGAACGTTCTAGATAAATTGCCATCCGACAGTGTATCCAAACTCATGAAAATTCCTTCGACATGTTCGACATCGGAGACGACGGCCATCCGAAGGAACAAACGTCGGCCACCGTTGTCGGACTTTGCACGATTGGTTGAAAATGAATGCGGTCGCGAATTATCGTGAGGTTATGACGAAATCCGCTGCCGCGAACATCAGACCGATTCATGAGCATGGCGCCAACGTGCTCTATCAGCATGGCACGCTCGCCCAGCTCGTGCCGGGACTGCTCGAAGGCACCACCACCATCGGCGAGCTGCTCGAACACGGCGACACGGGTATCGGCACCGGCGAGGGGCTCGATGGCGAGCTCATCATCCTCGACGGCGTGGCCTACAAGATCGGCCAGTCCGGCCTGGCGGAGGTCCTGCCCGACGATTTCACCGTGCCGTTCGCCAGCGTGCATCACGCGGCGTTCCAATACCAGTGCGAACGCGCCGACATCGGTCTCGAGGACCTCAACAGGAAGATCGTGGAGGCCAACGGCCGCGCGAACACGTTCTTCGCGGTCATCGTGCACGGCACGTTCAGCTTCATCAAGACGCGCGCCGTCATCAAGCAGCAGGCGCCGTACCCCACGTTGGAGGAGGTGGCCGACCAGCAGGCCATGTTCCTCGGCCATGATGTGAAGGGCACGATGCTCGGCTACTTCTCCCCGCTCATGTTCAACGGCGCCGCGGTGGCCGGGTTCCACGAGCACTTCCTCGCCGACGACCGTTCGATCGGCGGCCATGTGCTCGACGCGGTGCTGGAGCGCGGCGACATACTGAGCCAGGTGTTCGACACGCTGGTGCAGCATCTGCCGGTCGACAACCCCGAATACCGCAGCCACGATTTCTCGAACGACCCGATCGCCGAGGCCATCGCCAAGGCGGAGTGAAGCCGGCAACGCCGATAATCTATGCCGGTAGCGCCGCTTCGCGTACGGTGTCGAAACTCTCCGCGCCCTCGCCATCCTTCACGTCGGCAAGATAGCATTGCAGCGCGCCGACGAGGTTGGCGTCGTTCTGGAATTTGCAGGTGACGACCTCGGCCTGCGCAACATGGTAAGGACAGTATGCGTACAGCCGGTTGAGATTGGTGCGGATGGCATCGATCAACGTCGGTTGCGCGGAGATTCCGCCTCCTATGGCGAATCGATCGGGGTCAAGCACATTTTGGATGTTGAAGATCTGGATGGCCACTTCATGGGCGAATTTGTCGAGGCACGAACGCGCATCGGGGTCGCCGTCCTCCACCGCCTGGAAGAATCGGATGCCGTCGACCTCCTCGACCGGTCGTCCTTTGATTCTCGCGTAGCGATTGCACAGGCTGAGCGTGCTGCACTGGTTGCCCCATACGCCTTCGATGCTGGGGTCGACGCTCCGCGACGTGATAATGTAACTCACCTCGCCGGCGGAGAAGTGCTTGCCACGGTAGAGTTCACGGTCCTTGACGAACCCGCCTCCGACCATGGTGCCGAAAATCAACGCGAATCCATTGCGAACGTCCTTGAGGCTGCCAACGGTCGCTTCGGCCATGACCGCGCATTTGGCATCATTCTCCAGCACTATATGCACCGGACAATGCTGGTACAGCGCATGGCGCAGGTAGAAGTCGTCGTTGTATCGCAACGCTCCGCCCATAACGACGTATCCGTTCTTGGAATCGACGATGCCGGGCAGGGAAATGGCCATGCCGTCGATGTTGAATTTCTCTCCCTCCTGACGATAGAGGCCCGCAAGTGTTTCGACAAGTTCATTCCGGCCGTTTTGCGGTGTCTCGATTTTTCCACGGGAAAGAATGATGCCGTCATCGCTCATGACGGCGTATTTGATAAAGGTGCCGCCGATGTCGATGGTGAGTACGTTCATGATAATGCTCCTTTGCATTATGGCTCATATAGGGAAACCATCGATGTCGGCCAATCGTCACGATGGAAGAAAGGAAGTCGTGACATCTTGGCCGCGGCATCGATGGCGTGTCCGGCCGCCACATTGCGGCCGGGTGAATCATTCACGGCATTCGCGATTCGAATGCCGTCAGCAGGTGGCCATGGTCCTGCCCGCACCGGCAAGACCTTCGAAATCGGCGGTGAAGGCGTCGACCGCCGCATCGATGGCGGCGTTCTTCACCAGTCCGTCAATCACCGAGGAGGCCACAGTGGAGGCGCCTACGCCATGTTTGGCGAGTTCAAGCACCTGCTGCGAGTTCTTGAAGCTGGCCGCAAGCACGTTGCAGTCGAGATCATTGGCCCGGAAGATGTCGTGAATGGCACAGACGACGGCCACGCCGTCATATCCCATGTTGTCGATGCGATTGATGTAGGGGGCAGCATACGAGGCTCCTGACTTGGCGGCGATGAACGCCTGCAATGGTGTATAGATTGCCGTGGCGGTGATGGGCACGCCGGCGGCGGACAGCGTCTTCATGGCCTTGAAGCCTTCGGGAACGCTGGGGACCTTGGCGAAGGTGTTCGGACCGAGCTCGCCGACGATGCGTTTGGCATCCTCGATCATGCCGGCGGCGTCGCGGGCGACGACCTGGGCATGGAGCTCGGCATCGGGACCGATGATGGATCGGATTTCCTTGAGCACGTCGAATGGCTGACGGCCCGACTTCGCCAGAATGGAGGGATTGGTAGTCACACCGTCGATGGGATAGTAGTCGATCAGACGGGTGATGGCGTCGACATCGGCGTCGTCGATGAGTAGTTTCATGGTATTTCCTTTCACTACAGATGTTTTGATGGGTCAGGGATTGTCATATTGATAATCAGAGTGTCTGCTCGGTGCGTTCGATAATGTCGTTCTGTGTGGCGCGGGAGAGCACGGTGAAGAACGCGCTGTATCCGGCGACGCGAACGATGAGGTCGCGATGACGTTCGGGGTGCTTTTGCGCATCGATGAGCGTTTCGCGTGAAACCACGTTGTACTGCACGTGATAGCCATGAAGGCGATCGAAGAACGTGCGGGTGGCGAAGGCGAGCTTCTTCCTGTTCTCCGGCTTGGCCAACACCTGCGGCGTCATCTTCTGGTTGAGCAGCACTCCGCCGGTGATGTCCTCCGTCGGCAGTTTGGAAACGCTCTTGAACACTGCGGTGGGACCGTAGAGGTCGGCTCCATGCGAGGGGCTGCATCCCTCGGCCAAAGCCTCTCCGGCCTTGCGTCCATCCGGGGTGGCGAGGGTGCCTGCGCCCTGCGGCACATTGGCGGAGATGGAGCTGGTTCCTGCATAGTAGACGCCGCCGATGGGGCCTCGGCCGTATCGGGTGTTGTGGTACTTCTTCATCTCGTCGATGTAGATGTCGTACGCCTGGCGAATCAGCGAGTCGACGTAGTCGTTGTCATTGCCGTATTTCGGCGCCTGCTGCAGCAGTTGACGAATCCGTTCATTCGTGGCGCCTTCGAAGTTCGCCTCGAGGGCATCCCAGAGTTCGGCCGGGGTTACGGCCTTGTCTTCGAACACCACTTTCTTCATGGCGGCGAGGCTGTCGGCGAGATTCGCAATGCCCACCTGCAGGTCGGAAATGAAATCATAGACGGCCCCGCCCTCCTTCATATTGAGGCCGCGCTCAATACAGTCGTCGGTCAACGCGGAGCACAGGATGTCGGCGGTGTCCTGTTCGAGCACCATGTCGCAGGTGGCGTCGATGATCACGCATTGCCGTGCCATCTCGCGAACGACCTTGTCCCAGCATGCCATCACCTGTTCGAAGCTGGTGAAGTCACGAAAGTGGCCGATACCCTCCACCAGCTTGGTGCCGCTTGCCGGGTCAACGCCGTCGTTCATGGCGATGAGCAGGGCCTTCGGGAAGTTCAGGAAGCTCATGCCGGTGCAGCGGTATCCCCACTTGCCGGGGACCGCGGTCTCTACACATCCGATGGCGCTGTAGTTGTAGGCGTCCTCGCGCTTCACGCCCTTGTTGATGAAGCTGGGAATGATGACCTCGTCGTCGTTGAACGCCGGCATGCCGAATCCGCAACGCACGACCTCGATGCATTCGTTCATGAAGTCGTCGGGCAGATTCGCATGGTAGCGAACGGTGAGGTTCGGCTGGGTCAGGTGGCATTGCGCCACGGTCTTGAGTATGAGCCAGCTCATGGGGTTCGTGGCGTCCACGGGACTGCCGTCAACAAGCTTTTGACCGCCGACGGTGACGTTCTGGTACAGCGGCGAACCTGCGGAGAACTGCGTGTGGCTCCAGGAACGAATCTTGTTGATGGTGTAGGTCTTGAGCCACAGGTTGCTCATGAGCTCGGCGGCCTCGTCCTCAGTGATGCGACCGGCCTTGAGGTCGGTCTCGTAGAACGGATCGAGGTACTGGTCCATGCGACCATACGACAGACTGTGACCATTGGACTCGATCTGCAGCACAAGATGCACCAGCCATACGGATTGCACCGCCTCGCGCAGGGTGCGTGCAGGCTCGTAGGGCACGCGGTCGAGCGCCGCGGCCATCTGTTCGAGTTCGCGGGCGCGGTCCGGCGAGGCCGTCTTCGCCTGCTGACGCGCAAGCGTCGCATAGCGTCCCGCGAAATCGCGCATGGCGTTCACCACCATGAGAATCGCACGGTAGAAGTAGCTCTTGTGGATGTTGCGATAGTCGGTGAGATCAAGCTCGTCGAGTTTGCGCTGCGCTCGCATCGCATAGCCTTTGAGTCCTTGCGACAATACGCCGGCGTAGTTCACTGCGCAATGGGCGTCCCCCGAGGTGATGTTGCCTTCGGACTTGATGATGCCGAGGTCATAGAACAGCTTGGAATGCGGAGGGAACGCCGCAAGACCACGATCGAGTAGCGTGTTGTGCTCCCAGAACGGCGCAATGGAACGCAGCTTCTCCTTGTTCTCCTCGGTGATGGTGAACCGGTCACCGTCACGCTTGTCGAACTTGTCGAGTTCGTCGATCACCCAGCTCATGGCGTATTCGGGGAAGATCGGGGCCCCTCGGTTGGTGGATGCCTGGTTGCCGGCGATCAGAGTCTCCGGCTCGATGAAGATGGTCATCTCCTCGAGCACGCGCTTGAGCATGATCGCACGCTTCAGCGCGAGCGGTTGGTCGGCGTTGTCACGATAGACCTCGGTGGTGATCATCGCGCGCTCAACGTCGACCTGGGGCTCGGCGTCGAGGAGCTGGTCGCGCAGCGAGTTCATTCGCGGGGTGAGCCTGCCGAAATGTTCTTCGTTCATGACTCTCCATCCTTTCTGATTGCCGTTTGCTTCACTGCATCGGGATGCAAATGGCGACGTCTGCAATTACTTCCTATCGTCTGTGCCATGCGGCTTGACGGTTCCCAATATATCGAAACAAATTTTATATGTCAATTTTCGTAATAGTTTTTACTTTCATTCGAAAGTAAAAACTAATTCAAATATGCCAGAAGTCAATAAAGACAATGCTTCGCCCGACCGCTCGGCAGAACACCCAACCAACCGGTCGGCGTGTCGCAGTCGCCCGGCATAAAAAAGGCCGGGCATATACGCCCGGCCCATCAGCCCTGGATTCCCAAGGACAGCAGCCCCGTTAGACGGTGATCAACGCAATCCCGGCATCGGCAAGCGAGCCGGCAATCTCCACCCCGACGCTTGCGTCGGTGACAACCATGCAGTCAAGACCATTGAAATCCAAGGGAACCGTGGAACGCTTGGAAAATTTCTCGCTTTCCGTCAGCACAGCGACCCTGCCGGCATGAGCAGCCATATCATGAACGGCCTGCGCTCGCATATGATCTCGGCTGGAGAATCCGGCCTGAGGGCTGTATCCATCCGCGCCGACAAACAGCACATCCACATACAGCCCGTTCATGCACTGCTCCAGCATCGGCCCTACCATCACCTGTGAGTCCTGCTGGTACAGGCCACCCAGAAGGATGATCTGCACATTCGATTTGCCACGGATGTACCCCGCAATGAACGCACTGTTGGTGATGACGGTGAGGTCCTTCTTCGTCTCCGCAAGCTCGGCGGCCAGCAATGCGCAGCAGCTGCCGCTTTCAACCATCACCACATCGCCATCGGACACGCATTCCGCAGCACGCTTGGCGATCTTGCGCTTTTCCTCATAGTGGTAGGCAAGACGCCCCTCCACATCATCGGCGCTTCTCAGCATCGCATACCCATGCTCGCGGCTGATGATGCCACGCCGCTCCAGATCGTTGAGATCCTTGCGAACGGTGACCTGCGACACCCCCAGCTCCTCGGCAAGACGCGTAACCTCGACGCGCTTATGCTCGGTCAGCAGTTCGAGAATACGATTCTCCCGCTTCATCGTCGCCATATCATCTCCCAGCGTCATGAACCATCTTTCGCAACCCTAACATAAGTGCGATATACGAAACCCAAACAATCTACGAACGCAAACGCCCATACATCCCATCCCCTCAACTGCGCCAGACGGTTTATCCACCATCCACCCTTCGATTGCTCATACATCAACTATATTTTCATTCGTAAGTTGATTTACTTTCGTTCATTAGTTATTATCAATATAAAGAAAGGTTTCAACGATGACTACCACAATGACTGCTCCGCAGACGACTTTCACAAGACCCATTGTCCCGACAGCCCGCCGCACACCGGCGGCATCCCCCTCCCCTAGGGCCTTCCGCCCGTCCACGGATGAGAAACCCGCCACCGGGCTGATTTTCAACATCCAAAAATTCTCGACCAACGACGGTCCGGGCATACGTACCACCGTATTCTTCAAAGGATGCCCGCTGCATTGCCCATGGTGCGCCAACCCGGAATCCATCAACCCCCGCATCGAGACACTGACCGACCCAAGTACCGGCAAAACCACCACCGAGGGGAGGCACTACACCATCGACGAGGTCGCGGACATCTGCGAGCAGGACAGGGATTTCTACGAGGAATCAGGCGGCGGAGTGACATTGTCCGGTGGCGAAGCGCTCATGCAGCACCGGTTCTCCATCCCCCTGCTGCGAGAGCTGAAGCGGCGCGGCATAGCAACGGCCATGGAAACGACCGGCCATGTGGCACCTCCTATTTTCAATAAGGCATTGGAGGAACTCGACTACCTGCTCATCGACGTCAAGCATCACGACAGGGAGGCCCATAAGCGCTGGGTGGGAGGATACAATGACCTGCCATTGAAAAACCTCGCCAGCGCCGTCGAACGCGGTATGGAAATATGCGTGCGCATCCCCGTGATCCCCGGAGTGAACAACACCCTGGAGGACGCCCGCGCCTTCTCGATCCTGCTTCGCTCGATGCAGATCGGCGCCGTCCAGCTGCTGCCGTTCCATCAATTCGGCGAGCGCAAGTATGAGATGCTCGGACGCAGCTATGCCATGGCCGGAGTGCCGGCATTGCATGAGGAGGACCTGGCCGATTATCGCCAGATATTCCTGGACAACGGCATCCACGCCTATTTCTGACAACCGGCGGAACCAGCAAGCGAACCGCAATCAATTGAATATGCGGCATCTCAAAAAAATCCGCATACGGCCGCTCAAATACGAAGAAACCCCCGCTGCAGGGGAAACGCAGCGGGAGTTGATGCCGGCTCCGAGGAGCCGAAGGGGTCATGATCGGCGGTCGACAAACCAACGGCCGCCGATCATGGATTCAGGAGGACGTCAGTCGCGCTGGGAGGCTTCCTCGACCGCGGCGGCGCCTTCGCGCTCGATGCGCAGACGGTGGCCTTCGGCCTGCGGCACGCCGTAGTAGGCGGCGATGGCGATGTCCTTCATGTCCTCGATCATCGGGATGCGCGGGTTGGCCGGGGTGCACTGGTCCTCGTAGGCGCGCATGCCGATCTGCTCGAGCACGCTCCAGAAGTAGTCCTCGTCAACGCCGGCGGCCTGGAAGGAACGGTCCATGCCCAGCTTGTTGTCGCGGTAGTCCTCGACGGCGCGGGCCAAGTTCTCGACGCCTTCCTCGACGGTCTTGCCTGGGTCGATGCCGAGGTTCTTGGCGATCTCCTGGTAGCGCTGCGGGGCCACGTACTTGTTGTACTTCGGCCAGCTGGTCGGCTCGTCGGGGAGCTGGCCGTTGTAGCGGATGACGTACGGCAGCAGGATGGAGTTGGTGCGGCCGTGGGCGATGTGGCACAGGGCGCCGATGGTGTGGGCCATGCCGTGGCACATGCCGAGGAACGCGGAGCCGAATGCCATGCCGGCCATGGTGGCGGCGTTGTGCATCTTCTCCTGGGCCATCGGGTTGGCCGCGCCTTCCTTCACGGAGGTCTCGAGGTTCTCCCAGATCAGCTTGGCGGCGTGCAGCGCCATGCCGTCGGTGAAGTCGTTGGCGTACACCGAGACGAAGGCCTCGAAGGAGTGGGTCAGCGCGTCGAAGCCGGAGTCGGAGGCCAGCTTGCGCGGCTGGGTGCGGGCGAGCACCGGGTCGACGATGGCCACGGACGGGGTCAGCGCGTAGTCGGTGACCGGGTACTTGTAGCCGGTCTTGTGATCGGTGATCACGGCGAACGGCGTGACTTCGGAGCCGGTGCCGGACGAGGTCGGGATGCAGACCAGGCGGGCCTTCTTGCCGAGGGCGGGCAGCTTGAACGCGCGCTTGCGGATATCGAAGAACTTCTCGCGGATGTCGGCGAACTCGATTTCCGGGTGCTCGTAGAGCAGCCACATGATCTTGGAGGCGTCCATCGGGGAGCCGCCGCCGATGGCGATGATGGTGTCGGGCTGGAACTCGTCACGCATCATGGCGGCGCCGCGCTCGACGGTCTCGACCGAGGGCTCGGGCTCGACGTAGTCGATGATGCGGTACTGCACGTTGTTCGGACGCAGGCGCAGCTGCTGGATGGCCTTCTCCACGACGCCCAGGTCGAGCATGACCTTGTCGCAGACGATGACGACGCGGTTGACGTCAGCCATGTCGCGCAGGTACTTGATGGCGTTCGGCTCGAAGTAAGTCTTGGCCGGGATCTTGAACCACTGCATGTTGTTGTTCCTCCGAGCGACGCGCTTGATGTTGATGAGGTTGACGGCCTGGACGTTGCCGGAGACCGAGTTGCCGCCGTAGGAGCCGCAGCCGAGGGTCAGCGACGGGGCGATGGCGTTGTAGATGTCGCCGATGCCGCCGAGGGAGGAGGGCTGGTTCCAGATGATGCGGCAGGCGTGCATGCGGTTGCCGTACTCATCGACCAGGGCCTGGTCGTTCGTGTGGATGGCGGCGGTGTGGCCGGCGCCGTGCACGAGCATCTGCTCGCACATCTCGAAGGCCTGCTCCTTGTTGTCGGACTTCAGGAAGGCCTGGATCGGGGAGAGCTTCTCCATGGTGAGCGGCTCCATCTCGCCGACCTCCTTGCACTCGGCGGCGAGGATGGTGGCGTCGGACGGAATCTCGAAGCCGGCGGCGTGGGCGATGGCCTGCGGGGACTTGCCGGGGACCCAGGCGTTGAGCTTGGTCTTCTGGTCCGGGCTCTCGTAGGCGGTGACGCCGAACACGAACTTCTCGAGCTTGGCCTTCTCCTCCTTGTTGACGAAGTAGGCCTTGCGCTTCTTGAGTTCGGCCAGCAGCGGCTCGTACACGGACTTGTCGGCGATGACGGCCTGCTCGGTGGCGCAGATCATGCCGTAGTCGAAGTGCTTGGAGAGGATGAGGTCGTTGGCGGTGCGCACGATGTCGGCGTCCGGGGCGATGTAGGCCGGGGCGTTGCCGGCGCCCACGCCGAGGGCGGGCTTGCCGGAGGTGTACGCGGCCTTGACCATGCCGGGACCGCCGGTGGCGAGGATGGTGGCGACGCCGGGGTGCTTCATCAGGGCGCCGGTGGCCTCGATGGACGGGTGCTCGATCCACTGGATGCAGTCCTCGGGGGCGCCGGCCTTGATGGCGGCGTCACGCACGATGCGGGCGGCCTCGACGGAGCACTTCTGGGCGCCGGGGTGGAAGCCGAAGACGATCGGGCAGCGGGTCTTCAGGGCGATGAGGGACTTGAAGATGGCGGTGGAGGTCGGGTTGGTGACCGGGGTGACGCCGGCGACCACGCCGACGGGCTCGGCGATCTCGGTGATGCCTTCGACGTCATCCTCGCGGATGATGCCGACGGTCTTCTGACCTGCCAGGTAGTTGGTGATGTGCTCACACGCGAAGATGTTCTTGGTGGCCTTGTCCTCCACCAGACCACGCTTGGTCTCCTCGACGGCGAGCTTGGCGAGCACGAGGTGCTTGTTCAGCGCGGCGACGGAAGCCTTGGCGACGATGTGGTCGACCTGCTCCTGGTTGAGCTCCTCGAACTTCCTGAGGGCGACCTGCGCCTTCTTGACCAGGGCGTCGACTTCCTGCTCAGCGGACGGGACTTCATTGACCTGCGGTTCTGCTGCGGCTGCTTCGGCCTTCTTCTTAGCTGCGACCACGTGTCCTCCTTGATCGGTTAGCCAAGTATTTGGTTTGGTTTGATGTGGTTTGTATGCATGCAGGCGTTCTTCGCCATGTCCAGTCGTTGTTGATTGGAATGCCGAGTCGCGAACGTCTGTGGGTTCTCCTCCGCCCCTGCCGCTGGCTGCGGCCAGGGGTTGCATCACAGCGTGCCCGTTGTGATGCAACTCACAATAACACCAAACATCGGGAAGCGCCAAAACATCGTCCAAGCTTTTATAAAAGTATTTTCTAAAAGTGGGCAAAACCCTTGGAATTCTTTGTTTTGTAAGACATCGGGGTACTGTGGACGTATGGAGAGAACGTCATTACACCGCTATGCCACCCGCCCGGGCCTGTTTCTCACCGAGGACGGCGGCGCCGATGCCGTCGTATGGTCCGAGACCGCCGACCAGCTCTGGCTGAGCGTCATCGAACCGCTCGACAGCCCCAGCGCCTTCTACAACACCGCCACCCAGCTTCCCAACGATTCGGTCATCCCCTTCCACGAGCAGATCGCCATGTTCCCGGTGTGCTCGCGCATCGTCGAAGGACGCTACTGCCGCGAGACCCTGTTCAAGATGGAGGGGCCCAACTACGGCATGTGGTACGTGCATATCCCGCGCGCATGGGACGGCATGCGCTACGGCTACCGCGCCTCCGGCACCTGGGACCCGCGACGCGGCGTGCAGTTCAATCCATACAAGATACTGCTCGACCCCTATGCCAAGGGCATCGACGGGAAAATGGACATCGCCCCCGAGGCGTTCTCCTACCAGTGCACCGTGCAGAACGGACGCGTGCACGGCTCGGCCTACGGCTCGATGAGCATGCTCGACAACCTGGGCCACACCCCGCTTTCCGTGGTCATCGACGACCGCGACGTGCACAAGCACGAGGGCGACCCCCAGCATCCGCACATCCCGTGGAGCAAGACCGTCATCTACGAGCTCCATGTGAAGGGCTTCACGAAGAACGCGCCGTGGATGGAGCCTGAGCTGCGCGGCACCTATGCCGGACTGGCCCATCCCACAACCATCGCCTACCTGCAGAACCTCGGCATCACATCGGTGGAGCTGCTGCCCATATTCGCCAAGCAGACCGAGATCGGCATAGCGGAGCGCGGACTGACCAACTACTGGGGGTACTCCACGCTCGGCTACTTCGCCCCCGACCCCGACTACGCCACGGAGGAGGCCCGGCGCAAGGGCCCCGCGGCCGTGCGCAAGGAGGTCATCGACATGGTGCGGGCTCTGCACGCCGGCGGCATCGAGGTGCTGCTGGACGTGGTGTTCAACCACACGTGCGAGGGCGGCATCGACGGCCCCACCGTCTGCTGGCGCGGGCTCGACGCCGTGAGCTACTACCGTCGCCGCACCGACAACCCCGGCATGCTCATCGACACCACCGGCTGCGGCAACACCTTCGACTTCACCAACACCCGCGTCATCAACTACGCGGTGGACTCCCTGCGATACTGGTCGAAGCGCATCGGCGTGGACGGCTTCCGATTCGACCTCGCGCCCACGCTGGCCCGTCTCGAGGGCACGTTCAGCAAGCATCATCCGTTCCTCTACGCCCTGCGCTCCGACCTCATGCTCGGCAATCTCAAGATGATCATGGAGCCGTGGGACCTTGGCGAGGGCGGCTGGCGCACCGGCCAGTTCGGTGTGCCGTTCGCCGAATGGAACGACCACTTCCGCGATTCCACACGCCGGTTCTGGCTCACCGACGTCGACAGCCAGCACCGCGGGTTCAACAACGAGATCGGCATGCAGGAGATGGCCACCAGGCTGTGCGGTTCGGCCGACCTGTTCGCCACCGATCCCGGACGCGGCGCCGTGGCGTCCATCAACTTCGTCTCCTGCCACGACGGATTCACGCTCACCGACCTGACCCGCTACGACCGCAAGCACAACGAGGCCAACGGCGAGAACAACCAGGACGGCAACAACACCAACCACTCGTTCAATTTCGGCGAGGAGGGCCCCAGCGACGACCCGGCCGTCGAGGCCCGGCGCGAAAGGGCGGCCATGAACATGATCGGCACGCTGCTCATGAGCCTGGGCACGCCGATGCTGCTGGCCGGCGACGAGTTCCGCAACACGCAGGACGGCAACAACAACGCCTACTGCCAGGACAACGACATCAACTGGCTGCATTGGGAATGGCTGTTCTCCCCCGAGAAGACGCCCGAGATGCGGCGGCTCGAGCACACGACGAAGCTCATCGCGCTGCGCAAGTCCCTCGACCTCTACCATCACGAGGAGTTCTTCACCGTGCTGTCGATGCTTGGCCTGCTCAAGCCGTCGAGCCGCGTGCAATGGCTGCTGCCCAACGGCACGACGCCCATGGAACGCGACTGGTTCGACACGAGCGTGCGCTGCTTCGCCATGCGTCTGCTGGCGAACGACGAATACGACGTCGTCATCGTCATCAACGGCCTTGACCGGCACGTCGATTTCATGCTGCCGGACGACTGCGAATGGCGCATGCTGTGGAGTTCGGCGGAGACCAACGGCCGGCAGCCGCGTCACGTCTCCGAACTGCCGAAGGAGGATGCCGACGACGGCACCGACGAAACGGCCGGTTCCGTGCTCTACCCCGACAAGCCCAACGATTCGGTCTGGACGCTCACCATCCCCGACGGGGACACCCCCATCCACCAGGCGCTGAAGGCCGCGCGCCATCATCGTCTCGCCGAGGTCCTCCGCGCGCAGGGCGACCATGCCGGCGACGGCGACGCCAACGGCGTGCATATCGACGACATCCGCACCAACGACGCCGGCTCGGACGTCGCCGCCACGCCGCCGCCCGCCTCCGATATGGCGCACGGACCGGTCAACGGCATGAGGAACGGGACGGCGGCCGCCCCCCCGGCCGCGAAGTCCCGCACGACCGGCGTGAAGTCCACGCCGGCGACCGGTTCCGTCACCGGGACCGATGACGCACGTCATCGTCAGGCACCGACGATGAACGCATCGTCCGACGGCGCGGCGAACGATCCGTGGCGTATCGACGGGCTGTCCATCAGCCTGTTCCGACAGATACGCTGAGCGTCGGCCATGTCGCGTCGGCGCCTTCGCAAGGCCGCCGATGCAACGGCCGGCCGGCGGCCGGCGATGAGAACGGCCGATGATATACGAAAAAGCCCCTCGTCCAATCGGACGAAGGGCTTTTTCGATGCCGTGCAGGCGGCGATTCGCCGCCATGCATGCAGTAGGCGAAACTTAACGCTTCGAGTACTGCGGGGCGCGACGAGCCTTGTGCAGACCGGCCTTCTTACGTTCCACCGCACGGGCGTCACGGGTCAGGAATCCGGCCTTCTTCAGGGCGGCGCGGTTGGCGTCACGGTCGATGGCGTTCAGGGCGCGGGCGACGCCGAGACGGATGGCGCCGGCCTGGCCGGTGGTGCCACCGCCGTCGACGAGCACGACGACGTCGAACTTGCCTTCGAGCTTCAGCAGAACGATCGGGGAGTTGACCTCACGCTGCTGGATCTTGCCCGGGAAGAACTCCTCCAGGGTGCGACCGTTGATCGTCCACTTGCCGGTGCCCGGAATCAGACGAACGCGGGCGACGGCTTCCTTACGACGGCCGGTGCCGTAGCCCGGAGCGATCGTGGAGGTGCCGGTGCCAGCGCCAGCATTGGTCTCGGAAGTGTACTGGGTGAGCTCCTCTTCGGTCTCCTGGACCGCGGAGTTGATGTTTTCAGCCATAATCGGTGTCTCCTTTCGGTCCTGAATCACTTAGCCTGCTGGGAGATCTGCTTGATCTCGTACTCAACGGGCTTCTGAGGGGTGTGCGGGTGCTCGGCACCCTTGAAGATGCGCAGGCGGCTCAGCTGAACCTTGGCCAGACGGTTCTTCGGCAGCATGCCCTTGACGGCGGCCTTGATCATGCGCTCGGGGTTCTTCTCGAGCAGCTCGCCGTAGCTGTCGGCGCGCAGGCCACCCGGGAAGCCGGAGTGCATGTACAGGTTCTTGCCGAGCTTGTTGCCGGACAGGGCGATCTTCTCAGCGTTGATGATGATGACATGGTTGCCACCGTCGGCGTGAGGAGCGAACGTCGGCTTGTTCTTGCCGCGCAGCAGGTTGGCGGCAGTGGTTGCGAGACGGCCGAGAACCACGTCGGTGGCGTCGATGACGTACCACTCGTGGGTCAGATCGTTAGGCTTCGGAGTGAAAGTTTTCACGATATACCTTTTCTTTACTATTGTGTTCCGGGCAATTGCGGATTGGTTAGGTCCCCTTTTGCCTCATTATCCGTGGGCTCCCTGAAAGTCCTATTGGCGAGTGGGACAGCGCTTTGAAGGACCCCTGGGAAACACAACAATCCACTAGTGTACCGCTTTTTACGCGTTCGTCAAAACACCGGGGTCAATGCGACACGCCGATGATTTCGTCGTAAAGCCGCGACAGACGCTCATCGCGATGCTTCCTGTCGAGCTCGCATTCCCAGACGGTGATGACGTGCCATCCCATCTCCTCGAGTTCGGCGCGCTGCCGTCGGTCGCGGTCGCGATTGCGGGTGAGCTTGGCCTTCCAGAACTCGACGTTCGACTTCGGCATCGAGTGCTTCGAACAGCCTTCGTGCATATGCCAGAAACATCCGTTGACGAATACGATGACATGCCATTTCGGCAGCACGATGTCGGGATGGCCTGGATAGCGCCTGTCGTTCTTGCGGAACCGCAGTCCGCGACGGAACAGGTAGCTTCGGGTGAGCGTCTCGATGGAGGTGTCCTTGCCGCGGATGTGCGACATGGTGTAGCTGCGCGTGCCGCGCTCGTATTTCTCCGGCTTCGCGCTTTTCCCGGATTTCCTTGGTTTTCTGGCTGCCATCGCCATCGATGGTATCCCGGCGAGGAGATCTTGGCGGATGCGGGTTCCGAGATTTTTCGATCCTCCATACGATGAACGGCTCCTCCTGCTTCGCAGGGGAGCCGTATCGATACACCGAAAAGGGGCCGGAGGCTACTTCTCGCCGCGCATCACGGCGGCGAGGGACTGGACTCGCGGCCTGTCGAACAGGTCGTCGAGCAGCACTGGGGCGCCTTCGCCGTCGGCGAGCGGAATGCGCCAGTTCGGATACTCGTTGTTCGTGCCCGGCTGGTTCTGCGTGCGGCGTTCCCCCACGGCGTCGGTGATGGTGGCGCACAGCAGCTTCGACGGCGACGCGCACAGCGCACGGTGCATGCCTTCGATGAGGTCCTGCTCGTGGGCGTCCTCGTCATCAAGCCATTCGCGCTGGATCCAGCCTCCGTCGGCCAGCATGGAGAGCAGGGCGTCATGCTCGCGCTTGGCGTCGGCCATGAACTCCTCCTCGCTGCCGGTGAGCAGATGCAGCTGGCTGCGCAGCTTCACATGCACGTACCTGAGGTAGCCGGCCGTCGGCGGGATGTCGTGCGTGGTGACCGAGGCCAGGGTGAGCGGACGCCAGTCCTGCGGCTTGCGGAACTTGCCGTCGCGCTGTTCGAACCATTCGATGGCGCAGCCCAGCAGGCCGTGGGCGGCAAGCTCCTTGGCCATGTAGTCCGGGACCACGCCGAGGTCCTCGCCGACCACCACACCGTGGGCGCGCTCCGCCTCGAGGGCCAGGATGCCCAGCATCACGTCGGAGTCGTAGTACACGTAGGCGCCTTCCTTGGCGCTGCGGCCTTCGGGAATCCACCACAGGCGGAACAGGCCGATGGCATGGTCGATGCGCACGGCGCCGGCGTGGGCGAACATGCCGGCGACGATGTCGCGGTACGCCTTGTATCCGGTGTTGGCGAGGTATTCCGGGTTCAGCGGCGGCTGGCTCCAGTTCTGTCCCTGCTGGTTGTAGAAGTCCGGCGGGGCGCCGACGGTGGCGCCGTAGGCGAAGCGTTCCGGGTTCCACCACACGTCCGAACCGTAGGGATGCACGCCCACGGCCATGTCGGCCATGATGCCGATGCGCATGCCGGCGTCATGCGCCGTCTGCTGGGCGTCGGCGAGCTGCTCCTCGGCGATCCACTCGAGCCAGCGGTAGAACTCGAGGGTATCGGGGTACTGCTTGCGCAGCTGCTCGATCTCGGGGGACTTGCGGCCGTATGCCTTGACCCACGATCCGGCCTCGTCGGTCGGCGCCCCCCACTTGTCGTAGGCCAGGCACCATGTGGCGTAGCCCTCCAGATCCTCGCCGGCCTTCTTCTTGTACTCGTCGAAGGCGCGCTGGCGCTCCTCGGTGCGAGACGCCTTGAAGATGGACCACAGGGCCGGCATCTTCGCGCTCCACATCTCGTCGCGGTCGATCTTGTCGGCGTCGGTGTTGAGCAGCTTCACCGAATCGTGCAGACGGGAGACCTGCGCCTTGGTCTCGTCGGGAAGCTCGGAGAACTCGGGGATGCTTTCCGGATGGATGTACGTGAAGTTGACGAAGCGGCGGGAGATCGGCAGATAGGGGGACGGAGTGAGCGGGGTGCACGGCTCTCCGGCGTGCACGGGGTTGATGAGCACGAAGTCGGAGCCCGTCTTCTCCTTGGATTCGCGCAGCATGGTCTTCAGGTCGCCGAAGTCGCCGACGCCCCACGACTGCGAGGAGCGCGTTGAATAGAACTGTGCCATCCAGCCCCACAGGTGCCCGTGCTTCATGGGGTCGAGCAGTTCGATCTTCTCCGGCGCGCAGATCAGCGTGGCGGTCTCGACACGATTCCCCACCTTCACCTGAAGCGTGTGATAGCCGAGCGGCACGTCGGCGGGGATGATGATGACCGAGTTCACCACGAACCGGTCGGAAAGCGCCTTCGCCATGGCTCCATCGCCGGCGTCGCCCTCCAACGGCCCGTATTCGGTGCCGTCCTCCAGCGTCAGCGTCGCCGACGGCACGTCGGTGACGCCGTGGTTCACCTTGATACGGCTTTCGTGTCCGGCGATGTGCAGCAGCGTCGGTGCGACAAGGCGGCTGTAGATGCTTTCGTTCGCCTGCGTCAATGCAGCGGCGATGGCATCGTCATCCGACGCGTCGACTCCCAGACTGGCCAGGACGTTCACCAAGACATCATCGTCTATCTCAACATATTCGCCCTGCTGGCCCACGTAGAACGTGGCCACACCCTTGGCCTTTGCCAGCTGAATCAGCGGGCGGGCCAGGCGTTCATTGGATTCTTCTCGCTGTTCCATAGTCCCAGCTTAACGCCGAAACCCGCCGTTGCAACGTTTGACATGCCCCTGTTAACCTGCCGTATACACTTTTTCGCATATCCGCGGGGGCATCCGTTTCAGCCCCGGCCGGAGCGACGACGCTCCACGGCGTGGCGCACCTGGATGTCGGGGTCGTCGGCCAGCCGTTCCAGCGTCTCCTCGCCGGTGTTGGGATTGAGCGCCACCGCCCTTCGAATCATCGCGGTCAGCACGGCCGGCCCGTCCTTGCCCTCGTCCACGCCGAAGCGCGAGAGCAGGTCGAGCACATGGGCGTCGTTGCGTTCGTCCTCGGCGCCTTCCATGCGCATCTTCCACGAGGTCATCGGATTGGCGAGCGCGGCGGCGCGCACCTCGTCCACGTCGTCCTTGGTGAGCCGGCCGACCAGCCAGTTCTTGTCGTTGGTGTTCTCGGCGACGGCCTTGCGCACCGAAGGCTCGGGGTCCTCGCTGAGCTTGACGAGGATGTTCGGGAACGGCATGGTCTGCGCGAGGTAGAGACGGTCCTCCACCGCCGTGTGGTGGTTGCCGGCCACGGCCTCCAGCAATGCCGTGGCTCGGGAGAACGCGGCGGCGTCGCTGCGGTCGGGCAGCGGCCGGCGGGCGAATTCGCCGAGCTCCTGCGGGTCCTCGGAGTGGCGCAGGCGTTCGTAGGTGGCGGTCAGCGGTTCGTGCTCTTCGGTCATGGGTTCCAGCTTACTGAATCGTGTTGGCGGGTGGATGGTCGGATTGTTCGCGGTGCGGCGTCGACGGCCAGGAGCCGATGCCTAGTCGGCGTCGGGTACGGGACTGTTCAGGGTTCCCTGGAACTCCGGTTCGACGGCGGCGTTGAAGGTCTCACGAACGCGGTTTTCGAATCCTGCCGCCTCGGTTTCGGGCACGGTGAGCGTCATGGCCACGCGGTCGGTGAACTCCTCATGTTCCACCACGCCGCCGGCAAGCGTGACGAGCTGCCGCATCATGGTCAGCTGCGGGTAGTCGATGACGACGCCGTATCGGCGGCATGCGACGATGTCGGCGCCCTTGGCGGCCTTGACGGCCAGCGAGGCGGCCGACGAGTACGCGCGGATCAGGCCGCCGGAGCCGAGGAGTATGCCGCCGAAGTATCGGGTGACGCATACCACGCAGTCGGTGAGTCCGGATTGGCGCAGGACGTCGAGAATGGGCTTGCCGGCCGTGCCGGAGGGTTCGCCGTCGTCGCTCATGCGTTCGCCGAGCTGGCCGTCGGAGCCTCCCCATACGGCGGCGTATGCCACATGCCGGGCCTTGGGATGCTGTTCGCGGATGATTTCCACGAAGGCGAGCGCGTCGTCCTGGGAGTCGATGTGGCAGGCGTCGCCGATGAATTCGGATTTCTTCTCCGTCAGCGCGTCGTGCGCCGGATCATCCAACGTGTTGAGAATGGTACGCATGCTGTCGGTTCGCTTTCATCGGTCGGTGTCAGACGACCACGTTGTAGGATTCGCCTTCGAGATATGATACGGCGGCGGTGACGTTCTGGTCCACGATGCCGGCGAGCGCCCGGTCGGAGCGCCACGCCACGTGCGGGGTGAGCACGACGTTGTCGAGTCCGCGCAGCGGGTCGTCGGCGGGCAGCGGCTCGGGGGCGAACACGTCGAGTCCGGCGGTGATGTCGCCGCGGCCGAGACGCCGCTCTAGGGCGCCGGGGCGCACGAGTTCGGCGCGGGCGGTGTTGATGAACGCCGCGCCGGGGCGCAGCAGGTCGAGCTGGTCGTCGCCGATGACGCCCTGCGTCGCGTCGTTCAATGCGAGATGGAGGCTGACGACGTCGGCGTTCGCGAAGACGTCGTCGATGCTGGCGGCGGCCTTTGCGCCGAGCCTGGCGTAGGCGCGTTCGTCCGGATGACGGGCCCAGATCAGCAGGTTCATGCCGAGGCCGTGGGCGAGTTCGGCGACCCGGCGGCCGATGCCGCCGAAGCCGACGAGTCCCATGGTCAGTCCCCCGATTTCGGTGATGTCGGCGCCCGGCCATGCCTCGTCGCGCATGCGGGCGTTGAAGGCGCCGGCCCGGTGGGTGATTTCGAACAGCAGGGCGATGGCGTGTTCGGCGACGGCGTTGTCGCCGTAGTGCACGGCGTTGCAGATGCGGATGCCCAGCCGCTGCGCCTCGGCGAGGTTGACGAAGTTGGCGACGCCGGTGCCGCCGAACGTCATGCATCGTACGGTGGGTGCAAGGCGGGCGAGCATGTCGTCGGTGAAGTGCACGCCGGTGGTCATGGCGATTTCGGCGCCGTCGAGCCGGCGCATGATCTCGTCGGCGTCGGAGATCATGTCGGTATGAAGACGGACCCGCGCGATGTCGGCGAATCGCGGCAGCTGGCTGCGGAACAGGTCGACCATAGAGGGGAAGCAACTGGGGATCGCCACCAGCGGCAGATCGGTACGTTCCGTATTGAGTTCGACGACCATCACGTGCTCCTTAGCTCAGCGGGCCGGTCTTGCCTGTCCGGCATATCCGGCCCATGGATTACCCCGCCAGTTTACTGCCGGCCCGCCGCCGGCCGTCTTCCGCGCTCCCGGCATGGACCGGCCATCCGGCGACCCTTCGTCCATTTCGTCTATTTGCCGGATCCCTCCTTGGTGACGAGCCATTCGCGCACGACGTTCGGGTCGGCGCCACGCTTGTAGATGACGTCGTGGATGCGCTGGCGCACCTGGGCGTCCTGCTCGGTGGACCAGCATGTGCCGTCGGGATGGTCGTCCGATATCGGGCACCATCGGTAGTCGGCGCCGCGGCGGTTCGCGGTGGGCAGCCAGTCGATGCGGCTGACGCGCCACGAACCGTCCTCGCCCTTCTTGCCGGCGAACTGGATGCGCGCGGTCATGCCCTGGTTGTTCACGATGCGCGAGGCCGGCGCGTCGGTGGTGACGGCGTTGCCGGTGCCGTAGATGATCCACGTGTTCTTGTATTTCTCGATGGGCTGCACGCAATGGCATCCGGCACCGTAGATCACGTCGAACGCGCCGGTGTCGGCGAGTTCGTGGGCTTCGCTCACCTGCCAGTCGTCGGCGTCGTCGATGTATTCCTGCACGGAGTGCATGGCCATGGCCACGACGTCGGCGCCCTGCTGGCGGGCGGCCTTCGCCTTGGCGACCGCACGGTCGATGTCGGACTGGTGATGCGGGTCGCTGGCCTCGCGAAGCCTGTCGACGCGCCAGTCGGCGTCGGCCTCGAAGCCGTTGAGCGACACGGTGCCGGTGACCAGACCGAGCTTGCCGCCGCCGGTGGGCGAGTCGATGACGAGCGGCTTCATGGAATCCGCCTCGGTCTTGTAGGAGCCGGTCTGCTGGATGCCGAGTCCGGCGAGTGTGTCCCATAGACGGTTGACGCCTTCGGCACCCTGATCCCACGAATGGTTGGTGGCATGGGTGCAGGCCTGGAAACCGACCTTGGCGGCCGCGTCCGCCACTTCGGGGGGAATGGCGAACACGGGGTATCCGGTGTAGGGGCCGCCGCGTTGGGCGATCGGGGTTTCGAACTCGCATACCGAGATGTCGGACGCCTTCATATAGCGCTGCATCGGCTGGAGCAGCGGCACGAAATCGAAGGCAGAGCCATCGGTGGCGGCGGGGTCCGCGCCCTGGAAATGCTCCCATAGATGCGGATGGAACAGCAGGTCGCCGTTGACCATCAATGCGATGCAGTCGCGGTCCGGGCAGTCGGGGGAATTGCCGTGGTGTTCGGCCACGGTGGGGACGGCGCTGGGACGGTCGAGATCGGCGTCGACGACCGACTGCGATTGCGATGTCTGCGTGGACGTACCCTGCTGCGAGGCCCCGCGCAGATACAGTGCGCCGGCGGCCGCGCCGACGATAAGCAGCACGCACAGGATGACGGCCACAGGCAGGCCGACGGACCGTGCACCGGCGGCGCCATGACCGTCATGCGGGGTATCGGCGGCATGCCGGGGATTGCCGATTCTCATTCGTTTCCTCGCTCTCCGCTCCGTCGTCGGAGCCTCTCTAGGCATAGTGTAGCCACCTGCGGGGGCGTACGGCGGACATGACGGGCATCGGAACGTCCGATAAGTCGGGGCAGTCGTATGAAGGCATGCCGACGGCGGATAAATTCGCCGATATCCGGCATGGTCATGGCCGTGTCGCGAAAACGAATACGCTACGCTAAACAATGGAGACGGGCGGACAACGGCGTACCTCCGTCCCCGCTTCATAACGGACCCCACACGACCTCCACGCGGCGCGGCCTCTTCGCCGGCGCCGCCGACGCATGAGTGTGAAAAACAAAAAAATCCCGAACGATTGTTCGGGATTCGATGGCGGAGTGAGGGGGATTCGAACCCCCGAACCGCTTGCGCAGTTAACACCTTAGCAGGGTGCCCCTTTCGGCCACTCAGGCATCACTCCGTGTTGAACGCATATGTCAGATGCACAATGCGCGCAACAGAGAAATACTGTACCACCATATGCGGATTAAAGCGAGCGCCGGCATGTTGCG
The DNA here is from genome assembly GCF_010667655.1 of Bifidobacterium saimiriisciurei. GTDB lineage: Bacteria > Actinomycetota > Actinomycetes > Actinomycetales > Bifidobacteriaceae > Galliscardovia > Galliscardovia saimiriisciurei. The sequence continues at coordinate 39,907 of NZ_WHZU01000003.1, forward strand.
ATGTTGCGATGCCGGCATGCGTACCATGGGAGCATGAGTACTTCGCCACGTCTTGCAGCCGTCAGACGCGACTGGGGACATGACGAGACCGGCTGCACGATACTGCATATCGACATGGACGCGTTCTTCGCCTCATGCGAGATCGCGCGGCATCCCGAACTCCGGGGACGGCCGGTCATCATCGGCACGGGCACGAGGTCGGTGGTGTCGGCGGCGAGTTACGAGGCCCGTCCGTTCGGCGTGAATTCGGCGATGCCGGTGGCCACGGCGAGAAGGCTGTGCCCCGACGGCGTGTTCCTGCCCGTCGACATGGCCTACTATCGCGGGGTCTCGCGTCAGGTGTTCGAGGTGTTCGGGCAGGTGACCGACCGCATCGAACGCGTTTCCGTCGATGAAGGGTACATGGATGTTTCGGCGGCGCTGCGACGGTGGGACTCCCCCACCGCCATCGGCGCATGGATACGAGCCGAGGTGGAGCGCCGTTTCGGCCTGACCTGCTCGGTGGGCGTGGCGTCGAACAAGCTCATCGCCAAGCTCGCCTCCACGAACGCCAAGCCGAACGGCATGCTGCTCGTGCCGAGGGCCCGTCAGGCCGAGTTCGTGCAGCTGCTGCCGGTGCGTTCGATCCCCGGCATCGGCCCGGCATCGGCAGGACGACTCGAACAGTGGGGCGTGACCGATGTGCGGCAGCTGGCGGAGCTCGCGGAGCACGACATCGCCGAGGCGACCGGCTCGACCGCGCAGGCCCGGCGGCTGTATCTCGCCGCGCGCGGCGTCGACGAACGCAAGGTGGTGCCGTATACGCCGGAGAAGTCCATCGGTTCGGAGCATACGTTCGACGCCGACACCGCCGACGCCGACAAGGTGACGGGCCTGCTGCTCCACTGCTGCGACACGGTGGCCTCGACCCTGCGCAGACGCGGGCTGACGGCGCGCACCATCACCGTGAAGCTGCGGTTCACCGACCTCGCATACGCCACGAAGACGATGACGCTTGAGCGGCCGACCAGCACCGCCGGCGTGATGTACCCGCACAGCGTGCGCATATTGGAACGCATGCTCGGCATGCCCGAAGGCTCGGCGGCCCACGGGGCCGTGCTGCCGCGTCCCATCCGACTCGCCGGGGTCAGCGCCTCCGGTCTGGGCGACGCCGCCACGACGCCCGTGCAGGCGAGCTTCGACGACCTGCTGGCCGAGGACGGCGGCGGCAGCGCGCCGCAGCACATGGACCGGGCCGAGCGGGCGTTGGATTCCATCCGCGAGCGGTTCGGCGCCGACGCCGTAAGGCTGGGATTGCGTACATGAATCGTTCGATACACGGCCGACACGCCGGTTTCCGGCCGGTATCGCACGATTCGTGCACCGATGACGGAAGAACTTCGATATAAAAATCCCCGGCCGCTTCCACGACCGGGGATTTCTGGAAGACGACACGCCCAAAGGAGGACGCGTGATGTCGGCCGGCGAACCGGCCGACACATCATTTACCTATCGATATTCATTTATCGAGCGGGATTCACCGACCGGCGTTCACCGAATCAGTGGGTGAGCTCGCCCTTCTCCCACTTGCCGTTGTTCAGATCATCGGCGATCTTGCGGTACTTGTCGTCCGTCAGACCGTAGAGGAAGAAGATAATCAGCATGGCGGCGAACAGGGCCACGGCCGGGTACAGGGTCATGGCGCCCTTGATGCCGTTCAGGGTGGCCTGGGACTGCGCCTGATTGGCGACGTAGCCGGTCAGGCCCAGGATGCCGGCGGAGATGATGGCGGCCAGGGACTGCGCGAGCTTACGGGAGAAGTTGAACGCGGCCACGGTGATGCCTTCCTTGCGGATGCCGGTGTGCCACTCGCCGTAGTCGATGACGTCGTTGACGAAGGCCCAGGTGATGCCGTTCGGGATGGCGAGGCAGATGTAGCCGAGGGTCACGAAGATGATGAACGTGGTGAGGTTGGTCGGCAGGAAGAAGTTGATGAGGTTGGCGACCGCACCGACGATGAAGCAGAACACGGCGACCTGCTTCTTGCCGAACTTCTTCACCAGGAACGGGATGGAGAGGATGGCCACGATGGAGCAGCCCATCTGGATGGCGTTGATCACCGGCTGCAGACCCATGTTGCCCAGGTTGTACTCGGCGAAGTACAGCATCATGGCGTTGTTGGTGTTCATGGCGGAGATGGTGAACAGGGTCATGAGAATGATGGCGAGCAGCGGCTTGTTGGTGAAGACCACCTTGATGTAGGCGCCGACGCCTTCCTTGGCCTTGTCGCCGGTCTTCTCACGGTTGATCTTGATGTGTTCCTTGCAGTTGAAGAACGTGACGGCGAAGCAGCACACGCCGATGATGGCCATGATGGCGGAGGCGACGGCGTAGCCGTGGAACGTGGTGACCTTGCCGTTGGAGTCGGAGAACAGCAGGATGATCGGGATGAAGGCCACGCCGGTGATCCACTGGGCGCCGAGGGAGCCGGCCTGACGGGTGGTGGCCAGCTGGGCACGCTCATCGACGTCTCGGGTCATGACGTTGGCGAGGCCCACGTACGGCAGGTTGGTGAAGGAGTAGCAGGTGCCCCATGCCATGTAGGTGACGAACGCGTAGACGATGCGGCCCCACATCGGGAAGTCCGGCATGGTGAACGTGATGACCGTCAGGATGGACAGCACGATGGCGCCGACCATCATGACCGGACGGAACTTGCCGTGCTTGCCGACCCTGCGGCTGTCGACGAAGGCGCCGGCGATCGGGTCCATGAAGGCGTCGTAGATCTTGGTGACGGCCATGATCGTGGCCACCATGCCCGGGTTGATGAGCGCCACATCGGTGTAGAACTTGGTCAGGTAGGCCTGGCCCAGATCGAACATGAAGCCGTTGCCGAGATCGCCGAAGCCGTAGCCGATCTTCTCTCGCCAGCTCAGCTTCACCTGGCCGTTGACTGCAGCCGCTTTCTCTTCTACTGAAGTTGTCATGATATTACTACCTTTTCAGTGTGTTACGCGTGGCGTCGGCTGCTGCGTCGACGCCACGCGACCCTTCCTTTTCGATTTTCAGTTATGCGTATTCGGTTATGAATGCCGCCGGCCGGGAGCTGCCTCCCCCGGCCGGCGGTCGCGTACCGGCAGTTACGCGAACAGCTCCTTGGCGTTGTTGTAGGAGACGTCCTGCACCAGCGGGGCCAGGGTGTCGAGATCCGACGGGATCTCGCCGCGGGATGCCCACTCGCCCAGCTGCTCGCACAGGATGCGGCGGAAGAACTCGTGGCGCGGGAAGCTCAGGAACGAACGGGAGTCGGTGGTCATGCCCACGAAGTTGCCCAGCAGGGAGCCTTCGGCCATGGTCTGGATCTGCTTGCGGATGCCCTCGCGGGTGTCGTTGAACCACCAGGCGTTGCCGAGGGCCATGTGCTGCTTCATGCCGCCCTGGAAGCATCCCATGATGGTGGTGATGGCCAGGTAGTCGTTCGGGTTGAGCGAGTAGATGATCATCTTCGGGATGGAGTCGGTCTTGGCGGCCTCGTTGAGCAGGGCGGCCAGCGGCTCGGCGATGGAACGGTCGTTGATCGAGTCGTAGCCGGTGTCGGGGCCGTGGATGGCGAACTCGCGCTCGTTGATGTTGCGCATCGCGTGGATGTGCAGCTGCATGGTCCAGCCGTGGGCCTTGTAGATCTTCATGAGGTCGAGGAACAGCTGGGTGCGGTACTTGGTGACCTCCTCGAAGGTCAGCGGCTCGCCGGCACGGGCCTTGGCGAGGATCGCGTCGCGCTCGGCGGCGGTGGACGTCGCGTACACCATGAGGTCGGCGGCGTGGTCGGACAGGCGGGAGCCGTGCTCGTGGAAGAAGTCGACGCGCTTGTTGATGGCGGCCATCATGTCGTCGAAGGAGTTGACCTTGTCGCCGGTGACCTGCTCGAGCTGGTCGACCCACTCGGAGAAGCCGGCCTTGTCGGGGTTGAGGGCCTTGTCCGGGCGCATGGCCGGAATCATCTTGAAGGTGTCGCCGCCTTCCTTCTCGAAGGCGATGTGGTACTCGAGGGAGTCGACCGGGTCGTCGGTGGTGCAGATGGTGTCGAGGTTCATGCGGCGCAGCAGCGAGCGGCGGGAGAACTCCGGGGTGGCCAGCATCTCGTTGGTCTTCTCGTAGATGGCCTTGGCGGTCTTGGAGTTCAGCTCGTCGGTGATGCCGAAGTAGCGGCGCAGCTCCTGGTGCGTCCACATGTAGACCGGGGAGCCGATGGCCTTCTCCATGGTCTGCGCGTAGGCATAGAACTTGTCCCACGGATCGCCGTTGCCGGTGATGAGCTCCTCCGGGACGCCGTTGGCGCGCTCCAAACGCCACTTGTAGTGGTCGCCGTAGTTGTTGCCGTCGGTGAGCCAGGCCTCGACGATGTCCTTGAAGTTCGGATCCTTGTAGATCTCCTCGGGGTGCAGATGGCAGTGGTAATCGACGATCGGCATGCTTTCCGCGTAGTTGTGGAACAGGTCCTTCGCCAGATCCGTCGTCAGCAGGTAGTCATCATCCATGAATGCCATGGTCGTTTCCTTCCTCGAACTCCGTTGTCGTGACACACGATGGGATGGCTGTCGCAGGGCCCAGATGCGTGTGTTCTCGATTTCGTAGCCGTTATTGCCTTGTCGGATTGCGTCCATGCAACCCGGCGTTACCTTGACTGTAAGAAGCGTGAGCTGAATCACGTTTTTTTGTTGCCAAGATTTGCACAGACACGCGAGGGATCGCCGGAAAATGGCAACCGCTGGCAACATTTGCCCATGCGACGGCATCGTTTTCTATCGTGGAAGTGCATCTATCGAAAGGAATTTCTGATGAGCAACGAAGCTTGTGCATACTGCGACGAAGGCGCCGCGCTCGACGCGTTCGGCATCAAGATCTACGAACTTCCGGCCAGCAAGGTCGTCCTGTTCAAGGAACAGAGCCACAAGGGCCGCGTGATCGTGGCCTCGAAGCACCACGTCTCCGAGATCGTGGAGCTGAGCAAGGAGGACCGCGACGCGTTCTTCGACGACGTGGACCGCGTGGCCAAGGCCGTGCACGCCACATTCCACCCCGACAAGGTGAACTACGGCGCCTACGGCGACACCGGCCATCACCTGCACTTCCATCTCGTGCCGAAGTACAAGGACGACGAGTTCGAATGGGGCGGCACCTTCGCCATGAACCCCGATCGCGTGCACCTGACCGACGCCGAATACGACGAGATGGCCAAGGCCATCGTCGCCAACCTGTAATCGGCGAACGATTGGATAACCAATAATCAAATATCATCCGTCGGCCGTCTTCGGCGGCCAACGATCGTTTACGTCTTTGCCTTACGTCAACGATGCTTGCGGACGCACATGCTGGCCCTTCCTCATGTGCGTCCGTATTTTTTTGCCGTCCTATCGTCGGTTTATCGTCTATCGACGGTTCGTCAGGCGTTCGACGGCCGCATCGACGGCCGCATCGGTCGCCGTCGACGAGACGCGCAGATATGACGCGTCGCCATAGAATTCGCCGGGGCTGACGATGATGCCGATCCCGGCGAGGTCGTCGATGTCCTTCCAGCAGTCGCCGCTGATGGCCTTCACCCACACGTACAGCGCGCCCTGCGGCATGGCGGCGTCGTATCCGGCGGCGTTCAGGCCACGCACCAGCTTTTCAAGACGGTTGCGGTAGCGTTCGCGCTGTTCGATGACGGATGCGACGTCGTCGAGGCCGGCGGCCATGGCGGCCTGGCTCGGTCCGGGGATGATCTGGCCGATCTGCTTGCGCGTCTCCAGCATCGGCGCGACGATGGCGTCGTCGCCGACGATCAATGCCGTGCGATAGCCGGCCATGTTCGACTGCTTGCTCAGCGAATACAGGCACAGCAGGCCTTCGGCGCCGCCGTCGCACACGTCGTCGTTCAGGATGCAGCTCGTCGCCGACAGTTCGGCGGGCGACGAGCCCCAATCCATCAGCGCATAGCATTCGTCGGACACAACGACCGCGCCGATGCGACGGGCGGCGACGACGATGTCGTGCAATTGCGCCGCGGACAGCACCTCGCCGCTGGGGTTCGACGGCGAGTTCACCCATACCATCTTCACGCCCTTGACGTTCGCCCACGATTCCACGTCGGCGACGTCGGTCTTCAGCGTCGTCGCACCGGCGAGCTGCGTGCCGATCTCATACGTCGGATAGGAGATGCGCGGCTGGACGACCACGTCGCCGGCGCCGAGACCGAGCAGCGAGGCCATGAGCGAGACGCCCTCCTTGGAGCCGACCGTCGGGCAGATGCCGGCGCCGATGCGCTCCAGGTCGACGCCACGCAGGTCGCGGAACCATCGCGCGATGGACTCGCGCAGCGCCGCAGTGCCGCGGGTGACCGGATATCCGTAGGCGTTCGACGCGTTCGCGGCGTCGGCGAGCGCCTTGCGGACGCTTGCGGGCACGGCGTCGACCGGCGAGCCGATGGACAGGTCGATCATCCCGTCGGGATGGGCCGCGGCGGTCTTCTTCGCGGCGGCGAGACGCGACCAGTCATATGGCGTGCTGAATGGTGAGAATCCCACGATATAAGCCTTTCCGATCGGGGGTGATCCGAACAACGGGATGATTCGGGAAGAGAGGTTCGGGAAGAAAAAGCCCCCCGATATACGGCAGGTATATGGGGAGTCTGCGGTGTCTGGCGATGAACGCCTCTGACGATTGTCCTACGACGGTACGGGACCGTTCCCCGATCCCGTCAGTCCTGGTTCTGCGGGGGCAGGGCCGCCACTTCGGCCTCGTCATGGTCGATCGCGCCGAAGCCCGAGGCTCCGCCCTGATCGCCGACCTCGGCGAAGAAGCGGACGGCCGCGTCCTTGTACCAGGCCCACTCGTCCGGCAGGTCGTCCTCGTAGAAGATGGCCTCGGTGGGGCACACGGGTTCGCATGCGCCGCAGTCGACGCACTCGTTCGGATTGATGTACAGCGTACGGGGGCCTTCGTAGATGCAATCCACCGGGCACTCGTCCACGCAGGCCTTGTCCTTCACGTCCACGCAAGGCTGGGCAACAACATATGGCATAGCCGTCCTCCTGATTCGTTCGGTTCGACCGGTCCGGCCGGTCCGGCCGCCGGCCCGCCGCATATCCCCGCGGCGTTACGCGCACTGTGCATCAAGTCTACGCCGCCCCCACAACAGCGGGGCCTCCACGTCACTGACGACGGGAGGCCCTGCCGGGAGGCCATTCGACTGTTCCTCGATGCCTACGATGCCTATTGTGTCTACTCTTCGATGTCTCCCTTGAGCTGGTTCAGCCCCAGACGGGAGTGATGGTAGCCGTAGGAGAGGTAGATGATGAAGCCGACGACCAGCCATACGAGGAAACGCACCCAGGTGAGCACGGTGAGGTTGAGCATGAGCCACAGGTTCGCCAGACCGATGAGGACCGGAATCCACGGGTTGCCGGGCATGGTGAAGGAGCGCTTGAGATCGGGGCGCTTCTTGCGCATGATCGGGATGGAGATGGCGACCAGCGTGAACGCGGACAGGGTGCCGATGTTCACCATGTCGCTCAGCACGCCGATGTCGAAGAGGGCGGCGACGAGGGCCACGATCACGCCGCAGACGATCTGCAGGACGGCCGGGGTGCCGTGCACGCCGGTCTTGGAGAGGCCTCGCGGCAGCAGGCCGTCGCGGCTCATGGCGAACACGATGCGGGTGAGGCCGAGCAGCAGCACCATGACCACGGTGGCCAGGCCCAGCACGATGCCGAAGCTGATGATCTTCGCGGCCCAGTTCGCGCCGACGAGCTCGAACGCGGTGGCGAGCGACGGACTGTCGGCCTTGGCGAGGTCCTTGTAGGAGACCATGCCGGTGGTGACGACGGCGACGGCCACGTACATGATGATGATGAGCAGCATGCCGGTGCCGATGCCCAGCGGCACGGACTTCTTCGGGTTGTCGGTCTCCTCGGCGGCGGTGGCCACCACGTCGAAGCCGATGAACGCGAAGAACACGAGTGCGGCGCCGGAGAGGATGCCGGGGATGCCGTAGATGGACGGGACCATGCCGGTGGCCCACTGCCACAGCGGCTGCGCCCAGATGCCGGTGACCTCGGAGGAGGCCGTCTGGATGGTGTCGGCCGGCTGGCTCGGCGGGATGAACGGCGTGAAGTTGGAGGCCTTGACGTAGAAGAAGCCGACGATGACGACGAAGAACACGATGCCGATCTTCAGCACGGTCATCGCGCCGTCGACTCGGGCGCCGAGCCTGGTGCCGAAGACAAGCAGCGTGGTGAAGAACGCCACGATGATGATCGGCGCCACGTCAAGCGCGAACGAGCCGATCTGGATGTTCGTGTTGAGGTTCCAGCCCATCAGCCGGAAGAAGTCGTTGAGATACACGCCCCAGTATTTGGAGATGACGGAGCCCGCCATGAGCATCTCGAGGATGAGATCCCAGCCGATGATCCACGCCACGATCTCGCCGACGGTGGTGTAGGTGAACGTGTAGGCGGAGCCGGCGACCGGAATCATCGAGGCGAATTCGGCATAGCACATCACGGCGGCGCCGCAGACGATGCCGGCGATGATGAAGCTGATGATCACGGCGGGGCCGGCGTGGTAGGCCGCGGCCTGCGCGCCCACGGAGAAGATGCCCGCGCCGACGGCGACGGCGACGCCCATGATGGCAAGATCCCACCACTTGAGGTTGCGCTTGAGTTTACGGTCGGCCTCGTCGGTTTCGGCGATGGTCTGCTCGACCGTCTTGGTTCGTAAAAGATTCATGTCCTTCTCCCGGTGTCGGTTGAGGCACAGGTTCCGAGGAACCCCTGAAAATGTACCCTGAAGAGATTAGGCGGGAATTATGAATTCACCAAGAAACATGCAGGGTTTTCCACACATCCGAACAATAATGCCCGAATAATGGACATGAACGGCCGAAAAACGGATGGTGAACGGGTTCTTGCCTGCGGGTCGGGCCGACGACGGCCGCAGCAGGTGCGGCAGACCCGCGCCGAAACACGCCGGGCCACACCTAATCGACAACGGCCGGCACGGGCCCCGTCAGGACCGGTGCCGGCCGAAGGACTATCGCAGGTCGATGCCGATGGCGACGGGTTCGGGGACGAGGCGGATGCCGTATGCGGCCTCGACGCCGTCCTGCACCGTCTTCGCCAGACGGACCACGTCGGCGGAATTCGCCTCGCCGCGGTTGGTCAGCGCCAGCGTGTGCAATGTCGACAGCGATGCGGCTGCGCCGTCGGCCACGGCGAATCCCTTGTGGAATCCGGCATGGTCGATGAGCCATGCGGCCGAGGTCTTCACGCCCGGCGTTCCGTCGGGCAGCTCGGCATCGAAGCGCGGTGCATCCTCGGGAAGGCGTTCCGCAGCCTCGTGCGTGAGCACGGGGTTCATGAAGAAGCTGCCGCAGCTGTGACGGTTGTAGTCCTCGTCAAGAGACCCTTGCGCATCCCACAGGCCCTTCATGGCGGCCTCGACGTTCTCCTCGCGCTTCGTGCCCTTCATCCACTCGGTGTAGTAGCGGTTCGGGTCCTCGAGCATGCCCTTGCCGGCGCGCACGGCGAGCACGGCGTCGCGGATGGCCGCGGTCGACATGCGCTCCCCCACCTCCACGCCGAGCGCCTTGGCGAGCTGGCCGAAGCCGACCACGCCGGTGGCGCTGTGCCTGAGCACGAAGGTGACCGACAGCACCACGTAGCGCGGCGTCGGGAAGAACTCGTCGGCGGGTGTGGCCGGCGCCTGGTACATGCTGGTCTTCAGCGCCGAGGTGCGGTAGCCGAAACGCAGGTCCTCGGGAGCAAGATCGAGTGTCTTCTTGGTCTTGCGATCCCAGACCTCCACGGATTCGACGACCGTGCCGACCTCCTGACCGTATGCACCGATGTTCTGCACCACGGAGGCGCCGACGGTGCCGGGGATGCCGGAAAGGCCCTCGATGCCCTCGAGTCCCATGCGCACGCAGTATTCGACCAGATCATCCCAGTTCGTGCCGGCCTCGGCGTGGATGTGCACGGCACGGCTGCCGCCCTCGACCGGCGCCACTTCGTCGGGAACGCTGATCGCACGGCGGGCGTCACGCACCACGTATCCCATGAACGGCTCGTCGGAGACCAGCATGTTGGAGCCTCCGCCGATCACGCACAGCGGCAGGCCGCGTTCGTCGGCCTCCTCCACGGCCTCGATGACCCCCACGCGGGAGTCGGGTTCGAAGAAACGGGCGATGGGACCGCCGACGCCAATCGTGGTCAGGTCGGCAAAACTCGGAGTTGCACTCATAGTGCCCAACCATACTGCATGCTCGGTCCATCCGTTCGTCGACGAGGCATAGACCCGCATTCGGATTCCGGGAACGATTAGACCCACAAATCCAGATTATGGACCTACGTCCGAAGCCGCGACCCACGAACCCGGATATCGTAGAATGGGCCGGCCCGCACACGGACGGACGAGAAACAAAAAAAACCCGACCGAAATTCGGTCGGGTTGAAAGTCTTTACAGCGTCTCAGCGGGTCTCGCGGTGGACGGTCTGCTTGCCGCAGCGCGGGCAGAACTTCTTCAGCTCAAGACGGTCAGGAGTGTTACGACGGTTCTTCGTCGTGATGTAGTTACGCTCCTTGCACTCGGTGCAGGCCAGCGTGATGCCTGGACGGATATCGGCGCTTTTTGCCATCATTCACCTCTGTAATAGTGTCATCGCCGGTTTTTCCGACGCTTTGTAGCGAGGAAGAGACTCGAACTCTTGACCTTACGATTATGAGTCGTACGCTCTAACCAGCTGAGCTACCCCGCCATGAGAGCCTCGAGCGAGAATCGGACTCGCGACCTCTTCCTTACCAAGGAAGTGCTCTACCACTGAGCTATCGAGGCGTGGCGGATAGTGGATTCGAACCACTGAAGCACGAAGCGGCTGATTTACAGTCAGCTCCCTTTGACCGCTTGGGAAATCCGCCATTGCTTACCCCGGAGGAGTTCCTCCGAAATCGGCAACTCGCTTATATAACCACAGAATTTCAGACCGCGCAACTCGGCGTGTCGCGAAGCTGCCGCCAGCGCTGCAGGGCCCGCTCGACCCGCTTGTATCCTATGGTTTCCACGGGAAAGCCGGCTTCGACGAAGATGCGCTTGGGCCCCTTGCCGCGGTAATACTCCTCGATGGCGTGATTGATGAACATCGGCGAATAGTGGATGCGCCCATGCCCGTCCACGTAGTCCACGGCGTCCAGCGCCTCGAGCACGCGCTTGGTCGACGGATCGAATGCTGCCATGATCGTTCCCCTTCCCGGACGATTACGTCCATCCCAACGGTAGCCCATTCGCCGTTACGGCGACGGATGGCGTCCGGCCGGTTTCCCCGGCATGCCCAACGGCTCCGGCGCCAGCTGTCAGGGCCTTAGAAATCCCAGTCGTCGTCATCGGTCTCCTCGGCCTTGCCCATCACGTACGACGAGCCGGAGCCGGAGAAGAAGTCGTGGTTCTCGTCGGCGTTCGGCGAAAGCGCGGCGAGGATGGCCGGGTTCACGTTCACCTCGTCGGCGGGGAACATGGCCGGGTAGCCGAGATTCATCAGCGCCTTGTTGGCGTTGTACCGCAGGAACCGGCGCACGTCGTCGGCGAGCCCGACGCCGGCGTAGAGGCTGTCGGTGTAGGCGGCCTCGTTCTCGTACAGCTCCTCGAGCAGGGTGTGCGTGTAGTGGTGCATGTGCTCGCGCTCCTCGTCCGAGACCATGGCGAGGCCCTTCTGGTACTTGTAGCCGATGTAGTAGCCGTGCACGGCCTCGTCGCGGATGATGAGGCGGATGACGTCGGCGGTGTTGGTGAGCTTGGCGTGGGCCGAGAAGTACATGGGCAGGTAGAAGCCCGAGTAGAACAGGAACGATTCGAGCAGCGTGGAGGCCACCTTGCGCTTGAGCGGGTTGTCGCCCTCGTAGTAGTCGAGCACGATCTCGGCCTTCTTCTGCAGGAACTCGTTCTCCTCGCTCCATGCGAACGCGGCGTCGATCTCCTTGGTGGAGCACAGCGTGGAGAAGATGCTCGAGTAGCTCTTGGCGTGCACGGACTCCATGAACGCGATGTTGGTGTACACGGCCTCCTCGTGCGGGGTGAGCGAGTCGGGGATGAGGGATACGGCGCCGACGGTGCCCTGGATGGTGTCGAGCAGCGTGAGTCCGGTGAACACGCGCATGGTGAGCGTGTGCTCCTCATCGCTCATGGACCGCCACACGGGGATGTCGTTGGAGACGGGGACCTTTTCCGGCAGCCAGAAGTTGCCAGTCAGACGGTTCCACACCTCGAGGTCCTTCTCGTCCTCGAGACGGTTCCAGTTGATGGCGCTGACGCGGTCGATGAGCTTGAGCGGCTTGCGGGGGATGGAGATCGGCGCCATGTCAGGCCTCCTCTTCCGTTGCCGGGGCGGCAGCCACGGCGAATTCCTCGGGCGCGGTGAGCCGCAGGATCATGCGGTAGACGAATCGGGACATTGTGTGCTCCTTTTTTGCGGTCGATCCGGGAACGAAACCACGCGACTTGCGGGCTTCGTTCTCGGAATCAGCGTTTTTTGACGTTCATAACCTAAATTGTGCGGGTAAGTCCGGGGTCAAACCCCCTCAGTCCGCCTCCGGCGGCCAGCTCCCCCTGATCTTCAAGGGGAGCCAGAGCCCTGAGGTGAAAGTCGAATGATGCGTGCGGCATGTGTGCGGCAGAGGATGAAGGCGTACAACAGTACGTCGAATCCTCGGCCGTGCGCATGACGCTCCATCATTCGACTTTCACACCACGCAGGCGTAGGTGCAGGCGCCATTGACCTCCGTCCCTTCGAGCGCCTGCTGTCGGATGCGGATGTAGTAGAGGGTCTTGATGCCCTTGCTCCATGCGTAGATCTGCGCCTTGTTGATGTCGCGGGTGGTGGCGGTGTCGGGGAAGAACAGCGTGAGCGAGAGGCCCTGGTCGATGTGCGGGGTGGCGGCGGCGTAGGTGTCGACGATGGCCTTCCAGCCGATCTCATAGGCGTCGCGGTAGTATTCGCGGTTCTCGTTGGTCATGTAGGCGGCCGGGTAGTAGACGCGGCCGGTCTTGCCTTCCTTGCGGATCTCGATGCGCGAGGCGATGGGGTGGATGGATGAGGTGGAGTTGTTGATGTAGGAGATGGAGCCGGTGGGAGGCACGGCCTGGAGGTTCTGGTTGTAGATGCCGTCTCGTCGGATGGCTTCGGCGAGCGCGGCCCAGTCGTCCCTAGTGGGGATGGCGATGCCGCGGGAGGCGAAGAGTTCGCGCACGCGCTCCGTTCGGGGTTCGAGCGTCCGGCCGCCGTCGGTGTATTTGTCGAAGTAGTTGCCTTCGCCGAGGGGCCTGGCGTAGGCGGAGCGTTCGAAGCCGGTGAAGGCGCGGCCGTGTTCCACGGCGAGCGCGTGGGATGCGCGGTAGGCGTGGTAGGCGACGGTCATGAAGTAGATGTCGGTGAAGTCGAGCGCCTCGTCGGATCCGTACTGGATGTGTTCGCGGGCGAGGAAGCCGTGGAGGTTCATCTGGCCGAGGCCGATGGCGTGGCCTTCGTCGTTGGCGCGGCGGATGGAGGGCACGGAGTTGATGACGGTGTGGTCGGAGACGGCGGTGAGCGCGCGGATTGCGGTTTCGACGGTGTCGCCGAGGCCGATGCGCACGTCGCCGTCGCCGCTGCCCCCGTCCATGGCCTTGGCGATGTTGAGGGATCCGAGGTTGCAGGAGACGTCGCGGCCGATGTGGCGGTAGGAGAGGTCTTCGTTGTATTCGCTGGCTTCCTGCACCTGGAGGATTTCGGAGCACAGGTTGCTCATGGCGATGCGTCCGTCGATGGGGTTGGCGCGGTTGACGGTGTCTTCGAACATGAGGTAGGGGTAGCCGGATTCGAATTGGATCTCGGCGATGGTCTTGAAGAATTCGCGCGCGTCGATGTAGGTCTTGCGGATGCGTTCGTCGGCGACCATCTCGTCGTAGTGCTCGCTGATGGCGATGTCGGCGAAGGGCCTGCCGCAGACGCGTTCGACGTCGTAGGGGCTGAACAGGGCCATGGGCTTCCTGGCCTTGGCGAGACGGAAGGTGACGTCGGGCACGACGACGCCCAGGGAGAGCGATTTGATGCGGATTTTCTCGTCGGCGTTCTCGCGCTTGGTATCGAGGAAGCGCATGATGTCGGGATGGTGGGCGGAGAGGTAGACGGCGCCGGCGCCCTGGCGCGCGCCGAGCTGGTTGGCGTAGGAGAAGCTGTCCTCGAGCAGTTTCATGACGGGCACGACGCCGGAGGACTGGTTCTCGATGTGCTTGATGGGCGCGCCGAGCTCACGCAGGTTGGTGAGGTTCAGCGCCACGCCGCCGCCGCGTTTGGACAGCTGCAGGGCGGCGTTGATGGCGCGGGAGATGGATTCCATGTTGTCTTCGACGCGCAGCAGGAAGCAGCTGACGGCTTCGCCGCGCTGCGCCTTGCCGAGGTTGAGGAACGTGGGTGTGGCGGGCTGGAACCGGCCGGAGATGATTGCGTCGGCGTATTCGACGGCGCGTTCCTCGCTGCCGTCGGCGAGTTCGAGGGCGACGGCGACGGCGCGCTGCGGGAAGTCCTCGAGGTACTGCTTGCCGTCGAAGGTCTTGAGCGCGTATGAGGTGGTGAATTTGAACGCGCCGAGGAAGGTGGCGAATTCGAAGCCGGATTCCGCGGCGCGCCTGTGGATGCGGTCGAGGAATTCGGGCGTGTACTGCGCGAAGACGTCGCCGTTGTAGTACTCGTGGTCGATGAGATAGCGCAGGCGTTCGGCGGTGGAGTCGAAGGCCATGGTGTTGGGCTTCACGTGCCGTTCGAGGTATTCGCGCACGGCGTCGCGGTCCTTGTCGAACGGGATGCGGCCTTCGGCGTCGGGGAGGTTGAGCATGGCGTTGAGGGCGTGCCAGTCGTGGGCCGGATCATACGACAGCAATGATGATGCCGTGTTGTCCAGCTGCAGGGCGGTTGTGGTGAGGTCGACCATGCGTCACTCGCTTTCGTTGGTGGATGTCGGATTCGGGGATTCGGACCGGTCGGCGTCTCCGGCGGCCGTACTTGCGTCGCCAAGCCGGCGGAAGAACGAGACGAGACCGTCGCGCACGCGCTCGCGGTCCTCCGGCGTGCCCATGAGTTCGAACCGGTAGAGGAACGGCACGTGGCATTTGGCGGCGATGACGTCGCCGGCCACGCCGTACGCCTCGCCGAAGTTGGTGTTGCCGGAGGCGATGACGCCGCGGATGTATGCGCGGTTGGCCGGGTCGTTGAGGAATCGCTTGACCTGCACGGGCACGGCCTTGGCGATGCTGCCGCCGCCATAGGTGGGCGTCATGAGCACGTATGGCTCGCGGACGGCCAGCGGCTCGTCGTTCGGCCGCAGCGGCAGCCGATGGACGTTGATGCCGAGTTCGGGAAGCCGGCAGTCGGCGACGAACCGCGCCGTGTTCTCGGAGACGGAGGAAAAGTAGACGAGCGCGCCGACGGGGCCGCCCCCGGCGGCCGCCCTGGGCGCGCCGTTTTCGTGTCGTGATGTCATGGTTCCCTCGCGTGATGTTTCGCGCCGCTGTCCTCGGCTTTCGAAAATTTCCGAGACATCACTATATATGGCACACACGCGCCAATCAATCACTATATGTAGTGTTTCGCGTGGGGTATATCACAATGAGAACTGCGTCACACATCGTCATGGGAAAGACGCCGACGCCGCCAGACGGGCATGGAGCCCACGGGGGACGGCACGGGACAAACGCTGGAATCGCGCGCCGCCGCGTCGGGCCATGGATAGAATCTTCAATAGCTTTATCGTCGAGCCGCGTCGTCGGCAAACCATATCGAGGAGGATATCCGTGCTCCCTGCCTACAAGAAGACCATGACCGTCATGACCATCATGCTCGCCGTCGCCGTGGTGGCCGGACGGTTGGTGTCGATGTTCTCCGCCGACCCTGCGGTGTCGATGTATGCCTATGTGCTGCCGTGGCTGGTCGGCGTGGTGGTGATGCTGTTCATCATCGGCGCCGATGAGGATATTCGTCTGACCGTGGGCAAGGTGATCATCGTCACGCTGGTCGGCATGCTGGTGCTGACGGCCGTGGTCGGCGTGCTGCTGTATCTGCTGGTGCCTGCGGCCTCGGTGGTATGGGCGTTCCGCATCGGATGGTTCGTGACGCTGGTGGCCGTGGCCGTGGAGGCGCAGCTGGTGAACCCCGAGAATGTGGCGGCGGCCCAGCAGGCGGCCGAGCGCCGTGCGGAGGCGAACCTCGAGAAGAAGCTCACCATGCAGCGTGAGGCCCAGCAGGCCGCCCGCGAGCGCGTCGCCCGACGCGAGATCAAAAAACGCAACAAGCGCAAGTAGGCAGGACTCGGGTCTAGCGGCCTCCCATGCCGCCGCCTCCGCCGCCGCCGGAGGACCCGCCGAATCCTCCTCCTCCGCCGCCACCGCCGCCATACGAGGACGGGTTGCTCAGGCTGCTGACGGCGCTTTGGATGTCGCTGAAGTTGCTGCCGATCATCGAACCCAGATCGGTGATGCCCGTCGGCGTGGAGGAGCCCATGCCATTGCCTGCGCCCAGGGTATGGTGATGGAACGTGGAGTACATGACGGGGCTGGAATCCCAGGTGCCGTCCATGAAGGCCGGGTCGTTCAGCTGCGGGTAGAGCTCACGGAGCTGCCGGACGACCTGGTCGCTGATGCCGAACGCGGCCGCATACACGAGGTAGAAGTCCCACATCGCCAGGTCGGGTACACCGCGCTTGGAGAAGTCGGAGAAGTCGAGCATGTACCGCTTGAGCCCTTCGAGTCTGCCGGCCACGAGGTTGCCTTCGGGGGTGAGAATCTCGGATTTCGCCTTCGCCATGACGGTCACGCACAGGATTATCGCGGCTCCGACGACGATGAACGCCAGCAGCTGCCAGCCAAGGGCGACGAACCCGAGCATCGAGAGCATGCCTATGCCGATGGTCACGGCGCAGGGCAGGACGGTGTATCGGGACGTGCTCGTGGCGTAGTGGCCGGCACCGTATTCCATGGACACCGCGTCGCGGTAGGCGTTGAACAGGCCGTCGAACGCCGAATAATCCAGCTTGCCGGCCTCGTGGAGCTCGGTCATGGTGAACGGCCGGCCGCCGTAGCCGACCGAGGCACGGCGGAGCACATCCAGCAGGGCCTGTTCGCTGCGGGAGAGCCGCGAGGCGCGCGACCGTCTCGGGTCGCGCAGGGTGATGACCACGTCCTGGGCCCCACACGGGCCGGGCGGGCTCATGGTCAGTCCGACCCACCGCTTGTGCGCGAGCGAGAGCATGGTGGCGGCCATGCCGTTCCGGTCGGAGGCCACGCTCGAGGAACCCAGTCCGATGATCTTCGCGGCGACGGCGGGAGGAACGCCCGGGTCGTCGCGCCAGTACGTCATGTCGCCGCAGTATCGGGCGAGGCGTCGGGAGGTCTGGATGGACCGGACCGTCCATGCCAGCATGCCGAGAATGAGCAGCAGGCTCGCCACGCACAGGGCGATGACGGCGTGGTTCTTCGCCTCGACCTTCGCCTGCCATTCGTCGGCCATCCGTTGTTCGTCGGCGGCGATGGCCGATGCGGTTTTGGCGCCATGCCGCTTGGCGTCCGGCACGAACTTCGAGGGGAACGTGGCATGCACCTCGAGCTGCATCTGCGCGGGCAGGGGTTCGGCCTTGAAGTGGACGTCACCGTTGTCGTCGATGGTCAGTTCGGAAGGTGAATGCTCGAAATGCAGCCATGCGCGCACATCGTCCCCGGTGAGCGCGGCCGACTGCTCCCGTCGTGTGGAATCGGGCACGGAGATGAGGCCGGTGACCTGTTTGGCGTATATGCCGTTCGTGGTGTCGAGGAACTGCCAGTTGAATTCGGCGTTGCCGTCAGCGAGTTCGGTGATGGCGTTCTTCACACGGTAGCTCACGTAGTAGGTCTCGCTGCCCGAATTGGTCGGGGGGATGTTCCAGCCGAGTTCGGTGGTGTCGGCGCCGGTCTTGGTCAGGTAGTAGGTGCCGGCGAGTTCCTCGTACTGGTCTTCGGGCACGTTCTCGGGGTCCGCGAGGTCGATTTGCTCATAGCTCTGCCGTTCGGCATCGCGCACATCGACGTCGGTGATGCCGTCGTATACGCCGGGACGCGCCTTGAACGTGCGGAAGAGCTGATGCCACGGCCGGTCGTTGCCGTCGGTGTCCTCACGCCGTTCGAGGTTCACGTTCCATGTTTCGGTGACCATGAGGTCGCCGTTCGACTGGATGGAGACGTCGTAGTGCAGCGAGTCGAGCGTGAGCGGCTCGTTCTCTCCGGCCACGCCGCAGGAGGCCAGGGCGAGCACCATCGCTGCGGCCAGCAGCGCCGCGAACAAGGTGCGAAAGGCGTCGAAGGCGCGGGTGTCGGCGGTGCGGATGCCGGTGGCAGGAGCGGCGTTGCCGCGGGCATGCGGCCGCATCAGAACCGGACCTGGGGCACGGCTCGGGCGGACTCCTCCACCTTGAAGAACTCACGTTCGGTGAAGTGGAACATCCCCGCGATGATGTTGCTTGGCACCGTCTGGATCTTCGTGTTGTACTTGAGCACCACGTCGTTGTAGAACTGACGCGCATAGGCGATCCTGTCCTCCAGCGCCTTGAGCTGGGCCTGCAGGTCGAGGAAGTTCTGGTTGGCCTGCAGCTGCGGATACGCCTCGGCGGTGGCCATGAGGTTCATCAGGGCCTGGCCGACCTGCGTTTCGGCGGCGGCGCGCTCGGCCGTGGTGGTCGCCGCCGCGGCGCGGGCCCGGGCGTTGGTGACGGCCTGCAATGTCTGCGATTCGTGGGCCGCATAGCCTTTGACCGTCTCCACGAGATTGGGGATGAGATCCGCACGCTGCTTGAGCTGCACGTCGATCTGTGCCCAACCGTTGTCGACGCGGTTGCGCAGCGCGACCAGTCCGTTGTATGCCGTCACGGCCCATACGACGATTGCTATGACGATGACGACGGCGATGATGATGCCGATGACCATGGGCTTCTCCTTCGAATCGGCGGCTTCCATCATTATGCCCCACGAAGGAACGGCGACGCGGGAGGCGGGGCCGTGCCGTCACGATGACGGGGAATAAAAAAACTCCCGTCCACCGGACGGGAGTCATACACGAGAATTCAGGCGATATCAGGCGATCAGTTCAGGATGCCGAGGATGTCGCGGGCGGAGACGATGAGGTAGTCCTCGCCACCGTAGTTGACCTCGGTGCCGCCGTACTTGGAGTACAGGACCTTGTCGCCGACCTTGACGTCGACGGGGATGCGCTCGCCCTTGTCGTCGCGGCGGCCCGGACCGACGGCCAGGACCTCGCCCTGCTGCGGCTTCTCCTTGGCGTTGTCCGGAATGTACAGACCGGAAGCGGTCTGGGTTTCAGCAGCGGCCTGCTTGATGACAATCTTGTCTTCCAACGGTGTGATTGCAATCGACACTGTGGGCCTCCTCTTTCGTAAGAGAACATTCGGTACAATTCCCACGCCAGAACGCCGCCGAGAGGCTGACGATCACTCGGGTGAACGTCCCTTTGCGCTATTGGCTATGGTAGCGCGAAATTAGCACTCTGCCAACTCGAGTGCTAAACGTCTTTGCGCATAGCGAAGACACGTCGCGAGCATCGGGAAACGGCACAGGGGTGCGAAAAAGGCACGAAGGCATTGCAATGCCTTGCACACGGTCCGACTGCGGGCTAGCTGCGTCGGCGGGCGAGCACGGCGTCCACGTCCACGCCGAGGGAATCCGAAGAGGCCGCAGGCGCGGACACGGACTCCGCGGCGACCGCCTTGCGCTCGTTGCGGCGGGCCTTGTGCTCACCGGTCTTCTTGGCGCTGATGATCTGGGCCACGGCCTCGGCGGACTGCTTCACCACCTGCTTGGCCTCGCGGTCGCGGGCGTCCTGCTCGGCTGCGGCGTCCTGCACGGCGGGCTTTTCCTCGGCGACGGCGACGGGCTTCGCGTCGGCCTTCACCGGCTCCGCATGGGCCACCTGCTTGGTGGACTTGATTTCCAGGCTCTGCGGTTCGGCGACGGGAACCTCCTGCCCCTGACGCGGCGAGCCAAGCGAGAACGAGATGAGGTCCTGGTTGCTGGCCAGCTCGAAGGCGTCGAGCGCATGGGCCGACGTCACCTTCTCCAGTTCCGCGGTGTAGTCCTCCGGCTCGGCCGGCTTATGCTCCTGCACCGGCTTTGCCGCGGCCTTGGAGGCTGCGGGGGCCTTGCCGGCGACATCGGCCTTGCGATCGGCCTCAGCAGGCTGTGCGGGCTTATGGGACTTCGGCTCATACGACGCGGGCCGTTCGGACTTCCCCTCGGCCTGCACGGCGTGCTCCTCGCGCTCGCGGGCGCGGGCCTCCATCTCCTTGCGGGCCTTCTCGTTCGCGGCCTCCACGGCGGCCTTGCGCTGCGCCTCGCGGGCCTTGCGCTCGGCGATGGCGGCCTGCTTCTCGGCCTTGGCGAGTTCGATGGTGCGGCGGATGTCCTCCTGGGACATCGCCCCCGTCTTGGTGGAGTCCACGGATCCAGCGGCGGCCTTGGCCATTGCGGGGGTACGTTCGACGGATGCCGCGGTCTTCGCGCGCTTGATCTTCGCGCGCTTCTTGGCGAGCGCCACCTGACGCTCCCATTCACGCGCCTGCTTGGAGGCTCGGACGCCCAAGGCCAGCACGACCGCGTCCAGCGCCACGGGAATCAGCGCGAACAGCGGACTGAAGTGCAGGGCGAGGGCGAGCACCAGGATCACGACGGCCACGGCAAGCAGGGAGAGCACCAGAACACGCCTTCTGCGAATGGCGTCACGACGCAACGCGCGCACATGCGCGATCTTCGTGTCATCGAGTCTTGCCTGTGCAGCAGACCGCATAACGACCCCTTTCCCAGCGATGTTCCCGTGTCTATCGCCGAAGTGCATACCATCGTCCATATCGATGATATGCAATGATGCAGAATATCGATCGGAACGGTGCTCCATCGCGTTCTTCATGCCCATCATGGTCTGCCAGGGCTGCAGGCCGAAGATCAGCATCGCGATGATCGCCCACAGCACGACACTGGCGAGCGAATCCAAATCCATGCATTCTACGATAGGGTACGGGCATGAAAAAACGTTTCATGCATGTCGCGTGTCGGGCATAACCCCATACTTTGATTACATCACGCATTCCAAGGATGTCTCATCGACGCAATCTGTCGGTGACGTGGCCGGAGACGTCGGTGCTCAGCAGCGTGTATATCTCGTGGTCGCGCCATGCGCCGTCGACATACATATAGTTGCGTCGCATGCCCTCGTAGGTCATGCCGAGCTTCTCCACGACGCGCTTCGAACGCGCGTTCTCGGGGAGGATGCCGACCTCCACCCGGTGCAGCAGAGGGCCGGTGACGTCGAGCAGCGCCCAGTCGGCGAGCATGGCCAGCGCCAGCGGCGCCAATCCGCGGCCGGCGTGAAGACGGTCCACCCAGTATCCGATGGTCCCCACGCGCATGGAGCCGTAGCTGATGGCGCCGAGCGATATCTGTCCGACGATTTCGCCGCGCCAAATCATAAGCAGGATGACGCCCTGCCCTTCCTGCTCCGCCTTGCGCTGACGGGCGACCCACTCGTTGAACGAGATGCCGGGACCGTGCAGCGGGTCGCCGGAATCCCACGGGCGCAGCCATTCGTCGTTGCGCTTGCGCACCTCGCTCCACTCGTCCCAGTCGTCCTGCTGCATGGGTCGCAGACGCAGCGGCTCGAAGCCTTCGGGCGCCTGCAGCCGCGACGGGATGCGAAAGCGTTCATTGCCCGTCGGGGATACGTCATGCTTGGAAAACAGCCGGAACATGGCTCCCATATTATTCCGCCCTGTTCCGGCGGCAATGGGACGACACGGACGGACGCGTCGATGTGCTGGTAGAACCGAAGCATGACGACAAACGAGAACGATATCGCAAAGCCGCCTACGGATGGCGGAACCCCGAATGACGGCAGGGCCACGGACGACACCGACATCGTCGCGGCCAAGACGGAGCTGCGCCATGAGGCCTTCCGCCGCAGGCGCGAGGTCGACGACGAGGCGCGGGCACGGGCCGGGGCCGATCTGGCGGACCAGGCCGATCGAAGCGGTCTGTTCGACGGGGTGCGGACGGTCGCCGCATATGTGTCGATGGGCACCGAGGTGCCGACCACGCCTCTGCTGCGCCGGCTCATTGGCAGGGGCATACGCGTGCTGGTGCCGCGGCTCGGAAGCGGAAGGGAGCTCGGCTGGAGCGAGCTGACCGATGTGGACGACCTGCGGGAGACCGGCGACCACCGGCCGCAGGAGCCGGACGGCGCTGTGCAGGACGCCGACGCCATCAGGCGGGCCGACGTGGTGGTGACGGCCGCGGTGCTGGCCGACCGCGGCGGCGTGCGGCTTGGCCGCGGCGGCGGCTGGTACGACCAGGCGCTTACGCATCGGCGGCCCGGAACGCCGGTGGTCGCCGTGGTCTGGCCGTGGGAGCTGCGTGACGCCCCGCTCCCCCATGAGCCGCACGATCAGCGCGTCGACGGCGTGCTGACGCCGGCCGAGTACTGGACGGTCCGGTAGGGGCACCGACGTGCGGCCGATGCAGCCGATATCATTGGTGAGGTTGTCGCGCGTGCGGCTAGGATATGAACAGGCTGCATGGTTAGCGACGAATAGCATTTTCTACGTTTTGGAGGGACTCGTGCCTACTTATCATTACCGTTGCAAGAACTGCAACTACGATTTCACCGAACAGCAGTCGTTCTCCGACGACCCGATCACGCTGTGCCCGAAGTGCGGCGAGGAGCAGGTGCACAAGGTGTTCTCCGCCCCGTCCATCGAATTCAAGGGCAGCGGCTTCTACCGCACCGACAGCGCCAAGCACTGAGCGCATACGCGCATACGACGAAGTGGTAGTCGAAAATCGTTGATTTTTCAACGATAATCCACGTTCGTCAACATTGTCGCGAAAAGTGGACAAGGCATATTCCCATCCTTCAAGCTGGGGATATGCCTTTTCTATATAGTCGAGGGCCCGGGTCCCGGCCCCGGGCCTCGTCGGCGTCCGAGCGCCGACGGCGTGACCTGCTGCGCCGCATCATCGTGGCCGTATGCTGCGGGTGCGCGGTGTGGATGGCGCTGCAATGCGTGATGGCGACGGTCGCCACGCGATACGTCGCCGTGGCCGCGAAGGACATCGCGCGCGGCGACGTGATAGTGACCGGGGATGTGTCGATGCGCGAGGTGCCGGACTCCCCCGCACTCGACGACGCCGTCGATGATGTGGACGCGGCCGCCGGCATGATAGCGCAGTCGTCGATCGCCTCCGGCACGCCGGTGTTCCATGCGATGCTCGCACGCAGACCGACCGTGGGGCCCGGACGCACCAGCATGACGATCGCGTTATCGAGTTCGCCCGACGAGCTCATCGTCGGCGACACGGTGCGTCTGGTGACGGCTTCGGACGACGACGGCGAATACCGGGTGTTGGCAGAACGCGCCACGGTGCTTGACGTGCCCGAACATGCGAATGACGACGGACTGTTGTCGGGGGCCGTCGGCGACCAGTCGGCGGCGGTGACGTTCGCGCTGCCGCCGAGGGACGCACTGGCCGTGCTGCAGGTGGGGGAACATGCCCCGGTGCTTGCCGTCGACGCCGATGACGTCGACGGCGGCAAGTGACGAGACCGCGGCTAGCGGCGGCCCTCCGCATCGAACTTGCCCCAATGCGGGGGCAGTTCGTTGAGGATGCGTCGGTCGTCGTCGCCGGCCTTGTCAAGCCGCTCGCGGCGTTCCTCGGCATCGGCCGGCGCATCGTCGAACAGTCCTTCCGCGTCGAAGCGCTCCGTGCCCCGGAAGACGACACGACGATGCCTGCGCCGGCGCGATGCGGGCTGCGAAGGCTGGCTGTTGTCGCTCATCGGGATGCTACCGTTCGTCGCCGTACATCTTGGCAAGGCGGGAGACCACACGGTCCACTTCCTTGTCGGGGTTGACGAACGCGGCGACGCTCCAGATCGACATGACCGACCATCCGAGGGATTCGAGGTCCTCCATGATGAAGCGGTGGCGCTGACGCGTCGATGGAATGGACATGAACTGCGCGTCGTCGGTGACGATGGCCAGGGCATACGGCTTGTTCGGCAGGCCGACGACCAGCGGGATGTAGGTGCCGTGCTCATAACCGTAGTTGACGGCGACGCTCAGGCCACGGGCGCGGATGCGGTCGGCCAGGTCGGTGAGCAGCGTGCTCGCCTCGATGGGCAGGGACTGCGGCAGCGGGATGCCGGCCTTGTCGAGGTTCTCGCACCAGACCAGCAGCTGCTTCATGAGCTGCGGGCCGGGCTGGCGCAGACGTTCGTCCTCCAGCTCGTCGGAGCTGAACGCGGAGACGATGTCGACATGCGTGTGCGCGATGGCGAGCGCGTCAAGCAGCATGTTGGCGCCGCCTTCGGATTCCAGCGCCGCGCCGAACTGCTGGAGGAAGCGTCCGTGCATGGTGCGTGCGAAGCCGAAGGTGATGATGGCGTCGGTGGACTCCATGCCGCACACCTCGTTGAGGCCGATGATGCGCACGTGGCGCAGGAACTTGCGCAGGCCCGGGTCCTTGGAGCTGCGGGCCTTGAGCTCGGCGCCGATGCGCTGGCGGTGCAGCGGGCACATGGTTACGATGGTCAGCGAGTAGGAGGCGGGCACGATGGTGAAGCCGGTGGCGCGGCCGATGACCAGTTCGATGACCTTGTCGATCTCGGTCTTGTTGCTCTCCACGATGCCGGTGGTGACCGACGGCACGCCCTTGGCCTCCACCTTGGTGTAGTCGACGCCGCTCTTGGGGTCGGGCACCTCGAGGGAAAGCGGCAGCGAACCATAGCCGTGATGCTCGAGGAACCGGGCGACGCGGGTGTCGCGGCGGTCCGGACGTTCGAGCAGACGCAGCGGCTTGAGGTACGGGGCGAGCAGCTTGACGACCGGCGAGGACATCGTCTCCTTGTGGGCGAGAATCACCACCTGGTCGACGCGGGAGAGCACCGACAGCAGCTCCAGCGGGTTGGCGTGCGCGCCTGCGTCGATGATGGCGATGTCGGCCAGTCGCTCCAGCGCCGTGTTGGC
Source organism: Bifidobacterium saimiriisciurei (assembly GCF_010667655.1). Lineage (GTDB taxonomy): Bacteria > Actinomycetota > Actinomycetes > Actinomycetales > Bifidobacteriaceae > Galliscardovia > Galliscardovia saimiriisciurei. The sequence goes on from NZ_WHZU01000003.1 coordinate 65,002, forward strand.
GACGAGCGTTGCCGGCGACGCCACCAGAATCGGCTTGGTGGCGGTGAGGATGTTCGGGTAGTCGCGGCGCAGGCGGCTCATCGGCACCGGAGTGGGGTTGGCCAGCAGCGTGTGCAGCTGGTTGGCCTCGTGCGAGCGGGAGAACAGCAGCTCGCTCAGGCGCTTGGTCATCTCCTGGTTGACCATGGGTCCGATGGAGCCCACATGCTCCACGTCCACCTGGCTGAAGCGTTCGGAGGCCGCGGAGAGCACCGAACCGTCCTGGTTGGAGATGATCGGCGAGGAATGCACGATGAGCTCGAAGATGGTGGTCCACCAGGAAAGCTGCAGTTCGCCGGGCGCCGCCTCCTTGGCGACGTGGCGGTTGCGCAGGTCGTCGACCAGTTCGTCGAGGCCCATGGCCTGGAAGTCGCGCTCGAGTGTGCTGCGCTCGGGCAGCGTGTCGAGTGCGCGGTGATCGTCGAACAGGCCCTGCAGACGCTGTTCGAGCGCGGCGAACGGCACGGATTCGAGGTCGGCGCCGTCGGGCGTGGTGGCGAGCACGGCGTTAAGCGACGTGAGGTCGGAGACGATGGCGTCCTGCGTGTCGATGATGTCGTCGAGCTTCGGCGGCAGCACCGGCCATCCGCCATGCGGCACGAACATGCGCCACTGCTCGGCCTGCTTGGAGACGACCATCAGGGCCTCATGCAGGTCCTCCACCTGTGCGCCCACGCGCAGCAGGCTCTTCGCCTCCTTGATGTGGCGGCGACGCTCCCAGAAGCCCATGGACGTGCCTTCGGACTTGCGTTCGGCCTTGGACTTCGAGGCCTCGATCATCGCCGGGATGTCGCGCTCGAAGATCGCCGGCTGGAACACGTCGAGCACGCGGCGCAGGTTCTTGAGCACCACGACCTGGCGGCTCCACTCCTGCATGGTGGCGGGAATCGGGAAGCCGCAGGTCTCCACGACGGCGCGAATCTGGTCACGCACGGCGGGCAGCAGCTTCTCGAGCAGACGCACCACGCGCTGGTAGGTGTTCACCGCCTCCTGCTCGCTGTACACCGCGGCCTTGAACCAGGCGGTGTCGGCCGGGCCGATGCGGAATTCGCCGAGCTCGCCGGCGCGCATGAGCTTCTCGCTCCACTCGTCCATGGAACTGCTCAGCTCGCGGGCGGTGCGCTCGCTCAGGCGAACATGCGTGGCCGGGCGGGTGGGCAGGGCGGAGATGCGGGCGAGGTTCTGGATGGTCTCGTAGGCGGAGACGCCCCATTCCTTGTTCTTGCCGTGCAGGTCGCCCAGGTAGCGGGCCAGTCGGGTGCGTACGCCCACCAGCTCGTCGGCGAGCTGGTCGAAGTGCGAGCTGGCCGTGCCGGGCTGGTATCCGACGGCGGCGATGAGCTGATGGTCGATGGCGTTGTTGAACGCGGGGTCGCTCAGGTCGAGCAGCATGCCCGACATCTCATTGCGCTTGACCTGCTTGACGAAGCGGCTCTTCTGGTTCGGCACGCACGGCACGTACAGCACGGTCTTGCCGTTCATGATGGCGCGGCTCGCGATGCTGGAGGAAAGCACTGCGGAATTGCGTCCGCCGGGCAGGTCCACGAAGGCCGACGCCCCCGACGACACGATCTGCGCGGCGTAGCGGGCGACGTTGTCCACGTCGCCGATCTCCAGCTCGTTGTGGGGGTCCACATCGTACGGCGTGTACGAGGCCACGGGGTATTCCGCGAGGAACTGCGCGGCCTTGTCGTCGCCGGCCAGCGTGTCGATGAGGTCGTTGCCGGTGAGGCCGCGGCGCATGCGACGCAGCAGGCGCTCGCCCTCCTCGAGGAACAGCGTGGAGGAATGGATGAAGCAGCCGAGGATGATCTCGCGCTCCACCACGAACGAATCGACGGAATCCCCCACCAGCGAGGTGATGCGGGAGAACAGCGCCGAGGTCTCGGGAGAGCTGTCGGAGTACTGCGAGGTGTCGAGCAGGGCGTCCTCGTCGAGCATGACGCCGTTTTCGTGCATCGCCGAGACGAATGCGGGGTTGATGGTGGCGGTGGCGGTGAAACGCAGCTGCGCATGGGCGAGTGATTCGGCGCCCTCCTCGCGGTCCACCTGGATCGGATAGAGCAGCAGGGGCATGGACGAGCCCTTCCAGCTGGCCACGCCCACGGCGAGCGACAGCTGGGCGTTGCCGCTGGCGTTCTCCACGGCCATCTGGTCCTCGAGCACGCGGGAAAGCCGGCGCTGCCCCGCGCGCAGCATGCCGCTGTCGCGGAACAGGCTGCTCAGCTGCACATGGCCGCTGGCGAACAGCTGCGCGATGCCGGAGGGGTGCGCGTGGGTGAGGTCCAGCCGGGCGTCCAGCTGCGAAAGGTCCTCGACCGGCGAGGGCCCGTGCTGGTTCCGGTACTCGTCATACCAGGATTGGATGCGGTCGATGGCCTCGTCCGAAACGGTTCTGGTTTCAGAAGCACTCATGATTCGTTCTACTCCCCTTTACCGGCCAGATATTCCTGGTATCCCTGATTGTTCTTCAGCGCCTGATCGATGTCGGCATTGCCCTGCAGCTCCAGCCACTTGTACAGGTCGTCATACAGCGAGGGGTTCAATGCCAGGAACGGCAGCAGTTCCGGATGGCGCGCCATCTCGAACTGCAGGTCGAAGTCCCGTGTGGTCTTGGCGTCGGCGGAGCTCAGTCCGTCCACTTCGATGCCCGGCTCCTCATGTTCCGTCTCGCCCTTCGACAGCCGTTCGAACACCGAGCCGGCCTCGAACACCGGCGTGAACTGCGGCTGTGAGGACGCTGACGACGAGGCCGAGGATGCGGACGCCTGCTGTGCGGCGTCATGGAACAGATCGCGTTCCATCACGAACGCGGGGTTCTGACCGCCATCGGCGAGGGCGGCGGAACCGGCGAAGCCGGCCGCATCGCCCGTCGTCGCGGAGGACGCCGCTGCCGAAGACCCGGCTCCCGACTCGGCCGAACCGGACTGCGGGGCGATGACCTGTGTCTGCGCCTCCTGCGCCGGCGTCGATGGCGTCTGCGAAGCCGCGGACGCCTGCGCTCCCGATGCCGCGGCATCGGCGGCCCCCATGTCCGGCTTGCTGACGATGAACGGCTCCACGCCGCCGTTTATGGCGCCCGCGCTACCGGCCGCCTCGGACTGCCGCTGCCTGCGGGATTCGGCGATCGCCTGGTCGTGCAGCGCGTCGATGCGGCTGCGCACCTGCGTGGTGCTCAGCAGGCCCGTCGGCTCACCGGCACGAAGGTCGAGGATGTCGTCCACGCTCATCGACGCGGCATCGACATCCTGCTGGACGTTGTCGGATGCGGCATAGGAGAACAGGTCGGCCACCGGGTCCTCGGCGGGCTTCTCCTCGCGCGGCATCATGATGAAATCGACCGGCACGTCGCCGAACTGGAATCGCATCGGCGAACGAGGCAGCTGGAACGCCTTGTCGGACGGCACCTGCATGAGCTCGCCGTCGTCGCGCACCACGTAGGTGCCGTTCGTCGACGCGAGGTCCTTCAACGTGGCGGTGCCTGATTCGGCCACGACGAAGCGGGCATGACGCTTCGACATGGATTTCGTCGAGTCCTCGACGTCGAGTCGGCGCACGCCGTCCTCCACAGGCGCGGGACGCAGGGGTTTGCGGCCGATCTCGACGGTCTGCCCCGCATCGACGCGAATCTCGTCTATACCATTGACCTTGATAAGCCACTGCTGGTCATTCACGGCACGAGCCTCCTCTTACGCATGCGGACACACTTATGTTCCATTGTGGCACGCTTCGCCCGGTTTCTTCGTAAATCTACAGCACTCGCCTTACTTCTGCACATTGGTTTTTCGCACGGTGAGGCGTCCGAGCACCCGTCGCTGCAGCGGTATGGTCGTGCAGAACGTCAGGATGTCGGCCATAGGCTGCGCGAGCTGCACGCCCGCAAGTCCGAGGAGATGCGGCAGCACGACGATCAGCGGGATAAGGTAGACGCCCTGACGGCATACGCCGAGGAACGACGCCACGCCGGTCAGTCCCATGGTCTGCTGCATCATGTTCGATATCATGTTGCCGCCCATGATCGGCAGGCTTACACATTGCATCCACAACGCCGCAGTGCCGATGCGCACGACGTCGGGATCGGCCCGGAACAGTTCGATGATCTGCGGCGCGAACGCCGACAGGCCGACGGCGAACGCCGCGAGCACCAGCGTGCTGGCACGCACGCAGAACCAGTATCCCCGCTTCACGCGGTCGAACAGGCCGGCGCCGTAGTTGTAGCCGCATACCGGCTGGAACCCCTGGCCAAGGCCGATGATGACGGAATTGGTGAACATCATGAGCCGCGTGACGATGGCCATGGCGGCGATGGCGGCGTCGCCGAACGGATTGGCGGCGAGGTTCACGCAGATCGCGGCGACGGAGCCGACGCTCTGGCGCAGCAGCGACGGCAGTCCGCCGCCGACGAGTTCGCGCACGAGCAGCGTGTCTGGGCGGAACTGCTTCGGCGTGAGCTTGAGCACCGCCACCTTGCGGCACATGACCACGAGGATCGCGAATCCGATGGCCTGGCACGATGCCGTGGCCACGCCGGCGCCGCGGATGCCCATGCCGAGCCCGAAGATCAGCAGGGGCGCGAGCGCGATGTTGAGCACGGCGCCGATAACCAGCCCGACCATCGCATATGACGACAGACCCTGATAGCGCAGCAGGCCGTTCATGGTGAACGAGCCGCAGACCGCCGGCGAGGCCAGCAGTATCGGGGCGAGATAGTCCATGGCGTAGGGCGCGATGGTGGGTGTGGCGCCGAGCGCGAAGACCAGCGGCCTCAGCAGCACAAGACCCACGACGGCAAGCAGGACGCCGAATCCGACGGAGCCGAAGAACCCGACGGCCATGAGCCGTGCGGCGCGTTCCTCGTTGTGCTTGCCCATCTCGCGCGACAACGAGTTGCCGGCGCCGTTGCCGAAGAAGAACCCTATGGCCTGCATGATGGTCATGATGGAGACGGCGATGCCGATGGCGCCCGACTGGGATGTGCCGAGCCGTCCGATGAAGTATGTGTCGGCCAGATTGTAGATCATCGTGACCAGATTCGAGACGATGGCGGGGATGCCGAGCCGGATGATGAGCGGACGCACCGGCCGGCCGGTCATCTGCCGGTATTTCTCGTCCGCCGCCGCCCGTCGCAATCCCTGTATCTGTGCCACGCTCCGATAGTGTACGCCGGATACGGAAAACCCCGCGCCGTGGAATCCACGGACACGGGGTCTGACAGAATCAAGCAGTGAACACTGCGCGGCTCAGGCCGCGAGAATCACTTGAGCTCGACGGTGGCGCCAGCCTCTTCCAGCTGGGACTTGGCCTTCTCGGCGTCTTCCTTCTTGGCACCTTCGAGGACCGGCTTCGGAGCGCCGTCCACGAGAGCCTTGGCCTCGGCCAGACCCAGGGAGGTGATGGCGCGAACGGCCTTGATGACCTGGATCTTCTTGTCGCCAACGGCGGAGAGGATGACGTCGAACTCATCCTTCTCTTCCTCGGCCGGAGCGGCGCCCGGAGCGGCGGCAACGGCGACGGCGGCCGGAGCGGCGGCCTCGACGTCGAACTTGTCCTCGAAGGCCTTGACGAACTCGGAGAGCTCGACGAGGGTCATTTCACCGAAAGCTTCCAGGAGCTCTTCGTTGGTGAGCTTAGCCATTATGGCTTCCTTTCATTCAGCGGCGGTCGGCAATTGTTAAGGTCTTGGGATGCCGACCAGCCAAAAATTTTTGTTGTTTATTCAGGCAACAAGCGCCAATCCGCGGAAACCGCGAATCAGGCGGCCTTCTCCTGCTTCTCGCGCAGAGCGTCGACGGTGCGGACTGCCTTGGTCGGCAGGGCAACGAAGAGCTGAGCGGTCTTGGTCTGTACAGCCTTGAGGGAGTACGCGATCTTGGACAGCAGGACCGGGCGAGACTCAAGGTCGGCGAGCTTGTCGACGCCTTCGGCATCGTACACGGTGCCGTCGGCGAAGCCGCCCTTGACGATGAGCTGCTTGTTGGTCTTGGCGAACTCACGCAGGACCTTAGCGGCCTCGACGTAATCGCCCTGGACGAAGGTGATGGCGGAAGGACCGGCGAGGTACTCGTCGAGGCCTTCGATGCCAGCTTCCTTAGCGGCAATACGTGCGAGCGTGTTCTTCGCCACAGTGTAGGAAGTATCGCGGCCCAGCTTTTCGCGCAGATCGGAGATCTGCGGCACGCTCAGCCCGCGGTACTCAGTGAGGTACACGGCGTCAGCGTTACGGAACTGCTCCGTAAGCTGTGCAATGACCTCAGCCTTTTCGGGCCTTAACATGGCGTTCCTTCCTAAGTCGGCCGTTGACTGGAGGAAGCCACGCGAGCAATAAAAAAGCCCCGCGCGCAGGCGGAGCGAACATCATCGTCAGGCACGTTCATGCCTGGCGTCCTTCCGAATCCGGGAGGTACGTTTTCTCAACCTACGCTGGCAACCTTCGAGGACCTTGCGGCCCTAACCAACGGTCTGTGGTTTACAAAACTAAAAATATACACCCGATGTCCGATATCGCCAAATCCGCGACACGCCCGAACGACACGGGCCGGCCATCTACTCGCTGCGGCGGGAATTGGTGCGCGACGGCGGCAGCTGCTTGGGCAGCCGGCCGGCACGCTTGAGCGAATCACGGATGATGTACTCCATCTGACCGTTGACGGACCGCAGTTCGTCGGCCGCCCAGCGCTCGACGGCCTCCCTCAGCAGGGGGTCCACCCTCAGCGGGTACTGCTTCTTCGCCACGGGAACCTCCTTTACGCGGAACGTATGGCGTCGGGCCCGCAATGGCGGGCCCACACGGTTGGCCGGATGCACAAGGCCGACGGCCGGCCGACGAACGCATCATCAACCAGCCGCGGCCATCCGGACGAACGGACGACGATCCGGAAGACCCGGACCGGAGAACCTAATTGTAGAGCGAACCGGCGTTGACCACCGGCTGGGCGTCGTTGTCGCCGCACAGCACGACCATCAGGTTCGACACCATCGTGGCCTTGCGTTCCTCGTCGAGTTCGACGACGCCGTCGCGCTCCAGCTCCTTCAGCGCCATGTCGACCATGGACACCGCACCCTGAACGATCTTCGTCCGCGCGGCGATGATCGCCTCGGCCTGCTGGCGGCGCAGCATGACCTGCGCGATCTCGGGGGCGTATGCCAGATGCGTGAGCCGGGCGTCGTCGACGGCGATGCCGGCCGATTCCAGCCGTTCGGCGAGTTCGGCGCGCAACGCCTCGGAGACCTCGGCGATGTTCGACCGCAGCGTGATCTCGCCGGCTGCGGCGTCGTCGCTTTCGGCGTTGTGGTCATAGGCGTATCGGCTGGCGACGTGACGCAGCGCGGTCTCGGCCTGCATGCCGACGAACTGCTCGTAATGGTCCACGTCGAACACGGCCCGGGCGGTGTCGACCACGCGCCAGACGACGACATCGGCGATCTCGATGGGATTGCCGTTGCGGTCGTTCACCTTGAGCCGGGGCCCGTTGAGCGTGCGGGCGCGCAGCGAGATCTTGGCCTTGACCGCCGCCGACGCCGATTTCGCGGACTTCTTCTTGCCGGAGAACGCGGCGGCAAGGGAGTCCCCGCCGGCCGAATCGTCCTGTTCGACGGACTGCAGCTCGCGCGAGTAGAACGGATTGGCCCAGTAGAAACCGGAGCCCCGCACCGTGCCGCGGTATTCGCCGAACAGCACGAGCACGCGCGCCTCGTTGGGCTGGAGCGAGAAGAAACCGGCCGGCAGCATCGACATCAGCACGCACAGCACGATGCCGACGACCAGCAGGGCCACGCCGACGCCGAACATCGAGCCGGCGTCGGACGGCCCCGGATTCATGATGACGGACCCGAACACGATGCCCAGCACGGCCGCCACCCAGCCGACGACCACGACGGCCAGCACGGGCCAGCCGTTCATCGCGCGGCCATCACGCTCGACGGTCGGCGTATGCGCCGACGCCGACACCTTCTTTTCGCCATTCATGGATTCCTTGCGGACACCGGTGTCGCTTGCCGTTCCAGCCACGGTGATCACCTTCCTTGATCCGAACGGATGAATTCGCTGTCGAACCCCATTACCCGTTCATCTGATACCAAAATGATATCACTTTGATTTCGCTTTGACAACAGCGGGGGGCAGCCGCGAGGGAACGCCGCGGCACGCAGCCCAACGGGCCATCGATGAGCCGCCGCAAGAAGAGCCGCCGCAGTGGAAAACGGTGGGCACAAACCACGCGGACCGCGCCGTGCCGGAAGAATGGATGGTGGACGCCTGTGCGCCAACGGCGGCGCGCAACATCGAAAGGAGCGCCGAATCATGACATCCGAAGCCTCAACGTCATCCGGAACACCGACGACGACCGACAGCCCCGAAGCCGGCGGCACCGGCATGAGCCCCGCCCTCGCCAAGGCCACCGACACCGTACGCTACTACCGCAACGCCGATGGTCCGGTCATCGGCGTCACCTCCAAGCCGGTCATCGAACAGGACGGACTGTATTTCAAGGACCTTGACGGATCCGGCGAACTCGACGACTACAAGGACTGGCGCAGGTCGCCGGCCGAGCGCGCCGCATCGCTCGTCGCCACGCTCGACGTGGACGACAAGATCGGCATGCTGTTCGCCAACTCGTGGCGCATGGGCCAGGAGCTCGACGAGGGCGAGGAACGCGACGCGACCGGTCTGCTCAGCGAGCAGATCAAGGAGAAGGACGGCTCGATCTTCGGCATCGAGAAGACGTGGGGCACCACGTATTCGCTGCAGACGCTGAAGCTGCGCAACCTCATCCTGCGCGCCAACCCGACCACACGCGAGCTCGTAGACTGGATCAACCAACTCAACGCCGTGGCCGAGGCCACCGAGCACGGCGTTCCCGTGCAGGTGCTGAGCAACTCGCGCAACGAGAACGGCGAGGCCGTGTTCGGCATGAACGAGGCACAGGGCGTGTTCGCCACCTGGCCGGGCACGCTGGGCATCGCCGCCGCCACGATCGGCACCGGCGACTTCGGCATCATCGACCGGTTCGGCGACGCCATCCGCCGCGAATGGGACGCCGTCGGCATGAAGAAGGGCTATATGTACATGGCCGACACGATGACCGACCCGCGCTGGCAGCGATCCTACGGCACGTTCGGCGAGAACCCGCAGCTCGTCAGCCGCATCTTCGAGCATCTCATCCCGGCCGTCCAAGGCGGCGACGGGCTGGCCCGCGACGGCGTGGCCATGACGGTGAAGCACTTCCCCGGCGGCGGCGCGCGGGAGAACGGCTTCGACCCGCATTACGCCGAAGGCCAGTGGAACGTCTACCCCACCGAGGGCAGCCTCGAAAAGTACCATATCCCGGCGTTCATCACGGCCGTGGAGAAGAACGCGGCGTCCATCATGCCGTACTATGCCAAGCCGTGCAAGGCGAAGAGCGCCGAGCAGACCGACCTCGAGGGCAATCCCATCGAGTGGCAGGCCGTGGGATTCGCCTACAACGAGTTCTTCATCCAACGGCTGCTGCGCGGCCAGATGGGCTTCAGGGGCTATATCAACTCCGATTCCGGCATCACGCACATGATGTCGTGGGGCGTGGAGGACCTCGACGTGCCCGAACGTGTGGCGTTGGCCGTGAACAACGGCGTGGACGTGATCTCCGGCGCATTCAGCGTGACGGAGGCGCGCGAGGCGTACGACCGCGCCCGCAACGGCTACTACGACGCCCATGACGTGCCGGCCGGCTACACGCGTGAGCAGGTGACCCTCGGCGACGATGCGCTCGACCGCGCCGTCATGCGCACGCTGACCGAGAAGTTCACGCTCGGACTGTTCGACAACCCGTATCGCGACCCCGACGCCGCAGAGGCGGTCGTCGGCACGCCCGCCGATTGGGACGAGGCCTACGCCGTGCACTGCGATTCGGTGACGCTGCTGAAGAACACCGCACGCACGCTGCCGCTTGACCCCGCCGCGACCGAAGGACGCCTCGTGTACGCCGAGGCGTTCGGCAAGGACGCCGAGACAGGAGAGAAGGCCACGAAGTCGCTGCGCGCCATGCTCGCCGACGAGTACGGCATGACGCTGGCCGACGACCCGGCCTCCGCCGACATCGCGATTCTGTTCGCCGACCCGCGTTCGGGCAACTACTTCTCGGCCACGAAGGGCTATCTCGAAATCGACATCTGCGAAGGCAAGACCGTGTGCGACACCGACGAGGACGGACGCCCGGCCGACACCACGCACGAGGAGACCACGCTGGCGGGAGCCTCGCGCATCGCCGGCATCGCGGCCGCCGTGCATGCGAACGGCGGGCGCGTGGTGGCGTCGCTGAACTTCTCGCTCGCTTGGATGCCGGGCAATATCGAACGCCACGTCGACGCGCTGGTCGCCGGCTTCGACACCTACAACAAGGCATGCATGGATGTGATCGTCGGCCGTCATGCGGCGAAGGGCAGGCTGCCCATCACACTGCCGAAGAACGACGCCGTGGTCGCCGTCGACGCCGACGGCGTATGCGCGAGCCCGAACGACGTCCCCGGCTACGACAAGGACCGGTTCATGCCCGACGCCATGAAGGATGGGAACGGCAAGGCCTACGCCTACCGCGACGCCGCCGGCCACTACTACGAGTACGGCTTCGGACTGCGGTACTGACATAGTCCGGTACGGCAATCGCCGCGGATGGCTCCTCGGAGCCTCCGCGGCGATTTTCATTTCCCTCGCGCGATATGGCTTTTGCCATAGCAAGACGTGCAATGCAAAGAACGGCGGCGGGGATGTGGCCTCCGGGCCATCCCCGCCGCCGTTTCGTCATCCGCACCTGGCATTTGCGGACACGTTCGTCAGGCGTTCACGCGACGTCGTCAGGCATTCACGCAGTGGCGCGTCACCCCTTGTAGTCGGGGATCGCGGTCCAGCGGTCCCTGAGGTAGAAGGCGGCCATCTTAGGCTGGCGGTCGCGGGTGAACAGGCCCTTCTTGTTGCCGTTCACGCGCATGATGCCCTCGGTGGTCTGGAAGTCGTTGAGGTTCCACGGCTGCTCGCCGACGATCCAGTCGTAGGAGTCGAAGATCTCGGACCACATCCTGAACACCTCGACCTGGTATTCCTCGCTCCACATCACGCTCGGCAGCTTGTGGACCCCGGCCATGGTGTCGGCGCCGTATTCGGAGAACATGACCGGCTTGTCGGGCTCGAGCTCATGCCACCTCTCCAGCTCGGCCTTCATGTCGATGAGACCCTTGGAGATCGCATAGCCGCCGTTGACATACCAGCCGTGGTAGCGGTTGAGCATGATGAAGTCGGCCACGTGATGGGTCTTGTCGACGCCGGCCGGCGCCATCATGATGGACGCGTATGTCTTCGGACGCCTCTGCGTGTCGATCTCGGCGACCAGGTCGAAAATGTTCTCGAAGTAGGCGACGGCGGCCTCGCTGGTCGTGTCGGGCTCGTTGAGCAGACTCCACGCGCATACGGAGGCGTGGCGCTTGTCACGGGCGACCATCTCCTCCAGGGTGCGGCGGTGGACGGCCAGCGTCTCGGTCTGCACGGACTCCTCGTCGAAGAAGGTCTTCGGCTTCTCGTCGCTGACTGCGCCGGACGCGCCGAGGAAGTTCATCGTGGACTTGAACATGCCGACGGTGGGCGCCTCGTCGATCACGAAGAAGCCGTCGCGGTCGGCCTCGTACAGCTGCTCCTCGGCGTACGGGTAGTGCGATGTGCGGAACGAGTTCGCGCCGATCCACTTCATGTCCTCGTAGTCGCGCTTGTTGACCACCGGGTCGAAGCCGCGGCCGTGGATGTCGGAGTCCTCGTGGCGGCCGAAGCCCTTGAGGTAGACCTCGCGGCCGTTGACGAGGATGCGGCAGTCCTTCACCTCCACGGTGCGGATGCCGATCTCGTCGAAGTATTCGTCGATGACGTCGTCGCCGTCCTTGATGCGCACGACGAATCGGTACAGGTAGGCGGCGCGCAGGTTCCACAGATGGGCGTCCGCGATGTCGATCGTGCCCTCCCTGCCCTCGGCGCGGGCCACCTCGATGCCGCATTCGTCGAGGACGACGACCTCGACGTCATGATCGCCGGAGGTGGCGACGCGGTAGTCCACGCGTGCGTCGGCGAACACGCCGTTGAAGTCGGGGCCGGCGTCGATATGGTGGACGACGTCGAGGTCCTCGATGCGCTCGTTCGGCGTGTACAGCAGGCTGACGTTGCGCTGCAGGCCGGAGTAGTTGTAGAAGTCGAAGTACGGCGCGCTCGTCTTTGTGCCGTCGGGCAGGGTGTGGGTCTCGCCGACCGGCAGCGTCTGCCAGCTCAGCTCGTTGTTGAGCCTGACGGCCACGGTGTTGTAGTCGTTCCATTTGACGACGTCGTTGATGTGCGCGACGAACGGCAGGAACCCGCCTTCGTGACGGGCGACCTCGGTGCCGTTGACGAACACGGTGGCCGCATGGGTGGCGGAATCGAAGCGGATGTCGACGCTGCCGTCCTTCCATTCGCCGGGGACGAACAGTTCGGTCACGTACCAGAAGTCGCCGGTGTATTCGCGCGAGTACTTGTCGGTGAAGACGTCGGCGAAGCTGGCGGGGACGGGCATGTCGGTGGGATTCGGCAGGCCGTTGGCCCACCCCTCCTTCACGCCGCAGGATTCGGGGTCGAACTGGAAGTCCCAGGAGCCGTTCATGCTCTGGATGCGGCGGGTGGCGGTGACGCGGGGGTACAGGGATGCGAATGACATCGTCGCCTTCTTTCGTGTGCGATGGATCGATGGATGCGGATCGATGATGGATCATCGATGAACGAATGAGGAATGGATGAGGTTTCGGGGGCTTGGGCGCTTCCCCCAGTCCGCTTCGCGGACGGCTCCCCTCGGCCGCGAGGGGAGCCATGGTGGCGTAGATGGGGAAGGGCTCCCCGGCCGGGGAGCCCTTCGCGGATCATCAGGCCTCGACGGCGGCTTCGCGCTTGGCCTTGAGGGCGGCGGCGTTGGCGTCGACGCGCTTCTTGTTCAGCGGGTAGATGAAGATGAGGATCAGCAGCATGACGCCGAAGAAGATGGCCGGCAGCAGGGTGACGTACATGTACAGGCCGTCGAGCGTCTCCTGCGACTGCACCACGGCGGCGCCTTCCTTGTAGCCGATCCAGCCGAGGGCCGCGCCGGAGAACCAGCCGGCGAACGCCTGGCCGAGCTTGCGGGCGAAGGAGTACACGGAGTAGCAGGTGGCGTCCTCGCGGATGCCCTTGTGCACTTCGATGTCGTCGATGACCTCGGTGATCATGGCCCAGATCACGATGTTGAACAGGCCGATGCCCAGGAAGGTGAGGATGTACAGGGCCGAGAACAGCACGGCGTTGGTGGTGTGGATGACGTACAGGGTGAACATGCACACCGCGCCGATGAGGGAGCCGGTGACGCCCATGACCTTGTGGCCGACCTTCTTGGCGAGCGGCTGGGCGAACGGGGCGATGGCGAAGGTGAGCAGGCTGCACACGAGGTTGACGGTGGAGAGCAGCGCGGAGCTCTTGAAGTAGTCGGTGAACAGGTAGTTCGCCATCTGCTGCATGAAGAGCATGGCCATGAGCAGGGCGATGGCGGCGCCGATGATGCCGGCCATGGCGCGGGACGAGAAGGCGCTGCCCAGCATGTGCAGGATGGACTGGCGCTCGGCGCCCTCCTCGGAGCCGGAATGGTCTTCGGACTTCACGCGCTCGGTGGACATCTTGTAGCAGATGAAGTAGCACAGGAAGGAGCCGATGGCGAAGACGAGCGAGACCCACATGAAGATGCTGGTGCCTTCGCCGCCGCGGATGATCTGGTTGCCGCTGGCGTCCTTCTCGTAGATGACGAGCGGGGCGAGCACGCCGATGATCAGCGAGGCGCAGGTGGCGCCCACGGTGCGGAAGGTGGAGAGGCTGGTGCGGTGCTCGGGCTCGGGCGAGATCACGGAGGCCATGGAGCCGTAGGGGATGTTCACGCAGGAGTAGAGGATGCCCCAGATGATGTACGTGACGTACATGTACACAATCTTGACCGTCATCGAGGAGTTGATGCAGAAGGTCTGGTACATGAGGAACGAGAAGATGGCGACCGGTGCGGCCATGCGCATCATGATGACGCGGTACTTGCCGTTCGGATGCGTCTTGGCGCGGTCGACCACCACGCCCACGGTCACGTCGGCGAAGGCGTCGATGATGCGGGCGATGAGGAACAGGCCGCCGACCACGATGCCGGAGATGCCCATGACCTTGGTGTAGAACACCATGAGGAACGAGCTGGCGAAGATGAACATGAAGTCATTGCCCCAGTCGCCGAACATGTAGCCGATCTTGTCTTTCATGCCGAACGGCTTGACCGCCTTGGCACTGGTGTTTGCTGCGCTCATTGCTTTCTTCCCTCCCTTGGGATGGCAAGGCCTGATCGATGATGGAAAGGACGCCCCATGCTCCTTCGTATGGGATGCGTCTCCCTGATGCCAGGATTGGTTGATGTGATTGGTGGATGACGAAGCCGGCACGTGCGACCTTGCAGGAAACATGCCCGCCGATGATTGGAATTCCGCGGTTTTCTCGATGGTTTTTGGTATCTCTTGCCGCGTTGGTTACCACTCTACGTGACCATGGATGGCCACGGGATGTTTTCCACGAGTTTCCGTGGGGGCGTGGGCGCACGGCGACGCCGGCGCCCATACGCCCGAATACGAGAAAAGCCCCCTCGTGGCGAGGGGGCTCGGAAGGGGACGGTCAGGCCGCCGCGCGGTCGTCGACCGGGCGTTACTTCCTGATCTGCTGGAGCTGCTGGTTGAGGTAGGCGAGCTTCTGGTCGAGGCCGTCGGCGTTCTGGGACATGCTGCGCAGCTGGTCGAACATCTCGATGAGGCTCTTGTTGCCGAGCACGCCGAGCATGCTGGCCTTGATCCTCATGTTCGCGATGCTGGACGCGGCGTTGGTCACCGTGGCCGAGGCCTCGGGGCTGTCGAGGATGACGCTGACGGTGTCGTGCACGGAGTAGTGCGACTCGTCGTAGGGCGCGTCGACCGGCAGGCCCTCGTCGGCGGAGACGTCGTCGAACCAGTTCATGACGATGTTGCCGCCTTCGGGGTCGACGAACGTGTAGGGCTCGTACGCCTCGGCCACCTTCTGCCACGAGGCCGAGTCGACGACGTCGCCGGCATGGGCCTCGACGTGCGTGAAGCCTTCGGCGAGCGGCACGTCCCCGAACACGAAGATGTGCGGGTCGGCCTGGGCCGAGGCCTCAAGCGTGGCGAACGGCTTGCCGTCGACCACAAGCGAGACGGACGGCTGGTTGGAGTACACCTTCACGTCGATGGCGTCGGCGGTGCGACGGGCGTAGCGCTTGGAGCAGATGTGCACCATGGGCTCGGCCGACCAGTGGGCCTGGTAGATGAAGAACGAGTCCTTCTTCACCTTGCGGTCGATGGTCACGAGGCCCTTGTTGTTGCGGCCTTCGACGCCGCCCTCCTTGCGGGCGTCGCAACCGAAGTCGAACATGTTCCACACATGCGTGCCCCACAGCCACGGACGCTCGTCGATGATGCGGGCCATGTGCTCGTGGTAGATCGCCTGGTACTCCTCGGAGTAGTCGCCGCACTGCGGGGTGTCGCTGTGGTAGGAGATGATGCCCTCGCAGCCATACTCCGACAGACCGAACGAACGGTCGGGATGCATGGCGTGGAAGTCGTCGAGCCATGCCTCGTTGTCTTCGAGGTGGCCGCCGTACCAGCCGAAGTAGTGGTTGTAGCTGAGGATGTCGGTGATCTGGTTGTGCTCGGAGTCCTTCGGCGTGCTGGAGACCTGCGCCATGGTGGTCACTCGCGTGGGGTCGAGGCTCTTGGCGAGCGCGTGCAGCTCCTTGAGGTTCTCGACGAGCTTCGGGCTGTCGCCGCCGATGAGGATCTCGTTGGAGATGCCCCACATCAGGATCGACGAGTGGTTGAAATTCTGGATGACGAGTTCGGTCATCTGGCTGATGCAGTCCTGATGGGCGGCGGGGTCGTCGTTCATCTTGGAGATGAAGGGGATCTCCGCCCAGATGACGAAGCCGAGCTGGTCGCACAGGTCGTAGAAGTCCTGCGCCTGCTGGTAGTGGGCGAGGCGGATGGTGTTGGCGCCGAGCTCCTTGATGAGGTAGGCGTCCTCGACGTGGTCCTCGAGGCTGAGCGCGTTGCCCTTGCCGAGACGGTCCTGGTGGCGGGAGACGCCGCGCAGCGGGGTGAGCCTGCCGTTGAGGAAGAAGCCTTCCTGCGGGTCGAAGCGGTATTCGCGCACGCCGTGGAGGAACGAGACCTCGTCGAGCACCTCGTTGTGGCGGATCACGGTGGCGACGACCTCATACAGGTACGGGTCCTCGGTGCCCTGCCACAGGTGGGCGTCGGGAATCTCGACGAGAGTGCGGACCTTGCCGCCGTCGAGATCGGCCGGCTGGGCGGCGCAGGCCACCTCGTTGCCGTCCTCGTCGAGGATCTGGAAGTTCACCTGGTCGCCGGCCTTGGCGCCGGTGACCCATGCGCGGGCGTCGAGCAGCGCGGAGCCGTTCCCGCCGATGGTGGACGACACGGTGACGCCGGGGCCGCCGTGGTAGTCGAGGTCGAAGTGGGTGGGGTTCACGACCAGCACCTCGACTGGGCGGTACAGGCCGCCGTAGAACGTGAAGTCGGCCATCTGCGGGTAGACGTCGGAGCGTTCCTCGTTGCTGACCTTCACGGCGAGCACGTTGCCGCTCGGCATGAGCGCGGTGGTGACGTCCATGCGGAACGTGGAGTAGCCGCCGACGTGGTCGCCGACCTTGCAGCCGTTCACGTAGACCTCGGCGACGTTGGCCGCTCCCTGGAATTCGAGGTAGACACGCGATTCGGGGGCGTACTGGCCGAGTTCGAGGCGGCGCACGTACCAGCAGGCGCCGCGGTGGTAGTCGGAGCCGCCGTCCTGGCCGTCGAAGGCGTTCCAGGTGTGCGGCACGCTGACCTCGGTCCATTCGGGGCCGGGCGAGTAGGCGGGCACGCCGTCGATGGATTCCTTGGTGAACAGCCAGCCGTCGGCGAGGGTTTCGATGTTGCGCATATGATGCCGTCCTTTGTTGTGCGGATACATGGATCCCGCTGCTTCGCGGAAGTCCGTGTCCCGATGTCGGTTTGCGGTCTGATGGTCGGGTGATCGATGGTTGCAGGATGGAGAACGAGGTGATGGGAATCGGACCGGTACCTCGTCGTCGGTTCCGTTCCCGTTGACCACCACTCTACGCGGCATGCACATGGCACGGTTTTCTTTCCATAGTTTTCCATGCCGCGGTCGCGTCCCTGTCGTTTACCCGTCGTTTCGACTGCGAATCGATGGACATCGTCGGCGTGTTGCGTCCGATTCGGCGAGCGATACCGTTTTAATGGATTCTTATCGAGGCCAATGGCGGCCGCAGTGAGGAGCACGACGATGAGCGAATCGACGAAGGTGACCATCCGCGACGTGGCGCGCGAGGCCGGCGTCTCCCCCACGACCGTCTCCCGGGCGCTGTCGAAGCCCGGCCGGGTGAACCTCGAGACCGCCACCAAGGTGCGCGAGGTGGCCGAACGGCTCGGATACCGCACGAAGAACCTCGAACCGCGGCAGGACGACGCGCTGCGCGGCATGATCCTGACCACGACCAGCGATCTGAAGTATTCGGTGTTCGCGGATTTCGTCGACGGCATGCAGCATCCGTGCATCGAACGCGGGTTCATCCTGCTGACGGCCCTCACCGAGGAGAAGCGCAATCTCGAGCGCAGCACCATCATGCGCATGTCGACGCAGGTGGACGGCTTGGTATTGACGTCGTCGAGGCTGTCCGACTCCACGATTCGCAAGGCCGCGCAGGTAAGGCCGACGGTCGTGGTCAACCGGCTGGTCAACGGCGTGCAGTCCGTGGTCTGCGACGACCGGCCGTCGCTGACCGCCGTGGTGCGCAGGCTCAAGGCGCTCGGCCACGAATCCGTCACCTACATCGCGGGGCCGGAAAGCTCGTGGCAGAACGGGCTGCGATGGCAGGCGCTGCTGTCGGCATGCCAGAAGGAACGCATGCGGCTGCGGCAGATTCCCGGGCCGCAGGTGTTCGACGAGGAGGCGATGCGCGAATCGTACGCCGCTTTCTTCGACAATCCCACGACGGCGGTCATCCTGTTCAACGACATCTTCGCCCTGCAGTTCCTCGACGTGCTCACCGCACACGGCGTCAGCGTGCCGGAGCAGGTGTCGGTCGTGGGCATCGACGACACGACGGCCGGGACCCGATCCACGCCGACGCTGTCGTCCATCCATATTCCCCGAGGCAGGATGGGCACGCAGGCGGCGACCAAGCTCATCGGCAAGCTGCTGCATATCGACGACGGCGATTCCACGCCCATCGTGAGCTATTCGACGTTCGTGGAGCGCGGCAGCATCGGCCCCGCCTCCGCGGAGCCGATCGTCTGACCGGCCGGGCAAACGGATGGACGGCATCGCGGCGTCGCCGAACGAACGACGGCGCGACCGGCCGCCGTGACACCGGACCGTTACGATGTCGGTATGACATCACGAACATCCGGTGCGCAGGCGACCGCGCGCAATCCGCATAACGTCCCCTCATCCACGGCCACATTGGTCGGATTCGCGGCCATCGCGCTGTGGAGCATGATGATGGGCCTGGTGCGCATCGTCTCCGAATCGTTCGGGCCCACGCTCGGCTCGGCGATGATCTACACCTGCGGCGCCGTGCTGCTGCTTGTCTTCCGCCGTCCGAAGCCGCTGCGGCTTGCACCGAAACGGTACCTCGTCATCGGCGGCGGCCTGTTCGTGTTCTACGAGTCGTCGATCGCGCTGTCGATCGGACTCGCGTCGTCGGCCGCGCAATCGGTGGAGATCAGCCTCGTGAACTATCTATGGCCGACGATGATGGTGCTGCTCGCCGCGGCGATATCCCGTCGTCGCCACGCCGTCTGGTTCGCGCTGCCCGGCGCCCTCGTGGCCACGGCCGGCGTGTTCCTTGCCGTCGGCGGCAACAGCGGTCTCGACTGGCATGTGGCATTGCGTCATGTGGTCGAGAATCCGCTGCCGTTTGCGCTGTCGTTCTTGGGCGCGCTCGCCTGGTCGGTGTATGCCGTGGCCACGCCGTCGCTGTCGAAGGGCTACGACGGCACGAGCGTGTTCTTCCCCGGCGTGTGCGTGGCGCTGTGGCTGGTGCATTTCGCCTCCGGCGATGGCCTGCCCGCCGCCACTCCCCCATTGCATGCATGGCTTACGGTGCTGGCCACGGCGGCGGTAATCGCCGGCGGCTACGCATGCTGGGGATTCGGCATCCTGCATGGCAGCATGGAGAAGATGGCCGTGGCCTCCTATGCCACGCCGGTGCTGTCGGTGGGCGCAAGCTCGCTGCTGCTCGGGCTGAGCCTGTCGATGCCGTTCTGGGCGGGCACGCTGCTGGTGGCCGCCGGCTCGGTGCTCAACTGGTTCGTCAAGGCGAAGTAGAAGACCATGGCCTAGGCGGCGACCGTCTCCACGCCGTCCCTTTCCATATCGGCCGGCGCTGCCGCTGCCATCGAGAACTGCCCCGATGCGCGGCGTAGCACCACCGTCACCATGACCACGCAGTACGTCAGCGCGAACGCCCACGCCATCGGGTTGGAAAGGCACACCAGCAGGTAGCCGCCGCCCGCCACGGTGAGCCATCCGCCGAGGCAGCGGCCGGCGAGCTCGCCGAACCCGGAGATGATGGCCTGCGTGCTGTAGCCCATGCCCTGCAGCGTGTTGAGGAAGATCATGAGCGAACCATGCAGCAGGAAGAAGCAGCTCATGATGAACAGGTACTCCACGGCCGCATCCATGACCTCGGGACGCGCATCGCCGAGCACGAAACGGCACATCGGCTCCTTGAACAGGAAGATCACCACCCACGAGACGACGCAGTACGAAGCCTGGATGATCACGCCGTCGCGCAATCCCAGACGGATGCGGTCGAGCCGGCGGGCTCCGTAGTTCTGACCGGCATAGGTGGCGATGGCCATGCCGACGCTCTCCATCGGCAGCGTGAACATCTGGCGGATGCGTTCACCGGCGGTCTGCGCGGTGACCATCGCGGCGCCGAGTGAGTTGATGGCCCCCTGCATCGCCACGGCGCCGACGGCGCAGACGGAATGCTCGAAGCCCATCGGCAGCCCCACATAGCACAGCCGCGCGATGTGGTGCCGCGACCAGCGCATCTCGTCGCGACGGATCCGGAAGATGGGGATCCTCGTGAACGCCCACCAGCAGTTCAGCACGGCCGACAGCGTCTGGCCGATGACGGTGGCGAGCGCCGAACCGATGACGCCCATGCCGACGATGCCGATGAACACGTAGTTGAGCACGACGTTGACCACGCAGGAGACGAGCAGGAAGTAGAACGGGTGCTTCGAATCGCCGGCCGAGCGCATCAGCGCGGCCGAATGGTTGTACAGCACGGCGGAGGGGATGCCGAGGAAGATGACGACGATGTATTCCACGGCCATGCCCATGAGCTCGGCCGGGGTGTCGATGAAGGCGAGCAGCGGCCGGGCGAGCAGGGTCATCGACGCGGTGAATATGACCGACATGATGGCGCCCAGCCAGACGCCGTTCCACATGAACCGGCGGAAGTCGCGTTCGTCCTTCGCGCCGAAGCTTTGCGCGGCGGGGATGGAGAAGCCGATGCATGCGCCCTGCACGAATCCGAGGATGAGGAAGTTCAGCGAGTACGTGGCGCCGACCGCACCGAGCGCGTCGTCGCCGATGAGACGGCCGACGATCACCGCGTCGGCGAAGCTGTAGAGCTGCTGGAACAGGGTGCCGAGGATCAGCGGAATGGAAAAGACGAGGATGCGCACCAGCGGACGGCCGACCGTCAGATCGACGGTGGATTCGGTCGCGGTCTTGCGGTTGGTCGTGGGCTTTGCCGACATGGCACCTCCTTGGTATGGCGTTGGCTCGTTGTGGATTCGACCGCCATTCCCGGAGGAGGACATTCGGCGAGGATATTTCCATGCGCACGGGGATTCTCGCAGACGCGCCGCCATGACCTCCGATAGGCGACCCACGTTCGCGGGCATCCGCATGCGCCATCCCCAAGGCAGACGCCCCCGCCGTAATCCTGGCAGTGACGGGCGATGCGTCTGCCCGATGGATGCCGTCATGGGCATCGACGTCATTCATCGTAAAAAGGACGTGCCGAGGCCGACGCCGTTTTTCCACGGTTTTCCAAAACGCGGAAAAACTCACGTCGCCGAATCGTCCACCGGACGTCGCCCGGCATGGATGACGGCCATGCCGAACGACTACGATGAACGACCATGAGCAGTGTTCACGACGAAGACGACGGCCACGACGAAGACGGCGTCCACACCGAATCCCACGGCGACGGCCGCGAGGCCGCGCCGGTCACGATAACGGACGTGGCGGAGGCGGCGGGCGTCTCCATCGCCACGGTCTCACGCACGTTCCGATATCCCGACCGCGTCAACGTGCGTACGCTGAACCATGTGCGCGCGGTCGCCGAACGGCTCGGCTACCATGCGCAGGCCATCCGGCCGCGCGTGGAGAGCCGTCTCGCCGGCCTTATCTCCCTGACCGTCAACGACCTGGGCAACCCCGTGTATTCGCAGATCGCACGGGCCGTGCAACGCGAATGCAGCCGGCGGAACTTCGGACTGATGATCTCGGAGACGGAGGAGAGCCCCGATTCCGAGCGTGCGATCGTCACACGCGCCATCCCCCATGTGGACGGCATGATCCTCTGTGCGCCCAGGCTGCCGGACGCCACGATCCGCAAGCTCGCCCAGTCGCGGCCGCTGGCGGTGATGAACCGTGCGGTCGGCGGCGTGCAGTCGATGTACGCCGACGACGGGCCGGCGATCATGGAGGCGGTGGATGCGCTGGCGAAACTCGGGCACCGCGAGGTGACGTATATCGCAGGCACTCGGCAGGCATGGCAGAACGGGCTTCGGACGAACGCCATGCAGGCGGCTTGCCGGCGGGCGGGACTGCGGCTTCGACGCACCTCCTGCGCATATCCGGTCGGGCCGGAATCGCAGGAGGCGTTCGAGGGGTTCCTCGCACGGCCCACATCGGCCGCGGTGGCCTACAACGACGAGGTGGCCTATGCGTTCATGACGTTCCTCGAGGCCCATGGATTGTCCGTCCCCGACGACGTGTCGGTGGTGGGCATCGACGACATCCCCATGTGCGAGGTGTGCTCGCCGAAGCTGGCGAGCATCGCGGTGCCGAGGCAGGAGCTTGCGCGGGAGGCGGCCCGGCGCATCATCGGGCAGGTGCTGCACAGCGGCGACGATGCCTTGGCGCCGGTGGTGCTGCGTTCGGGGTTCGTATGGCGGGCGAGCATCGGCGAGGCCGCCCGATAGCGGCACGGCGGCGTCGAAACGGAAAAACCCGCCTGCCGAGGAGAGCGGCAGGCGGGTGACATGACTTCGCGGTAAAACCGATCACAAACCGCGAGGACGGACATCGGACGGATTCATGACGCACGCAACCCGTTGCACGTCACGGAACCGCTCGATGGGGTATGGAGGGAGGGAACCGGTCATCCGGCCGGATTCCACACTTGGCGAGCTACTTGGCGGGAGCTACTTGGCGAGCTTGGAGAAGTCGTCGAACAGTTCGCCGTAGATCTGGCCCCAGGAGCGCTTGCCCTGGATGTACTTGACGGTCATCGACTCGGTGAAGGAGTCGAAGAAGCCCTTGATCTCGGCCTTCACGTCGTCGGCGACGTCGAGCTCGTCGACCTTGGCCTTGATGCCGGCGGAGGCCTGGGCGCAGCGCAGGGCCTCCCACTCGCCGTAGGTCATGGACTTGAACTTGCCGTCAAGGCCCTCGTTGAGGGTGAAGGTGTCGGCGGTGGTCAGCGCGGCGAGCGTCGGCTCGATCTGGTCGGCCGGGGTGGCGAAGTCGAGTTCGCCGGCCTGGTCGAGGCCCGTGAAGGTGACCTTGCCGTCGTTGATCTCGGCCTGGATGAACACCATCTTGTCGATCTTCTCGTTGTAGAGGATGATCTGTGACATGATTTGCTTCTTTCGTTGAAAGGTATGGAAAGAGCCGCGTTCGGCGAATCGCGTCGCGCGGCTCGGGGAACGGAACAGGTCCGTTATGGGATCTTCAGATCCTGGCGATCATCAGATCTTCTCGATCGGCAGGCCGTTCTTGTCCAGATCCGGCCAGAGCTTCTCGTACGGGTGACCGGTGAGCTCCTCGGCGATCTTGCGGGCTTCCGGAGTGACGTCGGCCTTGGAGCCGCCGGCCTCGAGACGCTCGATCTCGGCCTTCAGGATGCCGTGGGTCTCACGGTCGAGGTAGATGCGGCGGGACATCCACAGGGCCCAGGCGATCAGGACGCAGGTGCCGAGGAAGAACACGAGCACGATGCCGACCTGCACGTTGTGCGGGGTGGTCTGGAAGTTCTTCATGGTGTCGGCCTTGTAACCGGTGAACTCGAGGAGCAGACCGGCGACCCACGTGGCGATGGCGCCGGTGGACTTGCGGAAGAAGGTCATCACGGAGGCGTAGAGGCCGGCACGGTCGCCACGGGTCATGATGTAGTCGACGTCAGGCATGAACGGGAACAGGTTCCACGGGGTGAACTCCAGGGTGGCGCGACCGCACTGGTACACGATGGAGACGATGAGGAAGATCCAGAACGGGTTGTGGATGCCGGCGGCCCACACGCCGACGTAGGCGACCATGGCCACGAGGATGGAGACGTAGCTCAGGCGGAACAGGAAGCGCGGACCGTGGGAGATCATGAGCTTGGCGCACAGGATCGTCATCGGGATGCCGAGGATGGACATGGCCTGGAAGGTCCACGGCCAGGACTCGCCGGCGCCGGAGATGCAGCAGACGATGAAGGTCGGCAGCAGCGTGGAGTAGAAGTCCTTGCCGGTGAAGGACAGCAGGTAGACGGCCAGGTGCGTACGGAAGGCCTGGTTCTTGAAGGTGTCGACGTAGCCGGTGACGGATTCCTTGAGGAACTGGCCGACGGACTGCTTCGGACGGGACTCGAGCTCCTTGATGAACTCCTCGGTGAGCGGGCGCTCCCAGGTGCCGAACGTGGAGATGGCGATGGCGACCACGAACAGGACGGTCCATGCGATGCCGGCGATCAGGTAGGAGTTCGGGTTGTTGGCCTGCTTCAGGGCGGCCAGGATGAGGAACACGAGGGCGGTGCCGGTGGCGGAGATCACCATGCGGGAACCGGACAGCGTGGTGCGCAGCGTGTAGTCACGGGTCATCTCGGTGGGCAGGCACTCCCACGGGACGATCATCATGGCGATGATGACCTCCATGGCGATGTAGACCGCGAGGTAGTAGGCCGCGGAGGTGGAGTTGATCCAGAACAGCGGGAACACGCAGGCGAACAGGATCAGGCCGAGCAGCATGAAGAAGTGACGACGGCCGAACTTCTGACCGAGCTTGGTGTGGTAGAAGTTATCGGTGATCAGGCCGAGGAACAGGTTCCAGATGCAGTCCACGATACGACCGGCGGCGGCGATGCCACCGGCGATTGCGGGGTTGAAGCCCTGTGCCAGGGTCAGGTATGCGAAGATGACGCCGGAAACGATGTTGTTCCAGCCGCCGCCCATGAGGTCGAGCATGCCGTACTGGATACCACGACCGATGTTGATTTCGTGAGCCTTGTAGGGCCACTTGTTAAGGTTGGAGGCCATTTTGTTTTTTACCCTTTCCTTCTCCAACACGGACCTTCATGGTCCGCGTTAGCTTCATTCGGGTGCAAGAGTGCTCCCTTGCACCGCTGGCCGTCCCGAGGATCCGCCTTACTGCCAGGTTTGACGAATCACCGTCCGTCATCCGCGCTGCCAGTGCGCGGACGTCGATGACGACCTTCCACTTTCGAGAAGTAGTTTCATGTTCATTGTGGCCCTTGCCGGCATTTGCCGTCGTGCGTTGCCATAATTTGCATATCAAGTGTGATAGCGGTCACATCCGAAAACGGCATTCGTTTGGCAACGCCATGGCAACATCACGACGGCGTTCGCCGGCTTGCGGCGACGCCGCCGCAAAACCGCAAAAAAGGCGGAATATCAACGAAAAACGAGGATGCCGATACGAAAGCGCCCGCATCGCCGTAATCGGCGGATGCGGGCGTTCGATAATCATCGACCGATGCATCGATCGAAGTCAGGCCGTCGGAATCAGGCGTTCTTCTTGTCGATGATCGGCTTGACGAGGGCGCGGGCGTCGGCGCAGGCCTGGGCGATGGCGTCCCAGTCGTGGGCCTTCTGCGCGGCGGACGGCACCGGGAAGGAGCCGCCGATGGCGAACACGTTGTTGAGGCTGATGTACTCCTCGGCGTTCTTCAGGCTCACGCCGCCGGTGGGCAGGAACTTCATCTCGGCGAACGGGCCGTTGAGGGCCTTGAGGGTCTTCACGCCGCCGTAGGCCTCGGCCGGGAAGAACTTCACGTAGCGCAGGCCCAGCTGGTAGGCGTCGTCCACGTCGGACGGGACGGCGGTGCCGGGGAGGACGAGGATGTCGTTCTCGAGGGCGTAGTCCACGATGCTGCGGGTGAAGGCCGGGGTGACCAGGCCCTTGCAGCCGGCCTCGATGGAGGCCTTGGCCTGCTCGACGGTGTGCACGGTGCCGGCGACCAGGGTGACGCCCGGCACTTCGTCGCGGATGCGCTTCATGCCTTCGATGGCGTACGGGGAACGGAAGGTGACCTCGGCCACCGGGATGCCGCCGCGCTCGAGGGCCTGGGCCAGCGGAACGGCCTCCTCCACGCTGTGCAGCGTGACCAGCGGGACGACTCCAAGCTCGGAGAAGTAGGCCAGCTGCTCTTCGTTGGTCTTATCTGCCATAGTGATACTCCTTTGAGTTATTGCCAACAGGTTGATTATCGCGCTTGCGTTCGATCATGCACGACTTGCGTTTGCTTCCGCTTCCGACTCTGCGCCTACTTCGCGCGCGGGTGCGACTCGGTGAACGCCTTCAGCTCCTCGGGGGTCGGCAGGCCCTCGTTGTCGGAGATGAACTGCGTCTGGATGGCGCCGAGCGCGCAGCCGCGCTCCAGCGCCTCATCCACGGTCCTGCCGTCCATGAGCGCGGAGAGCGTGCCGGCGGCGAAGCCGTCGCCGCAGCCGACCGTATCGACCACATGGTCGACCACGAAGCCATGCACGTACGTGGACTCCTTGCCGTCGGTGGCGTAGGCGCCGGCGGGGCCGTCCTTGACGACGACGAGCTTGGCGCCGTTGTCGATGAACGCCTGGGCGGTGCTTTCCAGATCGTCGGCGCCGAACAGCTCGCGGCCTTCGCCGACGCCCGGCAGCACCAGGTCGGCCTGGGAGGCCAGCTCGACGAGGGTCTTGCGCATGAGGTCGAGGCTCGGCCAGATGGCGGGACGCAGGTTCGGGTCGAACGACACGTAGGCGCCGTTCTCGCGGGCCCTGACGATGAGCTCCTTGGCGGCGGCCAGCGTGGTCTCGCTCAGCGGGGGCAGGATGCCGGTGAGATGCACCAGCGAGATGTCGGAGAAGTCGACGGCGTCCACATCGGCCGGGGACAGCGTGGAGGCCGCGGAGTTCTTGCGCCAGTAAGCGGTCTTCGGATCGCCGTGGCTCACCTTGGACTTCATCATGAAGCCGGTGAGGCGATCGTCGTTGTAGGAGACGAGCGAGGTGTCGATGCCGTTCTTCTCCATGAAGTTGCGGATGCGGTCGCCGGCGGGGTCGTGGGCGAGCTTGGTCATGTACACCGGCTTCTGCCCCAGACGGGAAAGGCCAACGCACACATTCAGCTCGGCGCCGGCCACCGAGGCGCCGAACGACTCGACCTCGGCCAGGTCGCCTTCCTGCTCAGCGGTGAACAGCGCCATCGCCTCACCGACCAGCAGCACCTTTCCCGGCTTAATAGCCACAGTTGATTCACTCAACGTCATGAGAAATCCCTCTGTTCAATCAATGTATAGTTTTTTCGATCCAAGTTCGAACCTTGAACTCAACCGGTACACATCATACTATCCTGAGAGTAGTTTTCGTAGGCGGTTGTTGGCACGTTTTTCAAAATTCGACGCCGGTTCACCCGAACGCGCCGGCGGAAACGCCGTGCATGGCGCCGCACCGGGCGTCGGGTACAGTGAATGCAGCCTCACCACACGGAGGATATTGCGACATGAGGCAGTCAAAGGCGAACCGCAAGCCCAGCATCGCTGACGTGGCGGCCGCGGTGGGGGTCTCGAAGACCACGATCTCGCGGTATCTGCACGGCAAGTACGACTACATGTCGGCCGAGACGAAGGAGCGCATCGACGCCACCATCGAGGAGCTCGGCTACCGGCCGAACAAGATGGCGCAGAGCCTCAAGGCCTCGAACAGCCATCTCATCGGCGTGACCATCGCGAACATCAGCAATCCGTTCAGCTCGCAGCTGCTCAAGGGCATTCAGGCCGAGTGCCGGGCGCGCGGCATCCAGCTGCTGGTGAGCGACGTCGACGACAATCCGGCGCTCGAGCGCGCGGCCATCGAATCGCTGCTCGACTCGCAGGTGGACGGCCTCATCGTGAACACCGCCGGCGACAACGACGACTACCTCACCGAATTCGCCACGAAGGACGGCAATCCGCCGATGGCGACGCTCGACCGATTCATCAAGCCGGTGGTCTGCGACTGCATCACCACCGACAACGCGGCCGGCGTCGATGAGATGCTCGACCATCTCGTCGCCCAGCGGTTCGACCATGTGGTGTTCGTCACGCAGCCGGCGGCGGCCATCACCACGCGAGTGACGCGAGTGACGGCGTTCCGGTCGTATATCGCCGCGCATGGTGCGGCTGCCGGCGCGGCCGGTGCTGCCGATATTGCCGGTGCTGCCGATACGGCGACCGGCGCAATCAGCGGCACGATCAGCGGCGAAGTACTGGAATACAACGACCTCGCAGGTCTCGAGACCGGCCTCGAACGGATCATGGCCGAGCAGGCCGGACGCAGGGTCTGCCTGTTCTCGAACAACGAGGACGGCATGTGCGACATATTCGAGGCGTATCCGGCCGCGCTCGACGGGCATATCGGGCTGTGCGCGTTCGCCACCAAACGCTGGGCGCGCTACAGCGGCCGCGGCATCACATGCCTCGACCAGAACCCGGTGCGCATGGGACGCACCTGCGCCGCCAAGCTCGCCGCACGCATCTACGACGGCGACGATTCGCCATACGAGCTTCTGGAGCTTCCCGCCGAGCTGTGCATCTACGCCTCCACCACCGAGGTATAGCGAACACCTCCGTTCACAAGCGCGGCCCGTGCACGAATCGCCATATATCGCATATCCCGTCGTTGACGGATACGACAACCGTTCACGAATCGTCCGATGCGCATATATTCCGTCACTTGCGAGCAGGTATTTCATTCAGGAATCCCCAGATATACGCACATCCTCCCATTCGCACGCGGCCTTTTCATGCACGAATCCCCAGATATACGCACATATCACCATTCGCGCGCATATGCCATGTTCATGAATCGGCGAATATACACATATCCCATGGTTCATATCAAACCGCCACGTTCACGAATCAATCGATAGCCCGATATTCCAACATTCATCGAGAGAAAATGCCTCCACGAATCGACAAATGCACGAGCATCCTTCGATTCGTGAACACATGCCGAATTCCCGAATCGGGGGATATCGGCGCATATCCACATTCGCGAGCCCAAAACGGCCGCACGAATCGGCGGATGCGGGCGCATCTTTCGGTTCGTGAATGAAAGCCGCGTTCATGAATCAATCGATGCATCCGCATATGACGATTCATGAGTCTCGATGCCGGACATACGAGTATACGGATATATGAGTATATGGATATCTCGCCATTCGTGCGGCAGGGGTTGCGTCGTGTTTTCGCCATGCTTTGCGACACGCCGAAGAAAGCACTGCGAATACTTGGTTGTTATCCCTCACATATCTAACGAGAATCGAAGAGTACACCGGTTTAGTTGACCGGTAAACAATAACGTCGTATAGTACTTATCAACCGGTTTACGAAACCGGTACACACAACATCGTTTCGGTATAGTATCTGCCAGCGGACAACGTCGATTCCCCTCGCGAATCGTCCGACGTTCGAAAGAACACAGCTCAAGGAGGAGCGCCATGATTATCTGGGTGATGGCCGCATTGCTCATTCTCTCCTTCGCCGTCTTCGCGGTCTACGCGATGAAGGGCGGCAACCTCACCATCGGATTCTTCGTGCAGACCATCGTCTGGCTGCTCATCTACTTCCTCGGCGTGGCGTTCGGAGTCGGCAAGCCGTTCGACTTCGTGGAGGACATCTTCGCCCAGCCGGCACTGACCTACGGTCCGACGATCATCCAGATCGTCTGCGGCGCATGGTTCGGCCGCGTGCTCGTCGACACCGGCATCGCCGCCTCCATCTCCTACCGCACCGCCAAGGTCGGCGAGAAGAACCCCGTGCTCGCCACCATCTGCATGGCCGCCGTCACCTGCCTCATCTTCACCAGCGCCTACGGCGTCGGCTCCGCCATCGCCATCGGCGTCATCCTCTTCCCGATCCTGGGCCGCCTCGGCGTCCCCAAGCGCGTGGCCGTCCCCGTGTTCACCCTCTCGATCGGCGCCGCAATGTGGGTCAACAGCGTGCTGTTCGTGCAGTTCGCCGCCTTCTACCAGGACTACAAGTCCCCCGACGGCTCCGTGGTCGAATGGGGCACCCACTACCTGCGCTTCGGCATCGCCGCCCTGCTCGTGCAGATGCTCGGCGTCATCATCTTCATCCTCATCAACTCCAAGGCCATCAAGAACGGCACCCCGTACGAGGTCGGTGACCCCGACGAGCAGCCGACGGACATCCCCGACGTGCCCGTATGGACCTACATCATGCCGATCGTTCCCGTGGCCCTGTGCATCATCCTGCAGTGGAACGCCGTGCCCGCGCTCATGCTCGCCACCATCCTCACCTTCGCGTTCACCGGCCACATGAAGTCCATCAAGGAATTCGGCGCCATGCTGAACTCCACCGCCAAGACCGCCATCGGCGACATCGGCCCGCTCATCATCATGTTGCTCGTGCTGCGCTTCTTCCAGGAGATCGCCGTCACCGTGATGAAGGACTTCGGCCCGATCCTCACCCCGCTCATCCCGAACAGCACGTTCATCCTCGGCCTCGCGTTCTGCATCCTCGCCCCGCTGGCCCTGTTCCGCGGCCCGCTGGAACTCTACGGCGCCGGCTCGGCCGTCATCAGCATCTTCATGGCGACCGGCATGTTCAACGCCTGGTTCCTCTTCGCCCTGCTCGTGGTCCCGTCGATGACCTGCATCTCCTCCTGCATCACCCAGTCGTGGAACACCTGGTCGGTCGGCTACACCGGCCTCGAACCGAAGACCTTCCTCAAGAACGGCGTTCCCGTCTACTGGGCCTGCACCTTCCCCATCATGGGCCTCGCCGGTCTGCTGCTGTTCTGACCTTCACCTCTGACCTCCACCTCCGTGTGGGCGGCCGGCCCCTTCCCCGGCCG
>NZ_WHZU01000003.1:95541-211970 GCF_010667655.1 Bifidobacterium saimiriisciurei
CCCCCCCCCCCCCCCCCCCCCCCCCCCCCCCCACGACCCTCCCCTGCTCTTCCCTGATTCCGCACCACACACCACACCCACACACCAAAGAAACCAAGGAAATCCATCATGACCGCTCTCGGCATCAACACGCTCGTATACCTCTCCGACCTCGCGAACGGCGTCCCGCAGTCGACGCTGCTCCCCCGCATCGCCGATCTCGGCGCCGGCCTCGCCGAAGTCCGCCGCGAATACATCGTCGGCGCGGACGGCATCGACGCCGACGTCGAATTCGACCGCATCGCGGCGGCACGCAGGGCCGGCGGCCTCGGCCTGTTCTATTCCGTGCCCGAAGTCATCACCGCGGAGGGCGCCGCCAACCCCGAGTTGGCCACCTATTTCGCCGAGGCCAGGCGCATGGGCGCGAAGAACGTCAAGCTCAACCAGGGCGACGTGAAGGACGTCAGCGCCGACGTGCTGCACGGCATCGACGCGCTCGCCGCCGAATACGGCGTGAGCGTGACCATCGAGAACGACCAGACTCCGGAGAACGGCACGTTCGTCTGCACCGCCTCCTCGCTGGAAAACATCAAGGACGCCGGCAGCGCCATCGGCTACACCTTCGACCTGGGCAACTGGCTGTGGAGGGACGAGGACCCGGACGCCGCGTTCGCCGCCCTGCACGGGTTCATCACCGTGTTCCATCTGAAGAACGCCAACGGCGCCGAGAAGCGCGAGGACCTCGTCACGACGATGCTCGACGACGGCGTCATCGACTGGCGCGAGCTCGTCGCGCAGCTGGGCGACGACGTTCCCGTGTTCCTCGAGTTCCCCATCCCCGCCGACCGCGTCGCCGAACAGTTCGACATCGTCCGCGCCGCCCTCGCCTGACCGGCGGCCATACAAGCCGACATCGCACGACATCGCATATAACGAACGAAGAAACGTAAGGAAACCACAATGGCAGAAGTCATGACCATCGGCGAACCCATGGTGAACCTCATCGCCGATTCCGACCAGACCTACATGGAGGCCCGTAACCTGCCGACGCAGATGGCGGGATGCGAGTTCAACGTGGCCATCGGCGCGAACCGCCAGGGCCACTCGGTCAGCTACGTCACCACGCTGGGCGAGGACTGGCAGGGCGACATGATCGTCGACTACATGAACACCATCGACATCGACACCGGCAACATCCGACGCACGACGAAGGCCTCCACCGGCTCGCAGCTCAAGGTGGTGCTGCCCGACGGCGACCCGAAGGTCATCTACTTCCGTGCCGGAAGCGCCGCCAGCAGGACCACGCCCGACATCGTGGACGACGTGGACTTCGACGGCGTGAAGGTGCTGCACGTCACCGGCGTGTTCGCCGCGCTCGCCCCGAACACCTACGAGACCGAATCTCGCCTCATCGACGAGGCCCGCGCGCACGGAGCGCTCGTGACCTTCGACCCGAACCCCCGTCCGACGCTGTGGCACAGCGAGGAGGAGATGATCTACGCCACGAACAAGCTCGCCGCCAAGTCCGACGTGTTCATGCCCGGCCTTTCCGAGGGCCAGCTGTTCTCCGGCCGACAGGACCCGCGCGACATCGCCGACTTCTATCTCGACATGGGTGTGAAGAAGGTCATCATCAAGCTGGGCGACGCCGGCTCCGCGCTGTTCGAGCGCAACGAGGACGGCGAGCGCGTGGAGACGGTGGTGCCGAGCTTCGTGGTCGACGTGGTCGATACGGTCGGCGCCGGCGACGGCTTCGCCTCCGGTGCGATCACGGCCCTGCTCGAAGGCCTTGACGCCGAGCATCTGCTGGAGCGAGCGAACGCCGTCGGCGCGATCCAGGTGACAAGCGTCTCCGATTCCGAGGGCCTGCCCACCCGCGCCGAGCTTGAACGGTTCATCGCCGAAACCCCGCGAAAGGAAGTATCGCTGTGAAACTGCAGGTAGCCATCGACCGCGTGGACATCCCTCGCGCAGAAGCCATCATCCGCCAGGTCGCCGCATCGGCCGACGTCATCGAGATCGGCACGTCGCTGACCAAGGAGTTCGGCGTCCGTGCTCTCGCCCCGCTCATCGGGGCCGCGCACGAGGTCCGGCCCGAGACCGCCGTGCTCGGCGACATCAAGACCTGCGATGAGGGCAAATACGAGTTCGATCTTGGATTCGACTGCGGATTCAGGTACCTCACCGTCATGGGCTCGTCGTCGCTCGGCACGCTGAAGGTCTGCTACGAGTCGGCCGCCGCTCACGACGGCGTGATGATGATCGACCTGCTCGAATGCGACGACGACCGCATCGAGAGGATCTCGGTCTTCCCCGACGCCGTCTACTGCCTGCACACGTCGGTCGATTCGGGCGCGACCGCCGATCCGGTCGGCCAGGTGCGGGCGTTCAAGGCACGCTACCCTCAGATCGGACGCATCGCCATCGCCGGCGGCATCAGGAAGGACCAGCTTGCCGGCCTTGCCGCTGAGGGCGTGGAGATCGCCATCATGGGGTCGGCCATCACCAAGGCCGACGACATCGCCGCGGCGGCCGCCGAATGCAGGGCGCTGTGCGCGTAGTCGCTGCCGGCCAACGACATCGGCTCGCCGGCCAACGACCATAGGTCACGAATTCCTAACCATCCGAATAATCCAAGGCAGAACAAATCAGGAAAAGAGCAGATATCATGACCAACGACAACCGCATTCTCGACCAGATCGTCGATGAGATCTCCGGCGTCATCGCCAAGATGGACGAGGCCGACCTCGAGGCCGCGCGCGACCTTATCGGCCGCGACGACCGCGTGTACGCCACGGGCGAGGGCCGTTCCGGATTCCAGGCGCGCAGCTTCGCGATGCGCATGATGCACATCGGCTACACGAGCTACATGATGGGAGAGACCATCTGCCCGTCGATGCATGAGGGCGACGTGCTGCTGGCCATCTCCGGCTCGGGCAAGACGCGCAAGACCGTGGAGGACGCCGAGGCCGCGAAGAAGCTGGGCGTGAAGGTGATCGCCGTCACGTCGAAGCCGGAATCCCCCCTGGCCGACGCGGCCGACGCCGTGATTCTCGTGCCGGGCCGCGTGAAGGGCGAGGCCGGCGGCTCCATCCAGCTGCTCAGCTCGCTGTTCGACCAGAGCGTGCACATCGCGCTCGACGCCCTGTGCCTCATGCTCTCCCGCCGCGACAACGTCTCCGACGCCCAGGCCAACGCCAACCACGCCAACGTGGAGTGACCATCAACGTGAAGCAATAGAACGAAGCTCCGCCTTCCGGAATATCGGAAGGCGGAGCTTTTCGCATCCGGACGAATGACCGTCACAGCCTTGAGTAGGTGAAGTCGCGGATGAGGTCGAGGACGACGCCGCTTTCCTCAAGCCAGCTCATGCACACGGGGAACACGTGGCCGAGGGTTTCGGCGGGCGCGGTCTTCCAGTCGTGCAGTTCGAAGTCGGTGTCGCCCTCCGACAGCAGCGCGGCCAGATGCAGGGTCTCCGACTGGATGAAGTCGTCGCTGCTGGTGTTGAGGAACAGCGGCGGCAGGTCGACCGACCGCACGATTTCGGCGACGTCGACGGCCGAACGGTCGACGTCGGCCAGCGGCGCGAAGAACGTGGACGACATGGCGTCGAGGATGGTCTTGGGGTCGTCCTCCCCCGCGGCCGTGGCGGCGGCACCGCCGGCGGCCGGAACGTACGGCAGCAGGTTGTACAGGCCGGAGACGAGCGCCGCGCCGTTCACGCCGATGCCGCTGGCCTCGACGCCCAGAGCGGCGGCGACCGACGCCGAGCGTTCGACGGCGGCGGTGAAGAACGCGAGGCATCCGCCGGCGGAGTCGCCGGTGAGCCAGACGCCGTCCTGCGCGATCGGGTATTCGGCGCGATGGTCGCGAATCCAGGCGAGCGCCTGCGCGACGTCGCGCAGCTGGCCGAGAAAGTCGGTCTGCGGCGAGGGACGGTAGTTCACCGAGAACACGGCGAATCCGCGCGAGGCCAGGTGCGTGCAGAAGTTGCGGTTGAGCTCCTTGTGGCCGTAGACGAATCCGCCGCCGTGGATGTCGACGTATACGGGCATCGTCTGGCCGCCTCGCACGACGGCCTCGTGCGGCAGGTAGAGGTCGAGCCGGTGGCCGCGCACCTCGTCGGCGTCGTCGGCGTACGGCAGGTCGGCGATGACGTCCACGTCGTCGGGCGTGTGCCAGAACGGCACGCGGGAGGCGTCGCCGTCGGCGAAGTCCACGCGGGACTTGAGGATCGCCGAACGCAGCGGTTCGGGGCAGTCGCCGAGGTCGCCGTCGATCTCGGTCCAGTCGGTGTACGGCACTCCTTCGGCCGTGGCGTATCGGTTGCTCATCATGGTCTCCTTAATCTTCATGCATCGTTGTCATGCGTTACGCAATGCGCCGGCCTGCCGATGTCGGCGCGGCCGGCGCACAGGCGAATGGATTCGGTCACTCGGCCTTCATGTCCTCGAGGGCCACGCCGTTGGTCTCGGGCAGCACCTTCTTGACGAACAGGTAGCTCAGCAGCGCGAACACGGTGTAGGCGAGGTACACGTTGCCGACGCCGATGGTGTCGCGCAGCGGCGGGAACGTGGTGGAGACCACGAAGTTGCCGATCCAGTTGAACGCGGTGGCCACGGCCACGCCGATGGCGCGGATGTTGTTCGGGAAGATCTCGCCGATGACGACCCACATGCCGGCGCCCCAGCTGAAGTTGAACGACAGGAAGAACGCGTACATGCCGAAGATGGCGATCGGGGCCCAGATGCCGGGGAGCACGAAGTTGCCGTCCTGCATGGAGGCGTGGTAGAAGCCGACGGTGGCGATGAGCAGGAACACGGTCATGGCGATGGAACCGGCGGCGAGCAGCTTCTTGCGGCCGATGCGGTCGAGCAGGATCATGGACGCGATCATCGGGATCCATGCGGCGAGCGTGCGGTACAGCGAGATGTCAAGCGCGACCTGCTCGGAGAAGCCCATGGAACGCCAGATGCTCGAATCGTAGTAGAGGATGATGTTGATGCCGCAGAACTGCTGGAACAGGGCCACGAGGATGCCGATCCACACGACCTTCTTCAGGCCGAGGAATCCACCGCGCAGGTCGCGCAGCTTCGCACCGCTCTCGCTGCCGACGGTGGCGCGGATCTGGGCGATCTTGGCTTCGGGGTTCACCACGCCGTTGATGCGCTTGAGCGTGGCGGCGGCCTCCTCGTCGCGGCCCTTCATGACGAGGTAGCGCGGCGATTCGGGCAGCAGCAGCGACACGGCGAACATGACGACCGACGGCACGATCATGATGAGCAGCATCCAGCGCCAGGTGGCGAGACCGAACCAGAACGGCGAGTCGGCGCCGCCGGAGCCCTTGGCGAACATGCTGTTGGTGATGGTGGAGGCCAGCATGCCGATGCCGACGCCGAACTGCTGGAAGCTGGTGAGGAAGCCACGCATCTTGGTCGGCGAGACCTCGGCGATGTAGGCGGGGCCGAGCACAGAGGCCAGGCCGACGCCAAGGCCGCCGATGAAGCGGAACACGATGAACGACCAGATCTCGGGTGCGAGCGCGGAGCCCAGGGAGCTGGCGATGAACAGGATGGCGGCGAACAGCATGGAGTGGATGCGGCCGTACTTGTCGGCCAGCTTGCCGGCGAACCAGGCGCCGAGCACGCAGCCGAGCAGCGCGCACGAGACGGAGATGCCGCTCATGAAGCTGTTGAGGCCGAAGCCGGTCGCGGTGCCGGCAATCGAGTCCACGGCGCCGTTGATCACGGCGGTGTCGAAGCCGAACAGCACGCCGCCGATCGCGGCGGCCGCGCATACGATGATGATTCTGCGTTTGATGACCGGATCGACGATTTCCTCGAGATCGTCATGCCGGGAACTGGTCTGTGACGTCATTGCCCTCTCCTTCGTTGATGACCACCTTGTCATTTCCTCCATGGCCGCGACCCTTCGCAGCCATGTGATGTTCA
This sequence comes from Bifidobacterium saimiriisciurei, assembly GCF_010667655.1. GTDB lineage: Bacteria > Actinomycetota > Actinomycetes > Actinomycetales > Bifidobacteriaceae > Galliscardovia > Galliscardovia saimiriisciurei. Next base: position 101,475 of record NZ_WHZU01000003.1, read on the forward strand.
TCATCGTAGGGGCATGATTTCATCGCCGGTAATCATTATGTGATTCAGAAAATATGATTTTGTGATGTATTATTACGGAAATACGAAGATAACATCACATTATGCATTTTCCGCGTCACGAATCGTAGACATCATGCCGACGATGTCATGCCGAAGGCGGCATTCCGACAACGAAGGCCGACGACGGCACGGAAACGGTGAAGGCATACGAGACGACGGGAGCCCGACCATGACCGACGACCACGACTATCCGTACAACCGGGTGATCACCGACGATTATCTCGAGGAGAACATCTATCCGGAGGACTCCCCCGCCCTGATCCTGATGCACAACGTCAGAGGGGAATCGGTGCGCCCCCACTGGCATCGGGGATTGGAGCTCTCCCATTGCTTCGCCGGTACAGCCACATGGACCATCGACTCGTCGATCATCGAGACCGCCCCGGGGCATACCACGCTCATCAGCCCGTATGCGATCCACGAGGCCAAGCTCACCGACGTCGGCTATTACAGCGGAGTCTCCATCACGTTCAACAACGACATCGTCGAGAAATCGTATCCGTACGCCGACCGCAACCTCGTCGACTTCATGAGCCCCACCGCTACCGACGACGACCGGCAGCGCCTCACCGACCTCGTCATCAAGGCCGCGCAATGGCATGAGCGGCCGGGAACGCTGAAGACGCTGCAGCTGAACGCGATCCTCTACGAGATCCTGTACCTCGTGTATTCGAAATTCGTCGTCGGCGTGAGACGGCCGGAACTCGTACGCAACGGCCGCCATGTGTTCATACAGGTCGTCGGGTTCATCGAAAGCCATTATGCCGAGCCGCTGACGGCGCAGGACGTGGCTGCGCGGTTCGGTTACAGCCGCGAGCATTTCAGCCGTCTGTTCAAGGAGGCGACGGGCATGGGATTCAAACAGTTCGTCACCCGGCTGCGTCTGCAGGACGCCGAGCGGCGGATAGCGCGCTCGACCGTGCCGATCGCCGAGGTGGTGCGTTCGAGTGGATTCGCGGATTCGCGCAGCATGTGCGCGGCGTTCGAACGCGCCTACGGGATGACGCCCAGCGCCTACCGCCGTGCGCAGAGGGCGGAGCAACGGCAGGGGTAGCGCCGAACGCCCGGGAATGCGACGGGGCTGAGGCATTCGCGTTATGACCGACACCGGGAAATCACAGACGGAGGGTTCTGCGAGGATGAACCTGCACATATGAAAAAGGCCTGCGCGTCCGGTCGTTCGACCGATTCGCGCAGGCCTTCATCGATAGGAAGGTATCCCTCGTTCCGGCTGCCACCGAAGCGAGGAAGTCAGTGCGTTACTTGTTGTACTTGACGGTGTCCCACACGCCCAGCAGGTACTGGATGCCCAGGGCGCGGTCGTACAGGCCGTAGCCCGGACGCGGCTTGTGCTCCGGCGTGTTCTCGTTCCACAGGTGACGGCCGTGGTCCGGACGGATGTAGCCCTGGTAGTCGGCCTCGGCGTACGCCTTCATGATGCCGATGGTGTCCACGTCGCCCTCGGACGCGCGGTGGCCGACCTCGGAGAAGCTGCCCGCCTCGTCGAGGAACTTGATGTTGCGCACGTGCGAGAAGTGGATGCGGTCCATGAACGTCTTGACGGCGTCGACAGGGTCGTTGCCGCGGCGCGACGAGAAGGAGCCGAGGCACAGGCACAGGCCGTTGTACGGGCTCGGGTTGAGGTCGAGCACGCGCTGGATGCCCTCCTTGGAGGAGACCACGCGCGGCCAGCCGAACAGGTCGAAGGCCGGGTCGTCGGGGTGCACGGCCAGCTTGACGTCGTACTTCTCGCAGGTCGGGATGACGGCGTCGAGGAACACCTTGTAGTTCTCGTAGTACTTGTCGTGATCGATGCCCTTGTAGGCCTCGATGAACTCGGGCAGGTGGGCCAGACGCTCCGGCTCCCAGCCCGGCATGGTCAGGCCGTTGGCGCCCTCGAGCGTCTCGTCGATCAGCTTCTGCGGGTCGGTGAGCTCGGCGACCTTGTGGGCGTCGTAGTACAGGGCAGTGGAGCCGTCCGGGCACGGGTGGAACATGTCGGTGCGCAGCCAGTCGAACACGGGCATGAAGTTGTAGGTGACGACCTTCACGCCGGCCTTGCCGAGGTTCTCGATGGTCTTGATGTAGTTGTCGAGCGCCTCGTCGCGGCTCATGCCCAGCATGGTCTTGCCGGTCTTGATGGACTCGTGCACGTTCACGGACTCGACGACGTCGGCGTTGAACGTCTTGGTGATGCCGTGCTTGCGGTCGTAGTCGGAAAGGCCGGTGATCTTCTTCATCTCGGCCTCGATCTCCTCCGGCTCCCACAGCTCGCCGGCCTGCTTGTGGTGCAGCGACCAGACGATCGTCTCGACGCCCGGGATCTGGCGGATGTCGTCCAGCGAAATGGTGTCGTTACCCTCGCCGTACCAACGGAAACCCATCTTCATAGCGGTTGATCCTTTGCTTTCGGTGGTTATACAGTTTTCGGTTTACACCGCAACGGTGCTGTTACGGTGCGGATTGTCGTGAATTGTCACGGATTGCGGCGGGCGGCGCGACCATGCGCCGCTCGTGGGGCCGACGGCTCCCCTTCAATCATGCGGGGAGCCGTTGACCTTGGGAGGCCTGGCTCAGAGGCCGAGCTCCTTGTCGATGACGGGGTGCAGGGTGCCGGTGCCGGCCGCGAACTCCTTGAAGTAGCCCACGATCTTCTCGGCGAGCGGGGTCTGCGTGAGGTCCACGTTCCACAGGGTGGTGTCGGCGAGGATCGGCTTGAGCACCTCGTCGGCCTTGGACAGGTCGCCGCCCAGCGTGAGCGGGGCGAGGTCGGCCTGCAGCTCGGGGATGCGCGGATCGGGGCTCAGGGTGATCTCGTTGCCGTTGTCGTCGGTGGCCTTGCCGTCCTTGCCGAGCAGCAGGCGCAGCCATGCGGCGATGGCCAGCGGGATGGCGACCAGCTCGTTGACATCGTGGTCCGGGGACTCGACGTACTTCTTGATGGTCACGCCGAAGCGGATCGGCACCTTCTGGGAGGTGTCGGTGGAGATGCGGACCGGGGAGTCGGGCAGGCTCGGGTTCGGGACGCGAACGTCGATGACCTTCTCGGCGAACTCCTTCGGGGAGAAGATGCCCGGGTCGGTGACGACCGGCAGGCCCTCCTTGTAGGAGAGACGCTCGGCCAGGGCCTTGAGGGTCGGGTCGGCGATGGTCTCGCTCATGGAGTCGTAGCTCATGAGACGACCGGTGACGGCCAGGGCGGTGTGCACCGGGTTGAGGCAGGTGGTGACCTTCATCTCATCGGAGTCGTTGACGGTGTCGCGGTCGCCCAGGAAGACGCCGGCCTTCTCGAGGGCCGGACGGCCGTTCGGGAAGGAGTCCTCGATGACGAGGTACCAGGTCTCCTCGGAGTTGGCGAACGGGGCCACGTTGGTGCCCTTGGCGGTGTGGAAGATCTTGTTGTCGCCGAAGCCCTTCTCGGCGAGCAGCTTGGAGACGGACTCGGCCGGGTTCGGGGTGATGCGGTCGATCATGCTCAGCGGGAAGGAGACCTGCTCCGGATCGTCGACGTAGCGGACGAAGTCCTCGGAGACGAAGCCCTTCTTGGCCCACAGCTCGGCGAACTCGACGATGACGGAACGGAAGCGGTCGCCGTTCTGCGAGAAGTTGTCGGTGCTGACCATGGCGATCGGCTTGGCGCCGGCCTTGAAGCGCTCGAACAGCAGCGCGGTGATGGCGCCCATGGCGGAGACGGCGGTGTCGGGGCCGTTCTCGACCTCCGGCTTGATCCACGGGAGAAGCTCGCCGTCGTTGTTCTTGATGGCGTAGCCCTTCTCGGTGATGGTGACGGTGACGAACTGCAGCTCCGGGTTGGTGAAGACCTTGACCAGGCCGTCCCACACCTCGTCGTGCTTCTTGACGCCGTAGGAGGCGGCCACGGAGGCGACGAGCTCGGTGTCGATGGAGCCGTCGGACTTGAGGATGACGGACAGGCCGCGGTTGTCGTACGGCTTGAACGAATCCTCGATGATGTCGGCGTCGAACGTCTCGGCGACGATCACGCCGGACTTGACCAGACCCTGGTTGAGCAGGCTCTGGGCGATGAGCGCCTGGACCTCACGGAACAGGTTGCCGGCGCCGAAGTGCACCCAGTAGGGATGCTCGGCGGTGTAGGCGGCGACTTCGGCGGGATCGTACTGCGGCAGCTTGATGCCGGCGGCTTCCCAGTCTGCCGCATTCGCCTTGAAATCATCAGTCAGATGAAGAACCATGGATGTTCCTTCCATATCGATTTGGCACGCGCCTTCATTGGTGAGCGCCGTTATAATCAGTTTATAATATTGGTTGTTCACCGCGGTGTCCGTGCCAAAATTTGCCACGGACATCGCGGATTACATATTCATGGCCCCTATGACAGGGCCGTGGACTTCGGAGGCACCTGGCAGGGTTTCCTCCCCGTCCTCCTAGTCGAGCTTGAAGACGTGGCGCGGGCCGGACTGCACGGAATCGCGCATGACCTTCTTGCCGTCCTCGAGGCTCAGGCGGTGGTCGGCGACCAGGCCGGAGACGAAGCGGGCCGTGAGACGACGGTTGGTGTCGTGACGGGTCGGGATCGAGCACAGGGCGCGGGTGTCGTCGATGAAGCCGGAAAGCTTGGTGAAGCCGGCGGCGGTGGTGATGTAGTCGAAGTAGCGCAGGATCGGCTCCGGGGAGTCGAGGAACCACCACGGGGCGCCGACGTACAGGCTCGGGTAGAAGCCGGCCAGCGGGCCGAGCTCACGGGAGTAGACCGTCTCGTCCATGGTGAAGGCCACGAAGTGGAAGTCCGGGTTGTTGCCGTACTTGTTGAGCAGGCTCTTGAGGTCGACGGCGTACTCGGCCTTGGCCGGGATGTCGGCGCCGATGTTCACGCCGTACTGGGCGAGGTTCTGCGGGTCGTAGTCGCGGTGGACGTGCGGGTGCACGGTCATGACCAGACCGTCCTCCTGGGCCATCTCCACCTGGTCGGCGAAGAAGTGACGGCGCAGCTTGTCGCCCTCCTCCGGCGTGATGTTGCCGGCCATGGCCTGCTTGAACAGGCGGTTGACCTCGGTGTCGGAGAGGCGGTCGGTGCGCACGTCGGCGTGGGAGTGGTCGGAGAGGACCGCGCCATGCTCCTTGAAGTACACGCGACGGCGGCGCAGGGCCTCGGTGAAGCCCGCGTACGTGGTGGCGTCGATGCCGGCGACCTCGCCGAGCTTCTCGACCTCATGCGCCCAGTTGGCGGTCTTGTAGGGCTCGAGGTAGAGGTCCGGGCGGAAGGCCGGGGCCAGACGGGCCGGGAAGTCCGGGTCGGCGTTGGTCTCGTCGTGCAGGTGCAGGTCGTCGAGCGTGTCGTCGGTGGTGGAGATGAACTCGATGTTGAACTTCTTGACCAGGGCGCGGGTGGAGAACTCCGGCTGCTTCAGGTCGTCGTTGATCTCGTCGTAGATCTCGCCGGCGGTGTCGGGGCCGAACGGCTTGTCGATGCCGAACACGGTGGACAGCTCATCGTCGAACCAGTACTGCATCGGCGTGCCGACGTAGGCGTACCAGTACTTGCCCAGCAGCTCGAAGGCGTGCTTGGACTGCTCCTCGGTGAAGTTCTTCTGGCCGACGCCGAGGTCCTTGAGGTCGACGCCCTGCGAATGCATGATGCGGGTCACGTAGTGGTCGGGCGTGATGAACAGCTCGGTCGGGTTGGCGAAATGGTAGTCCTTGTCGTGGAACCATTCGACCGGGACGTGGCCGTGGGGGGAGATGATCGGAAGGTCCTTGACCTCCGCGTACAGTTCGCGAGCGATGTCGCGGGTGGCGGGATCAGCGGGGAACAGCCTGTCAGCGTTAACCATGCTGGAAACTCCTTTGTTTGTGTTGTCTTCCACTTCCGATTATGGGTTTCCCCGTGTCTCGCGGCTCACAGTTGCCAGCTTTTGCCTGATTCGCCGTCGTCGGGCGACGATGGCGTGTCCATATTCGCGATATCGATGACGAAAACGATGGAAAACGGTACAGTAGACCCTTAGGGTAACGAATCAGGAGCATATGCATGACTTCATCAGATGACGCCAACGACGAGGCTGGCACCATGGGGACGGCCGACGGCACACATCGTTCCGTGACCATACGCGACGTGGCGAAGGCCGTGGGGGTCTCCCCCTCCACCGTATCGCGGGCGTTCGCAAGGCCGGGCCGCGTAAGCGCGGAGACCTCGCAGCGCATCCGCGAGGCGGCCGACCGGCTGGGATACCGCGTCAAGACGGTGACGTCGCTGAACATGACCGACTCGCACCATCTCAGCGGTCTCATCGCCATCACGGTGGCCGACCTCGGCAACCCCATCTTCGCCGACTATGTGAAAAGCGCGCAGCACGAATGCCTGCGCAAGGGATTCGGCCTGCTGGTCATCGACTTCGAGGAGACGAACCTCATCGAACGCAAGGCGCTGAACCTGGCCATGAACCATGTGGACGGCCTGATCCTCTCCTCCTCGCGCTCATCCGACGCCACGATCCGCAAGATGGCGGAGATCAAGCCGCTGATCGCGCTGAACCGTCCGATCCGCGGCGTGCAGTCCATCATCCCCGACACGATGCAGGGACTCGAGGAGGCGCTCGACCATCTCATCCGTCTCGGCCACAGCGAGGTGACGTATCTTTCGGGCCCGGAGGCCTCATGGCAGGACGGCCGCCGCTGGCGCACGCTTTCGGAACTGTGCAAGAAGAAGCAGGTGAGGCTGCGGCGCATCGGCGCCGAATCGCCGTCGTACAGCGGCGGCTACCGCTACAGCGAGGAGTTCATGCGCAATCCGACCACGGCGGTGATCTGCTACAACGACATCGTCGCCATCGGGTTCATCAAGGCGCTGCAGGCCAAGGGCATCCGCATCCCCGAGGAGGTGTCGGTGGTGGGCATCGACGACACGCCCGTCAGCTCGCTGGTCACGCCGGCGCTTTCCACGATCCGCCTGCCGCGCAAGGAACCGGCCCAGCTGGCGGTCGACGAGATCGTCAATCAGCTGCGGCATGCGCGAAACGGCAACGGCACGCCGTCGACCACGTTCCTCAAGTCCACGTTCATTCCACGGTCGAGCACGGCGCCCGCCAGCAACGACGTGCATATGTTCAAGATGCGGTAGCGTTCGCACGTTCGCCGCATCCGCCGTTCATCCTCCCCGACGCATGTCCATCGCATGCCGTCGGGAGAAGATGAACGGCGGATGAATTACGGTGAACGACGGATTTCGCCACGTTGATTTCTCCCGTCATCGTGAAGCGACGCCGCTTTTGCCGACGCACACTGGAATGGCAGTAATGCCGATGACGTCACAGAAACCGATGTCATCGGTTTTTTCATTGAGGAATTGGGAGAATCATGACACATACTGCCTTCCCGACCACGGTGCTGAAGGGGGCCCTCGCCGGGCTCGTCGCCGTGGCCACGCTTGCGCCGTTCGCCGCCACGGCGAACGCGGCCGACGCCGCCACGCCGCAGCAGCCCGACATCGTCTCGCTGCTCGGTGATTTCGAGAACTACTACCAGCCCGCCAACGCCTATGACAAGACCGACCCGGCCAAGCCGTTCGGCAAGGGCACCGTCAAGAACGCCACCGTGCTCAAGCATGACGACGACATGACCCAGGCCATCAACAACGCCGCGGCCACGGCCGACGGCACGGGCGATGGCGTCACCACGCCGACCGCCCAGCAGCAGCGCGCGCTTATCGACTCCGACTACAAGATGCGCGAGACCCTGCCCGACGCGCTCGGCCCCGTGCTCGGCAAGTACCTCGCCGACGGACTCGATGCCAGCGCAAGCGCCGACGGCAGCGAAGCGAACCCGAGCGGTCCGCTCGCCAAGACCTACAGCCTGCTCATCAGCGACCACAAGAGCGGCTCCTACAATTCGGCGCTGGTCTCCGACTGGCTCGACACCGGCACCGCGAAGGTGACGTTCAACCACCCGCGTCCGTTCGTCGACCGCACCGACGCCGGCTACCCGACAGCCGGACTCGACAAGTCCGTCGGCATCAAGCGCGTTCCCGTGTGGACCAGCGCCGACGGCGTGAAGCATGACGCCGGCTACGACGGGTTCCTTACCTCCGGCTCGTTCCCGTCGGGCCACACCACCTACGCCTACTCGGGCGGCATCGGCCTGGCGACCCTGCTGCCGCAGCTGGGCACCGAAATCGTGACCCGTGCCTCCGAGGCGGGCAACAACCGCATCGTGCTCGGCGTGCACTACCCGCTCGACATCATGGGCGGCCGCATCGACGGCGAGGTCGCGAACGCCACGCTGTGGAGCGACCAGTCGTTCCGTGAGAACAAGCTCATCCCCGCCTACAACGAACTGCAGAAGTACCTGGCCGACGAGTGCGTCGCCAACGGCAACGTCAAGCAGCGCAGCGACACCGATTTCGCCACCGTGCAGGATTGCGTGAACAGCCTCAAGGCCAACGACACCGCCGGCTACCAGAACTCCTTCGTGGACCCGGTCTCCGGCAAGGCCGTCACCAACCGTGCCTCGGCCATCGAGGTCTACACGAACCGGCTGACCTACGGCTTCGCCCAGACCGGCGCCGCCGGCCAGGCCCCGGTCGTGCCCGACGAGGCCGCGAACCTGCTGCTCACCGCGTTCCCGGGAACCAGCGACTCCGTGCGCAAGCAGATCCTCGCCGCCTCCGAGATCGACTCCGGCTACCCGCTCGACGCAAGCAGCAAGGGCTACCAGCGCATCAACCTCGCCAAGGCCTACAGCGCCAACGTGACGGTGAACGCCACCGGCGACACCATCCTCAAGCTCACCTTCGGCAACAAGACCCCGAAGGTCACGACCGTCAAGCCCGATGACGTCTCCACGCTGCTCGCCGACTTCAACAAGTACTTCATCGGCGGCAAGGGCGTGACCGACGAGGGCAAGGGCGTGCTCGCCCACGACGACAAAGTCACCGAGGACATCAACAACAAGGCCTGGGGCGCCGATGGCAACAGCACGCAGGACCAGCGCGCGGTCTCGGACGCTGCCATGGACTCCACCAAGACGCTGTACGACGCGCTCGGCCCCGTGCTCGGCAAGTACTACGAGGAGGGCATGGACGGCTGCAACGTGCGCAAGTTCGTGTACGACTGCAAGCTCGGCAACACCACGAAGTTCCTCTCCTGGGCCAACTACGGCGCCAGCACCGGAAACGCCAAGACCGTCTACTCGCACCCGCGCCCGTACGTGGACCGTGTCAACTACAACGGCACCACGCTCGACCTCAACGGCCTCCAGCAGACCCTGAACATCAAGAAGGTTCCCGCCTACGAGGAGCAGGGCCAATACGACGGCCTCGCCTCCTCCGGCTCGTTCCCGTCGGGCCACACCACGTACGCGTTCGGCCAGGGCACCGGCCTCGCCTACCTGCTGCCTGAGCTCGGCCCCGAGATCATGACCCGAGTCTCCGAGGCGGGCAACAACCGCATCGTGCTCGGCGTGCACTACCCGCTCGACATCATGGGCGGCCACATCGCCGGCCAGTCCGGTGTGGCGAACATGGTGGCCGCCGGCACCGACGACCCGAACAGCGAGGACTACCAGACCGCCTATGGCACCGCAGCCCGCAAGGAGCTCGTGGACTACCTGACCGCCCGCTGCAAGGCCGACGGCCACGGCGACACCCTCGCCGCCTGCATCGCCGACACCGGTGCCGCCAACGACAAGGGCTACACGAACGACTTCACCGACGAGGTGTCGACCAAGCCGGTGACCGACCGCGCCTCCGCTCTGACCGCATACAAGGCCCGCATGACCTACGGCTTCCAGGCCACCGGCAAGACCGGCCAGGCCGCCGTGGTCCCGGACTCCGCCGTGCGCCTGCTCGACAACGTCGAGGCGTTCAAGAGCCTGACCGCCGACCAGAAGAAGGCCGTGCTCGCCGCGACCGAAGGCGACTCCGGCTACCCGCTCGACGCGAGCAGCAAGGGCTGGGCACGAGTGAACCTCGCCGCCGCCTACAGCGCCAAGGTGACGTTGAGCTCCGACAAGAAGACCGTGGTGAAGGTCGAGCCCGGCCAGGCCGAGGCCAGCGTGGTCGTGGCCAGCGCCGACACCACCGCCCCCGTGTTCTCCGGCGTGCAGGATGCCACCGTGGCCCTGAACGCGAAGTTCGACGCCATGGCCGGCGTGACCGCCAAGGATGACAAGGACGGCGACGTGACCAAGGACATCACGGTGAACGGTTCGGTCAACACCGCCAAGGCCAGCAAGTACACGTTGACCTACACGGTGTCCGACAAGGCCGGCAACACCGCCACCGCCAAGCGCGTCATCACCGTCGCGGCCAAGGGCACCGCTCCCGCCGTTGGCAGCAACAGCAGTGCCAACACGGCCGCCAACGACAACAGCGCCAATGGCGTGAAGACCGTCGGACAGCTCGGCAAGACCGGCAGCGCCGTGGCGGGCATCGCCCTCGCCATGGCCGTGGTGGTCATCGCCGGCGGCACGCTGGTGGCGCTGCGTCGCCGCGACCTCTGACATGAACGCAGGTCATGCGGCCGCACGAAGCCGCATGACCTGACGGACCGTTAATCGAACGGGCCTTGGAACCAATCAATATCGGTTCCAAGGCCCGTTCTTCGTTCATGGCGCACATGCATGGCATGGGACGCCATCGCACGTGTCCTGCCGACTACAGCCGGCCGAGGATGTTGACCACCAGCTTGGCCGCGGTGTCGGCGTATTCGCTGATGTCGAACTCCTTGAACGTCTCGTATTCGGTGTCGGCGTTGTCACTCAGCGCGCGGATGACCAGCGCGGGCACCTCGTTGCGGGAGGCGACATGCACGACCGCGGCGCCCTCCATCTCCACGGCGTCGGCTCCGGTGGCCACGATCACCCTGTTGACGTTCTCATCGCCCTCGACGAAGTAGTTGCCGGTGGCGATGATGCCGGTGATGTGCGTGATGCCCATGTCGTCGAGCGCGGCGTCGGCCAGCTTGATGAGCTCCGGGTCGGAGTGGAACTCCTCGGTCTTCGGCGCGGACTGGGCGATGAGGCGCATGTCGGAGTCGAGGTAGCGCAGCGTGCCGCCGAGCACCACGTCGTTGATATGCAGGTGCTTGTTGAGGTTGCCCGCAATGCCGGAGAAGATGACGGCCTCGGGATTGCAGACATCGATGAGGTGCTGCGTGGTGGCGGCAGCGTTCACCGTGCCCATGCCGGCGACGGTGGCGACGACGTGCACCGTCTCGCCCTTGGCGGTGGCGATGTCGCCGGCGGTGATGTCGAGGCCGGCCTCGTGCGTGACGGTAGCCGAGTCGAGCGACTTGGCGATCAGTGCGACCTCTTCGTCCATGGCGCCGATGACGGCGATGGTCCTGCTCATGAAAATCTCCTTTACGATATGCAGCGGTGCTGTCACTTCCACCTACGGGCGCCGACGGCTTCGGCGAGTTCACGCAGCAGCCGCTCGGTCTCGGGCCATGCGATGCACTTGTCGGTGATGGACTTGCCGTAGACGAGCTGGTCGAGCGGCGCGGCGGGCTGGTTGCCGCCTTCGATGAAACTTTCCATCATGATGCCGGTGATGCCCTGCTCGCCGGCGGCGATGCGTGCGGCGATGTCGCGCACGACCTCGGCCTGACGATGCTCGTCCTTGCCGGAATTGCCGTGCGAGGCGTCGATGACCAGTCCGTGGGCGGCGGCCGAGTCGGCGGGCATCTCGTCGCGCACGGCGGCCATGGCGGTGGCCACGGACTGCGCGTCGTAGTTGGGGCCATGGCTCGAACCGCGCAGCACCACATGGCAGTCGGGGTTGCCGAGCGTTTCGACGGCGGCGGCGCGGCCCTCATGGTCGATGCCGAAGAACGTGTGCTGCTGGGCGGCCGCATAGCAGCCGTTGATGGCGGCTTTCACCGAGCCGTCGGTCGCGTTCTTGAAGCCGACCGGCATCGACAGGCCGCTGGCGAGCTGGCGGTGGATCTGGCTTTCGGTGTTGCGCGCGCCGATCGCGCCCCAGGTGACGGCGTCGGCGATGAACTGCGGCGACGTGGGCTCGAGGAACTCGGTGGCGGCCGGCAGACCCGTGTCGAGCACGCCGATGAGGGTCTTGCGTGCCAGCAGCAGGCCCTTGTGGATGTTGTGGCTGCCGTCGACGTCGGGGTCGTTGATGAGGCCCTTCCAGCCGACGGTGGTGCGCGGCTTCTCGAAGTACACGCGCATGACGATCATGAGCTCGCCGTCGAGTTCGCGCTTCACCGCGGCGAGACGACGGGCGTAGTCGAACGCCGCCTTTGGGTCGTGCACGGAGCAGGGGCCGACGATGACGAGCAGCCGGTCGTCCTGTCCATACAGGCAGGCGCGCACCTCGTCTCGGGACGTGGCGACGAGGTCGCGTGCCTTCTCGTCCAGAGGCAGGTCGGAAAGCACCTCGGCCGGCGTGGGCAGCGGGTCGAGCTCCATGACGCGACGGTTTACGATGCGCGCGATGCCCACCTGGTCCTCCCAACGCGGGATTCCCTGCACGTTCAGCGGGTTCTTGCCCTCCCCCAGGGCCTGACGAATGGCGCGCAGCTCCTGGCCGCGGTCATTGTTTTCTTGCATTGCGATCAGTCTCCCTATGCATACGAATGTCCTCCCACATTGTACGGGCAATTGCGGGAGGACATCGTGAGCATTGTTCGGCGGATGCGGCGGCTACTCGGCGTCTTCCGCGTCGGCCCCCTTGGCCACGATGACGTGGCGCCCGGCGGTCAGGCCATGGATGCGACGGGCTCCCTCAGGGTAGTTGCCCTGGGCGATGGTAGTGGGCATGCCCATCGAGGCGTCGGCCGCCACGGCCTCCGTGCCGTTGAGTATCAACGTGCCCTTGCCGCCGGTCAGCGGCGGCACGATCACGTCGGCCGTCGTGCCGATTGGCACGGTCAGCGTGATCTCGATGCCGTCCACACGCTGGTCTCCGGGCATGGGGATGGTGTCGCCGAGCAGTCGGTACGCGGCCTTGATGTCTCCGGCGCCCGTCGGCACGACGGCGCTGGCCTCGCGCACGGAGCCGGGCTGCGGAGCCACGACGAACTCGCGGAAGCCGGGCTCCAGCGGGTGCACGCCCACCATGTACCGCGGCAGCAGATACGCCGGCGAGCATGCCCACGGATGCGAATACGTGGTGTTGCTCTTGAGGTCCAGGCTCCACGCCTCCATGGTGGCGCCGGCGCCCTGGTCGATCATGTGCTGCCAGGTGCGTTCGCCCTCCGAGGCCGCGATGAGGCCGTTCGCCCAGGTGCCGGCACCGGCCTTGTACAGGCCTTCGAGCAGCACGGCCGCCACATACACGCTGCAGGCCATGCCCTTGCCATGGAGGAACTCGACCACGCGCGGGATGCGCTCGGCCGGCACGCGGCATCCGGAAAGCACGAACGCGGAGGCGTGCTCGGAGCAGTGGGCGAGCTGCGCGCCGTCGGCACCGGTGTCGAGGCCGTCCACGTAGGCGCCGGTCTCGTCGTCCCACAGCTTCTCGTTGATGGCCTTGTTCAGTCGCGAGGCGATGCGGAAGTACTTGCGTGCCTCCTCGCCCTTGCCGAGCTCCGACGCGAGACGCGAGACACAGCGGTAGACGTAGACGGCGAGCGCGTTGATCACCGTGTTGACGCGGCCGAATTCGAATCCGTCGCGTTCGGCCGGCGGCCAGTCCACGAGGTCGCCGTCGGTGTGGCTGCTTTCGCCCGGGTCCTTGACGATCAGTCCGGAAGCGTCGTCGAGGTATTCATCGGGCAGCATCGAGACGATCTGGTCCCAATGCTCGCGCGCCTGCCTGAGGCTGCCGGTCTGCACCCATTCGTTGTAGACGGCGGCCACGAGGTACATGGGCCATTCGGTGGGCCATGTGCGGTTGGCGAGCAGGAAGTCGATGGAGTATTCGCCCAATGCCGGCGCGTTGTCGAGCGCCAGGTGCGCGCGCTGCTGCAGCCAGGCGTCGGCCTCGTACGGGATGCGTTCGCGCGTCCACGAATCCACGTACATGTTCACGTTGAGGCCTTCGATGGTCTTGCGGCACAGGTTCCATACGCGGTTGAGCGTCTCGTCGGACGATTCGAAGCCCTTTTCGTCGCCGTGGAACGGGTAGACGAGCGCACGGGCCATCACGGCGGTGTCGCTGTTGTATAGCGTGTCGATGAGCTTGTCGTCGCGATGGTCGGGCAGGATCTCCACGTAGCGGAACACGCGCATGCCCCAGGTGCGGGCGGACAGCGGCACCTTGAGCTTGTTCGGCTCGAAGTGCCAGATGTCCTGATACGTGTTGTAGGCGCTCAGCCGGTATTTCACGGTGCGGTCGTCGTTGAGCACCTCGCCGTAGCGGATGACGAGGTTCGTCGGGAAGGGCGCGTAGGCGGCCATGCGGATGCCGCCGGCCACGGCGCGGCCGAAGTCGAGGACGAGCCTGCCGTCGTCGGTCTTCCACTTGTCGACGGCCGTCCATTCGTGCAGTTCGGGCTTGTCGATCGGGGCCGCCCTGAGCTCGTCGAACGCGGGCTTGACCTTCGCCACAGCCCAGTCGATGTCGTCGTAGCCGACCTCCGACATGCCGCGCGGGTACTTGTCGACGTCGACGTATTCGGCCGGCAGCTCGTAGACGTGCGATCCCACGGACGGCGAGTCGAGGAAGACGTTGTTGCCCACCTTGGCCAGCCATTCGCCGTTGGTGCCGAAGTGCGCGAGCGTGCCGTCCTCGTACATCACGTCGAGCTGGGCCATGAAGCGCTGGTCCTCCAGCGCGTAGGCGATGACGCCGATGAAGTTGTCACGGCCGGGGACGAGGTACCTGGTCACGTCGTAGCCGTCGTACCGGGTTTCGCCGCCGATGGGGAACGTCGGTCCGATGCCGACGAAATGGCCGTTGAGCCACATGCGGTACACGAACTGGCGGGCATGCCATACGTCGGCGCCGGTGGCGTTGAGCGTGGCCCAGCGGATGGGCTTGCGGGCGAGGCCAATGCGGCCGCGGAACAACGCCCAGCCCCGGGAGTTGTGTTCGGACTGCAGGGTGGCGGGCTTGTCGGCGAACTGGTCGTCGGCGTCGGATTTCACGGCCTCGTCATGCGCGTTCTCCGGCAGCTCGATGGTGGTGTAGGCGTTCGCGGTGATGGGGTCCGCCCAGATCGGCTCGGCCTGCCATTCGGTGCCGGCGCCGGTGCCGAACGTGGTCGGCTCGCTCCAGGCGGTGGGCTTGCTGGAATCCTCGGTGCCGCGCCAGACTCGCACGGCCGCCCAATAGCGGCGGCTGGCCGACATGTCGATCTCGTCGAGGGCGAGGCCGCCGAAGCCGTTGCCTTCGCGGCGGCCGGAATCCCAGACGTCGCCGATGCCGGATTCGGCGATGTCATAGGTGGAGGCGATGACGACCTGATAGGCGACGACCGTATTGAAAGCGGTGGCCTCATCGGCCGCCTGCACGGCGCCGATGTCGACGAGCGGCACCACCCAGCTGAGCACGGGGACGCTCCCCGGCTCCAGGTCGACGGGCGCCACCCTGTCGTTCACCTTCAGTTGCGTGGGAGCCTTGCTCTCCGTAACCACGACGATGCGTTCGGTCATGTTCTCTTCCCTTCTTCCGCTTCATTGCAGAACATGCATACATGACCATTATTGGACGGAAACGCCGAAAAGGAAGGACATTTTCCCGTGTTTTTATCTCGCCGTCAGCCGGATGACACGAAACGTCCGTTAGACGACGGAAGGCCTCCCGCACAGGCGGGAGGCCTCCGGATGAAACGCCTTGCGGCGTATCAAAACGCCCTACAGCGTGCGGCGCCTGCGCACGGCCTCGGCGAGCGTGCGCAGCAGCTCGGCGGTGCGGTCCCACGGCACGCAGCGGTCGGTGACGGACTTGCCGTACACGAGCTGGTCGAGCGGGGCGGGCTTCTGGGCGCCGGCCTCGATGAAGCTCTCCATCATGATGCCGGTGATGCCCTTTTCGCCGTTGCCGATGCGTTCGGCGAGGTTCTCGAGGACCTGCGCCTCGACCACCTCGTCCTTGCCACAGTTGCCGTGTGCGGCGTCGACGATCAGGCCGACCTCGCTGGGGCCGGGGGCCTTCGACTTCTTCAGCGCCTCGAGCGCGGCCTTCACCGATTCGGCGTCGTAGTTCGGCCCGTGGCTCGAACCGCGCAGGATCAGATGGCAGTCGGGGTTGCCCTTCGTCTCGGCGGCGATCACGTGGCCGTCGAGGTTGATGGACAGGAAGTGGTGCTGGAAGCTGGAGGCATAGCAGGAGTCGGCGGCCGCCTTGATGGAGCCGTCGGTGGAGTTCTTGAAGCCGACCGGCATCGACAGGCCGCTGGCCAGTTCACGATGCACCTGGCTTTCGGTGTTGCGGGCGCCGATCGCGCCCCAGCTGATGGCGTCGGAAAGGTACTGCGGCGTGATGGGGTCAAGCCATTCGGTGGCGGCGGGCACGCCGAGCTCGAGGACGTCGGACAGCACCTTGCGGGCCATGAACATGCCCTTGCGGATGTTGAACGTGCCGTCGAGATCGGGATCGTTGATGAGGCCCTTCCAGCCGATGGTGGTGCGCGGCTTCTCGAAGTACACGCGCATGACGATCACCAGGTCGTCGTTGAGTTCCTTCTTGAGTTCGGCCAGCCGCTGCGCGTAGTCGTGCGCGGCCTTCGGGTCGTGGATCGAGCAGGGGCCGACGATGGCGAGCAGGCGGTCGTCACGGCCGTTGAGCACGTCACGGATCTCCTGACGCGAACGGCGGACGAGATCGAGCTGCCTGTCGCTGAGCGGAATCTCCTTGATAAAGGAGCGAGGTGCCGGAATAGGATCAAGCTGATAGATGTTCACATCCATCGTCTCGGGAAAAACCGCGCGCTCCGAGAGATTGCGCCGTTCGTCTTCGCTGCTGTCGGGTCCGCGAAGCACTGCCATATTTCTCACCTCTTTCACTGCATGATGCGACAGTCTGTCGCCATGTATCGTCGTCTCGACCGTCGGGACGACCACCCCACTATACGATGCTTCGGCCGGACTCCCATGCTTTGTCTCACGAGATTGCCTCACCTCATCGTGCGGGCATGAACCATTGTCTCACTATTTCCCGCCATTGCCACATATCGGGACCGCATGGCAGGCGTTTTCCAAAGTCATGTGACGAAAAACGTTTGCCGGAGTGTCACGCACGCCGACACCCCTACTCTTGACTCATAGGCAATGACAATGACTTCGGCTACTATCGACAAGGGTCGAAAGGAGAATCTCGCATGTCCACAGTCTTGGAGGAAACCCCGAAGAGGAAGCTCGCCATCGTCACCGGCCGCGCATACCCGGAATTGGGTGAGGAAGTGGCGAAATGCCTAGGCATCGAGGTTCTTCCCACGACCGCCTACGACTTCGCGAACGGCGAGATGTACATCCGCTTCACGCAACCCGTCCGCGGCGCCGACGTCTTCGTGCTGCAGAGCCACACCACCCCCATCAACAAGTGGATCATGGAGCAGCTCATCATGATCGACGCCCTCAAGCGCGCGTCGGCACGCTCCATCACCGTCGTGGCCCCGTTCTTCGGCTACTCCCGCCAGGACAAGAAGCACCAGGGCCGCGAGCCCATCACCGCCCGCCTGGTGTTCGACCTGTTCAAGACCGCCGGCGCGGACCGCATCGTCACCGTCGACCTGCACGCCACGCAGGAGCAGGGCTTCTTCGACAACCCCGTCGACCACCTCACCGCCATGCCGATCCTCATCGACTACGTGCGCTCCCACATGGAGCTCGACAACGTCACCATCGTCTCCCCCGACGCCGGCCGCATCAAGGTCTCCGAACGCTGGGCCGCGAAGCTCAACAACCGTCCGCTGGCGTTCATCCACAAGTCCCGCGACATCACGCGTCCGAACCACGCCGAGGCCCATGGCATCATCGGCGACGTGGACGGCCGCGACTGCATCGTCGTCGACGACATGATCGACACCGCCGGCACCATCTGCGAGGCCGTGAAGGTACTGCGAGGCGCAGGCGCCAAGAGCGTGACGCTCGTGGCCACGCACGGCCTGCTCTCCGGCCCGGCCGTCGACCGCCTGAAGGAATGCGGCGCCCGCGAGATCATCCTCACCGACACCGTGCCCGTCCCGGCCGAGAAGCGCTTCGACGGCGTCACCGTGCTGTCGATCGCGCCGCTGCTGGCCGCCGGCATCCGCTCCGTCTTCGAAAGCGATTCGGTGACCCATCTGCTCGAAGGCCTCCCCAGCGACATGCGCGCCCGCAACATCTACGCGTAAGTCCCAGGACGATACGAAAAAGGTCCGGCACCCAACGGTGTCGGACCTTTTCATTTGCGCATATTGGCCGGCGCACGCCTCCGGCATGCTACATAGCCAATGCGAACATGTTGACGACCTACGGTCGGCAACAATACTGATGGAGCCTCGCCCTTGGTGGGACGAGGCTCCATGGTCGGCTGCTCGACAGTCCACCGGACTGTCTCACGACGCCTCCGCGCGTATTGGCCGGCGCATGCCTCCGGCATGCTACTTGGCCAAAGCGCCCATTGGATCCCAGGCGGGGAGGGGGATGGCGGGCTGGGTGAGGGCGTCCTGATACTCCTTGGGCAGGTAGGACTTGGGGACGGCGACCTCGTAGACGAACTCGCTGAACCAGTCGTCGCTCATCGTGAAGTAGCCCTTGTCGGCGATCTTGTCGCCCCACGAGTTCTCCACACGCCAGCGGCGCGTCGTCTTGCCGTCGTCGGCCACGTCGACGCCCACGAACGCCATGGCATGGTTCATCGCGGAGTCGGCGAAGCGCACGCGCTCCTCCTTGTCCATGTCGAAGTCGGCGTCATACACGCGGTCGTATTCGAACAGGTCGGTGGCCCAGGCACCGTTCGTGCGGTCCATCATCGGATGGCAGTCGGCACCGAACCAGACGGGGATGCCCTGCTCCTCCATGATGCGGCGGGCGCAGTCCTTCATGAAATCGACCGGAACGTTGAGGTATTCGGTGGGAGCGCCGCCGACCACGTTGCCCAGATGCTCGATGGCGATCTTACGCCTCTTCGGATGCTCCGCACGCGGATCGTCGACCAGGCACACATAGTCCTCGAGTCCGGCGTCGACGTAACGGTTCCAGAACTCGACCGGCGTGATCTCTCCGACGCGATGGAAACCGCCCTCGTCGTCCGTCCACTCCCAGTCGAAGCTCGTCGGCGGGGTGCCCAGATGGATGGTGAGGATACGGTGCGCGGCGGCCAGCGTCTCCTCGATCGTCGCTGCGGCGTCGGCGCCCTCATACAGGCGTGCGACGGCGCGGCGCAGCACATGACGCAGGTTCACGTTCATCTGGCCGGTGTTCTGGCTCGACGCGGTCTCGGGGAACAGGTCCTTCGGCACAGCGCCGTACTTCGTGTAGACGTTCAGCGCCATGGTCCACTGGCCGCCGTCGCCCATCACGTCGTGCAGCAGATGCTGCACCAGGCGCGAATCCTCGGATTCGCCGGCGGCGACGAGGGCCGCCACATCCTGCATGAAGTAGTTCACGCGCTCGAGCTTGTCGTAGTACATGG
The DNA here is from genome assembly GCF_010667655.1 of Bifidobacterium saimiriisciurei. Taxonomy (GTDB): domain Bacteria; phylum Actinomycetota; class Actinomycetes; order Actinomycetales; family Bifidobacteriaceae; genus Galliscardovia; species Galliscardovia saimiriisciurei. The sequence goes on from NZ_WHZU01000003.1 coordinate 121,027, forward strand.
CGTAGCTCTGCGAGAACTCGAAGTCCTTGACGCCGAGGTTCTTCTTGGCCACGAAGCGGGCCACGTTCAGCGAGCTGAACAGCCAGCAGCGGCCGGAACGGGCCTGCGAGGTGACCTTGCCGTTGTCGACGGTCGTCGAGAAGCGACGCTGCAGCGAACGGGCGCGGTCGAAGTTGCGGGCCACCTTGTCGATGCCGGAATCGGTGACCGCATTCATGGCGATGCGGTTGGCCTCGCGGGCGTCGAAACGCTCGCGCAGTCCGGCGAGGCGGTCTTCGGAAAGCGACATGAAATCAGGCATGGTGCTGCTCCTTGTGCTGGGGTTCGATCGACGGCGGCATCTGCGCGGGGGCCGGCAGCGGATCCTGCTTCGGCACGGCGATGGTCTCGGCGATGTCTACGAGCGGGGCATGCTGCACGGAGGAGACGGACGGGGCCGGGGCCTCCTGCACCGGCGCCGCGGGCTCGGCCGGAGCCTCGACCGCCACGGGGACGTCGGCCACAGCGGATTCGGCAGGCTCTTCGGCGGCGGGCGCAGCCACCGGGCCGGTCGTCTCGTCCACATCATGGGCGGGCAGCGATTCCGGAGCGGAGGCCACGGCGTTGGCCACCGGCACATCCGGGGCCTCGTCCTTCTCGGTCTTGGCGACCGGGGCGGCGATGGACGGCACGTCGGCCGACTTGTTGCCATCCACATGGCCGTTGCCGCCGAAGCCGAACGCGTTGGAGAAGATGGAGCGCAGCTCGTCCACGCGCGCGGTGATGGAGGCCTCGCGGGCCTGCAGCGCGGTGATGTGGTCCTGCAGACCCTGGATCTCCTTCTGCGCGGCCTGACGGCGCTGCTCGATCTGGTCGTCGGCCTTGCGGGAGGCCTCCTCGATCATGTCCTTGCTCTGCTTGTCGGCCTCCTGACGCTTCTGCACGGCGTAGGCGTCGGCGTCGGCGCGGGCGGCGCGGGCCTGGGAGAGCAGCTCGTCGGACTCCTGCTGAGCCTGGGCGCTGCGCTCCTTGATGTTCGCGAGCACCTCGTTCACCTTCGCGGTGGCGTCGTCCTGCTGGGCGGCGATGTCCTTGCGGATCTGCTCGACCTCGGCGGCCACCTTGGCCATGCGCTCGGAACGCTCCACCTCGGCGGAGTCCGTGAGACGACGGGCGTTGGCCTGCGCCTTCTCGATGATGTCGCCGGCCTGGCGCTTCGCGTCGGAAAGCATCTTGTTCACCTGGTCACGCACGTCGTTGAGACGGTCGTTGGCCTGGTCGAGGGCCTTCTGGATGCGGTCGTCGGATTCGCTCTTCTTACGGGCGATCTCCTCGTCGGCGGCCTGGCGCTGGCTGGCGATCTCCTGCGTGAGCTTCGTGCGCTGCTCGGCCATCTCACGCTCATGCGACGACTTCTGGGCCTCCAGGGCCTTCTCCTGATCGCCGCGCTTCGTGGTCAGCTCGAGCTGCAGCGTATCGCGCTGCTCCTTGGCCTGCTTCTCGGCCACGGCCTTGAGCTGCTGGGCGGTCTGCTGGGCGGAGGAAAGAATGGTGTTGGCCTCGGTGCGCGCCTTCGACACCATGGACGCGGCCTCGGACTGGGCGTCGTCATGCACCTGCGTCGCGTCGATGGAGGCGTTGTTGAGGATGGTGTCCGCCTTCTCCTGGGCGGTCTTGCGAATACGGGCGGCATCCTGCTTGGCGCGGTCGAGCAGCTCGCGGCTCGTCTGCTCGGCGGAGGCGAGCAGCTGCTGGGCGGAGGCGCCAAGGGAGGCGAAGGAGTTCTTCTGCGGCGCGGCCTTGCGCGCCTTCTCCTTCTGAAGCTCGGCCTCGAGCTTCAGAATGCGCTGGTCATAGGCCTTGATCTGCTCACGCATGCGCTCCTGGTTCTCGCGCATGTTGGCCATGGCCTGATCGACATGCTCCTTGTCATATCCTCGCAACACCACGGGGAAATTCTCTGCCATAACGACTCCTGCCTCACACAATCCGAGATTGCCTATACGGGGTGCACTCCCCCGACTGGTAGGAACTTTAGCGCAGTCGAAAGGCCCCTACGGCGTCGGCGCGCCGCCTTGCCACAGATGTCACACACTTGACACAGGATGTTCGAAAAACCACTTCCGCAAACAGCTTGCGGAAGTGGTTTTCATGGTATGGGAACGTTTGAATGCCGATATATCGACCATGTCGGCGACGTCTAGATCTCGTCCGCGTAGATCTCGTCGGAGAACGGCTGCATGGCGTAGCCCACGGTGGCCCGTACCGCATCCTCGGCGGCGGCGACCATCTGCCCAAGAGACAGCCCCGAACCATACAGGCCGCCGTCGCCCACCTTGGGGAAGCTCAGGAAGCCCGAAAGCGTGCGCGCCTGCTGCGCGTTCCAGTGCAGCAGCTGATAGAACAGCGAGTTGCATACGAACGTGCCGGCGTCGGAGCTCAACGTGGCGGGGATGTTCTGCTCGGTGAAGTCATGCAGGATCGCACGCAGCGGCAGACGGGTCCAGTATGCGGCCGGCCCGTCCGGCTCGATGGGCGTGCGGCGCGGCTGCACGTTGTCGACGTCCGGACGCGAGGCGTCGATGAGATTCGTGGCGCAACGCTCCAACGCCACCGAATGCGCGTGGGTCTTGAGACCGGTGGCGATGACCACGTCGGGATGCACCGCCTCGATGGTCTCATGCAGTTTCGGCCACGCGTTCTGGAAGCTCAGCGGCAGCAGCACCGAGGTCACCTGTATATCGGCTCCTTCGGGGGCCCCGGCCACGCCACGCGAGGCGAGCGTCGTGCTCACCTCGGCGGAGGGGTTGATGTCGATGCCTTCGTAATGGTCGAATCCGGAAATGACGACGTTGAACTGCTGCATGGTTTCAGTGTAGCCGCAGACACGGCCGACGACGGGTCAGCGGCGCATCTGCTTGAAGGCCTCGGCGAACACGGCGTGCATCCGCTCCTTGGCCTCCTCGCGGGTGCGCGGGCCGGAGATCGCCTCGGCGATGTTCTCGGCGACGGGGATGTCGGCCAGCGTGGTGATCTTCAGATTCGTCTCGGTGCCGGCGACGATGGCGACTGGGGTGTCGGGCAGGTAGTCCACCACCACGCGGGTGTCGTCGGTCGGATGGAAGTCGGGGTCGTCGTCGGCCTGGGCGTACGCCTTGCGGATCGTGGCGAAACGGAATGCCTGCGGCGTCTGCGCACGGAACGTGTTCGGACGGTCGGGCACCGTGCGGATGACCTTGCGGTCGCCGAGGTCCTCGGTGAGCAGCACGGTGTCGGTGGATGCCACGGCCACGGTGGCGGCCTCGAACTCGTCGAGCGCGTCGATGCAGCCGTTGATGGAATGCTGCTCGACGAACGGACGGACGGCGTCGTGGATCAGCACCTTCGCCTCTCCTGGGATGCCGGCGTCGGCAAGCATCTGCAGCGCGTTCTGCGTGCTGTCGGAGCGCTCGGCGCCGCCGGGGATGACCGCGCGCACCTTGCCGAATCCGTTGGCGTCGATGAGCCGCTCCACCTCGTCGCCCACCTGCGCGTTGACCACCACGATGACGTCGGTCACACGCGGGTTCTTCTCGAACGCCTCGATGGACCACACGACGATCTCCTTGCCGCCGACCGACACCAGCTGCTTGGGATTGTCGGGATCGAAGCGGGTGCCGAAACCTGCGGCCAGCACCACGGCGACCACGGGAACGGAGGACGGGGAAACACTGCTCTTCTCACACATGCCCCCAACCGTAAGCCAGCATGGCGGCCTGCCGGCGCCGCCGTCCGAAATTCTGCACCGAATATGCAACTGGACGGCGACGCGGCCGCTCCCCTACTCGCGCACGACGAGGGCGAGCAGACGGCCTTCGTGGGTCTTGCCGGCGAGCGCGGCACGGCGGTGCGAGAACCACAGCGGGTTTTCGAGCGTGCACAGGCTGTGACGCACGTTGCCGAGACGCTCATGCAGCTCGGGATCGCCCTCGTTGTCGGACCTGCACAATGCCTTGAGCTCCTCGTCGTCGGCGAGGTACTTGGTGGCGGCGTTGACGCGCGGCATGGAGTCGACCGTGTGGTGCACGCCGGCGAAGGCGAGGTCGATCATCGCGGCTTCGGCGATGTCGATGCCCGCGCCGCCGAAGCGCGATGTGGTCTTGGTCAGCGGGAAGCGCTTCTGGAAGTCTTCGGCCACTTCGTCGCCGACCTCGTAGCATTCGCCGCAGATGCGCGGGCCGAGCGTGGCGACGATCTCGTCGCGCTTGGCTCCCTTCTTGACCATCAGGTCGACGGTTTCGCCGATGACGCCCCGCTGCAGGCCGCGGCGGCCGCAGTGGGCGGCGCCGATGATGCCGGTGGCCGGGTCGGCGAACAGGACGGGCAGGCAGTCGGCGGCGAACATGCCGAGGGCGATGCCCGTGCGCGACGTCGCCTGGCCGTCGGCCTCGATGCGCTGCGATTCGCGCTCCTCGCCCAGCTGCGTGCCGGAGGCGTCAAAACCGTAGGGCGCGTTCTCGCGGTACAGGTCGTCGACGTCCACGGCCACGGCGGAATGCACCTGGCCGACCAGCGAAAGCCTGGCGTGGATCTCGCCGGCGAGCGCCTCGCGGTTGGATTCGATGGCGGCGGGGTCGTCGCCTCCGCGGCCGCCGAGGTTCAACGCCGCGTAATCGCCCGTGGAGACGCCGCCGAGGCGTGTGGTGTAGACGACCTTGACGCCGGGGGCGAGCGGAATCGGGATGGTGACGGGCACGGGGCGGCCGTCGTCGTAGTGGGTCGGCAGCGTGTTGCTGTCGAGGATCTTGGCGTTGGGGTCGTCGGGGTTCGGATTGTCGAGCGGATTGGTATTGGCAGTGGTGGAATCGGTCATGATGCCTTCCTTTATTCGGCTTTGAGCGTGGGCTTCTTGGTGCGCGAGCGCATTGCGGCGTTGAGCGGCACCTCATGCGGGCAGGGCAGGGAGAACACGCGCGCCGGATGATTGATGGCCGCGACGGGTACGCCGTCGGCGTCTTCCAGGCCGTCGTCGGGCACGGTGTAGGCGAGCGGCGCCTCGCCGGGCAGCACGAATTCGACGAGCTGGCCGGGTTCGATCTTGTTGCGGGCCATGATGGTCACGCGTCCGCCGCGTTCGGCGCTCCAGCCGAGGACTTCGCCCACGACGAGCCAGTCGCGGAAGTATGCCGACCGGTCGGTGTTCTGCGTCACCTTGTGCTCGGGATAGTAGAAGCCGGTGGAATAATCGCGGTGGGCCACCTTGTACGGTTCCTCGACCAGCCATTCGGGCAGTTCGACGCGCGTCGTCGGACGGCATCTCGCGTGATGCCAGCCTTCGGGCAGGACCTCCTCGCGCGTGTTGGACTTGCGGCGGGTGGAGCGCGCACGGTAGCTCAGGTCGTCGAGCTGCGCCCCGCCGGCGGAACGGGCCGCGGCGTCCTCCACAACGCCGGAGGCGCCGGGGTCCGCATCGCCTTCGACCGGCGTCTCGCCCGGCATGCCGGCGAATGCCTTGTCGGCGTTGCGTTCGATGTCATCGTCGGCGGTCCCTTCGAAGTCCGGGTCGCCCGGTCGGATCACGCAATCGCGGAACGGGCGCAGCACGTTGCCGTCGGAGTCCTCGAATCCGCGCTGCACCATGTATTCGTTGACGGCGGTCTTGTAGGCGTTGGTCATGGCGGCCACATAGTAGGCGCTCTTCGAACGGCCTTCGATCTTCAGGCTGCTCGCGCCGGAGTCGAGAAGATCGTCGATGTGCTCGAGCATGTTCATGTCCTGCGAGTTGAAGAGGTATGCGCCCTCCTCGGTCTGCTCGATGGGATAGTACTGGCCGGGCCGTTTCTCCTCCACGATGGAGTACTTCCAGCGGCAGGGCTGGGCGCATTCGCCGTGGTTGCCGTCGCGGCCGGTGAGATAGTTGGAGAACAGGCATCGGCCGGAGAACGCCATGCACATGGCGCCATGCACGAAGCATTCGATGTCCATGTCGTCGGGGATGCGGGCGCGGATGTCGCGCACGGCCTGCAGGTCCATCTCGCGGGCGAGCACGACGCGTCGGGCGCCGAACTCGTAGAGCGCCTGCGCGGCGCCGTAGTTGGTGACGCCGGCCTGCGTGGAGACGTGCAGTTCGAGGTCGGGCGCGACCTGATGCGCCATCATCATCACACCGATGTCGGTGACGATGAGTGCGTCGATGCCGGTGTCCTTCAGCTGGCCGATGTAGTCGCGGATCGCCTCGACCTCGGCGTTGCGCGGCAGTACGTTGAGCGTGACGTATACGCGGGAGCCGACGGCATGGGCGTAGCGTGCGCCCTCCTCGAAGTCGGCGAGGCTGAGGTTGCGCGGCGCGCTTCGCATGCCGAAGGCCTTGCCGCCGCAGTAGACGGCGTCCGCACCGTAGTCGATGGCGGTCTTGAGTCCGCGCAGGTTGCCGGCGGGCGCGAGCACTTCGGGGCGATGCCGCCGCACGATGGACGCGGTAGGGGTCAACATGTTCAGGGTTTCCATTGATGAAGTCATAGCATAGGCCAGTCTAGCCGAGGCCTATCTCCAAAATACCGCCCCGGATTCCGGAAAGCGCGTCTCCCCATTCCGCCCCCCGCAGCGGGCGCTACAGCACCGCCATGGCGAATTCGGCGAGCAGCTTGAGTCCGTAGACGATGATGACCGTGCCGCACACCTTGTTGAGCACGCCGATGACCTTCGGACTGAAGCGGTCGCGGAACGCGGAGACGAGCAGCGTGACGCCGATGAACCAGCCGACGGACGCGGTCTCCACGCCGGTGATGAACGGCGTGGACTGCGATGCGGTGAGCGTGGCGCTGAATGCGCCGAGCATGAGCGTGCCGTCGATGATGGCCTGCGGATTGCACCAGGTGACCACGCACGCCGTGGAGATGGTGTGGCCGAGGTCGTCGGACTTCGTCATGGATTTCGCGGCGGGCTTCGTGCCGTCGTCCGTCTTCGCGCCGCCCTCGGTCTCCGGCCTGGCGCGCAGCAGCCCCGCGCCGATGCGCATGACCACCAGCCCGCCGATGGCCAGCACGCCCAGCTGCAGCCACTCGTACCGCTGCATCAGCGACCCCACGCCGAAGAAGCAGGAGAGCGAAAGCGCCACCTCGAACACGATGACGATGAGCGCGGTCGCCAGCGCGCGACGACGCGTCTTGGTCAGCGCCGAGTTGATGACGAACAGATTCTGCATGCCGATGGGCGCGATATACGCCAATCCGACCGTCAATCCCTGCAGATAGAACCCCATGATCACCGATGCACACTTTCTTCCCAATCAACCGATCCATCGACCGGCAAATCAGCCAAGTTGGTTTTGGTTGGTTTATCACAATCCACCCAAATCATGCCAAAACACCATCATCACTCGACTGATTTCATTGCAATTACTGCAATTTTATATGACCAAACGATTATTGTAGGAGTACAATACCAATCGGCAACCAGCCAAAACGCGGAGCGTGCGCTCAACCAAAGAGCCGCCAATCCGCCAAGAACACTTTCATGGACACTGTGCCGGCCGACGCATGGCAACGGTCGGCGCAGGCACCGGACCATATGCTTCGCCCACAACGCCCCGAGGAGGACCGACCATGGCACGATCAGCGCCGCTCGTCATCGACTGGAAGCCGGACCGCGCATCGGGAGTGCCGATCACCGAGCAGATCGTGCAGTACATGTGCGCGCAGGTCTCGGGCGGCGCGTGGCCGATCGGCTCGCGCCTGCCGTCGCAGCGCGCGCTGGCCGAAGGCTTCGGCGTGAACCGTTCGACGGTGATCGCGGCCATCAACGAACTCGCCGACTACGGCATCGTCGAGGGACTGCACGGCGCCGGCACGCGCATCGTCAGCAACACATGGTCCCTGATGCTGCCGGGCGCCCCCGACTGGGCGGACTATGTATCGTCGGGATTCTTCAAGGCGAACAACACCACCATCCAGGCCATCAACCGTCTGGAATTCGACCCATCGATGGCCAGGCTCGGCACCGGCGAGCTCGACCCGCGGCTCTTCCCCCGCGACATGTGGCATGACGTGCTTACCGAGGCCGCAAGCGAAATCGATTCGATGGGATACCCCGAACCCGAGGGCATCCCCGAACTGCGCGAGGCCATCGCCGCGCATATGCGCGAATCGGGCATCAAGACCGGGCCTGAGCAGATTCTTGTGACGTCCGGCGCCCTCCAGGCCCTGCAGATCATCTCGATGAGCCTGCTGAGCACGGGCTCGACCGTGTTCGCCGAGGCGCCGAGCTACATCAAGTCGCTGCAGGTGTTCCAATCGGCGGGCATGCATCTCGCCGGCGTGCCGATGGATGCGAACGGCATCGACGTCACGGCGCTGTCGCACATACTCGCAGGCGGCACGGCAACGTCGGCGGCCACCGCCGCCACGGCAAGCGCCGCCGCTCCGACGTCGACGCCCGCGCATCCCGCGCCATCCCGCCGCAGCGGGCGCAATGGACGCGGCTCGGTGCTCTACACGATTCCGACGAACCACAACCCCACCGGCGTCACCATGAGCGAGGCAAGACGCCGCGAACTGCTGGAATGCTGCGTGGCCAACCGTCTGCCGATCATCGAGGACGGCGCCTATCAGGACCTCGTCTTCGACGACTCCCCCACCCGGTCGCAATCGCCCGTCCCGCTGAAATCAATGGACGAGACCGGCATGGTCATCTATCTCGGCAGCGCGTCGAAGGCGCTGGCACCGGGTCTGCGCATCGGCTGGATCGTGGCGCCCGAACCGATCGTGCATCGCCTCGCCGACGTGAAGATGCAGATGGACTACGGCGCGAGCCTGCTGTCGCAGTGGGTGTTCGCCCGGTTCCTGACCAGCGGCAGGTACGGTATGTTCCTCGCCGAACTGAACAAGGAGCTACGCCGCCGCCGCGACGCCGCATTGGCGACGCTCGACCGCCTGTTCGACGGCATCGCGCATTGGAACACGCCCGGCGGCGGCTTCTACATCTGGCTGACGTTCGACGAACCGATGCCGATGGGCCGGCTGTTCCAGAAGGCCGTCGAGGCCGGAGTGCTGCTCAATCCGGGCGATATCTACGACTTCGAGGGCGACAATTCACTGCGCCTGAGCTACGCATACACCACGCCGGCCGAGTTCGCCGACGCCGCCGAACGCCTGGCCGCCGTGGTGCGCGCGCTGGGATGACGCCCTCCGGAATGGATCGGAGGCAGGCAACCTACTTGCTGGCGATGTCGACGACGTCGATGTTGCCGTCGGCGATCGAGCACACCTGATCCCACACGACCTCGTCCACGACGACACCCTCCCTGTGGCTGCGCTCGCGGTTGGCGAGCGCGTGCTCGCCGGGGTATGCAACCGGACGGTCAGGGTCCTCGGGGCGGGCGTTGTGCACGGCGTCGATGCGACGGTCGAGCTTGGCCTGGTTCTCGTCGTGGTCGCCGAACATGTCGGGGTCGAAGGCGATGAACACCTGGCTGCATCCGCCGCAGCTGCCGTTTCCGGCCCCGTCCATGTCGGAGCCGGTCATGCCGTTCGACATCAAGGCCGCGGCGAGGTCCAGGGCAATGGCGAGGCTGCTGCCCTTCCAGTATCCGGTGGGCAGGATGCGCATGCTGTCCTCGATCTTGCCGGGATCGTCGGTCAGGTTGCCTTCGGAGTCGAATCCGCCGGGGAACGGCAACTTCTTGCCGGCGAGGCGGTAGACGCCCAGCTTGCCGTAGGCGTACTGGCTCATGGCCATGTCGACCACGACCGGCCCGTTCTCGCGCGGGATGGCCACGCAGAACGGGTTGTTGCCCACGCTCGGTTCGACGCTGCCCCACATCGGCATGCAGCTTTCGGTGTTGATCCAGTTCATGCCCACGTAGCCAGCCTCGGCCATGCGCCATGCGTAGGTGCCGCCGCGCATCCAGTGGGTCGTGTTGCGCAGGGTCACACAGCCGATGCCGTGTTCCCTGGCGAGCTGCATGGCGCGGTCGGTGCAGAAGAGGGCGTTCGTCACGCCGATGCCGAGCTGTCCGTCGTAATTTTCCACGGCCCCCACGGCCTTGACCAGCCGCGGTTCGCCATCGAGGTTGACCCAGCCCTTGCGCGCGTATTCGACGAATCGGGGCACACGGTTCAGCCCGTGGCTCTCCACGCCGGCGGCACTGGACTCCGCATGGACGGCGGCGCAGGTGGCGGCCTTGTCCTCGTCCATGCCGACGGCGATGAACGCCTTGCGGATGGTTTCCTCGACCTGCTCGTAGGGTACACGCTTGCTCATTGGGTCGCTCCTTTCACCACCGCATGCGGCGACGTTCCGCCGTGCGGCCTGACATGGATGAATGCGGGAGATCGGACGGACGGATTCGCGTGTCCATATGCTCGCGGGGGACGTCAGACCTGCCTCCCATAGAACCTCACGCCGCATCGCGCATCTTCTTCCATACAATCGTCCTTGGTTATACGTTGATTATTTCTTTGTTATAACCAACGTATAAAACAATAACAATCCGTGGATAATCCACGCCGATGATGGGAAAAACAGGAGGAAAAATAACCCGGGAAAACAAAAGGCCTCCCCTAAGGGAGGCCTCCGGACACGGTGCCGACCGAACTGCCGCGGTCTCAGCCGAGCTTGGCGAGCTCTTCGTCGGTGAGCTCAAGATCGCCGGCCTTGAGCGAATCGAGGATGGTCTCGGGACGGTGCGCGCCGGGAATCACGAACATGTGGTCGCCCTTGGCGAGCTCCCACGCGAGCACGACCTGCTGGTAGCTCACGCCATGCGCGGCCGCGACATCGCGGAACGGGTCGAACTTGGACTCGTCGTACGGATGGCGGTAGCCGCCGAGCGGCGACCAGCAGACGAAGGCCAGCCCCAGCTTGGCGCAGTAATCGAGCGTGTCCTGCGTTTCGAGATGAATCGGCGAGTACTGGTTCTGCACGGCGATGAGCTTGTCTCCGAGGATGCCGCGGGCGATGTCGATCTGCTCGATGCTCGCGTTGGAGACGCCGGCGTACTTGGCCACGCCCTCGTCGACAAGCTGCTTCAGCGCCTCGATGGATTCGTTGTACGGCACCTCGGGATCGTGACGGTGCAGGTACAGCAGGTCGATGGCATCGACGCCGAGCGCCTGCGCCGACTGCTTGCCATATGCGAGCAGATGCTCGGGCTTGCCGTCGCGCGGCCACAGCGGCTCGCCGTTCGGACCCCATTCGCGGCGCAGACCGATCTTGGTGGCGACGGTCACTTCGTCACGCGGACCGCTCCAGGTCTCGAGCGCCTCGCGCGTGAGCTTCTCGCCGGTCTGCTCCTCCTCGCCCGGCGTGTAGTACGCCCAGGCGGTGTCGATGTGGCGGCAGCCGGCGTCGAGCGAAGCATGCAGCGTCTCGATGCCGACGGCATGGCCGCGGTTGTTTTCGATGGTCAGCGGCATTTCGCCATGGCCGATGGCCGTGGTGTCGAACGGGCCGAGATTGCGATGCATCACCATGATTGGGCTCCTTGAATCAAACGCGATTATACGTGACTATGGCGTGTACGACATGGTTTCGGCGGCCGTGGCCGGCCGACGAGACCGTCACCGCCAGTCTATCGCCGGCCCTGTCGATATCACATGAAAAACGCCTGACGGGTGCGGTAATGGTGGCGGAAGTCCTCGATGGCGTTGTCCTGATGCAGACGCATCGCCTCGACGGCCTTCTCCTCGTCGCCGGCGAGGATGGCATCGAGGATGGCCAGATGCTCCCGGCATGCATCGCGCACGCGTTCGGAGCGGATGGACGCCATCACCGCACGCACACGCTGGTTCTGCGTCATCAGCATCTTCATGATGTCCACAAGACAGGAGTTGCCGGTGCGTTCGGCGAAATACATATGGAGCTCGAAGTCGAAGTCGCGGCTGACCTCCTCCGTGGTGGCGTCCTTGGACTCGATCTTCGAGACCACGTAATCGCGGTACCTGATCACCGATTCACGGTCAAGATTGGGAAAAGCCTTGCGCAGGATCTCCGGCTCGACCATCTGACGGGTCTCCAGCATGTCGAACGCGTCCTTGACGGAAAGCTGGCTGACCACCACTCCCTTGCGCGGCATGAGCTGCAGCAGCTTCTCCTCCGCAAGCCGATTGACCGCTTCGCGAACGGGGGTACGGCTGATACCCAGCGACTGGGCGACCTCCTGCTCGTCGAGATAGTCACCAGGCTTCAATTCGCACGATATGATCCGCTGACGCAGATATTCGTACGCGATATCCTTCTTGCTCCGTGTCATAATTGCACATATTACCTATGGTCAAGTGGCCGAAAAACCAATATTTCCAACTTTTCCTCCGTTTTTCGTACGTCCGACGAGCGTGTAACGTTTCCCCTACGCGTAAACGGCACGATTACCGACACGTCGGACGATGAAACGGGGGAATACGGAAGAAAACGATTGCCTTCGACACCGGCGGCATCATCGACGTCGGCTTCGATTCCGGTCACGATACGTGAATGAGGTTGATTGTCGGGCGACGCGCGGAATCGTCGTCACCAGCGCGACGGCAGCCCGTCGCCAATGACTGCGCCCGACCCTAGGGGGCATATCCTCCGGGGTCGGGCGCGGTGTTTCCGTCATCATGATTCCGTTGGCCGCTGGCAGCGCGGGCGGTCAGGCCTCCAGCGGGATCGTCCGCTTCGGCCGCGGGAACCGGTTGATGAACAATCAGGGAGGACGGCCGTCGGGGGCATCTCACGAGAGATCTCATCCTCCGACGGCCATCCTGCAGGCGATCGCCTTGCGACGATCACATCGAAACGATCACATCGCGTCCTCGCGGGCGGTCAGGTCGCGGCCGGTGACCTCCGGCATGATGATCGCGGCGATCAGGGTGCACACGGTGTAGAAGGCCATGAGCACGGCGAGGGCGATCCAGGAGTTGAACACGGTAACCAGCGCGGCGGCGATCAGCGGGCCGAAACCGCCGGTGATCAGGTTCGGGATCTCCTTGGCGAGGGCGAGCTGCTCGTAGCGGTGTGCGGAGCCGAAGCACTCGGCCATGGTGATGTTCTCCAGCGAGAAGAAGGAGAGCACGGTGATGTTGTGCATCACGATGTAGCCGATGAAGAACAGCAGGGTCGGGTTGGAGAAGTGCGGGATCATGCCGTTGGCGGTCTGCTCGAGCGTGGTGTCGGTGCCGAGGTTGTTGACCATGAGCAGGAAGCACGGGACGATGATGATCAGGCCGACGATGGTGACGATCTTGTACATGCGTTCGCGGCCGATCCGGTCGCCGCACCAGCCGATGAACGGCACGGTCAGGAAGCCGACGAGCGAGGAGTAGACGACCACGTTCGAGGCGACGGACTTGGAGACGAGCAGGTTGGCGGTGAGGAAGGTGATGAGGTAGGTCTGCACCATGCCGGAGTTGCCGCACTGGCCGAAGCGCAGGACGCAGGCGATGATGAACGCCTTGAGGGAGCGCGGGGTCTTGGCGATCTCGGCGGCGGCCTTCTTCTCGGCCTCCTTGCGGGCCTTCTCGGAATCCTTGTCGATCGGCTTGTCGTAGCCGGCGATGGTCTCCTCCACGGAGGTTTCGTAGACCGGGGTCTCCTTGAGGTGGATTCGGATGAAGACGGCCACGCCCATCACGATGACGGAGCCGAGGAACGGGATGCGCCAGCCCCAGTTGACGACGGCGTCGTTGCCGAGCCAGCCGAGCAGGATGGCCCAGATCAGACCGGCGAACAGGGTGCCGGAGTTGGTGCCGAGCGCGGTGAACGCGGAGACGATGCCGCGGTGCTTCTTCGGGGCGTATTCGGCGAGGAGCACGGAGGAGCCGGCGATCTCGGCGCCGGCGCCGAAGCCCTGGGCCAGACGCAGCAGCACGAGCAGTGCCGGGGCGAGCAGGCCGACCTGGTCGTAGGTGGGCAGCGCGCCGATCAGCGTGGTGGCGCAGCCCATGATGGCGATGGTGATGAACAGCACCTTGGTGCGGCCGATGCGGTCGCCCAGACGACCGAAGTACCAGGCGCCGATCGGGCGGGCCACGTAGCCCACGCCGTACACGGCCATGGCCGACATGATGGCGATGGCCTGCGAGCCATGGCCGAAGAAGATGTCCTTGAAGACGAGTGCGGCGGCCAGCGAGTAGAGCTGGAAGTCCATGAACTCGAGCGCGGTGCCGAGCCAGCCGGAGACGGCGGCCTTGATGAGATCGGCGGTGGTGCGCTGGGCCAGCGTTGGCTCGGCGCCATTCGCCTGAGGCGCGACGGCAGTGGAATCAGCCATGATTCTTCTCTCTTTCGTGCGTTGATATTGGAAAATCTGTAATCTGTCGGAAGATCCGATGTCGGAAATTCTGTTGGAAATCTGTTGAAATCTCCGGGCACGGACTTCATCGTCCGTGCGGGAATGCCGAAGGTGTCGAACGTGGGCGGCCGGCAAGGAGGAAGGGCGGAAAACCGGGGCGGAACCTGGTCAGGACGGAAGACAACCTTCCGCTCCGGCGAAACCGGCCGCCCGACGTTCGGGGGTATCGGCGATGTCGCGAGGCGCTGCGACGACCGTCGAAAATTCAGTTGTCGCATTCGGCGTCCGGCCGGAGGAACCGGCCGTGGACGCCGATGCGGATGTCATTCGCCGGGAACTTCAGTCGCCGAAGGTCAGGACGAGCTTCTTGACTTCCTCGGGGTGCTCATCGAGCAGCTTGAAGGCCTTCTCGGCGTCGTTGAAGTCGAAGACGTGGGTGACCATGCCGTCGTCGCGCAGCGTGCCGGCCTCCATCATGCGGATGATCGGGTCGAACTGGAAGGCCTGCAGGCGGGTGCCCACCACGGTGAGCTGCTTGGCCATGATCGGCTTCTGCGGAATCGGGACCGGCTCGGGGCTCATGCCGAGCACCACGATGGTGCCGGCCACGGAGACGAGGTCGAAGCAGGCCTGGAACGTCTGCGGCAGGCAGGCGGCGTCGAGCACGATGTTCGCCATCTCGCCGTGCGTCCACTCGGCGACGGCCTCCTTGAGATCCTGGGTCCTGGTGTTCACGACCACGTCGGCGCCGTTGGCCTTCGCGAACTCGAGCTTCTCGTCGACGATGTCAGAGACCATCACGGTCGCGCCCTTGGCCTTGGCCACACGCAGGATGGCGATGCCGATCGGGCCGGCGCCCTGCACGAGCACGCGGTCTCCGGCGCGCACGTCGCCGCGGGTGGTGGAGTTGCCAGCGATGGTGTAGGGCTCGGCGAGCACGGCCGTGGTCCACGGGATGTCCTTGCGGATCTTGTGGGCCTGGATGTTCTTGATGACGAGGTATTCCTGTTCGCCGCCGTCGACGTGCACGCCGTTGACCTTGAGGTCCTCGCTCACGTTCGGCATGCCGCGACGCACCGCGTAGCTCTTGCCGGAGTAGGTAATCGGCTCGATGACGATGTGATCGCCCGGCTCGAGGTCGTTCACGCCGGAGCCGACCTCCTCGACCTCGCCGACCATCTCGTGGCCCATCACGCGGGGGTAGGTGACGAACGGGTTCTCGCCATGCAGGATGTGCACATCGGAGCCGCACACGCCCACGGCCTTGATCTTGACGAGCACGTCGTCACGTTCCTCGATCTGCGGCTTCGCCACCTCTTCGATGCTGAGCTCGTGAGGTCCCTTCACTACGATGGCCTTCATTGGTCGTCCTTTCCTTTGTGCTTCGCCGCCGGTCTGCACCGGCACCGGTTCTCACCGGGTTCATCGCTGAACGCGTCGCGTTCCTCTTCGTCGTCGAGGAGTCCGGGCCGTGGTGTTGTCGGCATTCGAATGCGGCCCGATATCGTTCGAATGCCCCGTACGAATCCGATCCGATGGGTCCGCCGGCCGTCACGTCGCCGCGCTGGTGGCTTTCGCCCCATGCCCGGCTTCACGACATTGATGCAATGACTTGGCAGGCGATGGTTCGTTTACCTCATCATTGACGCAAACCGTTGGAATCATGCGAATCTTCTTCGTTATCCCTTGATTATTTTTAAATTATAATTGATTTATAACAAGATAATAACATGAAAATACGATGCGTCAACCCGTTTTGGGAAACGATGCCCTAAAAAAGGTTTTCGCAATAATCGATAGTCTGCCGGTCACGTTGCGATAGCTTGCGACACGCTGTCCCAATAACCACACGCAAGAATGCAATCGACCAGTCGCCGTTTTCCTTCGACATTCCCCGAACAAGGCGCGGGGCAACCGGCCGGACCTCCACGGCCATCAAGGTCCTGCGGCCTTCGAAATCCCCCGCAGCCGTCGAGATCGGCAGCTTTCCAGATCGGAGACGCCCCACGTAAGACATTGGAATCAATGGCATCGCCAAAGTCCGATATAAGCCAGCCATCACGTCATTGTTCAATGGTCCTTCGCCGATTCCCCGACGATTCATGCCAAGACCGGCACAATCGACGCCCCTTTCTCGTGGATTCCGCCAATCCGTTTTTTCGTGGAGCTTTCATCGCCGCTCCCCTACTCGTCCCTATACATGACATGGCAGGCCCCCACCTGCCTCATGCATGACGGCTCCCTTCCACCCGATGGGCCGCGACGATCCTTGTGCAGCAATCCACATCCGCGTGACGCAAAGCGTCGCCACGCACACGTTTGATGGATTGCGATCGATTCATCCCGATTCGCAATGGAATCCATAGGCCCCATGCTTCATAGTGGACTGCGCCGCATTTATCGAGATTTGCAACGCAATCCATAGGAAACGGGAGAATTCCGATGGACCGCGGCGCATTTACCGGAATCCGCAACGCAGTCCATCAAAAATCCGCAGGACGAAAACCAGAACCGTTGCAATCATGCGGTTTCCTGGCTACGGATGATTCTCGTCCGATGGACTGCGCCGTTTTTTCAACGAAAAACGCCGCAGTCCATGAGAATCAGGCCGATATCGATGGATTGCGACGCAAAACGGCGCATATACGACACAGTCCATAATCGACAAGGCGAAAGAAGGATTAGCGGGACGAATCAATCACGATTACGATCCTCATCGGCCGCAATCACCAAATACGCGATTCAGTGGCATCAGATTCCGCAACATCAATATGGGCGGATCCCGCAATACAGCGGCACCCACCCATAACCGGTCACAACATCAACGGAAACACAAACGAAAGCAACCGAAAATTAGTCAGATGATACGACATTGGTCGGCAATCACCACTCGCCGAACGGCACGTACTGCGGCTTGTCTTCATAGAAGCGGAAATACCGCAGTCCGCTTCCCCACCGGCTGGAATCATCAAACTTCATCACACGTACGGCGTGATTATCGTAAGTATTTGCATACAGGGTCTTTCCTGCTATGTCGTAAACCGCAGTGTACTGAGTCCAAGGAACCAGTACCTGCTTATCCTGCCGAATCCTCAGCATGCCCTTAGGCGTGTTTACACAGCTGAGTAACTGGAAAATTTGGTTGACCGCCTCTTCGTCAGTTACCTCAACCGACATTAATTTGGCATAGGCCGCACGCAAGAACCGAGATTCCGGCTTGTAGTCGGCTGGCAGCCCAAGAGGTCCACTCATCGGCTCGTCCATGGTGAATCGAGCTATGGGCTCATCATCACGATACGCAAACGTACGATTCGACGAACGTTCCAGATACGTTTTGAGATTATTCAGATGCCAATCGAAGGTAGGCGCATTGGTGAATACGCCCAGAGGATTCTCAAAGATACGGAATCCGTTCTCCTTCGAAGGTTCCACCACAATTGACCTGCCTGTCTCGTCCTGGAACACGGCATGCTGGGGCACGGACATCCCCATCATCGGACCGGGTTCAGTCGTGATACCGATATCATCATTCAATCGATTACAAATCTCATCCAGAGACGAATACTGCGTAAGAATCCATGTAACCAGCTCCTCACCACGCAGTACCACCTTGCCGGATTCCCGAATTTTCTCAGTAGAGACATACCGATAGAAGTGGTCGAAATAGAACGAGCCACCGCAAATGCCATGTTCATTGATGCCGTCAAGCACCACGGGATGTTCATGCACATCCTCGGCCCAAACAATGCCCATGACCGCGCATTTCACGGTAAAAGGAGTAGTGGTGGAAGCGATACGGGTTCCAGAAGGAATCGTCACACCCGCGTATTCAAAATCCTGCTCGAAATCCTGAGTCCTTCCCCAGTAAGGATTGCCTTGAATACTTGTCAGTTCAATGCCCGTGCACATATGAGACGCCTCCTTACCGGTCTACCGACGACACGGTCTGCTCACGCGCGATGTCGCTGACCGACACCTCGTTCTTCGCGGAAGGGATCATGGCGATTGCAGCACCGACCAAGGCAACCAGTGCACCGGCCACGGTGATTCCATATACATGATTGCCGAGCGCAGGCACCAGCCAATCAATCAACACCGAACCAATCAGCTGACCAGCAGTGGACGCCAGACCAAGCAGCAACAAGCCAAGGCCACGAACCAGCAAAGCCATCAGCGCAATGGACAGCAATCCGAGAGGACCGCCAAGATACATCCACCACGTCTTCGGCAGGTGGAAGGAAACAGCACCGGTAAGCACACGGACGAGCAGTACACTACCGAGCACGCAGAAACCAACGATGAAGTTCCAAGTGATGGAGACCAGCATAGATCCGGTCTCTCGGGCCACCGCAGAATTACCGGCCGGCTGCCAGCCCGCAAGCAGACCGGCAAGGAACGGCAGAACGGCAAGTGCAATCACCGACGGAGCCTGCCAATTCGGCAGCACCACCAGAATCGTAGCAACGATAGCCAGCACAGCACCGAGGATTCGAGGGAAATTGAATGGCTGCTTGACGTCGACGCCAATACCGAGGCGATCGCACAGCAAACCCGAAAGCACCATGCCGGAAATTAGCGTGGTCTGGAAAGTAGCGACACCCAGCACCGATGCTGAAGCTCCCTCGGAGAACACCACCATCGCCCCGCAGCAACCGGCAAGCCAATTCCACCAAGGAATCGACCGAGAAGTAATCTTTCCAGGAATCGAAGCGAACTGCTGACGTGTAGAGCTACGAGCCAAAATGATGATAATCATCACCACTAATCCGGATCCGAATGACACCACCGCAGAAGCGTTGCCATCACCAAGCTCCTTGCCCACTTGCCCGTTTACGGCAGACTGCATGGGGGAAAGCATACCCGCGAGCACGGTGGCAAGGAACAGCAGCGGAACCGCAACCGACTTACCACCGTTAAGCGACGAAGATGAATTGGACATGATCTTCTTCTTTCAATTGATTAGATGATTAATGCATGGAACGTTTTGAAGTCGAATGGAAATGAAAGGTTTTACGAAGTCGGCCTATAGGGTACCGGCCAGCCAATCGATGCAGCGGGAGAAGAATGGCCCATATCCCGACCAATCCATGAATTCCTCGGATGCCCAATGAGGCGCAATATCAGTGGTATAAGCAAGGGACCGTCCTTTCCCATACGTTCCCGTAATCAGCAGCGGATTATCATCCACCGTCATCAGTACATGGCTGTCACTTTTCGGAGTCACCTTCTGATATCCAAGAATTCGAGGGAACTCCCCCAATCCATCGCAAATCACATTGGCCCCGACTTCCTTTGGATTGATTCCCTGCGGTGCCTCGACGCGATCATCATAGGGCAGAATCTCAACCGGCAGAACCTCCTCCACCGGAGTACCGCGATAATGGGCCTTGCCCTCGAACCCAGCAAACGAAAGATAGCCACCGGCCATCATCAGGGAGCCACCGTCCCTCACCCAATCACGCAGCAGCATCATACGATTGAAAGAAGGCCTTCCCAAGGCAAATACGCCATTAGACAGCACAAGCGAATTGGAACCGATGTCGGAAAGAATCACCACGTCATATCGATCGAGCTCATCGCGAGTCCACGGAAAATGCTCAGGAACGTCGTGAGCCAGAAGGTGAGTGATTTCATGTCCAGCGTTGCGTAGTTCACGCAACAAAACCTCGCACCCAATCTCCAGTTTGGTACTGGTAAACGAGTCATATCCCTTAAATTCAGTAGTAGAGGAAATCCACGATTCCCCCGCCAAAAGAACTTTCGCCATATCAACTTCCTTTCATCATTGATTGCGTTGATATCACATCATATTGCGTTTCATTGCGCAACGTTGTCTTTAATGTAACTGCTATATTTCCAGCAATCAACGCAACGGCGTGTCGCCTCATGGCGCATCGATGCGCAAAATTTACGCAACGAAAATGGCAAAAAACAAACTCCCCCCTACCACCACGAGATACACTGGGAAAACAAAACGAATCGTTGCCCCTCGCTCGTCGCAGTGCGGTCACACGATGTCGAACCAACAACGTCGGAACAACAGAATTGATGAGGTCAGTGCAATGGCATCGCTCTCGCAAGTGGCCAGACAGGCCGGGGTATCAGCTTCTACGGTATCCCGCTATTTCCGCGGACAGCTTTCCATCAAGACCGAAACCGCTGAAAAGATCCGTCAGGCCGCAAACGAACTCGGATATTCGTCCCCTTCTTTCCCCCTGGATGAAACCACCGAGACAAAAACGCCTCCACTCAATCGACCCGTCATCGAGCACACCGCCAGCCCATCAATTGGACACGACATAGCCTTGATAGTCCCGGAACTCACCAACCCGTTCTATGCATCCCTATGTGAGGCCATCGCCGCACAAGCTCAGGCAGGCAATCATACGTTGGAAATCATGGTTTCAGGTCGACAGCCCAGCACTGAATCCAGACTGGTGAACCACGTCATCGAATCCAAAAAATTCGATGGGCTAATCTATGCCGGAATGCATCGCACCAATCGCGCACTGAATCATCTGGCCACCTCGCCAATCAGATTGGTTCTGCTTGACGAGGATATAACCATCCCTACACAGTCTCATCCGAATATCGTCACCGTGGATAATTATTCTGGAGCCTATCAGGCGACGTCGTATCTTATTTCACTGGGGCATCGCCGCATTGCCCACATCGCCGGACCGACGATGTTGAGCACCACCACGGAACGTCTGCGCGGATACCAAGCCGCATTGGAGAACGCCGGAATCCCTTATGATCCACAGCTCGTATTCTCAGGCCCTTACACTGAAGAATATGGCGCCAGTGTACTGACATATTTAACTCAGCCCGAAAATCGCCCAACTGCGGTATTCGCCGGATCCGACATCGTGGCAATCGGCCTGATCTCCGTGTGCAAACAGTATGGCATCTCCATCCCGCAGGATCTTTCCGTGGTCGGATGCGACGGCATTCGTACCGGCAAGTGGCTACGCCCCAGCCTCACCACACTCACCCAGCCCATCGACGACATGGCAATCGCCGCACTGAATCTACTGTTCCGAGACAACGACGAAGTCACACCCTCGAAACGGGGAGACAGCATACGTCTGCCTCTGACATTAACGATTCGAGAATCCGCAGTGCCACGGAACGAATAATGATACCGGCAAGATCAGCCATTGGAATCTGTAAGCCTGTCCATATTTCTGCAAATGCCAGACACCAATACAAGAAAAATACCGTCTTCGCAGTTAATGAGGATAACGGCCGCAAGCCATCAAATTGACCTGACTGGCCAGATTACACCAACCGCAAATGGCAGAAATATGAGAGAATAAGTCGAAGTATGTTTTTACTTATGGCCAGGGAGGTGAAATATGACATCAGTTGCTGCATCACGTATCACCCCGACACCGATGATGGAGAATCTCGACGATTCTACACTCTACGACGTGTTCTTTGAGAGCGGGACTATGCTTGGCGGCTACCTACAGTCGCTTATGGACTCAGCTGAGGCCTCCAATGATGATGATGCATATCGCCGCTGGTTTGCGGAAAGCCTTGAGCTGAATCGTCATCGGATGAATACCAAGCATTCGGATAGAGAAGAGCAAATCAGGCTCAAGCGCGAATGGGATGATCGCCGACGTTACCTGAAGACGCTGCTATGAACGACGACTTCGTGCTTTCGCGTTGGAAGAAGCGTATTCTTCCAACGATTGCCGCCAGTTGCGAAAAATCCGCAGAGCCAGTAACCATTTTCATCGGCGGCCAACCCGGTTCAGGAAAAACACGTACACAAATTATTATGCGACAGCGATATTCGCATAACACTGTTCTGCCCATCATCGGCGATGATTTTCGCCAATACCATCCCCAGTACCGAGAACTGCTGGAAAATCATCCGCTAGACATGCCTGACGTCACAGCCGATGCCGCCGGCGCATGGAGGTATGACGGTCCAATACACCAACGAAAACGGCATATCCTCCATTATCGAAGGCACCTGGAGGAATGCATCCACCGTACTCAATGAAGCCCGACGAGCAAAGGCCATGGGACGAATCACCCATGCCGTATTGGTCGCCGTCCCTCCGACGCTCAGCCGTCTTGGCATTCTCTCCCGTTTCTACTTCGATATGGCCAACGGGCACGAGGCTCGATGGACCCCTCCGAAAGCACATGAAAACACTGTCGTCGCACTGATGGAAAACGTTCCGTTAATCGCTTCCAGCGGATTATTCCACCGCTTTACGGTATTAAATCGATCCGGATCCGAACTCTATGACGGTTTCAATCCATCTGCGTTCGTGGAAAGCTGGAGCCGAGAATTTCGTCGCGCCCTCGACGCCACCGAGAAGCAATCGATTCAAAGAACCCTGCTCCAGCTCATACTCCTGCATGAACGGTTCACCCCTGAAGAGACCGAAGCCGCAGACATGATGCTGAAAATAAAGTACGCTGCATTCGGATACCCGAACGCGACTCCATCCAGCCTCCCTTACCTGACTTCAATGGATGAACTCAAAGACTGGGCCGATCGACAATAAAAAGCGGACTTCTCTCAGTCGAGAGAAGTCCGTCAGTCATTCGTTGACAGCCCCGCCGTCGGTCAGCCTTTGTAGAGGTATTTCTCGGCGGTCTCGAGGGTCATCTCGGTGCCGTTGCCGGGCGCGGTCGGGGCCATGTAGTTGCCGTTGCGGATCACGGTGGGGTGCACGAAGTGCTCGTGCTGGTTGTCCACGTACTCGATCATGCGGCCCTCGGTCGTGCCCGACACGGCCACGTAGTCGAACATCGCGAAGTGGCACACCGCCTCGCACAGGCCCACGCCGCCCGCGTGCGGGCACACCGGCTTGTTGAACTTCCTGGCCAGCAGGTACTCCAGCACGATCTCCTGGGGGCCCGCCACACGGGTCGCGTCGATCTGCATGATGCCGAACGCGTTGGCCTGCAGGTACTGCTTGAACATGATGCGGCTCTGCATCTGCTCGCCCGTGGCCACCGGGATCGGGTTGATCGCCCGGGCGATGGTCGCGTGCCCGATCACGTCGTCCGGGCTGGTGGGCTCCTCCACCCACGCCAGGTCGAACTCGTGGAACCGGTTGATCCACTCGATCGCGGTGGGCACGTCCCACACCTGGTTCGCGTCCACCGCCAGACGCACGTCCGGGCCGATCGCCTCGCGCGCCAGGGCCAGGCGGCGCAGGTCGTCGTCCACGTTCTGGCCGACCTTGAGCTTGATCTGCCTGAAGCCCTTGACCTGGCTCTCCTCCCTGGCCAGCGCCACCATCTTCTCGTCCGAGTAGCCCAGCCAGCCTGCCGCGGTCGAATAGCCCGGGTAGCCGGTCTCGAGCAGATGCTCGATGCGCTCGGCCTTGCCCCTCTGCCCGGCCCTGAGGATCTCGACGGCCTCCTCGGGGGTCAGCGCGTCGGTCATGTACCGGA
Organism: Bifidobacterium saimiriisciurei; assembly: GCF_010667655.1. Classification (GTDB taxonomy): domain Bacteria; phylum Actinomycetota; class Actinomycetes; order Actinomycetales; family Bifidobacteriaceae; genus Galliscardovia; species Galliscardovia saimiriisciurei. The sequence continues at coordinate 144,683 of NZ_WHZU01000003.1, forward strand.
AGTCCAGCGTGGAGACCAGCTCCTCCGGCTCCATCTCCGCCAGCAGACGCCACAGCGGCTTGCCGGCGCGCTTGGCCTTGATGTCCCACAATGCGGAGAGCACCGCGCCGATGGCCATGTGCTCCACGCCCTTCTCCGGGCCCAGCCAGCGCAGCTGGGAGTCATGGACGAACAGGTCCCACGCCCTCTTCATGTCGTCCAGCAACGGCTCGACCTCCATGCCGACCAGACGCTCGCCCATCGACTCGATCGCCTTGCACACCACGTCGTTGCCGCGGCCGATCGTGAACACGAAGCCCACGCCCTTGATTCCATCGTCCGCATCCGTGTGGATCTCCACATACGCCGACGAGTAATCCGGATCCGGGTTCATCGCATCCGAACCCGACAACGTGTTCGACGTCGGAAAACGAAAATCGAATACTTTGACATCAGTAAATCTAGACATAAAACGGCTCCTTTGCCTAAAGACAAGCGAAGCCAGCATGTTGTAAAAAGGCTTCGCTTTACAAACTGAAATATTCGTGTTTGAAATCGCCAAGAAGTCCGTAGCTTTCCCTTGAATGTCGCAGATGCTCCTGCAGCGCAATCACAGCACCGTCAAGGTCCCCGTCGATTGCCCTATCAAGGATTGCCACATGCTCGCGGCAGGATTCCAGCACACGTTCGCTGCGCAGAGTGGAGGTAAGCGCCCTCATACGCTGATTCTGAGTCATCAGCCGACGCATGGTATCGCTCAGATAATCATTGTCGGCTTTACCGGAAAGATATAAGTGCAATATGGTATCGAAATCTTCAGTGGATTGTTCCACCCGGGAATCACCATCATCGATTTTCTTCTGCTCGTGACGTCGGAATTCTACTAACTGTTCTACATCCAGCAATGGGAATCCCTTGCGCAGCAGAAATGGTTCGAGCAGATACCGAGCCTCCATCATGTCGTTGATTCCTTTAAGGGAAATCTGGCTGACCAGTATTCCCCTCCGAGGCAGGACCTGCACCAATCCTTCCTCCACAAGACGGCGCACGGCCTCTCGGACCGGGGTGCGGCTCACCCCGTTCTCATCAGCCAACGTCTGTTCATCCAACAAATCGCCAGGGCGATACTGTCCCATGACGATTCGCTCACGAATGAACCCGTATACCACGTCCCTCTTGTTCTGCGTCATACTAGCACTATAATTTACGTCCGCTCCTTTCTCTCCGCACCAGGTGACTTGCCGAAGAATGATGCCGACGTCTTCATTCAGAGACTGCCATCTCGCCATGCAGAGCGCCGGCATCGCGGTCGGCAGGAGGAAAGGGAAGGAACCTGCCGACCAGGGATTCAACGAATCATTTACAGTGCGTAGAAGTTGGTCTTGAAGCCCTTGACACCGGCATCAACGATGAAGACGTTGCCGGCGCCGGGACCTTCCGCCAGCTCTTCGTCGGAGAGTCCATGCGTCGCCGTGGTCACGACCATCTTGGAGAAGTCCTTGCCGACGAACACCGGGCAGGTGACTCGCTTGGCCGGGAACTTGATCTCGCGCATTTTCTCGCCGGTCTCACCGTTCCACTGCGAAACCTTGAAGCCTCCCCAGTTGGCAATCCACAGGTTGCCGTCAGCATCGACGGTCATGCCATCGGGATTGGCGTGCTGATCCTTGAAATCGATGAGCACACGCTTGTTGGAGATCTCGCCGGTCTCGACGTCGAAATCGAACTTATAGACGGTGTACTTGCCGGAATCGATATAGAACAGGTGCTTGTTGTCGGGACTCCAACCGAGGCCATTGGAAACGTTCACGCCCTGCAGCATCGGAGTGAACTTACCATTTTCCACACGGTAGAAGGACGCATCGAACCGCTCCTCAAACCAGGATGCGGTACCAGCCCAGACGCGACCCTTGGCATCGCACTTACCGTCATTGAAACGGTAGGTCAGCGGGTCATGGCCATCAGGGCCACCGATGAATTCCAGTGTGGAGTCGCTGTAATCATAGAGATACACACCATCCTGAAGGCCTACGAGCACAACGCCCTTCTTCTCCGTCGGGACGATGTAGCCGACGTACTTGGGCAGCGTGCGCTTCTCGACCTCACCGGTGGCGAAATCGTAGCGGAAGATCTCCTTCTCGAAGATGTTCACCCAGTAGAGCAAGTCGTTCTTATCGTCGTAGGAGGGGCCTTCGCCGAGTCGGTTGTGGCATTCCACCAGCGTCTGCACTTCAGCCATGATTATTACCTTTCATATCTGATGAATGTTGATTTGTTATTGCGGTTGTTTATTGTTATTGCGATTGATTGATGTTGTACGCGTCTGCCGTTCAGCCCTTGAGCTGCTGTGCCTTGAGCTTGCGACCGGCGGTTTCCTTGGCCATGAGCAGCGGGATGAACACCAGCAGGCAGGAGATGGCAAGGATGACGTAGCTGGTGGAGTAACCCCACTGGTCGATGACCCAGCCGATGACCGGGGAGACCAGGGTGCCGGAGAGGCCGTAGCCGATACCGACCAGGAAGCCGAGCGAGGAGGCCGCCTCCTTCGGTGCGGAATCGACGGTCAGGGAGTTGATGACGGCGAACGGCGCGTTACGGAACAGGCCCCAGATAATGAGCATGGCCCAAGCGGTCGGCACGCTGTTGATGAAGGTGAGACAGAACACGGTGGCTGCGAAGCCGACGGTGACGATGCCGAGAGCCGGACGACGGCCGATATGGTCGGAAACGGTGCCCCACAGAATCAGACCGAACCAACCGGTGATGCCGGAGGCGCCGGAAATCAGAGCTGCCTGTGCAAGACCGATGCCAAGGTGATCCATCAGGTACAGGGTAAGGAAGGTGGCAACGCCCATCTCCGTCCACAGGAACAGGAAGTCCATGGTGATGGCCAGACGGATATTACGGTTCTTCAGCGAGTTGACGGCGTTCATGAACGACTGCTTGACACCGAGCTTGTTCTCCACATCCTCCTTGGAGTACGGCTGGGTCATGCCATGCTCGTCAATCCATCCACGGACCTTCATCTCGTTCTTCTTGCTGCCGACGAGCCACTGGGCGATGATCAGCAGGATGCCGATGGCGGGAATCCATAGGAAGGCATCGCGCCAGCCGCCATAGAGCAGAACAATCGACAGCAGGGCAGGTCCGATGAACTGGCCGAGAGGCATACCGGTGTGGTTTACACCAAGGGCGAATCCTCGGTTTTCCTTCTGCCAGAAGTCACTGACGAGAGCGACGTTGGCAGGTTCCATGGCACCTGTACCAAGTCCCATGACCACTCGCCACAGCTGAAGGTTGAACACGCCTTTGGTGAAGAACGTGGCCAGACCGGAGATAATGGCAAGGAAGCAGCTTCCCCACCATGCCCAAGTACGCTTGTAGCCTCGACCAATGCTATCGGCGACAACGCCGATAATCGCGGCACCGAGCAGAGTGCCGATGAAGTTCAGCGAGCTGATGAAACCGCCTTGCGTGGAGTTCATGCCGAACTCCTTCATGATGGCGGGAAGCACGGTGGGCAGAATCTGTCTGTCGATGGAAATCAACAGCATGGAGCTGGTGCCGATGGCCAACATGCCCCAGGAGACCGGATGCGCCTTGGGCAACCAAGAGCTCTTGGTTTGCACTCCCTGACTATTGCTCATATTCTTTCCTTTTTCTCTACATCGTTGAGGAGAAATCCCATCTCCCACCGCTGGCCGCATTGCCTACTGGCGATGGGAAAAGAGGAATCGTTGTTGATGGGGAGGTCACATCAGAAGGCCTCCCCACAGGCGCTGCGAAGCATTAATTTCCGCAGCGAACACGTAGGGCTCAGTCCTCGAAGGTGAGGACCAGCTTCTTGACCTGCTCGGGATGCTCGTGCATGAGGTCGATGCCCTCCTGCACCTTCTCGAACGGAATCACGTGGGTGACGAGGCCGTCGTCACCGATGACGCCTTCCTCCAGCAGACGGATGATGGGATCGAACTGGAAGGCCTGCAGGCGGGAGCCCACCACGGTGAGCTGCTTGGCCATGAACGGCTTCTGCGCAATCGGGACCGGGGTCCCGTCCATGCCGAGCACCACGATAGTGCCGGCCACGGAGACGAGGTCGAAGCTCTTCTGGAACGTCTGCGGCAGGCAGGCGGCATCGATGACGATATTCGCCATCTCCCCGCCGGTCCACTCGTACACCGCCTCGACCAAGTCCTCCTTCGCGGGATTGACCACCACGTCGGCGCCGCTGGCCTTCGCGAACTCCAGTTTGTCATCGACCACATCGGAGACCATGACCGTGGCGCCCTTGACCTTGCAGATGCGGGTCAGCGCAATGCCGATCGGACCGGCGCCGTGGATGAACACACGGTCCGCCGCCCCGACCTGGCCACGCGTGGACGACTGTCCGGCGATGGTGTAGGGCTCGGCGAGCACGGCCGTGGTCCACGGGATGTCCTTGCGGATCTTGTGGGCCTGGATGTTCTTGATGACCAGATACTCCTGCTGACCGCCGTCGACGTGCACGCCGTTGACCTTGAGATCCTCACTCACGTTCGGCATGCCGCGACGCACCGCATAGCTCTTGCCCGAATAGGTGATCGGCTCGATGACGATGTGATCGCCCGGCTCGAGATCCTTGACGGCATCGCCGAACTCGACGACCTCACCGACCATCTCATGGCCCATCACACGCGGGAACTTCGCGAACGGATTCTCTCCGGCGAGCATGTGTATGTCGGAACCACACACACCCACGGCGCGAATCTTCACCAATACCTCGTCCGCCGCCTTGATTTCGGGCATTGGACGCTCTTCGATGCGAAGATCATTGGGGCCGTAAACGACTGCTGCTTTCATTGTTATGCTTTCCTTCCGTCTCGAAAATGAATGTTGCGTTCGTTTGATTCATCACTGAATTTCGAAACGGTCATTCACCCGAGACAAGCTGAGGAAAGCTGGTAATCAGGCATGTTGCGCCTGATAACCGCTTCACTGTCAATCATGCGCACTCCTTTCACTTCTTCGTTGAAGCCGACGTGCATTACTGCATGCCATTGAAATTGATGGATATACCAATGATGAAATATCCTCAGACGAAGCCCCCCCCCCGAACAACTTCGTTCGGAAGGCAACGTCGGAGTACCTGCACACTCGTTGTATTTTTTGAATACATCTTGTATACAAGTTGTGTAATTAGAATAACAGTTCGATAACGAAGCACCAAATCGTGATAGAAATATGTCAACGACACCAATGTTTTCAATGATGACGACGGCGTGTCGCATAACGGCAACCAGTCGTCGGCCAAGAGGAAAGCCTTCCCCGACCGCGACGCCCAAGCAAAGGAGCACACGAACATGACCGTACGATTCGAGGGAATATACTGCCCTTCCATCACCATCACCCACGACGACGGCACACTCGACCTCGAATTATGGGGGGAACATCTCGACCACCTCATCGAAGCAGGAATCGACGGCGTGCTGGTCTTCGGCAGCATCGGCGAATTCTTCGCGTTCCCGTTGGAGACGAAGAAGCGCGCGGTCGAATTCGCCGTACGGCATGTGGCCGGCCGCATGAGCGTGCTCGTCGGCATCGGCGACACGAACATCGACGACGTCGTCGACTTCGCGAAATTCTGCGAGCAGACGGGCGCCGATGCACTGGTGGCGGTCAGCCCCTACTACTTCGGCCCCAACGACGCGGCCGCCGAACGGTATTTCACCACAGTGTCCAAGGCCACCGACCTGCCTGTCATCCTCTACAACTTCCCCGCCCGCACCGGCAACGACCTCAGCCCGCAGCTCGTGGCGCAGCTTCAGCGGCAGTGCCCCACCATCGTCGGCATCAAGGACACCGTGGACACCATCAGCCATACACGCAAGGTCATCAGCGCGGTCAGACCGGCGAATCCCGATTTCTCGGTGCTCTCCGGCTATGACGAGTACTACCTGGTCAACCGGGTCTCCGGCGGCAACGGCGTACTGTGCGGACTGACCAATGTGGAGCCGGAGACGTTCGTCACCATGCACCGCGCATATCAGGCCGGAGACTACGCCACGGCGGTGAAGGCGGCCCAGCGCATCAGCCATCTCATGGCCATCTACGATTGCGCGGACCTGTTCATTTCGGCGATCAAGGGAGCCGTCAAGGCCAAGGGACTGCCGATCTCCACCCTCGTTCGCGAACCGGCCGTACAGCTCACCGATGAACAGTACGAGACGATTCGCCAGCTGTGCCGGCAGGATGACTGACAAGCGATTATCACAAATAGGGAACTCACCGAATCGCCGTAGCGATGAAATTCGCAGCGTCAAACACCCGTCAATGGACTACAGCACATTTTTAGAAAAGTGCATTGCAATTCATGAAAATCAGATGGATTCCGATGGACTGCGGCGCATATCGGGCATTTTGCAACGCAGTCCATCAAAAATCCGCAGGACGAAAACCAGAACCGTTGCAATTATGCGGTTTCTTGGCCACGGATGATTCTCGGCCGATGGACTGCGCCGTTTTTTCAACGAAAAACGCCGCAGTCCATGGGAATCAGGCCGATATCGATGGATTGCGACGCAAAACGGCGCATACACGACGCAGTCCATCGCGTCGGGTCAAAACTCAGACCGGGACCTTGACGACGACCTTGCGGACGTGCTCGCGGCTGCCGGGGTTGGCGGAACAGCGCGGCTTGTGCGCGTCCTCCGGAGCGACCACGACGAACGAGCCGGCCTCGAGCAGCAGGCCGCCGTCGATGGCCGGATCGTCATACAGTGAAAGATCGGTGTCGTCGTCACGCTCGTGCAGCACGAGTCCGTTGCGCTTGCACAGGTACACGCGCTCGCGGCCCTCGATGACATAATGCACGTCGAAGAAATGATCGTGGGTCTCGAAACGGCCTTCGTCGGCCTCGCGGGTGTCGTATTCCTGCACATAGGCGACGCTGTGCGAGCCTTCGATCGGGTACGTGCCCGGCTCGAGCGATGAGAGCGCCGGGTCGCGCAGCCAGGCGTAGACGGTCTTGAATTCGTCGTCGCAGTAGTCGTATCGTTCCGCGGCGTCGATGCCAGCAGCGAACATGTGGATTCCTTTCGTTCGATGGTGGAATTATCCGCCGTCCACCTTACTCGGAAGAGACCCAAGGAATGGAATCGGTTTCACGAATCGGCGGCCACATGCCACCGGACGAATCGCACAGGGCAGGATTCCAATCGGAGCGATCAAAACCCCGAACGAAGCCACGGCCCGAACGGGACCGCAACCCAAAACGGAACCGCAACCCAAAACGAAGCAGCAGATCAACTGGAGCCGCACTCCACCGAGGGAAAACAAACAGAGGCCCGGAACATCACGAGGATGTTCCGGGCCCCCTTGGGCTAATGGCCGTTAGGCCATACATCCGGCACGGAATCATTTCGAAGGCGATTCCATGCCTTCAACTGCATGTGAAGAAGCTTGACCGGACACCAACCCAAGTATGAGAATCCCGGATTGGACCGTTACCGGTCAGGCGCGCTTGCGCAGCTGCAGGACGACGGCGGCACCGGCGAGTGCGACGACGGCGAACACGGCCACACCGGCGACGGCGGAACCGGTCTTGCTCAGGGTGGCACCGGTGTTCTGCTTTGCGGCGGCCTTCTTGGCCTCGGCCTGCTTCGTCTCGCTCTTCTTCGCTTCGGCCTTCTGGGCCGGGGTGAGGGTGGCGGCGGGCACGACCTTGGTCCACTGGGCCACGAGCTTGTACACGTCACCGCTCACGGTGTCCGTGGACTTCACTGCGGTGCCGTCCTTGTCGGTGCCGGTCTCGGCGTAGGCCCAGCCGGCCAGCTTGTAGCCGTCACGCTTGAGGGTGGAGGAGGTCGGCAGCTTGTCGAGGATGGTCTCGCCCTTGCCGAGCTGCAGGGAGAAGTCACCGGTCTCGCCATCGATGTTGCCGCCGTTCGTGTTGTACACGACCGTGTACTGGGCGACGTTCATGTTCGGGTCGACGTCCGCGGCATCCCACAGCGCGACGATATGCTCGTCGGCGGAGAACACATCGTCCTTGCCGACGGTCGTGTTCGTGCCATGCGCCTTGGTGTCGGCGTAGTGCCAGCCGCGGAAGGTGTAGCCGTCACGCTTGAGCTCAGGCAGCACGGACAGCACGTTCTGGTTCTCGCCGACGGTGTACTGCACGTCACCGTACTGGCCCTTGAACTCGCCGTTCTGAATCTCGCCGCCGTTGGTGGACACGGTCAGCGTGTAGGTCTTGACGGAGGCGCCGGGATCGACCACGGACAGATCCCATGTGGCGTAGACGGCGACGTCACCGGAGATGACATCGTTCTCGCCGACGGCGGTGGAGGTGCCGTGGCCCGTCGCATCGGCGTAGTGCCAGCCGTGGAAGTCGAAGCCGTCACGCTTGAGCTCAGGCAGCACGGACGACAGCTTCTCGCCCTCGCCGACGGTGAGCTGCACGTCACCGGACTCGCCCTTGAACTCGCCGTCCTGGATGGTGCCGCCGTTGGTGGACACGGTCAGCGTGTAGGTCTTGACGGAGGCGCCGGGGTCGACGTCGGCCAGGTCCCACGTGGCGTAGACGGCGACATCGCCCTTGACGACATCGTCGGCGCCGACGGCGGTGGAGGTGCCGACGGCCACGGTGTCGGTGTAGTGCCAGCCGCGGAAGGTGTAGCCGTCGCGCTTGAGCTCAGGCAGCACGGACGACAGCTTCTCGCCCTCGCCGACGGTGAGCTGCACGTCACCGGACTCGCCCTTGAACTCGCCGTTCTGGATCACACCGCCCTTGGTGGACACGGTCACCGTGTGCGTGGTCACGCCCATGCCGGGATCGACCTCGGCGGCGGTCCACTTGGCGAACACGGAGACGTTGCCGGTCACCGTATCGGTAGCGCCGACGGCCTTGCCGTTCTCGTAGTACCAGCCGCCGAACACGTAATCGAGACGGTTCAGCGTCGGCAGCGAAGCGGACAGGTTGGCGCCCTCGGTGAGGGTGAGCTGCACGTCACCGGACTGGCCGGCGAACTCACCGTTCTGGATCACACCGCCCTTGGTGGATACGATCACGGTGTGCTTGACGGGGGCCGGGGCGGCGACGTCCTTCAGCACGGCGTCGAGCGTGGCGCCGGGAACGCCGGCGACGTTCGTGGCCTTGAACTCGGGCTCGCCGATCTTGGCGCCGGTGTTCACGCGCTGGCCGTTCAGCGTCCAGTAATCAATGGCCTTGCCTTCCGGCACGTCAACGGAACGCTCGACGTTGGCGAATGCGGTGGCGACGGTCGCGTCGCAGCTGGTCTGAGATGCGACGATATACGTATTCACACGGAAATTGACCGTGCATTCATTTGCGGGGTTCTCTTCGGCCTGCGCGGTAAACGGTGCCGAAACCGTCAGAGCGGCCACTGCTGCGACACCCGCAATAACCTTCTTGAAACTCATAATTGGACCTCGACAGTACTTCCTACTATCTCCTTATATAAACCATCCCAATAGGAAGCCTTCGAAAATCCCCTGGGAGCTGCGCGACCCCTCTTCACTTGAACCGCACGGTGAAAAAAATACCCCCCCCCATGACAATCTCGTGATTAACGGCCGAATACAAGCCGAATACAAATGGAGGGGCGGGCGCCGACGATGGTTCGGCCCCCGCCCCTCCATGGGTCAGGTCACATGCGGATCCGTGAGAGGACCATCAGTCCTCGAATGCCGAGCCGTCAAACGGAGAGCCCAGTGGGCTCTCCTTAGGCGAGGGGAGCGACCGCCAAGGTCGCGCACGGATCCGTGAGAGGACCATCAGTCCTCGAACGGATCGAAGTCACGACGGACGCGACGGCGCGGACGCTCGGAACGCTCCTCGCGGTCGGCGCGGTACTCGTCGTAGGAGTCGTCGACGGCGTAGCGCGGCGCCTCGCGACGGCCGCCACGGCGATCGTCGCGGTAGTCGTCGCGACGACGATCGTCACGGTCACGACGGCCGCCACGGCGGTCATCGCGATCCCTGCGGTCATCGCGATCGCGACGGTCATCACGGTCACGACGGCGATCGTCGCGGTAGTCGCGGTCGTCGTCGCGATCGAAATCGCGGTCGTCCTCATAGTCGTCGTAGTGACGGCGACGGCCACGGCGGTCGTCACGGTCACGACGGTCGTCGCGATCGCGGCGATCATCACGGTCACGACGGCCACGGCCACGGTAGCCGCGGTCATCACGGTCTCCACGGCCGCCACGGCGGTCGTCGCGATCGCCGCGGCCACGGCCGCCACGATCGGCGCCGCGACCGGCGCCGGACTCCTGGTCCTCGAAGCCGGGGATGGCCAGCGAGATCTTGCCGCGGTCGTCCACGCCCTGGACGATCACCTCGACGGTGTCGCCTTCCTTGAGCACGTCCTCGACGGCGTCGATGCGCTCGCCGTTGGCGAGGTTGCGGATCTGGCTGATGTGCAGCAGGCCGTCGGTGCCCGGGGTGAGGTTCACGAACGCGCCGAACGACGTGGTCTTGACGACCTTGCCGTTGTACTGCTCGCCGGCCTCCGGCACATGCGGGTTGGCGATCTGGTCGATGATCTGCTTGGCCTTCTCGGCGCCCTCGCCACCCTCGGAGGAGATGAACACGGTGCCGTCGTCCTCGATGGCGATCTCGGCGCCGGTGTCCTCCTGGATCTGGTTGATCATCTTGCCCTTCGGACCGATGACCTCGCCGATCTTGTCGACCGGAACGGTGGTGGTGATGATGCGCGGAGCGTACTCGCTCATCTCGGCCGGGCCGTCGATGCACTCGTTGATGAGGTCGAGGATCGTGGCGCGGGCCTCGTGGGCCTGCTGCAGGGCGGCGGCCAGGATGTCGGCGGGGATGCCGTCGAGCTTGGTGTCGAGCTGCAGGGCGGTGATGAACTCGCTGGTGCCGGCGACCTTGAAGTCCATGTCGCCGAACGCGTCCTCGGCGCCCAGGATGTCGGTCAGGGTCTTGAAGACGTGCTGGCCGTCGACGTCGCCGGAGACCAGACCCATGGCGATGCCCGCGACCGGGGCCTTCAGCGGCACGCCGGCGGCAAGCAGAGACAGGGTGGAGGCGCACACGGAGCCCATGGAGGTGGAGCCGTTGGAACCGATGGCCTCGGAGACCTGACGGATGGCGTAGGGGAACTCCTCGCGGCTCGGCAGCACCGGCACGATGGCCTTCTCAGCGAGGGCGCCGTGGCCGATCTCGCGGCGCTTCGGGGAGCCGACGCGGCCGGTCTCGCCGGTGGAGTACGGCGGCATCTCGTAGTTGTGCATGTAGCGCTTGGTGTTCGGGCCGGAAAGCGCGTCGATCTGCTGCTCCATCTTGAGCATGTTCAGCGTGGTGACGCCCAGGATCTGGGTCTCGCCGCGCTGGAACAGGGCGGAGCCGTGCACGCGGGGCACGATGTCCACCTCGGCGGACAGGGTGCGGATGTCGCGCAGGCCACGGCCGTCGATGCGGTAGTCCTGCGTGAGGATGCGGCGGCGGACGATCTGGCGCTGCAGCTCCTTGAACGCGTTGCCGATCTCCTTTTCCTTCTCGGCGTCGTCCATGTCGGTGAACTCGCCGGCGAGGGTGTCCTTCACCTGCTGCTTGATCTCGGCGATGCGGTCCTGGCGCGGCAGCTTCTCGGCGATGGACAGGGCCTCGTCGAGCTGGCCGTGGGCGATCTCGTCGATGCGGTTGTACAGGTCGTCGGTGTACTCCGGGAAGAGCTGAAACTCGCGGGTCTCCTTGGCGGCCTTGGCCTTGAGCTCGTTCTGGGCCTCGCAGATCACCTTGATGAACGGCTTGGCGGCCTCGAGGCCACCGGCCACGACGGTCTCGTCGGGCTTGATCTGGCCGTCCTCGTAGATGAGCTTCCAGGCGTTCTTGCCGGCACCGGCCTCGATCATGGCGATGGCGACGTCGCCGTTCTCGATCACACGGCCGGCGACCACGATCTCGAACACGGCGCGCTCGCGCTCGCTCCAACGCGGGAAGGCGACCCACTGGCCGTCGATGAGGGCCAGGCGCACGCCGGAGACCGGGCCTTCGAACGGCAGGCCGGAGATCAGCGTGGAGGCGGAGGCGGCGTTCAGCGCGATGACGTCATAGGCGTCCTCGGGATTGATGGCGAGGATGGTCTCCACAACCTGCACTTCGTTGCGCAGCGTGTGCGGGAACAGCGGACGCAGCGGGCGGTCGATGATGCGGCAGGCCAGGATGGCCTCGGAGCTCGGACGGCCCTCGCGGCGGAAGAAGGAGCCCGGGATCTTGCCCGCGGCGTACATCTTCTCTTCGACGTCGACGGTCAGCGGGAAGAAGTCGTAGTTCTCCTTCGGGCTGGAGCCGGCGGTGGTGGTGCTCAGCACCATGGAATCATCATCAAGATAGGCGGCTACTGCCCCATCCGCCTGCTGGGCGAGACGACCCGTCTCGAAGCGCAGCGTGCGCTTGCCGAATGAACCATTGTCGATAACGGCCTCTACGGCCTTGATCTCGGGACCCTCCATCAGGGTTCCTCCTTTTGTCGATATTCCTACTATCTATCCATGCCTCTTCTTTTCCCGCCGGCCCGTGCCGACCCCGGCGGCCCGACGGCTGCTCGCCGCACGGCCGGGGAGGCGAAGGCCTCGGGGGGAGCCGGTTTTCTTCCGCGCTCCCTGCGCGTGATATGCCATGGATCACGCGTCTTTTGCATGCCGGACGTATTCCTCGATGAGATTCCATACCTCATCCGAATCCCAGGCCGCCCCTTTCGGCCGCGCTGCTCTGGCGCCCTTCGCGACCAACCTCTGTGGCCAGGGGGATTCTTCCTCGTCTTTCCTCACAGTCGGCAATCCCCCGACATGCAAAAGCGCCCGAGCAGGTTATGCCCGGGCGGAAGAATTCAATTATCGGCGCAGACCGAGGCGTTCGATCAGGGAACGGTAACGTTCGATGTCAACGCGCTTGAGGTAGTCCAGCAGACGGCGACGATCACCGATCATGAGCTGCATGCCACGACGGGAGTGGTGATCATGCTTGTGCTCCTTGAGGTGCTCGGTCAGATCCGAGATGCGCTTGGACAGCAGCGCCACCTGAACCTCGGGCGAACCGGTGTCGCCCTCGTGCGTCGCGTACTCGGAAATGATTGCCTGCTTTTCAGCGTTGCTAAGAGCCACAGCTCCTCCTTGTGTTCAGTGTTGTTGCGCGGTGCCGTGGGCATGATGCTCACAGCGCTCTCTATCCGCGGGCGAAACACGCCAAAATTCAAGTATACACGCAGGGCGGACGAAGCCCCGACCGTGCGTCACGCTCACACCGCGGTGACGAGGCCGCCGAGCAGCACGACCAGCAGCGCCACCACCTCGATGACGAAGAACATCGACAGCGCCGACCAGCTGCGCGTGAGCGTATTGAGCCGGGAGTCCTTGTGAATCGTGACCAGCAGGCCCACATAGACCACGGCGAACACCGCCAGCCCCACCGCCGCGGAGATGATGCCGAGGTTGGCCGCGTTGATGGGCGGCGCCGCCTCGCCATACACCACGTACGTGGAATTCCAGAAATTGAGGCGAAGCAGGCCCACGCCGGCGACCAGCTGCTCCAACGCCAGCGCGAGGATGAACAGCACACGCCACAGCACGCGCTTCGTCTCCATGACCGCCATGCCCAGCGAGGCGAACATGACCACGGTGATCGCCCACGACAGCAGCGCCATGCCACGGGGATCGAACGGCTCGACGAAATCGACGACGAGCTGCGTGCCGTTCATCGCCAGCAGGCGGCCGCCGCCGTACGGCACGATGATGGCCGCGATCAGCGCGATGATGAACGCCGCCCAACGGCCCTTGTGCCAGCGGCGACGTCCCAGCTCCGCGATGGACGGCTCGCGCGGATGGGATTCGCTCGGATCGGTCACCCGGGCCTTCGCGCCGGCGTCCTTGGCCTCGGCGCCCTTCATATCAACGGCCTTCATATCGGCGTCATACTGCGTTCCGACGCCGGCCGGCATCCCGTCCATGTCGCGACTCGTCTTGCTTGATTCGGTTGCCATGCACGCTCCAATCGTTCGTCCCCGCGGAAAATCGGGCTTCCCGAATACAAGAAAACCGTTGCCATGGCAACGGTCTCAAGTGGAGCGGATGACGGGAATCGAACCCGCGTAATCAGTTTGGAAGACTGAGGCTCTACCATTGAGCTACATCCGCAGTGGAAGCGCAAACTTCCGAAAAACGATTATTACATACGTTCCTGATTTTGCAAAATCCATCGTCGGCCGGCATCGTCGCCCGGCAGCGTCATTCAACATTGCCATAGGTCGATAAGCATTGTTGCGGGCCGGCGCGGCGCGTGCCGCCCGCCGGCCCGATACCGTACTACTATGCGCTACGACTTTACCTCCATCATCGACCGCCACGGCAGGGACGCGATCGCCGTGGACGGCGTCGGCTCCATGCCCGGATTCGCGCCCGACGCGCCCAGGCCCGGCTTCGACGAGATCCCCATGTGGATCGCCGACATGAACTTCGCCACCGCGCCGAGCATCACGCGGGAGATCGTCAAACGTACGGAGCATCCGCTGTTCGGATACTTCGACCCCAGCGACGACTACTTCAACGCCATCATCGACTGGCAGCGCGACCGCAACGGCGTGACCGGCCTCGAGGCGAAGCACATCGGCTACGAGAACGGCGTGCTCGGCGGCGTGGTCAGCGCGATGAAGGCGTTCGCCACGCCCGGCGACGCGGTGCTGCTGCACTCCCCCACCTACGTCGGGTTCACCATGTCGATCGGCGGCAACGGATACCGCATCGTGCACAGCCCGCTCAAGCGCGACGAGGACGGCGTGTGGCGCATGGACTTCGACGACATGGACCGCAAGATCAAGGAGAACAACATCCATGTGGCGGTGTTCTGCTCGCCGCACAACCCGTGCGGACGCGTGTGGGAGCGATGGGAGATCGAACGTGCGATGGAGGTCTACGCGGCCAACGACTGCGTCGTCATCTCCGACGAGATCTGGTCCGACATCATCCTGCGCGGCAGCCGCCACATCCCCACGCAGTCGGTGAGCGATGACGCGCGCAACCGCGTCATCGCGTTCTACGCGCCGAGCAAGACGTTCTCGCTGGCCGGCCTCGTCGGCAGCTACCACATCGTCTACAGCGACTATCTGCGCGACCGTCTGACGGCCGTGAGCGAGAAGACGCACTACAACGCCATGAACGTGCTGTCGATGCATGCGCTCGTGGGCGCCTTCAGCCCCGAGGGCCGCGAATGGCTCGAGCAGCTGCTCGACGTGCTGAGCGACAACGTCGACTACGCGGTCGACTACATCGAACGGCATTTCGACGGGATCGCGGTGTCGAAGCCGCAGGGCACGTACATGCTGTTCCTCGACTGCACCGAATGGTGCGGGAAGCATGGCGTCACGATCGACGAGCTGCAGAAGCGCGGCTCGGATGTGGGCGTCGGCTGGCAGGACGGCCGGCAGTTCCAGCATCCGTGCGCGATCCGCATGAATCTGGCGTTGCCGAAGTCCCGCGTCGAGGAGGCCATGCGCCGCCTGAGCGAATACGTGTTCGCGGAATAGGCTCCCCCCGAGATCCCCGTGCCGTGGAGCCGCACACGAAAGGGCCTCCCGAATCGGATGGAAACCGATTCGGGAGGCCCTTTTTGCCGTGAATCAGGGATTCAACGCGTCAGCGCGGACGGATGCGGCGATTGCCACCGGCGATCGTCCCGGCCGTTCGGCGATCAGTCCTTGCGACCCTCGTGCTGGATCTGCGCCTTGGCGGCGGACGCCTCGGCGGAGGCGATGATGTCCTCCGCGGCGAGCGGACGGACGAAGTTCCACACGAGGAACAGCACGCCGATGATCAGCATGCCGATGCCGGTCCACAGGTTGATGGCGATGCCGCCGGTCTTGGCGACGTCGGCGGCCGGGTCGGCGATGCCGACGATGGTCACGATGACGCCGTAGATCACGAACAGCACGCCGATCAGCAGACGCAGATCGTTGCGGCGGGCGGCCTTGACGGCCTGGTCCTTTTCGGCCTGAGTCAACAGGCCCTTGCCGGAAGCACCGGCCTTGGTATCTTCTGCCATTGCAAACTCCTTAGAAAATTATGCTCAAACCGATGTTTAGAAGAACGGGATGTAGAACACGAGACCAAGGATGAAGATGATGGAACCAAGAACGGCCGGCTTCTTGAACCACGGGACCTTGACCAGTGCGGTGTCCTTGACGCCCTTGGCGGCGCGCTTGGCGTCCTCGAGCTCCTCGTCCTTGGCGGCCTTGAAGTACTTCATGCCACCGGTGGAGAAGGTGAGGCCCTCGAGCTCCTCCTCGGTCTTGGCCTTGGTGAACGGCGTGAGGATGGCCGCCACGATCCAGGTCGCGAACAGGGAGATGATGGCGCCGTACCAGGTCTCGGCGGTCGCGGAGCCGAAGATCGGGTTGCCGGCGGCCACGGAGTTCAGGTACAGGATGTAGGTGATGAGCGGGGCGATGATGCCGGCCACGTAGGCGACGGTGCCGGCCACGTTGGAGACGCGCTTCCACACCAGGCCGAGGATGAACACGGCGAACAGCGGGGCGTTGAAGAAGCTGAACAGCGTTTGCAGGTACGTCATGATGTTGCCGAACTGGCTGGCGATCCATGCGGTGCCGACGGAGATGACGATGCCAGCGAAGGTGATCCAGCGGCCGAGCTTGAGGTAGTAGGCGTCCTTCTCACCGGGCTTGATGTAGTCCTGCACCAGATCGTAGACGACGACGGTGTTGAACGAGGAGACGTTCGCGGCCATGCCGGCCATGAAGGAGGCCATCATACCGGTGATGGCGACGCCGAGCACGCCGTTCGGCAGGTACATCTTGAACAGGTACGGAATGGCTTCGTTGTACTGCAGCACCGGGTGGTCGCCGGCGAACAGGTTGCCGACGGTGGCGGCGGCCACAAGGCCCGGGATGATGATGATGAGCCAGATGAGCATCTTCGGGATGGCGCCGATGATAGGCGTCATACGGGCGGCGGTCATGCTCTTGGCCGCGAATGCGCGTTGCACCTCGGTGAAGTTCGTGGTCCAGTAGCCGAAGCCGAGCACGAAGCCGAGGCCCATGAGGATGGAGAACCAGTCGCCGCCGACCGGGTTGGTCACGTTGCCGAAGCCGGTGCCGGCCCAGGCGTGGATGGAGCCGGACCAGTCCTGCATGGAGGACAGCTTGGCGGTCAGGCCGCTCCAGCCGCCGACCTGGTGCAGGCCGACGATGGTGACGGGGATAAGGGCCGCGACGATGACGAAGAACTGCATGACCTCGTTGTAGATTGCGGAGGTCAGGCCGCCCAGCGTGATGTAGGCGAGCACGAAGATCGCGGAGAGGATGATTGCGGTCCACTGGCTCCAACCGAGCATGGCCTGCAGAATCAGGGCCATGGCGTACAGGTTGATGCCGGCCTGCAGAATCGTGGAGACGGCGAAGCAGAGCGACACGATGAGCTGCGCGCCCTTGCCGAAGCGCTTGCGCATGAACTCAGGAACCGAGCGCACGCCGGAGCCGTAGTAGAACGGCATCATGAAGATGCCGAGGAACACCATGCCGGGGATGGCGCCGATGAGGTAGTAGTGGATGGTCGGCATACCGATCTGGGCGCCGTTTGCGGCCATGCCCAGGATCTCGGTGGCGCCGAGGTTTGCGGCGCAGAACGCGAGGCCTGCGATCCACGCCGGCATCGAACGTCCTGCCAGCAGGAAGTCCTCACTGGACTTCTGCTGCTTGTGGATGGTGTAGCCAATCCACACGATCATTGCGAAATAAATAACGAGGATAAGCCAATCCACCCAGCTCAGCGACAGGCGAATCGCAGATTCCCCGACAGCACCAGTAATCATGCTGTTCCGTCCTTCCTTCCATGCGTCCCTCCGGCTGCGGCGCCGGAGTGCAATACCGTCATCGGTTTGCGTGAACAACGCTATTGTGGCCCCAAAAACGCAATTAGTCAAACACGAAGGAAACAAATGGGAACAACAAATATGGCATATACGCTCGCAAAACGGTCAACTAAACAATGAAACATGTTCGATTTGGGTAGTTTTCAAGCACCTAAGGGCATTCACCCCGTTTTGTGAGATATTTCACAGGAAAAATCACCGTTGATATCACTTGTCCTTCGAAGCATAAAACGAACATTTTTGAACGTCTGGCGGCAAGATGTTGCTTTGTGAGTTTTTCGGCCACAGGAATCATCCGCGAATCAGCAGGGCGACGGCGGACGCGACGGGACCGTCATGGCTCAGCGAGATATGCCATGCCAGGCAAACGGCCGATGGGACATCAGCCAACGATTCGTGCAGTGTGCGTTCGACGCCGGCACGCAGCGTCACGCTTGGCCGGCCGCGCGAATCGTCGAGGATCTCGATGCCGGACCATGGGAAATCGTCGAGCGTGTATGGGTTCGGACGGGACCCAAGCGCTTCGCTCCACGCCTTGAGCACGGCCTCCTTGCCGGCCCATCGCACGGCGAGATGCGCGGATTCGTCGTCGTGCTTGACACGGGCGCGCAATGCCGCCTGCCGCAGTTCGCGCGATGAGAACAACGCACGCATGCGCGATCCGGGCTCGGCCAGCTGCTCGGCGAACGCGGCGATGTCGACCACGTCGTGGCCGAGTCCGAGGACCGCGGACGGGCGCGGGATGCCGATCGAATCAGTGTTCATGATGCCGTGTCCCTCCATCCATTGTCTCCAGCCGCTCCGACGGTTCGGCGTCCGCGACCGATCGACGACTCAGCCAACGTAATCATCTTACGAACGGAACGAGTGGCACGGAATGCAATATCACGGGCCTATAGGCCTCTCCGCCGTATTCCGTTGGCACGGAATACGATTTTCGCAATAGTCGCGATTCGCCGCCAGAATTCAACAGGCGGCGGCTATCAACATTATTGCAATTTCAACGTTTCTAAGGAGGCATATCTCATGTGAATCACCGCGGAATAACAAATCTGACTCAATGACGCTTCCGTGTCACGATATTGCGGCACGGAGTACGAAAATCAACAAATACGACATCCGATGACATGATTCGATGACATGATTCGATGACACGGCGACACCCAGAAATAACAACGGTCGGTTCCTGCAAAGAGGAACCGGCCGAGGAGTGCCGAAAGGCCAAGTCCGGAAACTCACGTCCGAGCAGTCAACCCATGAACCCGAACCCGAGCGCCCAGACCCGGCCCCGAGAACTCACAGGTGGATGAGCTTGGCCTCGTAGGGCTTGAGGTCGGTGGAGACGCGGGCGATGAGGCCCTCGCTGCCGTCGAGATGCACCGACTGCTCGAATCCGGAGAAGTTGAACAGGCCGATGAGCGTACGGTCGCCGGACTTGCGGATCACGGCGAGGACGGCGTTGTTGTGCGTGTCCCACGTGCTCGTCCAGGCGTCGGGCGCGAAGCACGGGTCGTCGCGCATCTCGCGCAGGCCCTCCATGCCCTCCCACAGGCGGTTCTGCAGGGTGCCGGGCTCCTCGCGCAGCGCGGCCTTCTCCCAGTCGAACTTGCTGCGGTGCAGGTTGCGGCTGTCCTCCACGCGGGCGGCGTCCTCCTTGTAGTCCCAGCCGTTGAGCTGGCCGATCTCGTCGCCGCAGTTGAGCATGGGGAAGCCTCGCAGGAACGCCATGGCGCGGTGCATGAGCAGATCGCGCTGGAGGGCGCGCTCGTACGAGGGGCGGTCGTGCGTGATGAGCGCCTTCTCCACGCCGCACAGGCTGGCGGTGGTGCCGCAGCTGCGGGCGTCCTTGGTGGCGGGGTCGTAGTTGTACAGCTCGCCCATGGCCCAGCTTCCGGGCACGCATCCCTCGTAGAAGTGGTAGAGGAATTCCTTGTGCTTGAGCGGGTCGATGCCGATCTCCTCCTCGACGTCCTCGTCCAGACCCCAGCCGATGTCGTCATGGCAACGCAGGTAGTTGACGAACCAGCAGTTCTCGGGCAGGGCGTTGAGCTTGTCGATCTGGGCCTTGAGCAGGCGCGTGTCCTGGCTGGCGAGCGCGCTCCACAGGTTCACCATGATGGAGACGTTGTACAGCATGTGGCATTCGGGGGCCTCTTCGGTGCCGAAGTAGGCGGCGAGCTCCTTGGGGGCCATGACGACCTCGCCCTTCAGGACCACGGCCGGGCACACGCATTCGAGGGCGATGCGCAGCATACGCACGATGGTGTGGACCTGCGGCAGGTTGCGGCAGTTGGTGCCGAGCACCTTCCAGATGTAGGGCACGGCGTCGATGCGCAGCACCTCAACGCCGAGGTTGGCGAGGTGCAGGGCGCTGGAGAGCATGGCGACGAGCACCTTGGGGTTGCGGTAGTTGAGGTCCCACTGGAACGGGTAGAACTGGGTCATGACCCACTTGCCCATCTGCTCGTTCCAGCTGAAGTTGCCGGGCGCGGTGCCGGGGAACACCTGCGGCACGACGGCGTCGTACTGGTCGGGGATGGTGCGGTCGTCGTAGCAGAAGTAGTAGTCCTGGTATTCGGGGTCGCCGGCCTGTGCGGCCTTGGCCCATCGGTGCGACGAGGCGGTGTGGTTCATCACGAAGTCGAGGCAGAGGCTGATGCCGGCCTTGCGCAGCTTGGCGGTGAGGGCGGCGAGGTCCTCGTTGGTGCCGAGCGCAGGGTCGACGTTGTCGAAGTCCTCGACCGCGTAACCGCCGTCGTTCTGCGGGTGCGGCATCTGCAGCAGCGGCATGAGGTGCAGGTAGGTGAGCTTCTGCTCCTCGAGGTAGGGCACGCGGTCGGCGAGCTTCTTGAGGTCGCCGGCGAACAGGTCGGTGTAGAGGGTCATGCCGAACATGTTGCCGCGCTTGTACCAGTCGGGATCGGCCTCGCGCTTGGCGTCGAGCTCCTTGAGGTCTTCGGGGCGGGCGGCGTATGCCTCGGCCATGGCGGCCTTGAGGTCGTCGAGGGCGGAGGCGTCGGAATAGAGTTCGGAGAACAGGCGTCCGAGCTCGTCGGCATGACGGGCGAGGCGCTCCTGGAAGATGGAGTCGTCCACGACGGGCTTGGCGGGTTTCGTTGATTTCGTGGCTCGCGTGGAGCGTGCGGCGGTCTTTGCGGCGGTCTTCTTCTCGGCTTTCGGCATGGGAAACTCCTTCGTTCCATCAAACGCCCGATTGTTGTGAATACATCTCCCATCGTAGCGCATCGAACCGTCGTATCAAACCGGTTCGATACCGTGTCGCACAAGGCGAGCGCTCACATGAGGAAGGGAGCGATATAAGAGGCCCCGCCGGCATCGGGAAACACGCGGCGGTGGCGTCGCCCCACCGCCGCATCGTCTATTCACGGTCCCGTCCGTCACGCCCATCACAACAAACAGGAATGCAACGCCGCCCACGATTCCCATCCGTCGCCGATTCCCAACGGAAAGGAATCCCGCACCTTGCACGGTTCCTTTCCGTCACATCACCGCAACGAATAGGAATGCAACAGCGTCCACAATTCCCATCCGTTGCCAACCCACAACGAAAAGGAACCCAGGCAACGGCCCGGTTCCTGTTCGTTGCAGCCATCGCAACGAACAAGAATCACCGCACCCGCACGGTTCCCAATCCACCGCACCCGCACGGACGTCTACGCCGCGAGTCCGGCCTTGTACTCCTCGCCCCAATCCCACAGGGCGTCGATGACGATCTTGAGGCTGCGACCGGTGTCGGTCAGCGAGTATTCGACGCGCGGCGGCACCTCGGCATAGACCTCGCGGTGCACCAGTCCGTCGGCCTCCATCTGCCGCAGATTCGACGTCAGCACCTTCTGCGATATGTGGCCGATCGAACGGCGCAGCTCGCTGAATCGCTTGGTGCCGGGCAAGAGGTCGCGAACGATGAGAATCTTCCATTTATCGGAGATCAACGTAAGCGTCGTCTCCACGGGACACGCCGGAAGCGTCGTGACATCGACCATGAATCATCCTCCTCGAATCGTTGGAATCGTCCAATGGTTTCCTTTTGGTAACTATAGCACTTCAAGGTGCCCTCTTCCATTCAGGAAAGTACTCCAATATCGTACTGTCTTAGCGGCGGGACGGCAAGAACCGCCAACGAAACCAAGGAAAACCACTATCGGAAGCATCGAAACCGATGCGACGAAGGACCACATCGACAAGGAGCACATCATGACCCAGCGCATCGCCATCGTCGCCGCCAACGGCAAGTCCGGCCGACTCATCGCCAAGGAGGCCGTCGGCCGCGGCCTCGACGTCACCGCCGTCGTGCGCGGCGAGAACGGGACCGTCGCCCAGCACACGCTGGCCAAGGACCTGTTCGACCTGACCGCGGCCGACCTCGCCGGATTCGACGTCGTCGTCGACGCGTTCGGCGCATGGACGCCGGACACGCTGCCGCTGCACTCCGCCTCGCTCAAGCACCTCGCGGACATCCTCTCCGGCACCGGAACCCGACTGATTGTCGTCGGCGGCGCCGGCAGTCTGTACGTCGACCCCGAGCACACCACGCAGCTCTACGACACCGACGGATTCCCGGAGGAATACAAGCCGCTTGCCAAGGCGCAGGGCAAGGCCCTCGCCGAACTGCGCGAACGCGGCGACGTCAGGTGGACGTTCGTCTCCCCCGCCGCCGACTTCCAGGCCGACGGACCGCGCACCGGCGCATACGTTCTAGGCGGCGAGGAGTTCGGCGTGAACGAGACGACCGGCGAAAGCGCGGTCAGCTACGCCGACTACGCCATCGCCATCGTCGACGAGGCCGTCGCCGCACCGGCGGACGCGCATGTCGGCGAGCGCATCTCCGTGCGCTGGTAGTGATGCCGGCGGCGTCCGGCGCGGTATGGATGCGGCACGGTCGATATGACCGACATGACCGGATATGACGAACGGCGGATATGACAAAGGCCGGAACCGATGGGTTCCGGCCTTGTTTTGTATACGGCACAATGATGTGACGCATCTGGGAGCCTCGAGCGAGAATCGGACTCGCGACCTCTTCCTTACCAAGGAAGTGCTCTACCACTGAGCTATCGAGGCGTGGCGGATAGTGGATTCGAACCACTGAAGCACGAAGCGGCTGATTTACAGTCAGCTCCCTTTGACCGCTTGGGAAATCCGCCGGGCGTTTCCTTTTCGCAATCAGGACGCTTGACCTGCTCGCGTCAGGCAACCTGAACATCATGACACGGGAACGAGGTTCGCGCAAGTCGGCGCCTCCACACGTTTCACAATCCAATATCTTTCCCAATATGCACAACGGCGGTCGGGAAACTATGCGACGTGCCAGCCTCCCCTCAGCCGGTCTTACGGCGGCCGGCTCTTCTCATGCGTGGGGAGCCCGAGGGACGGGAGGCGGGAGGTCGCGCACGGAATCCGAACGTGGACTTGGCATGGAATGACGAAAAGGCGACATATGAAATTCCGTGACAACGACCTTTTCGACCCACAAACAGCATTCGTTGCAATTCCAACGTTTTCGGTAATCACGGAATGTGATTTTTCGTCAAAATGCGTTTCTGTGGCAGATTGATTGGCAGGGAAACGCATCATGCGGATTTTCGATGTTCCATGCCGCAAAAACCTGGCACGGAATGCGCAAATGGACGGATAAGTGATTGCGTGGCATGAAAAAGGCTCCCTTCGGAGAGGAAGGGAGCCGTATGGCTTGACAAGACGGCAACTCCCCTCAGTCGGCTACGCCGACAGCTCCCCTCATACTTGAGGGGAGCCGAGGGGTAGGGTCACGCCTCGTAGTAGCCGGAAGCACCGAGACGGGCGTCCAGCTGAGCCGTCAAGCGGACAGTCCAGTGGACTGTCCGTAGGCGAAGGGAGCGGCCGCCAAGGCCGCGCACGGAATCCGGACGCAGCCCTGGCAAGGCATCACGCCTCGTAGTAGCCGGAGACACCGAGACGGGCGTCCGGATTCAGGAGCATGGCCTTTTCGACCTCGTGGGAGTCGTAGCGGCCGCCGTCGGCGAGCTTCGTGCCGTCCTCGCGGAAGCGACGGTTGTCGATCGGCTCGTAGAGCGCGGCGCGGCCCATCATGCCTTCCTCGAGTCGGCGCTGGCCGGCGGCGAGGCGGGCGTTGGCGTGCCTACGCCATTCGTCGAGCGCGTCGGCGCCGGCGGTGTTGGCCACGGAGGCCTCGAATGCGCCGGGGTTCACGATTGCGGCGAAACCGCTCACGTGGCCGAAGCCGAGCGAGGTGGCGAGGCCGGCCTTCACCCTGCCGACGTGCAGCGGCGAACGCAGCCAGACCATGTGGTCGTCGCGCCTGAGCTTCGGGTCCACGCAGTCGAGCGAGGCGTTGGCCGGGATGACGCCGCTGTTGAACAGCTGCGTCAGGCCGTTGACCTGGAAGATGCAGGCGCCGCCCTTCGCATGGCCGGTGAGCGTCTTCTGCGAGATGACGAACAGCGGGTTGCCGTCGGTGCGGCCGATGGCGTGGGCCAGCGTGTTGTGCAGCTCGGACTCGTTCGGGTCGTTGGCGTTGGTGGACGTGTCGTGCTTGGAGACCACGGCGATGTCGTCCGGCGTGACGCCGAGCTTCGCGAGATCGTGGACCAGCTTGGAGTCCTTGCCGCCGCGACCGGCCGCGAGCGCGCCGAGACCGGGGGCCGGGATGGACGTGTGCGCGCCGTCGGCGTAGCTGTGGATGAATCCGACCACGCCGGCGACCGGCAGACCGAGCCTGAGCGCGATGTCGCCTCGGGTGAGGAGGATCGTGCCGCCGCCCTGGGATTCGAGGAAGCCGCCGCGACGACGGTCGTTGGCACGGCTGAAGAAGCGCGCGTCGATGCCCTTGTCGTACATCTCCTGCGAGTTGGCGGTGGCGTTCATGTTGCCGAAGCCGATGACCGATTCCACGCCGATGTCGTCGATGGCGCCGGTGACGACGAAGTCGGCCTTGCCGAGCGCGATCTTGTCGGCGCCCTCCTCGAGGGAGACTGCGGCGGTGGCGCAGGCGGAGACCGGCTGGATCATGTTGCCGTAGCCGCCGATGTAGGACTGCATCACGTGGGCCGCGACGACGTTCGGCAGGGCCTCCTGCAGGATGTCGGTCGGGATCTCGTGGTTGAGGAAGCGGTCGAGGTAGAGCTTGCGCATCGACATCATGCCGCCGAAGCCGGTGCCCTGCGTGCTGGCCACCTGCGAGGGGTGGATGGACTGCAGGATCTCGGCGGGCGTGAAGCCGGCGGAGAGGTAGGCGTCGACCGTGGTGACGATGTTCCACAGCGCGATCTTGTCGACATCGCCGACCATCGAGGCGGGGATGCCCCACTTGAGCGGGTCGAAGCCCTTGGGGAACTGGCCGCCGACGGTGCGGGTCATCGTGGCGCGACGCGGCACGCGCACCATGGAGCCGGCGTGGCGGGTGACGTTCCACTCGCCGGATTCGGCGTCGGGCGCGATGTCGGTGTGCTTCGGGTCGAGCTTGACGTATTCCTCGGCGATGTCCCTGGTGGGAACGGAGAAGGTGACGTCGTGGTCGAGGTAGACCTCGGCCTCCTCCTCGTCGGCGCCGTCCTTGTAGTCGTCGCCCATGCCCTCCTCGAACGGGCGGATGCCGGAGCGGGCCACGACCTCGTCGTGGTAGCGTTCGGCGATGTCCTCCTCGGGAACGAGGTTGCCGTCGGTGTCGTACCAGCCCGGGTTCGGGCTGTCGTTCCACGTGAGCAGTCCCATGTTCCACGCGAGTTCAAGGATGGCGCCGGCGGAGAGGTCGACCTCGCCGTCGGAGTGGATGCCGAGTTCGGCCTCGAAGCGCGTGCGGCCGGAGCCCCACGGACCGAGCTCGCCCACGGAGACGATGACGATCTCGTCCTCGGGCTTCGCGGTGACGTTCGTCCAGTCGGCGAGGTCGACCGGCGCCTGGTGCGGCACGTGCGGCGTGGGCAGGGCCTTGATGGTCTCGCCCTTGGCGGCGGCCTCGGCCGGCCGCTCGGCGGTTTCCTCGTTTTCGGCCGCTTCGGCCTTGGCGGCGTCGGCCATGGCCTCGGCGCGCAGGGCCTTGATGTCGATGGGCTCGTTGCCGAGTCCGCCGGTGAGGTCCACGTCGAGCGGGGCCTCGACGGCCTTGGCACGGGCCTCGGCATCGGCGAGGTCGAGCAGCTTCACGGCCATGTCGGCGGTGGAGTACGTGTGGATGCCGTGGCGTTCGACGACGGCGACCAGCGGGTCGTTGCCGCCCATGAGGCCGGTGCCGCGCACCCAGCCGATCTTCGGATGGGCGAACGTGACGCGGCCGGACCACACCTTTTCGGCGCGGGCGCGGTTGACGATGGCGTCGAAGGCGGACTTGACCTCGCCGTAGGCGCCGTCGCCGCCGAAGATGCCGCGGTTCGGGGAGCCGGGCAGCACCACGTGCAGCTTGTGCTGCACGTCGGTGTCGGCGCCGATGCGGCTCAGGCCGGCGATGGCGCGTTCGACGCCCCAGAGCATGAGTCGCGCCTGGGATTCGAACAGTTCGCCGGAATCGGCCAGGGTGCCGTGCACCGGCGGCGCCGCGAACGGGAAGAACAGGCTCGGCTCGTAGGCGGGCTTGAGGATGGTCGTGGTGGCGCCGTTGACCTTCTTCTGCACGTTGCCGACCCAGGCGACCAGCTCGTCGACGTCGCGGTAGCTGGAGAGGTTCGCGGGAACCAGCCACAGCTTCGCGTCACCGGCCGCGTGCTCGCGGTAGGTCTGCTTGGCCCATGCCTTCACGCTCGGCTTGAAGCTGTGCGAGGTGGCGATGACGGTGGCGCCGCCGGCGAGCAGGCCGTTGACGACCTGTGCGGCGATGGAGTTCGGGGCCACGCCGGTGACGACGGCCACGTCGCCCGCGAAGCGGGATGCCGTCTCGTCGTCGGAGGCCGGTTCGAGGGCCTGCTCGGCGATGCGGGCGAAGGCGTCGGCGTTGTCCGTCGCCTTGGCAGCGAACCACTTGGCCTCGTCGGCCACGGCCTGTCCGAGGCCGAGGAACGAGCCGTTCAGCGCATCGGCGTCATTGTTGTAGAACGCGCGGGCGAGGTCCTCGCGGGCGGAGGCCCAGCGGTCGTCGAACAGGATGGCCTTGTTGGCGTCGAAGCGCGGCTCGACCTGCTTGGGCCAGTCGGCGCCGAGCTCGGCATTGACGGCCTCGACCACGGCGGCGTTCTCGTCCTCGCCGGGTGCGGCCACGGGTGCGGCCACGCCGAGTTCGTTCAGCACGAAGCGGGCGGTGGAGGCGAGCACGCCGTTGGCGCCGGTCACCTTTTCGGCGAAGGCGTCGAGTGCGGCGGAGTCGACCACGGCGCCGCCGGCGGAGCCACCGGCGTTCGGCTTGGAGACGGCCACGCCCTTGGTCTGGCCGACGAGCACGACCGCGTCATCGATGAGCTTGTCGGCGGCGGCCGCGTTGGCCACGGCGCCGGTGGGCAGCTTGGCCAGGTCGTCGCCGCGGGAGCTGGCGCCCTCGCGGGTGTCGAGCAGCAGGGCCGCGGTGACGGCGGCCACCCAGCCTTCGCCGAGCTGCCACGTGCCGGTCACGCGGTCGCGGATGTGTGCCGGCTTGACGCCCGCAGCGCCGAACAGCGAGCGCATGCGGTCGCGGATGGCGTCGGAAAGCACCGGTCCGAACGGCTTGTAGTTCGGGGCCACCTTGTTTACGATCTGCGCGAGCTGCGGCAGCGTGGCCTCGGCGGCGCCGTCCACGCTGGCCACGCCAAGCTCGGAGCTGATGTCCATGAGCAGCTGGTTGCGTCGGGAGGAGACGCCGTTGGTCAGCGTATCGGTGGTGTCGTTCGCGCCGATCTGGTCGAGGCGGATCTTGGTGGAGTAGGCCATGAGCACGCCGATGGCGTCGGATGCCTTGAACGGCAGGTCCTCGACGGGGCCGGATACAGCCGAGCCGAGCTGTCCGACTGCGGAATCGGGTGCGGCGGCAGCGGCCGGGGCGGATGCCGGTGCGGCGGCGGCCGCAGGAGCGGCGGCCGGAGCGGCCTGCTGCTCGGCGGCGGGAGCCTCCGCCGGCTCCTCCTCGGGAACCAGCGAGTCCGAATCCGTCATATACACACGTCCCTCGTCGCGACCGACGTTGTAGACGGTGACCTTGCGGTTCTTGAAGTCGGGCAGGCGCAGGGTCTTGGTGCCGAGGTTCGCGAGCGTCGGGGCGTTGCCGAGGCCGACCTCCACATACTCCTCCACGCCGAGACCGCCCTTGGCCGGCTCGCCGAAGAGCAGCGCCTGGGTCTCGATCCAACGCACCGGGGAGGCGAACTGCCAGGAGAGCAGTTCGGTCAGCAGCAGCCGGCCGAGCTTCTGGTCGTCCTCGGCGTAGGACTGCCATACGGCGTCGTCGTCCAGAGCGGCCTTGATGCGCTCGGAGGGCACGACCTCGAGGATTTTCGCGGCGAATTCCTTGGTCATCTCGAACGGCGTGGCCACGAGGTTCGGGATGTAGCGGCCGACAAGGCGTCCACGGTAGTCGATGTGCTTGGGGAGCAGGGCGTCGAGCTTGTCGCGGAACTCGGGCACGCCCTTGCGCAGCAGCGTGGAGTGGAACGGCACGTCGATGCCGGGCACGAGCATGAACGCCGGCTTGCCGCCGTATTCGGCGACGCGGCGGGCGGCGTCGGCCTTGAGGGCCTTGAGTCCGGCGATCGTGCCGGCGACGGCGTACTGCTGGCCGGCGAGGTTGTAGTTCACGATCTGCAGGAACTCGCCGCTCTTCTCGGCCACGGACTCCACGTATTCCTTCACGTGGGCGTCGTCCACGCCGAACTGGTTCGGACGCAGCGCTCCCATGCGGTAGTTGGAGCGGCCCTGGGCGTCGCGCGGAATCAGATGGTGCATGGTCGAGCCGCGGTGGAACACGAGTTCGAGCACGGTCTCGAGCGGAATCACGTTGGCGAACGCGGACAGCGCGTTGTACTCGCCGAGCGAGTGGCCGGCGAAGTAGGCGGGCCAGATGTCGCTGCCGGTCTCGCGCAGGCGCGCGGTCTGGGCGAATGCCACGGTGGCGAGCGCCACCTGCGTGAACTGGGTGAGGTTGAGCAGGCCGTCCGGGTGGCGGTAGGTTACGCCGTTGGCGGTGAGCTCCTTCGGGTTGTCACGCACGACAGCGAGGATCGAGAAGCCGAGCTTGGCGCGGGTGAGCTTGTCGGCACGCTCCCAAACGTCGCGGGCGGCGGCGGACTTGGCGCGCTCGTCGAGCACCATGCCCTGCTTCTGGATGCCCTGGCCGGGGTAGACGAACGCGGACTTCGGCGCACGGACGATGGCTGTTCCACGTGAAACAATGTTGCCGTCGATGCGGCTGGTGACTTCGAGCACCATGCCGCCGTGGCTCACCTTGCCCACGCGTTCGACGGAGATCTCCACCTCGTCGTTCAGCTGGACCATGCCGTACATGTTGTACGTCCAGCCGGCGATCTCGTAGTGGGCGCCCTTGTCGTCGACGGCCTGCACCGCATGCTGGGCGGTGGCGGAAAGCCACATGCCGTGCACGAGCGGGGCGGCGAGTCCGGAGACGGCGGCGCCGCGGTGCGAGGTGTGGATGGGGTTGAAGTCGCCGGAGGTGCGGGCGAACGCGGTCATCTCGCCGGGGGCGACGACCTTCACTCGGCG
This sequence comes from Bifidobacterium saimiriisciurei, assembly GCF_010667655.1. GTDB lineage: Bacteria > Actinomycetota > Actinomycetes > Actinomycetales > Bifidobacteriaceae > Galliscardovia > Galliscardovia saimiriisciurei. Next base: position 174,198 of record NZ_WHZU01000003.1, read on the forward strand.
CAGCAGACGACGCGGCGTGTCCAGCGTCTCGGCGTCGATGCCGCCGAAGTCGGGGGCCTCGGCGGGCAGGGCGTCGGAGTAGGCGCGACCGCGGATGGCGAAACGCTCGGTCTCGTTGGCGAGCACGGTGCCGTCGGCGGCGGCATGGGTCACGTGGATGGTGACAACGCGGCCGGAGGCGGACTCGAAGTAGTCCTCGGCCCACGACGTGAGCGAGATGGTGTCGCCGGTGTGGGCGAGCAGCTCGTCCTCGGTAACCTCAAGACGGATGAGATGGTCGAGGTGCACGGCGTTGAGCAGTCCCTCGATGACCGGGAAGCCATGCACGTACACGGAGCCGAGCGCCGCGTAGATGGCCGGCCACGCCGGGCCGACGAGCGCGTCGGGCGCGATGCGAGACGGCACGAGGCTGGCCGGCAGCGCGCCGCCGGTGGCGGCCTCGTGGTCGAAGCCGAGGTTGGCGCTCAGCGTGTACGTAGCATGGGCCTGGCCGAACGGATACGTCGTCGTGTCGGCGACCTTCTCGATTTCAGGCATGGCGGTGAGCTTGTCGCCGGTGATGGCGGTGTTGCCGATGCCGGCGGTGTCGGCCAGCATGCGGTACACGTGCTCGGGCAGGCGATCGCGGTCGACGACCGGGAACAGGCCGGTCTCATCGCCGTTCACGTTGAGCGGGATGACGATGTCGCGCACGGCGTGCTTGCTCCTGCCACCGTCGGGATCGTTGTCCCAGTAAGTGTCGAGATGGATGTCGAGGTCGAACTTCTCGACGGCGCCCTCCTCGCCGACCTTGCGAATCTCGTAGTATTCGTCGCCGACCTTGGTGCCGTAGGCGGGGTTGGCCATGAGATGGCCGACCCAGGAGATGTTCGGGCTCTTGCGGATGAACTCCTCGGCGGAGGTCGAGTCGCCGAGCGTGGAGAAGGCGGCGGGGGATTCGGCGCCAGCGGCGGCCGAGGCCTCGTTGACGCGCTCGACCATGGCGGACTCGAAACGGCCGAGGATGCTGGCGATCGGCTCGTCCACGGTGGTGATGGCGGCCACGGAGATCGGACCGGGGATGATGCGCACGGAGTCGGCGGAGTAGCGCGGGTCCTCGGACTGCCACAGCTGGTCCTGGCCCCACCAGCGCAGCAGGTCGTTGTCGATGACCGGCACGAACGGCATGGGCTTCGGGTATTCGCGAACCAGCACGGGGAACCATGCCACGTCGCTCGGCACCACGGTGATCTCGTCGGACTGCGGGTAGGCGTCCTTGAGCCTCTTCAGCGCGGCGGCCGGTTCGAGCACGTCGTCGCGGCCGGTGAACAGCGACTCGAACTCGCCGGACTCCTGGTCGCGCACACGGGCCTCGATGCGCTGCAGCAGGTGCAGGAAGCGGTCGGCGTAGGTCTCGTCGGCCCACGGGTAGGACAGGTCGGCGAAGCGCTTGGCCCACGCGTAGTAGGTCATGGTGTCGAGGTCGCCGAAGTAAGGCTTGGCGGTCTTGTTCAGCGCGGCGATGATCTCGTCGCGGCGCTCGTCAAGCTCCTCGGGGTGCTTCATGACGCGCACGAGCAGACGGCCGCACACGGCGGAGGAGTTCTCCACCTCGTAGATGTCGGCGTGCAGGTGGCTCAGGCCCGAGGCCACGCCGCCGACGGACTTGCCGGACGGCACCCAGCGCTCGCCGAGCGGGGCGAACGGGTCGGCGTCCTTGTCGGCGCCGGTGATGCCGGGGGTCTCGACGAGCAGCTGCTTGACCTGCGGGCTGGTGTGAGCCTCCTTGGCGGTCATGGCGGCGGTGCCGACGAGCACGCCGTCGACCGGCATGAGCGGCAGGTCGTAGGCACGCGACCACTGGCCGGTGATGTAGTCGGCCGCGCGTTCGGGCGTGCCGGCGCCGCCGCCGACGACGAGCACGAGGTTCGTCTGCTCGCGCACTTCGGCGTAGGTGCTCATGAGCAGGTCGTCAAGCGACTCCCAGGAATGGTGGCCGCCGGCCGCGCCGCCCTCGACCTCGATGAGGACCTTCGTGGGGGCCACGGCCTTGGCGATGCGCACGACCTGCCGGATCTGGTCGACGGTGCCGGGCTTGAAGCTCACGTAGGGGAAGCCGTCGGCGTTGAGCGTGCGGATGAGATCCTCGGCCTCGTCCAGCTCGGGGATGCCGGCGGAGACGACCACGCCGTCGATGGGCGTGCCCGAGGCGCGCTTCTTCGGCACGATGCGCTGCGAGCCGAACTGCAGGTTCCACAGGTAGCGGTCCATGAACATGGCGTTGAACTCCACGGTGCGGCCTTCCTCGAGCTCCTCCTCGAGCTTGGCCACATGGCGGTCGAACACCTCGGCGGTCACCTGGCCGCCGCCGGCGAGCTCGGCCCAGTATCCGGCGTTCGCGGCCGCGGCCACGATCTCCGGGTCCACGGTGGTGGGCGTCATGCCGGCGAGCAGCACCGGGGGCTTGCCGGTGAGGTCGCTGAACGCGGTGCGCACCTTCGGACCGGCCGGGGTCTCGACGACGCGCGGCGCGTAGCGGGTCCAGTTCTGGGTGCGGGCCGGCTCGCTCTCAAGCGCCGAGAGCGTGGTTCGGGCGTCCGCGGTGGAGGCATCCACCACGCCGACGCCGGTGCCCTGGGCCACGGTGCTCAGCAGCTTGCCGACCACGGTGCCGGGGCCGAAGTCCACGACCCACAGCTTGCCCGGGTCGGTGGATTCCAGGGCCTCACGCACGCGGGCGGCCCAGTCCACATGGTTGAGCAGCACTTCGGCGGCGAGCAGGCGGGCGCGGCCGGCGTCCAGTCCGCACTCGCGGGCCCAGGCCACGGCCTGCTCCACGCCGTCGGCCATGATCGGGCTGTGGAACGGCAGGGTCACGTCAAGGTATTCGAGCGTGGGGTCGAACACGCGGCCGCCGCGCACCTTCTCCTCACGCAGCTTGGCCTGGTGGCGGTGCTCCTTGCCCACCTCGATCTCGAAGGAGGCGAGGTCCTCCGGGTAGCCGGAGAGCACGTAGTGGTTGCCGGAGTTGGTCACGGCCACGGAGATCGGGCCGCGCGGGTTGACCACGCGGGCCACGAGCGCGTCGATCTGCTCGCGGGTCACGCCCTTGACGGACAGCATCGGGGTGGCGTCGCCGCTGCGGCTGGCGAGCGCGCTGCTGCGGGCCTGTCGGGTGCCGGCCACGCCGATCAGCGTGGCGATCGCCAGGATCTCGTCGATGGCGTCGGATGCGGCGTCGATGGAGCCGGCCTCCTGCATGGCCCTGACCATGTGCACGGCGAGGATGCCCTGCGAGTGGCCGAGCACTGCCACGGGGCGGGCGGCGGAAACATCATAGCCGAGGTCGGCGGCGTCAAGCAGCGCACCGAGCTGAGCGAGGGCGATGCCGGGCACGCTGGCGGGCGCGTCCGCCGCGGCGCCGAGACGGGCCGGGTTCGGTTCGAAGCCGAACAGGTCGACCGGGCGTCCGGTGGTGGCGAGCAGTTCGGCGGAGACGGGCGTGAGCAGTCGCTGGGCCGCGGCGGCGTGGCCGTGCAGCGTCTCGGCGAGCGCGGGGTTCTGCAGTTCGTCGGCGAGCGCGACCGGCCACGGCGTGGACTGGCCTGCGAATGCCAGTGCATGCGGCTGTTCGGCAAGACGGCTCAGGAAGAATTCGTTGGTCATCATGTGTTCCTTATGGTCTGTTGGTTGATTCAAGTCTTGGGTTGCGGGGCGGCGTGACATCGCTGCGGTCATGCCCGACGGTCACATCGGCTGGTTGCCGTGGTGCTTGCCGGTCAGGCGGCGACGCCGCTTGGTGGAGAGGAGCCTGAGCGATCGTTCGATGACGTCGCGCGTCTGTTCGGGGTCGATCATCGCGTCGATCTCGCCCATTTCGAGCGAGAGGTTGGCGTTCACGGTGGTCTTCTCGTAGTCGTCGGCCAGGCGCTGTCGCAGGGCGTTGACGTCCTGTCCGGCCTCCTTGGCCTTCTGCAGGTCCTTGCGGTGGATGATGTTCACCGCGCCGGCCGCGCCGAGCACGGCGATCTGCGAGCTGGGCCACGCCACGTTCACGTCGGCGCCGATGGCCTTGGATCCCATCACGATGTATGAGCCGCCGAACGCCTTGCGCAGGATGACGGTGATCATCGGCACCTGCGCGTTGGCGTACGCGTAGATGACCTTGGCGCCGCGGCGGATGATGCCGCTGTGCTCCTGGTCGGCGCCGGGCTTGTAGCCGGGCGTGTCCACGAGCGTGATGACGGGCAGGTTGAACGCGTCGCACAGCCGCACGAACCTTGCCACCTTTTCGGAGGCCTCGACGTCGAGGATGCCGGCCAGCACGTTCGGCTGGTTGGCGACGACGCCGACGGGACGGCCGTCGATGCAGGCGAAGCCGACGACGGCGGACTGGGCGTAGAGCTCCTGCACCTGCACGAACTCGCCGTAGTCGACGATGCAGCGGATCACGTCGAGCACGTCGTACGGCTGACGGTCGTTGTCGGGCATGATGGTGCCGATACGCTTGGCGGCCTCCTGCTCGGCGTGGCCGGACGCGTACGCGTAGGTCGGCGCCTGCTCGTCGCTGTTCGACGGCAGGTAGGCGAGCACGGTGCGCGCGTAGTCGATGGCGTCGGCCTCGTCCTCGCCGAGGTAGTGGGCCACGCCGGACTTGGCGTTGTGCACGTAGCCGCCGCCGAGCTCGTCCATGCTGATCGTCTCGCCGGTCGCGGCCTTGACCACGTCGGGGCCGGTGACGAACATGTTCGAGTTCTCCTTGGTCATGATGATGAGGTCGGTGAGCGCCGGGCAGTAGACGGCGCCGCCGGCGCAGGGGCCGAGGATCAGCGAGATCTGCGGGATGAAGCCGCTGGCCTCGCAGGTCTTGCGGAAGATGTGGCCGTACTGGGCGAGCGCGGCCACGCCGTCCTGGATGCGCGCGCCGCCGGAGTCGATGAGCGCCACGACGGGGATCTTCAGGTCGATGGCCATGTCCATGAGGTGGCAGATCTTGCGTCCCTCGGCCAGTCCCATGGTGCCGCCGCGCACGGAGAAGTCCTGCGCGTAGACGGCGACCTTGCGGTCGTAGATCTTGCCGAAGCCGGTGATGACGGCGGCGCCGGCCTTGCCGGCGTTGATGTCGCCGCCGTTGAAACGTCCGATCTCCTCGAACGTGTCGGTGTCGAACAGCAGGTCGAGCCGTTCGCGCGCCGTGTACTTGCCCTTGGCGTGCTGGCGCTTGACGGCGTTCGCCTCGGCGTCGCGCGCGAGCTCGGCCGCGCGCGCGATGGCCTCGCGCACCGGCTGGTGCCGGGCGGCGGCCGCGTTCGTCAGGTCGACGGAGACTCCCAGCGTATCGGTCATCTCAGGCCTCCTTTCCGTCGGTCGGATGCGTTTCGCCGGCCGTCTCGCCGCCGGCCGCGGCGGCGTCGGCGTCGCGATGATGTTCGTTCGTCGCGCCTTCGATGTCCATCGAGACGAGCGTCTGGCCGGGGTCGACGCCGTCGGCCACGCCCACGCTGATCTCCTTGATGACGCCCTTGGCGGGCGCGTACACGTAGTTCTCCATCTTCATGGATTCGAGCACGACGAGCAGGTCGCCCTTGTCGACCGTCTGGCCTTCGGCCACGTTGATGCGCGTGACGACGGCCTGCATGGTGGCGACGATGATGCCGGAGCGTGCGGCGTCGTCCGTATGACGGGTGTTCTCGCCGACGTCGTGCAGTCCGGTGCCGCGCAACGGCTGGGTGGGCCGGCGCGGGCCGCTCGCGCCGCGACCGGAGCCGATGCCCGCAAGCAGATCGGAGGGAACGGCGAGCTTCACTCGCTTGTTGTCGACCTCCACGTTGAACGTCTCCATGGAGGGGCGGCGTTCGTCGCGGCCGCTCACCGAGGCGGGCTGGCCGGCGGACACGGCCTGCGGCTTGGCATTGAGGTAGTTGCGCTCCAGCCACTTGGTGGTCACCTCGAACGGATGGCCGTTCTCTGCGGTGAAGTCGGGGTTGGTGAAGATCTTCTGGAACAGGCCGGCCGGGGTGGGCACGCCCTCGATGCTCAGCTCGCGCAGGGCGCGGCGCACGCGGGCGACGGCGGCGAGACGGTCCTGGGCGGTGACGATGACCTTGCCCATCATGGAGTCGTCCTTCGGGGAGACGGTGTCGCCCACCTCCACGCCGGTGTCGATGCGGATGCCGGGGCCGGACGGCCAGGTGATGGATTCGATGGTGCCGGAGCTGGGCGTGAGGTTCGTGGCCGGGTCCTCGCTGGTGATGCGCAGCTCGAACGCGTGTCCGCGCGGGGCGGGCGCCTTGGTGAGCTCGCCGCCGTCGGCGATGATGAGCTGCTCGCGCACGAGGTCGAGGCCGCTGACCTGCTCGCTGACCGTGTGCTCCACCTGGAGCCTCGGGTTGACCTCCATGAAGTAGACGCGGCCGGCGGGCGTGACGAGGAACTCGCAGGTGCCGAGGCCCACGTAGTCCACGGTGTTGAACAGGCGTTCGGAGAAGCCTTCGAGCTGGGCGCGCACGTCGGCGGTGAGGAACGGGGCCGGCGCCTCCTCGACGAGCTTCTGGTTGCGGCGCTGCACGGAGCAGTCGCGCGTGGAGTAGACGGTGAAGTTGCCGTGGCTGTCGCGCCCGGACTGCGTCTCCACGTGACGGGCCTTGTCGACGAACTTCTCGATGAAGTAGTCGCCGAGGTCGCCGCCCTGCAGGGCGTCGTGGTTGAGGTAGAACTGGCGCAGCTCGTCGTCGTTGTGGATGAGCGTGATGCCGCGCCCGCCGCCGCCGTCGGCCTTCTTCATCATGACCGGGTAGCCGTTCGCGTTGGCGAAGTCGAGCAGCGTGCGCATGTCGGTGACCGGCTCGGCCAGGCCCGGCACGACCGGCACCTTGGCGCGCGCGGCCACCTTGCAGGCGCTGATCTTGTCGCCGAGTTCGTCGAGCGCCTCGGGCTTGGGACCGACCCATGAGATGCCGGCGTCCTGCACCTTGCGCGCGAACGACGAGAACTCGGAGAGGAAGCCGTATCCCGGATGCAGCGCGTCGGCGCCGGAACGCCTGGCGATGTCGACGATGAGGTCCTCGTTGAGATACGTCTTGAGGTTCGTGTCGCCGGAGAGCAGATACGCCTCGTCGGCCATCTGCGCGTACATGGCGTCACGGTCCTGCTCGGCGTACACGGCGACCGTGCCGATGCCCATCTCCTGGGCGGTTCGCACCACACGCAGGGCGATCTCCCCGCGGTTGGCGATCAACAGTTTTCGCATAGGGTCCTTCGGTTCGTGGATTCGTGTTTTCGTATTGGATATTGAGGTATGAGGATTCGGGTCTCAGGCGGCCGCCATCGGCATGACACCCGGCATCGGCATGACGCCGACGTCGCCGGTCGTGACGACGTGGGTCTCGCCGGCATCGTCGCGGATGGTCAGCGAGGCGTCGGGATTGATGGCCGTCGCCGTGCCGTGGACGCTGCCGCCGTCGGCGAGCCGCGCCTCGACGCGGCGGCCGAGCGTCCAGCTCACGGCCTCGATTTCGCGCAGCACGCCGGCCACGCCGGCCTTCGGATCGGCGTAGAGGCGTTCGAGGCGTTCACGCAGGTGGCGGACGATGCCGGCCATCAGCGCGTCGCGCAGCGTCGCATAGCCGGGCAGGCCGTCGTAGTGCAGCTGCAGCGACGTGGCGATGTCGGTCGGCAGGTCGTCCCGCGGCACGAACAGGTTCAGTCCGATGCCGATGACCACGGCCGACCAACGCTCGTCGACGGGAACGAATTCGCTGAGCACGCCGGCCAGCTTGCGCCCATCGCAGAAGATGTCGTTCGGCCATTTGATGGTGAGCTTCCCCCGTTCGGCGCCGTCGTCGCCGACAATCGCCGTGAATTCGTATTCGCCGGCGGCGTCACGCATGGCGTCGAGCACGGCGAGGCCGGCGCTCATGGTGATCCAGCCGCCCATCGAGGCGCCGATGAGCGCGGTGGGCGCGGGCACGGCGAACGATGCGAGCAGCGACTGGCCCGGCCGGTTGTACCAGACGCGTCCGAGACGGCCGTGGCATTTGGTCTGCGTGTCCGAGACGGCCACGGCGACCGGCAATGCATGCGATGCGGCGGCGTTCGTCTTCGTCGCGTCGGCGGTGGCCCCGGACTCCCCGCCGTACAGGTTCGCGATGCGGGACACGGCATCCCCACCGTGCGCTCCCGCCGCGATGTCGCGGGTCATCATCGTGTTGGTGGAATCGACCGTATCCAGAATCGTCAGCGAATCCGCCTCGGCGGCGGTTCGCGGGGCGGGCGCCCGCCAGACAAAGTCATGAATCGGCATATTCGCCACGCTATCAATCCGCGCGGGTGCGACGGAATCCCGAAAGCGACAAAATCCACCGCCGGTTTTTGTACGTTCATACAAACGGTTCCGTAAGGCCGTTTCCTATGCTGGATTACCAGCGGTCATCTCTTACGTAAAATACTTGATTTTTCAACGTTTTTGACAATCACGACCGTAGAACGTTTGACGTACGGGCATCATTGCCGACGTCACCTTATGAAGGGATTTGTATGATTTCACAACACCATCGTCCTGCCCTCGATCGCATCGCCCGGACGGCGGACGCCGCCGGCGCGCGGCGTCTGCTGGTCTCGGGAGCCAGGGCGCTGCTGTTCGCCGGCCTGATGTGGACCGCTGCGGCCGCCGGCGAGATCCCGGTGCCGGGCACGCCGGTTCCGATCACGATGCAGACGTTCGTGCTGATGCTGGCCGCGCTCACGCTCAGCTGGCGCGAGGCCGCGGGCGCGGTGGCCACGTATCTGACGGCCGGCGCCATGGGTCTGCCGGTGTTCGCGGGCGGCGCGTCCACGCTGGCGCTGGTCGGTCCGAGCGCCGGCTTCCTCATCGGGTTCCTGCCCGCAGTGACCATCACGGCGCTGACGCGCGGCGAGGCTCGCACCGATTCGGCGAGGGGCCGCGTGCTGACGGCGTTGCGTTATTTCGGCGCCATCGTGCTCGGCGTGATCGTGGTGCTCTACCCGTTCGGCGCGTTCGTGCAGTCGGTGCTGACCGGCGTGCCGTTCGCCGCCGTGATGACGGCGTCGTTGGGATTCCTCATCGGCGACCTGCCCAAGGCCGTCATCGTGTCGGCCGTCTGCGCCGGCCTCGCCCACCGCAAATAATCTCGCTTTCCCGCGCGAATCGACGGATGTGTATGCATCCGTCGATTCGCGCGACCAGATGACGTGCTCCCGATAGAATCGGGGGCGATGAATACGGTTTGGAATGTTTTGCGATGGATATTGGCCGCCCTGGCCTGCCTGTGGCTGGCCCTGTGCACGGCGGTCGGACCGATCTACCGTGCGGACGGGTCGATAGCCGATTTTTCGTGGGGCAACGCGGCGATCGGCATCGTGGCGTTCGCCGCGTATCTCGGCCTGGTCGTCGGATTGGCGAGGCTTTCGCGCGGCGGGTGGAATATCCCCAAAGTTGTACGCAGCAAAGGCGCGGCCGGTGGAAAACTCCGCGGATTCCTCGCGAGGCATGAGCCGGCCATTGTACACGCGACCGACCGCACATGGAAGCTCGTCGCGGTGTTCATCATCGGATGGCTGTGGTGCTACGTGACGCTGCTCAGCGCGTTCGGCGCCGACCTGTTCTCGCAGATCCGCGAGTTCACGTCGTTCTGGGAGCAGGCCCATGGCAATCCCCAGACCTATCTTGACGGCACCGGCGTGGTGAACACCATCATGGACGTCTATCCGACCGCGCATTACCTGTGGCCGGCCGATCCGACGTTCCTGACGAACCAGCACAACATCCTGCTCACGCTGCTGTACGGCGGAGTCGCCTTCGCGAGCCGCTCGCTCACCGGCGCGGTCGACGCCGGCATCATACTGCTTTCCGGCCTGCAGTTCGCGTTCGCCGCGTTCTGCTGCGCCGCCACCGCGAACCGCTTCCTCAACATGCCGTTCCTGCGCCACGACGCATCCGGCTCCGCAGGCGCCTCCCTCCCCTCGGCCCGCCATACGGCGGCCGGTTCCCCTCGACAAGGGGAGCCGACGGAACCAATGAAGAACAACCCGAACATCTCCACAGCGGAAGCCGCGCTCCCCCGCCCGGCTTCCGCAACCACGCGCATCGTCGTGCTCGCGCTGCTGCTGCTCAATCCCATTGTCGTGACCAGCACCATCGCCCTGACGAAGTCGCCGCTGTTCGCATTCGCATTCGTCTGGTGGTTCGGCGTGCTGTACGAGATTCATGCGACGAAGGCTTTTGCCGGCGCTGCAGCCGACGGCCCCGACGCCGTCCCCGTTCCCGCACGCACCGTCGTCGCGCTGGCCGTATCCACGCTCGTCATGCTGGCGAGCGCCAAATACGCGCTGTACATCGTCGCGTTGCAGCTCGTGCTCGCCCTCTTGGCCGACCGCCGCCGCTGGCGCACATGGGCCGTCGCGCTGCTCATCCCGCTCATCGCGTTCCAGGGCATGCTTACTGCGCTCACCGCCACGAACACCATCATCAACGGCGACGGCATCGAAAGCAAGGGCATTCAGCTGCAGCAGATCGGCCGCATCGCGCAGCGCGACCCCGGCAGCATCCCGCAAGGCGCACGCGAGGAGATCGCGCCGATCGTCGACCTCGACGCCGCCGCGCAGGCCTACTTCCCGCAGGACGCCGACCGTATGAAATCGTCCGGTTCGGCCGAGGACAAGCTCATCGCCTACAAGTGGCAGACCGTCACCGCCGACGACATGACTCGGTTCAACGACGCGTGGATGCAAATCGTCAAGGCCAGCCCCGTCGTCGCCATCGACGCATTGCTGGCCGAATGCTACGGATACTTCGATGTGACCGACGTACCCTACGTTTCGGCCATCTACTACATGGACAACGGCGTCATCAAAGCCAACGCGCCGTTCATCGGCGGCTGGCTGGGCGGATGGCGCGACGCCGTCGCCTGGGTGTTCAACGGCTGGTCGCATATCCCGGTGCTCGGATGGCCTGTCCACGGCAACTTCTGGACGATTCTCGTGCTCGTCGTCGGCGCGGCCGAAGTGGTGCTGCGGCGTTGGCGCGCGCTCGCGTTCCATCTGCCGATGCTGCTGCTCATGGGCGTGATGATCACCGCGCCGGCCAACAACTTCGACCGCCATATGCTGCCGCTGGTCTTCGTGTTCGCGTTCCTCGCCCTCTGGTTCCGCCGCGACGCGAAGACCGATATGCGGCGACTATGCTAATCGGTATGAAATTCTCGGTTCTGCACTCCCGCAAAGCACGCGACGACGACGGCCAGGCCGCCGAACGCAAGGCGCCGTCCCCCGAAGCCGACGCCGCCCACGGACGCACAACCGACGACAGCGCAACGGCCACGTCGCAGGCCGCCCCCGCCAAGCGCAGGCAGCCCGTACGCAAAACAACCGTACGCGCGAAGACCACGCGCAAGAACGCCGTCCCCGCGCCGAAGGCAGCCCCCCGGCCCGGCGCCGCAGACCAATCGCGGTCAGGCATCCCATCCGTATCGGCCCCGGCGGCCGCCGCACCGCACTCCCCCACGTCCGACCAGGTCGCGGCCGACGTGCGGCACATCACCGAACGCGAACCCGACGTGGCCGAGGAGGCGCAGGCCCTGGCCGAACGCTTCCGCCTCAGGCAGCCGCATATCGACACGCATCCCGATCTGCCGCCGGTCATCCGTCAGATTGTGCTCACCGCGCAGGACAAGATGAACGCCGATGTCGCCTGGTACCGCGCGCTGACTCCCGACGACAAGAACCAGCTCAACATCGTGGCGGAGACGGCCGTGGCGAACTTCGTCAGCTGGTATGAGGAGGTCAAGGACATCATCCTCGACCCGAACGTTCCCGCGCAGGACCTGCCGCGCCCGCACACCGACGAGATCTTCTTCGTGGCGCCGTTGGAGTTCACCAAGTCGATCTCCCTCAATCAGGTCGTGGAGCTGACGCGGTTCATCGTGGACCAGATGGAGGCGAACGTATCGCGCTTCGCCGAGCCGGGCAAGGAGCAGGCCACGTCGGGCGCGATGCTCTACTATTCGCGCGAGGTCGCGTTCTCGGCGGCGAACGTATACGCGTCGAGCGCGCAGGCGCGCGGCGACTGGGACGCGCGGCTCGAGGCGCTTACCATCGCCGACCTGCTTGACGGCACGACCAGCCATCAGGTGGCGTCGCGCCTGAATCTGCTGGGTTGGCGCAGTGATTTCTCGTGTTTCGCCATCGTCGGCATGCTGTCGCACACGGGCGACATCAGCCTGGCGCTCGCGCATCGTCATGTGCGCGAGGCCGTGCGCACGCTCGGCGGCGAATGCCTCATCAGCGAGCATGACGGGCTTACGGTGATGCTCATCGATCCGCGTCATGGCATGGAAAGCACCGATTTCACGTTGGCGCTGCTGCCGTTGTTCGATGATTCGGCCGTATGCGTCGGGCCGGTGCGTGACGGCCTCGCCGGCGCATCGTATACGATGCGTGCGGCGATGCACAGCCGTCAGGCGTCGAAGTGTCTGACGAACGTGCCGCGGCCGCTGCGTGCCGACGACGTGCTGCCGGAGCGCGCGCTGCTCGGCGACGACGATGCGCGCCGCGAACTCTACAACAACGTGTATCGCGTGCTGCGCGGCGACGACGAGCATAATCCGCTGCTGCTGACGCTGTCGACGTTCCTCCGGTCGGGCAATTCTCTGGATGTCACGGCGCGCGAACTCAACGTGCACCCGAATACGGTGCGCTACCGTCTGAAGCGGTCTGTGGAGGTGACGGGCTGGGATCCGATGGACCCGCGCGAGGCGTATGTGCTCCTCACCGCCATCAAGATCGGCATGATGCTGGAGGGGTAGGGAATCGACCCGCGTGTTCCTCGCAACGGATGGGAACCGTGGCCGCACTTTGGTTCCTATTTGTTGGATGGTCTACAACGAACAGGAACCGAAAGGAACGTAGGGTTCCCGTTGGTTAGGCGATACGCAACGGATGGGAACCGCGGCGACTCCCTGGTTCCCATCCGTTGCAGTACGTACGACGAACAGGAACCAGAGGGAACGTCAGATTCCTGTTTGTTGGAGTGCGTGCAACGGATGGGAATCAACCCATCCCCATGATTCCCGTTCGTTGGGCGGCCCGAAAACGGTGGCACACATACGAAAGGCCCCGGGAGCCTTGCGGCTCTCGGGGCCTTCGTGTTGCAATCTTTGCTTATTAAAAGCTGGAGCGGGATTCGTCTCCGCCATATTGATGGAGACGAATCTCACCGAATACCATGTCCTTCACCCGGCCGCCCATGTCGACGACGCGAAGACGCCATGTCGACGTTCGGCAGCCGGCCGATCATCCGGCGAACCGGAAAAATCAGGCGAGGGTGGCGACGTCCAGCGGGACGCCCGGGTTCATGGTGGAGGTGATGGTGGCCTTCGTGATGTAGCGGCCCTTCACCGTGGACGGCTTAAGACGCTTGATCTCGTCGGCGACGGCCTTGAAGTTCTCGTCGAGGGCGGCCTCGTCGAACGAGAGCTTGCCGATGAGGAAGCTCAGGTTGCCGTGCTTGTCGACGCGGAACTCGATCTTACCGCCCTTAATGTCCTTGACGGCCTTGGTGACGTCCATGGTCACGGTGCCGGTCTTCGGGTTCGGCATGAGGCCGCGGGGACCGAGCACACGACCGAGACGGCCGACCTTGCCCATCATGTCCGGAGTGGCGACCACGGCATCGAAGTCGAGGAAGCCGCCCTGGACCTTGGCGATCAGGTCGTCATCACCGACGATGTCGGCGCCGGCCTCGGTGGCCTCGGTGGCCTTCGGGCCGCGGGCGAACACGAGGACCTTGGCGGTCTTACCGGTGCCGTGAGGCAGGTTGACGGTGCCACGGACCAGCTGGTCGGCCTTGCGCGGGTCGACGTTCAGACGGTACACGGCTTCGACGGTCTGGTCGAAGTTGTAGGCCGGCATGCCCTTGAGCAGGGCGATGGCCTCGTTGGCGGTGTAGAGGTTGGTGCGATCGATCTGCTCAGCAGCTTCGCGGTACTTCTTGGAACGCTTTACCATGTGTCCTTATCCCCTCTCAGTCCTCAACCGTGATGCCCATGGAGCGAGCGGTGCCGGCGATGATCTTCATACCGGCCTCGATGTCGCGAGCGGACAGATCGGCCATCTTGATCTCAGCGATCTCACGAACCTGAGCCTTGGTGACGGAACCGACCTTGTGGGTCAGCGGGTTGTCGGTGCCCTTGTCGATGCCGGCGGCCTTCTTCAGCAGAGCCGCGGCCGGCGGGGTCTTCAGGATGAAGGTGAAGGAGCGGTCTTCGTAGACGGTGATCTCGACCGGGATGACCTGACCCATCTTGTCCTGCGTCTGGGCATTGTATGCCTTGCAGAAGTCCATGATGTTCACGCCATGGGAACCCAGGGCCGGGCCCAGCGGCGGGGCCGGGTTGGCCTTGCCAGCCTGAATCTGGAGCTTGATCAGCGCCGAGACTTTCTTCTTAGGAGCCATTGTATGGTTCTTCTTTCTGTGAAGCGGTGATATCGGCGAACGTCCGTGCCTGCCGGTCGGCGAGCCGTCCGGTTCGGCGGCGGCGAACTCCTCCCGCAACCTGAATATTGCTATGTGCTGTGCTAGCGGGTGACCATGCGTTTGCGGCGTCGAGCCGCGTTCCGCATCGCCCGAATCCCTCCAGACACAAGCTTTCCTATTATGCCGACGACGTTGGACAAGACACGTCTGCGCGTCGTCGGCCCGTAATTTGGCAAAAACCGATATAAAGGCCCCGAAAACGACCCGTTCATAACCGCTTTAACCAAGTTTCCCGAAATGGATAAAAAAAGGACTCCTGCTCAAGCAGAAGTCCTTGACATTCTCAGCCTCTGAAATTCACTGATGCGTGCGGCTTCAAGGCGTGGAGGACGAAGACATACGAAGGTACGTCGTGTCTTCCACAACGCGGAAGACACTCCATCAGTTAATTTCAGTATGAAATTCGATGATGCGTGTGTCTCCTAGACGCACCGAGGGAAGCATACGAAGGTACGTCGACTGAGGAGCAACGACGGAGACGCTCCATCATCGGATTTCGGTCAGTCGATCTTCTCGACCTGGTCGAAGTTAAGCTCCACCGGCGTATCGCGGCCGAAGATGGACACGAGCACGGTGAGCTTCTGCGTGGCCGGGGAGACCTCGGAGATGACGGCCGACATGGAGGCGAACGGACCGTCGTTGACGGTGACGGATTCGCCGACCTTGAAGGAGACCTCGACGGTGCGCTTCTTGGCGGCGGCGGGCTTGTCGCCGGCGGCCTTGAGCGCTTCGGAGGCGATCATCGGGGCCATCATCTGGACGACTTCCTTGCGGGTGAGGGGCGCCGGGTCCTTGGTGGGGCCGACGAAGCCGGTGACGGCCTCGGTCTCGCGGACGATGCGGCGGGCTTCCTCGTCGTCGGTCATGCGGATGAGCACGTAGCCGGGGATACGGACGCGGGTGATGATCTTCTTGCCCTTGTCGGTATGCTTTTCGACTTCCTCCATGGGGACTTCGACCTGGAAGATCTGGTCTTCGAGACCGAAGGAGGTGACGCGGGATTCGACGTTGGTCTTGACGCGCTTCTCGTAGCCGGAGTAGGTGTGCAGGACGTACCACTTGCCGGGCAGTCCGCGGAGTTTCTTGGAGAAGGCGTTGACGGCGGCCTGGCCGGGGTCGACATCCTCGTCCTCGGAATCGGCGGTCTCGTCGCCTTCGGCGGCATCGGCCTCGGCCGGCTCGCCGGATTCGTCGGCGGCGTCGGCGGTCTCGGCCTCGGTTTCGACGTCCTCTTCGGAAGAAGCCTCGTCGTCGGCGTTCCCGGCCTCGACGGCGTCCTCGCTGGATTCGACGTCGGATTCGGAATCGGAGGCGTTCTCGACGGGAGCCTCGGTCTCGTCCGCGACGGCCTCCTCGGCGACGGCTTCGACGTCGACCGGGTTTTCGACGGATTCTTCGTTCACATCAAGTTCGTCAGTCATACCATGCATCCTTTAAAGCAGTGAGATTCCAATGGCGTTCGTTGTTCGAGAACCGCGGTTCAGACGTGCCGGCGCAGCAGCTGCGGCTCAGCCGAATACCCAGAAGACCAGCTTACCCAGTCCGAAATCAAGGGCGGAGACGAACAGCATCAGGAAAATAACGAAGATGAACACGGCGATGGACCACAACAGCAGTTCCTTGCGCGTGGGAGTGATGACCTTGCGAAGCTCATCAATGATCTGCTTGATGAACAGGCCAATACGCATGAAGATGTTCGGCTTCACCGTTTGCGCTTCAGCGTCTGATTTCTTGGCCATCATTCATCCTCACTGGTTGGCGGAACCGTTGTTCATCTCTAGCAGGGAAGGCGGGACTCGAACCCACAACCTACGGTTTTGGAGACCGTTGCGCTACCAATTGCGCCACTTCCCTAAGTAACCTCGCCTATCATACACACATATGCGAACATCGGTGTTAGACGGGCGGTGAAACCGCCAAGTGAAGATAATAGCGGTCTTTTGCGATTCCGTCCAGTCGAGGGGCGAAGTCGCCGAAAAACGTTGGGAATTCGCGGCGAGTCGCGACCGACGGTATATATGGGAACGCAGGCTGCGGCGCCTTGTCTTCATGACGTTCCGAACGACGGCCGGCGCGATGCCATATCAGGTCGGGATCCCGACGTCTCGGTCTTGCATCAATGCATGAATACGGGGCTTCGTCGGACGGCGTTTCGCCCGACGAAGCCCCGCGTCTCGCTGCATATGCCCCGCCATTCGGCACGACAGATCCGGCCGGCGCGATCGGTAAGGTTCGACCTATTCGGCACGGTCGTCCCGATCGGCCCGGCTCGGAGGGCGAGGCCCGTCAGGCCGTCAGGCGGCGACCCAGTCCTGGAAGCGCTTCATGCCTTCGGCGAGCTGGTCGTCGGCGAGCGCGTAGGAGAAGCGCAGGTAGCCGGGGGCACCGAACGCCTCGCCGGGGACGGCGGCGATGTGCGCCTCGTCGAGCAGGAGCGCGGCGAGGTCGGAGCTGGTGGCGGCCACGGAGCCGTTGGGGCCGAGCGGCTTGCCGAGCAGGGCCTCGACGTTGGGGAACGCGTAGAACGCGCCGGTGGGGGTCGGGCAGTCGACGCCGGGGATGGCGTTGAGCGCGGCGACGATGGCGCGGCGACGCTTGTCGAACGCCTCGCGCATGACGTGCACCTCGTCGAGCGGACCGGCGACGGCGGCGAGCGCGGCGCGCTGGGAGACGTTGGCGACGTTGGAGGTCATGTGGCCGGAGAGCTTGGCGATGACCTTGGCGACCGGTTCGGGGGCGATGGACCAGCCGACTCGCCAGCCGGTCATGGCGTAGGTCTTGGCCACGCCGTTGAGCACGATGAGCTGGTCGCGCACCTCGGGCACCACGGCGCCGACGTACGTGGTCCTGGCGCCGTCGTAGTTGAGGTGCTCGTAGATCTCGTCGGAGATGACCCACAGGTGGTTGGCGACGGCCCATTCGCCGATGGCGCGCACGGTCTCCTCGGGCCAGACGGCGCCGGTGGGGTTGGACGGGGAGTTGAGCACGATGGCCTTGGTGCGCTCGGTGCGGGCGGCCTCGAGCTGGGCCACGGTGGGGGTGAAGTTCTGGTCGGAGCCGGAGAACACCTCGACGGGCTTGCCGCCGGCGAGCTTGACGACCTCGGTGTAGGACGTCCAGAACGGTGCGGGGATGATGACCTCGTCGCCATCGTTGATGAGCACCTGGAACGTCTCGAAGACGGCCTGCTTGCCGCCGTTGGTGACGACCACCTGGCTCGGGGCGACCTCGTAGCCGGAATCGCGCAGGGTCTTCTCGGCGATGGCCTCACGCAGCTCGGGCAGGCCGGCGGTGGGCGTGTAGCGGTGGTTCTTCGGGTCGCGGCATGCGGCGGCGGCCACGTCGACGATGTAGTCGGGGGTTGGGAAGTTCGGCTCGCCTGCGCCGAATCCGATCACGTCCACGCCCGCCGCCTTGAGGGCTTTCGCCTTGCCATCCACGGCCAGCGTGGCGGAGGGGGAAACGGAATTGATTCGATCGCTCAGGGTCTGCCATGATTCGAGTTCAGCCATGGTCTCAAGCCTATAACCAGATGGCGATGATTTCGAGAAACAGCGGCGCCGTTTTCATATACCGTGCATGAATCGACGAATATGGGCCTTTCTGCGGATTCATCCCCGACATTTTCGTGCACGAATCATCGAATAGACGCGTATTCGATGATTCGTGCATGATTTTCGGATGGATGATTCATCGGATATGGGGATATCCATCGATTCGTGAATTCACGATCGGGAGAATATGAACGTATTCAACGATTCGTGCGCAAAACCCGGCGCAATGCGTGCGGCATCACTCTATATTTTCGTTGGCGGCGGTCTTATACCCCAATTCCGCGCTGATGCGGCTGGCGGCGTCGACGACGACGGGGCCCAGCGCGCGCATGCGCTTGGGCGGCATGAATTGGATGGCGCCGGAGACGGATATGGCGGCGACGGTCTTGCCGCGGCCGTCGCGCACGGGGGCGGAGACGCAGCGGATGCCGGGCTCGTTCTCCTCGAGGTCGTAGGCGAAGCCCTGACGCGCGAACTTGGCCATGGCGGCGGAGAATGCGGATTCGTCGGCGTAGTCGTGTTCGGGATCGCGTCCGGTGAGGTTGCGGTCCTGGATGTATTGCGAGCGCCAGCGGTCGGGCGAGTCGAGGAGCAGGGCCTTGCCGATGCCGGTGTAGGTCAGCGGCATGCGGCAGCCGGGCCATGATCGGATCTCGATGCCTCGGGTGCCGTGGATCTTGTCGAGGTAGAGGGCCATGCCGGAGTCCTCGACGGCGAGGTGGATGGTGTCTTTGGCGCGTTGGGCGAGGTCGAGGAGGATGGGGTGGGCGACGGCCTGCAACGACACGCTGTTGAGGGCCTGGAAGCCGAGTTCGATGAGCGCGGGACCGAGCAGAAGGCTGCCGTCGGAGTTTTCGCGCAGGAAGCGTTCGATGCGCAGGGCCTGGATGAGGCGATGCGCGGTGCTGCGGCTGAGTCCGGTGGCCTCGACGACCTCGCGCAGCGATGCGGCGCCGTTCGCTACGCTGCGAATGACCTCGATGCCGTGGATGAGCGTTCGTGTACCCGATGGGGCGGCGGTGTTTTCTGCCATGGGATTCAACCTTAGTGGATGGTGTGTCGGCAAATGCGTGCAGCCGCCGGACGATGGACGGGCCGAAGACCCAGGCCATCGACTGGCGGCTGCATGCGTCAGCAACAGGAAGGAGAGGTAAGTGTTGGTGGGTTGCGAATCTTGGGCGAGCTCCCCTCAGACCGCCTTCGGCGGCTGCAGAGGCGAGAGACACGCCGATCGTCAGCCCTTGAAGGGCTTGATGCCTTCGGCGAGGGCGCGCACGTAGAGGTCGGTGTCGCCGGCGACGGCCACGAAGTTGGCGCCGCGGGCGAAGGCCTCCTTGGCGGTGGCCACGTCGAATGCGAGGAAGCCGACGGCCTTGCCGTGCGACTTGATGACGTCGAACGCGTCGTAGACCTGGTCCATGATGGCGGCCGCGTCGTCGGGGTGGCCGAGCGATGCGGAGAGGTCGGCGGGTCCGATGAAGATGCCGTCGACGCCTTCGACGGAGGCGATGTCGTCGATGTGGTCGAGCGCCTCCTGCGATTCGCACTGCAGCAGCAGGCAGATCTCGTTCTTGGCGTCGCGCATGTAGTTGGGGATGCGTCCCCAGCGGCCGGAGCGGGCGATGGGCGAGCCGACGCCGCGGATGCCTTCGGGCGCGTAGTTGACGGCTTTGACCATCAGCTCGGCCTCTTCCTTGCTGTTGACCATGGGCAGCAGCAGCGTCTGGGCGCCGAGGTCGAGCACCTGCTTGATGAGCACGGGGTCGGCGGCGGCGGGACGGACGACGGGCGTGGTGTCGTATGGCGCGACGGCGCGCAGCACGTCGAGGATGGTGTTGAGGTCGTAGGGACCGTGTTCGCCGTCGACCAGCAGCCAGTCGTAGCCGGCGTCGGCCGAGATCTCGGCGGCGGTGGAGGAAGCCATGGCCATCCACAGACCATACTGCTCCTTGCCTTCCTTCAGTGCCTGCTTGAAAGCGTTGTGCGGTAATGATGTCATTGCGTGTTCTCCAGTATGGGTGCCGTAGCTCATCGGTCTCCTTTGGCGCGGGCTGCGGGGATGCGGTGCGTTGACGACGAATCGTTGCGACGGAAAAGTCGGGAGGCGGCCGGACGGGAGGATTCCCGCCGTTCGGTCGCCTGGTTGGTATCGGTATTGAATTATGCGTGTTCGGTTATATGCAGCATGTGCTCACATGCGCCGGCGATCGGCCCGGCCGATTGATTCGGCCGGGCGGCCGATCAGTGCTCGAACGGACGCTCGAGCGGGCAGCTGCGGTTGAGCTCGACGCCGAAGCCGGGCTTGTCGAGTTCCTCGGCGGTGATGATGCCGTCGTGCGGAACCGGCTCGTCGAGCAGGACCGGGTCGAACTGCGGGCGGACATGATCGGCCTTCGGCGCGGTCATCAGCATCTCGCTGAACGGCGTGTTGGTGAAGGTGATCACGGCGTGGTGCGAGTAGACGGAGGAACCGTGGGGCACCACGAGCTGGCCACGGGACTTGGCGATAGCGGCGATCTCGCACAGCGAGGTCACACCGCCGCACCAGCCGACATCGGGCTGGAGGATGTCGACGCCGGCGTCGGAGAGCTCCTTGAAGCCCTCGAGGGTGCCGGTATGCTCGCCGGTGGTCATGAGCATGCCCTTCGGCATGTTCTTCTTGAGCTCGCGGTAGGACTCGATCTGGTTCGGCGGGAAGCACTCCTCCATCCACTTGAGCTTGTAGGGGGCGGCCGCGTGGGCGAGCTTGGTGGCGTAGTTGACGTCCTGGCTCATCCAGCAGTCGAACATCAGCCAGAACTTGTCGCCGACGCGTTCACGCATGTCGGCGAGGGTGGCGATATCCTTCTCGATGCCCTCGTCGCCGAATGCGGAGCTCCAGTGGGTCGGCAGCTTGCCGCCGATGAAGCCCATCTTCTGCGCCAGGTCCGGACGGGCGCCGGTGGCGTAGAAGTGGATCTCGTCGCGCACGGCGCCGCCGAGCAGCTTGTAGACGGGGAGCTTGACGACCTTGCCGTAGAGGTCCCACAGCGCCAGGTCGACGGCGGAGATGGTGTTGATGACCACGCCGCCACCACCGGAGTAGAACAGGGTGGAGTTGAGCATCTGGTCGTGGATCAGCTTGATCTGGTCGACGCGCTTGCCCTCGACGAAGCGGGACAGATGATGCTCGACGATGAAGCAGCCGATGGTTCCGGCGGTGGAGATGGCGAAACCGGTGGTGCCGTCGGAGGCCTCGACTTCAACGACCAGCGTGCCGAGCACGTTCAGGCCGAAGGACTGGCGGGACTGCTCGTACTCCTTGTACTTGGACATCGGCGTCGCGATATGGTTGTCGATCCAGTGGTCCTTGCCCTGATCGTGGTAGTCGCCGCCGCCCTGACCGTGAATCTTGGCTGCGGCGCCGCCCATGCTGTACGCACGGATGTGCGTGATCGTGGGCAGCTTCAATGCTGGTGCTAGTGCCATTGTTGCTCCCTCCGTGGTTTGGAGTGTTATGTCTGACCGTCACGCGTCTTCGCGTCCGTCGACGTTGTTGTCGAACGGTTGTCGTGGTGACCTCGGCGATCTCAGTTACCGAATATAGACGCCTTGAACAGGCGTACCAAATATAGGGACGCGGCACCGACATTTACCGATGTACAACGATTGGAAATCCCACATATCGGCACGCCCTTCCATACGCCATATAGTGGGTCTCGTCAGCCATTGTGCAAACAACGGCAACAACGAGAAGACAACCGAAAACTTACGAAAACCCAATGTTTGCAACGTTGTAGGCGTTGGGAGGCGACACCGGACAGGTCAACATACGACAGGTCCAGGCAACGAAGCCGAAGTCAAAGGAGATCATCAATGGAAGCTCCAGTCGCAAAGCAGCCATCCATCTGGGAGAGGCTACGGTCCAAGAACCCTCTGCTCTTCGCCATCATCCTGGTGGTCATCGCGGGTTCCTGCAACTACGTCGGCACCGGATTCCTCACCCCGGCGTTCGACACCGTCGGCGGCGTGCAGGTGGCATGGGTCCGCCTGAGCATCACCGCCATCGTATTGCTGCTGTGGCGCCAGCCGTGGAAGAAGAAGTGGACGAAGGAGCAGATCATCTGGCTCGCGCTGTTCGCGGTCTCCATCGGCACCATGTACACCTCCTACAACATCAGCGTCGACAACCTCGCGATGGGCATCGCCGTCCCGATCCAGTTCCTCGGCCCGGTGGCCATCGGCGCCATCACCGGCAAGAACTGGAAGCAGCGCTCCGCCATCGTCGTGGCGGCCATCGGCGTGGCCATGCTCGCCGGCCTGTCGCTCTCCGGCAACAAGTCCGACACCATCGTCATCGGCCTGGTCGCCTCCTTCGTCGCCGCCCTCGCCTGGGCCGGCTACATCTTCTTCGGCAACAAGATGGCCCACAACGGCGCCCTTGACGCCCTGTCGCTGGCCATCACGCTCGCCGCGCTCGTGCTCGCCCCGTTCGTCGGCCCGTCCGCCGTCAAGCAGATGGCCATCGACCCCGGCAACAGCGTGTGGCGCATCATCCAGTTCACGATCCTCGCATCGGTGATCGCCGCCGTGCTCGACCAGGTCATGCTCAAGACCATCGCGCCGAACGTGTTCTCCGTGCTGCAGGCGCTCTACCCCGTGATCTCCCTCATCATCGGCCTGTTCTTCGGACAGTTCCCGACCCTGCTCGAGGTCATCGGCCTGCTCATCGTGAGCGCCTCCATCGTGCTGACCGCATTGAGCGGCGTACAGGACGAGAACGATGACGACAAGGCCGTCGCGAAGACACCCGCGAAGACGTCGACGACCGACGGCAGGCCCGCCGCCGCGGCCGCGAAGTAACGCCTCATCCGCAACGGCAAACGCCCGACACCAGCCATCCGTCGCGCCGGCCCGCTCCGATGTCAACCAGGGCCGGCACGATTCCAACCAGAGACATCACACAGCACATACGAGTCGATGAACCGACATCCATCGGCGCGGCAAACCATCCAACACCGTAAGGATTCAGCAGAATTCAAAGGAGAATCGCCATGACCCTCAACGAGGAATACACCGGCACCGCCCCCAGCCGCCTCTACACCATCGTGCCGCAGTCGGAGGAGAACGCCCGCAAGACGCGCACCATCATCGACGCCCACGTGCACATCATCCAGCCCGACCTGTTCTCGTGGTTCGACCCGGCGAAGAAGGGCATCACGTTCGAGGGCGACTGGACGCCGATCATCCACGCCTACCATCCGCGCGACCTCGTCGCCGAGGCCGAGGGCTCCAACATCAAGGTCATCGGCGCCGTGCACGTGCAGATGAACGCCGACGACCCCGTGGCCGAGGTGGCCGCCGTGCAGCGCATGAGCGAGGAGGACGGCCTGCCGATCTCCATCGTCGGCGGCGGCGACCTCTCCTCCCCCGACTTCGAGGAGATCGTCGAGAAGGAGAAGGCCGCGTCCGACAACGTCCACGCCATCCGCCAGATCATCAACACCCACGTGGACCCGCTGTACAACTACGTGAACAAGGAGTACATGGACGACCCGAACTGGCTGGCCGGCCTGCGCGTGCTCGCCAAGCACGGCCTGGCGTTCGACCTCCAGCTCTACCCCACGCAGTACCGCCGCGCCCTGCAGGTCATCGACTCCAACCCCGACATCATGTTCATCGTCAACCACTCCGGCATGTGGGCCGACCGCAACCTCGCCGGATTCCAGCTGTGGAAGAACGGCATCTACGAGCTCGGCAAGCGCGACAACGTGACCATGAAGATCTCCGGCCTGGCGTCCACCGACCACTACTGGACCATCGAGAGCTTCAAGCCGGCCATCTTCACCCTGCTCGACGCCTTCGGCATCGACAAGTGCATGTTCGCCTCGAACTTCCCCGTCGACAAGCTGCACGGCTCCTACGTCGACACCATCGGCGCGTTCATCCGCTCCACCGAGGACCTCAGCCAGGACGAGCAGAACAAGCTGTTCGTCGACAACGCCAAGAAGTACTACAAGTTCTGATCCGCGGCGGCGACCGTCCGATGCCATCGGCGTCCGAAGGCTCCCGTTCCCGTCTCATGGCGGGGACGGGAGCCTTCCCGTATGGGACGGGCAACCGGCCGCCCTATGCTGGTCATGATGGATAGGGGGATTCCATGGAACTCATATTGAAAACCGGCTCGCTGCTGCTCATCATCGTCGGCGCCTATGCATTCAAGCGCGCCGGCATGTTCAAGGAGCGCGACTACAAGATCCTGCAGGTCTTCGTGTTCAACGTCACGCTGCCCGCGGCCGTCATCCATTCGTTCGCGCTGAACAGGCACGACATGAGCATGCTCTGGATCGTGCTGCTTGGCTTCCTCGGCGCGTTCATCCCCCTGTTCGTCATCTATTTCGCCACGCGGCGCGAAAGCGTCGAGCACCGCACGTTCGAGATGCTCAACGCCACGACGTTCAACATCGGCAACTTCACGCTTCCGGTGGTGACGACCTTCATGGGGCCCGCCGCCGGAGTCCCCGTCGTCATGTTCGACATGGGCAACGCCATCATGTGCTCGGCCGGCTCGCTGGTCTTCACCAACGCGCTGCTGCATCTCGATTCGGACGGTGGGCATCGGCAGACCGTCGGGCAAAAGCTGCGTTCGGCGGCGCGGAACTTCTACACGTCGGCGGCGTTCGACACCTATGTGGTGATGGTCGTGCTGCTGTTCGCCGGCATCGCGATCCCCAAGGAGGTCGTCACCGTCATCGAACCGCTGTCGAATGCCAACGCCTTCTGCTCCATGGCGATGGTCGGCATGATGATGGACGTCCCCGAGCTTTCGGACGACCGCCGGGAGATGCTCAAGGTGCTGGCATGGCGTTTCGTCATCGCCGTCGTCGGGTCGCTGGCGGCATGGTACCTGCTTCCCATATCCCCGTTCGCCCGCAAGATTGCCGTGATCTGCATGTTCGCCCCCATCGCCATCTTCGCCACGAAGTTCACCGACATGACGCTCGGCAAGGCCAAGCTCGCCGGCTTCTCGCTGACGGTCTCGGCGGTGATATCGCTGATCGTCATGGCGGCGCTCAGCGCGTTCCTGCCGGCGTAGGCCGCAGCGGGACGCCGGGTTTTGTGGTGGTCATCAATACGCATGGTGATGGCAAAAACAGCAAGTTTCACATATAGGGATGAATGTCCATTTTACCTATACTGATGCTTGAATACGTTGACACCGTTGTCGAACGCTCAACGAATCCCAACCAGAATTTCGGCAATCATAGGAGATGCACAACATGACCGCAAACACTTACGACTTCAACGGCAAGGTCGTCATCGTCACCGGAGGCGGCACCGGCATCGGACGCGCCATCACCCGCGGATTCCTCGACAACGGCGCCACCGTCGTGGCGGTCGGCCTGCGCCAGGCCCCGCTCGACGAAACCGTCGCCGGCTACGAAAACGGCCACACCCACATCACCGACGTCTCCAGCCACGAACAGGTGCACGACCTCGTGCAGGACGTCGTCAAGGAATTCGGCCACCTCGACGTCGTCGTCTCCAACGCCGGCATCTTCGAAGGCGGCGAGATCGAGAACGTCTCCGACGAAGTATGGCACAAGCTCTTCTCCGTCAACATGGACGGCCTCTTCTACCTCACCAAGGAAGCCCTCCCCTACCTCAAGGAGACCAAGGGCAACATCGTCGTCGACACCTCCGTCTCCGGCCTGTTCGGCGATTGGGGCCAGACCGCCTACAACTCCACCAAGCACGCCATGAACGGCTTCGTCCGCTGCGTCGCCCTCGACTATGGCCAGTACGGCGTGCGCATCAACGCCTTCGCCCCCGCCTTCATCGAAACCGACATCAACAAGGAGGTGTGGACCGACCCCGAGCGCCTCAAGCCGTACATCGAACGCGTCGCCCTCGGCCGCACCGGCCGCCCCGAGGACTGCGCCGACCTCGCGCTGTTCCTCGCCTCCCCCGGCGCCTCCTACCTCACCGGCCTCGTCGTCCCCGTCGACGGCGGCACCACCGCGGCCACCGGACAGGGACGGAATAACTACGAGGAGGACACCCGCTCCGTACTGTGATCTGCAATGATGGAGCGTCTTCGTCGTTGTGGGAGACTCGACGTACCTTCGTACGCCTTCGTCTCCCACGCCTTGAAGCCGCACGCATCATTGCAAATCACCTGAGAACGTGAGGCGCAGCTTCGTCGTTGCGGAGGACTCGACGTACCTTTTGTATGCCTTCTGGAGCTTCGCGCTCGATGAATCGCGCTCGCATTACGCGCCATCAACTGAACATGTAAGTGGGGGCAACGGTGTTTCGCCGTTGCCCCCACTTCGTATTGTCGCCGGGAATCGTGCAGATATTCGATTCTGAAAACAAAGGCCTCACAACTTCGTACCTTCAGGGTGTAAACCATGAAAGCCCGAGTTGTGAGGCTTTATGCTACGCGATCGCCCTATGCTACGCAATCGCCAAGGCCGCCGTGTTGCGGACCGTGGTGAGACGCACGACAAGCCCGCCGAACAGGCCGGCGAGCGCGGCGACAGCGACGAACGCCCACAGGGCCACGTCGATGACGCCGGGCACGAGCAGCGATGGCAGCACGAGCGAGGCGAACGCGCAGGGGATGCGCCCGATGCCGAGGATCAGGCTCTGTGCCTCGGCGGAGACGGCCACGGGGAACGTCTCCTGCGTCCATACCTTGGCGTTCATCTCGCCGGCGAAGTTGCCGAAGAACTGGAACAGCACCACGGCGACGGCGGTGGACCACATGGTGCCGCCGGCCGCCATGATGGCCATGGCCGCCACCTGGGCGGCGGCGCCGAGCCAGAACATGCGGGCGCGCCACGGGCCGGAGGCGGGCACACGGCCGTACAGTATGCCGCCGAGCACGCACAGGACGGCGGAGACGATGCCGATGAACACGGCCTGCATCTGGCTGGCGTGCTGCGAGACCAGCAGATACGTCTGGAACTGGTTGATGGTGTTGGCCATGAGATTCCACATCACGTAGAACAGCGCGAGCACGGCGAACAGCAGCGCGTATCGGCGGCCGGTGCGTGCGTCGATGGAGCGCAGGACCTCGGCCATGCCCATGGGCCGGGCGGTCACGGACGACGGATCCGCGACCGTATTCGAGGCGGCGCCGGCGGCGGCCTCGCGTTCCGCCGCCTCGCGATGGAGTCGTGCGATACGCGGGTCGGCCACGCGCCAGACGGCGGTGAACAGCGCGACCGCGGTGATGATGCCGAACACCATGCGCGCGCCGAGGAAGCCGGCCGGCGCCACGATCAGCGCCAGCACGTACGGGCCGAGGATGCCGGCCGACCACAGCACCTGCGTACGGCTGACGAGATGGCCCTTCAGCGTCTCGTCGGGCACGTCATGCGTGATCACGCTGATGGAGACCGGCAGGTCCATGCCCACGGCGAGCGCGGCCACGCCGATACCGACGGCCAATACGATGAAGCTCGGCGCGAGCGTGCAGGCGGCCAACGCCGCCGCGCACAGGAACGCGTTGATGTTGAACAGCCGGACGAGGCCGAAGCGCTGGGCCACGAAGCCGCCGCAGAACGAACCGGCGGCAAAGGCGAACGTGAGCACCGCGGAGACGGCGCCGACCTGCGCGGCGTTCAGGCCCAGTCCGGTGCGCCACAATGCGAGCGTGGAGCTCAGCGCGAGGATGGTGCCGGCGCCGAGGAACGAGCCGAGTCCGGCCGCCAGTCCCAGCGTGGTGCAGGCGCGGGCGGAGTCGGCCGTCGAGGCGGCGGCGGTTCGGGAATCCGCGTTGCCATGCGCGATGTCGGTGCGTTCACCGTCGCTGCCGTTGACGGTATCGGTGATGTCGGTATGTGTCATGCCGCTCATGATGTGTTCTCTATGCTCTCTACATTCGTTGAATCAACGTCAATCAATGGAGCCATCGTCGGGGAAGGCTCCCCGATAAGCCGAGAACACGATACCGCATGTAGGATGTCGTCCCTACATTTGGCATTTTTGCAGGACCGTCAGCTCCTCTTCAGAGCCGATCCGCTTCGGCCCCATCCTCTACAGCAGCACGAGATCGTCGCGATGCACCAGCGGATGGGCGTATTCGCTGCCGAGCAGCTTGCGCAGCTGGGCGCTGGTGCGGCCGAGTGTGGCGGGGATCTCCTCGGAGTCGAATCCGGAGAGCCCCCTGGCCAGCTTGTTGCCCTGCTCGTCGACGATGAGCACGGGGTCGCCGGCGGAGAATTCGCCGGTCACGCCGACCACGCCTGCCGAGAGCAGCGAGGCGTGCCCGCCGCGTATGGCCTTGGCCGCGCCGGCGTCGGCGATGAGCGTGCCGCGCGGGTCGGCCGCGAATCCGATCCACAGCCGACGCGAGGTGCCGCGGCGCTTGATGGGCGCGAACACGGTGCCGACGCGGTCGCCCATCAGCGCCGGACCGGCGTTCGTCGCCTTGGTGAGCACGGAGGGGATGCCGGATACCGCGGCCACGCGCGCCGCCTCCAGCTTGGTGACCATTCCGCCGGTGCCGACGCCCGATCCGGTGCCGCCGATGCGCACGTTGTCGAGCGTATCGAGCACGTTCGGCACATAGGGAATCTGCTTCGCGTCCGGTTCCTTGGGCGGTGCGGTGTAGAGGCCGTCCACGTCGGTGAGGAGTATCAGCGCGTCGGCGCGCACGATGTTCGCCACGAGCGCGGAAAGCCGGTCGTTGTCGCCGAATCGAATCTCGTTGCTGGCCAGCGCGTCGTTCTCGTTGACGATGGGCACGACGCCGAGGTCAAGCAGCCGGTTCAGCGTGCGCTGCACGTTGCGGTACTGCGTGGCCTGGATGGTGTCGCGCGCGGTGATGAGAATCTGCCCGACCTTGAGCCCGTAGCGGGCGAACGCCGCCTCGTACTGGCTCATGAGCAGTCCCTGGCCCACGGATGCGGCGGCCTGCTGCGTGGCCACGTCGGTCGGGCGCGAGTCGAAGCCGAGCGGTCCGAATCCGGCTGCGATGGCGCCGGAGGAGACGAGCACGATGCGCGCGTCCATGCGCACGGTCTGCGCGAGGGCCGAGACGAGGTTGAACAGCCGTTCGGGGTCGAGGTGGCCGGAACTGGACGTCAGCGAGCTCGATCCCACCTTGACGACGATGGTGCGCGCCTCGGCGATGGACCGGCGGACTTCACTCTGTGACTGCGTGGACATGCTGCCTTCTTATCAAAACGTCATCGACACCGGCGCTCACCACCACGACATGCAATACGCGCTGTCTCAGGTATGCGATTGGCCGGAGACTCCCATGAGAATGAGAATACTCCGGCCAAGGTTACGGAATCACACGGACTCAGTCCTCGTCCCCGTCGGCGTCCTTGTTCTCGCCGATGCGGTCGATGAGGCTGGTGTGGTCCTCGGGATCGTCGAGCACGGTCGGGTCGGACCAGTGGCCGGCCTCGTGCTCCGCCTGCATGGCGGCGCGCACGGCGGCCTTCGCGTCCATCCACTCGTGGTATTCGCGACGGCGCTCCGAGTTGGTGCGTCGGCGGGAATGGCCGGCGCCCTCCTGCAGTCGCAGGTCCTCGCCTCGGCTGGACTGCGGCGTGCCGTCGAGCATCTCGGCGCCGGCGGCGATCGTCGGATCCCAGTCGAACGAGACGGCGCGGGCGCCACGGCCGATGCGCACCTCGTCGCCGGGGCGAGCGCCCTTCGTGCGCAGCGCATCCTCCACGCCGAGCTTGGCCAGACGGTCGGCCAGGTATCCCACGGCCTCCTCGTTGTCGAAGTTGGTCTGCACGACCCAGCGTTCGGGCTTCTCGCCGGTGACGGTGAACCAGAAGTTGCCGTCGGCGTCCTGCTCGCGCTCGATGTCGAAGTCGAAGCCCAGGCCGATCTCGTTCGGGCGACGGCGACGGTTCTTCGTCTCCAGCGGACGGATGACGACGCGCTCGTCCTCCTCGGCGGCCTCCTGCGCCTGCACACGCTCGCGCATCTCGTTCACGATGCCCATCAGCGCGAACGACAGCTCCTTCAGACCCTCATGCGAGGCGGTGGAGACGACGAACGTCCTCAGGCCCATCTCCTCGAATTCGGGACGCACGAACTCGGCAAGCTCCTTGGCCTCGGGCACGTCGACCTTGTTGAGCACGATGATGCGCGGGCGTTCGGCGATCGGGATCGCGCCGAGCGGCAGGTCGAGCTCGTCGGCGTAGATGGCCAGCTCCTTCTCCAGCGCCTTGTAGTCGGAGATGGGGTCGCGGTCGGGTTCGAGCGTGGCGCAGTCGATCACATGCGCGATGACCTCGGTGCGTTCGATGTGACGCAGGAATTCGAGGCCGAGGCCCTTGCCCTGCGACGCGCCGGGAATCAGGCCCGGCACGTCGGCGATGGTGAAGCGGCCGTCGCCGGCCATCACGACGCCGAGGTTCGGCACGAGCGTGGTGAACGGGTAGTCGGCGATCTTCGGCTTGGCGGCGCTCATCGCGGCGATCAGCGACGACTTGCCGGCGCTCGGGAAGCCGACGAGCGCCACGTCGGCGATGGACTTGAGCTCGAGCACAAGGTCGCGTTCCTCGCCCGGCTCGCCGAGCAGCGCGAAGCCGGGGGCGCGGCGGGCACGGTTGGCCAGCGCCTTGTTGCCGAGACCGCCGGCGCCGCCCTTCGCGGCGACGAAGCGGTCGCCGGGATGGCGCAGGTCGGCCAGCGGCTCGCCCGGCCGCTTCTGCTCGCCGGCGGCGCCCTTCGCGGTGAACACGATGGTGCCGACCGGCACCTTCAGCACCATGTCGGCGCCGCGACGGCCGTCCTTGTAGTCGCCGAGGCCCTGCGTGCCGGAGTCGGCGCTGCGATGCGGCATGAATCGCAGGTCGAGCAGGCTGGTGGCGTTGGTGTCGGCCACGAAAATGACCGAGCCGCCGTCGCCGCCGTCGCCGCCGTCCGGGCCGGCGAGCGGCTTGTACTTCTCGCGGCGGATCGACGCGGCGCCGTTTCCGCCGTCGCCGCCCTTCACGTGTACGGTCACGCGATCGACAAAATCACTCATGGTTCAAACCTTACTGGTATCAACGAAAATCGTTGGTCATGAATCGGTTGGTAATCGGTAATAAAAAAGCCGCCCCCGTGGAATTATGGAATCCCAAGGGATGCGGCTGGAAGTCAGAATTCGACGAATCGTCTGCCGGAAATCAGGCGGCGATGACGTCGACGACCTTGCGGTCACGGCGAACACCGAACTTCACGGTGCCGTCGGCAAGAGCGAACAGCGTGTGGTCCTTGCCCAGGCCGACGTTGTGACCGGCGTGGAAGTTGGTGCCACGCTGGCGAACGATGATGTTGCCGGCGACGACGGCTTCACCGCCGAACTTCTTCACACCAAGGTACTGAGGATTCGAATCGCGACCGTTGCGAGAGCTGGACGCACCCTTCTTATGTGCCATTTGACTTGTCCTTTCGGGATAACCTAAGCCTTTAAAATATTAAAATATTTCAGGCGATCGCGGTGATCTTCACCACGGTCTGGGGCTGACGGTGACCCTTGCGACGAGCAACGCCAGTCTTGTTCTTGAACTTCTGGATGTTGATCTTCGGACCCTTGGCCTCGTCGTCAACAACCTCAGCCTTGACGGTGACCTTGGCCAGATCCTTGGCGGCGACGGTCACGTTGGAACCGTCGACGAGCAGAGCGACGGGGAACTCCACCGTTTCGCCCTTCTTGGCTGCGAGACGGTTGACGATGATCTCGTCGCCGACCTCGACCTTTTCCTGATGGCCACCGGCCTTCACAATCGCGTACATAGCCCTACCTTGCCTGTTTTGAAAGCTAATTGTCGTCTAGCACGATTTTTGCCCTCACACAGGCATGGCTAGACACCGACAATCTAATTTACACAACACGCCGGACTTTCGCAACTCCGGCGTGGATTTTACTTGAATTTTTGGTGCCGTCGGCCCCTCCGGCGGAAAGCCGCCGACGAGCGGTGCCGAAGACGAAGAATACGGCGCCGCCGAGGGACGGCGTTCAACTCCCCTCAGACCGCCTTCGGCGGCCAGCTCCCCTCAATCATGAGGGGAGCTTTGTCGGACAGCCCCGTTCAGCCTCGCTCCTCCTCGGCTCCTCGCTGCGCAGCCGAACCGTCAAGCGGGCAGTCCAGTGGACTGCCCGTAGGTGAGGGGAGCGGGCCGCCAAGGCCCGCGACGGCGGCTGCGCCGACGTTCTCAGAGCGAACCTCAGCCTCGCTCTTCCTCCGCTCCTCGCTGCGCAGCCGCGGCGATCTTGGCGAGCTTGGCCTTGACGTCGGGCGTGGAGCCCTTCGGCAGAGCCGGGTCCTCCTTGGGGGCGGCAGGGGCCGCCGTGCCGTGGTTGTGCTTGTTCGTCTTGATGAACGGATCGCCGCCCTTCAGGGCGTACGGGTCGTCATACGAGGCGGAGACGGTCGGCTTGTCGTGCAGGATGAAGCCGCGGCCCTTGCAGGTCGGGCATTCCTCGGAGAACGCCTCCACGAGGCCCTGGCCGACGCGCTTGCGCGTCATCTGCACGAGGCCCAGCGAGGTGACCTCGGCCACCTGGTGCTTGGTGCGGTCGCGCGCCAGGCATTCGACGAGTCGGCGCAGCACGAGGTCGCGGTTCTGGGGCATGACCATGTCGACGTAGTCGATCATCACCATGCCGCCGATGTCGCGCAGTCGCAGCTGGCGGGCGATCTCCTCGGAGGCCTCGAGATTGCATCGGGTCACGGTCTCCTCGAGCGACTTGCCCTTGCCGATGAACCGGCCGGTGTTCACGTCGATGGTGGTCATGGCCTCGGTGCGGTCGATGACGAGCGAGCCGCCGGACGGCAGGTACACCTTGCGTTCCATGCCCTTGCGCAGCTGGCTGTCGATGCGCCACTGGTCGAACACATCGGCACCGCCGTGCTCCTCGGGGTTCCACTTCTCGAGCTTGTCGCGCAGGTCGGGCGCCATCGACTCGAGGTAGTCGCTGATGCGCTCGTAGACCTTGTCGCCCTCGACGACGAGCTTGTTGAAGTCGTCGTTGAAGATGTCGCGCACCACGCGAATCGCCACGTCGGGCTCGCCCTGCAGCAGCTTGGGGCGCTTGGAGTTGCGGGCCTTGGTCTCGGCCTCCTTCACATGCTCCCACTGCTTGGTGAGGTTCTCGAGGTCCTTTTCGATGGCCTCCTTGGAGGCGCCTTCGGCGGCCGTGCGGATAATCACGCCCATCTCGCTCGGCGCGATCTTCGAGACGATGCCCTTGAGGCGCGTGCGTTCGCGCTCGGGCAGCTTGCGGCTCACGCCGGTCATGCCGCCGGAGGGCACGAGCACGAGGAAGCGGCCGGCGAGCGTGACCTGCGAGGTCAGTCGGGCGCCCTTGTGGCCGATCGGGTCCTTCGTCACCTGCACGAGCACCGGGTCGCCGGAGCGGAACGCGAGCTCGATGCGGCGCGGCTGGCCTTCAAGACGCGTGGTATCCCAGTTGACCTCGCCGGCGTACAGCACGCCGTTGCGCGGCTGGCCGATGTCGACGAACGCGGCCTCCATGCTCGGCAGCACGTTCTGCACGCGGCCGAGGTAGATGTTGCCGACGGTCGAGACCTCCTGGATGTCGGAGACGTAATGCTCCACGAGGATGGAGTCCTCGATCACGGAGATCTGCGTGTGCTTCTCCTTCTCGCGCACGACCATGAGACGGTTGACGTTCTCACGGCGGGCGAGGAAGTCCTGTTCGAGCAGCGTGGACTGACGGCTGCGGTCGCGGCGGTTGTCGCGACGACGCTGCTTCTTGGCCTCCAGGCGGGTGGAGCCCTCGATGTCGGTGATCTCGTCGATGTACTGCTGCTTGCGGCTGCGGCGGATCTGCGGCTCCTGCTGCTCCGTCTCGCCCTTCGAGCCGCGGCGACGGCGACGGCGACGGGTCACGGTGCCGTCGTCCTCGTCCTCCTCGCGATCGCGGTCGCGTTCACGCTCGCGCTCGCGACGGGAACGAGGCGTCTCCGCATCGTCGTCGTGGCCGCGACGGCGACGGCGACGAGAACGGGTCTCGCCGGCCGACTCGTTGTCGTCGGCATCGGTGTCGATCGGGGAATAGTGGATGTCGTCGTATTCGAGGTCCTGCTCGATCTGCTCGACCTCGGCGGCAGCGCGACGCTCCTGCGCGTTCAGACGGCGGGAACGGCGCGAGCGACGGGACTCGTCATGCTCGCCGTCTCCCTCGCGGTCGGCGTCGGCGCGACCGCGGGATTCGACGTCGCGACCGGAACGGTCGGCGTCACGGTCGGCATGCTTGTCGTCGTGGGAGTCACGGTCGTCGGAACGGAGGCTCTGCTCGGCGTCGTCGATGCGGGCGTGGTCTCGATCGCCGCCGCGGCGACGGCGACGGCGACGGGACATGCCCTCGCTCGGATGATCGTCGTCATCGGATTCGTCGTCATGGACCGGCGCGGCCGGGACGGGACGGGCGACCGGCAGGACCGGTTCCTGGAACAGCAGCGACGTCATCGGACGCACGCGGCCGGCCGGCTTGCTCTCCTCGGCCTCGGGGGACGAGAACTCCAGCGGCACGTCGCCGGGACGACGGCCGTGGGCGGACTTGGCCAGACCGCGGATGGCCGCCTTCACGGATTCGCGGGCCTCGTCGCGATCATCGCGGGCGCTGCGGGTATTGCGGGCGTCGCCACGGTCGTCGTTCGTCTCGTCGTCATGCGCACGCGACGGGCGTGCCGGACGTTCGAAGCGGATGCCCTTGTCGGTGAACAGTTCGTCGGCGAGCGCCTTGATGCGCTTGCGACGGGAGGCGTCGCCGTTCGCGTTGTCGTCATCGGCGTCGGCGTCATGCTTGGCTGCGGCCGCGGGCTTGGCGTGCCTGGCGGCGTGCTTCGGCTCACGACGTTCGACGTTGCCGGCGGCCGGCCTGGCGTCGTTTTCGGAGGCGGCCTTGGCACCGGTCTTGTCCGCAGTAGTCTGGGAAGGTTCATCGGCCGGCTTCGACGCGTTGGCATCCACGTTGGATTCGGCCACGGGCGCGGATTCCACCTTGACCGGCAGCTTGGCTCCGGCGGCGCCGGCCACACGCACCACACGACGGCCACCGCGACGGCGACGCGTCGAGGGGGCGGGCGAGCTGACCACGGAAGAAGACGAGGACGGGGCGGCCGGAGCGGCGGTTCCTGCGGATTCCGCGGACACCACGGCCTGGGCCTCGGCGCCATTGGGCATAACGGCGTTGTTGTCTGCGGCGGCTTCCACGCCGTCGTTGTTTTCGGTTATCACAAATGCTCCTTGGGGGCATGCTGCATCACGCCCTGGTTCTCCACCCTGACACAGCTTGTCAACACCGCACTCTCACTACGGCCGCGCTACACGCAACTGCTCAGGCACTACAACAAAGTCTTTGGTGACGGCGACGGATACCGGCGCTTCCGGCGCTTTCACATGTTCAATGCGCCACGGAAGGGGATCAACGTCACCCGCACAATCGGCGGCATGCAGAACCGCCGTCTATAAGTATGACACACCGTCGGGATGAGGGTGTGCAACGACGCAATGACGCGTGGAAACTCCCCTCAGTCGGCTTCGCCGACGGCTCCCCTCATATTGGGGGGGAGCCGATTGACGGAACCGGCCTCGCACCCGCCAAGCCCGACGGCGCGCTCGATGAATCGCGCGCCCTGAGCCTGCAAACAGTCCACCGGACTGTTTGCTTAACGGCTCAGCCACTCCACCAGGATGTCGGCGAGGTCGGTGAGCTGGGATTCGGGGATCTGCTCGTCAGCCTTGTGGGCGAGCAGCGCGTCGCCGGCGCCGAGGTTCACGGCCGGCACGCCGAGCTGCGAGAAGCGCGCCACGTCGGTCCAGCCCATCTTCGCCTGCGGGTCACGGCCGGTGCGCTCCTTCACGAGCGCGGCCAGCGACTGCGCGAGCGGCGTGTCCATGCCGGGGCGCGCGGCCGGCGACTCGTCCTTCATTTCGATGCCGAAGCCCTCGAACACACCGCCGGTGGCCGTGTGCTCGCCGTTGCCGAGCTCGGCGCCCGCATCGGCACCGATCATCAGCGCCTTCGCCTCGGCAAGCGTCTTGTCGGGGGCGAAACGATAGTTCACGTGGACGCGGCATTCGTCGGGAATGACGTTCGTTCCCTTGCCGCCGGAGATGAGCGTGGCGTTCAGGCCCTCGCGGTAGTCGAGGCCTTCGACCGTGATCGTCTGCGGCTCATAGGCGTTCAGACGATTCAGCACCTCGGCCGCCTTGTGGATCGCATTCTCGCCCATCCATGCACGGGCCGAATGTGCGGCGACGCCATGGCAGACGACGTCGAACCGAATCGTACCGTTGCATCCGCCCTCGATGCCGCAGCTGGTCGGCTCGCCGATGATGGCGAAATCGCCCTTCACCCAGTCGGGATGAGTTTCGACGACCTTGCGCAGGCCGTTCTTGCTGGCCTCCACCTCCTCGTGGTCGTAGAAGACGTACGTCAGGTCGTAATTCGTGCGGGAGGCGTCGTCGAGCGTGGCGGCCAGATAGAGCATCACGGCGTCGGACGGCTTCATGTCGGTGGCGCCGCGGCCCCACAGCACGCGCTCGCCGGCGTTGTTCCCGGTGATTTCGGCGCGGATCAGCGGGTCGCCGGGTTCAAGCCATTTCGGGGGGAAGTTGTCGATCACCGGCACGGTGTCGATATGGCCGGCGAGCAGCACGCGCTTGGGCTTGCCGAAGTCGGTGGACGCGACCACCGTGTCGCCGTGGCGGTGCACGGTCAGGTGGGGCAGGTCGTCCAGGAACCGTTCGACGGCATCGGCGAGCGGTCCTTCGCTGTCGCTGACCGAATATTCGTTCATCAGCTGCATGAGCAGCGTGTTCAGGGTGTCGTTGCGCGTGGCGGCGCGGTCGAAAGCAATCTCAGTCGTCATGGTTGCCATGGTACGGCGAGGGCACGAATCGGCGAATGCACTCATATCCCACGATTCGGCCGATGCCCGCCCAACTCGCGATTCGTGAGCGGGAAGGCCGCAGACCATCCGATTCATGAACCGCGAATCGCTCTGCGGCCTGAACAGGGCGTAGAACCTAGAACAGATGCCAGGTCTTGCGGTGGTATTCGGTCGCGCCGTTCGCGGCGATGGCGGCGCGATGCGGCACGGAGCCGTAGCCCTTGTTGCTCGCCCATGCGTACGCCTCGAATTCGGGATGTGCGGCGGCCAGATCGGCCATCATGCGGTCTCGCGTGACCTTCGAGATCACGGCGGCGGCCGCGACGGACGCGCACTTGCGGTCGCCCTTGACGACGGTGGTCATGGCGATTGGTTCGAGCAGCGGCGGCGCGTCGAACGAGTTGACGACCGGCGTGATGTAGTCGTTGGGTCCGTCGAGGATGCCGGCGACGCGCAGGTTCGCATGGTTGATGCGCAGGTCGGGCTCCTCTCCGCCCAAGCCGGCGATGGTGTCATGCCAGTCGGGGGTGAAATCCGTCGGTGCCTCGCCCAGTCCGAGGTCGGTGTGCCCGCCGGTCGTGACCAGCGTCTCGATTTCGTTGAGCGCGCGCACGGCGGCGACGCCCAGGGCATACGTGATGCCCCATTCGTCGACCTCCCTGGAGCTCACCGCCCCCACGGCCCAGACGGCCGACCATGCCTTCAACGGTTCCAGCAGCGATTCGCGCCTCACTTCGGTGAGCATCTTCGAATCGGCGACGCCGCTCGGCACCGTCCATTCGTCGGCGTCGCGGGAGAGCAGCGCGCAGGCGCCCAC
>NZ_WHZU01000004.1 GCF_010667655.1 Bifidobacterium saimiriisciurei
GCCGTCGGCGAGGCCGACCGAGGGGCGTGTCTTGGCGGAATCGTTCCCGGTGGTGTAGACTCGTTGTCATTCATCGATGTTATCGATGTCATTTTCATTCAACGGAGAACCACCCATGGATTACCTCATCACCGCATACGGCGCCGTCGCCGACGGCGTGACCAACAACCGCAAGGCCATCCAACAGGCCATCGACGCCGCCAACGAGGCCGGCGGCGGTCGCGTCGTCGTGCCGACCGGCCGGTTCCTCACCGGAGCACTGGTATTGAAAAGCAACGTGACGTTGCATCTCGGGACCGGCGCATGGCTCATCGGCAGCCTGGACCTCGCCGACGGCATCGACTTCGCCGCCGAATTCGACGACGACACCGAGAACGCCGGCTGGACCGGCGGCTGCTTCCTCTTCGCCCGCCACGCCGAGAACATCACCATCGAAGGCCACGGCACCATCCACGGCCAGGGCGACACGGTGTTCTACGACGACAACGCCGACAATGGGCTGCACGAATGTCCCAAGAACGTACGCACCCCCGCGTGGGAACGCCCGCGCACCACGTTCTTCGAGGACGTGGAGAACCTCACCGTGCGCGACGTCACCTTCCGCGACGCCGCGTTCTGGACCCTGCACATGGCCGGCTGCCGTCACGTGCTCGTCGACGGCGTGCGCATCCTCAACGACCAGCGCGGCGCCAACAACGACGGCATCGACCCCGACACCTGCCAGGACGTCGTCATCACCAACTGCATCGTCAAGGCCGGCGACGACGCCATCGTCGTGAAGAACACCCCGCCCATGGCCGCCAAATACGGCGCCTGCGAGAACATCGTCATCTCCAACTGCGTGCTGTACTCGCATGACTCCGCATTGAAGATCGGCACCGAGACGGCGAACGCCATCCGGCATGTGGTGCTCTCCGACTGCGTGTTCCGCGACTGCTCGCGCGGTGTCGGCATCTGGGCGCGCGACGGCGCGACCATCGAGGACATCCACGTGCATCACGTCTCCGGCAACACCCGTCACTTCGCCGACTGCCCGCAGCGTGAGTTCGCGCCGCGCTGGTGGGGCAAGGGCGAGCCCGTCTTCATCTCCGCGACGCCGCGCGTCAGGCCGTCGTCGCCGCTGCCGGGCGTGATCCGCGACGTGACGTTCGACCACATCTGGATGACCTGCGAATCGGGCGTGTTCATCGCCGGCGAGGAAGACGCGGTCATCGAGAACGTCGACATCGCGGACCTTTCGCTCACCCAGCGCGTGCAGGGCACGCAGAGGCCGGCCCTCTTCGACGAGCAGCCAAGCGTGCACGGCGTCTACGAGCACGAGATCCCCGCCCTGTACGTGCGGCATGGGCGCGATATCCGCGTTTCCGGTACGGTGCGGCGCGAGGGCGAGTTCCGCGCGTTCCCGCTCGTCGAGACCGAATCGTCCGAACGCGTGAGCGTGAACCTGCGCGAACGGTGATGAGGCGAAGTACGGACCTGAAGGAGTGATGATCATGGCGAATGTTGAACGGGCGTCGTATCGGGCGGTGCTGAGGCCCGGGGCCGACGGCACCGAATCCCTGGAGGCCGCGGTCCGGGACGCCGCCGCGCAGGCGAAGCGCCTCGTCGACGACGGAGCGCTGCTTACGGTCGGCATGTACCGGCACGGCGACCAGCTGTTCCTGTACGCCGAGCACATGTACGAAGGCGATTGCCGTTCCGGTTCGGACGCCGTCCGCCGCGCGCCCGACGACTGGGGCTGGCTGCATGGTCTGCTCAGGCCGTTCCCGTCCATGAACGGCCGTGACGTCGAAGAGGTCGAATGGGCGGCCATGCATCCGGTGTTCTGGTTCGACGAGCCGAAAAGCGCGGACTATTACACGCGCCGTCCGAGGCCGGACGCCCGGTGCGGACGCATCGCCGTGCTCTACCCGGACAAGCTCATGGACTACGTATGCCATCATCAGGCCATCGTGCGCGAGGGTCTGCTCGTCGGCGACCGCTACCAGTTCATCTCCATCCACGACAATGTGCTGTTCAGCTACTTCGAACGGCCCCGTGACCGCGGCCGGCGGAACATCAGCGGCGTCGACCGGCCGTCCGAGGAGATTCGGCGGTGGCTGGACGTCGACCCCGCCTCGCATTTCAATCATTTCCCCGAGGCGAACGGTGACGACTTCCTCGTCATCGACACGCTGTTCGATTTCGGACTGTCATCGGTCCAAGAAGGGAATCATGATGATGCGTGATTTCTCACGGGTCTCCATCAACTGTCTCGGCGATTCCACCACATGGGGTGACGACGGCACGCGCGGCGGCGGTCCGACGATCTCCTGGCCGGCCCATCTGCAACGGCTGCTTGGGGCCGGGACGGTGCGCAACTACGGCATCAAGGGATGCAGCGTGGCCAAACACCCCGACCGCACCGACAGTTTCATCGAGCGCTATGGGGATATGGACCCGGACGCCGACATCGTCCTGGTGTTTGGCGGAGTCAATGACTTCAACTATGGATTGCCGCTTGGCGGTATGGGCGATACCGATGTGCGATGCTTTTTCGGCGCGGTCGATACGCTGATTCGCGGGCTCGTCCACCGGTATCCGGATGCCGACATCGTGTTCATGACATCGGCGAAGACCGGAGGGGTGGATCATGGGCATTTTCCTGCGTTTTTCGACCATAACGCCGCCGGTCTGCAGCAGGCCGACTATGCCGATGCCATGAAGCGGGTGTGCGCATGGTATGGCGTTCCCGTCATCGACATGTTCAACGAATCCGGGATGTCGGCATTGACGCCGGAGCATCAACCGGCGTATCTGCCGGATGGACTGCATTACAGCATCGCCGGGTATGATCGGTTGGCTCGGCGCGTCGCCGCGGAGCTGCTGCGGTTCGTGGCGTTCTGAGGTCGCCCGGTCAACGTTCCCCATCGGCCCATCGTGTGGACCGCCTTCGGGGATGTCGCTTCTTCGGGAGAGCGGTTGATGACGTGGAGGCGCGCTGGATCAGGTTGCCCGAAACCGTGATCATGCCGTGATGGGGGTTGCCTTGGATGGCGTCGAGCAGCGCCATCGCCGCCACCCGGCCGATGCGTTCGCAGTCGCTGTCCACGGTGGTGAGCGGCACGGCGGCATCGACGATCTGCCGTTCCCAGTTGTCGTGTCCGATCACCGCCACGTCGTCGGGCACATGCAGGCCGTGTCCCATCAATGTCTCCAGTGCCCCACGGGCGATGCGATCGTTGAGGCAGTACAGTCCGTCAAACGGCATGTCGTCCTGCAGCAGCAGTTCGGTGGCCTTGCGTCCCCAAGAGACATCCCAGCTGCCGAATCTTGGCGGGGCCACCGGGCGAAGCCCATGCATGGCGAACGCGTGTTTCACGCCGATCATGCGTTCGGATGTGGCGCGTGCATGCTCGGGTCCTCCGATCACCGCGATGCGTCTTCGACCGCGGTCGATCAGATGGCTGATCGCCAACTCGGCCCCTTGCCGGGAATCCGCCGTCACGGAACAATCGTCGGGATCGCGTGACGGGCCATAGACGTATACCACCGGGGTGTCCCCGATCAGGCTACGGGGGATGGGGGAACGCGGATCCACGGACTTGTTGACGACGAGCAGTCCGTCAATGTTGCGGGACATAAGCTGCTCTATGCGACTGGTCTCCAATCTGGCGTCGCCGCGCGAATTGGCCAGCAGGATGGAATGCTTCATCGGGCCCAGCGCGTCTTCGGCCCCGATGAGCACCGGCAGCGACGGTCGGCCCTCAAGATCGGTGGTGATGAGTCCGACCATGCCGGAATGCCAGGTCTTGGCGCGTCCCTTGTCGCCCGGGGTGTATCCCAATTGCACGGCGACCTGATGTACGAGTCTCTTGGTGCCGGCCGCGGTGCCGCCGTGGTCGGCCAATGCGCGGCTCACCGTGGACACCGATACGTGCGCCGCTCTGGCGATGTCCTCCATCGTTGGTTTGACCATGCCGGCCATCATAGACGATGCCCATTGCAAAATTGCAAAAACGGATGCGCCGCGAGTGCACTGCCGGAATAGTCGGTACCGTGGGAATGTAATCGATGACAAAGTGGTCTGTAAGGAGTACTCATGACCT
Organism: Bifidobacterium saimiriisciurei; assembly: GCF_010667655.1. GTDB lineage: Bacteria > Actinomycetota > Actinomycetes > Actinomycetales > Bifidobacteriaceae > Galliscardovia > Galliscardovia saimiriisciurei. The sequence goes on from NZ_WHZU01000004.1 coordinate 4,089, forward strand.
CCACCATGATCTACGACGGCGTACGTACTGCCCCGATACTGACTGACGCCGCCTACGAGCCCAACGCATCCGATCCGTTTGCGCCGCGCAGCTACGCGCAGGTCCTACGGGCGGTCGGCGACCTACGCCAGGACATCGCCATGGTCACGGGGGCGATTCGCTATCACGTCGTGCGTGACGCCATGGTCGACGACGCCGTCGCCCGTGATGCCCGACTTGCCGCTGCGGACGGGAACAAGGTCCCGGCGCTGGAGACGGACCCCGCCCTGGTCGCCGGTTCGAATGCGATCATCATCGGATCCATGGCGTCAAGCGCACTGCTGCGTGCCATCGTGGCCAACGGCGGGTTCGACGAAGCGCGGACCATCGCCGGCGAGCGCGAGTCCTATGCGATCAAGTCCATAGACGATCCGCTGCCCGGTATCGGTCATGCGCTGGTCGTCGCCGGCTCGGACGCCAGGGGGACGATCTACGGCACCTACGCGGTGTCGGAACGCATTGGCGTCTCCCCGTTCTACTGGTACAGCGATGTTCCGGTCGTCGTGCGCCCCCATATCGACGTCGATTTCACCGAAGCCCTCGTTGTGCATGCGCCGGCGGTGCGGTTCCGCGGATTGTTCATCAACGATGAGGATCTGTCCGTCACCAATTGGGCGGCCCGCAAGTTCCCGGTCGGTCATGGCACTCCCGACGTGAACTACTACCGGCACCTGTTCGAGATGATGCTGCGACTGGGGCTGAACACGTTATGGCCGGCCATGCATCCCGTATCCACGGCGTTCAACATGGCCGAAGACGATGCCGGCGTGCCGATCAACGCCAGGGAGGCATCCCGATACGGCATCGTCATCGGTACTTCGCACTGCGAAAACATGCTGCGATCCAATCCGGGCGAATGGGAGCCGTGGTACCGTGCGCACAAGAGCGAATACGCCATGACGAGCAATGGCGTCGAGCATGCCGATTACACGGGTGCCCAGCGCGCCCGGTTCACCGGCGTCTCCTTGGAGGCCGACCGCGCGTTCGATTTCACGACCAATCGTGACGCGGTGATTCAGTATTGGCGTGAACGACTGGAGGCGAACAAGGGTTTCGAAAGCATACTCACACTCGGCATCCGAGGCATTCACGACGGCGGATTCAATGCGAGCGGGCTCGACGAATGCTATGAGGGCGCCACCGTTCAGGAGCGTCAGGTGGCGTTCATGACCGACGTGATTCGTACGCAGCGTGCGCTCATCGACGAGGTGTATGGCGAGGGCGCCTCCCGCAGCGTGCCGCAGGTGCTTATCGTGTACAAGGAGATCGCCGACGTCTACAATGCCGGCCTGCGCGACGTCATGACGTCCGAATTCGACGATGTCATGCTCATGTGGGCCGAAGACAACTACGGGTATCTGCGGCAGTATCCCACCGGACGCGAAGCGGCCCGTTCCGGCGGTTCCGGCGTATACTACCACAGTTCGTATCTTGGTTCGCCCGGTTCGTGGCTGTGGCTCAACAGCATCCAGCCGGCTCTGATGGGCGAGCAGTTGCGCCATGCCTACGACACGGGCATGCGCGCTGTGTGGATCCTCAATGTTGGCGATGTCAAGCCGGGTGATCTGGTCACGGAATATTTCTCCCGGCTCTCATGGGATCCCGATATGTGGAGCGCCGACCGGATCCGTGAATATCTGGTGGGACAGGCCCGGCGCGACTATCGGCTCGACGGTCCGGACGCCGCCGCGGTGGCCGAGGCCGTGTCCGACTATCATCGGCTGATCGGTGTCAAGCGAGCCGAGTTCTACACCACGTTCTATCACGATTTCGACCTGAGCGTCACCGACGAGGGGGATGAGGCGCAGCGCATGCTCGATCGCGCCCGCGATGTGGTGGAGCGCCTTGATCGGGTGGCGGCCCGTCTTGACGGGGACGCCGCCGACGCCTTCTATGAGCAGATCCGCTACCACGCGCTGTCCATGTTCGACGTGCTGGACGAGTATGTCAACTGGTGGAAGTGCCGGAGGGCGGTGAAACAGGGGCGCTTCGGCAGCGCCCGTGTTCACGAGCGTGCATCGATCGCCGCCGCCGATCGCATCAGGGCGCGTGTGCAGGACTTCGGCGGGTGCACTCACGGCAAGTGGGTGGGATACATGGGCTGGCAGGGCATTATGTGCACCAATCCGATAGACGTCGAAACCTGGGGCGCCGACATCATCCAGCGTGACCAGTATCCGTATCTTGACGAGCCGGGGACGGGTGTGGGCGCCGTCGCCGAAGGGGAGACGGACGTCCTGCGGTTCAGCGTCCGCGAACCCCGACGGCATCTGTTCCTCGACGTGTTCTCCCGTGCGGACGGGCCGGCTGCGTGGGTCATCGACGCGCCGCAATGGGTGGTTCTATCGTCCCGTTCGGGCGTCACCGACACCGAGCGGCGCATCATCGTGGGCATCGACTGGAATGCGGTCGCCGCCGCCGGCGCGCATGCGGACGTCGTCGTTCGCAACGCGGCGCTCGGCGAGGACGGGGAGGCCGGGGAACCCGGCGACGTGGCGGCCGTGTTCCATGTGGAGGCCGACGCCGCATGGCCTGATGCCGCCGTCGGTGGACATGGTTTCGTGGAGGCCAACGGCCGGGTGGTGATGCGGGCGGAGCATAGCTCAAAGGTCGTCGTGGGGGCGGACGGCAGCGAATGGCGGTATGTCGCCGATGAAGGGCCGCATGGCGGCGTGATGAAGGCGTATCCGCAGACCGGACGGTCGGCTGTCGGTCGCGGGGCGGCGATGCTGTTCGATGCGTATTTCGACCGGGCCGGCGACTATCGCGGCATCGTCAAGCGTCTGCCCACGCTGAGCGAGGGGGTCGAGGACGACGGATCCGAGCGTTCGTGCGCCCTCGCCGTGGAGGTGAACGGCGGCGGCGCGCAATTGCTGCGGGGCAATCGTTCGTGGATCGCCCAGAAAGGCAACAGCTTCACCGTGGCGGACATGGGCAATCCATGGGTCGTGAACATGCTGCGCGGGGTGGAGCCGTTGGAATTTCGTGTCAGGGCCCGCGCCGGATGGAACACCATCGTGGTGCGTCGTGTCGATCCTTCGATAATCGTCGACGGCATTGAGGTCGAAACACGCGAGGGTGCTTTGGGGGCGTCTCTGACCGGTCCTGGTGAGAGTCCTCGGGCGTGAGCGCCGGCCGCCGGATGCATCGATATGACCTTGTGGTGATATCGATAGGGAGATATGCGTATTCATCATGGGTAAACCCTTTGCTATCATTAATGTTATCGATAAAATTACAGAATCAAAAAAAGATATCTATCTATCACGATTTGATATTTTTTGACCTGTAAAACGATGGCAACGCTGATAGATTGTTCAGCAAGAGGCAGCCCGCCGCGAATGCGGCGGACCGCCCGACAAACGACGATGTTGCACAGCGACAACCGTTCCCACCACAACGGCGTAGGACGATGGGGCGGTCGTAAGGAGATGAACGCAGATGAAACTTCATGCGATGCGAAAGAACGGCAGTGGCGGATACGTCACCTTCGGCAGCATGTGGAAGCGCGGCGAATGTTCCGCCGACGCCGCCCGCGCCAATTCCTTCAAAATCACGACGGCCGACGGCGCCGAGGTGCCGGCGCAGTCGCGCATCACCGCCTACTGGCCCGACGGCACGGTCAAGTGGATGGCCCACACCGCCGACGCCGCCAGGCTCGGCGACGAGATCGACGTGACCATGACCGACGGCGCCAACCCCGTCGCCGCCGCCGAATCCCAGACCGTCGAGGACGACGGCACGACCATCACCGTGACCGGCGGCAGGTCCAGGGTCGTCATCCGCCGCGGCGCCAACCGTCTCGTGGAATCCTTCGACTTCGACGGCCGCCGCATCGTCTCCGACGCCGTCGAGGTGCTCGACCTCGAGGACCCGAACGCCGGCGAACATGAGGGCGACGTCGTGCGCCGCACCTCGTACACCGGCCGCATCGACGACGTCGAACTCGAGGAGCGCGGCCCGCTCGTCACCGTCGTCAGGTTCACCGGCACCCACGTGGCCGCCGACGGCACCGAACGACTGCCGTTCATCATCCGCATGACCATCGGCCACGACGCCGACCGTCTCGACTTCCAGCACACGTTCATCTACGACGGCGACGAGAACCACGACTTCCTCAAGGGCCTCGGCGTGCGGTTCGAGTCCCCGATGGCCGGCAAGCCCTACAACCGCCACGTGCGGTTCGAAGGAGACCACGGCACCATCCACGAATGCCTCGCCCAGCTGCTCACCTGGAAGCCCGTCATCCCCAGCCACCTGTACGAGGACCAGCAGGCCGGCAGGCTCATCCACCCCAGCGACGAGACCGGCGAGACCATCGACGCCTCCGGCGTGCTCAACCAGACCGCCAACTCCGATTCCGACAACGAGAAGGTCGAGACGGTGCTCAAGGACATGCCGTGGTGGGACGAATACCACATGGTGCAGGATTCCCCGAGCCACTTCGCCATCACCAAGAAGACCGCCGACGAGCAGGTGTGCCGCCTGACCACGCTGCACGGCAGGCGCACGCGCGGCGGCGCTTCCTTCGGCTCCGAGGCCGGCTCCGTGATGTTCGCCGTCAAGGACTTCTGGCAGAAGTACCCCACCGGCTACACCTTCACCGGACTGACGACGGGCACCGCCACCGCCACCGTATGGCTGTGGAGCCCCGACGCGCAGGCCATGGACTTCCGCCACTACGCGCAGGACGGCTACCAGTGGGCCTACTACGAGGGCTACGACTACAAGGGCGCCGACCCCGTCGGCATCGCCTGCACCAACGAGTTCTCCGTCGCCGCCGGTCCCACGCCCATCCCCGACGACGAAACGCTGCTCGCGTTCTCCACCGCCGTCGACAAGCCCGAACAGTACCTCGCCGACCCCGGGTTCTACCACGACATGGGCGCCTTCGGCCGCTGGTCGCTGCCCGAGCGCGGCACCGAGATGGAGAACTGGATCGAGGACCAGCTCGACCGCGCCATCGCCTTCTACGAGAAGGAGATCGACCTGCGCAACTGGTACGGCATGTTCGACTACGGCGACATCATGCACTCCTACGACTCCGCCCGCCACCAGTGGCGCTACGACATGGGCGGCTTCGCCTGGGACAACGCCGAGCTCGTGCCCACCTACTGGATGTGGTACGCGTTCCTGCGCTCCGGCCGCGAGGACATCTTCGACATGGCGAGCAAGCTGTGCCGCCACGTCTCGGAAGTGGACGTCTACCACCTCGGCCGCTACAAGGGACTCGGCTCGCGCCACAACGTGCGCCACTGGGGCTGCCCCTGCAAGGAGGCCCGCATCTCCATGGCCGGCCACCACCGCGTCTACTACTTCCTCACCGGCGACCGCCGTTTCGAGGACCTCTTCGACGAGCTCGGCGACGTGGAGCAGACGTTCTTCGAGAAGGACCCGCTCGGCGACTGGTACGACAAGGACTCCATGGTCTACCCGGCGCACGCCCGCTCCGGCCCCGACTGGTCGAGCCTGTGCTCCGACTGGATGACCCAGCTCGAACGCACCAACTCGCCGAAGTTCCTGAACAAGATCCAGACCGGCATCGACGACATCAAGGCCATGGACCTGCAGCTCAACTCCGGCGTCGACATGGAATTCGACCCCGCCACCTGCCACCTGCGGTTCATCAACAACGAATCCACCGGCGGCGTGCACCTCGCCATCTGCCAGGGCGCCCCCGAGGTGTGGATCGAGATGAAGGACCTCGTCGACGACCCCGACTGGCCGAAGATGGTCGCCGACTTCGGACGCTTCTACTTCCTGCCCCACGAGCAGGTCGTCAAGGAGTCGAACGGCGCGCTGGCCGACCGCGCCTACCCGTTCCCGTTCTTCGCCTCCGCCATCGGCGCATACGCCGCCGAATACTACGGCGACAAGGACATCGCGCGCAAGGTGTGGAAGTACCTCATCCACGCGCTCATGGACTCCGCCGACCACACCGGATTCGACACCGTGACCCTGCACGACGTCGGCAACCACGCCGAACTCGAGGAGATCCCGTGGGAGAACCCGTGGGTCAAGACCAACTTCGTGGCCCAGTGGTGCCTCAACGCCATCGTCACGCTCGACTTCATCCGCGACGACGCCCCGAAGACCCTCGCCGAAGCCGACGAGCTCACCGAAGGCCTCGGCTACGACACCCAGCGCAAGTCGTGATTTCCCTCCCGACGGATTGTAAGGAAGCTTCAATGACCACCATCACCTTCACCGAACCATACGAGCATGCATTCGTGCGCGACTATCCGGACGAGGCGGCCGGCTGGGTCGACGGCGCCTACGAGCGCCGCGTCGCGACCGTCGCCGACGTGCCCGCCGACGCCTACGGCCCCGACGGACTGCGATTCACCACGCGTCGTCTCTCCGAGGAATCCGAGGCGCTGAACGGCGATCCCAACACCATCGCCCGCACCTCCTACTTCATCGGCACCGCCGTCACCGTGCCGGCGCCGTCCAAGGGCTACCATCTCGTCGCCGACGTGCTCGGCTCCGACGAGATCGGGCGCACCTTCCGCGCCATCGTCAACGGCCAGGACGTCGCCCAGTTCACGCTGCTGCCCGGCCAGCGCCGCGAAATCGGCTTCGACGTGCAGCTCACCAAGCGCGACATCGAGCTGACGTTCGTGCCCGTCGAGGGCGACGACGACGCGACCACCGGCCGGGGTGCGCTCACGCTTGCCTCGCTCTCCTACGAGGAGCTCGCCGCACGGCGCGCCAGCAGCCCGAACATCTTCATCGCCGCCGACTCCACCGTGCAGACCTACTTCGACGAGGAGGCTCCGCAGGCCGGCTGGGGCGAATACCTCTACTGGTTCCTCTACCGTGGCCACGCCGGCACGTACGAGCACGACGCCGCCTCCACGGTGCCGCAGGCCCGCGTGTTCCGCGGCGACGGCCCCACGATCCACAACCGGGCGCTCGGCGGCCGCGGCCTGCGCAGCTACCTCAACGAGCATCGCTTCCACAAGCTGCTCGGCTCGCTCGCCCCGAACGACGTGGTGCTCATCCAGTTCGGCATCAACGACGAGTCGAAGACCCGCCCGATGCGCTACATCCCGCTCGACGAATACGCCTCCTGGCTCGACCGTTACGTGGTCAGCGTCGCCGACCGCGGCGCGCGTCCGGTATTGGTCACCGCCATCCCGCAGTATCCGCAGGGCGCCGGCGTGGCAGTGGGCGAGGCGCTCGACCCGTACGCCGAGGTCACCCGCAGGTACGCCGCGGAACACGACGTGCCGCTCATCGATCTGCGACGCCTGGCGGGGGAGTACCTCGCAAGCCTGCCGGCCGAGAACGTGGACGCCGTCTTCCTGCGCGCCTCCGCGCTGCAGTACCCGCGCCACCTCGACGGCATCCAGGACATCGTGCACATCGGCTTCACCGGGGCCAAGGCCTATGCGCGCCTCGTCGCCGGCCAGCTTGCGAGACTGTATCCGGAATTCACCTTCCACGACGAGGAGGAGGGCGCGCCCGAACCGGTCGCGAACCTCACCGCCGCAGGCGTCACCGGACTCATCGGCGCCGAGGTCGACCTCACCTGGGACGCATCCCCGCACGCGAACTACTATGTGGTGGAGAAGTCCAACGCCGAAGGCCGCCTCTACTCGCGCGAGGTGATCGTCAAGCCCGGGTTCCACGACCTTCCGCTGCCCGGCCAGAGCCGCCACGTGGTATACAAGGTCACCGCATGGCGTGACGCCGTGGCCGCCGAATCAAGGCAAATCAAGGTCACGATTCCCGCCTCCGACGACATCTGCGCCATAATCGAAGACTGAACCGAGCCTGCAAGCCATAAGCAAAGGAGCTTTTCCATGAGCGAATCCATTCTCAACGGCAAGGTGCTGTATGCGTTCGGCGACAGCATCATCGACGGCCACTACTACACCAGGCGTTCCTGCGTGAACGTCGTGGCCGACAACGAGGGCATGACCCTCGTCAAGCGTGCACGCAACGGCGCCACCATCCGCTTCAGCACCATCAAAAACGGCCTTGAGGGGCAGATCCTCCAGCAGGCCGAATTCGTCGGCATCGACCAGCCCAAGCCCGACGTCATCATCTTCAACGGCGGCGCCAACGACGCCTGGCCCGAAACCATCCCCGCCTATCTGGGCGCCGTGGGCGAGGCGAAGGATCCGGCCGAGCTGGACCTCACCACCTACGCCGGCTGCTTCGAGGCCACCATCCTCGCGTTCCGCCGCCACTGGCCGGACACTCCGATCGTCTACCTCGCCGTCGCCAAGATCGGCCGCGACTGGGCCGTGCAGAACTACCTGCGCCAGGTGCAGCTCGCCGCCTGCAGGAAGTGGGGCGTCACCGTGGCCGACGTGTTCGGCGAAACCGACCTCGACGCCCGCGACGAGGAGATGCGCGTGAAGTACTCCTTCGACATGCTCGGCACCGACGGCCTGCCCGGCACCCCCGAGACCGCCACCTACCCCGACCCGGACGTGCATCCCTCCGGCACCCACCCGAACTTCGCGGCCATCGACAAGTACTACGCACCCGTCATCACCAAGGCGCTCAGGACGGCGCTGGGCGGCGAGTGACCGCATCGGCCCATTTCGGCCCATATATTGATTCGTCCGTCAACCATATGAAATCAGGCGTCAATCATGATCAATGAAAAAGTCTCGCTATCCGTGGCCGGTTCCTCCGCCACACTCAGCACGTTCTTCCTCGAGAACTGGGAGACCATCGACCCCAAGCGCAAGCGTCCCGTGGTGCTTGTGGTGCCCGGCGGCGGCTACCACTTCTGCTCCGAGCGCGAGGCCGAGCCCATCGCCCTGCGCATGGTGGCCGAAGGCTTCCAGGCCTGCGTGCTCAACTACAGCGTGGCGCCGGCGCGTTTCCCGCAGTCGCTGCTCGAGCTCGTCAGCGCGGTCGCCTATCTGCGCTTCCACGCCGAGGAGTTCAACATCGACCCCGACCGCATCATCCTGTGCGGCTTCTCCGCAGGCGGCCATCTGTGCGCCAGCCTCGGCACCATGTGGAACGAATCGTGGCTCGTCGACAAGACCGGCATGCCGGCCAACCGATTCAAGCCCAACGGCATGATCCTCGGCTATCCGGTGATCACGTCCGGCGAGTTCGCCCACCGCGGCTCGTTCGACAACCTCGTCGGCACCGACGACCCCGAGCTCGTCGAGCGGCTGTCGCTGGAGAAGCGCGTGAGCGCCGACACCGTGCCCACGTTCCTGTGGCACACGTTCGAGGACCAGCTCGTGCCCGTCGAGAACAGCCTGCTGTTCGCCGCCGCGCTGCGTCGCGCCGGCGTGCACTTCGAGATGCACATCTTCCCGTACGGTCCTCACGGACTGGCCCTGGCCAACGACGAGACCACCACCGTCGGCGAGGACGCCTACAACCAGCCGCTCGCCGAATGCTGGCCGCATCTCGCCGCCGAATGGGTGCGCGCCCTGCCCAAGCAGCAGTAGGTCGCAGCCATGCCCCGCATGTGATTCGACGGCTATGGGCCGGACGAGGCCTCCGACCCGTCTGCCAGACCGTCGAATCCTTAAAGATTTGGTTTGGAAGTATCGCTGTGCTGACAACCGTTGCCAATCCTTCCTGCCTCTCGATATTCCAAGCCAATATGAATCCTCCCCGCGTTGGGTTGCGGGGAGGATTTTTCATGCCGTTCAGGCGCTCCACAGGAACGGTGCGTATCATCGCGTCGGTAACTATCGAGGAATCCCGCAAGGAGCGCATATGCAATCGTCCATCAACGACATCATCCTGTGGTACGGCCAGCTGCCGGACACGGCACGGACGTTGGTCACCGTAGTCGTCGGCGCCATCGTGGCCTACGTCGTCTTCAAGATCGTCGTACGCCTGCTTTCCGGTCTGCTGGCCGCCGCCATCGCCGCGGCTCTGGCGTTCCTGCTCACCACGGTCCCCGGCAACATGCTGCTCTCTCAGGCGTACGACCGCATCGAGCAGGAGGTCTCCAACAGCTCGCTCATCCAGTGACGTTGGAGGGCGAAGAGGCGTCATGGCCCGTATGGAGGTTGTATGCGACGGCATGGAGCGAAATATGGGGTGGTGTCATCGTTCTGTGCCATGCGCTGCGGCAGGGAATGGCGGGATGGAAGGATTTTGGATTGCATGACGATGCAATGTGGCAGGCGATGCAAAAATCCATTGGTTCCGTATTCCGTGCCATGAGATCCTGGCAGGCGGCGCCGAAAACGTCGAAAATCGAATTCGCTGCCGCATCCTGAATGATGGTAGGCAGCCCAATCGTTGCAATTGCAATGATGCGGAGCTGGTTCGCATGGTGTCGCCTGGCAGGGAATCGTCATCGGGGCGGATTCGGTACTCCGTGCCGTGAAATCCTGACGGGGAATATCGAAATCGGTCAGAATCGGTCTGCGTGCCAGTCGACTGCGACGGGCGGCGTAAAAAACGGATGTTATCGGGTTCCGTGCCACGGATGATGGCGGGAACGTTCTTATGGAGAGATGGTTGCGTTCCTCGCCATGGTCGCCGACCTCCCGCGGAGCCGATCATCGATGCCGACGGCCGTTCGTCGGCATCGGCCGGACCGGCAGACGCGAAAAATCCCCTGCCGTAGGGGAAGGGTTCCTACGGCAGGGGATTCGAGAAAGAAAACCGAAAACAGGAGTTACAGATCAGGCAGTGGCACCCTCCTTTTCCTTGTGGGCGGCGTTGATCACGTTGTTGTGGCCCCAGCACTGCTCGTACTTGAAGCCGGAGAGCTCCTCGATGACGGCCTTGGTCTCGTCGTCGACGTCCTTCATGTCGCCGCCGTTGCGCAGACGGGTGACCTCGGCGAGGACCTTCTTGTGGTTGGCGCTGGTCATCTTGAGCAGGCGGGAGACGATGTTGCCGAGGATGACGAGCACGACCGGGACGACGGTGTAGAGAATCATGATCCAGTCGACCGTGGCGGCGGGCTGCGTGGTGGCGCCCTCGACGAAGCCGGTCCAGCTCAGCACCATGCCGATGATCAGGGTCTCGACGGCGGTGAAGATGACGTCAAGCGTGGAGTTGATGCCGGCGTACTGGCCTTCGCGGCGCTTGGAGGTCACGATCTCGTCGACGTCCGGAACCAGGGTGAACACGAACTGGGTGGCGTTCACGACGCCGGAGATGCCGAAGTTCATGAGGATGAGGAACACGACGAACAGGGTGGCGCGCAGGCCGCTGGAGACGCTGGCGTGGAAGATGCCGAGGCCCAGCATGCAGGCGAAGGCGAGGATGCAGGCGTAGCCGCCGAGGCGGAAGGTGCGCATGCCGTCGAGCTTGGCGGTCAGCCAGATCCACATGGCCACGAACGCCATGCCGAAGATGAAGCCGACGCCGGTGCCGAGGGAGACGGTCTGCGGGTCAAGCAGCAGCACGAACATCACGAAGTAGGTGTTGATGGTGCCTCGGATGGCGCGGAAGGTCTGCTCGCAGATGTACATGCCCAGGTAGACGCGGTAGGACTTGACGCGCATGGCGGAGATGAAGTTCCAGAACACGCTGAGGAAGCCCGCGGCCTTGCTGTCGGAATCGGCCTCGGCCACGTCGGTGGACTCGTCGTACGGGCGCTCCTGCACGGTCAGGAAGCCGATGAACAGCACCACGGTGCCGACGATGCCCCACAGCAGGGCGATCTTGAAGTAGGAGTCCCAATCGTCCTTGCCCCAGACGGTGAACAGCCAGATGTTGAGCATGGACAGGGCGGTGCCGCCGATGGCGCCGGCGATCTGGTTGATGCCGACGATCTGGGCGCGCTGGGTGGTGTTTTCGGTCATCTCGGCCGGCAGCGCGTACTGCACGGTGGTGATGCCGGCCCAGGAGGCCCAGTAGAGGATGTTCACGGCGAAGTAGGCCCAGGTGGGCAGGCCCATGACCCACAGGCCCATGTAGAAGACGAAGTTCAGCGGGGTGGCGAGCAGCAGCACGGCGCGGCGGCGGCCGAACCTGCGGCCGAAGGCGGTGCGGTAGAGGCGGTCGGAGAGGTAGCCCCAGAACGGGGTCGCGATGGCGCCGACGACCTTGCCGACGGTGAGCATGAGGGTGACTAGCATCACCGACATCTTGACGAACGTGGTGAAGTAGAACATCTGCCATGTGATGACCATGGTCTGCATGACCCAGGAAAGCGGAATCATGGCGAAGCCGAATTTGGCGAGCAGGGGGACCTTGCCCTGCAGGTCGTAGCTCATGGTGTTATTGCCCGACATTATTGTCGTCCTTTCTCTTCATCGAGATAGAGGGACCGCTGGGGACCCAACTGACTTTAGTTATATCGACGCCGGTTGCAACTCTGCCGGCGGAACACTGGCGGCTGTTGCCGTGGGGCTATGAATAAATGACCTTCATGGACGCTTATTCATAACGAATCCATAACGTTATCGATATAACGTCAAGCTGAAATCGAGAGGTTGTTTAGCTTGTTGATTGGTACTATAACACGAATTTTATCGATGTAAAAATCAGTGATACACTTCAATCATCGACCACGAATAATCGTGGCAAGAACAGGCAGTCGGCAACGTTCGCCGATTGCAAGAATCCATAGTTTTCTGACCGAAGAACCCGCGAAGCCGCGTAGACGTCGGTCACGAATCGACAGCAAAGGAGCGTTGGTCATGGCAACGGACATCAACCACGGCGGCACGGATATTCCGCGCGTGTCGGACTTCAATGACGGATGGAAATTCCATCGCGGCGTGTCGTCGGGCGCGCAGCAGGAGTCGTTCGACGACACGTCATGGAGGGACGTGCGCCTGCCGCACGACTTCGGCGTCGAGGGCGCGTTCTCCAAACTCGCCCGCTCGACCGTCGGATTCCTGCGCACCGGCGAAGGCTGGTACCGCAAGACGTTCGAGGCTCCCGAGGCCTGGCGGGGCCGCCGCGTGTCGCTCTCGTTCGACGGCGTGATGGAGCTGGCCGAGATCTGGGTCAACGGCGAGAAGCTCGCCGAACACCACAACGGCTACGCCCCGTTCTTCGTGGACGTCACCGACGCCCTGCGCTTCGATGCGCCGAACGTGCTGGCCATACACACCAACACGCCCGAGCCGTGCTCCCGCTGGTACCCCGGCGCCGGCCTCTACCGTGGCGTCGAACTCGTCGTCACCGACCGCGTGCACGTGCGCGACTGGGGCGTGCGCATCGCCACGCCGACGCTCGAGGACGACGTGAAGCTCGACGTGGCCAAGGTGCATGCGGAGACCTGGCTGGTCAACGAGACGTCCTCGCCCGTCGACGTGACCCTGCACAGCACGGTACTCGACGCCGACGGCGCGCCGGCATCCTCCAGCGAAAGCTCCTTCACGCTGAATCCGGGCACCTCCGCCGACGTGGAAAGCCACATGCCCGTCAGCCAGCTCATCATGGTCTCGAAACCGCACCTGTGGAGCACCGACGACCCCTACCAGTACACGTTGCGCACCGACGTCGTAGTCGGCGGCAAGGTCGTCGACCGTGTCGACACGCGATTCGGCCTGCGCTGGGTGGGCATGTCGAGCGAGACGGGACTGTCGCTGAACGGAGTGCGCATGAAGATCGCCGGCATGTGCATGCACCACGACCTCGGCTCCCTCGGCGCCGCCGTATACCGCCGCGCCGTGGTCCGCCAGCTCGAGATCCTCAAGGAGGCCGGTGTCAACGCCATCCGCACCTCCCACAACATCGGCTCGAAGATCCAGGTGGAGGAGGCCAGCCGCATGGGCCTGCTCGTGCTCGAGGAGCTCGCCGACATGTGGACCGCGCCCAAGGACCGCAACGACTACAGCAACTACTTCCTCGCCGCCTCGGCCACCGACCTCGAGGCCATGATCGGCCGCGACCGCAACGAACCCAGCGTGTTCATGTGGAGCCTCGGCAACGAGGTCGCCTGGCAGGAGAGCGAACTGCCCCTGGCCGAGAGGCTCGTGGCCGTCGCCCACGCCGCCGACCCGACCCGCCCGGTGTGCATCAACGACTCCTCGTACCTGAGCAAGGGCATCGACGGCATCGGCAACGAGATCCACAAGCGCATGGACGTGCGCGGCTACTCCTACGCCTCCGAGGACCACCTCGTCGCCATCCACGCCAAGCATCCGAACGACCTCATCATCAACTCCGAAAGCGGATGCAGCCTCGGCTCGCGCGGATACTACGTGTATCCGACCGACGTGCCCGACGGCGTGCGCGGCACCGAGTTCCCGTTCGAACCCGGCCGTCAGCCGTGGGACGACGACACGTACGAGATCACCTCCTACGACATCACCGCCAACCGCGGCACGCCCATCCGCAAGGACTTCATGCGCTCCATGAACCTCGACTTCCACATGGGCGAGTTCACCTGGACCGGCTTCGACTACATCGGCGAGCCGGCGCCCTACATCGGCAACTTCTACTGGAACGACCAGTCGCAGACCGAATCCGACGGCACCGTGCTCGCGCCGAAGACCGCCTACTACGGCATCGTCGACTCCGCCGGATTCCCCAAGGACGAATGGTGGCTCTACCGAAGCCTGTGGACCGACCCCGACGACGCGCCCATGGTGCACCTGCTGCCGCACTGGAACTGGCGCCAGGGCGAACCCGTGCAGGTGTGGGCGTACTCCAACGCCGCCAAGGTCGAACTGTTCCTCAACGGCCGTTCGCTCGGCGTGCGCGAATTCGAGCCGCACGCCACCGGATTCCACATCGACACCGCCCACCCCGACAAGCCGTTCGAATACCGGTTCGCCAAGGGCGACCCGCGCGACTCCATCTACCTGCACTGGGACGTGGTGTTCGAACCCGGCGAGCTCAAGGCCGTGGCCTACGACGCCGACGGCGACGAGGTCGCTCAGGACGTGCTGCACACCGCCGGGTCGCCGGCCGCCGTGCGCCTGACCCCCGACCGAGCCGTGCTGCATTCGGGCGAGACCAGCGCCAACGACCGCGACATGTGCTTCGTCACCGCAGACATCGTCGACGTCGACGGCACCATCTGCCCCGACGCCGACGACCGGCTGACCTTCACCGTCGAGAACGGCGTCATCCTCGGCACCGACAACGGCTACCAGGCCAGCACCGAGGCGTTCCAGCTGCCCGTGCGCAAGGCCTACCGGGGCAAGGCGCTCGCCATCGTCGCCTCCGACGGCTCCGGCAGGCCCATCATCGTGCGTGCGAAGGCCAACGGCATCGACGCCGGCGAGACCGTCATCGACGTCAAGGCCGCCTCCGCCGTCGAATCCGTGCCGGCCTCCGCGGCCCGCGAAACCGTCGCGGCCGAGGACGCCGCGTCCCACGACGGCGAACGGCCGCGCGTGCGCCGCCCGTTCGCCGTCGTCCCCCATACCGCCGCCGTCGCCGCAGGCACCGTCCCGTCCCTGCCCGACAACGCAACGGTCGTCTACGACGACGGCGGCAAGCGTTCCGGACACGTCACCTGGCAGATGCCCGACGACCACGACTGGTCCGGCGTCGGCCTGGTGACCGTTCGGGGCGCCGTCGCCGATCCGGATGGCGCCGTCGACGGCGGACTCGCCACGGAGGCCGCCATCCGTGTGCTCGACGCCGGCGAGGACGCATCATCGTCCGTGCTGCTCGACGACCTGCACGTCAACGGCGCGACCATCGACGGCTTCGCCCCCGACAGGCGTCATTACACACTGTCGTTGCCATACGACGCCGGGACCCCCGCATTCGAGCCGATCGCGCGCGACAACGCCGCAGCGGCCGTCATCCCGCCCGTCGACCCGGCCAACGGCAGATACCTCATCGAAATCACGTCCGAGGATCACAGTCGCGGCGCGACCATCGACGTCACCGTCGTCACGCAGCCGGCACCCATCGACTCCATCTCCGCGCACCTCGCCGACGGCGCCGGCCTCATCGAGGACCGGTCCGCGGCATTGGCCATCGAGGCCCGCGACGTACTGGGCCGTCCGATCGACGTCGCCGATCTCGACCTGCACATCGACATCGACGACCCGTCGGTGCTTGCCGTCGTCGGCGGCAACGATGCCGACGGCAACGCCGCCGCAATCGCCGTCGCCGGCACGCTCGCCGGCGAGACCGAGCTGACCGTCCACGCCGCATACGCCGGCGCGACCGTCATCTCGTCGCCGCTGCCGGTCACCGTCGGCAAGGCCGCATACGAGAAGCGGCCCGTCGCCGCGGAACCCGTGCGCGTACGCTGCGAAGTGGGGGAGTGGCCCGACCTGCCGAGCCTCGTGGCCGTACGGTTCGACCATGGCCTCGACGCCACCATGCCCGTCACATGGAGCGCCGACGGCGACCTGTGGCAGACCGTAGGCGAGCACGACATCACCGGAACGATCACTGGACCGGGCGGATTCGATGCCGCCGATGTCGTCGCCAAGGCGACGGTCGGCGTGGTCGACGTCATCGCCGTGCAGAAGACCTCCGCGGCCACGGTGACGGGCATCGCCCCCGATCTGGCCGAAACGACGCCGACCGTGCGCGTATGGTGGAGCGACGGCCTCGCCGAGGAAAGGCCCGTCGTCTGGCATGACGCGCTGCCGGAGGACTACGGCCGGCCCGGATTCTTCACCATGGCCGGCGACGTCGACGGCATCGACGCCAAGGTCGAAGCCACCGTGCGCGTGACCGACGAATACACGAAGAACCGCGACCTGTTCTCGTTCCGCAACGACGTATACCCCACGGTCGAGGCCTCCTACACCAACCCCGACCCCAAGATGATGGAGGACGTCTCCAACCTCATGGACGGCACCGTGTCGTACACCGCCCGCGCCGGATACAACCTCAAGAACCGCTGGTCCACCTACGGCGACCCCAGCCGCGAGGCATGGCTCGAATACCGGTTCGGCTACGGCACCGAGACCCCGTTCATGCTGAACTCCTTCACCATCTACTACTGCCTGGAAGGCGAGGACGTGGCATTGCCGCAGGACGTGCGCGTGCTGGCATGGGACGGCGGCACGGGAGACGACGGCGAGTGGAAACCGGTGACGAACCTCAGGACCCACGACAAGCCGGTCGAGCAACAGGGCAGCGCGGGCTGGATTTACGGCTCCTTCGGCGACAAGACCAAGTCGGAGAAGATCGACCATGGTCTCGAACGCACCTACACGTTCGACATGGTGAAGACCTCGCGCATCCGCATCGAATTCACCGCGAACGAGGGCGAATGCGTGGCCATCACCGAGATTCGCGGCGACGCGCAGGTCGCCGTCGTCAACGAGAGCTGCGCGCTCGCCGGCCTCGCCGTCGACGGCGTCGACGTGCCGGGCTTCTCTCCGGACGTCGAATCATATACGGTAGCGCGCGGCGACGATGACGGCCATGTGCCGGACATCGAGCCGAGGCCGGCCGGCGACAACGCCGCGGTCACCGTCGTGCCGCCCGTTACGGGCGGTGACGCGGTCCTCGTGGAGCTCACGGCCGAAAACGGCGTCACCAAGCGCACCTACACGGTTCGATTCGCGTAGGCATGCCTGCCGTTTCCCATCGGGATCATCCGTCGGCCGGCCTATCGCCTCGTCGACTCGCGTTCGATGAGGCGATAGCCGACCGTCACCGTCTGCGGATAGCGTTCCTCCTCCGGATGATTGATGCGATGCGTCAGCAGTGAGACCGCCGCCTGCGTCATGCTGGTGAAATCCACGGCGATGGTGCTCAGCGTCGGCACGCTGTACTCGCCGTCGGTGATGCCGTCGAACCCGATGACCGCCACATCCTTCGGCACGTTCACGCCGCGGTCGGCCAATCCGCGCAGCACGCCCAGCGCCAGGCCGTCGCTCGGGCAGAACAGGCCGTCGAACCCGAGCCGCTCGTCCGCCCAGCGATGACCGGCCTCCACGCCGCCGGCCCGCGACCACGGCACGCTGATCAGCGAATGCTCGTCGAATTCGAGGCCGAGCTCCTGGCATTCGTGCTTGGCGGCCAGCATGCGCACCTGCTGCGAGGCGCCGGGGTTCGACTCCGGCGGAATGTCATGGCCCACCAGGCCGATGCGACGGCATCCCTTCTCATACAGGTGGCGAATCGCCGCGCGGGTGCCGGCCTGGCTCGGTGCGTTCACCTGATCGTACGGGCTGTCGATCGTGTAATCCTCCAGAAGGACGGAGGGATGCGAGGCCAGCGCCTTCGACGCATGCTTGGCGTTGATGCCGATGATGCCGTCGGAGAACAGATACGACATGTCCTTCTCGTTGCCATGCTCGTCCACCAGATACTGTGACGATTCGATGAGCATGTGCATGCCCTGTTTGTTCAGCTCCGCGGCGAACCGCATGGCCAGGCTGGAGAAGTAGGCGCCGTCGATGCCGGCGGTGAGGAACGTGACGGTGCCGCTTTTGCCCGTACGCAACGATTGTGCGGAGATGTTCATGCGATAGCCGAGCTTCTCCGCGGCGGCCAGCACCTTCTGCGTGGTCTTCGGCGTGACCATGTCCATGCCGCGCAGGGCCCGTGACGCGGTGGTCGCGGTCACCCCGGCCTCCTTGGCGACGTCCTTGAGCGTGACCATGCCGCATCATCCTTTCCCGAGGCGCACAACCGGGCGCCTCGCTCCCATCGTCGTGGTTTCAAAGCGAATTCAATGATGACATCGATAATATCGCGGTCGGCCGAGCGACATTCGCAATGGCGTCACCGTATGGCCGCAGCCGTTGTGCGCTGCGGAATAATAGCCGGCCATAGGCTATTGCTATAGCCTCGATGGCATATTCCTTGGCAAAGGCATGGTGGGGGTGCGCCGCTTCGGCATACAGTGATACGGATCGGGCCGACCGGGGGAAGGGGCCGCAGGTGCGGACGCCGGATCGGCGAAACACAGAACGAAGGGACGACGAACCATGGCTTCGGCCACAACAACCACAACGGACAGCAGGACGGCGGAGCCGGCGACGCACGACGCGGCGGCCGGCGGCACGGCAGGAGCGTCGAACGGCACGGCGAACGGCCACACCGGACTCCAGCGCAAGATGGAGACGCGCCACCTCATGATGATCTCCCTGGGCGGCGTCATCGGCACGGGACTGTTCCTGAGCTCCGGATACACCATCCACCAGGCGGGGCCGCTCGGCACCATACTCGCCTACGCCGTCGGCGCACTCAACGTGTATATGGTCATGCTGTGCCTCGGCGAGCTCGCCACCGCCATGCCGCAGACCGGCTCCTTCCACGTGTACGCCGGCAGGTTCATCGGCCCCGGCACCGGATTCACCGTCGCCATCATCTACTTCCTGGCATGGATGGGCGCCCTCGGCTCGGAGTTCACGGCCTCCGGGCTCATCATGCAGAAATGGTTCCCCGGCTCGCCGGCATGGGCATGGAGCGCCCTGTTCATCGCGTTCATCTTCACGCTGAACGCATTGTCCGTGCGCTCATTCGCCGAAGCGGAGTTCTGGTTCGCCGGCATCAAGGTGGTCGCCATCATCGTGTTCATCGCCATCGGCGCGCTCGCCATCATCGGCGTCATCCCCATCGCCGGGTACTCGCATGCGCCGGGACTGACCAATCTGGTCAAGGACGGCGTGTTCCCCAACGGGTTCGCGCCGGTGTTCTCCACCATGTCGACGGTGGCGTTCGCGTTCTCCGGCACCGAGCTGCTGGGCGTCACGGCGGGGGAGACCAAGGATCCCGGCAAGAACATCCCCAAGGCCATCCATACGACGTTCTGGCGTCTGGCCATCTTCTTCATCGGGTCCATCGTGGTGATGTCGGCGCTTATCCCATGGCAGGACGCCGGAGTCGACAAGAGCCCGTTCGTGCTGGTGTTCGACGCCATCGGCCTGCCGTTCGCCGGCGACATCATGAACTTCGTCGTGCTCACTGCGATCCTCTCCGCCGCCAATTCGGGTCTGTACGCCTCCACGCGCATGCTGTGGTCGCTGTCGAACGAGCATATGATCCCGAGGGTGTTCGCGCGTACCACGAAGCACGGCGTGCCGCTGATCGCCCTGTGCACGGCGATGGTCGGCGGCCTTATGGCGCTGCTCTCCTCGGTCACCGCCGCATCGGTCATCTATCTGGCATTGGTCTCCAGCGCCGGTCTCGCCATCGTCATCGTATGGGTCGTGCTGGCGGTGTGCGAGATCCGGTTCCGCCTCGAGATGCGTCGGGAGGGCAGGGGCGTGGATGAGCTGTCGTTCCATACGCCGGCCTGGCCCGTCGTGCCGATCGTGGCGCTGGTGCTCAGTGTGGGGACGATCATTCTGTCGGGCGTGTATGAATCCATGCGGCAGTCGCTCATTTATATGGCCGTCATCGTTGCGCTGTGCTATGCGGTCTACGGCGTGAAGCGCCTCGTCTCCGCACGACGCCGTGGCTGACCGGACGCGATAAGTCGGATTTGTGGGTCTGCGGCATACAGGAGGACATGGTTTTCGGTGTCCCCGTGTATGCCGCAGACCCGCTTTTCGAAAAAGAAAAGAAAAAATATGAAAAACCCGAGGCTTTATGGCCTCGGGTTTTTCATTGGCTCCTGCGGCTGGGCTTGAACCAGCGACCGTCCGATTAACAGTCGGATGCTCTGCCAACTGAGCTACGCAGGAATATTTCCTGTGCAAGCTTTGTGCTGTGCACAAGACATAAATAATACATATGGAGCGTCGATATGCAAATCATCGGCGTGTCGCGTGTTGTTCATTGTGTTGTACGTAGGTCGTCCGTGGGAACTGATGGAGCGTTTTGGGCATGAATCCCCGCACGACATGGTCGACAATCCCGAAATCCGGAATCTACGGTGTTTTCCGGTCGTTGCATGCACCGAAAACGACCGAAGAACACCGTAAATTGCCGGGAACGGGGCTACCGGCGCAGAATCGAGCCGTTGCCGTTGCCGTTGCCGTTGCGGGCTTCGCATCGCCAGAGCGTGCGGATGCCGGCGTCCCGCAGGAACGCACGATTATGCGAGACGACGATGACGGCGCCGGGGAACGTGGCCAGAGCCTTTGCCAGGGCCTGTTGCGAATGCAGGTCCAGATGGTTCGTCGGCTCGTCCAGCATGATAAGATGCGGATGGCTTCTCGTTCCCAGACACAGCAGCAGCTTGCGCAGTTCGCCTGGGGAGGGGACGCCGCCGGCCAGCAGACGATCGGGGTCGGCATTCAGCTGGGCATAGGCACCGAGCGTGAGCGAGCGTCCGGCGTCGTCAAGGTCATTCAATCGCCGCAGCGCATCCTGTGCGTCGGCGGCCGTGGTGTTCTGTGATATCGACAACGTCGGAACCGGCGGAAGGACATCGTGAAGCCGCCGTAACAGCGTTCGGCACAGCGTCGACTTTCCGCTGCCGTTCACGCCGACGATGCCGATGTGGTCGTGTGGCCCCACACTGAGCGCGGGAATGGCCAGACCGGGGACCGGATCCTCGGCGAGGAAGCGGCCGCCGTGGCCGGAAGCCCTGTCATTGCCGTCCATGCGGCCGTCCGCGCCGATACGGGGTTCCACGGTGTCGCCGCCGTATCGAATCAGTCCCTCCTCCAGCCTCACCAACTGCGGTCGATGACTTGCCTCGGCATCCATCCAGATGTCGCCGTCATAGCGTTTCGCCGCGGTCGCCACGGCCTCCGTGCGCCTTCGCGCCGCATCCGTTCGGGATGCGATTCGCGCACTCGCCGCGCCGGCGCTGCCGTCGGTGCTCAGCGATTTGTGCAGCTTCAGCAGATTGCGTGCGTCATGGTCCCTCCGGTTTACGCCGGCGCCCACGGCGCGCGCCCTTGTGGCCGCCAACGCCGCCTCATGCCTGCGCTGCGCGGCCACGTCGGCCAATCGTGACGCCTCGTGCCGGGACCGCTGCAGCGCCGCGTCCGCCGAGCGCCGGTCGTTTTCCGCCGTCGCGTTGGCCTGGCTGTAGTTTCCCGGTCGGGTTCTCACCACGGTGACGTTACGGCCGTGCACATGGTCGCGTTCGAAGAACACGCATCGTGTGGCCAGTCGGTCGATGAAGTCGACGTCATGCGAGACGACGATGCCGATGCCACGGAAATCTTGCAACGCCGAAACGATGCGCGTGGCGACGGCCTCATCCACATGATTCGTGGGTTCGTCGAGCATCAGTACGTCGGGGCGTTTCGCCAGTGCACAGGCGATCTGCAATCGTTTGGCCTCGCCACCGGAAAGTTCGTCGTACCGCCATGGCCAGTCGTCGCCGATGCCGAGATCGCGTCGGACACGCATCGTCTCCGGTGACCAATCCGCGGCGAAATCGTCGAGGTCGTCCGGCCGCTCGTCGGTGTTCTGCGGACAGTACCCGACGATCGGCGTGCCGGGGGAGGGGCTTACCGTACCGGCATCCGGTCGGAGCCAACCCATGGCGATACGCAGCAGCGTGGTCTTGCCGATGCCGTTGTCGCCGAGGACCGCCGTCCACCCTCGCGGAAACGTTGCCGACACGTTCTCGAACAGCGGTTCCGTCGCCTCCGGCGGGGTGTAGGTGATGTGCGCAAGCGTGAGTGTTGATAGGGGCATGACGGTTCTCCTTTTCGATTCGTTTCAACTGCATACGACGATGTATGGCGGAGAATGCGAAACGTCATGCATGAATGCCGGCGTCTTTCGGTGACGTCGGTGATTCGGGAAATCGAAGGATTCAAGGCAATGCCGTGGCCGTGATCGAAAACGACGGGGTATGCCGCGATAGCCAGCATGACGGGGCGCGACGGCGCAGTCGGCCGTCACATTCCGCATTGTCCGCTGTCTATCGGGAAATCAATTCGAAAAAACTCCTTCATATGGATTCCCTGGCATATCGGGAACCCGTGAAACATTCGACGGCAAGCATAATACCTTTGCCTGCCGTCGTGCAAATCGGTATGGCGGGCGGCCTATAGCTCGCGCTGCATGGGGCCGTGCCAGGAGACGTTGGGGCACATGATGTCGTTGCCGTGAAGGCCTCCGAGACGCACGCAGTCGTCGCAGCGTGCGACGAAGCAGTACGGGCACAGGTAGTGGCAGTCCTTGCAAGCCACCTTCTTGCAGTCCACGCAGCGTACGTAGAAGCGGTCGTCCTTGTGAACGTATTTGTGGCAGACGCAGCAGGTGTCGATGATGCCCTGCTCGTTGAAGGCGAACCAGGTGTGCTGCTTGATCCACCCTGCATACCTGGATTCCTTGGGGGCCATCACGACGGTGTTCGGCGGTGCGTTGCGAAGATCGCGGCCGGGGGCGTACGGGATGATTGGGCTGTTCATCAGGACGCTGTCTGGAATGGTGCGGGTGGTGCCTTGGCCTGTCGACTGGTCGGCCGGCTTGCGTTCGTTCTTTCGCTTCGTCATCTTGACGGCCATGAAGATGCAGAACGCGATGAACGCGAGCATGAGGATGAGAACCATGATGGGGTTTCCTTGGTGGTTGATGAATATCGAGGGAGACGGTCGTGGAAAACGAATAGGCCGTTCATCCGGCATTGCGGATGAACGGCCTATTGACTACCTACTGACTGCCCCTAATGACGGAATCGCCGCATACTGCAACGATTCCGAGGGTGATCGATCAGATGTGGTATCCAAAAATACCGGGTGTGGCGCATCGTTGCAATTGTGCCGATTTTGCGCAGAATTCCAACGTTTTTAAGGCTTTTTCCGGGGTGTGTAAGGAGTCCTCAGGAGTCGCTGGGAGTCGTGATTTGTCTCCCACTTTGACTCCCACGAGATTGCGGTTTTAGCTATGGTCGAATTCATGAGCAATCGATTTACCGTCTACAAAGATGGGGGCCAGTATCGGGCCTCATTCGAAATAGAACCAGACCCGGCCACAGGCGACCGTCGGTTCATCAAACGTCGCGGCCGGACCAAGACGGAGGCGCGCGAGCGTTTGGCCGAAGCGGTCAAGGAGTATGAGGCCACGGGGCATGTTTCGGACAGTCGTAACGTGCCTACGTTGGGAGAGTGGCTTGACCAGTGGCTCGAAGATATCGCCAAGCCGCGGCTGCGCCCAAGCACTTTTGCGACATATCAGTCTGTGGTGAAGGCTAATGTCAAGCCGGCTATTGGGGCCGTGAAGATCGACGCGCTGGCTCCGAAGCACTTCAGGATGCTTGAACGCTACATCACTAAGGGTGACAAGTCTGCAACACCGCCGCGTAAGCCCAAAAGTTCTGCAACGGCGTCATCTGCGTGGCGGACTCTGCATGCGGCGCTGGATGATGCGGTAAAGGAAGGGTTGATAGCATCCAACCCTTGTGACCGGGCCGATTCCCCGAGGGTTATCTACAATTCTCGTTCAACCATGACGCCCGCACAGGCCGGTCGGATGATCGCTGCCGAGGAGGATGCGATGTGGCATTTGATGTGGCGTCTCGCGTTCGAGACGGGGATGCGGCAGGGTGAGCGCTTCGGCCTGACGCCCTCCGAAATAAGGACCATCGACGGACGTCCGTGCATCGTGGTCGAGCAGCAGCTAAAAACCTACGCTGGCGTAGACGTGGAGGATATTCCTGCGTTCCTAAATGCCCGGCATGTCAGCGGGAGCGCCTATCTTGTGCCGCCGAAGACGAACTCAGGCCGACGGGTCATCCCGATCTCGGAATCGCTGCACAATGAGCTGACGGCGTACATGTCCGGCCGCAGGGGTCTGAAGCCGGATGAGCTCATCTTCGTGCAACGCAAAGGCAAGGCCAAGGGAGCTCCGCTGACACGGATGATAGAAGAGCGTGCATGGTCGGCGGCGTTGGAGCATGCGGGCATTGAAGGTCATTATGTGCCGCACTCGGCCCGGCACACGGCAGCAACAGCGATGGCGCAGCTGGGTATGACGGATAACGCCCGAAAGCTCGTCATGGGGCACAGTTCTGCCGATGTCACTAACAACATCTACACGCATCTCGGTGTTGAAGACATCGCTCAGGCGTCATCGGGTGTCTCTGACCTCATCGAGCGCGGGGTCGCGCAGCCCAGCGCGAGCAAACAGGTGGGGGATTCCTTCCAAGATCTAGTGGGTACGTTCGCGGCGATGTTGCCGCAGCTGAGTGAGGATCAGAAGAACGTCTTTCGCGCGATGCTTGGTATCCCGCTGGGGCCGGTCGTCGTGGATTCGGCTGCATGATTCCGTGATACTGCCAGCGCATGTGAGTGTGACACGCCGAGTTGCCGATGCGGTGACGATATGCTAATTATACAAATGGTTCTTTTTTGAATCCCCGGCGCACGCGGGTCGGTCTACCTCTTGGAGGTGTGACGGCGGCGTCAAGCCCCAGTGGAGGGCGCGTATCGACAGTATCGATATCGATACGTTCCGTAGTTTTCGGGCGGAGAACGACAGGCGAAGCCATATCCATACGGTTTGGACATTGGCGAGCGTCATGTTTTAGTTCAAGAAAGTCGCTCGAAACGTGATAATATCCCTAACTCGCGATCGCGAGAATAAAACCACATTCGTGCGTGGTGACGCACGGATTGCAATGCTGCGCAATCTCCTGCACGTCATCACTTCCTCGGCTGGGGAGGTGATCAAATGACCGACGACAGGGGCGTTGTGACGCCCATCGATGACCTCGATGAGGCGGAGTCTACGTTTGACCGTCAACTCGGCGAGCCCGATTTCACCGATGTGCCGTCGAACAAGACCGAAGCGCCGGCCAAGGAGCCCATCTCGATGGACACGATCGTCCGCGAGGAGACGAACGCCGCAATCAAGGCCGCCAAGCGGACGGCCCATGATGACAGCACGCCGCTAGGTGTTGCTCGGGGTGCCGCGATCGACGCGGTGCGCCGCATCTCCGAACGCGTTGACGAGGCGATGAAGGCCGATGGCGGGCGCGGACGACGCAAGAGCGTGATCGACCCGCCGACTCCGTGGACGGCAGCACAGTGCGCGGCGCGGCTCATGCCGCTCGGCAAGATCCTGCTCGACGGCGTGAAGGAAACGGACTACGTTGCAATCGTCTCATACAGCGACAAAAGCGGGCTCTACGAGCTTCTCGATGTGGACGGGCTGGCAGTTTCGTTCAATGCGACGGCGAACGGGAGTTGGCGTCGTGACTTCGAATGCAATCTTAGAGTGGCGTGTAAGCAGCTGCACCGGGAGACGGACGATGACCTGATTCCGGTCAACAACGGGATCGTTCGATATTCGACCGGTAAATTCATGCCGTTCAGTCCGGACCACGTGTTCCTTGGCAAATCACCAGCCAACTGGACGGACCCGTCAACACCGCCACCCGAGCCGGTGCTTGGCGGGATCGCCAACAGCGGCCAGAGCAAGAATATCCTGGCGGGAAGTGTGTTCGACAATTTCTCGAAGGACCCGGACGTCAGGCGCTTTCTGAAGGACATCTGCGTGATGGCGTTGAGGCCTCGGAAGAAGTGGGGTATCGCGCCGGTTCTGTTTGGTGAAGGCAGCACAGGCAAGTCTACCTTCATGCGCTGGCTCGCGGATCTCGTCGGCAAGACGAACTCAACGAGCGCGCAGCTATCCACCATGACCACCAGATTCGGATTGATGCATTTGATCGACAAGACGTTGGCGGTCAGCGACGACGAAAGCGGCACCTACATCGACGACTCGGGACAGTTGAAATCCTTGGTGTCAGGCGACACGGTGTACATGGACCGGAAGAACAAGAAACAAATCGGCTGCCAGCTGCACTGCATGGTCATCGTCGGCACGAACTCGTACCCCAAGTTCAAGGACAAGTCGTCCGGAATCTGGCGACGGTTCCCCGTGGTTCCGTTCGACAACATCGTGCGACCTGAAGATCGCGTGCCGAACCTCGGTCAACTGCTTGCTCAGCAGGAGGTACGTGATTGGTTCCTGTATCACCTCTTGTACGAGCACCCCAAGGTTACCGGCGTGGTGCTGCCTGACGCGGTGAAGAAGGCTAACGCGGAGTTCCGCGAGGCCATCGACCCGGTGAGTGCGTTCTGGAGTGAATACCGGGACGCGTTCACGCGCGATTTTCTTCCACTTCCGATGCTGTGGGCAGCTTTCAAGGTTTGGTACGTCCGGGAGTTCGGCAGCCTGGGCAAGATCAAGAACGCCCGCAGCTTCTACATCCAGCTGCATTCCGTACTACTGCGTGAGATGGGCGACCCGGAGATCTCCGACAGGTTGAAGTGGGTCGAAACATCCGGCAAGGTCAGTGTTCTGGCATGGACCGTTGACACTGAAGATGCGATTGCCGACCTCGCCAGTGAGGAACGCTACAACAAGCCACGCAACAACCAGATGATCGTGTCGCCGTCTAGCGGGCAAATTTCTTTCTGGTTGTCGCCCAATGACGCGCTGTGGCAGCCGATTAGGTGCAGAGGGCTGATACGCAAGTCCTTCTTCGACGAGTACGAGGATCCGAACTCGCCGAAGCACGGCAAGACGCCCCGCGCCCTCAACGGTGGGCGCTCACGATATCCCAGCAACGGCAGGGGTTGATCGACGCTATATGACCGTGGCGCGGCGTGAATGACGCAGCGCCACGGTTCCAGCCAGACGGATCCGGCGCAACTCGATGCGCCGGATACCGTCCTCACCACAACAGACAAACGTGCCGGCGATGAACGCCGGTGTAAGGAGACAACAATGAGCGTGAAAACCCCTAACTACGACAAGAAGATCGCCGCGCTGCTGGCTCAGGTTGAGGACCTGAAGGAGAAGCGGTCCAAGCGCGAGCACCTGCTCGATCTTGCACCCGAGATCATCGACCTCCTCGACAGCTCCGAGGCCCGTTATGAGGGAACCGGCGATGAGATCTTGAAGCAACTGATCGCCAGCGTCGAGCGTCTTCGTGAGATCAAACGCGAAGAGCGCAGCGAGAGGGCGAAGGCCGCCGCTGCGCGGCGCGCCGAGAAAAAGGACAAGGAACGCGCCGACGACTACCCGACGCAGGACGACATGGAACCACAGACGGCATCCGACAGCACGGATGGCGACAATGTTGACAGCAACGGTTCCGATGCCCCGGTGCCGTGGGGTGGGTTCATGAGCAACTGACGCTGCCGAACCCGAGCGTGAATACTGACGGGTGACATTCCGTGAAAACGGGATGTCACCCATCTTGCGTTTTCGGGATGATGATTCAGGTGAGAGTCGTCGAACCGCCGGACGGAAGAGCCACGCGATTCACGTCTGGCGTTCCAGTGAGTCGTCCACTGGAACTTGTGACGTGCTTCATGCCGCTGAGCACGTGCGTGGCACGTTTGTTGGGGTCGAGGGGAATCCCCTCGCGAGTGCGATCGGGCGTCCATGACAAATGGCCGCTTGATCGCCTGCTCGCCATATCCAAGCATGCGCACTTGCATGCGCAAGAGTATAATGAGAATCGTTATACATAGGCGCATGGGTCGGCTCACGCAAGGGAGCATGGCGCATGCGATTGAGCTCGGATGGGAGGCGCACTATGGCACGTTCGATGAGTGCCCAGCGGTCAAGCGCCGGTGCGCGGCGCGAGCCCGCGGACCGGCGTCTGACGGTGCGTTTCCCGCGTCGCCGGTTCGAGCAGCTTGACGTGTTCTCGGGCGGTATGCCGCGCGCCAGATTCGTACGCCAGTGCGTCGAGTCGCGCCTCGACGAGCTGCTTGGCGAACCGCATACGCCGGTGGCACAGCCGGCCGAGTGGAGTCCCTTCGACGACCGCGAGCTCGCCCGGCTCGCGCTGACCGTGAATCGGATCGGAGTGAACTGGAACCAGCTCGTTCGGGCGACCAACGCCGGCAAACCATTGCCGGCCGGCGCGTTCACGGCTGACGACGTTGCGCGCTTCGGCGAGGTGTGGCGCGACATGCGCCGCATGTTCGCCGATGCTGGCATGCCGCTCGGCTACGGTGAGTCGGCAGGGCATCGCAGGGGGCGCGTGAAATGAGCTACACGTCCGTGAGACCGGTGCGCAACATGCCGGCGCTGCTGCAATATCTCCTCTATGGTTCCAAGGGCTCGGAGAAGTACAAGCGGCATCACGCCGAGCATACCGACCGCGCGGCGTTCATCCTGAACGACGCCGGCAGCATCCGAGCGTTCCGCAGTGAGTCGGATCGCCTGCTGCGCAAGCACGGGCGCGACGTGGCCGCATACAGCTACGTGGTCTCCTTCGCACCGGATGAGCTCGACGTACACAACAAGGATGATCTACGCCGGTGCGGTGAACTGGCGTACGAACTCGGCAAAACCATGCACCCAGACTCAGAGAGTCTCGTCATCGTGCACGACGACGGCGAGGGCGGCTGCGCGCACGCGCATCTCATCGTGCTCAACCACGACCACCGAACTGGTCATGCTCTGAGCAAGTATCGCAACGCGAAGTCATTGCACGCGATCAACGATAAGACTATGCGTAATTTCGGCATGAATGCGATGGACGGTCGCGATTCGTGGCAGGTTCGGCGTGAGCGGTTCAAAGAAGGCTCATTCGACCGCGTGCTCGGCGACAGGCTCATGCAAGCCGCCCAGGCCGCGGATTCGTTCGGGGAGTACGTGAAGAAGTGCGACGCGGTGGGTATCGAGGTGAGCGTCAACCCGGACGACGGCCACGGCATCGCCTACAGGATGCGGTTCGACGACGGACGACGCGTGCGCAAGCGCCGCCGTCGAGCGAGCAGCTTGGCGAAGGATTTTGCATTCGATGAATTGACGGCGCGATTCGCCGCAAAAGATGACAACAAAGAACAAGAAAAGGAGGAAACGATGACAACACAGCCAACGGTGTTCGTAGGCAAATCCAAAAACGTGAGCAGCAGGGACTCGGGCAACGTGCGGCCCGAGGTGTTCGTCGCGTCACGGATGGCCGATGACGATGACGACGGCACGCCGATTCTGGAGGTCAGCCGTAGGTGGTTGGAGGAGACGTATGACGACCTCATTGCGGCACGCAACAAGACCTGCCGTGAGCAGATGCGCGTGCTTGCCGACGATGCGGTGATGAAACGCCTGCAAAAGCATCGCACCGATGAAGACCTCCTGCGGCAAGATCTTGAGGACGCCAACGTGAGGATGGAGTGGGCGCGCAACAGGTTCCGCATGCTAAGGGCATCACAGCCGGAAAAGGTCCAAGGTCACGATGCTGTCGTTTGGATGCTTGACCTGCTCGTTGACAACAGCCTTCAACGCCGCGACTGGTTCGTGTTAGCAGTCACCATGCTGCTGCGCGAACAGTACGCACAGCACATTATCCGCGTAAATCGGCAGATCCGCACGCGTCACGATGCCGAGGTGTATGAGGCGCGCGCGGGCATGTGGTCCGCCGAGAAACGCGCGAAAGCTGCCCGCGAAGCTCTCGATCAGGCTATGGCCGACACACTTGTTCGTCGGAACGGATCGGGCAAGTCGGTCCTTCGGATCGCGCCGGTTTTCACTGAGGGGACGCCCCGAGATGACGAGCCACAGTTCTAACCACGACATGCCCGTGGCACGTCGAGACGTGCTGCTCGCGTCTATCGCCACGGGCCGTGACGTAAGCAGTGCGATGAGCAAGAACGAATCCGATATGTTGATGCGCGGCGGCCTCCTACGGAAAAGCCAGGATGGCTGGGCGTTGACGCCACGCGGCGAACGCATGGTGTTGAGCAACGCGGGCGACACGCTTGCTGCGGCGTTGGAGCGTGATCATCTCATCCGCGAAATCGGCCACGTCCTTGACGGGTTCGGACGGACGCGACAGCTTGAAGCGCCGATGCACAACAGGGCACTCGTGAAGGACATGGCGCGCGCTGAGCGGTTGATGCGGCAGGCGCGCGACGTTCTGATGGACGTGCCGCTGCGGCGAGATACCAACGGGAATGACATCACGGCCGCGGAGATCCGTTTCCTCTCGGATAGTCGTCGATGATCACATGGGCTGAAGCCGCCGTGGACCGGCGGCCGAACGGTACAACGAATTGAGCAGGCGACGGATGTCCTAAGTAAAAGGAGGTAAATGATGGAGCCTATATAGCGGACCCGAGCGGGGTGTGAGCGCTCGGGGTGAGTCAACGTACGGCGGGAACTGCACTCGATGAGGTGAGTGTGGTTCCCGCCGTTTCTCTTTCCGGAGATCAATGTCCGACGGGCCGCAGTGTTGATGTCAACGTGGTAGCAGGCGGCAGCACGAGGGGACAGGTTCCTGTTCCGGTCTTCATGTTCCTGAAAATCTGTAACTGGAACCGTGTTTGGAACCTTCGAAATCGTTGGAATTTCAACGTTTTTGCCATTCGGGTTCCTTAGTTCCTGTTTCTTCCCTTTCTAGAAAGTATGGAAGGGAAAAATACAGTAAGCCTATAAATCCCATATATAAAAGGAGATGTGCGATTTTTGGGGAACCTAGGAACCTCCGTCACATCATGGTGCCGTAATCGTTGATATTTCAACGTTTCCTACAGGTTCCTGTTATTGATTTCTTTCGAACGCCTTAGGAACCCGAAGACGTAGAACTGGAACCTCCGGCATCCGCTCCCACCTGCGTGGTCGCCCACTACTGTTGACGTTCTGGAGAGTGAGGGCCCCTGTTGGCTTTGTGCTCATCTCGTAAATCTCGATGATGACGTCGATCCAACAGGGGCGTATGTGCAATGCTACACCTCCTCGGGCGCTTATCCGGAGGGTGCATGCGTTTTTGGCTATATTTCTCCCTTCAGGGCCAGTTCTTTGGCCAGAGCAATGCCCTGCTGCCTCTGGGCCTCGTCGGCCGCTATCCATTCGCGGATAGCGCGCCATTCCTCCTTGGTGAATTTCTGTCGTTTGGGCAGTGTATCGAGATCGTCGCGGATGTAAAGCTCGCCGATGCTGTCGTCATCAAGAGCCATTTCCACATCAAGATTGACGCGACCGAACTTGATGAGAGGTCGTGTGCGTGTGTCGTCCAGCGTGTGGGTGACGTCCATCTTCTTCATCGGCGTGGTCATGACGCTGTTGACGAGCTTTTCGGATGACTCGCGGATACGTCTGGCATAGTCGTTTGCTGGGTCATCGTCTGATGGCCCATCCGCGGATCTCACTCTGGGCGCACCGAGTCCCTCTCCGGTCAGTACGTAATCGAATTGAAAAATGTATGCACGTTTACCGACGGCGACCTCAGCATTTCGCACGTTGAGCCGCACGGGGATGACCCATTTGATCTGGTCGGCAAGACGACGCAGCGCGTTGCGCTCAGCACCGTTGTCGCGTCCCTGCTTGGCTTGGCCGAGTCTGCCGCGCATCCATCGTTCCTGAGCTTTCACTGCGTGGAAAAGGTAGTCGTTGACTGCCAACGGTCGTGGTGCATGGGAGTTTGCGTAGAGGTGATACGGCCCTTCGATGTGACTTGCATCGTCGAGCACGACATCAAATTCCCCGTCGGGCTGTTCGATCCAAGAGTCTTGCTGTATGGCATTGTTCGAGTTTTTGGACATCGAGAATCCTCCTTCATGCGGGCACCACGTCGTCGTGCATGGTGGTGGGACACTTTTTGAAGTCTTATGCAAGTGTACGCCGGATGATCTTCTGGACGTGGTGGGAAGGCGTTCGTCCTTCGCTATATAATTACGTAAATGCGTAAATGATTATTTGAACAGGGGTGCCATGTCGGACAGTGAGGTCAGAACGACGTTGAGCCTGTCGTTGACGGTCGAGGACAAGAAGTTGTTGAAGAAGTACGCCGCGGATAGGGAGACCACGGTCGCCGGCGTGGTTCACGAGTGGATCGAACGATTCTGCGGAGGCGAAGATGACTGACTCACCGCTGGAGGACATCTTCCACAAGACCACGGGCATCAAGCCGTTGAGCGCGGACGACATCGCCGAACAGCTCCGCAACGAGGAGAACACGAAGAAGGCGTTCATCACGCCGGTCCTCGAACAGCGGTGGCCCGGTCAGGACCGCATCGTGATGGAGTATTACGTCAACGACGGACGCATCACCGTGGACGAGTACGGCATCGCGCATCGCGGCAAACCGAAGAAGCTCGACTATCTGCTGCTGTTCCATCAGAACATCCCGTTGGCGCTCGTGGAGGCCAAGGGACGTGACCATGCGGCCGATGAGGGGTATCAGCAGGCGGTGGATTACGCGAACTTGTTGTCGGTGCCGTTCGCGTACGTTACCAACGGCGACGATCTGATCGAACGTGATATGGTCTCCGGTCTGAACCGCGAGCTGAAGATGAAGGACTTCCCCGGCCCGGACGAGCTGTGGCAAAGGTTCGTGTCGGAAAGCGGCATGACACAGGAGATGGTGGACGAGTACACGTACCCCTACTACACGTCGCCGAGCAGCAACATCACGCCCCGCTACTATCAGCGCATCATCATCAACAAGACCACGCAGGCGGTGCTCAAGGGGCAAAAGAAGGTCCTGATCGTCTGCGCGACCGGCACGGGCAAGACCTATATGGCGTTCCAGCTGATCTGGCGATTCTGGAAGAGCGGGCTGAAGAAGCGCGTCCTGTTCCTCGCGGACCGCAACAATCTGGTCAATCAGACCATGCACGGCGATTTCGCCCCGTTCGAGGACAACATGGTCAAGTTCGAGAACTCGAAGCCGGATTACGCGCACTCGATCTACCTCGGTATATATCAGCAGTTCATCACCGCGAAGGACGGTCAGATCAACCGGCATTACCGGAGGTTCCCGCGTGATTTCTTCGACCTGATTGTCGTGGACGAGTGCCATCGCAGTTCGGCGGACCGTACCTCGAACTGGCATGACATTCTCGATTACTTCGATTCGGCCACACAGATCGGCCTGACCGCCACGCCGAAGGACGATTCGGACCCGAACAAAAGCAACATCGCCTATTTCGGCAAGCCTATCTACACGTATTCGCTCAAGCAGGGTATCGAGGACGGGTTCCTGGCCCCGTACAAGGTCGTCGTCCCCGAGCTGGACATCGACCGGGACGGATACCAGCCGCCCGAGGGTACCACGGATGTGGACGGCAACCCGATCGAGATCCGCCGCTACGAGCAGCGCGAGTTCGATCGGAACATCATCGTTCAGGAACGTCGAGAGCTGGTCGCCAAACGTATCAGCGAGTATCTGAAGACCAACGACATGCGGTACTCGAAGACGATCGTGTTCTGCGAGACCATCGAGCACGCGCACGCCATGCAGCGGCTGTTGGAGAACGAGAACGCGGATCTCGTGGCCGAGGATTCCCGGTACGTGACGTGCATTGTCTCCGGCGAGCCGGACAACGAGGCGCGGCTTGACGAGTTCACGACGAACAAGTGCCGGTATCCGGTCATCGCCGTGACCAGTCAGCTCATGTCCACCGGCGTGAACTCGAAGACCTGCGAGCTGATCGTCTTGGACCGCACTGTCGGGTCGATGACCGAGTTCAAGCAGATCATCGGACGCGGCACCCGCGTGGTCGATCACTACACGATGGATGGCGAGGACCGTAGCAAGATGTATTTCACGATCCTCGACTTCCGTAGCAACTATTTGAAGTTCAAGGATCCGGCGTTCGACGGAGACCCGGTGGATGTGCTCACCGTCCCGCCGAACGCGCCGATCCCGAAGCCGCCGATCAAGCCCACCGCGCCGGACGTGCCGCCTACGCCGCCGGAGAACCGCAGGGTGGCGCGCGTCTCTGGCGTGGACGTGGAGATCGTCGGTGAGATGGTCAAATACTTGGACGCCGACGGCAATCTCGTCGAACAGAACCTGAACTCGTGCGTGCGCAACAACATCCTCGGACAGTATCCGACCGTGGACGTGTTCCGCCGGGCGTGGCTCGATAATCACGCGAAGGCCACGTTCGCGCAGAACCTCCTGCTGGAGACGGATTGGGCGGAGAGTTTCCGCATCCGCTACGGTTACGAGGTGGACCCGTTCGACATCATCCTGTGCATCGCCTACGAGGTCGATCCGCCCATGAGTCGCGAGCACCGTGCCCGTCTGGCCTGCGTGCAACGGTTCATCGACCGGGACCGGTTCAACGACGGTCAACGCGAGTTGCTGCGTCTGCTCGTGGACGCATACGCGGCTTCCGGGTTCGAGTCGCTGCGCGATCTGGACATCTTCACGCTGCCGCAGTTCAAGGAGGCCGGCTACACCAAGCTCAAGGCCGTCAAGACGTTGGGCGGGAAGAACAAGTACTACGAGCTGTTGGGCGAACTGGAGAACGCCCTGTACGAGGAGGAATGATACGTGAGTCTTGCATCCCTGATCAAACGCCTTGAGGACATCATGCGTTCTGACCCCGGCATCGACGGCACCGCGCAGCGCCTCTCCCAGATCGTATGGATCCTGTTCCTCAAGGTCTTCGACTACAAAGAGGAGGAAGCCGAACTCGATGACGACTACCGGCCGGTCATTCCGGAAGGCTACCGGTGGCGAGACTGGGCGACCGGCGAATCACTGAAGGACCAACGCACCGGCGACGAGCTCATCGACTTCGTGAACAACCAGCTGTTCCCCGCGCTGCGTGGCGAGGCCGTGGAGAACGGGAACGGTGCGCGCATCATCCCGTTCCCCAGCACCACGCCACGCGCCCTGCTGGTCAAGGAGTTCATGAACCGCAGCCACAACTACGCGGCCAACGGCATCCAGCTTCGTATGGTGCTCAACCTGTTCGACGAGGTGGACTTCTCCGACGCCGACGAGACCCACGAGTTCAACGACGTATACGAGACCCTGCTGAAGTCCCTACAATCGGCCGGCAAGGCGGGCGAGTTCTACACGCCGCGCGCCGTGACCTCGTTCGCCGTCAAGCACGTGGATCCCCGCATCGGCGAGACCGTGGGCGATTTCGCGTGCGGCACCGCAGGCTTCCTCGTCGATTCCCTGCGCCACTTGGAACAGCAGGTGCAGCCGGGCGACACAAAGGCGATGGAATCGTTGCAGAACAGCTTGGTTGGTCAGGAGTTCAAGCCATTGCCGTACATGCTGGGCGTCACCAACCTCATGCTCCATGACATCGCCCTGCCCAACATCACCTATGGTGACTCGCTCGACCGTAAGCGCCTGCTCGATTACGAGGATGAGGATTGCGTGGATTGCATCGTCATGAATCCGCCCTACGGCGGCATCGCCACCGAAGCGGACAAGGCCGCGTTCCCCGCCGACCTGCGCAGCTCGGAGACCGCCGATTTGTTCATGTCGTACATCATCACCCGCCTGCGCATCAACGGCCGTGCGGCCGTGGTTCTGCCCAACGGGTTCCTTGAAGGCGAGGACAACACGCGCGTCGCCATCAAGAAGCTGTTGTTCAAGCAGTGCAACCTACATACCGTGATTCGTCTTCCGGAAAGCGTGTTCGCCCCGTACACGAGCATCGACACGAACATCCTGTTCTTCGACAAGACCAGCTCCACGCAGGAGACATGGTTCTACAGGTTCGACAAGCCCGAAGGTTACAAGCATTTCTCCAAGACCAAGCCGCTTCTGCCGCAGCATTTCCAGCTGGTCGATGAATGGTGGGACGCCCGTGTGGAAATCCCGGACCCGGACGTGGAGGGCGCGTGGAAGGCCAAGAGGTACACGGTGGATGAGCTCGTCGAAGGCAACTATCGTCTCGACAAGTGTGGTTACCCGCACGAGGACGAGGAGATTCTGCCGCCCGATCAGCTCATTAGTAAATACAAGTCCGACAAGCAGCGCATCGAGACCGAGATCGACTCGCTGCTCGCACAGATCATGGACCTCATCGGCAACGACACGGAGGAGAACGCATGAGCGACCTGAAGACCACGCCCATCGCGGCGAAACTGCGCGCGTCCATCCTCCAACAGGCCATCGAAGGCAAACTCGTGCCACAGGACCCCAACGACGAGCCAGCCAGCAAGCTGATCGAACGCATCCGCAAGGAACGCGCCGAACTCATCAAGCAGAAGAAGGCGAAGACCCCCAAGGGCGGCGAAAGCATCATCTGGAAGGACAGCAACGGCTCATGGTGGGAACGCCGAGGCAAAAGCGAAGCCGTCTGCATCGACGATGAGATCCCATTCGACATTCCGGAGAACTGGACGTGGGCCAGAGTGTGTAGTCTGGGGACCTTGGAACGAGGGGCAGGTATCAAGCGGAGTGAGGTCGTCGCAGAAGGGGAACCTTGTGTCCGCTATGGAGAACTGTACACGACGTACCGAGATGAAATCGTAGAGCCTTCCTCTTTCACATCGGAAACCGTCTACATGGCCGCTCACAAGCTCGAACACGATGAACTTCTCATCACTCTTACGGGCGAAAACGACATCGACATTGGCAAGACCGTCGTCAATTCTTTCGGGCGCACCGTTGCATACGGTGGGGATTTGCTTGCGCTGAAGAATCATCTTCAGAACGGACATTTCCTGATGCGTCTTTTCAATTCACCCTATGTCGGCAAACAACGAACCTCGGCATCAACTGGCAACACGATTGTCCACTTGTCAGCCGAAAAAATCAGCAGATTCCTCGTGCCAGTACCTCCTCTGGCTGAGCAGTCTCGTATCGTCAAGAAAATCGACGCTGCGATGAAACTCACAGATCAGCTCGGAATTCTAGAGAGAGAGAGAGCGATGCTGTAGATTCCGCGTTCTGGCGGGATCTGCCCCGTGCCGTCCTTCAGCAGGCCGTCCAAGGCAACCTCGTGCCACAAGACCCTGCTGAAGGAACCGGCTCCGAACTCGTGGAACACATCCACGAGGAGCGTCGCCAACTCGTCGCCGAAAAGAAGATCAAACCGATCAAAGGCGGCGAAAGCACCATCCATCGTGACTCCGCCGGACACTGGTTCGAAACCCACGGTAAGAACGCGGCTGTTTGCATCGACGACGAGATTCCATTCGATATTCCCGACAGCTGGACATGGGCGAGATTTAACAATGTATTGTTTAATCGTGATTCTGAACGCATCCCATTGTCCTCAAATATAAGAAAGAAACTAACAAAAAAATACGATTATTACGGGGCGTCGGGGATAATCGACCAAGTAGATAAGTATTTGTTTGCCAAACCATTGCTTTTAATTGGAGAAGATGGAGCGAACCTCATCAATCGTTCATCCCCTATAGCTTTTATCGCAAGGGGAAAATACTGGGTCAATAATCACGCCCATGTGCTTGATGCGGTTTCAGAGACATTATTGGAGTACTGCTCGATATATGTTAATTCCATCTCACTCTACCCGTATGTAACTGGCACCGCGCAACCCAAGCTAAGCCAGGAACGAATGGGAGTTATTGTAGTGCCTGTTCCTCCGCTTGCCGAGCAGCAGCGGATTGTCGAAAAAGTCGCTGAGTTCAGGTCATTGATCGGAGAACGGTTCGCAGCAGCTTCCTGATTGTTGTTGTACTTGCGCCCACTGTCGTGCGATCCACGCAGTAGTGGGCGCAAGCACAACGTGCGAAGACAACATGGGGGTGCGGCGTGGTTCCCGTTTACCGGCAACTGGTTCCTGGCCGTTTACGAGGGAATTAATAACAGGAACTCGCTAAGAACGTTGAAATATCAACGGTTGCAGCACCATGATGTGATAGAGGTTCCTAGGTTCCCGAAAATCGTGCGATTCTCCCTATATATCGAATAATCATATGTTTTTACGCTGTTCCCCACTTTATATACTTTAAGGAGGTAAGGAACAGGAACTTGGGAACCTGAATAGCAGAAACGTTGAAATTCCAACGATTCAGGAGGTTCCTAACTCGGTTCTGGTTACATGTTTTCGAGAACCGGAAGCCCGAACGGGAACCTTTACCCTTGCGCTGCCCGCTGCCACCACGTGGTTCTTTCTTGTGATTACCGGCCGTCGCCTTCCAGCGCACGTCGGATCGTCGAA
Organism: Bifidobacterium saimiriisciurei; assembly: GCF_010667655.1. Taxonomy (GTDB): domain Bacteria; phylum Actinomycetota; class Actinomycetes; order Actinomycetales; family Bifidobacteriaceae; genus Galliscardovia; species Galliscardovia saimiriisciurei. The sequence continues at coordinate 42,683 of NZ_WHZU01000004.1, forward strand.
ATTCCGACGTTATAGCTTTCCGCCAGAGAATGCAACGTTCGACCGCGTGACCGCAGCAGACGGACGTCCTCACGCTGCTGTTCACTGAGCTTCGGTTTCCGGCCGCCCTTCCCTGAAGCGTGCGCAGCTGCCAGACCGGCCTTCGTTCGCTCGATGACAAGTGAACGCTCAAACTCCGCCAACGCCGCCATAAGCGTGAACACCAATTTGCCGTTCGCCGAGTTCGTATCGATGCTCTCGTGAAGACTCTTCAGCTCGGCTCCCTTGTTGTGGATACGGTCAACGAGATCCAGAAGATTGCGTGTGTTGCGTCCAAGCCTGTCGAGACGCCACACCACGAGCGTGTCGCCCTCACGCAGATGGTCCAACGCCGCATCGAGCTGCGGCCTGTGCGCCTTTGAGCCGGAAACGCCCTCGTCGGTGAAGATACGGTCACAGCCATCGGCTTGCAGCGCGTCGAGCTGAAGCTGCGGGTTCTGGTCAAGTGTCGAGACTCGTGCGTAGCCGATTTTCATATCTTCCTCCTTGCAGCGCGGCATTATTGATAACTATTCTCATTTTACCTTCGATGTGCTCGCTGTCCCATGCTCGGGGCCTTGTGGTGCGGTTGCCGTTTTAACCGTTGCGCGGCTGTATTTCGGCAGATTCGATTTCGGCAACGCGAAACGGCAAGTCATGTGCCCGCTTTACCGGCCTTCAGCATGTGGCCGTCTTCTTCGCCGTTTTGCGAACGTAATTCGGAAAACAAAACCCCGCCTTACGGCGGGGCTATAGGGTTGTTCAGTCATGCACGCAGGCCGGGCTGATGCCGCGACTGCACACACTCATCACTATCGCGGCGAGTGTGCAGTCTTGATCGATCAGTAGCGCGGTCATCGCGTGCCGGACCGGTTCGGCTGTGTCACGGCCTGCGAGCCATGTGAGATAGCCCATTGCCGCATGTGGCTGAACGGCGTAGGCTCTCGGCCATCCGGCCATCGTGTCCAGCGTCTTCAACGCGCAATTGAGTCGTTCGCTGTTGATACGTGCGTCCGGGTCCTTGAAGGCGCGAGTAAGCAGCGCGGTCATGCCTTCGCGGGCACGTTCAGACCTTGGGTCGGTCGCGTATGCCAACATGTCATCGACACCCAATGTGTCGTCGATGACTGTGACGATGAGCGCGTCACGTACTGCAAGCTGCATCCGAATGGCCGTGGACATGCGGATCACGTCGCGCTTGGTGACGATGTCCGGTCGCTGTTCGCGCAGCGCTGCCAGCCAATCCGTGAACGCGGGACGCAGGTACTTGGCAAGGGCTTCAGCCCGGTCTTCGGCTGTCAGCCGCTCGCCGAGTAGCTTCATCTCAGTGTCCAGTTTCGCCTGTGTCGGGGCTCCCTTCGCTGTCGCGGTGATGTCGCTTTTCTCGATGGTTATGACGGTCATGGCTTCTCCTTGTCGAAGTGACTTTTGTTGGTCGCATCAACATCCGCGCCGGCTATGCCGGCGTTTTCAGGAGTCTCAGCCGTGCGTTTTCAGCCTAATCCGGCTGCGTCGAGTACCTCGTAGCGGCTGTACTTGTCTGCGTCCGGCACCGGTTGCGAGCAATCGAGCCAGCCGTAGTCACCGAGTTCTACGTACCCCGATGCAACGTCGTCTCTGCCGTATTTCGCGAAATCGAAATAGCAGTCGAGACCTCCGTCGAGAATCGCGCGACGCACGTCGGGATCGCGGTTGATTTTGTCGTATCCGTAGCGTTCTTCACGGTCTGGCGTGTTCTCGACGGTCACATTGTCTGGAAGATCGTACGGTGAATAGGCCACGTCATCGAGCTGGAGGATGGCGTTGCACAGCGTCACCGCGTCCGCTGAACCGGGAAGGCAGTAGTCGATGGCCAGCCCGAGTCGGTCCCAGTCTTCGTCGGTCGTCAAGCGTTCTTTCGCCAGCGTTGCCAGTGCGTTGAGCTCGTCAAGATCCTGATACTCGTAAACCTTCCAATCAAGCCGCGCGAGAAGACCATCCTGCTCATAGTCGTGGATCGCGTATTCGTCGTCGGCACCGTGCCATTGGTAGACGTGCTCATCAAGAAAGTCGTCGAGATCAGTCTGCGATACTGGCAGCGTGATCCAATCGCCTCGCATCATGCCTGCGTTATAGGCGGCGAGGTTGGCGACGTACACGCGGATTTCGTATGGGACGAGACGGAGAGATGCGACGGTTGATTGTGATGATGGCATGATGTCCTCCTTGGTTTGGATGCTTCGGAAGGACCCCCGGCGGCCTTCAGGCCGCTTCCATCAATATGCACCTGATGTGAAGGAATCGTGCTACGGATGTGGCAGTCATATGTATTTCCGTAAATAAGCCACGTGCAGCCCGTTTTCACGGTAATGTGATGCTTACACAAAGGGCCTGACGGCCATCAACATACACAGCAAAACGCACAGGAGCACGTAGGCTTCATTGGACGCGCTACAGCATGACGTCGTAGCGCATCCCACTCAACTTCGAGTGATTGGTCGGTTACGACATGCCCAGTGTCATCCCGCATATTCCCATAAACGAAAAACTCACACTGACCGTTTCCGAAGCGGCCGGGCTGAGCGGCATCCCCGTTCGCGTGGTACGCAGCGCCATCCGGCGTAACGAACTGCGTAGCTGTGAAGCGGGGGAGGCCACGATACGTGTCCGTCGAACTGATCTCGATTCGTGGGTTGCTGCATTGCCTGAGCGCCGACGGTAGTCAATCGGCGTGTCGCGTAGGCAAATGAAAAGACCTTGTGAAACCAAGTTTCACAAGGTCTTTTTCTACGCCGAATGACTCCCATTTGACTCCCACTGGAATCAGAATGGCGTCATTCCAACGTTTCTGAGCCCTAAAACTCAGATGTGGTAGTAGAGCTCGTACTCGAGCGGGGTCGGGGCCAGACGGGCCTGGTCGATTTCGCCGCGCTTGAGGTCGATCCACGTCTCGATGAGGTCCTCGGTGAAGACGTCGCCGGCGGAGAGGAAGTCGTGATCCTCTTCGAGGGCGTCCATGGCCTCGGCCAGAGAGCTCGGAACCTGCTTGATGCCGGCGTGCTCTTCCGGAGGAAGCTCGTAGAGGTCCTTGTCGACCGGCTCCGGGGGCTCGATGTGGTTGAGAATACCGTCGAGACCGGCCATGAGCTGGGCGGAGAAGGCGAGGAACGGGTTGCAGGACGGATCCGGAGCGCGGAACTCGATGCGCTTCGAAGCCGGGGAGGTGCCGGCCAGCGGAATACGGATGGCGGCGGAGCGGTTACGGGCGGAGTACACCAGGTTGACAGGAGCCTCGAAGCCCGGAACCAGACGGTGGTACGAGTTCAGCGACGGGTTGGTGAAGGCAAGCACGGAGGAGGAGTGCTTGATCAGGCCGCCGATGTACCAGCGAGCGAGGTCGGAGAGCCCGCCGTAGCCCTTCTCGTCGTAGAACAGCGGCTTGCCGTCCTTCCACAGGGACTGGTGGCAGTGCATGCCGGTGCCGTTGTCGCCTGCGATCGGCTTCGGCATGAAGGTCACGGACTTGCCGTTGAGGAAGGCGGTCTCGTGAACGACGTACTTGTACTTCATCAGGTCGTCGCCGGCGTGCTGCAGGGTGTTGAAGCGGTAGTTGATCTCCTGCTGGCCAGCGCCGCCGACCTCGTGGTGGGAGCGCTCGAGCTGCAGGCCGACCTTCTGCAGGTTGGCGACCATGTCGTCGCGCAGATCCTGGTAGTGGTCGATCGGCGGGACCGGGAAGTAGCCGCGCTTCACACGGTTCTTGAAGCCGATGTTCGGAGTGCCGTCCTCTTCGGTGTCGACGCCGGAGTTCCACGGAGCCTCGATGGAGTCCACCTCGTAGAAGGAGCGCTGCATGTTGTTCTCGAAGCGCACCTTGTCGAAGATGAAGAACTCGGCCTCAGGAGCGAAGGAGGCGGTGTCGGCGATGCCGGTGGACTTCAGGTAGGCCTCGGCCTTGGCGGCGACCTGACGCGGATCGCGCGAGTACGGCTCGTCGGTCAGCGGGTCGACGATGGAGAAGGCCACGTTGAGGGTCTTGTGCTTGCGGAACGGGTCGACGTAAGCGGTGGTCACATCGGGAACCAGCTTCATATCGGACTCGTTGATGGCCTGGAAGCCCTGCACCGAAGAGCCATCGAACGGCATGCCGTCGGTGAAGGCGTTGTCGGTGAACTCGCTGGCAGGCACGGTGAAATGCTGCTGGACGCCGATGAGGTCGGTGAAGCGGACGGAGACATACTCGATGCCTTCCTTGTTGATCAGCGCTTCGACTTCTTCAGGCGTGTGGGCGAAAATCTTATTCTCTGCCACAATCGCTCCTTTATTCGTGAGAACTTACGTATGAAGAATGTACTCTCGGATATTTCCCGCAGGGTGCCGTTGGGTTACGAGAATGTTTCGCGAAGAGAAAAACAGGGAAAAAGTGTGTGTCAGTATTTGATATGACCTTGACAATCGTTTGAGAGGTTCCCCGTGATGCCGCGCCATGTGACGTGATCGCCGGATAAAGCGTTCGATGCCGGTTCCGAAAGATGCGTTCCGACGGTGATGATGCCGCCTGGAGGGCCGAATACGAAAAATGTCGGTAATGTCACATTTCGTGCATTACCGACATTCCTATGAAATGAATCTTCCGCGATGCGAGACCGAACCGCGGAAGGGACGGGTCACCTGCCTCGCATCGCGCGGCGGCTGACGTGCATCCTGCTCGGGTCCATGCCCTTGGGCATGCCCATCGTGTTCTTGGCCTGCAGGGTCTTCAGACGGGAGTTCAGCTCGTCGAGCTCGTACTTGGTGAGCTTGACCTTCTGCTTCATCACGGTCTTCTGCAGCTTGTCCAGCGGAACCTGCTTCTCGCCGTGGCCGACGCAGATCTTGATGACGGGGATGTCGGAGCCGCGGGTGATGCGCTTGACCTTGGCCTCCTCCTTGTCGATGGCCTTCATCACGCGACCGTACTCGCCTTCGCCCACCAGGTAGACGCCGGTGCGGCCGGTGCCGCGCCAGATGGCGTCCTTGGTCTTGGCATCGACCCACACGGGCTCCTGCGGGAACGAGAATCCGCCCTTGGTGATGTTGTTCAGGATGGCTCCGGTGGCGCCGGGGCGTCCGTCCATCTGACGGAAGCCGACCTTGTCGGCGCGGCGGGTGAGCACCAGCGTGCCGAACAGCAGGCCCACCATGACGCCGAGGATGATGGTGAAGATGTCGGTGATCCAGGAGAACCAGAGGACCGCGACGATGACGGCGGCGACGATCGGGATCACAATGGCACCGGCGATGAGGAACGGCAGCTGCTTGTCGTCCTGGGCGGTGAACTTGTAGATCTGGATGATCTGGCTGATGGTGCCTTGCTTCTTCGGCTTCTGTTCTTTCTTCTCTGCCATGATGTCCTTTTATATAGAGCGTTGTCGGGGTCGTTGAGACAATTGCTGGACAACCAGTGTACTTGGTTTTCTGCCAAATGGCGCCTTCGGCCTTGGTGCCGGCCCCGGTCAGCGCATATGCAGCGGCCGGCCGTCCGCCTTGAGCAGCGCCTCTCCCAATGCCTCGCCGAACGTGGGATGCGGATGGATCAGGCGTGCCGCACGGCTGAGAGGCACCGCGTTGCCGACGAGCTGCTCGGCCTCGCCCGCCAGCTCGTTGACCTCCGGTCCGACCATGTGCACGCCGACGATGACGTGGCGCGACTCGGGCTCGTCGGCCGGCACCGCGCCGATTACCGTGACCGATCCGTTCTCGCCGGTCATCAGCGTGCGGGCGTTGCCCATCATCGGATATATGGTCTCGGTCACGTCGTCATAGCGGTCGTCGGCCTGGGCCTGCGTGCGGGTCAGGCCCACGGCCGCGGCCTCGGGGGAGGAGAACACCACGCGCGGAATCGTCTCCTCGCGCACGGGTTCGGGGTCGAGGCCCGCGATGGCCTCCGCCACGACGATGCCCTGTTCGAATGCGCGGTGGGCGAGCTGATAGCCGCCGGTGATGTCGCCGACCGCCCATATATCTGCCAGGTTCGTGCGACCGAGCCCGTCCACGCGAACGTATCCCGAATCATCGCGGGCCAGGCCAAGGGAATCGAACCATGGGGCGTCCGTGTTGGGGTCGCGGCCTATCGCGACCAGCACGATCTGCGCGGCCGCGGTCCTTTCCTCGTCCGTCCTGTCGGCGTCGACCCGGTAATGCACCGCGGCGCCGAGGTTCACGCCGGTGTCGATGCCGGTCACCGAGGCCTTGGTGACCACGTCGATGCCGCGGCGCTTGAGCTCGCGCGTCATCGTGGCGCTGGTGCGGCGGTCCCAGTTCGACAGCACGCCGTTTTTGCGGGCCAGCAATGTGACGTGGCTGCCGGCGGCGTTCCACAGCGAGGCGAACTCCAGGGCGATGGCCCCCGATCCGATGATGATGACGTCGTTCGGGAACTCGTTGAGCTCCAATGCGGTGTCGGAGTTGATGACGCTCTGGGAGAAGGGGATGCCGGGCAACGGACGGGGCCGCGAGCCGGTGGCCACGACCACGTGACGGGCGAGCAGGGTCCGGGATTCGCCTTCCCCGCCGGACCGCAATGTGACGTCGACGGCGTATGCGGCGGCATCGTCTTCCCCGCCGTTCGCGCGGGCGACGCCGCGCACCTCGCCATGGACCATCTCGACGCCGCGGAAGCGAAGCAGGCCGGAAAGCCCCTCGACGACGGTGTGCACCGTGCCCCGGCGGTAGTCGCGCAGCGCGCCGAAATCGATGCCGTTGACCGACATGTCGATGCCGTAGCGCGAGGCGTGACGGCCGGTCTCGACGCTGCGCGCAGCGGTGATGAGCGCTTTCGTGGGAATGCACCCGCGATTCAGGCAGGTGCCGCCCGGCCTCTCGTCCCTTTCGACGAGCGCGACCTTCAATCCCAGTTCGGCGGCGCGCAGGGCGGCGGAATATCCGCCGGGCCCCGCGCCCACGATGACGACGTCATAATCCATCGCGTTCTCCTCGGCAGTGATGCCCGTCATGATGGAACCCCCTTATTCGAATGTATTCGAATGTATATGTATTGATATGGTCGTGAACGAATGACGCCTGATGACGTCCGGTCATGAAAAAACGCCGATACCCAGCATAATTCGCCGGGCATCGGCGTTCTCGCTCATACGCTCCGTTTCATCATTCCGGCCACACGCCGCGCTTCTGGTTGCGCGGGCGGGGCAGACGCCAGCGACGCATCTGCATGGAACGCGACCAGGCGTAGCTGGCCGAACGCGTGCCCTTGGCCACGGACTTCTCGCCGTACTTGGCGATGAGCTTCTTCTTCAGGCCATGCCACATGATGGCGATGTCAATGATCGCCGCGAAGAAGTAGGCGTACATCACCAGCATGAGCAGCCACGTGATCTGCGGGTTCGTCGACGTGATGAACATCGAGGCGACCAGCATGATGATGACGAACGGCATCATGAACTCGGCCAGGTTCCAGCGGGCGTCAACATAATCGCGGATGTAGATGCGGTAGTCGATGCGCTCCGACTTCGGCATATGGGCCAGGTCGCCGCTCTTCATGGCGGCGTACTCCGAATCCTGCTTCTCACGCAGCTTCGCCTTGGCGACCTTGTTGCTGGCCTTGCGGTCCTTCGGCACCAGCGGACGGATCTTCGCCGCCTGCGCGTCCTTCATCTTCGGGGTCGGACGGTTCTTCTTGCCGTTATTCGGCTTCGTCTCGGCCGCGGCGGGGGATTCCTCGCTCTTTTCCTTGTCTTCTGAACGTTTGAAGGGGTTCCATGTCATGCGAACAGGTTACGGTGACGCCTAGACTCATTCGGCTTGATTGCCAATGCCGAACACCTATCGAAGGAGGTTGCAATGACGGACATCACCGTGGAGGAGCTCCGCGCGCGCATCGACGACGACTGGAAGCGCGTGGTGGCCGCGCTGAGCGACAAGATCGCGCTCGGATCGGTCTCCGCCAAGGGCATCACCGGCGAGCACATGAAGCGCTCCGCCGAATTCGTGGCCGACCTGCTGCGCAAGGAGGGCGTCGACGCCCGCGTCGTGCAGTCCACGAACCCCGACGGCACACCCGGCGCATGGGAGGTCGTCGGCTCCCGCATCGTGAACCCCGAAGCCCCGACCGTGCTGCTGTACGCCCACCACGACGTGCAGCCCGTGCCCGACCCGGCCGAATGGGAGACCGAACCGTTCGTCGCCACCACCAAGGACGACGGCCGACTCTACGGCCGCGGCGCAGCCGACGACGGCGGCGGCATCGCCATCCACTCCGGCGCCCTGCACGCGCTCGGCGACGACCTCGGCGTGAACATCAAGGTGTTCATCGAAGGCGAGGAGGAGATGGGCTCGCCCAGCTTCATCCCGTTCATCGAGGCCCACAGGGACGAATTCGACTCCGACGTGATCATCGTGGCCGATTCGGGCAACTGGTCCGCCGAAATCCCCTCGCTCACCACGTCGCTGCGCGGCAACACCTGCGTGGACGTGACCGTGCGCGTGCTCGGACATCCCGTGCACTCCGGCCAGTTCGGCGGCCCGATCCTCGACGCCAACACGCTCGCCTCCATGCTCATCGCCTCCATGTACGACGAGAACGGCAGCCTCGTGGTGCCCGGCGTCGCCTCCGAGGAGCCCATCGGCGGCCTGCAGCGCGATCTCGACGAGGCCTCGCTGCGCGCCGACGCCGCCATCGTGGACGGCTACCGTCTCGCCGGCACCGACTCGCTCGCCTCCCGACTGTGGACCAAGCCCTCCGTCACCGTCATCGGCTTCGACGCCCACCCGGTCGACGGCTCCTTCAACGTGATCGCCGACTCCGCACGGTTCCGCCTCTCCATGCGCACCTCGCCCAACCAGAAGCCGGCCGAGGCGCAGCAGGCGCTCGCCGACTTCCTCGTCGCCCACGCGCCGTTCGGCGCCGAAGTGAGCGTCGAACCATTGGAGAACGGCCAGGGCTGGGCCATGGACCCGGACAGCACCGTCGTGAAGGACGCCGAGGAGGCGCTCGCCGAGGCGTTCGAGACCGAGCCGGCCAACAAGGGCGAGGGCGGATCCATCCCGTTCATCCCCGAACTGCAGCGCATCTTCCCCGGCGCCCAGGTGCTCGTCACCGGCCCCGAGGACCCGAAGGCCAATGCGCACAGCCCCAACGAGTCCATCGACCTGCCGAGCCTGAGGAAGAACATCCTCGCCGAGGCACTCATCCTCGCCAAGCTCGCGAAGTAGGTTCCGGCCGGCTCCATCGCGGTCCTAGCGCATCACCAGGCCGCCGTCGGCGTGCAGGGTCTGGCCGGTGATGAACGCGGCGTCGTCGCCGGCCAGCATCACCACGGCCCCGGCGATGTCGTCGGCGGTGGCGAGACGTCCCAGCGGCGTCATCGCCACGATGCGCTCGCGCACGTCCTCCGTGGTGGCGCGGCTCGAATCCGTGCCGACGGTGAGCCCCGCCGCCACGGCGTTCACGCGGATGCCCCACTTGCCCAGCTCCTGGGCGAGCGAACGGGTGAATCCCACGAGCGACCCCTTTGCCGCCGTGTAATCGTGGTATGGCACGATCGGCGCGTCGACGAGGTTGCTCGACACGTTGACTATCGCGCCGCCGGCCTGCCTGCGCATCCGCGGCAGGCAGGCGGCGCATGTGTTGTAGGCGCCGCGCAGGCAGCCGTCGATCTGCTCGCGGTAGTCGTCCCACGAAATGCCGTCGAACGTGCGGCGCTGGCGCGGGTCGAACGAATAATGGCTCAGCGCGTTGTTGACGAGGATGTCCACGCCGCCGAACGTCTCCTCGGTGAACGCCGCCAGCGCACGGACCTGCTCCTCGTCGCGCACATCCGCCCTGAACACGGCCACGCGGCCTTCGGCGCCGGTCTCCCGTTCGATGGCCGTGGCCGTGGCGAGGGCGCGCTCGTCGTTGCTCAGATAGTCGATGACCACGGCCGCGCCGAGCTCGGCGAACCGTCTGGCGATGGCCGCGCCGATGCCACGGCTTGCGCCGGTGACGATCGCCGCCTTGCCGGCGAGGGGCAGGGTCGGGGATGATGCTGTTGTCATGATGATGCTCCCGAAATGTATCGTTGTTATTCGAAGTCGTCGTCGAAGGAGTCGGCGAACCGGTCGGTGCCGCGTTCCACGTCCACCGCACGCACCAGGTCGAGCAGGTTGAATCCGCCGTCATGATGCCATCCCGACTTGGCGCGGTTCATTTCACCGACCGGGCATATGCGGTCGATGCCTAGTTCTCCCACCCGCTGCGCCAGCGGGAACAGCCGCGTGCTGTCCACGGCCACGCCGCACGACTGGAGCCATTGGCGGTACGGTGCCATCACCGGCAGGGCATCGGCGAGATCATCGACCGCCACCACGGTGATGGTGCGGTTCAACGGGGAGGCCGGCGTGGGCAATGACGCCGCATCCGGGTAGTGCAGCACCGTCCAGTCGGTGCCATTCGGCGACGCGATGACGAACGGTCCGGAACCGTCGTCGGCCATGCCCGTGCCGGGGCCGCCGGCGAACAGCGACATCATCTCCACGGAGGAGCGCACGCGCCGGATGGCCAGCGACTCCTCCTGCGTGGGCGTGGACCGCGGGTACTTGCGCTGCTGGGACTCCAATTCATGGGCCAGCAGCTCGGCCGTCTCATGCGGAGCCAGCACGCCGCCACGTTCCACGAACACCGTCTGCGCGGCCAGACAGCTTTGCTGGTCGTACGTGGCCACATCCACCGCCATGCGATGAATCGTGGACTCGTAGCAATCCGCACGCAGCGACTCCCGGCCGACAAGCGAGAACCCGATGCGCGCACCATAGCTGAGGAACGGCTTGCCCTCCGCCACCTTCGGACGCAGCAGCTCCGTCGTATGCGAGGAACCATAGACGATGACCGCGTTCGCCTCCCCGATGGCAGCGTCCTCCAACGGCTGCGTCCCGCCCTTCCACGGCACCACGGCGATCGCATCCGCCAGTTCGGGGTCGACCTCGCGAATCGACTTCGCGAACAGCACCGGCATCAGCGGCTCGTCGAACGACGACTTGCCGACGATACCGCTTTTGACCAGCAGGCCCATCGTCATGCTCCACACCGGAATCCCCGGCACGTTGCTTGAAAACACGTGGAACGAGAGGTCCGGACCATACAGTCGCGTATAGCCGCCGGACCTGTTCGGACGGTACTCGTCCAGCATCTGCGGACACGGCAGGTCGTCGTCCACGAACCTCAGCAGCTCGCGACGACGGAACATGCGCATATAGCGTTTGAGCTCGATCCGCGTCATATCCGCGTCGTAGCCGGTGATCGCCGGGACCAGCCGTTCGGCAAGACGACGCAGCGGATAATCGGGGTCCGTCCACAGTTCCACGGCCTTCGCCAACACGTCGATGATGTCGTTCACGGGCATGGAAGCAAGACAATCATTGCGGTTCTTCCGAACGTCATCGCACAACGCATGAATCACATCGGCGTCAAGACGCGGATACCGCAGCGACACAGGTCCATCGGGCGTCGTGATTTCGCGTGTATCGAACGCAGTAAACGAAAAACCGGCCGGAGCATGGAAGACATCGACGATATCGGCGTTATCGACGACATTGCCGCCAACGGAGACGCCGTCGCCGCTCATGCGTTCGCCGCCATGACCTCGTCCACCGTGATGGAGCAGCCACGCGCCTCCGCGCCCTTCGCACGACCCAGCAGACGATAGCCATCCGCCGAGCGCACACCCAGATCCTCGGTGAGAATCGCCAGACACGAATTCCAGTTCGCAAGATCATAATGCGCGATCACACCGGTCTCGCCGTCGGCCACCGGCGTCAGCGTCTGCGGATCCAGCATGACCGAACGCACCCACGCCGGCGTGGCCTTCAGCGTATTGACCGAACCATCCGTGTAGTACGACAGCAGATTCTGATCGTAGATCTGCGAGCTCAGTTCCGTCATGCCGTACATGTTCACGCAGTGCGTGCGGTCCACGCCGAACACGTCGGCGAACATCGCATACATGTCATCCACGGTGATGCCCGTCTTCGTGCTCTTGAAACCGCCCGTATCGAACAGGCGGGAATCGTCCGGCAGAACGAACGTACGGCCCGACTCGCGCAGATGCTCCAGCAGATACCAGTACGCCGACGACGCGCCCATCAGCATCACCGGCACATCGTCCGTCACTGCCTGCTCGAGGAATCGTTCGATGCGATCGAACTCCAGTCCTTTCTCGTGGAAGAAGTAGTCACTGCCCTCGGCGCCGCACTGCTCAAGCGCGCGCGTCAGATACCGCGACAGCGACGAATGCTCGTTCATATCCCACGCCGGCGAGATCACGCCGATGCGGATGCGCTCGCGGTCGGGCAGGATGAAATGACGGAACGGGCCGATCATCGACGCATCCCAGACCTCGAGGTCGGGATGGAAATTGCGGCCCTTCTGACCGGGGCGCGTGGTGCCGCTCGTCGTGAACACGGCCTCGCAGTCGGCCTCCGGCGTGGACGTGAGCGTGAGCATCTTGAAGCCGTCCACCGGCATCGGCGGAATCGACGACCAGCTGTCGAGCGTCGGCGGCGTCACGCGCTTCGACGTGCAGTAGGCGCGGTACGGCGCGTTGTTGGCGAACTGGAAGGCGAAGATCAGGCGGGCGAGCCTGTCGAACGCCTCGTCGGGAACCTGATTGCAGCCGTAACGATTGATGAAATCCAAAACCGCCTGCTTGACGGTTTCACGGGTGGGGGAGACGACTGGCTGTATGGGCATGATGGGTCCTTTCCTTGGGGGCTGCCGGGCCTGCTATACGGACATATGGAACAGGCGCGAACGATGCTTCCGTCCGCGCCTGTTCCATATGCCTTGTGACATGGGATATCGGCTATCGTCTGATACCGATTCTAAATGGGTGAGACTACTTGGTCTCGGCGCCGTCGCCGGCATCAGTCGTTTCGGCAGCCGCCTTGGCAGTGGTCTTGCCGGTTTTCCTGGCGACGAGATTCGGCAGGTCGATGAGCAGCAGCTTGAGGATGACCACGGCGAACGCACCGACGAGGATGCTGTTCGAGAAGAACACGTGTGCGCCGCCCTCGAGGCCGCTCAACGCGCTCGGCAGGGCGATGCCCAGCAGCAGCGACAGACCGATGACCACCTGATTGCGTTCGGTGGACTCCACCTTGCGCAGCGTGTTGAAGCCGGTGGAGATGAGGCTGGCCGCGGCCGGCAGGAAGATGCCGCCGATGACCGGTGAGGGGATGAGCGAAAGCACGGCGCCGGCCTTGGGGATGAAGCCCAGCACCACGAAGATCACGCCGGCGATGATCACCGGCACGCGGGTGCGGGTCTTGCCCTCGTCCGTCACCTTGAGCAGCGCCACGTTCTGCGGGTAGGCGGTGGTGGTGAAGCCGCCGATCAGCGACGAGAGCGCCGAACCGGCCGCCTCGCCGGCCAGACCGTAACGCACCTGCTTGTTCTCCAGCTTCGTGCCCTGGATCTCCGTGGCGGCCTGGTAGACGCCCAGCGCCTCCATGACGGCCACCATGTAGGCGATGAAGAACGGCACGAAGATGGCGGCATCGAACGTGAAGCCGCCGTACGGCATGAACGTGGGCAGGCCGATCCACGGCTTGGAGGCCACGCCGGAGAAGTCGGACAGGCCGAAGGCGATGGCCAGGGCGGTGCCGGCCACGAGTGCGATCAGATACGAGAGCGAACGCCACAGACCCTTGCCGAACTGCGAGAGCACCACCACGAGCACGGTGGTGAGGATGGAGACGGCCAGCACCTTCGGATCGGCGAAGCCCTTGTCGCCGGGCGCTCCGCCGAGGAACTCGCTGAGCGTGAAGCCGGAGAGCGAGACGCCCACGAGGAAGATGATGACGCCGGAGACGATGGGCGCGAACAGGAACCGCAGGTTCTCGATGACGCGCGTGAGGCACAGCACCAGGAAGATCAGCGAGGCGATGAAGATGGACGTGCCGGCCGCGGCGAGCGAGCCCGCGGTGCCGGCGGCGATCATCAGCGCGTCGAACGCGGCCGACGGGCCCTGCACGATCGGCAGGCGGACGAGCCTCGTGGCCTGCACGAGCGTGACCAGGCCGGAGATGATGAAGATGGCGTTGACCATGTTCGACGACAGCGCCAGCGGCAGGCCGATGGCCGCCGCGACGAACACCGGATCGAGCCAGACGTTGGAGACGAGCACGTGCTGGAAGCCCAGCAGTATGTTCTTCGGGGTGAGTTTGGGGCTCAGTGATTGCTGAGTCATGGAGTCTCTTCCTCTCGGTTTTCGGGCCCGCGCGGCGTCACGCATCGCGACGTATTGTGTTTGTCGCTTGCGCTGCGTGCGTTTCATTGGGGTGCCAAGAGGCCGAAGACCGGTGCCTTTCCTCGCATGTGTGGGCACACGAGACCGGCGTGCATGGGCCGGCATGATGCGGCGTGACATCCCTACGCAGGCATTATCCTGTTCAGGTCAACGGGTTCGGGCGGCGTTCCGCCCATCTCAGCCATGAAGGCACCCCCGTCAGTCCGTCCCACAGACGATACCGAAAACCCGCGCGCCACGCAATAGTCGGCCACGGAATAATCGATGCCCAAAACCGTCCGCCGACATCGTCTCATCCACCGTTCGTCAGGATTTTTGCACGAAAGCGCCGTTTATTTGTCAGGATTTTTGCATGAAAACGGTATTTCGTCGTCTAAATTTTTGCACGAAAATGCCGTTTATTCGTCGGAATTTTTGCACCGATGCGGGAATATCGGTGATGGGTTTTTGATTATCGGAAGAGTCGGAGTACGCAAGGAGATCGGAATATGGACATGGAGACTCGACGGAAGCTGCAGATGCAGCTGCTTCGCATTGACGGACTCAAGGACGAGATAGGGGAGTTGCGGGGCGGTCTGCGGGAGCCTGGCGCCGATGCCGAGGCCATTACGGCGCAAATTGCACAACTGCAAGACGAGATCGACCGGATTCATGAGACGGTCGAACGGGCGAAACGCGGCGAATAGGAGCGTGCGGCCGATAGGACTCGCGATTACTCACCAATATGGACGTAAAGCCGGTTGCTCACTGTTTCCGGACGCGACACGCCGATGGAACGGGCTGTACGTGGCGGAAAATAGTGAGCGACCGGCTTGGTGGCGGATTTGGTGAGTTACCAGGGGAGCCGGTGTGCTCACCAAATCGGTTGGTCGCGGGAAATCAGGCGATCTGGGCGATCAGGGTCGGCAGCTCGGCCATCGTGTTGATGACGGCGTCGGCGCCGGCCTCGGTGAACGCGGCCTTCGCCTTCGCACGGGCCTCGGCCTTCTCGGCTTCGGACAGCGCCTCGAACTCCTCCTGGCTCAGCGCCAGCTGCGAGCTGCCCTCGACCACGCCGATCGTGAACACACCCGCGTTCTTGCCCTCGCGGATGTCGGACAGCGTATCGCCGACCTTGGCGGCCGCGTGCACGGAGGAGACGCCCAGCTTCTCAAGGTTCCTGAAGATCATGTACGGGTAGGGGCGGCCGAAGCCGTTCGTGCCGTCCGGGCTGATCCAGAAGTCCGGGGCGTAGCCGTTCTCCTTGGCCTTCGGTACCACGATGTCCATCATCTTGTCGGTGTAGCCCGTGGTCGAACCGATCTTCAGACCGGCCTCGCGCAGCGCGGCCACCGCATCAAGCACACCCGGCTTCGGGTCGGTGTAGCCGTCCAGAATCGACAGCAGCTTCGGCTCGAAATGCGCGTACACGTCATCCACGTCCTTGTCGGTGGGGGCGTGGCCGTGCTCGTCCTCCCATGCGCGGGCGATGCGCTCCATGTGCAGCATCGTGTTGATGTGGTCGTGCTTGAGCATGCCCATCGGCTTGCGGGTCTCCGCCATCGTCGGATCGATGCCGAACTCGCGGAACGCCTCCTGGAAGGCGCGGACGGGGGCGAAGCAGCCGTAGTCGACGGTGGTGCCGGCCCAATCGAAGATGACGGCCTCAAAACGGTTGGTCATAGTGATGTTTCCTTTTTGCTGGTTTGTTGATGATGTCATGTAACGCGCGGTAGGCCGGAGTCGAGATTGGCACCCTTGTTCGACACACTCAAGGCCGTTCGGCCTCGCTCCGTCGTTTGCTACGCAAAGCGTAGCAAACGACTTCGCTGCTTACGGTCGAACAAGGGTGCCAATCTCTCCAGAGGATTCCACGTTGATGCCCGGCCTGTTTTGATCGGGCCGGGGAGCGGGAGGGTCAGGCGGCGAGCTTGACGCCCATGGGGGCGGCGGCCTTGATGGGCTCGCCGGCCTTGTCCATGGCGGCGATGGCGGCCGGCACGGAGGCCGAGCCGGTGGCGGCCTCAAGCAGGCCGCGTTCGCCCATGTACATGGCCAGCAGCTCGGTAACCTTCTCGATGTCGTCGGCGTAGATCTCGCCGATGTTGCCCAGACGGAACGTGTCCTCGTTCGTCAGCTTGCCCGGGTAGATGGCGTAGCCGCGCTCCTTGATGAACTCGTACATGTCGTGGAAGTCGAAGCTCGTGCCCTTCGGGTAGAGGAACGTCGTGATGATCGGGCCCTGATGATCGGCGAGGAACGTGGAGAAGCCCAGCGCCTTCATGCGGGCGATCAGCAGGTCGTTGTTCAGCTGGTAGCGGGCCGAACGCACGGGGATGCCGCCCTCCTCGAACATCTCGTCAAGCGCCTTGGAGAAGGCGAGCACCACGTGCGTCGGCGAGGTGTAGCGCCACTTGCCGTTCGCCTTCTCCAGCGTGTTCCACTGGTCCCACAGGTCCAGTGACAGGCTGCGGGCCTTGCCCTTCGAGGCCTCGAGCTTCGCCTTGTTGCAGATGATGAAGCTGAAGCCGGGCACGCCCTGGATGCACTTGTTGGCCGAGGAGACGATGAAGTCGATGCCCCAGTCGGCCACCGGGATGTCCACGCCGCCGAAGGAGCTCATCGCATCCACCATGAACGTCTTGCCGTGCGCCTTGACGACCTTCGCCACGGCCTGGATGTCGTTGAGCAGTCCGGACGTGGTCTCGGAGTGGATCATCGACACATGCGTGATCGACGGATCGGCGTCGAGGTACTCGGCCACCTTCTTGGCATCCGGGATGCGGTCGTACGGCTCGGCGTACTGCGTGTACGCGATGCCCGCGTGCTCGCAGATCTTCACCTGACGGTCGCCGTAGGCGCCGTTCGTGCACAGCAGCACCTTCTCATCCTTGCCGACCACCGAGGTCAGCACGCTCTCCACGCCGAACGTGCCGGAGCCCTGCATGACCACGACGGTGTACTCCTGCGGATCGCAGTGCGCGAGCTCGAGCAGCTGGCGGCGGATCTTCTGCGTGATCTGCTGGTAGTCCTCGTCCCACGTGCAGTGGTCGAAGAGCATCTCCTCCTTGACCGTTCGGGTCGTGGTCAGCGGTCCGGGGGTGAGCAGCTTGTATTCGTTGGTCATTGTTGTTCCTTCTCTATTGGTTGGTTGAATTATGGGATGAAAGGTTGGGCTGTGCGGGAGGGCTGCCTTCGAAGGGTCAGCCCTACTTGGCTGCGCGCTTGCAGGCCTCGGAGAAGTCCTGGTGCTGTTGCAGCAGGTCCACCGTCAGCGGCTTGTCGAAGGTCTTCGGATACTTCGAGCCGTTGGCCGGTTCCTTCTCGCCCTGGTAGAGCGGCGTCGGATATGTCTCGAGCAGTTCCTTGCGGCCCTGGTCGATGATCACGCCCGCCATCTTCTGCGCCAGAGGATTGGTCTTGGAGCCCTTGTCGAGCACCGCCACCGATTCGGTCAGCGAGTAGTTGCCCTCGGTCGGGTCCACGTAGTCGATGGGCAGACCCTTCTTCTTGTCGGCCGCGGCCTGATGCCTCAGACCGAATCCGACGGCCACCTCGCCCGAACGCACGGACTTGAGCGGGCCGGAACCGGACTGTTCAAGATGCGGGCCGGCGTTCCTGTAGATGTCGGTCAGGATCTGCTTGCCCTCGTCGCCGGTGCCGTAGGCGCCCACGATGGCCTGCACCATGAGCCAGCCAGTGGAGGAGCCCTCCATGTCGGGCACGGAGATCAGGCCCTTGTACTTCGGGTCGGCGAGGTCCTTGAAGCTCGTCGGCACGGGCACGCCGGCCTGCTTGATGGCCTCGGTGTTGTAGAAGATCGCGCCCTCCTGGGCGGTGGTCGGGCGGCGGTAGTCCGGCGCCTTGGTGTTCACGTTCGTGTTCAGCAGCCTCGACTTCACGTCGGTGAGCGGCTGGAACATGTGGTTGCGCTCCTGGGCGGAGTCCACGTAGTAGGAGCTCATGGTGATCATGTCGGCCTCGAGGCTCCTGCCCTCGGCCAGCATCTTGCCGCCGAGCTCGGAGGTGCCGAAGCCCTGCATGATGTACTTGCCCTTGTAGCCGTTGTTGTCGAGCGCGTGCTCGAACGCGGCCACGGCCTCGTCGTCGGCGTTCGTGTAGATGACGACCTGCTGGCTGGCGGCGGCGGTGCCGGAGAAGGCGCCGAAGCCGAAGGCCACGAGAATCGCGGCGGCCACGCCGGAGGCGATGCCCGTCACCACGTTGCGGTTGCGCGAACGCGGGTTGATGGGAGGCAGTGCGAAGCTGCCGGCGGCGACCTGCTCGGTCGTCCTGCGGGCGCCCTGCTTCACGGTGGCGGCCGCGGCCTCGGTGGCCTTGACCTTCACCGGCTTCTTGCGGGTGGCGAAGGCGATGACGCCCTTGACCACGAGGTTCGTCACGAGGATGAGCAGCGACAGGGCGAAGATGTCGTCGAACTTGGCGAGGTGCTGGAGCGCGGAGATCTTCGTGGTGATGACCTGCGTCTTGGCGCCGGTGAGGAACACCACCGCGGAGATGGTGACCATGGCGTTCACGAAGTAATAGCCGAACACCTGCAGCACGGTGGGCCACGCGTTCGGCGTGACCACGCGCACGATGGTCTTGAACCAGCTGTCGCCCATGAGCTTGGCCGTGGTCTCCCACGAGGCGTTCATCTTCGACAGCGAGTCCTTCATCATCTGGTACGGGGTGGCGAAGTAGTGGATCATGTTCGCGATGATGAGGATCCAGAAGGTGTTCTGCATCGGCGTGCCGCTGAACGCGAACAGGAACGCGATGCCGAGCACCATGCCCGGCACGGTGTTGATGATGGAGCTGATGGAGTCCACGAACCGCTTGGCGGCGGCCGGCAGCTTCGAGCGCGACGTCACCAGGGCGGCGGCGTAGGCGAACACGCAGCCGAGGATGGCGGTCATCACGGCCACGTACACCGAGTTGGTGAACACGGCCGTCAGCTCGGAGTCGGCGAAGATGCCGGTGATGTGGCTGAGCGTGAAGTTCAGCTTGAACGGCCACATCTCGACGAACGGGATGAGCAGGATCACGGCGAACACGCTCAGCACGCACACGAGCACGACCACGGAGGCGACGGCGCAGAACGTGTCGCGCTTCCTGCCTTCCGGCAGGTCGATCTGCGAGACCTTGGAGTAGCGGATTGAGTACTTCTCGAGGATCGTCATCAGGATGATGGAGATGATCGACGGGATGAGCATGAACACGGCGATGACGGCGCCACGGTTGAAGTTCGGGATGGAGCCGAGCATCTGGTTGAACAGCGTCATGGCCAGCACATCGTAGGTGCCGCCCACGGAGGTCGGGATGCCGTAATCGGTGAAGCTCAGGAAGAAGCTCTGGATGAACGCCACGCACATCGTGCCGATGAGCGGGCGCACGGTCGTCATGAAGAACGTCTTGACGTGGCTGTCGCCCATGATGTGGGAGACGATGATGAACTTCTTGTCGACGAACTGGAACGAGTTGTTGATGAGCAGGAAGCAGGTCGGCAGCGTGTAGATGACGTAGCCGATGAGCAGGCCGTTGAACCCGTAGATGTCGAACAGCTGGTGGCCGAACAGCTTGGTGATCAGGCCCTCCTTGCCGAATGAGTAGATGATGGCGAAGCCGTACGTGATGGTCGGCAGCAGCATCGGCACCTGCGTGAGCAGGGCGATGGCCTTCTTGAACTTCGGCGGCAGGTTCGTGCAGTTGACGGCGTAGGCCAGCAGGAACGCCAGCAGCATGGCCACGAGGGCGGCGGCCGCGGCGACCTTGAGGCTGTTGAACACGGAGGTGAGGAACTCGGGCCGTGCGAGGATGGCCGCGTAGTTCTCCATGGTGGCCGCGCCGCTTCCGGTCTGGAACGACTTGGCGAGCACGAGGATCATCGGCACCACCAGGAAGATGGCGAAGATGACGGTGACGGCGACGAGCAGGGCGGTCAGCTCGGGCTGCCGCGGCTTCATCGGGCGGGGTTCGTGGTTTTTGATCTCAGGCGCGATGTTCGGCAATTGCTTGCCGGCCTGAATGGATTCGACGCTCATGCTCAGGCCTCCTGTCCGGCGAGGGCGGGCTGCTTGGCGGCGGGGGAGCCGTCCTCGTTGAACAGCGTGTAGATGTTGTTGCGCTTGACCTCCAGCTGGTGGAGGATGAACTTGCGCACGAACTCGCTGGCCGGATGGTGGATGATGTCGTCGGGCGAGGCGAACTGGGCGATCCTGCCCTGGTTGAGGATCAGTACCTTGTCGCTCATCGTGCAGGCCTCCTCGGGATCGTGGGTGACCATGATCGTGGTGAGGTTGTACTGGTTGACGATCTGCTTGATCTTCGACTTGATGGACTCCTTGATGACGCCGTCCAGTGCGGAGAGCGGCTCGTCGAGCAGCAGCAGCTTCGGCTTCATCACCAGCGTGCGGGCGAGGGCCACGCGCTGCTTCTGGCCGCCGGAGAGCTCGTCGATCTTCTTGGTCAGATGCTCCTCGAGACCGAGCAGCGAGATCATCTCCTTGATCTCCTTCTCGGTGGAGATGCCGGGGTTGTTCTTCAGACCGTACGTGATGTTCTCGTAGGCGTTGAGGTTCGGGAACAGCGCGTAGTCCTGG
This sequence comes from Bifidobacterium saimiriisciurei, assembly GCF_010667655.1. GTDB lineage: Bacteria > Actinomycetota > Actinomycetes > Actinomycetales > Bifidobacteriaceae > Galliscardovia > Galliscardovia saimiriisciurei. The sequence goes on from NZ_WHZU01000004.1 coordinate 63,543, forward strand.
AACACGATGTTGAATCCGCGCTTCTCCATCGGCACGTTCGTCAGGTCCTCGCCGTTGTAGACGATCTGCCCGCTGGTCGGCTGCGAGATACCGAGGATGATGTTCAGCAGCGTGGTCTTGCCGCCGCCGGAAGGACCGAGGATCGACATGATCTGGCCGTCCCCAATGGCCAGTGAGATGCCGTTGAGCACATGGGTGTCACCAAACGACTTGGTGATGTCCTTGAGTTCCAACATGATGTTGCCTTTCACGGAACATTGACCGGTTCCGCACGGTGTGATGGTCTGTATGTCTTTACTGCAAAATTCGTGACTTACACATGTTCATTTGTATGGAGATCAGGTGTTTCCCCGACTTCCTCTACGATTCTGGCATCGAAATCGGCGGCGATGGGAGGCCTGCGCTGAAGCTTTGAGGAAACCAAGGTGAACAGCAAACGAACTTACGCGTCGAGCATGTAGTTTCTTGTGTTTTTCGATTGACTATGTAAATGGATTACATATGAAAAGGCCTCGGATTCGCAAGGAACCCGAGGCCTTGATATGAAAACCGTTCAGCCGTGGAACACGCGGTCGCGGATGTAGCGTCCGGAGTCGTCCAGCGCGGACGAGTACCTGGTGTAGTTGCTCAATATGAGCCCCATGTACAGCATGTCGACGATCGCGACGTGCGAGACCCTGGAGAAGATGGCGTTGCCGTAGATCGTGCGCTCGCCATGCCCGGCGCACAGGCAGATGTCCGCCCAGTTGGCGAGCGGCGTGCCCGACGAATTGGTCACGGCGATGGTCTTCGCCCCCTGGTTGCGTGCCAGACGCAGCGCCTTGACGGTATCGTCGGAGCTGCCGGAGTACGAGAACGCCACCGCCGCGTCCTCGTCGGTGAGATGTCCGGCGGAGATCTGCTGCATGTAGGCGTCAGTGTGCATGCGGCACTGCAGGCCGAGATACGTGAGCTTCGTCAGCAGGTCGTTGGCCGGGACCATGGAGTTCTCCACGCCGTAGATATCGATGACGCGCGCCTTGCCCAGGGCGTTGACCGCCTTGTGGAATTCCTTGAGCGACAACGAATCGAGCATGTCGTCCAGCATGGATTTCGCCCCGGCCGCGGCGCGCGCCGGAACGTCGTCGATGCTGTCCCACGGATGCAGGTCGAATCCTTCGAGCGGATCGAACGACTGCGCGTTGTCCGTCGGATGCCGGAGCACATAGCGCATCTCCCGGTAGCCGTTGAACCCGAGCTTTCGGGCGAAGCGGATGACCGTCGGCTGGCTCACCGACGCCGCGTCGGCCAGCTCGGAGACGGTGAGCGAGGCTATCTCGTCGTAATGGTCCCGGATGTACGAGGCCACGGACTTCTCCGCGGGACGAAGCGCGGAATAGATGTTGCTGATGCGCTGCCGAATATCGACCGGAACGCCCACGTCGTCCCCTTTCGTGTCCCGAACATGCGGATTGAGAGCGGATTGAAATACCAGAACCGACAATAGCGGTCGTTTGCGTATGCATGCCCCCGCCAATCTGACGGCAATATGAATTGTTGATGAATCCGCTCCGCACGGTCCCACGCCCGTGAGTTACAGTTGACCCATGCCATTGACTCAAGGAACGATGACCAATCCCAATGCCGACCGCGTCCGCCGCATCGCCGAGCTGACGCGCGCCAAGACCCGCCGCAAGGTGGGCAGGATGCTGGTGGAGGCGCCCCAGGCCGTGCGCGAGGCCGTGACGTTCCATCCGGAACGCGTCGAGGACGTCTACATCGCCATCGACGAGGACGGCAACACCGTCAGCGCGAGGGCCGCCGAGATCGCCGCATACATCATGGGCCACAAGGACGAATGCGGGGGCATCTATGTGCACTACGTCACGCAGCGTGTGATGGACGCCATCAGCGGCGACGCCCAGGGCATCGCCGCGGTGGCGTCCACGAAGGGCATGGCCGGCCGCCTCGCCGATTTCGCCGCCGGAGGCGATAACGACGTCGACGGCCGGCGCGGCCCGTTGACCATCGCCGCATTCTGGCAGGTGCGCGACCCCGGCAACGCCGGCACGGTCATCCGCACCGCCGACGCGGCGGGCGCCGACGCCGTGGTGTTCGTGGACGACTGCGTCGACCCGCTCGGCCCCAAGGTCGTGCGATCCACCGCCGGCTCGCTGTTCCATATTCCCGTGCTGCGCGCGAGCGTCGACGAACTGTTCGCGTGGAACACCGACCACAACGCATCCGTGCTCGCGGCCGACGTGCGCGGCACGGGAGACCTGAAGCCGGTGCCGCTGCCCGAGCTGCTCGCCGCCGAACCGAAGGACGATGCGCACACGTCGCGTTCGATCCTGTTCGGAAACGAGGCCCGCGGATTGGACGACGACATCCTCGAGAGATGCGACGGCATCGTCTCCATCCCCATATACGGCAAGGCCGAATCGCTGAACCTCGCCACCAGTGCGGCGGTGCTGCTGTATTCCCTCGCTATGTCTAGTCATGTGGGGAAAATGTGAGATTGGTGTTTCGCGTGTATGCCACGCGATATGCAGTTGTGTAAGCGAAATTTTGCCAACGGAAAGGTGTCCCTGTGGCAGATATTGCAACCTTCGACGCCCAGGCGGTGACGGCAGACGTCGCCGAGGGTATCGAAAAGATTCAGAACGCCTCCACACTGGAGGAATTGAAGGCTTTGAAGTCCCGCTACGCCGGGGCTGATTCGGCGATGACCAAGGCCAGCAAGGCCATCGGCGGTCTGCCGAAGGACCAGAAGAAGGACGCGGGCAAGCTCATGGGCAAGCTGCGTGCCGATTTCGGCCGCGCGTTCGGAGCCAAGGAGGCCGAGGTCAAGCAGGCCGCGGAAAAGGCCAGGCTCGCCGCCGAGACGGTCGACATGACCCAGCCCGTGCGCCGCCACCCGCTCGGCGCCCGCCACCCGCTGCCCAAGCTGCTCGAGGACGTCGAGGACTTCTTCGTCTCCATGGGCTGGCAGATCGCCGACGGTCCCGAGGTGGAGACCGAATGGTACGACTTCGACGCCCTGAACTTCGGCCCCGACCACCCGGCCCGCCAGATGCAGGATACCTTCTACGTCAAGGGCAACCAGGCCAAGGACGCCGCCGGATTCGTCGGCTCCAACATGGTCATGCGCACGCAGACCTCCTCCGACCAGGTCCGCGCCCTGCTCACCCGCGGCGTGCCGCTGTACATCGCCAGCCCCGGCCGTGTGTTCCGCACCGACGAGCTCGACGCCACGCACACCCCGGTCTTCCACCAGTGCGAGGCGCTCGCCGTCGACAAGCACCTGACCATGGCGAACCTCAAGGGCGTGCTCGACAAGCTCGCCGTCGCCATGTTCGGCCCCGAGGCCAAGACCCGACTGCGTCCGAGCTACTTCCCGTTCACCGAGCCGAGCGCCGAGCTCGACCTGTGGTTCCCCGACAAGAAGGGCGGCGCCGGCTGGCTCGAATGGGGCGGCTGCGGCATGGTGAACCCGAACGTGCTCAAGTCCGCCGGCATCGACCCGGACGTCTACACCGGCTTCGCGTTCGGCGTGGGCATGGAGCGCACGCTGCTGCTGCGCCACGACATCAACGACATGCACGATCTGGTCGAGGGCGACGTGCGTTTCAGCGAACAGTTTGTTATGGGGGAGTGAATCCACATGCCAATGATTGATATTGACTGGCTCAAGGACCATGTCGAAGTCCCCGAAGGCCTGACGTACGAACAGCTCGCCAAGGACCTGGTGAGGGTCGGCCTTGAGGAGGAGGAGATCCACCAGTCCCAGGTGACCGGACCCATCGTGGTCGGCTACGTGGTGGATGCCACCCCGGAGCCGCAGAAGAACGGCAAGACCATCAACTGGTGCCACGTGGACGTCGGCGACGAATACAACGACGTCGACGAGAACGGCAACAAGGTGCCGCGCGGCATCGTGTGCGGCGCGCCCAACATGGCCGCCGGCGAGAAGGTCGTCGTGACCCTGCCGGGCGCCGTGCTGCCGGGCGACTTCCGCATCGAGCCTCGCAAGACCTACGGCCACATCTCCGACGGCATGTGCGCCTCCGAGCGCGAGCTCGGCCTCGGCGACAGCCACAACGGCATCATCCTGCTGCGCGAATACGGCTTCTCCAAGGAGGAGTATGAGGCGCTCAAGCCGGGTGACGACGCCATGGAGCTGCTGCACATGAACAACCCCGTGCTGGAGATCAACATCACGCCGGACCGCGGCTATGCGTTCTCCTACCGTGGCGTGGCCCGCGAATACCATCACTCCACCGGCGCCAAGTACACCGATCCGGTAATCGGCCTGAACGAGAAGGCCCCCGCCGAGCCGAAGGGCATCGACGGCCAGGCCGAACACGACATGGACGTGCTCATCGAGGACAACCACCCGATTCACGGCGTCGTCGGCTGCGACCGCTACTACGGCCGCATCGTGCGCGGGTTCAACCCCGCCGCCCCGACGCCGAACTGGATGCGCCGCCGCCTGATCCGCGCCGGCATGCGCTCCATCTCGCTTGCCGTGGACGTGACCAACTACGTGATGCTCGACCTCGGTCAGCCGCTGCACGCCTACGACCTGAACAAGATCGAAGGCCCGGTCGTGGTCCGTCGTGCCAACGAGGGCGAGGAGCTCACCACCCTCGACGAGAAGAACCACAAGCTCAGCCCCGAGGACCTGCTCATCACCGATTCGCCGAACGGCGAGCACGGCTCGCGCATCCTCGGACTTGCCGGCGTGATGGGCGGCCTGTACGGCGAGGTCACCTCGGAGACCACCGACCTGTTCATCGAGGCCGCGCACTTCGACCAGGTGTCCATCGCCCGCTCCGCCCGCCGTCACAAGACCCCGTCCGAGGCGTCCCGTCGCTTCGAGCGCGGCGTCGACACGCAGCTGCAGCCCGCGGCCGTGGAGAAGGCCGTCGAGCTGCTCACCCGCTACGGCGCCGGCGAAGGCTCGCGCACCCCGGTGGACGTGAACAACACCAAGCGCCCGGCCGACATCCGCTTCAAGGTGAGCGAGGTCGCCCGCGTCGCCGGTCTCGACACCGACACCAACACCATCTCCGACATCCTCACCGACATCGGCTGCAACGTCGGAGGCGGCGGCAATGGCGAGTTCTCCGTGGCCCCGCCCACGTGGCGCCCGGACCTCACCGAGCCGTGCGACCTGGTCGAGGAGGTCGCCCGACTGGTCGGCTACGATGAGATCCCCGTCACCGTGCCTGCGGTCCCGGTCACCGGCGTCACCGGTCTGACGCTCGAACAGCAGCGTCAGCGCTGGATCGCCAACACGCTCGCCCAGTACGGTCTCGTGGAGACGCTGAGCTACCCGTTCGTCGGCGATGCCGACTACAAGGCGTTCGCCATCGACGCCGAGGCCATCAAGCCCGTCAGCGTCGAGATCGCCAACCCGCTGGCCGGCGACCGTCCGTTCCTGCGCCGTTCGCTGCTGCCCACGCTCGCCCGCACCGTGCAGCGCAACATCCGCCGCGGCCTGATGGACGTGAGCCTGTACGAGATCGGCCATGTGTTCCTGTGGGATCCCGAGGCCCCGGCCATCCCGGCGCTGCCCGGCGGCGTCAAGCCGACCGACGAGCAGCTCGCCGCGCTCGACGCCGGCCTGCCCGAGCAGCCGCAGCACGTCGCCGCCATCCTCACCGGCAAGGCCGAAAACTCCGGCTGGCTGGGCGAGACGCGTGACGTCGACTGGTCCGACGCCGTCGAGGCCGTCATGCGCGTTTCCGACCGTCTCGGCGCCAAGCTGCAGCTCAAGCAGCCCGCCGCCGAGGACGTTCCGGCCACCTGGCACCCCGGACGCTTCGCCGAGGTCGTGCTGCCCGATGGCACGAAGGTCGGCACGGTCGGCGAATTCCATCCGCACGTCAACGAGGCCCTGGGCTTCCCAGAGCACTCCGCCGCGTTCGAGCTGAATCTCTCCGCCTTGCTGCCGGCCCTGAACGACAAGCCGGTGCAGGCCAGGCCGATCTCCACCTTTCCGCCGGTCCGTCAGGACCTGGCGTTCACGGTGCCGGCCGAGGTCACCGCCCAGCAGCTCAGCGATGCGATTCGCGCGGCCGCCGGCGACAGCCTCGAGTCCATCGAGCTGTTCGATGTCTTCACCGGCGATCAGGTGGGCGAGGGCGCGAAGTCGCTGGCATTCGCCGTCACGTTCCGGTCCCCGGACAAGACGCTCGAATCCTCCGACAGCGAGGCCATCCGCAAGGCGATCGTGGAGAAGGCCGCCGAGCTCGGCGCGCAGCTGCGCGCCTGATTCGATGGGATGCGGCCGGGCATCGAGCCGAACCGCATCCCGTGGCTCCCTCCGCCGCCCATAGGGCGTGACGGAGGGAGCCACGACGGCCGGTACGGCCGTCTTCCACTCTTACACTGCGGGCGGAATCCTGTGATTTCCCCGCAGTTACTGCTATCAAGGGAACTATGAACCGCATCGTATGGAACAGCCAGAGCGACGGACCCGCTCCGCAGCAGCCCGCCTACGGTGGCGCACCACGGCAGGACCAGCCGCAATACGGCCAGTACAAGGAGCCGGAATACGGCGAGATGGCCAGCCGATATCCAGGCTGGAACCCCTATGTATATGGAGCCCCCGAACCTGAGCCGAGCGACAAGGACGAAGCGGACGGTGAGCGTCGGAATCCGAAGGTGCCGGGCGGTCCGGGCAATGCCGGCGACAATTACCGCAACGGCATCGATCTCGACGATCCCGTGCAGAACCCGTTGTACGGGCGCTGGGACCCGGCCGCCATCATCGCCTTCATCTCGGCGCTGATCGGAGTTCCCGTCCTGCCCGTGCTGCTCGGCGCCTTCGCCATATACCGTTCCGGGCTCTTCCGCATGAAGGGCAGGGCATTGGCCGTCGCCGCCGTGATCATCGGGCTGCTGACCACCGCTTTCGACATCTATGTGATGGCGACAGGCATCGACCCCTATCAGCTGATATATCAGCTGTACGGCATCGACATGGGCGGCTCGTCGGGCTCGGGGGAGACCTCGGTCTGAGCCGTGTGTTTCCGGTTGCGCGGCCGTATGTTACGGCTTGATGACATCGTGAGAAACGCGAACTGCATAGTTATGCATAAGTCTGCATAGTGTGTATAATCGGCGCTGTTGTAGTTTTCTAACGAACTCGAAAAGAGAGACCTATGCCGAAATACACGGTCGCGGTCGCCGGAGCCACCGGATACGCGGGTGGCGAGGCCCTGCGAATTCTCGCCGCGCATCCCGATATGGAGGTCACCTGCGTTGCCGGCCATTCCTCGGTCGGAGACAAGCTGGGCAAGCACATGCCGCACATTCCGCAGCTCGCAGACCTGACGGTGGAGGACACCACCGCCGACGTGCTCAACGGGCACGACGTCATCGTGCTGGCGCTGCCGCACGGCGCCTCGGGCGCACTGGCCGCACAGCTCGACCCGAACAGCGTCGTCGTGGACCTCGGCGCCGACCACCGACTTGAGGAGCGTTCGGCCTGGGACGAATACTACGGCGGCGACTTCTACGAACACTGGACGTACGGCATGCCGGAGCTCATCGTCGGACGCGAGGCCGACGGCTCCTATGCCCGCCAGCGCGAGGCGCTCAAGGGCGTCAAACGCATCGCCGGACCGGGCTGCAACGTGACCGCCACCACGCTGGCCATGCAGCCGGGCATCGCCGAAGGCCTTGTGCAGCAGGACGATCTGGTCACCGACCTGGTGGTCGGGTACTCCGGTGCCGGCAAGAACCTCAAGCGCACCAACCTGCTGGCCGCCGAGGCATTCGGTTCGGCCGTCCCCTACGGCGTCGGCGGCACCCACCGCCACATTCCCGAGATTCTGCAGAACTTTGCGCACGCCGCCGGCCTGAGCGCCGACAAGGCCGACGAGTTCACCCTCGGCTTCACCCCGATCCTGGCTCCGATGTCGCGCGGCATCCTTGCCACCGTATCCGCCAAGCTTACCGACAAGGCCCTGGCGATGAGCGACGCCGAGATTCGCACCGTCTGGGAGAACGCCTATGCCGGCGAGCACTTCATGAACCTGCTGCCCGAGGGCGTGCTGCCCGCCACCGCGAACATCATCGGCTCGAACACCGCCCACATCCAGGTGGCCGTGGACCGCAAGGCCGGCAGGCTTCTGGCGTTCAGCGCCATCGACAACCTCAACAGGGGAACCGCCGGACAGGCGGTGCAGTCGCTGAACATCGCATTGGGACTTGACGAAAGCACAGGATTGACGACGATTGGAGTGGCACCGTGAGTGTAACGTTCGCACAGGGATTTTCCGCAAGTGGAGTGGCGGCCGGGGTCTCGGCCGTCGAAGGCAAGAAGGACCTCGCCGTAGTGGTGAACAACGGTCCTCTTGACGTGGCCGCAGGCGTGTTCACCGCCAACCGATTCTGCGCCGCGCCCGTGCAGTGGTCGCGCAAGGCCGTGGCCGACGGCCACATCAAGGCCGTGGTGCTCAACTCCGGCTGCGCCAACGCATGCACCGGCAAGGAGGGCTTCCAGCAGTCCGCCGACACCGCCGCCAGGCTCGGCGAGCTCGCCGGTGTGCCGGCCGAGTCCATCGCCGTATGCTCCACCGGTATGATCGGTGATCTGCTGCCGCTCGACAACGTGCTTTCCGGCGTGGAGAAGGCCTACGGCGAAGTCTCCGACTCCGCCGAGGCCGGCGAGCTCGCCGCCGAGGCCATCCTCACCACCGACACGAAGAAGAAGACCGTCGCGCTCGAAGGCGCCGGCTACCGCATCGGCGGCATGGTGAAGGGCTCCGGCATGATCGCCCCGCAGCTGGCCACCATGCTGTGCGTGATCACCACCGACGCCAAGGTCACCGCCGAACAGGCCAGGGCCGCGCTGTCCGCTGGAGTGGAGACCTCGTTCAACCGCATCGACGTGGACGGCTGCATGTCGACCAACGACACCGTGCTGCTGCTCGCCTCCGGCGCCTCCGGCGTGGAGCCCGACGCGGCCGAGTTCAACAAGCTGGTCGCCGATGCGTGCGCGTCGCTGTCCCGCCAGATCATCGGCGACGGCGAAGGCGCCTCCCACGACATCCGCGTGAAGGTGACCGGCGCCACCGGCGAGGACGCGGCCCTAGCCTGCGCCCGCGCGGTCGCCGCATCCAACCTGCTCAAGTGCGCCGTCGCCGGCAACGACCCGAACTGGGGTCGTGTGGTCTCCTCCCTCGGCACCGTGCCGCAGGACGTGGCCCCCTACGATCCGAACAACGTGACCGTCGACGTCAACGGCGTGCGCGTATGCGACGGCGGCCGTCCGGGCCGTCCCCGCGCCGAGGTCGACATGACGCCGCGCGAGGTGCACTTCGACATCGACCTGGGCGAGGGCGACGCCGAGGCCACCGTATGGACCGATGATCTGACGCACGAGTACGTGCATATCAACGCCGACTACGAGTCGTGACGAAACAAGGGGCCGTCGGGCGGGACCAGCCCGGCGGCCATAGGAGCAAGCATGGTTAAAGCAGAGACAAAGAACGTAATCGGACCGGGATTCCACTTCGACGTGCATACCGACCTCCGTGCCGATCAGAAGGCGGAGGTGCTCATCGAGGCACTGCCGTGGCTTGAGGAGTTCTACGGCCAGCGCATCGTCATCAAGTACGGCGGCAACGCCATGGTCGACGAAAAGCTCAAGCAGAACTTCGCCGAGGACATGGTGTTCCTGCGTCAGGTCGGCCTCCACCCGGTCGTGGTGCATGGCGGCGGCCCGCAGATCTCCTCCATGCTCAAGGCATTGGGCATCAAGTCGGAGTTCAAGGGCGGCCTGCGCGTCACCACGCCCGAGGCCATGGACGTGGTGCGCATGGTGCTCACCGGCAAGGTCTCCCGCGAACTGGTCGGCCTCATCAACTCGCACGGTCCGCTCGCCGTCGGTCTTTCCGGCGAGGACGGCGGACTGTTCTCCGCCATGCAGCGCAAGCCCATCATCGACGGCAAGCCGACCGACATCGGCCTCGTCGGCGACGTGGTCTCCGTCGATGCATCCGCCGTGGAGGACCTCATCTCCGCCGGCCGCATCCCCGTGGTCTCGTCCGTCGCGCCGAACGAGGACGACCCCACCGAAGTGCTCAACGTGAACGCCGATTCGGCCGCCGCCGCACTGGCCGCCGCGCTCGGCGCCCGCAAGCTGGTGATCCTCACCGACGTGGACGGTCTGTACGCCGACTGGCCCGACAAGGATTCGCTGATCGGCCGCATCGGCGTGGAGAACCTGCGCGACATGCTTCCCGATCTCGAGTCCGGCATGAGGCCGAAAATGGAAGCGTGCGTGCGCGCGCTCGACGGCGGCGTCGAGGAGGCCCACATCATCGACGGGCGCAAGCCGCATTCGATTCTGAACGAGATATTCACCTCCCAGGGCATCGGCACCATGGTCATCCCCGAGGACGGCATTGAAATGAGGAGCTCCTATGTCAGGTCTTGAAACAGCAGGCATCAACGACAACAAGTGGCTGGGCGAGTACAGGAACGTCCACATGAACGTGTTCGGCACCCCGCTGCGCGTCATGGACCACGGTGAAGGCGCGCACATCTGGGACGTCGACGGCAACAAGTACCTCGACTTCCTCGGCGGCATCGCCGTGAACTCCCTCGGCTACGCCCACCCCAAGTGGGTCAAGGCCGTGGCCGAGCAGGCCGCCAAGGTGGCCCACACCAGCAACTACTTCGCCACCGAGCCGCAGATCGAGCTCGCCGCCAAGCTCATCGAGCTCGCCGGCGCGCCCGAAGGCTCCCACGTGTACTTCGGCAATTCCGGCGCCGAAGGCAACGAGGCGGCCATCAAGCTGGCCAAGCTCTACGGTCGCACGCTGCCGGGCGCCCTGCCCGACATCGGCGGCAAGCCCGCCCGCATCATCTCGATGACCCACGGATTCCACGGCCGCACGCTGGGTGCACTGAGCGCCACCTGGAAGCCCGCCATCCGCAAGCCGTTCGAACCGCTGGTCCCGGCCATCGAATTCGCCGAGGCCGGCAACATCGAATCGCTGCAGCGAGCCTTCAACGAGACCGGCGTCGGCCGCTACGGCAAGGGGCCCGTCGCCGCCGTGATCATGGAGCTCATCCAGGGCGAGGCCGGCGTGGTGCCGATCGGCGCGGACTTCGTCAAGGCCGCCCGCGAACTGTGCGACAGGAACAACGCCCTGCTCATCGTGGACGAGGTGCAGACCGGCGTCGGCCGCACCGGCGAATGGTTCGCCTTCCAGCGCGAGGACCTTTCCGGCGGCGTGACCCCTGACGCCATCACCTTCGCCAAGGGCGTGGCCGGCGGCTTCCCCATGGGCGGACTCATCGCATTCGGCGAGAAGCTCTCCGCGCTGTTCACCCCCGGCTCCCATGGTTCCACCTTCGCCGGCAACCCGCTCGGCGCGGCGGCCGGTCTGGCCACGCTCGGCGTGATCGAGGACGAGGGCCTGGTCGAGAACGCCGAGGCGCGCGGCAAGCAGCTGCGTGAAGGCCTTGCCGGTCTCGACAACCCGCTGTTCGGCGAGGTCCGCGGACGCGGTCTGCTCGACGCCGTCGAACTGGCGCACCCGTGCGCGCACGCCGTCGCCGACTGGGCCCTCGAACGCGGCCTCATCGTCAACGCCGTGGCGCCGAACGCCCTGCGTTTCGCCCCGCCGCTGATCGTCAGCGAACAGGACGTCGACGAATGCCTGTCCATCCTCTCCGGCGTGCCCGCCGACCTGCCCAACGACTGAGTCCCGGACGATACCGCCAATCAAGCAAAGGGGAGCGGCCTTCGCAGACCGGCATGCCGGATACGCCGCGGAAGGCCGCTCCCGCACCTTTTCCAAGTAAGGAGTCCACGATGACCCACGAACTGCGCCACATGCTGCGCGACGACGACATCAACCACGAGGAGCAGAAGCAGATCCTCAAGCTCGGCATGAAGTTCCGCGAGAACCGCTTCTACGCCCGACCGTTCGAAGGTCCGCAGGCCGTCGCCGTGCTGTTCGACAAGCCCAGCACCCGAACGCGCTCCAGCTTCTCCATCGGCGTGGCCGAGCTCGGCGGATACCCGCTGGTCATCGACAAGTCCAGCTCCCAGCTGGGCCGCGGCGAGCCGGTCGAGGACACCGCCCGCGTGCTCACCCGCATGGCGTACGGCATCGTGTGGCGCACGTTCGGCCAGGACCGCGTGGAGACCATGGCCAAGTACGCGAACTGCCCGGTCATCAACGCGCTGACCGACCAGTTCCACCCCTGCCAGATCCTCGCCGACTTCCTCACCATGGCGCAGTTCCGCGGGGGAGTGGACGCTCTGGCCGGCCAGACCATCGCCTACCTCGGCGATGCGGCCAACAACATGTCGAACTCCTACCTGCTCGGCGGCGCCGTCGCCGGCATGCACGTGCGTGTGGCCGGCCCCGAAGGATACCTGCCCGACCCGCAGATCGTCGCCGACGCCAAGGCCATCGCCGAGAAGACCGGCGGCTCCATCACCGTCACCACCGACCCGCAGGCCGCCGTCGCCGACGCCGACTGCGTGTTCACCGACACGTGGGTCTCCATGGGCGAGGAGGCCGAATACGCCATCCGCTCCAAGCCGTTCTGGGATTATCAGGTGAACCCCGAGCTCATGAAGCTCGCCAAGCCCGACGCGCTCTTCCAGCATTGCCTGCCCGCCTACCGCGGCAAGGAGGTCACCGCCAGCGTGATCGACGGCCCGCAGTCCGTCGTCTGGGACGAGGCGGAGAACCGTCTGCACGCGCAGAAGGCGCTGATGACCTGGCTGATCGCATGGCAGCGTGAGGATCCGTCCCTGCTCGGCGACCTCGACTGACCGCATTTCACAAGAGGGGAATATGTCCGGCGATACTCCGTCTTTGCAGCGTCCGACGACGCGGGCGGCGCGACTGAGCGCCATCGAGCAGGCCCTGCTCACCCATGTCGTCACCTCGCAGTCGCAGCTTTCCGAGATTCTGTCGAATCAGGGAATCGAGGTCACACAGGCCACGCTCAGCCGCGATCTCGACGAGATGAACGCCGTCAAGGTGCGCACGGCAAACGGTTCGATGGCCTATGCCATCGAACCGGTATCCAAGCATGCCGCGTCCTCGCATCCGAACATGGATACGAACCGCGGCAAGGGAGAGCAGCAGATGACCCGCGTGCTTTCCGGCCTGGTCACCTCCGTGGCGGCGGCCCGCAACCTCGTCGTCGTGCACACGCCGTCGGGCGCCGCGCAATACGTCGCCAGCGTGATCGACAAGCAGCCCATGGCCGATATTTTGGGTACCATCGCCGGTGATGATACGGTGATGATGATTTGCACGGATGACGATACCGCGCGCACCAGCGCCGAATGGCTGCTGTCCCTCGCCTCGCAAGGCCGTGACAAGGCCTGACGGGCGTAGCGCGACGCACCGATTGCATAAATATACGGGATTATGTATATAATACATCCCAGTGTTCGATAACCGTTAAGAAAGGTAGCCACTCTCATGGCAGATAACAAGCGCCTCGTTCTGGCGTATTCCGGTGGTCTTGACACCTCCGTCGCCATTCCGTACCTCAAGGAGCGCACCGGCAAGGACGTCGTCGCCGTCTCGCTCGACGTCGGTCAGGGCGGCGAAAGCCTCGAGACCATCAAGCAGCGCGCCCTCGCTTGCGGTGCCGTCGAAGCCTACGTGGTCGACGCCCGCAACGAGTTCGCCGAGGAATACTGCATGAAGGCCCTCAAGGCCAACGCCATGTACGAAGGCGTGTACCCGCTGGTCTCCGCCATCTCCCGCCCGCTCATCTCCAAGCACCTCGTGCGCGCCGCCCACCAGTTCGGCGCCGACACTATCTCCCACGGCTGCACCGGCAAGGGCAACGACCAGGTGCGCTTCGAGGTGTCCATCGCCTCCATCGACCCGACGCTCAAGGCCATCAGCCCGATTCGCGACCTCGCCCTGACCCGCGACGTGGAGATCGCGTTCGCCAAGGAGCACAAGCTGCCGATCACCCAGACCGAGAAGAGCCCGTACTCCATCGACCAGAACGTGTGGGGCCGCGCCATCGAGACCGGCTTCCTCGAGGATCCGTGGAACGGTCCTACCAAGGACTGCTACTCCTACACCGACGACCCGGCGTTCCCGCCGGTCGAGGACGAGGTCGTCATCGAGTTCAAGCAGGGCGTCCCCGTCAAGATCGACGGCCGCGACGTCACCCCGCTGCAGGCCATCGAGGAGATGAACCGCCGCGCCGGCGCCCAGGGCATCGGCCGCATCGACCTCATCGAGGACCGTCTCGTCGGTATCAAGTCCCGCGAGCTGTACGAAGCCCCGGGTGCAGTGGCCCTCATCACCGCCCACCAGGAGCTCGAGAACTGCTGCCTCGAGCGCGAGCAGCACCGCATCAAGCGCGACATCGACAAGCGCTGGGGCGAGCTCGTGTACGACGCCCAGTGGTTCAGCCCGGCCACCCAGTCGCTCAACGCCTTCATCGAGGACACGCAGAAGTACGTCTCCGGCGAGATTCGCATGACCCTGCATGGCGGCCGCGCCGTCGTCACCGGCCGTCGCTCCGACAGCTCGCTGTACGATTACAACCTCGCCACCTACGACTCCGGCGACAGCTTCGACTCGAAGTCCTCCAACGGCTTCATCGACATCTACGGCCTGCCGAGCCGCGTGGCCGCAGCCCGCGACGTCAAGTTCGGCAACGGCATCGACGTCCCGGAAAACGCCGTGGAGTAATCCGCTGATCCGTCGTCGCCTTTTCGGCTAATCGAGGCCCGCATTCCCCGCTGGGGGTGCGGGCCTTATCATGTTTTTATGAATGAGTTATTGGCGCGCAAAGATGATGATGGCAATGTGCAAACGCTGTTTGAGCATCTGCATAATGCCGGTGAATTAGCGGCGGGTTTCGAATCCCGTAGTGTTGTGACCGCTCGGATGGCGGGATTGCTGCATGACGAGGGGAAGGCTACCCAAACCTTTCAAAATTATCTGTTGCACGGCGACAAACGGCGTGGTGAAGTGGTTCATGCATGGCAGGGGGCTTTCACCGTCAGCGACCAACCCGTTGACAGTCCTGCCGAACTCCTAACTCAGGAGATGCTTGAACTGGCTATAGCAAACCACCACGGTTGCCTGCCGGATTGCATCAGCTTCGAAGGGGATAGTCCGTTCTTCGACAAATTGTCCGATGGAAATAAGACGGAGGAACGTTACCACTATCAGGAGGTGCTCAGTCATGTGCCTTCTTTGGATCTCGACGTACAGGACAATTTTGCACAGAGTGTTGCTGAATCGGTAGAACTACTGCAGACGATAGGTGCCAGTGTCTCTAGACTTCATTCTCGGAAACAAGCATGTAACTCCATGGGTTTTTATCTGGGACTATATGGGAAGTACATGTATTCCAGGCTTGTCGATGCTGATCGACTGGATGCAGCGCGTTTTGAGTCAAGACATCCTTATTATACACCGAATACCCCAGACTGGGCGGAACTGATTCGACGTTTGGAAACCCATCTCGGCGAATTGGATACGTCGAAGCCCATCAATCGGATTCGGTCTCGGATATCTGAAGACTGTCTCAAGGCCAGCGGGAGAACGACGGGTATTTACCGACTCGGTGTTCCTACCGGTGGCGGCAAGACCCTCGCATCACTGAGGTTTGCACTGCATCATGCTATGAAGACTGGCAAGAAACATATCATCTATGTCATTCCGTACCTGTCAATCACCTCGCAGACCGTGGATGTCTTCCGTAGTTTTCTCGATTTAGAAGATGATGGCAGTGACGTGTTACTGGAACACTACTCAAGCGTCATGAAGGACGATGAACAGAAGGAGGAGCGCCGCAGACTTGCCACCGAACGCTGGGACAACCCGATTATCGTGACGACGATGGTGCAGTTTCTGGAAACTGTAATGTCTGCACGTGCATCGAAGTTGCGCAAGTTCCACAACATGGCGGATAGCGTCATCATCTTCGATGAAATACAGGCGCTTCCCACCAATACAATCAACCTGTTCAATGAGATAGTGAGTTTTCTATCCAATATTCTGGACTCCACGATATTGTTATGCTCGGCTACGCAGCCGTTACTTGAGCATACCGCGCGTGAGAATCTGTTGCTCTCCGACAACCCCGATTTGATTGGACAGTCAGACGACTATGCGAAACGGTTGCGTCGCACCAATATCATCGCGTCGTCAAAGAATGTGACGGTCGATGAATTAGCCTCGATTATTTTTGATAAAGCTCAGGAGAATGGCAACTGCTTGGCAATCGTCAACCTGCGGTCTGAAGCCAGAAAACTGTACGAGAAAATCGGCAGTTTAAATGAAACGCTTGATGATGACAGACGATTCGTTGTAGTGCATTTGAGTACATCTATGTGTGGTCGGCACCGCAAGGACCGATTGCAGGAACTTCGGAAGATGCTCGCAAAGAATCGTCCAATCATCTGCCTGAGTACCCAGCTGATCGAGGCTGGTGTAGATGTGTCATTCGCTTGCGTGGTCCGTGCGATGGCTGGACTCGATAGCATTCTTCAGGCTGCAGGACGTTGCAATCGCAACGGAGAATCGAAAGAGCCGAAGAACGTCTATGTGTATCCGATTGCAGATGAACGAGGACTTGACCGTCTGAGGGATATCAAACTCGGTAAGGCCATCACTCAGCAACTCGTCCATATGAATCCCGATGCCGATCTGATGTCCGAGACGATGATTGCCGAATACTATCGGTTCTACTTGGATCGGCAGAAGGGAGAGATGATGGATTGCAAGATGAGTACCGGCGAGACTGCCTATGATTTGCTGTCGGCCGATTGGAGTCGGCGGAGGGAGTATGAGAATCGGAAGAAACAGAGGTATGCACATGTATTTGCTCAGGCGTTCAGAACGGTGAGTGACGACTTCCATGTCATTGCCAGGGAAACCACGGATGTGGTGGTACGGTATGGGAAGGCGATGGAGCTGATTGATCAACTGGGTGAGGAGGACTTGGCCACACAAATTCGGATACTGAGGCAACTGCAGGATTATTCGGTGTCCTTATTCGACAGTGAATTCAAAACGTTGAATGAAAACGGGCGTATTGCCATTGCCAATGAGGAATTCGGCGTCAGGATACTGAATGAGGAGAACTACAATCCGGAGTACGGCGTCGTACTAAATGCGGATATGCCTCTTCTTTCTATGTAAGTAGGCGATTATGCGGAGACAACGAAATTCGATTGAGTATGAGGTGTACGGGGGCTACGCACTCTTCTCGGATGCGGCGACACGAATTGGTGGTGAGAAGTTCTCGTATCAAGTGCCCACCTATCAGGCTTTGAAGGGCATTACGGAAAGCATCTACTGGAAGCCCACCTTGGTGTGGATTATCGATGCCGTGCGTGTGATGAACAAGATACAGACGGAGGGTAAGGGCATTCGTCCAATCAAGATGAGTCCAAGCAAGAAAAATGTTAGTAATGAATTGTCGTACTACACTTATCTTAAAGATGTTCGATATCAGGTGTTGGCCCACTTCGAATGGAATGAGCAGCGTCATGATCTCATGCCCGATAGAGATGAAAACAAGCATCATAACATTGCCAAGCGTGCCGTGGACCGTGGTGGACGCCGTGACATTTTTCTGGGAACACGGGAATGCCAAGCATATGTCGAACCGTGTGAGTTCGGGGCGGGGACCGGTTTCTACGATGAGTATGGTTAATGGGACATGGGATACATGGCGCATGGTTTCACATATCCCGACGAGAATCCGGACCATGATTTCATCGTCCGTTTCTGGCATCCGATTATGCGTAACGGTGTCATTGAGTTCGAACGACCGGATTCCGACAAACTCGATTGTCGAACGATTCGGGAACAACAGTCGGTTAAGAGTTTCGTGATCGGAGAAAATATGAGTCTGGCGGAGGATGAGCGATGAGCCTTTGGTCAAGTCTGCTACAGACTTATGATGCGGTACAGGACATTACCGGAATTGTTCCTATTAACTCGGATGGAGTGCCGGTTGTAAGAAAAGTGTTACTGCCTTTGTTTCATACGACAATGAAAACGAGGTTGTGCATCACTCTCAATCAACATGGTGAATTGGTAAGCATTGAGAAAGACAGTGAGGATTTCGAGACTATTATTCCATGCACGGAACAATCGGCCGGTCGTTCAGGGAAAAACATTCCGCCTCATCCATTGTGCGATAAGCTACAATATGTCGATAGCAAATACGACAAAGTCAAGTATCGCCATTATATGGATCAGCTTGCTGAATGGAAGGGGAATAATGTCAAGCTGAATGCCATTTACCTGTATCTTGCTGAACATAGTGTCATTGACGATGCGCGCTCTAAAGGGGTGGAGATTCACGAGAACAAGGACAAAGATCTTGGCGTACGATTTGCTGTATGGGGGGAGGACCACGTTCCAGAAACTTGGATGGATCGCGAAATCTGGGCTCTATGGATACAGCATGAAGAGCCGCGTGAGCCGCGTAACGGATTTGATATGTTAGGAGAGGATTTACATAAGGCCTCCTACAATTTCCCGAAGAACATCGTTAGTATCAAGGGTAATGCCAAATTAATTTCTTCTAATGATGAGAAGAACTTCACATTCCGCGGGAGATTTATTGATCAACGTGAAGCATTGAGTATTGATTCATTGACCTCACAGAAAGTGCATCTGGCATTGCGCTGGTTGGTGAACAACAACGGTACACTTACTGATACCCAAGATATCGTGGTATGGGCGGTTGACAAACAACCGACTGAGCATATCGTCGATTACTCTGGCAACTCATACGACGTTTATGAGAGCCTGCGTGACTTCTACTACGTCGATGATGATACAGAAGAGAACGATATCCTGACCGATAGCGAGAAACTCAGTGCCGCGCATTCTCAGGTAGCTGCCAATTATGCCGATCGTTTCGGTAAATTGCTGAGAGGATATGGCGAGAAGTCTGCTCTCGATGCGATTAAGGAACATAGTCGTCGTATAGTCGTGGCAATTCTCGATGCCGCGACACCAGGAAGACTGAGTGTCACATTCTACCGGGAATTAGCGGAAGATGAATACATTGAAAACGTGATTCGATGGCATGAAGATTCGGCATGGAACCTCACTCGGTTTGAATCATCATCCGACGGTGATCGTTCGGAAGTGAGCGTCGGAAAGAGAGAATCTAGTTCGGACTCTAGACGGATTGACTATATCGGTGCTCCATCATTCAAAGACATCATCAACTGTGTGTATGACAGTGATGATTGCAATCGCAACAAAACTGGATATATCAAATTCACTAAGAAAGTCAAGAAGCAGCTTGTTGAATGCATGTTCGGCAATAACAATCTGCCACAGTCATTGCTGCAAGCTGCATTCCGTCGAGTCACTCGGCCTCAAAGCTACACCGCTAACAAGGATCGCCGTAAGAATGAGATGACGTGGCGACGCGACTTCGAAGTTGCATGCAGTATGTGGAGAAAACACTTCATCGAACAGGAACGGCGGCGTTTCTCCGAAGTAGAAAGGAATCCGATGGCTTTACTGGAACTAGACGATAACCGCAGGGATAGAGATTACCTATACGGTCGGCTTTTGGCGCTCGCAGACAGCTTCGAGTACAGAGTGCTGAAAAACCAGCAGAAAAGAAACAGTGCGTCGAGCAGAGCAACGAACGCGATTCGGCTGATGAACAGTTTTTCGGCAAAGCCGTTCGTTACTTGGGGCAATCTGTGGAGCCAGCTTCAACCCTACCTGAAGAGTGCGTACACACAGTCGCCGTTGATTGCAAAAGGTTTTCAGGATGATATCGACTGCGTGATTAATGCATTCAAACCAGGAGACTTCGAAGACAATAGTACCCTGTCGGCATTATTCCTGCTCGGCTACTCTCATGAGCGCAAATATTTGATGGATCAGATGGGCAATAAGGGAAACAAGTCCCATGTATCCGAAACCAATGAAGGAGAATGACCCATGACTACTTTGCAGAACAAGATTGATTTCGTGTTGGTATTTTCTGTGGAGAATGCCAATCCGAATGGTGATCCCCTGTCGGGCAACCGCCCCCGTATGACTTCTGATGGCCGAGGAGAAGTGTCCGATGTCGCATTGAAGCGCAAGATTCGCAATCGTCTGCAAGATGATGGAGGGCGTATCTTCGTGCAGTCTGCTGACCGTGCCGATGACGGGGCGCGTTCTTTGTCTGATCGAATGCAGACGTTTTTGAAGACACTGGACAAGGATGAGCAGAAGCAGAAGGCCATTGTCTCTCGAAGAGTCTGTGAACAGTGGCTCGATGTGCGTGCCTTTGGACAGGTTTTTGCGTATAAGTCCCAGAAGGGCGACAAAAACAAAGGTGTTGATTCTGTATCCTTAGGCGTCCGTGGACCGGTATCCATTCAGCCTGCTTTCTCGTTAAACGAGATTTCGATTGACGATATCCAGATTACAAAGTCCGTGAACAGCGAAACAACCGAGAACGATTCAAAGTCGTCTGACACTATGGGCATGAAGTACCGTGTCTCGGGTCGTGCGGTGTATGTGACCCGCGGCAGTATCAGTCCCCAACTCGCGGAGAAGACTGGATTCTCTGATGAAGATGCGGAGAAGATTAAGGATGCTCTACTTACTCTGTTCGAGAACGACGAAAGCTCCGCGCGCCCGGCAGGTTCGATGGCGGTTCTCAAGATGGTGTGGTTCACACACGATTGCAAGAGTGGACAGTATTCGACGGCCAAGGTCCATCATTCTGTGAGTGTTGCAGCCGATGGCCATGTTGATGTCAATCGGACCGAAATTCCTGACCTGCACTTTGAAGTGCTTGACGGTCGCTGAACCGCTTATCGCGATCTTTGTTACCACTTCTAAAGCTTCTAGACGTCTGATTCGGAATTTCGTTCAGAGGAAAAGCCATGAATGGACCAACTGAGTACCCGGAAGATGATTGGTTGGCTCTTTCGGGCCTTCAGCATTTCGCGTTTTGCAGACGGCAGTGGGCGTTGATACATATCGAACAGCAGTGGCGAGACAACTATCTCACCACTGCTGGTTCTCTGGAGCACGATCGTGTCCACGACTACGGTGAATCGGAGACTCGTGGAGATTTGCTCATCATGCGTGATCTTCGCGTGTTTTCCCGGAGGCTCGGAATCACCGGTGCATGTGATGTGGTCGAATTCCGTGCGTCTGATGATGGCGTGTCTCTACATGGGAGGACTGGCCTGTGGAGGCCTTGTCCCGTGGAATACAAACACGGCAGGCCAAAACGGCAAGATGCGGATCGAATTCAGTTGTGTGCTGAGGCAATGTGCTTGGAAGAGATGCTTGTCTGCTCCATTCCTGAAGGTGCGTTATTCTATCAGCAGACCAGACGGCGGGAACAGGTTGAGCTCGATGCACCGCTGCGGGAACGGGTCACCTCTATGGCTCATGAAATGCATGGGTTGTTCAAGCGTGGATATACGCCGAAAGCGAGGCCGTCAAAGTCCTGTCAGGCATGTTCGCTACGCGAGATCTGTATGCCCAAACTAGCCAAGATGCAATCTGCCAAGCGATTCATCGAGGAAGTCATGCAGGCGGAAGCCGGAAAAGAAGGTGCTCAAGAATGAAGCAACTGCTTAACACGTTGTACGTGACCAGTGAGGACGCCTATTTGTCCCTGAAAAACGACAATGTCGTCGTGCAGCAAGGGGAATCCTTGCTCGGCCGAATCCCACTTCGTTCCTTGGAAAGCATTATGTGCTTTTCGTACAAAGGCGCTTCGCCGGGATTGATGGGCAAATGCGCGGAGTTCGGAGTAGGGCTTTCATTCTTCTCTCCGCAGGGGAGGTATTACTGCTCCATCCTCGGGGAGAAGAACCGTAATGTGCTCCTTCGACGGGAACAGTTCCGTTTCGCCGATGACGAGAACGAGGCCTTGACCTTTGCCCAATCGTTCATCGTCGGAAAAATATACAACTGCCGCTGGGTTCTTGAGCGGACCAAACGTGACCATGCGCTGCGAGTCAACAGCGAACGCATTGCCGGGCAAAGCGAAAAGCTGCGGCAAGCCCTGTTGAATGTTCGTGATTGTTCGTCCATAGACGAGTTGCGTGGCGTGGAAGGATTGGCCGCCAAGGATTATTTCTTTACGTTTGACGATCTGATTCTGCGCAACAAGGACGATTTCTTCTTCCAAGAGCGGAGTCGCCGCCCGCCGTTGGACCGAATGAACGCGCTGCTGTCGTTCATATATGCACTGTTGACCAGTGACTGTGTTGCCGCGTTGCAGGGAGTGGGACTCGATCCCTATGTGGGGTTTCTGCATGCCGATAGGCCGGGGAGAGCGTCCTTGGCATTGGACCTCGTTGAGGAATTCCGTCCCGCCATTGCCGACCGGTTCGCACTGACTCTGGTCAATACCGGGAAAATCAAACCAGCTCAGTTTGAGATTCGCGAAAATGGTGGTGTTTTCCTTACGGAAGGAGGACGTAAAAGCGTGCTCGCCGCTTGGCAGAAGCGCAAGCAGGAAACACTTACTCATCCGTTCTTCAACGAAAAGATGCAGTGGGGGTTGATTCCATATGCACAAGCACTGTTGTTGAGTCGTGCGATTCGCGGAGATTTGGATGCATATCCGCCGTTTATGTGGAAATGAGGTACGGGATGATGGTTGTTGTAACCTACGACGTCAACACGGAGACGCCGGCGGGAAGGCGGAGACTGCGCAATGTAGCCAAGATATGCATGAAGTATGGGCAGCGAGTGCAGAACAGTGTTTTTGAGTGTTCGGTAACGCCATCTGACTACTTGGTGTTGAAGCATGATTTAGCAGCAATTGTGGATGAAACGTGCGATAGCTTGCGCTATTACAATCTCGGTTCTCGCTATTCTTCAAAAATCGAACACTACGGAGTCCGGAGGCATGTGCCGATTGACGAGGTGATGATGCTCTGACGATAGAATGGTCATGGAGTATTTCCGTGCTTAGAGGTCGTTGGCTTCGTCATCGATGTTTGGCGCGAAAGGTAAGCTCTCATAGAATCTGCCATCTTTCGCACCTTCGTGAGTGAATTTTGAAGACGGTTTTTCCGTTCTTCTAGATGCTTGATAGCTTCAGAGTGGATGCTCCTCCGCCTTTTATGGAAGAGTTTCGCGATTTCGTGGGCGGAGAGACGAATGATTATTCGCTATAATCAGCATCGGTAATGGGCATTGTTTCCATATAATGGAATATGGTGTCCATTTCCGCAGTCGCCCCTCACCCGAGGGGCGTGGATTGAAATACATCACGGCCCGCGTGGCCGACACCGAACTCGGGTCGCCCCTCACCCGAGGGGCGTGGATTGAAATTGCGAGAGGGACGCTGCACTGCCAATTGTCTGCGTCGCCCCTCACCCGAGGGGCGTGGATTGAAATACCGGAGGGTCCGACCACGAGATCGGCGAGACCGGTCGCCCCTCACCCGAGGGGCGTGGATTGAAATTTCAGCTTAGCCGCCTAGGATGAAATATGGTGCGTCGCCCCTCACCCGAGGGGCGTGGATTGAAATAGGTCATCGAGCGTCTTCTGCGACGCGTCGAGGGTCGCCCCTCACCCGAGGGGCGTGGATTGAAATCTTTCGATGATTGGGCGGGTATGAAGCCCCCGCCGTCGCCCCTCACCCGAGGGGCGTGGATTGAAATCACTTCCAGCATCACAGGAGACAAGGGGCCGGGGCGTCGCCCCTCACCCGAGGGGCGTGGATTGAAATAAACACGACGACTAAATAAAGGATTAAACATGGTGTCGCCCCTCACCCGAGGGGCGTGGATTGAAATCAGAACGCCTTTTGGCAGACGCTCGTACACGATGGTCGCCCCTCACCCGAGGGGCGTGGATTGAAATTGGCTGTAGGTCCAGTAGGTGGCCTCGGTCTTACGGTCGCCCCTCACCCGAGGGGCGTGGATTGAAATAGCATGCGCGGACAGTCCGAGACCGACAACGTGTGTCGCCCCTCACCCGAGGGGCGTGGATTGAAATCGCTTCGACCCCGAAAAGCCGTTCGCCCGCCAATGGTCGCCCCTCACCCGAGGGGCGTGGATTGAAATTGCCTCCAAAACCCACACGCGCCATGGACCGTCGTCGCCCCTCACCCGAGGGGCGTGGATTGAAATATCCGCGGCGCCAGGAACATCGGCGGACGATGGGGTCGCCCCTCACCCGAGGGGCGTGGATTGAAATACGGTACAGGGGTCGAGCCAGCCCGTCACCACCGTCGCCCCTCACCCGAGGGGCGTGGATTGAAATGATTCCCGCACGGTCCACTAGGGTGCCGCGTCAAGTCGCCCCTCACCCGAGGGGCGTGGATTGAAATCTTCCGTCGCACAGGGGGTACGGTGCGTACTGGTCGCCCCTCACCCGAGGGGCGTGGATTGAAATCGCAGGGATGGAGACCTGCCATCACCAGCGTGACCGTCGCCCCTCACCCGAGGGGCGTGGATTGAAATGGATACGACCCCCACGACGAACACGACCAGGCCGGTCGCTCCTCACCCGAGGGGCGTGGATTGAAATTCCGAGAAGGAGACGAGAGCGTTCCGCCGCCGTGTCGCCCCTCACCCGAGGGGCGTGGATTGAAATTCGATGGCGACGATAACCCTATGGATATCACGTGTCGCCCCTCACCCGAGGGGCGTGGATTGAAATGTCCGGCATGGGGAGCCTCCACCACCCGAGAATCGGTCGCTCCTCACCCGAGGGGCGTGGATTGAAATCACGTCATGGAAGGCACCTATGACACCATCGACGTCGCCCCTCACCCGAGGGGCGTGGATTGAAATATCAAATACGGCGAGGACGGCTCGTCCCTGACCAGTCGCCCCTCACCCGAGGGGTGTGGATTGAAATTGGCTCGGCCTCGCACCACACGACCTCGAACACAGTCGCCCCTCACCCGAGGGGCGTGGATTGAAATACCGGGTAGGCGTTCAGGATTCCCCCGAGCATTGGTCGCCCCTCATCCGGGGGCGTGGATTGAAATTGGTCAGTGTTCATTCTCACGCTCATATCCGGTGGCCGCCCCTCACATGAGGGGCATGGATTTAAGAAGGACTGGAACAACCCCGCCTAAGAGGCATAGATTGAAATATGAAGGAGGAATGATGACCATTCATTATCTTGGCGTTACCGACGTTGCCAATAAACTTGGCATAGCCACGTCTGCCGTCAGCGCCTATAAGCTTCCCGAGCCGGACGTCATGATAGGACGTACCCGAGGGTGGAAAGAGGAGACCATCGATGCATGGAATGCCGCTCGTCCTGGGCGTGGTGTTGGCGGAGGTCGGCCGCGCAAGAAGCCGAAGACCGACTGAAAAATGACGGGGCTTCAAAGTTAGGTGAAGAACATGGTACGGAATACGATATCGCGTTGATTTAGGATTCCGTGCCATGTTACGGGCTGTCATCGTTGATGAAATCGTTGAAATTTCAACGATGATGACTGCCTGACTTGCGTGGATTGCGGTAGGGAAGGATGATTTGGGCGAAATTGGCGTTCCGTGCCGCGAATTTGTGGCAGGGAGTGGCGATGGCGGGAGGATTGTCGCTCCGTGACAGAGGCCGAGGGCACGGAGCGGCGATTTCGGAAGTCGCCGCGTTCCGTGACGGATATCGGTGGCAGGGAGGAACAAGGAACGCATGTTATGCCGTTCCGTGACAAGAAGTCGTGCCATGGGACGACGATGCCGGGAATTCTTTCGTTCCGCGACAAGGAACCATGCCTCGGAACGACGATACGGGAAATTGTCGCGTTCCGTGCCGTGGGACCTGGCCGTGGAACGGCTGCGCCGAACGCGTCTCGCATTCCGCCGCAAACCGCCGCTATGTAGCCATACGCTGATAGCCTTGCAAGCAGCTTCGTACACGCGCGTGCGTTCGCATCTACGCATACGTACGTGCGTACACGCATGTCCACGATGACAGAAGGAGTGCATCCATGACCGAACAGTCCGAACACCTCGCCCTGTGGGGCGGCCGCTTCACCTCCGGCCCCTCGCCCGAACTGGCCCGGCTGAGCAAGTCCACCCAGTTCGACTGGCGACTGGCCGACGACGACATCGCCGGCTCGCGCGCCCACGCCCGCGCCCTCGGTCGCGCCGGCCTGCTCACCGATGACGAGCTCAAGCGCATGGAGGATGCCCTCGATGAGCTGCAGCGTCGCGTCGACTCCGGCGAATTCGCCCCCATCGAGGACGACGAGGACGAGGCCACGGCCCTTGAGCGCGGACTCATCGAGATCGCCGGCGACGAACTCGGCGGCAAGCTGCGCGCCGGCCGCTCCCGCAACGACCAGATCGCCTGCCTCATCCGCATGTGGCTGCGCCGTCACTCCCGCGTGATCGTCGGCGAGCTCATCAAGCTCGTCAACGCCATCATCAAGCAGTCCGAGGCCGCCGGCCACACCGTCATGCCGGGCCGCACCCACATGCAGCACGCCCAGCCGGTGCTGCTGGCCCACCAGCTCATGGCCCACGCCTGGCCGCTCATCCGCGACATCCAGCGCTTCATCGACTGGGACAAGCGCATCGACGCCAGCCCGTACGGCTCCGGCGCGCTCGCCGGCAACACGCTCGGCCTCGACCCGCAGGCCGTGGCCCGTGAGCTCGGCTTCTCCCGCGTGACCGACAACTCCATCGACGGCACCGCCGCCCGCGACTGCGTGGCCGAATTCGCGTTCATCGCCGCCATGACCGGCGTGGACATCTCCCGCCTTTCCGAGGAGATCATCATCTGGAACACGCAGGAGTTCGCGTTCGTCAAGCTCGACGACGCCTACTCCACCGGCTCCTCCATCATGCCGCAGAAGAAGAACCCCGACATCGCCGAGCTCGCCCGCGGCAAGTCCGGCCGTCTCATCGGCGATCTGACCGGCCTGCTCGCCACGCTCAAGGGCCTGCCCACCGCATACGCCCGCGACCTGCAGGAAGACAAGGAAGCCGTGTTCGACCAGGTCGACACGCTCGAGGTGCTGCTGCCCGCCTTCACCGGCATGGTCGCAACCATGCGCTTCGACGCCGACCGTCTCGAGGCCGAGGCCCCCACCGGCTTCGCCCTCGCCACCGACATCGCCGAATGGCTCGTGAAGAACGGCGTGCCGTTCCGTCACGCGCACGAGCTCTCCGGCGCCTGCGTGAAGATCGCCGAAGGCCGCGGCCAGGAGCTGTGGGACCTCACCGACAAGGACTTCGCCGAGACGTTCGCCGGGTTCCTGCCCGAGGAGAAGGCCCCCGGCGTGCGCGAGGTGCTCTCCAGCCGCGGCTCCGTCAACTCCCGCAACGGCAAGGGCGGCACCGCCTACGGCTGCGTGCGCGAGCAGATCGTCGACGCCAAGGCCACCATCGAACCGCTCAAGCTGTTCGCCGACTCCCGTTCCGACGGCACCGCCTACAAGGCCCCGAGCGAGGTCCTGCGCTAGTCGCCTCATAGGATTCGCAGGACTCCGGGAAGACCGGGAAGACCATTGAAGGCCCGCATCCCCGAACGCAAGCAGGGGAGCGCGGGCCTTTTCATGCATACGCCGGCTAATGTGATGTTGCTCATGGTTTGCCGCGTGTCCCGGTGTTGTTGCGCCGAGGGTGAAGCCCCGGCGGATACACTGGAACACGGATAGCACAGGACCGCGGAATCGCGGTCGCGCAGTTGCGCAGAAAGGACATCGCATGGGCAACTTCATCAACACCGAACTCGAGGACTTCACCGTCAACGCCTACCACGACGGCGAAATCGAGACCGTCTCCAAGCAGGACCTGCTGGGCCACTGGTCCGTCGTCTTCTTCTACCCGGCCGACTTCACCTTCGTGTGCCCGACCGAGCTGGGCGACCTCGCCGACCACTACGCCGAGTTCAAGGACGCCGACGCCGAGGTCTACTCCGTCTCCGAAGACACCGAATTCGTGCACAAGGCCTGGGCCGAGGCCACCGACACCATCGCCAAGGTCAAGTACCCGATGCTCGCCGACCCGGCCGGCAAGCTCGCCCGCTTCTTCGGCGTGCTCGACGAGGAGGCCGGCCTGGCCTTCCGCGGCGTGTTCATCATCGACCCCGACGGCAAGATCAAGTCCTACACCATCAACGACAACGGCATCGGCCGCAACGCCGAGGAGATCCTCCGCACGCTCGAGGCCGCCAAGTTCGTGCGCGAGCACGGTGACAAGGTGTGCCCGGCCAACTGGCACCCGGGCGAGGACACCATCGCCCCGAGCCTCGACCTCGTCGGCAAGATCTGATTTCCCGATAACCGTCGATAATCGATAGTTTTCTCAAGGCGCCCGAATCGTATTCGAGCGCCTTTTTGACAATTCCAGTCATTTCTCCCATCAGCCGTTTCATCAGCAAAGGCAGAAGCAAACCATGACCAACGAACACATCTACGACGTCATCATCGTCGGCAGCGGACCGGCCGGACTTTCGGCCGGCATCTATGCGGGCCGCGCCACCATGGACACCCTGATCATCGAAAAGGACCAGGTCGGCGGCCAGGTCACCACCACATCCATCGTCGTCAACTACCCGGCCGTCAAGGAGATCGAGGGCACCGCCCTGATGAACCTCATGAAGCAGCAGGCCGAGGGCTTCGGAGTCGAGATCGCCCACGACGACGTCACCTCCTATGAACTTGACGGCGACGTCAAAGTGCTGCACGGCAGCAAGGGCGACTACAGGGCCCGCGCCGTCATCATCGCCTCCGGCGCGCAGCCGCGGCAGCTCGGCATCCCCGGCGAGCGCGAGCTGCGGGGCAGGGGAGTGGCCTACTGCTCCACCTGCGACGGCGAACTGTTCAGCGGACTGCAGGTGTTCGTCGTCGGCGGCGGATTCGCCGCGGCCGAGGAGGCCGACTACCTCACCCGCTACGCCCGCAAGGTCACCGTGCTTGTGCGCGGCTCGCAGTTCAGCTGCCCGCCGCTCACCGCCGCCCGCGCGCTCGACAATCCCAAGGTCGAAGTGCTCTACAACACCGAGGTCGAATCCCTCTCGGGTGACGACTACCTCACCGACGCCACGTTCGTGAACAACAAGACCGGCGAGAAGACCCACTACCACGTCGAGGACGGCGACAACGTGTTCGGCATGTTCATCTACGTGGGTACCACGCCGGAGACCACCGGTCTCGACGTGCTCGACAAGGACGACCGTGGCTACATCACCGTGGACTCATGGCAGCGCACCAACGTCCCCGGCGTGTTCGCCGCCGGCGACGTCGTCTCCAAGCCGCTGCGCCAGATCGTCACCGCCACGGCCGACGGCGCCACCGCCGCCACCGGCGCCGAGGAATATGTGACCGCAGAGAAGAAGCGTCTCGACATCCCCGTCGTCCCCAAGCAGGCCAAGCCCAAGGCCGCCGCGAACGACGCAGGCGAGGCGGCCGCGAAGAACGCAACGAAGTCCGCCGCCAAGCCGCAGGGATCCGCCACCGTCGGCCAGACCAGCGCCATCTCCGACACCCCGTCCGTGCCTCAGCACAAGGGCGTATGGTTCAGCGCCGAAATGAAGCAGCAGCTCGCCGGCATCTTCAACCGCCTCACCGAGGACGTCACCCTCCTGCAGGTCGACGACGGCGGCCAGCCGAGCATCGAGCTCGCCAGCTTCGCCAAGGAGTTCGCCTCCATGCACGCGCGCCTGCACTACCGCGGCGTCGCCGCCGATTCGGAGGAAGGCAAGGCCATCATCGACAAGGCCGCCATCGTGCGCTACCCGGTCTTCGTGCTCCTCGACAAGGACGGCGAATACACCGGCGTCAAATACAGCGGCATCCCCACCGGCCACGAGGTCAACTCGCTTGTGCTCGGCGTCTACAACATCGCCGGCCCCGGCCAGGCCGTGGACCCGCAGCTCGCCGAGCGCATCAAGGCCCTGCCCGAAACGCACATCGAGATCGGCGTCTCGCTCACCTGCCACTTCTGCCCCGACGTGGTCGCCGCCTGCCAGCACATGGCCGCGATGAACCCTAACGTCACCGCCGAGATGATCGACCTCGGCCTCTTCCCCGAGATCCGCAAGGAACGCAAGATCATGAGCGTGCCCGCCACCACCATCAACGGCGGCGACATCCTCTTCGGCAGCCAGAGCCTCGAACAGCTCGTCGCAGCCTGCGAAGCGGCCTGACGGCGCCGACGGCATGAATCATCCATAGGGATGAGCACGCCCGCAAAACCCATCGTCTACAATCGGAATGTCGAAATACCATCGTCATTCCGATTGCGGACCCGGGAAGGGGCTTTATCGTGCTGGCACGCCAGAGAATCCACGAACTCGTACACGAATACGGCCACGATGTGCTCGAACACGAGCGCATGCGCATCGAAAAGCACTGCTACCAGCATGGCGCCGTCACCACCTTCGAGCATTCCGTACGCGTCGCGTGCCTTGCCGTCTACTTCGCCGACCGACTGCACCTGTGGCGTTTCGTCGACCTGCGGTCGCTCGTCCGCGCGGCGCTTCTGCACGACTACTTCCTCTACGACTGGCACTACGACGGCGACGGCACGCACAAGCTCCACGGATTCACCCATCCACGCCGCGCCCTGACCAACGCGCTCGAGGACTTCGACCTCAACCCCGTGGAACGCGACTCCATCCTGCGGCACATGTTCCCGCTCACCCCGGTGCCGCCGCGCTACATCGAAGGCTACCTCGTCACCATGGCCGACAAGATCAGCGCCACCCGCGAGACCTTCTCCATGGCACGCTTCTCCAAGCCCGCGCTCACGCCCGTCCCCGAACGCCTCGCTATCGCCGACAGCACGAAGAAAGCCGCGTGATGGCCTCGGAACTGCTCAACGACATCCACTATCTCGACAGCATCCAGTACCTCGAACGGCTCTTCCTCTGGGCCGTGTTCTACAGCTTCCTCGGCTGGGTATACGAATCCATCCTCGTCTCCGTGCAGGAGCGCCGACCCGTCAACCGAGGATTCCTCAACGGGCCGCTCTGCCCCATATACGGCGCCGGGGCGGCGCTCGCCATCGTCGTGCTCACCCCGCTCAAGGACGTCCCCGCCGCACCGGCCGTGATGTTCATGCTCGGCGCGTTGGGCGCATCCGTATTGGAATACGTGACCTCATGGGCCATGGAGAGGATATTCCATGCCAGATGGTGGGATTACTCGCATTTCCGGTTCAACATCAACGGCCGCGTATGTCTCATCGGAGCCATCGTCTTCGGCGTGTTCGGCATCATCATCGTCGACGTCACCCAGCCATGGGT
Source organism: Bifidobacterium saimiriisciurei (assembly GCF_010667655.1). GTDB lineage: Bacteria > Actinomycetota > Actinomycetes > Actinomycetales > Bifidobacteriaceae > Galliscardovia > Galliscardovia saimiriisciurei. The sequence goes on from NZ_WHZU01000004.1 coordinate 94,733, forward strand.
CGAGCATTGGACCGACATGATACCCACGACGGCGTTCCACATCCTGGTCTCGGTGCTCTTCGTGGCGTGCCTCTCCGACTTCATCGTCACCGTCGTCGGCTTCAGCGGATTCCACCGTCGTCTCGCCGAATTCGCCCGCGTGCTCGAACGGGGCAGGGAGAGGATGGCCGACGGAGTCAATCTGCTCGACGGCGTCAGCCTGCTTGATGTGAGCGAGGCGCTGCAGCAGTACACCGATGCGGCCGCCGGCCGTCTGCAGACATACCGCGACGCAGCCACCGGCAAGGTGCGCAGGCTTTCCGAAAACCTCACGGAGAACATGCCGAAACCGTCCGTACCGTCCGTGCCCGTGGCCAAGCTGTATGGCAAGCTGCTCGGAGCCCTGAACTTCCAGCAGCGCCGTATGCTGAGCTCCTTCCCGCGCATGACGTCCGACGAATACGGCGACCTCATCAAGAAGCTCCGCGAGAAGCTGGTGCGCAAATAGCCAATAAAGAAACATCGCGCTCGCACGGCGAAGACGTCCTGCGAGCGCGATGCTCCTTATGTTTCGTTCTGGCATGCGCGGCATGCCGTCTCCCGCGTCGGCGGGATTCTTTGTTATCGCATCATCAGCGCCATCATCAGTGCAGATAGCCGGTCGTCGGGCTGGAGGGGACGGCGTGGCCCTCCGTCACCTTGCCGAGGCCCGAAAGATAGGCGGCGCGGCCGGCGGCGATCGCGTCCTTGAACGCCTTCGCCATCAGCGGGATGTTGCCGGCGCTGGCCACGGCGGTGTACGCCATCACCGCGTCCGCGCCCATCTCCATCGCCTCGCATGCCTGGCTCGGCCTTCCGATGCCGGCGTCGATGATGACCGGCACGTTCGCGTTCGCGATGATGATCTGGATGAAGTCGCGCATACGCAGACCCATGTTCGAACCGATCAGCGAACCGAGCGGCATCACTGCGGCGGCGCCCGCCTCCTCGAGCTGACGGGCCGCGATGGGATCGGGGAACATGTACGGCATGACCACGAATCCCTCCTTCGCCAGCATCTCCGTCGCACGAATCGTCTCCGCGTTGTCGGGCAGCAGATACTTGGTCTCATGCTCGATCTCGACCTTCACGAAATCGGTCTGGCACACCTCGCGGGCCAGACGCGCGATGCGCACCGCCTCCTCGGCGTTGCGCGCGCCCGATGTGTTCGGCAGCAGCGTGATGCCTTCGGGAATGTAGTCGAGCACGCTGTTCTCCGTGGTCTGCGCACGACGCAACGCCATCGTCACGATCTGCGTGCCGGCATGCTCCACCGTGGCCTTGATGAGATTGAGGTCGTAACGGCCGGAACCCAGAATGAACCGGGACTCGAACTCATGGCCGCCGAGATTCAGCGGCTTGTCGACGACGGGCGCCACCGGCGCGGACGTGCCCACCGGATTCGTGACCTCCGGCTGCGGCGGCAGGGGAGTGCTGGCTACGGACTCTTCGGTTACGGGATTGGGAATCATGATTGCTCCTTGATTGCTTGACGACGATTTGCCTGACGGCTCAGCCGCCCTGAACGAACTGGACGATCTCCATCACGGACCGATCGTCGAGCATGGCCTCCTCTCGCTTGCCGCGGGGCACGATGGCGCCGTTGAGCTCCACCGCCACGCGCTCCGCACGATAGCCGTGCTCGGCAAGGTAGTCGGCCACGCTCAGCGGCTTCTCCAACGTGACCTGTTCGCCATTGACCTGCATATATCCTCCGACTATGAGATTCCAACTATGAAAAACGCACAGTATGAAAAAAGGGCGCACGAAAGCAAGCCGTACCCGTGGTGGTGCGCCCCTTCATGAACCCAATCATTCTGTATTCGGTTATCGTCGATAATCCGTTATCTCCGTCCCATTCAGCGTACCTGCTCGCCCAGACCGGTGTTTCGCGTTTCGCGGGACGCATGCACAGCCCCCGTATGGGAAGATGGAACCACATCGGCCGCGGAAACGGGTTCGCGCCGCGATCCCAAGGAGGGGAAGCCATCATGATCGTCACCACCACGCCCACCGTCGAGGGCTACACCATCACCGGCTACTACGGCATCGTGTTCGGCGAGGTCATCTCCGGCGTCAACGTGCTCAAGGACATCGGCGCCGGACTGCGCAACGTGTTCGGCGGCCGCAGCCAGGGCTACGAGGACGAGCTCGTCAAGGCGCGCGAGGGCGCGCTCGCCGAAATGCAGCAGCGTGCCTCGGCCCTGGGCGCGCACGCCGTGGTCGGCGTCGACATCGACTACGAGGTGCTCGGCGAAGGAGGCAACATGCTCATGGTCACCGCATCCGGCACCGCCGTGCAGCTCGCCAGGGCGTAGCCCGGCCGGCTTCCGGTCGTGGCCTCCCGTCCAGCCTTGAACCCAAGATGATGAACAATCGACTTGGCCAGAAAGGACGGCACCAATGACCGAACCGCAGCAGACGGGCTCGCCGAAGCCCCGCATCACGCTTTCGGACGAGCAGCTCGAACGCTACGCACGGCATCTGATCCTCAAGGGCGTCGGCGTACGCGGGCAGAAGCGTCTGCTTGCGGCGAAGGTGCTCATCATCGGCGCGGGTGGACTCGGATCGCCGGTCGCGCTGTACCTCGCCGCGGCCGGCGTCGGCACGATCGGCATCGTGGACGACGACGTGGTGGACGTGAGCAACCTGCAGCGCCAGGTCATCCACGACGACGACCGGGTCGGCATGCCGAAGACCGAGTCCGCGAAACTGAGCATCAACCGTCTCAACCCCGACGTGAAGGTGAACGTGCATAGGACGCTGTTCACCGCCGACAATGCCGCGGACATCATCGCCGGCTACGACCTCGTGGTCGACGCCACCGACAACTTCGCCGCGAAATTCCTCATCAACGACGCATGCGTGCTCGCCGGCAAGCCGTTCATCCACGGCGGCGTGGTGCGCTTCGCCGGCCAGCTCATGACCTACGTGCCCGGCGAGGGCCCCTGCTACCGGTGCATCTTCCGCGAGATGCCCGCGGCCGGCGAGGTGCCCACCTGCCGCGAGGCCGGCGTGCTTGGCGCGGCCGTGGGAGTCATCGGCAGCCTGCAGGCCGTGGAGGCGGTGAAGATGATCACCGGCGCCGGGGACCTCCTGACGGCGCGCATGCTCACCGTGGACCTGCTCACCATGAACATCCGCACCGTGCCGCTGCCCGGTCACGAGCCCGACTGCCCGGTATGCGGTGACCATCCCACGATCACGACACTCGAGCCGGACAACTACATCCAGCCCGCGTGCGCGGTCTGAGCCGTCGGGATACGGCGGCTACGCTCAGGAAGAATCGAGACAACAGGGAACGAGAGGGGACCGATATGTTCGACGACGTGTTCGATGACGACGAGACCGAGGTGCGGCAGATGACGCCCGAGGAGTTCGCCGGCCTCGACTATTCCACGGTGACGCTGCTCGATCTGCGTGAGCCGCACGAGGTGGCGGCGCATGGCATCCCCGGCGCATTGAACGTGCCGTTCGACCCGTTGCCGCACGTATTGCGCAACGTGCCGAAGACCAAGCCGGTCGTGGTGTACTGCCGTGAGGGCAGCTGGAGCGAGGAGGTCGCCGAGATCCTCGCCGACCGCGGGTACGACGCCGTCAACCTCACCGGCGGCTTCGAGGCCTACGAACGCTACCTCGCCGAACAGGGGGAGTAGCGACTCGGCGACTCCGATAGGCGCGTCCCTTCCTCGGCCGCCCGTCCGAGCTTGTCATACTCTACTGTCAAACTGATGGATGCGAATGTTCGCGTTTTCCACCAATTCAACAGGGAGTGACAGGGAACACATGTCTCAGGTCAGAAGTTACAAGGAAGCGGGGTTCGATTCTCTTCTCGAAGAGCTCGAATGGCGCGGTCTGGTCAATCAGTCCACTGACAAAGAGCAGCTTGCCGAAGCGTTGAACGGCGATCCCATCACCTATTATTGCGGATTCGACCCCACGGCGGCGTCCCTGCACATCGGCAACCTCGTGCAGCTCATCAACATGCGGCACCTGCAGGCGGCCGGCCATCACCCCATCGCATTGGTCGGAGGCGCCACCGGTCTGATCGGCGACCCGCGCCAGTCGGGCGAGCGCACGCTCAACCCCAAGGAGATCGTGGCCCAGTGGGCCGAGAAGCTGCGCGTGCAGATCAGCCGGTTCCTCGAGGCCGACGGCGAGAACCCCGTGCGCTTCGTGAGCAACTACGACTGGACGGCGCAGATGTCGGTCATCGACTTCCTGCGCGACGTCGGCAAGAACTTCCGCATGGGCACCATGCTGGCCAAGGACACCGTCGCCCGTCGTCTGAACTCCGAGGAGGGCATCTCCTTCACCGAGTTCAGCTACCAGGTGCTGCAGGGCAACGACTTCCTGCACCTGTTCGACGAATACCACTGCGTGCTCGAGCTGGGCGGCTCCGACCAGTGGGGCAACCTCACCTCCGGCCTCGACCTCATCCGCAAGGTGCGCGGCGAGAGCGTGAACGTGTTCACCAGCCCGATCATCACCGACAGCCAGGGCAAGAAGTTCGGCAAGTCGGAGGGCAACGCCATGTGGCTCGACCCGACCATGCTCAGCCCGTACAAGTTCTACCAGTTCTGGTTCAACCAGCCCGACGACCAGGTGGTGAAGCTGCTCAAGGCGTTCACCTTCCTGCCGAAGAGCGAGATCGAGCGTCTCGCCGTCGAGGTGGAGGAGAACCCGGGCCGCCGCGAGGCGCAGAAGACCCTCGCCTGGGAGGTCACCAGCTACGTGCATGGCGAACAGGCCACGCAGCAGGCCATCGACGCGGCCGCAGCCCTGTTCGGCCGTGGCGGCGACCTCGGCTCCATCGACGAGGACACACTCGAATCCGCGCTTGGCGGCCTGAAGCAGGCCGACGGCACGTTCGCCCAGGCCAAGGCCGGCGACCGCATCATCGACGCGGCCGCGGCGGCCGGACTGTTCAAGTCCGCGTCCGAGGCGCGTCGCGCCATCAAGTCCGGCGGCGTGTACGTGAACAACGCCCGCGTGGAGGACCAGGAGCAGACCCTTACCGCAGATGATTTTCTGCATGACCGATTCGTATTGATCCGCCGCGGCAAGAAGTCGCTGGCAGCATTGGAGGAGACTCGATGAGCGCTGAGAATTCCGGCAATCGTTCAGGAGGCAACCGTTCGGGACATTCCGGCGGCTACGGCAACCGCGGCGGCAAGTCCTACGGCCCGCGCCGCGGCGGCTTCGGCCATCGCAACGGCGGCAACGGCGGCAGGCGCTTCCACCGCGACGGTGAGTTCCACAAGGACCGCGACTTCCGCAGGGACGGCGACGCCCCGCGTCGCGACGGCGAGCATGGCGAGGGCCAGCGTCGCGAGAACGGCCAGCACGGCGGCTTCCGTCGAGGCGACCGTCAGGGCTTCCGCGGCAACGGCGGCGGCTTCCGTCGAGACGGCGACCGCCGCGGATTCCGCCGTGACGACCGTCGCGACAACCGCGACGGCGAGCGCAGGGACTTCCATAAGGACGGCGAGCGTCGTGATGGCGAGCGTCGTTTCGAGGGACGCCGTGACGACCGTCGCGACAACCGTCGTTTCGACGACCGTGGCGGCAAGCGTCGCTTTGACGACCGTCGTGGCGATCGCCGCGGCAATGACGGCGGCTACGACAAGGGCGGCCGCAGGTTCGACCGTGATGACCGTCGCGGCGGCCGTGACTTCGACCGCAAGCCCCGCCGCGCCTTCGATGACAAGCCGCGCAACCCGCGTTACGAGCGCGACGGCGAGCGTCAGGAGCGTCGTTTCGACGGTCAGGGCGAGCAGCGCGAGAACCGTCGCGACTTCCATCGCGACGACCGCCGCAACAACCGTTACGAGCGCAGCGGCAAGGGGTCGCACGGCTTCTACCAGGACGGCCGTCGCAATTCCGACGGCACGGTGAGCTATCCGTCGCAGAACCCGTACACGCATCGCCGCCCCGATGAGCCGAAGATGCCGAAGGGCCTGGAATGGTCGATGCTGTCGACCGACGAGCGTGAGCGTCTGCGCGGCCTGAGCAAGGAGCATGCCGAGAACATCGGTCTGCACATGCTTGCCGCCTACACGCTGGAGGAGGAGCATCCCGAGGAGGCGCTCGAGCACGCCAAGTGGATCGCCCGACAGGCCTCCCGCATCGACATGACCCGTGAGGTGCTGGCTCTGATCGCGTACCGTCAGGGCGATTACAAGCTCGCGCTGCGCGAGTTCCGCACCGCCTACCGCATGAACGGCTTCCTCGACTACCTGCCGTTCATCGCCGACTGCGAGCGTGGCGTGGGCAATCCGAAGAAGGCCATCGAGCTCGCCGCCTCCGACGAGGCCAGGGCGCTGCGTGGCGAGGCCAAGGCCGAGATGTTCCTCGTCGTGGCCGGCGCCTACGGCGACCTCGGCAACTGGGACAAGGCCATCGAGCTCGTGCACACCGTCGGCCGTTCCAAGGGCATTTCGGGCGAGTACCGCATGCGTGCCGTGCAGGCCGAGCAGAACTTCCTCGAGCAGGCCGGCCGCACCGACGAGTCCCTGGCCCTGGATGGTCTGGTCGACCGTCTTGAGGACGAGTACGCAGAAGTCGATGACGAGGACGACGACACCATCATCGACAACGATCTCGAGGACATCGACGACGAGCTGCTCGAAGGCCTCGGCATCGACCTGTCCGTTCCCGACGATGACGAGAGCGAATCCGAGGATGCCGACGCCGATACGGCGGAGGACTCCGAGGAAGATGCCGCGGAAGAAGCCGGCGAGCAGACCGGGGATGCGGATGCCGAAGAGGCGGCCCCTGCCGATTCCGATGACTCCGAGGAAGCCGAAGCCGAATCCGAGGCTGAGACCGAGTCCGAAGCCGAGTCCACGGACGGCGAGCCGGCCGAGGAGGACGCCGAGCCTGCCGAGTCCGGTGAAGCCGACGCCGAGTCCGAAGCCGAGGAGCAGGCCGAGTAATGACCGGCGCATACCTCAAAGGCTCCGACCAGCCGCTGAGCCAGGCGTACCGTCTGGCGCTGCTCGACCTTGACGGCGTGGTTTACCGTGGCAAGAACCCGGTGGAGCACGCCGCCGACTCCATCGCCCAGGCCGAATCATCCGGCATGGCGATGGAGTACACGACGAACAACTCCTCGCGGTTCCAGTCCGTCGTCGCCGAACAGCTGCGCGGCTTCGGACTGCACGTCGAGCCCTGGCAGGTCATCACCTCGTCGGTGGTGGCCGCCCGCATGGTCGCCCATCACGTCCCCGCCGGCACCAAGGTGCTGGCGGCCGGCGCCCCGCATCTGCGCGAGGAGGTCGCCAAGGCCGGACTGACCCTGGTGGAACGCGTGGAGGACGGGCCGGAGGCCGTCATCCAGGGCTGGTATCCCGAGATCACGTGGAACGAGCTCGCCGCCGTGGCATACGCCGCACAGCGCGGAGCCAAGTTCTTCGTGACCAACCGCGATCTGACGATTCCGCGTGAGCTGGGCATCGCACCCGGTTGCGGATCGCTGGTGAACGCCGTCATCGAGGCCGTGGGACGTCAGCCCCTCGGCTCTGCGGGCAAGCCCGAATCCGCCATGTACGACGAGGCCCGACAGCTCGTGGCCGACGCGCAGAGCGCACAGGGCAAGGCCGCCGAACCCGTGGCCAAGGAACGATGCCTTGCGATCGGCGACCGTCTCGACACCGACATCGAAGCGGGCAACCGCGGCGGATACGATTCGCTCGTCGTGCTCACCGGCGTCGCCGATCCCAAGGGAATCATGCTCGCCGAGCCGATTCTGCGTCCCACGTACATCGCCAAGGACCTGCGGGGCCTCAACGAGACGCATCCGACCCCGACCCCGCTCCCGGAGGGAGGGTACTCCTGCGGCAAGGCCAGCGCCTGGATCGATGGCGGCGAACTGCATGTGGCATCACAGGGCGACGTCGAGGCGCCATCGGCGCTCGACGCGCTGCGCGCCGCCTGCTGCACGATGTGGCAGGCCGCCGACCGAGGCATCGACACCAGCGCCATCATCCTTCCCGATTTCAACATCTGACGGACGATCGATGCAATCCATGAACGACAGCATTGACACCGGCATCGTCGATCTTGCCGAGCGCTTCCCCGCACTTGGCAAGATCGACGATGCCGACTACGACGCCCAGCTCGCCGCCTACCGCGACATCCTGCGCAGTCTCGGCGACGAACTCGGACGGCTCAAGAACTAACCGAAAGGCGGCACATGGCATCATCGCGTCTCGACGCCGAACTCGTCTCCCGCGGACTGGCCGACTCCCGCTCGCGCGCGCAACGGCTCATCAAGGACGGCGCGGTGGTCGTCAACGGCACGGTCGTGACCAAGCCCGCCGCCAAGGTGTACACCGCCGACGACATCGTCGCCGATCCGGGCGACGACTACGTCTCCCGCGGTGCCTACAAGCTCATCGGTGCCTACGAACGCTTCGCCCCGATGGGGCTGCTTTCGCCCAAGGGACTGGACTGCCTCGACATCGGCGCCTCCACGGGAGGCTTCACCGAGGTCCTGCTGCGCAAGGGCGCGGCCCACGTGCTGGCCCTCGACGTCGGCCATGGCCAGCTTCATCCGCGCATCGCGGACGACCCGAGGGTCATCGACATGAGCGGCACGAACATCCGCGACGTGCAGTCCGGCGACCTGCCGTTCGTCCCCCGACTCATCGTCTCCGACGTCTCGTTCATCTCGCTCACCTACGTGATACCCGTCATCGAACGCATCGCACCTGCCGGAGCCGACGTCGTACTGCTGGTCAAACCGCAGTTCGAGGTCGGCCGGGAGCACCTCGGCAGGGGCGGCATCGTGACCGACGACGTCGCACGGCGACAGGCCTTCGACCGTGTCATCGCCTGCGCCAGGGACCATGGCTTCGAGGTGAGGGCCACATCCCCCTCGCCGATCACCGGCACCCACGGCAACGTCGAATACCTGCTGTGGATCGCCCGCGCATAGCGACGCCTTCCCGACGCCACGCCGGCGTCGCCGCCGCCGAACGTCGGAAGCAAGGTGTGCCGGAGGTTACATCTCCATGAAGAGGCTCCCCATCATCCCGCCACGCGGTCTTCGCGGCGGAATAATGGCGGTATGAGGGATAAGATCATCGCGGCCGTCATGGGGGCGGTCCTCGTCATTCTCGCCGGTCTCATCGGCGTCGGGGGATTCCTCGGCTATCAGGCCATCGAACGCCTCGACGCCAGCATGCAGACCACGGCATCGAACGTGAAGGACCTCGGCGAATCCGTCGAGGAGCAGTCCGACGGCCAGGAGTCACGCATCAACGATTCGCTCAGCGGCGTCGACCTCGGACTCAAGATCAACGGCATTCCCACGCCGGTCAAACTCAACGTCATCAACCCCCGCGTCAACGCCAAGTCGCTGGCCGTCGGCGTCGACAACCGTCTGACGCTCGACGTCCCCGTGAACAGCGTCGTCATGGTCAACGGACGACGGTACACCGGGGCCGTGAACCTCCGGTTCGACAGGCTGTCGCGGGAGGTCAGCCACAACACCGTCATCAAGATCAGCCGGTCGACGGGCGAACAGCGCACGATCACCATCCCCTCGCTGCCCAGCGACTTCCCGAACCTGGAGGTGTCCGGCCAGAACTTCGCCACCCCGAAGGGCGACTACTACGGCAACGTCGGCACCGGAGCGAACACCTACGTCTACCGCATGACCCCCGCCGGGGCCATCCTTTACTACCGCCGCGGACAGGACATCGACAACCTTAAGAAATACACGTTCGGCGGCAAGACCTACTATTCGTTCTTCGAGGCCGTGCCCGAATACAACCAGATCAGGAACTTCAGCCTCAAATTCGGGCAGATCGTACTGCTCGACGACCAGTACCGCCAGATCAGGCGCATCCGCCTGACCCCCACGAAGAAGCTCCCGCAAGGCGGGTACGCGGAGAACCACGACTACATCTTCCTCTCGCCCACGCACTACATCCTCATGGGGGAGGTGTACTCGCCCATCAGGGACGGCAAGGGCAACACCAACGAGATGCGCTCCACGTACATCCAGGAGCTCGATGGAGGCAAGGTCACGTTCGAATGGCTCAGCAGCGAGCACCGCGAACTTGACGACAGCTACCAGGAGCTCATGGACAACAACGAGGACTACATGCATTCCAACAGCCTCGTCATCGACCCGAAGGACGGCAATTTCGTCCTTTCGGCGCGCAACCAGGACGCCGTCATGAAGATCGACCACCATACCGGTGCCATCGTATGGACCCTCGGCGGCAAGAACGACCGGTTCTCCCTGCCCAAGGACCAGCGGTTCTCGCGCCAGCACTACGCGTACTTCGACGACGACCACAACCTGCTGCTGTTCGACAACGGCGTCTCGACCGGACACACGACCATCAAGCGCTACACACTGGACGAGAGGAACCACAAGGTGACGGCGTTCAGGAACTTCGACCTCGGCGACCACTTCTCCATGTACTGCGGCAGTGTGCAGCAGATATCACCGGACCGGTACTTCATCGGATGGGGCATGGCCTCCAACAAGGTGCTCGCCACGCTCTACGACTTCAAGAACGACAAGGTGATCAGCGAAATCGTGTCGTCGACGTCGCAAAGCTACCGCACGCAGTATTTCGAATAGACGGCGACGCTTCCGAAGGGGACGCTGTTACTTGCGCTTCGAGCCCTTCTTCGGGGATTTCCGGGACGGGCCCTTCGCGGGTTCGTCCTTCTCGGGACTGACCGGGGGAGCGAAAAGCACGAAGCGCTCCTGCAACCCGCGCTTCACCGGCGGGATGGAGCAGACCACGAAGCCGACGAGGCCGCCGCCGATGATGCCCCATGACTCCAGATCGCGTCCGGCGATCATGAAGACGAAGAACAGCAGGCAGAACACGACGCCCAACGCCTGGGAGACCTTGCGCTGCAGCGCGTCCATATCGGTCGTGCGGCGGGGCAGCACCGCGAAGACGCCGCCGATGACGGCGCATGCCACGGCGATCACCGCGACGAAGACATACTGCATGGCCCTATCCTTTCCCTGATTTCGCCATAAGCATAAACAGGCATGTATGCATGGCAGTCGCCGACGACCGCCGGAACCATTCCATCGTCCGCAGCATGCCATATCCGTCCCATTTTATGGGCATTAACGGAAAAACAATGGAAATATCAGGAAAAAATCCGGGGTTTCGGATATAACTCTAAGTTGTACTTCCGTACCCCGGGTTTGTTTCGGCTTCATGCCGCGGCAACATATTCGTTGCCCGCCGGACACGTCGCTGAAATCCGGGCCCCGCGGCCCGACCGCAGGGACGATTGATATGAAGAGAGGTACTCGTGCAGAGTAAAAAGATTCTCGCGGCAGTCGCTTCCATCGCCGCGATCGCGTCGCTCGCGGCCTGCGGCGGCGTCAAGGACGGCGGCACCGCCTCCGATGCCAACGCCATCACCATCGGTACGACCGACAAGATCGTCAGCCTCGATCCGGCCGGCCAGTACGACAACGGCTCCTTCGCCGTGATCATCAACGTGTTCCCGTTCCTGTTCTCCCAGAACTACAACGAGTCCGAGATGAGCCCCGACATCGCCGCCGATGACGGCAGCTGGAACGCCGACGGCACCGAGTTCACCGTCAAGATCAAGCCGGGCCTCAAGTGGGCCAACGGCCACACGCTCGACTCCAAGGACGTCAAGTTCTCCTTCGACCGCGTGAAGAAGATCAACGACGAGAACGGCCCCGCCTCGCTGCTCGCCAACATCACCGACATCGAGACCCCGGACGCCACCACCGTGGTGTTCAAGGACTCCGTGAAGAACGACGTGACCCTCAAGCAGGTCCTCGGCTCCCCGGCCGGCCCGATCGTCGACGACGAGGTCTTCAGCGCCGACAAGCTCACCTCCGCCGACGACATCATCAAGGCCAACGCCTTCGGCGGCCCGTACAAGCTCACCTCGTTCAAGCTCAACGAGGCCGTCAGCTACGAGAAGTACGACGGCTACAAGGGCCTGACCCCGGCCAAGAACAACGCCGTGCAGGTGAAGTACTTCGCCGACGCCTCCAACCTGAAGATGGCCATCGAGCAGAACCAGGTCGACGTCGCCTACCGCACCCTGACCCCGACCGACATCTCCGACCTCAAGAAGAACGACAAGGTCAAGGTCGTCACCGGCCCCGGCGGTGAGGAACGCTTCATCACGTTCAACATGAACATCATGCCGTACGGCACCAAGCAGAAGGACGCCGACGCCAACAAGGCCAAGGCCGTCCGCCAGGCCGTCGCCAACCTCATCGACCGCGAGGAGCTGGCCCAGACCGTGTACAAGGGCACCTACACCCCAATGTACTCCTACATCCCGTCCGGCATCACCGGCCAGGTGAACACCTTCAAGGAGAAGTACGGCGAGAACGGCAAGCCGAGCCTCGAGAAGGCCAAGAAGGTCCTCGCCGACGCCGGCGTGAAGACCCCGGTCGACCTCAAGCTCCAGTACAACGCCGAGCACTACGGCTCCAGCTCCGCCGACGAGTACTCCGCCATCAAGTCCCAGCTCGAGCAGGGCGGCCTCTTCAAGGTCGACCTCCAGCAGACCGAGTGGACGCAGTACCAGAAGGAACGCGTCGTCACCGACTCCTCCGACGGCGTGTACCCGGCCTACCAGCTCGGCTGGTACCCGGACTACTCCGATCCGGACAACTACCTGTCCCCGTTCTTCCGCGACGGCAACTTCGTGAACAACGGCTACTCCAACAAGAAGATCAACGACCTGATCGTGCAGCAGGCCGGCGAGCAGGACAAGGCCAAGCGCGTCGCCCTGCTCAAGCAGATCCAGGAGCTGGAGACCGAGGACATCTCGACCCTGCCGCTGCTGCAGGGCGCCCAGGTCGCCGTCACCGGCACCAACATCTCGGGCGTGACGCTGGACGCTTCGTTCCGCTTCCGCTACGCGTCCGTCACCAAGTCCTGAACACGGGTTCCCCGATGACGACGTGATGATTTTCACGAAACATTGGGGAACTACGCTCGGCGCTTAGCCATTTGGGGGATGCCAGAGGCCACGCGGTCGTCTTCGGATGACCGCCACGGCCCCTGACATCCCCCTTCAACCGTAATTTCATCAATCCAAGGAGAAACGAGTGGCGTCGAAAGCCCAAGCTCAGACCGAGCAGCCGCAGAACAAGGCGGTTGACACTCCTGAGAACAAACCGAAAAAGAACAGGATATCGGGCGGGTTCTTCCGATTCGTCATCGTCCGCTTCCTGCTGATCATCCCCACCATCTTCATTCTGGTCACCATCGTGTTCTTCGTGATGCGCGCCACCGGCGACCCCATCACCGCAGCGCTCGGCGGGCGACTCACCCCGCAGGAGCTGCAGGCCAGAATCCACGCCGCCGGCTATGACCGGCCGCTGCTGTCGCAGTACATCGACTACCTCGGCGGCCTGCTGCACGGCGACCTGGGAACCACCCTCACCGACAACCAGCCGGTCATCACCGTGCTGACCCGCTACGGCGCCGCCACGTTCGAGCTCGCGCTGCTCGCGCTCATCATCGCCCTCATCGTCGGCATCGGACTCGGCCGCATCGCCGCCCGCCGCCGCGACCAGGCCGTCGACGCCGGCATCCGCACGTTCGCCATCCTGTGCTACGCCACCCCGGTGTTCTTCCTCGGCCTGCTGCTCAAGCTCATCTTCTCCGTCTGGCTCGGCTGGCTGCCCAGCTCCGGACGAAGCTCGCTGGCCTCCGAGATGCAGTTCTCGCGTCTCGTCTCGCCGACCGGCTTCTACATCATCGACGCCCTGCAGCTCGGCGACCCGGCGGTGCTGCTCGACGTGCTCGAGCACGCCATCCTGCCGGCGCTGGCCCTCGGCCTGCTGACCGCCGGCGTCTTCATCCGTCTGGTGCGCACCAACGTGATCAGCACCTACACCTCCGGCTACGTCGAGGCGGCCCGCTCACGCGGCGTCTCCGAGAAGCGCCTGCTGAGCAAGCACGCCTGGAAGCCGGCCCTCATCCCGATCATCACCGTCATGGGCATGCAGATCGCCCTGATGCTCGCCGGCGCCGTGCTCACCGAGACCACCTTCGAATGGAAGGGCCTCGGATTCATGCTCTCCACGTACCTCAAGGCCCGAGACTTCGTGGCCGTGCAGGGCATCGTGATCCTTATCGCAATCATCGTTTCGGTGGTGAACTTCATCGTGGATGTCGTCAGCGCCCTTATCGACCCGAGAGTGAGGTACTGACATGAGTGCAGCGAATTCCACTCCCACCGTTCCCGGCGACGACCGTCTCGCCGAACTCAAGGCCAAGAGCCGTGAGACCTTCTTCTCCAAGCTGCCGATCGTCAAGCAGCTGAAGATCGCCGTCGGCTGGCAGAAGGGCATGCTCATCACCGGTCTGGTGCTGTGCGCCTTCTTCCTGCTGGTCGCCATCTTCGCACCGCTCATCGCCCCCTACGGCTTCTCCCAGATCAAGGACGCCTCCGGCAAGGCCTTCGATACGCAGGCCGCGCCGAGCGCCGAGCACATCTGGGGCACCACGGTCGGCGGCTTCGACGTGTTCAGCCGCACCGTCTGGGGCGCCCGCACCGCCGTCATCGCCATCATCATCGCCGTGCTGTGCTCCATCTTCATCGGCGTGATCCTCGGCCTCGTCTCCGGCTACTTCGGCGGCTGGATCGACCGCGTGCTCGTGGTCATCGCCGACGCCATCTACTCCTTCCCGTCGCTGCTGCTCGCCATCCTCATGGCCATCATGATCTCCGGCGGCCAGTCCAGCCTGTGGGGCGGCATCCTCGCCTCCGGCCTGTCGATCACCGTGGTGTACATCCCGCAGTACTTCCGCACCATCCGTGCCGAGGTCGTGCGCATGAAGGAATCCGCGTTCATCGAGTCGGCCCGCGTCATCGGCGCGCCGACGTGGCGAATCCTCACCAAGCACCTGCTGAAGAACTCGACGCGAACCCTTCCGGTCATCCTCACGCTGAACTCCTCCGAAGCCATCCTGACCCTCGCCGGTCTGGGCTTCCTCGGCTTCGGCATCGAACCGACCGCCGCCGCCGAATGGGGCTACGACCTCAACCGCTCCGTCTCCGACGTGACCGCAGGCATCTGGTGGACCGCCGTGTTCCCCGGCGTCGCCATCGTGCTCATCGTGCTCGGCATCACGCTCGTCGGCGAATCGCTGAACGATCTGGCCGATCCGCGACTGCGCGCACGCAAGTCCGCCGGCGAGGTCATCGGCAGCATCGAGGACACGTCCGTCGATCCCTCCACCCAGAAGTCCGCCGCCGAGGTCGTGCTTCCCGGCGAGCAGACGTCCGACGCCAAGGCAAGCAAGGGAGAAGAATCATGAGTGATTCCGTGAAGACCACGCAGGACGCCGTCGCCGACGGCGACCTTGCCGCCATCAAGGACCTGAGCGTCTCGTTCGTCACCGACGCCGGCCCCATCAAGGCCGTTGACAAGGTGAACCTCACCATTCCGAAGAAGTCCATCGTCGGCATCGTCGGCGAATCCGGCTCCGGAAAGTCGGTCACCGCACGCTCCATCCTCAAGCTGCTGCCGGCCACCGCCTCGACCGCAGGCGCCATCTACCTCAAGAGCCGCGACGGCTCCAAGGAGCTGGACGTGCTTTCGCTCTCGGGCGAGGAGCTGCGCCAGATGCGCGGCGAAGAGGCGGCCATGGTGTTCCAGGAGCCGAACTCCGTGCTCAACCCGGTGTACACCATCGGCTGGCAGATCGCCGAGGGCCTGCGCGCCCACGGCATCACCGACAAGCACGAGCAGCGCGCCAAGGCCGTCGACATCCTCAAGAAGGTCGGCATCCCCGACGCCGAGACCCGCATCGACTACTACCCGCACCAGTTCTCGGGCGGCCAGAAGCAGCGCATCGTCATCGCCATGGCGCTCGTGCTCAACGCCGGCCTGATCCTGGCCGACGAGCCGACCACCGCCCTCGACGTGACCGTGCAGGCCGAGATCCTCGACCTGCTGCGCATGGCCCGCGACGAGTTCGACGCCTCCGTGCTCATCATCACCCACAACATGGGTGTGATCGCCGACGTGGCCGACAACGTCATCGTCATGTACCGCGGCCACGTGGTCGAGCAGGGCAGCGTGGAGCAGATCTTCTACTCCCCGCAGCACGCCTACACCAAGCGTCTGCTCTCCGCCGTGCCGCGCATCGGACAGAAGCTCGTCGTGCGTGGCGACGACGGCAGGATCGTCGAGCGCAAGCAGGACTGGCGCACCCAGCCCATCGCCGTCAAGGCCAAGGGCCTGGAGATCACCTACCCCGGCCACCTCATGCAGCCCGACTTCAAGGCCGTCAAGGGCATCGACTTCGAGATCCACCGTTCCGAGGTGCTCGGCCTCGTGGGCGAGTCCGGTTCCGGCAAGTCCACCACCGGCCGCGCCATCGCCGGCCTGCAGCGCATCTCCGGCGGCTCGCTCAACGTGCTCGGCATGGAGATGAACGGATTCAAGGAGCGCGAGTTCAAGGCCAAGCGCGCCGACATCGGCTTCGTGTTCCAGGACCCGGGCAGCTCGTTCAACCCGCTGATGACCATCGCGCAGAACGTGGCCGAGCCGCTGCTCGTGCACAAGAAGTACGATTCGCTCGCCGCGGCCCGCAAGTATGTGGAGGAGCTGCTCGAAATGGTGCAGCTGCCCAAGGCGTACATGGACCGCTTCCCGCACGAGCTCTCCGGCGGCCAGCGCCAGCGTGCCTCCCTGGCCCGCGCCCTCGCCCTCAAGCCGTCGCTGCTCATCGCCGACGAGCCGACCTCCGCACTCGATGTGTCGGTGCAGGCCAAGGTGCTCGAGCTGTTCAAGCGCCTGCAGGTCGAGATCGGCTTCGCCTGCCTGTTCATCACCCATGACCTCGCCGTCGTCGACATGCTCGCCGACCGCATCATGGTGATGCACCAGGGCGAGATCGTCGAACACGGCGAGGCCGACCAGATCCTCGGCGACCCGAAGAACCCGTACACGAAGAAGCTGCTCGCCTCGCTGCCGATCCCCGATCCGCGCGAACAGCAGAAGCACCGTGCCCATCTGCACGAGCTGCTCGCCGCCGAATAGTCGGCAGGATTTCGTCGCGATACGGAAAACAAGGGCGCGCATCGTTGAGATGCGCGCCCTTCGTTTATTTCACGCAGGAAAATTCCGTACGTCATTGTCGTTTCCGCATAATCTACGTGAAATCGAAGTGCAACACCATCGCCGGATAGTACTCCTTAGTCCCATGGTTTTCAGATGGGCAAGGAGGACGGAAGTACATGAACATCAAGAAGATCGGAGCGGCGGTGGCATCACTCGCCGCCATAGCATCGCTCGCGGCATGCGGCGTGAAAGGCGGCGACTCCGCGGCGGACGGCAACGCCATCACCATCGGCACGACCGACAAGATCGTCAGCCTCGATCCGGCCGCATCATACGACAACGGCTCCTACGCCGTGCAGATCCAGGTGTTCCCGTTCCTGTACGCGCAGGACTACGGCAGCTCCGAAATGAGCCCGGACATCGCGGCCGACAACGGCACGTGGAGCAAGGACGGCACCGAGTTCACCGTCAAGCTCAAGAGCGGCCTCAAGTTCGCCAACGGCCACGATCTGACCGCCTCCGACGTGAAGTTCTCCCTCGACCGCATCAAGAAGATCAACGACGAGAACGGCCCGGCGTCACTGCTCGCCAACATCTCGTCCGTCGAAGCGCCTGACGACACGACGGTCGTCATCAAGGACTCCGTGAAGAACGACGTGACGTTGAAGCAGGTGCTCGGCTCCCCGGCCGGTCCGATCGTCGACGAGCAGGTGTTCTCCGGCAGCAAGGTCACCGACGCCGACACCATCGTCAAGGGCGACGCGTTCGCCGGCCCGTACAAGCTCACCTCCTTCAAGCTCAACGAGGCGCTGAGCTACGAGAAGAACACCAGCTACAAGGGACTCACGCCCGCGAAGAACGACGCCGTGCAGGTCAAGTACTTCGCCGACGCCTCCAACCTCAAGCTCGCCATCCAGCAGGGGCAGGTCGACGTGGCCTACCGCCAGCTGACCCCGACCGACATCTCCGACCTCCAGAAGGACAAGAACGTCAAGGTCGTCAACGGCCCCGGCGGCGAGGAACGCTTCATCACCTTCAACATGAAGATCCAGCCGTACGGCACCGCCCAGAAGGACGCCGACGCCAACAAGGCCAAGGCCGTGCGCCAGGCCGTCGCCAACCTCATCGACCGCGAGGCCCTCGCCACCGACGTGTACAAGGGCACCTACACCCCGCTGTACTCGTTCATCCCCGACGGGCTCTCCGGCCATGACGACACGCTCAAGGCCGCTTATGGCGAAAACGGCAAGCCGAGCCTCGAGAAGGCCAAGAAGGTGCTGGAGGCCGCCGGCGTGAAGACCCCCGTGGAGCTCAAGCTCCAGTACAACGCCGAGCACTATGGCGCATCCTCCGCCGACGAATACTCGGCCATCAAGTCGCAGCTGGAGACCGGCGGCCTCTTCAAGGTCGACCTGCAGCAGACCGAGTGGACGCAGTACCAGAAGGAACGCGTCGTCACCGAAAGCTCCGACGGCGCCTACCCGGCCTACCAGCTCGGCTGGTTCCCCGACTATTCGGACCCCGACAACTACCTGTCCCCGTTCTTCCGCGACGGCAACTTCGTGAACAACGGCTATGCGAACAAGGAGGTCAACGACCTGATCGTCAAGCAGGCCGGCGAACAGGACAAGACCAAGCGCGAGGAACTGCTCAAGCAGATCCAGAAGCTCGAGACCGACGACCTCTCCACGCTGCCGCTATTGCAGGGCGCCCAGGTCGCGGTGACGCGCACGAACATCTCGGGTGTCAAGCTCGACGCTTCGTTCCGCTTCCGCTACGCCTCGGTGACCAAGGGCTGACATCCGTGTGAGGCTCCCCATCGGCGGCAGCACCGACGCGGAAACCGGCTGAGGGGTGGTCCGAACCTCCATGGTTCGGACCACCCCTTCTTTCGTGCCCGTCATCGTGCCCGCCATTGTCTTTCGTGCGCAGTCCATCGCAACGTCATGCTATAGATTTTTCCTATGCCGTTTCCGGCTTTCGTCCATGGCGTTTGCACCATAATGGGACGCGGTTGCATGCATATAAGCAAGTAATGGGGGAGCTGACGACATATGACGAAAACGCTGCGGGCGTTTACGGCCATCATGGCCGCGATCATGGCATTGACCGCATTGTCGGGATGCGGAACACGAACGGATTCGAATGGGGATGCGGCGGCCGGCACGCGGACCGTCACCATTGGCACGACCGACAAGGTCTCGGCCATCGACCCGGCGGGATCGTACGACATCGGATCGTCGACCGTGAAAATCCAGATATACCCGTTCCTCTACGCCCAGGACTACGGCAAGACGGCCATGAGCCGAGACCTCGCCGCCGACGACGGCGCATGGAACGACGACGGCACCGAATTCACCGTCCACATCAAACCCGGACTCACATGGGCAAACGGCCACGTATTGGACGCGCATGACGTGAAGTTCTCACTTGACCGCATGAAGTCCATCGACGACCCCAACGGGCCGGCCTCGCTGCTCGCCAACATCAAGGACGTTTCCGCGCCCAACGCCACCACCATCGTAATCGCCGACAAGCTGTCGTATGATGTCACGTTGAAGCAGGTGCTCGGCTCGCCTGCCGCCGCCATCGTGGACGACGAGGTCTTCCCGGCGAACAAGCTGGCCGACGACCAGGGCATCATCGCTGCGAACGCATTCGGCGGCCCGTACACGCTCGCGTCGATGAAACGTGACGAACTGTTCGAATACCGACGCAACCCGAACTATCACGGACTCACGTCGGCGAAGAACGACATCGTGCAGGTGAGGTACTTCGCCGACTCGTCCAATCTGAAGCTCGCCGTGCAGCAGGGGCAGGTCGATGTGGCCTACCGTTCGATGACGTCCACCGACGTCAACGACCTGCGGCGGCATGACGGGCTGAAGGTCATCACCGGCGCGGCCGGCTCGCAACGATACCTGACGTTCAACCTGCGCACCCAGCCATACGGGACGAAACAATCCGACGCCGACGCGAAGAAAGCGCTCGCAGTGCGTCGCGCCGTCGCCGACCTCATCGACCGCAAGGCGTTGAGCCGCAGTGTATATTTCAAAACATACCTGCCTACATATTCGTATCTTCCCGACGAATACCTCGGCCATGAAGACACGTTCAGGTCGTCGTACGGCGACGGCAGGGGAGGGGCGAGCCTCGCCGCCGCCCGCCGCGTGCTGGCCGACGCCGGCGTGACGACGCCGGTGACGCTGCGCATCCAGTACAACACCGACCATTACGGGCAGAGCTCCACCGAGGAGTACGCGGCCATCAAGTCGCAGCTGGAGACCGGCGGCCTGTTCCGCGTGGACGTGCGGTCCACCGAATGGACGCAGTACAACAAGGAGCGTGTGGCCTCCGGGGATTCCGACGGCGCCTACCCGGCCTACCAGCTCGGCTGGGGCCCCGACTTCCCCGATTCGGACGACTATCTCTCGCCGTTGCTGCGCGACGTCGGGCTCGGCAACTATCTCGGCAACGGCTACCGCAGCGACGTGGTGAACAGGCTGATCGCACGGCAGCAGTCGGAACGCGACGAAAGCCGACGCGCCGAATTGCTGCGACAGGTGCAGCGGCAGGCCACAAAGGACGTGCCGGCGATACCGCTGCTTGAGGTGCCGCAGATCGCCGTGACTCGGAACGGCGTCTCGGGAGTGGTGCTCGACTCGTCGCTGCGTCTCCGTTACGCAGGGATCTCCAAGTAGCAGCCCCGGCGCCCCGGCGGTGGTTTTTCGCATGCCGGCAAGGGGACGAACGCGCCATGGTTGGTTTTTTCATTTGACAAACTTAGTTCAAGCGATTTACTATATGGTCATCGGCGAGGCCGGCGAGTACGGCGCATCGCGGAAAACGGCATGCATCATGACGCGGAAACGCCGCGTACAGGACCAAAGGAGATCTCATGGCATTGTGGGACATCGACAAGATTCCGTTCGTCGGCAAGGAGAAGGGTCTGCAGCAGGGCCTCGGCTTCCACTACTACGACGCCGACCGCGTGGTCGCCGGCAAGAAGATGAAGGACTGGCTGCGCTTCGGCGTCGCCTGGTGGCACACCTTTGACCAGGAGCTCGTCGATCCGTTCGGCGTGGGCACCGCGCATCGTCCGTGGCAGGGCAAGTACTCCGATCCGATGGACGAGGCCCTCGCCAAGGTGGACTACGCCTTCGAGTTCTTCACCAAGCTCGGCGCCGAATACTTCTGCTTCCACGATCGCGACATCGCCCCCGAAGGCGACACCCTGCGCGAGACCAACGCCAACCTCGACAAGGTCGTCGACAGGATCGAGGCGAACATGAAGTCCACCGGCGTCAAGCTGCTGTGGAACACCTCCTCGCTGTTCACCAACCCGCGCTTCGTCGCCGGCGCGGCCACCTCGCCGTACGCCGACATCTACGCCTACTCCGCCGGCCAGCTCAAGCACTCGCTCGAGATCGCCAAGCGTCTCGGCGCCGAGAACTACGTGTTCTGGGGCGGCCGCGAAGGCTACGAGAACCTGTGGAACACGCAGATGAAGCGCGAACAGGAGCACATGGCCAGGTTCTTCCACATGTGCCACGACTACGCCAAGGAGATCGGCCTCGACGCCCAGTTCCTCATCGAGCCGAAGGCCAAGGAGCCCACCACCCACCAGTACGACTTCGACGCCGCCACCGCCATCGCCTTCCTGCGTGGCTACGACCTCATCGACATCATGAAGCTCAATCTGGAAGGCAACCACGCCAACCTCGCCGGCCACACCTACCAGCACGAGATCCGCACCGCCCGCGATGCCGGCGTGCTCGGCTCCCTCGACGCCAACCAGGGCGACAAGCTGCTCGGCTGGGACCTCGACGAGTTCCCCACCGACCTCATGGAAACCGTCTCCGTGATGTGGGAGGTGCTCGACGAAGGACAGATCGGCCCCCACGGCGGCCTCAACTTCGACGCCAAGCCGCGCCGCTCCTCCTTCTACGCCGAGGACCTGTTCCGTTCGCACATCGCCGGCATGGACACCTACGCCGCCGGCCTGCTCGTCGCCGCCAAGCTGCACGAGGACAAGGTCATCGAGAACCTGACCGCCGACCGCTACAGCTCCTACGACTCCGGCATCGGCGCCACCATCGAGAACGGCACCGCCACCCTGGCCTCGCTGGAGGAGTACGCGCTCGACAAGCCGCAGGCCGAGCTGATCGCCGCCACCAGGTCCGACCACCTCGAATGCGTCAAGGCGACCCTCAACAACTACATGGTCGAGGCGCTCGCCGAGGCGTGATGCAGATTTCGGCGGCATGCGCCGTCGCTTTGCCAAGGGAATGAAGGGCATCCGGTTCGTGCCGGATGCCCTTTTTCGTGTATTGCCTTGATGCCGAGGACATACGAGGCCCGGTCATGCGAACCACTGCGCATGACCGGGCCTCCGTCGTTTTTTAAATAATCAGCCGCGCCACTTGGCATAGGCCGCGTAGACCTCGGGGGTGGGCTCCGCGGACTCCGTGCCGTCGATGGAGATCTGCCAGGCGGGCGGCTGCGTGGCGGAATCATCCTGCGACGCCAGCACCCAGGCGGCCTGACGCGCGGCGCCGATGGCCACGTACTCGTCCGTCGCCGGCAGGGTCACGTCCATGCCGAAGACCGCGGGCGCGAGCTCGCGAATCGCCTGGGACCTGGCGCCGCCGCCGATGAGCAGGATGCGGTCGATGCTGGCGCCGAGCGCACGGACCAGCTCGATGCAGTCGCGCTGGGAACACAGCAGGGACTCCACGAACGCCCTCGCCAGATTCTCCTTCGTGGTGTTCGCCAGCGTCAGTCCCTCGAGACGGGCCTTGTCGTCCGGACGGTTCGGCGTGCGCTCGCCGTCGAAGTAGGGGATGAGCGTGATGCCGCCGGCTCCCGGCTCGGCGGCAAAGGCCAGCTCGGCCAGTTCGTCGTAGTCGACCCCGAGGGCGTGACGGCCGGCATCGAGGATGCGCGAGCCATTGATGGTGCAGGCCAGCGGCAGGAAGTGGCCCGTGCAGTCGGCGAAACCGCTGATGGCGCCCGTCATGTCGTACACCGGGTTCTCGGCGATCGCCGCCGCCACGCCCGACGTGCCCAGCGACACCGACACGTCGCCGACCGCCATGCCCAATCCGAAGGACGCCATGGCGTTGTCGCCGCCGCCGGGTCCGATGAGGCAGCCGCCGGGCACGTCCTTGCCGGCGATGGCGGGATCGGCCTTCACCGGGGCCGCAGTGTTGGGGCCAAGCACCACGGGCAGGATGATGTCGTGACGGCCGATCGCCATGTCGATGAGGTCCGGACGGTACGTGTCATGGGCGGCGTCGTAGTAGCTGGTGCCGGAGGCGTCGGAACGGTCGGTGAACAGGGCGTCGAGATGCGCGTCCTCGCCGGGGCCGACCGGGCCGAATCCGGCGATGCGCCAGCTGAGCCAGTCGTGGGGCAGGCAGACGGCGGCGATGCGCGCCGCATTGTCCGGCTCGTTCTGGGCCACCCACATGATCTTGGTCAGCGTGTATGAGGCGACGGGGGAGGAGCCGACGGCCTTCACCCAACGCTGGACGCCGCGCTCGTGCGGGTCGTCACTTTCGCCCTCGGCGGCCGGGGCCTCGCCGAGCATGTCGATGAGCCGTTCGGCCTGCGGGGCGCTGCGTGTATCGTTCCACAGCAACGCGTCTCGGATCACACGGCCCTGTTCGTCGAGCAGCACCATGCCATGCTGCTGGCCTCCCACGGCGATGGCGGCCACGTCGTCGAGGCCGCCCGCCTGTTCGGAAGCCTCAAGAAAAGCGTCCCACCAGGCTGCGGGGTCCACGCTGGTGCCGTCGGGATGCCTCGCCTGACCGAACCGGACGAGTTCGCCGGTGGCGGCATCGGTGACGCGCACCTTGCAGGACTGCGTGGACGTATCCACGCCGGCAACGAGAATTCGATCGACCATTGATGACTCCTTTTGATATCGGGGAAAACTGATGGAAGATCCCGGATGGGAACTTCGTTGTTGCTCCATCGGTTTTCAGTATACTTGTTTATTAGACGGAAAAACTAAGCGGGTTAAAAATGTATCACTTCTTATCACCTTGTAGGTGTATATGACTTGTGCCTACTGTATTCTGGGTGTTAAGAGTTAGTTCATTACGATTCCAAACCCTGAAGGTGGATTATTATGCCACGTGCACGCAGCATCAATCAGGACGACCTGCGCAACCACAACCTGTCCGTGGTGCTCACCGCGCTGCTGCAGTCGACGTCGCCGTTGTCCCGCGCGCAGTTGGCCAAGGAAACCGGTCTGACGAAGGCGACCATGTCGTTGCTTTCCGAGATTCTGCTCGGCAACGGCGTCGTCGAGCAGCTCGCGCCGCAGCAGGAGTCGTCGAATGGGCGTCCCAGCACTCCCTTGGGCTTCCGCTCCGGGAAATGGGCCGGCATCGGCATGCAGATCAACACGGACGGATACGGCTACATGGTTCTCGACATCGCCGGGAAGACCGTGGCCCATGAATGGGTCGGATGCGATCTCACCAATGTCGATCCGAACGACGCCTTCTCCCGTCTGGACGCCCTTGTCGCTCCCGTTGAGGCCCGTCTGAAGCGACGGCGGTTTCGGGTCGTCGGCACGGGTCTTGCCCTTCCCGGGCTGGTCACGGCGGACCGCAGCCTCATCATGGCGCCCAATCTGGGCTGGTCGAATCTGGAACTGGACCGTTTCGACGTGGTGCGTCGCCTTGGCGCCGTGGGGGAGAACGAGGCGAACCTCGCCGCCATCGCCCAGGTGCCCGGTTACGCCGTTCGTCGGAACCGGGCGGAGACGCCTCTCGATCCAAACGACTCCTTTCTGTACATCTCCACGGACGTCGGTGTCGGCGGTGCCATCGTGCGTTCCGGGAGCGTGGTGCGGGGGGACCATGGGTTCGGCGGAGAGCTCGGCCATGTTTCCGTGGATATGAACGGACCGCAGTGCCGCTGCGGCCGCCGGGGCTGTCTGGAGATGTATGCGGGACGTCGCGAGCTGGTCCGTGCTGCAGGCATCGCCGAAGGCGACGAGGCGGCCAGGCCCGAATACGCGGACGAACTCTACCGCCGTTGGCGAGAGGGCGACGGCAAAGCCGTGCGTGCCATCGAACAGGCGCTGGACGCGATGTCGTCGGTGGCGGTGTCGGTCATCAACATGGTGGACGTCAGCACCATCGTGCTCGGCGGATTCTGGTCCACGTTCGAGGAGGACCTGACCGCGAGGCTCCGTATGCGCATCGTGCCGCAGATACTCGCCAGATATGCCCTGAACATCCGGGTGATCGGATGCCGGACGGTGTCCAGGCCGGCGCTGTACGGAGCTGCCTGCCACGGGCTGCGGCAGTTCGTCGAGCATCCGGTTCGATATCTGGACGTCTGAGCGCGTCTGGGCGCAGAGGCCCGTCGCGCCTCCCGCCTACTTGCCGTAGGAGCCGCGATACGCGGACGGGGTCATGCCGATCTCCTCCAGGAACCTCCGGTTGAAGTTCGACGCGTTACGGTATCCGCAGGCCGTACGTATACGGCTGATGGGCTGGCTGGTGGTCACCAGCAGCTTGCAGGCGTGCGATATGCGCAACCGCGAAACCAGGTCGGAGAAGTTGATGCCGGTGGTCTGGTGGAAGAACCGGGAGAACGCCGCCGGATTCATGGCCACCCGGTCGGCGATGTCGTCAAGGGAGATGTCGCCGCCCAGATTGGCGTTGATGTAGGCCAGGGTCGTGTTGATGCGTTCGGAGACGTCGGAGCCGGTGTCCGGGGCGAACGACGGGGTGACGATGGTCTCCCATTCGTCGTCCGGAGCGAGCGCGAACACCTGCAGCAGCGAGAGCACGTCGATGAGCCGCTGGTACGGCGAATGGTCCTTCGCCGACTCCAGAAGCTCCGCCGCTCGGGCCGCGGATCCGCCCTTGAGCAGGATGCCGTGGCGTGAGCGCTCAAGCACGGTGTGGATGGGTGCGGCTTCGGGGAACAGGCGCACCAGCGAGGCGAGCTTGTTCGGATGGATCTGGCAGGCGACGTCGCGTTCGTCGAGCACCTCGTCGGCGTCGATGTTGGAGATCCAATGATGGGGTACGTTGCTGCCGATCAGCGTGAACTGTCCGGGCTCGAACGGAATGAGACCATCGCCCACCATCATGTAGCCGGTGGATTTGCGGATGAGATGGAACTCGACCTCCGGATGATAGTGCCATTTGGTCAGATTGCAGGGGTATCCGTGTTCGATCCATCGAATCGATGTGTTGTAATCAGGCACGATCACCTCAAGCTGTCCGTTGCCGCTCATCGATGCTGGCATGACTCACCCCCTCGCCGTTGGTTGCGGAAATCGGTTTTCACCATACCGCATTCGTCGCACGACATACCGTATGCCGTGCGACGAATGATGGGGGCATGTCGTTGTCGTCCTTTCGGATTCCAGCGATTCCGGCGTTTTATGCTGCAGGTCAGGCCGGCTGCGCTGCGGTGAAGGCGGCGGCCTCCAGCTCCAGCTCCTTGCGGCGCTGCTCCTCCGGGAGCTTGCGGCCGTTAAGGTCGAAGCCCGGCTGCTTGGGGTGGATGAACCAGGTGAGCAGCGATCCGATGATGTAGAAGATCGCGTAGGCCCAGCACACGCCGCCGAATCCGACCACGGGGATGAGCAGGGTGGCAATCAGCGGACCGCCGAAGGTGGAGAGGCCGCTGGCGAGATTGTTGGCCGAGACCGCGGCGCCCGGATGGTCGGGGATCAGCGCCGGGAAGATGGCGGCCATGGGCACGAACGCCGTGAATCCGAAGGCGAGGATGACGGCGCCGACGATCATCAGCGGCCAGCTCTTGCCGAAGAACTGCGGCACGTAGTAGAACCACAGCGTGCCGAGGGCACACAGGCCGGCGCCGAACCAGCGCATCTGGCGAATCCAGCCGTGCTTGTCGCCGATACGCCCCCACATCACGTTCGTGAACACGGTGATCACGTTCATCGTGCCCCAGATGACCATCCAGTCGGTCACCTCGAACCATGCGCCGCCGCCGTTCGTGTGGCTGGCCAGATACAGCGGCATGATGACGGGCAGGCCGTAGAGGGAGAAGTTGCAGATGGCGCGGGCGCATACGGCGAGGAACACCTGACGGTCCTGGAAGATCACCGTGACGCCGCGGGCCAGTTCGCGACCGACCTCCTTGCCGGTCATGCCCTTGCCCTTGGCATCGCTGGTCGGCTTGAGGAAGAGCACGACCACGAGCGTGCCGACCACGGCGAACGGCACGGCCACCCATAGCGTGGTGTATTCGCCGAACGCGCGAATCACGGCACTGGGCACGTAGGTGCCGAGCACGCCGATGCCGATTTCGAACGCCGCCCAGAACAGACCGACCGCGGAGGCGAGATGACGCTTGTCGGTGACTTCGGTGATCATCACCAGGAACGAGTACATGAGCAGCGGGTAGCCGATGCCTCGGATGGCGTAGACGGTGAGGATGAACGGATAGGATCCGGACGGAATGGCAACGCCCAACAGGATGACCTGCAGCGCCACCCAGGACACGCCGCCAAAGATCATGACCCGCTTTGTGCCGCACAGTTCCGAGACCACGCCGGACGCCCATGCGGCGAACGCGCCCACAAGGCCGTAGATGGTGGGCATCATCGAGGCCTGCACGGCCGAGAATCCCTGGCCGACCATGAATCGCGAAAGGAAGGTGAGTTCGAAGCCGTCGCCCGTCATGAAGATAGCGATGGCGATGTAGCCGGCGATGAGTTTCTTGTTGACGCCGAAAAGCATAGTTACCCCTTGGAAAAGAATGAGCAAAGAAGTCGATGCTACGCCGGGGCGCTCCCAAGGTTGGCGCTTGCGAACACACGGGTTACCGGCCCGTGCCCGGAGACCTCGGCGTGGCATCGCGGAAGGAGAGGAAGAAAACCGAAAGGAGGGGGCGTTGGCACCGGTCCGATGCGTGCTCCGGCGCCAACGACCAGTGGAACCGGCTTTACTGCTGGTCCACGGTGATCTGGATCTTGACGTCCTCCGGACGCACCTCCTCGACGCGCTTGAACGCGTCGATGGATTCGTCCATGGAGTAGGTCTTCGTGATGAACGGCTTGAGGTTGAGCTTGCCGGCGGCGACCAGATCGATGGCCTTCTGGTAGACGTTGCGGTAGCGGAAGATCGTCATGATGGTGGTCTCGCGGGCCTGGGCGGCGACCACGTCGAAAGGCACCTTGTCCACGGGCATGCCCACGAACACGGTGGTGTTGCCGGGGGCGCCGACCTCGAGGATCGTCTCGAAGGACTTCTCGGCGCCGGAGCATTCGAACACCACGTCCGCGCCCCATCCGCCGGTCTCGTCCTTGACCTTCTCGACGAGGTCCTCCTTCTTGAGATCGACCGGGACGACTCCGGGGATCTGCGAGACGATGTCGAGCTTGACGTCGGATACGTCGGAGACATACACCTTGGATGCGCCGGCGGCCAGCGCGGAGGCCGCGGTCAGGATGCCGACGGTGCCCGAACCGGCCACGACGGCGATGTCGCCGGGCTTGATGCCGGCCTTGGTGGCCGAATGCATACCCACCGAAAGGGGCTCGAGCAGCGCGCCCTCGCCGAAGCTCATGTTGTCGGGCAGCTTGTAGGTGAACGCGGCCGGATGGATGACCTGCTCGCACAGGCAGCCGTCGACCGGCGGGGTGGCGAAGAAGCGCACGGCCGGGTCGACGTTGTACATGCCCATGCGGCTGGCGCGGGAGGTCATGTCGGGGATGCCCGGCTCCATGGCCACGCGGTCGCCCGGCTTGAAGTCGGTGACGCCGGGGCCGACCTCAAGCACGGTGCCGGCGGCTTCGTGTCCGAGAATCATCGGGGCCTTGACGACGAACTGTCCGATGCGACCGTGCGTGTAGTAGTGCACGTCGGATCCGCAGATGCCCACGGTGTGCGGGGCGATACGCAGTTCGCCCGGTCCCGGAGCGGGGACGTCCGGCACCTCACGGATGTTGATCAGACCCTGATGCTCGAGAACGACTGCCTTCATGATTTTCCTCCTGTATGGTATGGACCGTTCCTCAGCTCTGAGAATCGGTGCGCCTTCGTTGGCGTTGACACCATCGTAGGATGGAAAAAACCGTCATATAGCGGGTGTCAATAACGAGAAATGATATTAATTTTGCATTGTCGATTGATGACTTTCGAAATGTCGCATCTGTGGGGTTTGTGGGGGCTATTGGATTCCAGACTTTTGTGATGTATCGCACACCTTGAATCGCTTGGTTGTCGAAGGATGTTGCGCATGTCTTTATAGTTGGGATTTGATATGCAAAGAAAGTATTCATCTATGTTAAGAGATGCAAAATTGTATCAATCTGCGTTGTATCTGAAAAAAAGAATGACCGTCTATCCCATATATCGGGATAGACGGTCGGTAGTGGTCTGGGCGGCCGAGTCTCTGATTATCGCAGTGCGAACAGGTCCCAGGGGTCGTGGCCGACGATGAACTCGTTGACCGGGCGCAGACGGCCGATGATGTTGCCTGCGAATGCGGCGATGATGATCGCCCACGACGCCGGCTCGCTGTGGAACATATAGGTGGCCGCCAGCACGCCGATGAGCAGTATGGTCAGAAACAGCATGACGATGAGCTGCGCGCGGCTCATCATACGGGCCGAACGCGGCAGCGACGCCATCAGCATGCCGATCAGGAACGCGGCGATGGTCAATACGGTGATCAGTGCATAGAACATGGTCACCATCATCGCTCACCGATTCGACCGCGCACGATCGCTCGTCGTATCCGTCGCCATATGTCGGCGGACGGGGGATGCGCGGTGGATGGGCGAATGGCCGGGGACTGTGGCAGGACCGGCAGACAACCCGGCTGCAAATCCCCGGCCATCCGTCTCGCGAAACCGTCGTCGTTCGCGTTATTCGATGGAGAACAAGGCCCGGTGGTCTCCGCGGCGTCTGAACTCGTTCACATAACCCATACGCTCCACCGTTGTCTTCGCCAGCGGCTGCGGCAGGTTGTCGGGGGAGAACCAGCCCACGGTGAGGCTTTCGTCGTCGCCGACAAACGGCTCCGCATTGCCGCCCGGCTTCAGCGAGCACAGGAACAGATGATCCATGTACATGGCCTGGTCGCCGTTCGCATACGTGAGCATGACGGTGGAGGACTTGACCGAGACCAGTTCCGCGGGCACGCAGTCCACGCCGGTCTCCTCCTTCACTTCGCGCATCACCGTGACGGCCGGCTCCTCGCCCGGCTCGTTGATGCCGTAGACCAGGGCCCATTCGCCCGTGTCGGCGCGGCGGCCGAGCAGCACCCGGCCCTCGTCGTCCTCCACGTAGGCGGAGACGCCGCTGAGCCACAACGGATCATGCCCGATCTTCTTGCGCAGCTCGAGGATGAACTCGGGGGTCGCCATATCAGTCGGCCTCTCCGTCGGCCGTGGCGGAACCGGCCTTCGCCGCCTGCGCGGCCATCCACGCCTCGACGTCGTCGGGCTGCTTCGGGATGGCCTTGCTGATCCATTCGGGGCCGTCCTCGGTCATGAGCACGTCATCCTCGATGCGGATGCCGATGCCGCGGTATTCCGGCGGCACGAGCAGGTCGTTCTCCTTGAAGTAAAGGCCCGGCTCGATGGTGAACGTGATGCCCTGCGTGATCGGACGCTCCTGATACGACTCGAAACGCGCCTGCGCGCAGTCATGCACGTCAAGGCCGAGATGATGCGCCACGCCGCAGGCAAGCCAACGACGATGCTGCTGGCCTTCGGGGGAGAGCGACTCCTCCACGCTCACCGGCAGGATGCCGAACTCATGCAGCGACTCGGCGATCGAACGCATCACCGCGTCGTGGATGTGATGGTAGGTCACACCCGGCCTGGCGGCGTCGAAACCGGCCTGCTGCGCCTTCAACACGGCCTCATAGAGGCGCCGCTGGAACGGAGTGAACTTGCCGTTCGTCGGGAAGGTTCGCGTGATATCGGCCGTGTACAGGCTGTTGACCTCCACGCCGGCGTCGATGAGCAGCAGCTCGCCGCTGCCGATGCTGCCCGTGTTGCGCACCCAGTGCAGCGTGGCCGCGTGCGGACCGGACGCCACGATGGTCTCGTAGCCTTCGTCGTTGCCCTCCTCGCGGGCGTTCGCATTGAACGCGCCTTCGAGGATGCGTTCGCTGCGCGGCTTGTCGAGCGCACGCGGCAGGGCGGCGAGCATGCGGTCGAAACCGCGATGGGTGGCGGCCACGGCCTTGCGCAGCTCGCCCACCTCGTACTCGTCCTTGACCATGCGCGCCTCGGCCGCGAACTCGTGCAGACGGTCGTCGGCCGCACGGTTGCGGTCCGGGTCGTCCCAGCCGTTCTGCTCACGGATGCGCTCCACCTCGCCGGTGACCTGCGGGTCGGCCTCGCGGATCACACGCAGCTGCACGGCGCCCTCCTCGGGGCCGACGTCCTTGCTCAGCGCATCGTCGAGCTGGGAGATGTCGCGGGTCTCGAGCCCGGTCATCGTGGTGAACTCCTCCAGACCCGGACGCGCACCCACCCAGTACTCGCCGTAGCCGGAACGGTAGTAGTCCTCGGTGGTCTGGTCGGCGCGGGGCTTGAGGAACAGCGTGGCCGTATGCGTCCTGCCGGCCTTCGCCTCGGGCGAATCCGGGGCGACCGGGTCGAGCACCAGCACGGCGCCCGCCTCGTAGTCCTCGCCGAGACCCGTGTAGTAGGCGAACGACGTGTCGGCGCGGAACGCGTAGTCGCAGTCGTTGTTGCGGGCCTTCGGCTGGCCCGCCGGCAGCACGATGCGGCTGTCGGGGAACCGGCGGCCCAGGGCCTCGAGACGGGCCGGGATGTACTTGCTGGACTCCAGCGGCTTGACGCCGGGATCGACCGCGCCCCAGCCCTCGGTCATGAACGCCTTGAACGACTCCGACTTCGGGGAGAGCGTACGGTTCGTCACGCGCTCGCCGACCGCCTGCGCCGTCAGCTCCTCCTCATCCGCCTCGTATCGTTTCGCCGCCTGCGCCCTGCGCGCCTCGTCATCTGCCGACACCGTCCGCTCCTTTCATGAGAACAGTCAATAACCTCTGCTCATTGTAGGGCCCGAAAGCTGGTCCATCCGTTCACAAAGACGTCGTTTTCCGCCTCTTCGTGAACGCTTTGACCAAGTGTCCGTTGGATGGAAGACCGTTCGGCCTTATTGCGGCGACACGGAGTGAATGGACACACCATTCGATGATTCCGTGCCAGGAAATCGTGGCGGGGAACGTCGATGACGTACGGATTTGGATTCCGTGGCAAAACCATAGCCCGTCGGCCGATGGGGAACGTTGAAATCATGCGGTTCTGTATTGAAAAGGTACGGGGAATCCTGGCAGGGAGCGATGAAAAAGGGAGTTTCGTTTTTGTGTGACAGGGAATTGTGGCAAGGAATGGCAGGATGAGGTACTTTGGCACTCCGTGCCAAGGAATCACGCTACGGAATGGAATTTTGACGGTGATGAATGTTCCATGGCACCGTGCTCATGCGGAAAGGCTTGATTCTTCGGGAATACGCGGCGGATGTTCGCCCACGCCGTAGCGGGGTAGGTCGGTCACGGCGATTGCCTAGAATACATCGAGCGAAAAAGTAAGTGATTCGACGCCCTGACGGGGCAATGAAGGCGGAGTATGTCGTTCGAACATCCCAACAGGGAGGGCAAGACCCTCGACGAAGTGTACCGTACGATCATGGGTCGTGCCCCGGAGCATGACTTCGATCCGAAGATTGACCGCATGGCCGAGATCATGGACATGCTGGGCAATCCCCAGCAGTCGTTCCGCGTGGTGCATATCACCGGCACCAACGGCAAGGGGTCCACGGCCCGCATGGTCGAATCCCTGTGCCGCCACTACGGCCTGCGCACCGGCCTGTATACGTCGCCGCATGTGGAGAAGGTGACCGAACGCATCCGCATCGACGGGCAGCAGCTCTCCGACGACGAGTTCATCGACATCTGGGATCAGGTCAAGGGCTTCATCGACATGCTCGACGCCAAGTCCGCCAAGCTCGGCGACCCGAAGATGAGCTTCTTCGAGGTGCTCACCACCATGGCGTTCTGGGCGTTCGCCGACGCCCCGGTCGACGTCGCCGTCGTCGAGGTCGGCATGGGCGGCCTGTGGGACGCCACCAATGTGCTTGATGGCGACGCCTCCATCATCGGTCCGGTCGACATGGACCACATGCAGTGGCTGGGCGACACCATCGAACAGATCGCCGAGCAGAAGGCCGGCATCATCAAGTCGAACTCCACCGTGATCGTCGGCCCCCAGCCGCACGCCGAACAGGTCATGCCGATCATCGAACGCACCGCGCAGGAGAAGCACGCGCAGGGACTGGTGCGTGACGGCGAGGAGATGGAGGTCGTCTCCCGCAAGCCCGCGGTCGGCGGCCAGCTCGTCACGCTGCGTACGCCCAACGGCCTGTACGAGGACGTCCCCGTCTCCATGTTCGGCGAGCACCAGGCGCACAACGCGCTGAGCGCCCTGGCCGCGGCCGAGGTGGTGGTGCCGGTCAACGGTCCGCTCGACGGCGACGTCGTCGCCGAATCGCTGAGCTCCGTCAAGGTGCCGGGCCGCATCGAGGTGGTCCGCACCTCGCCGACCATCATCGTGGACGGCGGCCACAACCTCAACGCCGTCAACGCGCTGCGTGACGCCATCGAGGAGAACTTCGACTTCCAGCAGCTCGTCGGCGTGGTCTCCATGATGGCCGACAAGGACGTGGAGGACGTGCTCGGCGTGCTCGAGCCCATGCTCGACACCATCGTCGTCACCGAGAACTCGTGGAAGGGCCGCGTCATGTCGGCCGAGGACCTGGAGAAGATCGCCATCGACGTGTTCGGAGAGGATCGCGTGATCCGCAAGGACTTCCTGCCCGACGCCATCCAGACGGCCGTCGACCTCGTCGACGCCGCCGACGAGACGGGGGTCGGCTACGGCCACGGCGTGCTTGTCTGCGGCAGCTTCGTCACCGCCGGCGACGCCCGTCACCTGCTCAAGGAGCAGATGAACGAGGACCTGAAGAAGCCGAAGTCCGAACGCGCCGATTCCGGGCGGAACTGAACGAGACGTCCCGTCATGCACCACGGCGCCGCCACGCGCGGCGCCCAGATCACCATATAGGCATCACCATATGTATCTCAAGGAACTCACGCTCAAGGGGTTCAAATCCTTCGCGTCGGCCACCACGCTGCGGTTCGAGCCGGGAATCACCGCCGTGGTCGGTCCCAATGGGTCCGGCAAATCCAACATCGTCGACGCCCTGACCTGGGTCATGGGCGAGCAGGGGGCCAGGAACCTCCGCGGCACCTCCATGGAGGACGTCATCTTTGCGGGCACGTCCTCCAAACCGCCGTTGGGACGCGCGCAGGTGAGCCTCACCATCGACAACACCGACCGCACGCTCGACATCGACTACACGGAAGTCACCATCACCCGCACGATCTTCCGCAACGGCGGCTCGGAATACGCCATCAACGGCTCCCCATGCCGACTGCTCGACATCCAGGAGCTGCTCAGCGACACCGGCCTCGGCTCGCACATGCATGTGATCGTGGGCCAGGGGCGGCTCGACCAGATCCTGCGCGCCGACCCCTCCGGCCACCGCGCCTTCATCGAGGAGGCCGCCGGCATCCTTAAGCACCGCAAGCGCAAGGAACGCGCGCTGCGCAAGCTCGCCGCCACGCAGACGAACCTCTCCCGACTCGACGACCTGCTCGGCGAGATTCGCCGGCAGATGGGACCGCTCGGACGACAGGCCCGCGTCTCCCGCCGCGCCGACGCCATACAGATCGCCCTGCGCGACGCCCAGGCGAGACTGCTGGCCGACGACGCATCCCAAATCATCAGTCGCCGCGACGATATACGCGGCCGGCTCACGAAGGTCCGTGGCGAACTCTCCGGACTGCAGCGAGAGATGGCGAGCGTCAGACTGCGCATCGAGCAGGCCGAGAACGCCTCGCGCGCGGCCAGCCCCGAAATATCGAGACTCACCGGCATCTGGCATGAGATGGGGCAGATACAGGAGCGCCTGCGCTCCCTGCGCTCCCTCGCCGAGGAGCGCCGACGCTCATTCGAGGAACAAATCGCCACCGACTTCGGCGACGACCCGCAGATGCTCGACAACCGCGCAGACGAGCTTGCCGCCCAGGCACGGCAGCGCGAACGGGAGACCGACGAACTGCGCCGGGAGCTCGACGGCATCATCGAGCGGCGTTCCGACACTGAGCGGCGCCTCGCATCGCTGCAACGGACCGGCGAGGAACTGCGCACGGCCACACGGCAGCGCGAATCGCAGCGGGCGTCCCTGCGCGAGCGCATAGCCCGCGAGGAGGCGATGGCACAGGCAGCGGCCATACGCCACGACGACGCCATCGCCCAACGTGACGCATTGGCCTCCGACCTTGCCGCCGCAACGGACGCGTTGCATACGGCTCAGGCCGCGGCCACGGAATCCGGCGACGACGAGACGGCTCTGGCCAAGGCAAGGCACGATCTTTCGCAGGCAAACGTCGCCGCCGGCGATATGGAAAACCATCTGCGCAGCCTTGACACGGACATCGCCTCGCTGCAGGCCAAGGCCGAGGCGCTCGCCGACACGTTGGCGAGCCGCGGCTCCTCGACGGTGTGGGAGAGGAACCGTTCATTGCCGACATTGGGACGGCTCGTGGACTTCATCCACGTCTCCGACGGCTGGGAGGACGCCATCTCCCATGCGCTCGGCGATTTCGCCGGCGCCATGGTCGTACCCGACGACGACGGCATGCTCGCCGCACTGCGACAGGCCGTCGACGACCGCATGGGCAAAGCCGCGATAGTGCGGCCGGACATGGACGCCGACCATGACGGCGACAACCGTTCGGATGATACGGCCGATGCCGGGATGATTCCGGCGTCGGCGCTGATCGGCGCCAATCCCCGTGCCGAGGACGAGGGAATCGCGCACGCGGTCGTGCATGCGGTGATTATGCTGCTCGACGACGTCGCATTCGTGCACACCAGGCAGGAGGCGCTGGACGCCATGGCCCGCGGGCATCACCGTGCGGTGACGATTCGCGGCGAGGTGTTCCAGCAGGGCGTCGCCGCCACGGGAGGCACGGCGTCATCCCACAGCGACCTGAGTCTGGCCGCACGCCGTGACAAGGCCATCGCGCGGGCCGTCGAACTGCAGTCTGAACGCGAACGCATCGTCGGTCGCCTCGACGAGGCGCAGCGAGCCGTCGACGCCGCCGCGAGGCGCGTGCAGCAGGAACAGGACGCACTCACCGAGCGCAGGATGCAGGCGAAGCAGGCCGCCGCCGCCGTGCGCGCGGCGCGGCATGACGTCGAATCGTTGGGTTGCGCCATGGATGCGGCTGAGCAGAAGATCATGCGGCTCGTCGAGGAGAGCAAGGCCCATCTGGCGGCGGTGCAGGACCTGCGCGAAGCATTGCAGGCGTTGGAGAACACCGAAGACGTGGATGCGGACATCGATGCGCTCGCCGGGCGCGAGCGTGAGCTTGCGGCCTCGCTCGCGTCCGTTCGGGAGACCGAGCTTGCGACCACCATGCGGTGGAAGGACGCCGGACGTGAGGCCGCCTCATATCGCCGTCAGGAGACGCTGCTGAGGGACAATGCCGAACGCAGTCGACGCCGGCGGACGGAGCTCGAGGCATCGAACCGCCGCCGGCGCGAACAGGCCGCGCAGGCCGCCGGCGTCGCCGCCATGGCCGCCATGGCAGCGGAAAGCCTCTCCGCGAGGATCGCGGCGGTGGAGACGCGACGCGAGGAGCTCCAGCGGGAGTCCTCGGTGCATGACGACGAGCTTGCGGGCCTTAGGGCCCGTCGCGACGAACTCGAGCCGCAGGTGGCCGAACTCCAGCGCAGCGAGCATTCGCTGGACGTGGACCGCGAGCGCCTGACGACGCGGTACGACGAGCTTGCCGGACGGATATCGGATGCACTGGGCATGACGTTCGACGAGGCCATCGCGCAATACGGTCCCGACAGGCCCGTGCCGGTCGTCGACTCCGATGGTGAGGTGACCGGCGGCATGCTGTATGTGCGCGAGGAGCAGGAGCGCAGGCTGGAGCAGGCCCGTCGCGACCTGGCCAGACTCGGCAGGGTCAATCCGCTGGCCACGGAGGAGTTCGAGGCGTTGCAGGCCCGCAACAAGTACCTCAACGAGCAGCGCAACGATGTCGTCAAGTCGCGCGACGATCTGATGACGCTGGTGGATGAGCTCGACCGGACGATGATCGACGTGTTCCGCAAGGCCTTCGACGACACCGCCAAGGCGTTCGAGCGCATGTTCGCCGTGCTGTTCCCCGGCGGTCAGGGCTCGCTTGTGCTCGAGAACCCCGACGATCTGCTGTCCACGGGCGTGCTGGTGCGGGCCAGGCCCGCCGGCAAGCGGGTGCGTCAGCTGAGCCTGCTTTCCGGAGGCGAACGGTCGTTGACCGCGCTGGCGTTCCTGTTCGCCATCTTCGAGGCGCGTCCCAGCCCGTTCTATGTGATGGACGAGGTCGAGGCCGCTCTTGACGACGTGAACCTCACGCGTCTGCTCAACGCGTTCGATGAGCTGCGTGAGCATGCGCAGCTCATCGTCATCACGCATCAGCAGCGCACCATGGGCGTCGCCGATGCGCTGTATGGGGTCACCATGCGTGCGGACGGCGTCACCGCCGTGGTCTCGCAGCGGATGGGGCATTCCCCGGAACGGATAGCCGAGGGAGAATAGCCGGAGAATAGCCCTGGACGGACGGCCCTGAACGAATATGAAAGTGGGGCGGGAGGATTCGTTGGATCCATCCCGCCCCGCCTCGCATCTGCCGTAGGGAGACGCCGTTCCCGAAGATTTCTAGAAGCCGGTGTTCGTCGGCTTCGGATAGTACCTGCCGAATTTACGGTACTGGTTGAGCTCCGATTCGGTCAGGTGCAGCCAGCGCTTGAATCCGCCGTCCTTCGGGTTGCGCTGCGGGTTGATGCGGCCCGCCTTCTGCAGCCGCCTCACCTGCGCCTTGAGGTCGGGGTCGACCACGTAGCGCAGCAGCAGACGGTCGGGGATGATGGAGTACAGCACTTCGCCGTCGGCCACGCGGGGCGCCATCGGATGCCCGTCGATGACGTCGGAGACGAGCACCTCCATCGGATTGATGCCGGCGCCATACACGTAGAAGCTGTTGCGGCCGATGCGCGGATTGACCTCGAGGAAATAGAACCTGCCGGTGTTCGGGTCGCGCTTGACGTCGAAGTTGGCGAAGCCGCGGTAGGGGAGCGATTCGAGGAATCGCTTCGCCGGCTGGAGGATCTCGTCGATCGGCTCGGTGATCATGGCGCACGGGTTGCCCAGCGTGGCGGGATGATGCTCCTCCAGCAGCACGCGTGCCGAGCAGAGCAGCGACACCGTTCCCGTGGAGTCCACGTACGCGGTGACCGAGTACATCTCGGTGTCGTCGCCCTCGACGAGCTCCTGCGCGACGAACGTGCCGCGGAATCCGGCTTCAGCCAGCTTGCGCCACAGGTCGGTCAGCTGTTCGTTCGTGTCGATGCGGTAGACCTTCTGCCGCCCCTCGAACATCAGGTTCTCGTATTCGGAGCTGTCGGCCGGCTTGGCCACCACGGGGAACGTGAGGTCGGCCGGCGTGGGCTGCGGCTGCCAGCCGTTCGTGTCGGCGCCGGAGAAGTCCTCGTAGAACGACTTCGGCACGGGCATGCCCTGCGCGGTCGCCAGTCGTTCGAAGCCCTGCTTGTCGCTCACCTGTTCGATGACGTCCAGCGGCGGAATCGGCACCACGTAGTAGCGTTCCAGCTCCTCACGATGCGACGCCAGCACATGGATGCGCCAGTCGGTGTTGGCCAGCAGCAGCAGTCTGCGCTTCGGATTGCGCGTCTTGAGGTCCTTGCCCAGTCGGAGCAGTTCCTCGATCAGGGGGCCTTCCTCGTTGGCCTCGGCGAATTCATGACGCGTGATGATCGCCGAATCGCGGATGGCGTTGGGGTTGTAGGCGGTCACCATGATCGGCTTGACGCCGTAGGCGTCGTTGAGTTCGCGGGCCAGCGCATAGGCGCCGAGGTCGCCGCCGAGGATGATCGGCTGAAAAGATGCCATATTGTATTACGTCCTTACCAAATACCATTGTCGTATGCTCGGCCAGCCCCGTGGGATGACCGTTCCAAGGCTTCTGTCATTCTACAATCACGTATGATGGCGTGGCGCGATTCGACCGGCAAATGCGGTACCGGCCATGCCGCATCATCGGCCGTGCCGCGATATCGTGGTGTCATCACCGTCGAGGAAAGAGGTTTCATGAACGATCGACTTTCGGCCCGTGAGCGGGTCTCGGGACTGTGCGACGTCCTGGCCGCACGTACGGGAACGGACGCTCGGGACTGGTTCCCGGTGTTCAAGGCGCGCTACGGCATGCAGGTGGCGTTCGACGTCATTGAGGGCAGACACGGCAGGGGAGCCGTAATGACCCAGCTGTTCACCTGCTGCACAGCCGTCGACCCCATCGTATGCACCGGATTCGCGCCGCGGTACGCCGACGTGGACGCCGACACGCTGTCCATCGACACGGACTCGGCGAAACGGCTCGCCGACGCCGACGATGATCTTCGCGCGGTCATGCTGCAGCACACGTTCGGCCTGATCGACGACGCGTCATCCCGACGCCTGACCGCCTTCGCCCGCGAAAGGGGAGCCCTGGTCATCGAGGACTGCGCCCACTGCGTGACGCGCATGGCCCGCGACGGCGGGGGCACGCCTCTGGCCGACATATCCGTGCACTCCTTCGGCGTGGAGAAGATCCTGCCCACACGATTCGGCGGCGCCATCTGGATCAATCCGAAACTCGCCGAGACCGACCCCCAGCTGGACTCCGACCTGCGCCGCCATCTCGGCAGGCTGCCGCGCCCCACGAAACGCATAGGCATGGTCACCAGACTGTATGTGAACGAGAACCGCATACTGAGCAGGCTTCCCGGAGGTTCGGGCGGTGCATTGCGCTCGCTGTTGACGAACATCGGACTATACGAGCCGCCGATCGCCGAAGCCGAACGCCGCGGCGGACTCGCCTACGAGCCCATGGGCATGACCCCGTGGATGGCGCGTCGGGCCACGGCCGGCATCGACGGGCTCGACGCCAACGAGACGGGTCGTCGCCGGGTGACGGCGATATACCGCGACGGTCTGCACGGCCTCGGAGACGTGCACATCCCGGGCCGCATCCTCGACGGCGAGGCCCAGCCCCTGCTGCGTTTCCCGCTGTTCGCCCAGGACACGCAGCAGGCCGAACGCATCATCGCCGCGGTACGTGCCGTGGGCGGCTACGCCGAACGCTGGTACCGGCCCGAACTGTTCCCCGGAGTCACCGACGAGCACGCCTACGGTCTCGATGCGCTCGACCGCTCGACGGTGCAGGTCACCGGACGACTGGTCGAAGGCGCGGTGAGCCTGCCCACCGAGGTCAGCCTCGACAGGGCCGGCGAGATCGTCACGGCGGTACGCGGAGCCGCCGCATGACGGACGTCGCCGGCGGACGGCGGACGTCCGGTCGTTGACAAGTTGACAACGTGACAGGGGCCTCATCCGGGATGAACCGGATGAGGCCCCTGTCACGTGCCATATGCGTGTGCCATACGGCGAAGGCGGGAATCGCCCCGACCTACTTCTTCAGCGCGTTCTTAACGGACTTGGCGACCTTGAGCGAACGGTAGAACGCCTTTTTGATCGGCATGTCGTGTCCGGCGGCCACCGGCGTGATCTCGTCGGTGAACTTGCACTTGAACTCGTTGAGGCCCTTGAGGCTCGGCGCGAAGTCGGAGCCGATGCCCATGAGATCGTATTCGGTGATGCCCTGCGCGCCCAGCATGCAGCACTCGTTGTACAGCAGCTTGTCGGTCACGTGCAGGCGCATGACCTCGTTGCGCATGCCGGCGTAGTAGCGCACCGCATGCGTGCCGTTCACGGTGACGATGGACCAGGCGACCACGCGGCCGTCGATGCGGGCTGCGAACACACGGCAGTGGTCGGGGCCGAGCGCGCCGATCATGTCGGAGTAGTCGGTGATGGGGGCAGGGGTGAAGCCGTCGCGCTTGCCGGTCTCCACCATCACGTCGTAGTACTCGGTGAAGTCCTTGAGCGCCTGCTGGGTCTCGTCGGCGCTGTCGGCCGGGCATTCGCGCAGCGCCTTGCGCACGTCGCGGCGTCCGCGACGCTTCATGCGCTTGAGGATTTCCTCGTCGCCGCCGGTCACGTCGATGACCACGGTCTGATCGTACGGCACGGTGGACAGCACGGTGTCGTAGTCCTCTCCGAACCACACGTCGAGACGCAGGAACGCCTGGCGCTTGTCCTCGCCATGCACGAAATCGACGATGGCCTTCACCACGTCGCGCTCCAGCTCCTGCTCCGGCTTGCCGGACAGCCACACCGGTCCGTGCATGGAACGCAGGTAATGGTAGCCGTGCGTCTCCATGTCGATGAGCAGCAGCACGGCCACCGGCTCGCCGTCGCGCTTCGCGACGAGCGTGCCCCACGGCTCACGGCCGGGGATGTCCTTCTGGAACCCCGCCCACACCTCGGTCTGCTCGATCGGCAGCGTGACGCCGGCCTCGCCGGCCAGTCGCTCGCATTCCTCGAACGACGTCTTCTCAACGGAAATCATGAAACCTCCACTTGGGTTCTTCATTTGCATAAGTCAACAGATCGGCGGCCGAGATCCGGACCGCCGCTTCAGGCGTTGCCGAGCCGGTCGTCAGGCGTTGCCGCCCAGACCGAACAGACGCTCGATGATACGGTCGTCGCCCTCGAACGGCACATGCTTGTTGTGCTCCTTGATCCAGCGCTCGTCGCCCTTGCCGATGATCAGGATCACGTCGAAACGGTCCTGATGCGCACGGGCGTCGTACACGGCGCTGGTGATGGCGGTCGGACGGTCGGAGATGACCGTGGAGGCGACGTCCTTGTTCGTGATGTATCCCTGCATCTGCATGCAGATGTCGATGAACGGCTCGGTGTCGGTGTCCTCCGCGGTGAACACGAAGCTGCCGATGCGGTCCTGCGCGGCCCTGACGATCTCCTCGCGGCGGTCGTACGCCTTGTTGCCGGCCGAACCGGTGATCAGCGTGATGTGCGGGGAACGGGCGCCGTAGCGTTCGTCCACGAAGTCCAGCAGAGCGGTGACGCTGGCATAGTTATGGGCGTAGTCCACGATGGCCAGCGTATTGCTCTGCGTGTCGGTGAACTGCTCCATACGGCCGGCGATGCGGACCGATTCGAGCGCATGCAGCGCCTCGGCGTCGTCGGGCGACACCCCGGCCGCACGCGCGATGGTGATGGCCGCCGCGGCGTTGGCGTAGTTGAAGTCGCCGTCGATGGCCAGATGGAACCTGCCGAGGTCGTCGCCCTTGCACGTGATGTCGAAATCGACGTGGTCGGCGTCGGC
Source organism: Bifidobacterium saimiriisciurei (assembly GCF_010667655.1). Taxonomy (GTDB): domain Bacteria; phylum Actinomycetota; class Actinomycetes; order Actinomycetales; family Bifidobacteriaceae; genus Galliscardovia; species Galliscardovia saimiriisciurei. The sequence goes on from NZ_WHZU01000004.1 coordinate 137,238, forward strand.
GGGGCTTGCCACCGTGTCGGCCGGGGTCATGGAGCCGGCGGTGTGTAATGCGAACGTGTCGACGTCGATGCCGTGGGCCGCCGCGTCCTCGCGCAGCAGGTCGGCGTGCGCGGCGTCGGCGTTGAGCACCAGACGTCGGCTGTTGGCCACCAGCTGGCGCTTGCAGTGGAAGTAGTCCTCGAACGTCGGATGCTCGATGGGGCTGATGTGGTCGGGGGAGATGTTGAGGAACGCGCCGACGTCGAACGTCAGACCGTAGACGCGGTCGACCTTGTACGCCTGCGACGAGACCTCCATGACCAGGTACTTCATGCCGTTGTCGACGGCGGTTCGCATCATGCGGAACGCGTCCATGGACTCCGGCGTGGTCAGGTCCGACTCCTCGTAATGCTCGCCGTCGAGGCAGTTGTCGACGGAGGAGAACAGCGCGGCCTTGCCATGCGAGGCCGCATTGAGGATGGCCTGCGTGAAGTACGCCGTGGTCGTCTTGCCCTTGGTTCCGGTCACGCCGACCACCGTGAGCGAATCCTGCGGCCGGCCGTAGAACGCCGCCGACAGCAGGCTCATGGCCTTGCGCACATCGTTGACGATCAGACCCGTGGCGCCGGTCACACCGGAGTAGTCCGTCTCGGCCACGTAGCATGGCAGCTTGGCGGCGTCGGCGCCCGCCAGATACTCGGCCTTGAACCGTCCCTTGCAGAACAGCAGCGTGCCGTCGTCGATGGCACGCGAATCATAGGAGACCGCGGTGAACTCGGTTTCGGGCAGACGGCCCGGATCGAGGGTCCACATGGACGGGGTGATGATTTCACGAAGCAGATGATGCTCTTTGAGCAGGTCTACGGCCGAAGCGAGTGTAAGGGTCATGTTCTCCATAGTTCTTTCATGCGCCGATGGTTGTGCATCGTCGGCTTCCATGACCGTATGCGGCCGTGAAAGCCAACTGCCAGTTTACATCCCACGCGCTCGCGGGATATGTCGAGCGTGTACCGATTTGGTGAGGAAGCACGGGGCGGCCTCCTCTGGTTCTAGTCCTGGTCCTTCCCGAACCAGCCCTCGCGGATGGGGCGTCGTCCCCTCGCCTCGAGCCAGCGGTTGAACGACTCCTTCCATTCGGCGTGGGCCGTGCGCTGCCAATCCATGAGTTCATCGAGCCTCAGGGCGGCGGCGTCCGGATGCAGCCGTGCGATCGGCGCGACCAGGTCCACGGCGGCTATGGTGTCGGCGGTGGCGTCGTGGAAGTCCCCATGGGGCTCCACGCCGTAGTAGAAGGTGGTGTCGGTAAGCGTGCGCTTGCCCTTACGGTGGGAGACCTTGCGGTCGATGACCAGAGGGTCGATGACGAGCAGGTCGTCGTTCAGGCGCTCATGCAGCGGCTTGAGGTCCCACCGGGCCAGATCGCCCTCCAGCATATGCACGTCGAACGGCGCGTTGTAGGCGAGCAGGGGGATGCGACGGTTCTGCGCCTCGGCGATGACGGAGGCGATGGCTTCGAGCAGCTCGACCGGCTCGCCGCCGTTGGCCTGCAGGAATTCGTCGGTGAAGCCGTTGACGCGCGACGCGCCGGGGGAGACGGGGCGGTGCGGGTTCATCAGCCATTCATCGACGACGTCGCCGTCGTGTCCCAGGGCCGGGTCGCGCAGCACCAGCGTCGCCGAGCAGATGGCGTCGCTGCCGGCCCGTGTGCCGGTGGTCTCGGTGTCGAATCCCAGGATGCGGGTGTCCGCCAGCGTCGTGTCCTCGGATTGGGCGGCAATGGAGTCAAGGGCCTGAAGCAATTCGGTCATGCCATGTATTGTCGTGACATTGCCCGACAAATCACGGCCGTGAATCGCCGGCCCGTTCCTCAGGGGCGTCGCCGGACGGCGTGGCACAATGGAGGGGTGGCTGAGACGAATACACCGGAAACCGATGACGAGGCGAGGCGCGCCGAATTCGAGGCGCTGGCCATGCCCGTCGTCGACGGCCTGTACCGGCAGGCCATGAAGCTCACCAACAACCCCGACGACGCGCAGGACCTCGTGCAGGACACGTTCGAGCGCGCCTACAAGCATTACGGCTCGTTCAAGCAGGGCACGAACTTCGCCGCATGGATGACCACCATCGAACGCAACCTCTACTTCAACCAGTACCAGAAGGCCAAGCGCCGCCCGCAGCGCGCCAACGACTCGACCGGCGAATACGACGACTGGGACATCTACTCCGCGTCCGAGCACAGTTCGGAGGGCCTCAAATCCGCCGAGGAGACATATCAGGACGCGTTCGCGCCCGAGGAGATCATGGCGGCGTTGGACAAGCTCAGTCCCGAACGCCGGCAGGTGTTCATCGACGCGGCCATCGACGGCAAGTCGTACCAGCAGGTGGCCGACGAGCAGGGCGTGAAGATCGGCACGGTGATGAGCCGTCTCAACCGCGCCCGCGCCCAGCTCAAGCAGGAGCTCGCCGCATATGCGAAGGAACGCGGATACCGGACCGGCACCGTACGCCGCGGACGGGTTTCACCAACCGCGAACGGCAAGGCCGAGCGTTCGGGCGATAATGGAAGCGGCGCCGCAAAACACGGCGAGAGCAAGGAAGGGAAGCGACTATGAACGGGCATGTGGAACGCCATACCAGCGTGAGCGTCACCGGCGACGCTTCCGGCGTCGTACGACGCACCATGGTGGAGGAGACGGTCATCAGGGTCGACGGCGGTGATGCCGCGACGACGACGTCGCCGGCATCCGACGGCATGGGAGACTGCTTCGACATCGACAGCTGCTGCGATGCGCGCGAGAAGGCCATGATTGAGGCGCTGCGCGCCTACCTGCGGCCGGTGAACGCCCCGGACTGCCTGATAGACAGACTCCATCGATGCATCCGGTCGGCTGCGCAGGACGCCGCCCGTGAACAGCGATAGCCTCCGACGGCATGTGCGGTCCCGAAAGGGCGGAAACGTACGAAAAAGGCTCCACGGTTTCCCGTGGAGCCTTTTGAGCTTCATCGAAGCCTGAATGAAATCAGGCGTTCGGCCTCTTGCCGTGGTTTGCAGCCTTCTTACGGCGGTCACGACGCAGACGTCCGCGCTTGCCCATGTTGGACTCCTTTACTTTGATAGATAAGCCTTGTGGATTATCTCACACATCGCGCGAGTTTACAACTCGCACCGGAAAACACGGAATCACGCGGTCGCACGTCATGGCCGGAAACGATGCGATCAGACCTCGGCGGCGCTGATGAACAGCTTCGTCTCGCTCGTCTCGCCCGGCTTGATGACGATGAGGTCGTTGCCGGTGTTGAAGGCGTTGGCATAGGCGGTCTGCGGCTCGACGGCGGTGCCGGCGGGATGCTGGAACGCCGGGAAGCCGGTGCCGGTGCACACCTGGAAGGAGGTGACGGTCTCGTCGCCGCCGACCTTGATCTGCAGGCCGTCGGGGCGGGTGAACGTCGCGTGCACGCTGCCGTCCTCCTCGCGGTGCAGGTCGGTCCAAGCGTCGTCGAACGGCTGGTTGACCAGCAGCGGGTTGTCCCGCAGGTCGTACTTCGTGCCGTCCACCGGCTCGGTGCCCGTGGGGATGAGGTTCTCGTCCACGGTCACGTGCGTGTCGGCCGGGACGGTCAGATGGCACTGCGCGTTGTGGCCGTCGATCTCATCGCCGTAGCCGTTGAAGCCGTTGTCGAGCCACGGGTGGATGGCCAGGGCCCACGGGGCGTCCTCGCCGCCGTTGTTGTAGGCGCTCACCGTGATGTGCAGACCGTCCTCGGCGAGCTCGTGCTTCGCGGTGACGATCACGTCGAACGGGTAGCCGTTCATGTTCGGCACGCGCCACGACTGCGTGACGGACGATTCGGTGAGCTCCTCGAGCTTCCAGTAGGAGCGGTAGCCGTAGCCGTGGATGGCGGTGTTGCGCTCATGCTCGTCGATCGGCAGCACGTAGGTCTTGCCCTCGAACGTGTAGGTGCCGGCCTCGATGCGGTTCGGGAACGGGACGAGCAGCTGGCCATGGCAGCAGGTGATCGGATCGTCCGCGCCCAGCGGCACGATCACGTTCTTGCCCTTGTAGGTGACCTTGCGCATGGTGGCGCCGAGCTCGGTGATTACGGCCTTGTAGTCGCCGTAGGAAATCGAATACTGCTGACCGGTGCGCGGAGGCAGGTTCTTTGCCATAATCCATCACTCCCATAGTGAATCGTGTGTATGAACGAATGGTATCGTCACCGCCCAAGTCTACCCTCGGCGAATCCCCATGCCCTACTATGTTATGAGTTCGTTATGGTGGATGCACAGGAAGGCGGCGATATGGGCGGACGAATCGTGTTGGCGGACCCGAGGGGGTTCTGCGCGGGCGTGGACCGGGCCATCCAGACGGTGGAGACCATCCTCTCCGCGGCCGACGGCGCGGCACGGCCCGACGGCGTGCCTCCCGTCTACGTGCGTCGGCAGATCGTGCACAACCGGCACGTGGTCGGGGACCTCGCCGCACAGGGCGCCGTGTTCGTCGAGGAGCTCGACGAGATTCCGGACGAGGCCGTCGAGCACGGCGTCCCCGTCGTGTTCTCCGCCCACGGCGTATCGCCGGCCATTCAGCAGGAGGCCCGTCGCCGTGGCATGCACGTGGTGGACGCCACATGCCCGCTGGTGAGCAAGGTGCATCGCGAGGTGCTGCGCTATGTGCGCGAGGGCTACGAGATCGTCTACATCGGCCATCGGGGCCACGACGAGGCCGTCGGCGTGGTGGGGGAGTCGCCCGAGCACGTGCACCTCGTCGAACACGCCAGCGACGTGGAATCCTTGGACTTCCGGCCGGATGTAAAGCTCATCTACCTTTCGCAGACCACGCTGTCCATCGACGAGACCCATGCGGTCATCGAGGCGCTCAAGGCACGGTTCCCGTGGATCATCGAGCCGCCGAGCTCCGACATCTGCTACGCCACGCAGAACCGGCAGACCGCCGTCAAATCCGTGGCCGAACAGTCCGACTGCGTCGTGGTCGTCGGCTCGGCGAACTCCTCGAACTCGGTACGTCTCATGGAGGTGGCCGAGCAGGCGCTCGCCGGTCGCGGCCACGCCCATAGGGTGGACGATGCCGGCGAGCTCGACCCGTCATGGTTCGACGGCGTGGGCACGGTGGGCATCACCTCGGGCGCCTCCGTTCCCGAGGGCCTGGTCTCCGGGGTCGTGGACGCCCTTGGGGGGCTCGGCTACGACGAGGTCTCCTATGTGACCACCACCAAGGAGAAGATGCATTTCGTGCTGCCCGCCGAACTGCGCAAGGCCAGATAGTCCCGCAAGTCCCACAGTCGCGGACCGTCGCACCGGGCCGCCGTCCGGCGGCACTACAATGTGGGGGAGAACGCCCTATGGAGAGCGGAGAGGCGAGGACGGGAGCGGATATGACATGCGTCGGATGCGGTAATGCACTGGATCCCGAGGATAGCTTCTGCCCGCAGTGCGGCCGGCCGGTCGCATCCCCGTCCGCAGCTGACGAGACCGTCCTGCGTGATTCCGTGCTCGGCGGTCAGGTGTGCCCGCGATGCGGCGCCACCGTGGAGGCCGGCAACATGTTCTGCACCCAATGCGGAGGCAGGATCGACGCGGCGCGGACCGCGTCCGGCGTCGCCGGCGAAGGCGACCTGCCGCCGATCGCCATGCCGGACCGTGCCGAGGCCCCGGTTCCCCTCCCCGCGGAACAGGCGGGAGCGCAGCCGCAGGCAGAACCCATGGCAGCTCCTGCCGGTTCGAAGGCCGACAAACGATTCATCATGGCCATCGCAGCCATCGTCGCGGCCGTGCTTGTGGTGGTCATCGGCGCATTCGTCTTCGCCAGGGCATGGAACTCGGGCGTGCATGATGCCGGCGGCGATTCGACGACACAGACGCAATCGGACTCGACGGACGGCCCCTCGGGTTCCGGTTCCTCCACGGCTTGCGATACCGCGCCCAAGGCCACGGTCACCTCGGCAGATGACGTGAACGGAGGACTCCTGCTCGACGTCGAGTTCTCGTCCGCATGCCAATCCGCCGACAAGGACACGCTCGACGATTCCGGCACGAAGATCACCGTCACCGATGCGGATGGCAACACCGTGGCGGCGGCCGTATTCGACTTCTCCGCCGACCCCGTCGACCTGACGGCCTCGGCGCCCGGCGCCCGACTCGGATTCTCATCGGGGCAGTTCTGGCAGCTCGCCGACCAGATCAGCCCCAGCGCGCTCACCGTATCCGTGCAGTACGGAGCCAAGGGGAGCGGCGCCGCATCCGAATTGCAGTCCGGAGCCAAGGCCGGCTCCGACGCATTGGACGGCGACGCCCGCGAGAACGTGGCCCACGCCGCCCTCGAACAGCGCATCAAGCAGGACAAGTCCACCGCATCGGGCTTCTACACCACGTACACCACGCAGCTTTCCAGCAAGAGGCTCGGTCTCAAGGCCGACGGCAAAACGTGGACGTATCAGGACATCTGGAACGAATTCGTCTCATTCCGCGCCAAGTACCCGAACTCCATCCTCATCTGGTCGAACGATTACCCCACCTACACGAAGAACGGTCCGAGCCAGTGGTACGTCACGCTTTCGGGCGAGCGGTTCGCCACCACCGACGCCGGCGACTCATGGTGCACCGCCAAGGGACTCAACGACGGCGAGCACTGCCTCGTCGTGGACCTGCAATAGGGAATAGGGTCCGCGGTCCGCGCGGAGACGAGAAACCGCCCCTCACCATGTGGCGATGGGAGCGGTGACGGCGTCGAGCACGGCGATGAGATCATGCGGATCCACGCCGATGCTCAGACCGCGCTTGCCTCCCGAGACCAGAATCTCATCGAATTCGAGCGCCCCCTCGTCGAGCACGGTGCGATGCCGGGTCTTCTGCCCGAGCGGCGATATGCCGCCGACCACATAGCCGGTCTGGCGCATGGCCTTCTTCGGGTCGGCCATCGCCGCCTTCTTCGCGCCCACGGCCGTGGCCAGCGCCTTCATGTCGAGATGCCCGCTCACCGGCACCACGCCCGTCACGAGCTCATCGCCGGTATCGGCCAGCAGCGTCTTGTACACCTGATGCCGGTCGAAGCCGAGCTTCTCCGCCGCCTCGATGCCGTAGCCGTCATCCATGTGGTCGTTCGAATGCTCGTACTCGTACAGACGGAACTCCACGCCCGCACGCTCCAGTTGCAGCGTGGCCGGCGTGGAGCCCTTGCCCTTGTCATGCTTCTTTTTGCCCATGACCATCAGTAATACTCGCGGCCTCGAACCTTGACGGCCGGCCATGCCGTCCTATCTGCCGAGGGCGCGCACGAAGCGTGCCGCATCGGCCGGCTTCATGTCGGGCAGATAGCTCTGCACCACGGCGAGCGCGATCTGCGGCAGCTTCGCCGAATCCGGATAGGCGACGTACACGCTCTCCTCATGCGGCTGGAACTTCCTCTTGAACCGGAACAGCGAGTGGAATCCGTACACCGGCTCGATGATGTCGGCCACGGCCATGAGCACGTGCTGGAGGAATGCGACGCCGGACGGCTCCCCGTCCATCGTCATCACCGATATGCCGGCCAGGGGCGCCGCGGAAAGGCTCATGAATTCGGCGCCCTCGTCACGCAGCCGTTCGGCCATGCGGGCGATGAGGAACTCCATCACCCCGTTGGGGCTGTCGTCCCGGTGCCTCATGAAGTCGAGCGTCCAGCCGACGACCTCGCCATCGCGCCAGGTGGGCAGCCAGCTGGTCACGGCCTGCACGACGCCGTCCGTATCCACGGCATACAGCAGCCGCACGCGCGGGTCCATGAGCTCGTCCACGCCGCCGAGCGTGAACCTCATCTCCGGAAGCGACTTCTCCTCCGCCCATTGTTCGGAGATGTCGACGATCTGCGTCTGCACGTTCAGCGGCGAATCATCGAACGTGCACATCACGTCGGTGATGCCCACGCGCTTCGCCTTGTTGATGGCGGTGCGCACATCCTGCCACTTCCTACCGCGCGTCTGCCATTCGGCGGGATGCACCACCATCTCCGTGCCGATATCGAGCGAGGAGAACCCCATGGCCGCAAGCTCGTCGCGTTGCCCCTCATGCACGCTGTAGAACACGGGCGTCCATGAATGCTCGGCGCAGAACATGGCGAATTCGCGCAGGTCGCGCGACCATTCGCCGCGTTCGCCGAACGGTCCGGTCACGGTCAGGGCGATGCCGTGGACCACGCGGTAGGCGATCGCCGAGCGTCCGGACGACGAGAACCAGTAGCGGTTGCCTCCCCATGTGCCCATGAACGACATCGACTCGCCGCCTTGCTCCACCAGCTCGGAGGCGTGGCGACGCTCCTCGCGCCCCGCCATGGCGGCGTCGGTGAAGCACCAGAGCGCGGCCATGGTCAGCACGGACCAGAACGCCGGGCCGATGCCCTGATAGACGACCGACGTGATCGTCGAGGCCGGCAGGAAATACGGCTGGATGCTGTTGAGGAAGCCGATGGGCAGGAACCGCTGCGGCAGGTCCGCGAGCAGCATGGCAAAGGTCGGCGCGACGGTGAACTCATGGGGCCGCGTGATGCCGACGGCGAGATAGGCGCCGCACAATACGAGAGACGTGACGCCTGCCAGACCGGCGGATTCGATGAGCCGGCCGCGCCTGGTACGCAGCGGGAAGCATCGACGGAACAGGCACACCAGTATGGCGCATGCCAGCGGAGGCATGGCCGTGGCGAACGCAGCGCGCACCGCGCCATGGGCGATCAGCGCGCGAAGACCGTCGGGGGACTGAGCGATGGGCAGCATGAAGCAATACACCAAAGCCATAACCACCGTGCAGGAGTTGAGCAGCACGCTGAGTGCGGCGGCCGTGCGACGCCCACGGTATAGGCCATAGGCCACGACGAGCATGAGCAGCAGCGGCAGCACCGACACGATGACGCCGCCGGGCATGGAGACCCGCTGCACGCGATACTGCAGGAAGCAGTCCGCATGCCCCGCATCCGTAAGGCATTCATGCAGACGGGAGTAATCAAGGCGGTTCGGGCCCAGCAGCAGGCCGAGCGTGGAAAGCGGGCCGCGATGCATCGGGGACGCCAGTGCGACCAGCGGTCCGAGGGCGCAGACGGCGCTGAGCACGCCCACCATCTTGCGTGCCTCCAACGCGGTGATGCGCGGACGTGCCCCGCCGGCATCCAGGGAGCTCGCGTCCGGGGAATCCTCCTTTCGTGAGGCGTCGTCGCCCGGAATGGCCTCCTGCACGGCGGCGGGCGCCATGAGGTAGCCGAGCAGATGGCCGAACACGGCGGCGAAGGCGATGCAATAGTCTCCCGGCTCCCCGCGATACAGCACGAACGCCGCCACGATGGCATACGTGACCACGCGGATGCGACGACGCCACATCAGGGATGAGAATGTGCTCGCCGCCATAAGCGGTCCCACGGCCAGCGTCAGCGGTCCCAGCACATAGCCGAACCGGACCAGCGAACCCCATGCGGGGGAGTGGCCGTTGACCATGACGCTGACCCCCATGCCGGCGGCGATGCCGCCGATCGAACACAGCAGCGCGATCCATATGGTCTTGGCCGCACCGAACCGCGATTCGGGGACCGAACCCGCGGCCAGCAGCGCCGGCACGTCGATGAGCAGCCGCAGCGGATGGGCGACCAGCACCAGTGCGGACGGCACGACGTAGAGCATGCCCGCGGCGAGACGGCTGTAGCTGACGCGTCCGAACGACGGCGGGAACACGCCACCCGTCAGCGCGCACCATACGGCGAGGACGACGTTCGTCAGCAGGACGAGCGCCGTGAACACGATGGTCAGCGGGTGCGTCCTCGCCCATGCCAGGGCATCCTGCATAATCGGCTTCCAACGTGTCATCAGCGCTTTCCTTCCATATCGTATGCCATATCGTGCGGGTCGGCCGTGACGGCCATGATGTGAATATGCGTCGACGGGACGATCCGTCCTTCGGCTTCATCCGCCAGTCCCATGCGCGCGCCGAGCCTGCCGAGGCCGGCCTCGAACGCCTGCCGCACGGCATGCCAGTCGTGCCCGGTGTCCGCCACCGTGAACGCGGTGACGTCCATGCCGATGGACTTCGCCACGGGGGCGATGGCGCCGATGTTCCTGATGGACTCGGCGTCCATCGCCCCGGACGCCATGATGAGCATCTGGTCGGAGCGTCCCCGGGCGCGCATGATGTCGATGGGCACGTGCCGGCGATATGCCGCCGCATCGCCGTCGAAGAACTCTCGGATCATCGAGCGTTCGCTGCCGTTATGCGGCCCGAGTTCGGAGCCCACGGTAAGCATCGAGCCGTAGAGGTCCGGATGGCTCGGCCCCAGTTGCACGGTGCAGGTGCCGCCTTGCGAGAACCCGCCGATGGCCCATTGACGGGCATCATGCGAGACGGGCAGGCGGCTCTTCGCCCAATCGGTCACGTCGCGGGTCAGGTAGGTTTCCACGTTGCCGTATCTGGCCGAATCCACGCACAGGGTGTTATGCAGGGGATTGCCCAGCTGGTCGGCGGAGATCACGATGGGGGCCAGCCCGTGGTGGGCGGCGGCGTAGGAATCGAGGACGTCCGACAGCCCGCCCGCCAGGAACGTACGGTCGGGGCTGCCGGGCTGCCCGGAGAGCATGAGCATCACCGGTAGCCTCGGCGGACGGTCCGACAATGCGGCCGGCGGCAGGTACACCACCGCCTCGCGGGCGTGGAACCCCGATGACGTGGCCGGGATGTCGACCGAGCCGACCCTGCCATGCCCGGGAACCCTCGGCAGGTCGCCGTCCCGCGCCATGCGCCGCCATTGCCCGACCGTCATCGTCGCCGGGCGCAGGGCGGCGACGTCCAGGCCGGAGAACGCCGAGACGCCGAGCGCGCTGCCCAGCGTCGGATACTCCCCGTACACGACATTGATGTTCGCCGCGCAGGACAATATGCCGACGGGGACCATGACCGCGGCGATCGTTCTGGCAACGCCCGAGGATGCGATCGACGCCGCGACGAGGGCCCCGACGAGGGCCGTCCCCGCAGCGGCGGCCCAGACCACCTTCATGCCCAGCGAGACGCCGAACACCGTGAAGCGGTCCAGCAGCCATGTGACGGCGAACCCGAGGGCGAATCCTCCCGCCGCGCCGGCGCAAGGCGCGGCGACGGCGCGGAGGCGACGGCGGACGGCGACGCGCGTCGTCGCCACGATGACGACGGCCGCGCACGTCGCGACGGCCAGCGTCATCGGAACCCATCCCGAATCGATGCGCAGCCCCAGCGTCCATCTCAACCATTGCGCCCGCATGCAGACCTCCCGATGCACATGCCGGCCGAATCCCGACCGGCGAACAGGGAAACACGATAGTTCGGCGGCGGATGACGCCACATCATCCAAAAGAATGAAATGCCGCCGTGCCGGCATCATGGCGCCGCACGGTCCCGTCCGCGCCGGTCGGCGCGCCGACGGTGCGGGCAAATACGTCGTTTTTCTCGACACGTGGAATAAACAATGAACAAACTTTCAGCGTAAACGCCGAAAAAGTACAGAATACCCAGTAGGATGAGAGTCGTTGGCAACAGCTGGCACAAGTATGTGAGCGTACGCACAGCGCCGTTCCCACGTTTGGGCCACTTCCATTCAGGAGATACATAAATGACAGTAAAGATTGGTATCAACGGCTTTGGCCGCATCGGTCGTCTCGCCTTCCGCCGCATCTTCGAGCTGCAGGCTCGCGGTGGCCAGGCCGGCGATATTGAAGTCGCCGCCATCAACGATCTGACCACGCCTTCGATGCTCGCCTACCTGCTGAAGTACGACAGCACGCATGGCACCTTCCGTCACGACGACGGCACTCCGGTCGAGGTCTCCGCCACCGACACCGCCATCGTGGTGGACGGCAAGGAATACACCGTGTACGCCGAGAAGGATGCTAACAACATTCCGTGGGTCAAGAACGACGGTGTCGAGTACGTGCTCGAGTGCACCGGCTTCTACACCTCCGCCGAGAAGTCCCAGGCCCACATCAACGCCGGCGCCAAGAAGGTCCTGATCTCCGCCCCGGCCAAGGACGACACCACCCCGACCGTCGTGTTCGGCGTGAACCACGAGATCCTCAAGCCGTCCGACGTCATCGTCTCCGCCGGCTCCTGCACCACCAACTCCATGGCCGCCATGGTCAAGCTGCTCCAGGAGAAGTGGGGCATCAAGGCCGGCTTCATGACCACCATCCACGCCTACACCGGCACCCAGATGATCCTCGACGGCCCCCGTGGCTCCAAGCCGCGCAACAACCGCGCCGCCGCCATCAACACCATCGAGCACTCCACCGGCGCCGCCAAGGCCATCGGCAAGGTCGTGCCCGAGGTCAACGGCAAGCTGCAGGGCCACGCCCAGCGCATCCAGGTCCCGGACGGCTCCGTCACCGAGCTGACCTCCGTCCTCGACAAGCCGGCCACCGCCGACGAGATCAACGAGGCCTTCAAGGCCGCCTTCTCCGACACCGAGTACTTCGGCTACAACGGTGACGGCATCGTCTCCTCCGACATCATCGGAGACACCCACGGTGGCGTCTTCGACCCGACCCAGACCGACGTCAACACCGTTGACGGCGTGACCCTGGCCCGCACGGTCACCTTCTACGACAACGAGTACGGCTTCACCTCCAACATGATCCGCACCCTGCTGTACTTCGCCGAGATCTCCGAGTGAGACCAGCGACGCGACAGTAGTCTCGTAGCATAACGAAAGGTCCCGCCCCGGTTCGCCGGGACGGGACCTTTCTCGTCGTTCGGCCCTCGGGAGAGGAACCGGATGATCGTCACGCCAGCGCCTGCTCCCATTGGGGTTCGCGGAACCCGACAAGTACGGACGGGTCCCCGCCATCGGCGGACGGCACGACGAGCAGCGGCCGTTTGACGAGCATGCCGTCGGTCGCGAGCAGGTCGATGGCCTCCCCGTCGGTCATCGACGGCAGCCGGTCCTTGAGCCCCATCTCCCGATACAGCCGTCCGGACGTATTGAAGAACCGCCGTACCGGCAGCCCGCTGGCCCGATGCCATGCGGCAAGCTCTTCGGCATTCGGGTTCTCGCCCTTGATGTCGCGTTCCGTATACGCGACCCCATGCCCGTCCAGCCACTTCCGGGCCTTGGTGCATGTGGAGCAGCGTGCATAGCAGAGGAACAACGCCTCGTTCATGATTGACTTCCTTCCCTGATGATCGATGGCGGGGCATCGGCTTTCATGCCGATGCGCTCAACGCCCGCCCGCGTTGCCGGCCACCGCCCCGGCGTTTGACGGGCCATCCGGTGGCGCCAGCAGTGAGGACACATGGGTGTTGATGGCTCCGAGTGCGTCCGGCCCCTCCTCGGGGCGGTCGGTGCGCCATTGCGGTGTCGGCGCGGCGGCCGGATAGACGATGTCCAGCGTGCCGTCCGTCACCGATACGGTCGCGGCGATGTTGTTCCGGAATTCGTTGCTCACCCCCAGCGCCCGCGTGTTGCGCAGCGTCGCATCGTCGACCTCGTATTTCAGTCCCCGGATGGAGACGTGCCGGGCGACGTCGCTGTGGGCGAACACCGATATCATGCGTCCGGTTTCCGGTTCCGGGCTCCATGCGGGGAACGACAGCGTCGCATCGGTGACCGCCGTCGCCACCGTGCCGTCACCGTGCAGGAATCCGATGCCTCCATGACGGGATATCTGCGCCAGCATCTGCATGTTCGCCAGCGTATGGTCGAGGCGGCCTCCAAGACCGCCGAGGATGTGGAATCGGCGTGCGCCCTTCGACCAGCCAAGCTTCACCGCGGCGAACATGTCGGTGTCGTCCTTCTCGCTGGGCAGGCGCATGACGTTCGGATACCGCGAGTATTCGGCGAAGTCATCGGCCGCGGAATCGAAGTCGCCGATGACGGCGTCGGGGACGACCCCGAACGATTCCGCATGGTCGATGCCGCCGTCCGCGGCGATCACGTACGCGCCCTGGGGAATCTCCGGACCCCGGCCGTAGTATTCGCCGGCGCCGAAGATGAAGCAGACGTCGATGCTCATGATGATGCCTCCCTGTCGTTTTCGTCGTCGGCCGCTAGCGGATGTTTTCGGACTGGTTGGGGAACATGGTGGTCAGCGCGAACGCGATGAACCGGTCGAGCGGCATGCGGTTGCCGGAGTTCAGCCATGCGCCGATCACGGCGATGAGGCCGGAGAGATAGAACTGCTTGAGCAGTTCGCGCTCGTCGCGCGTCATCTCCACCGACTGCGTGATGCCGAGGTAGCGGTCCACCAGCGGCCACAGCAGCTCCTTGAGCCTGGTCACGAACGTCGGGTCGCCGTGGTCGCTGAGCAGCACCGACATATACGCCGAATGCGTCTTCGCCATGGTCAGTATCGTGCCCATGTTCGAGCTGATGTCGATGCGTCCCTCCTGCGCCAGCATGTCCTCGATGAGATCCTCCACGATGTTGAGCAGGCTTTCCTCGATCTGGGAGAACATGTCGTGCACGTCGCGGTAATACAGGTAGAACGTGCCCCGGTTGTATCCGGCGATCTCGGTGATCTCGCGCACCGTGATCTTGTCCATCGGCCGGGTCCGGTACAGTTTCCAGAACGCCTTGCACAGGTTGGCCTTGGTCCGTTCCGTCACCTGGGGCTGTTTCTTCATCGTCTGCTCCAATCCTCATGCATGGCGGCGCCGGTGCGACGGGCGCGGGCCATGCCGCATCGCTCAACATCGGCCGGCGCCGATGTCTATTGATGGCCGTGCGATCCGGCGATACTGTGATTGTATAACACAACACGATGTGCAGTGATTCATGTCCGCACGACGACGGCGGAAGGGGTACGGGCGATGGCGCATACCAGATTCGATGGCGCGGCGAGGAGCGGCGGCGGGCGGCCGGGCCCCGCCGGGTCCGCGTTCGCCAAGGACGTCCGGCGCACGATGACGCATCATATCGGCAGATTCCTCTCCATCCTCGTCATCACCGCATTGGGCGTCACCGTGGCGACGGGCCTGCAGGCCGCGTGCACCGACCTCAAGCGCACGGCCGACGCGTTCTTCGACGGCCAGCATCTCCACGACATCGCCATCGTCTCCACGCTCGGGCTGACCGACGACGACGTTCGGGCACTGGGCGACGTCGACGGCGTGAAGGCGGTCGAGGGACGCCATGGCGAGACCGCCATCGTCGACCTCGACGGCAGTCGGACGAAGGTGACGGTGAATGCGCTACCCGCCGCCACGGATTCCAAGGTCATGGACGAGCCGTATGTCGTCGACGGTCGGCTGCCGGCCGACGGCGACGAAGTCGCCGTGACCCAGGGGTTTCTGACGGCAAGCGGTCTGCGAATCGGCGGCAAGGTGACATTCTCCGCGGACGATACGGCATCGTCGACGGGGAAGGCCTCTGAATCGTCGGACGCCGCCACGGAGATCTTCAAACAACACGAATACACCATCGTCGGCACGGTGATCGACGCCACCGATGTGGGCGGGGGAGAGGGATCGTCCACGGCGTTCCGCAAAAGCTCCACCGTACCCGACCACACGTTCTTCGTCGCCGGTGGCGCCGTGAACGACGACGCCAGGGACGTCTATACCTCCGTGATCCTCACCGTCGGCGGCGCGGCGGACGGACAATCGTTCTCCGACTCGTACAAGACGAACGTCGACGCGGTCAGAACCCGTATCGACGACATCAGTGAAAAGAGGGAGAGGGCGCGCACCGATGCCGTCAAGGCCGCGGCCAATGCGACGATAGACAAGGAGAAGGCCAAGGCCGACAAGGATCTCGACGACGCCGAGACGCGGCTCGACGACGCCGGTCGGCAGCTGGAGCAACAGCGCGCATACCTTGTCATGCTGGGCATGGACACCACGCAGATCGACGCGGCGCAACGCCGGTTGGATGAACAGCGGAACACGTTGAACGAGCAGAGGTCCAAGGCCGAGACCGAATTCGCCGATGCAAGGGCCGAGGTGGAGAAGACCGACGAGGCGCAATGGTATGTGCGCGACCGCACGGCGCTGAGCGGCTATTCCAGCATCGACAGCGACTCCAAATCCATCGAGGCCATCGGCACCGTGTTCCCCGTGCTGTTCCTGCTCGTCGCCGTGCTCATCAGCCTCACGGCCATAACCCGCATGGTCGAGGAGGAGCGCGGCCTCATCGGCGTATACAAGGCGCTGGGCTACCGCAAACGCGAGATCCTCGCCAAGTACGTCGTCTACGCGCTGCTCGCCTGCGTGCTCGGCGGCATACTCGGCGACGCGGTCGGATTCATCGTCATGCCGAAGATCCTGTTCTCCATATTCGCCACCATGTACCAGCTGCCCGCATATCACCTGTACTTTGACACGGCGTACGGGCTCGCCTTCGCCGCGCTGTTCGTCGTGGCGGTGGTCGGCAGCGCCATATGGGCGTGCCGCAGCGAACTGCGGCTCAACCCGGCCGCACTGCTGCGTCCCAAGGCGCCGCGCGCGGGCAGGCGAATACTGTTGGAACGCTTCGGTCTCCTATGGCGTCGCATGTCGTTCCTCAACAAGGTGACGGCCCGCAACCTCTTCCGCTATAAAAGCCGTGCGGTCATGACCATCGCCGGCATCATGGGATGCACCATGCTCATGATGTGCGGGTTCGCCATCAAGGATTCCGTGGTGCAGCTGCGCCCCAACCAATACGGCGGCGTCGTGGCCTACGATCTCATGGCGGTGACCGGCGACGACGACAACGCCGAGGCGCTGCGGCGGCTGAGGGCCTCCGACGAGGTGAAGGACGTGCTCGGCGTGCGTGTCGACTCGGGCACCGTCTCGTCCGTGGGCGGCGGGCGCGAGGAGAACGTGCAGCTCATCGTCATACCGACCGGGTCGGAGCGCCGGTTCGACGACTACCAGCATCTGCGTTCCGCGCAAAGCGACTGGAGCGCCGCCCTAGGCGGCGGGGAGCGTCTGACGCCGACGGACTCCGGCGCCATCATGACCAAGAACGCCATGCAGATGCTCGATCTGCGGCCGGGCGACTCCGTGCATTTCAAGGATTCGACGTTCAATGGCGTCGACGTCGTCATCCACGACACCGCAGAGAACTACATGGGCAACACCATCATCATGACGCAGAAGCTCTATGAACGGCTGTTCGGCAAAGCGTACCGGGCCAACGGCATGCTCATGCATCTCAACGGCGACGACACGGCGCAGATCGACTTCGCCGACACGCTCAAACGCGACGACTCGTACCTGTCGGTGACGAGCGTGGCGGAACTGCGACACGAGTTCGAAAAGAACTTCACGCTCATCAACACCGTCGTCTACGTACTGCTCGTCCTGGCCGGCGTGCTCGCCTTCGTGGTGCTGTTCACGTTGTCGACCACCAACATCTCGGAGCGCGAACGCGAGCTCGCCACCATCAAGGTGCTTGGATTCCGACGGGGCGAGGTGAGGCACTACGTGAACAAGGAGATGCTGCTGCTCACCCTGATGGGCGTGGCGCTGGGCCTGCCGCTCGGACGTCTGGTGAGCGAGGGCTTCACCATGGTGCTGCGCATGCCCGGCATCTACTTCGCCGTGCACGTGCATTGGGCCAGCTACGTGATATCCGCGGCACTGGCGCTGGGCTTCGCCGTGGTCGTCACGTTCGTCACCGACCGGATGCTCGACCGCATCGACATGGTCGGCGCGCTGAAAAGCCCCGAATGACATCCGTCCCCGGTGCGGCGCAATCGCGTGATGTTTCTCACAGGCGTGCATCGTGCGTGTCACCGCGCCGGCGAGTACCCTTGAATCGGATACCGAACGACTGCTGAAAGGATCGCATTATGGCAACGCTCACCGCTGAGATGAAGACCTTCATCGAGAACAACCTGGGCTGGATCGCCACCCAGAACGAGGACGGCACGCTCGACCTCGGCCCGAAGATGTCGCTGTTCGTTCTCGACGACAACCACATCGCCTACCACGAGCGCACCGCCGGCCAGGCCTACAAGAACGTGCAGGCCAACGGCAAGCTCGTCATCGCCTTCGCCAACCTCGCCGAGAAGAAGGGCTACCGCTTCCGCGGCAACGTCGTGCTGCACACCGACGACGCCATCTACGAGGAGCAGGTGAAGGTCGCCGAGGAGAAGGGCACCAAGAAGCCCGCCGCCATCCCGGTGCTCGAGATCACCGAGATCGAGGACCTTGCCTCCGGCCCGAACGCCGGCAAGACCATCGTCAAGGACTGATCGGCGGACGATTGCTCGTATCGCGACGGAACGGAACCGTGGACATGCTCCCGGTTCCGTTCCGTTTTTTCATGGACGCATCGGACGTCCGGTCGCCCAGTCGTGCAGACGCCGGGCGTCGGCGGGGCGAATCGCGGCGAACCGCAGACGCGAGTAGCCGTTCATCACGAACAGCGGCATGACCATGGACTCCGCCGTGGCCTTTCCCCGGGCCTTTCCGCGCCATGCGTAGCGACGTCGGCGCACATACTGGATGCGGGACCTGCATGTGACCATGGTGACGAAGGTGAGCCCCCGCGAACCGGTGACGACGATCCGGTTGCTGGGCAGCAGCGCATACCCCTCCGTACGCCACCGCAGCCAGCGCCGCGCGAAGGCATACGCCCCGGCAAGAGCCGTCGGAAGCAGCAGCCACAGCAGCCATATCACACGGAACCATGGCTCGAAGACCGGATTGCCGTCCGGGAATGCGGCCTCGCGCAACGGCGCACCTTCGACCGAGGCGTAGAAGGAGGTCATGGTCATCACCGCCGCCGCCAGGGCAAGCATGGCCGCGAGCGTCCACGCCACGGACAGGGCCAACAGATACCGTCCCAGGCCCTGCGCCGTGCGTCGGATGGGGACCTCGTGCGGATTCCATTCGGGCAACATGTCGTGAAGCGTGCCGTAGAGCCTGTCGTCCCTGATGACGGGCAGCACGTTGCCGCGGGTGTTGTCGTCGTCTCCGTCTCCCTCGGTGCCAGGCGTGGTGAGTCCGACCTGCACGGAACTCAGCCGCAGCATGCGACGCAGCACCGACTGACGGATGATGATGGTCTGCACGCGACGCACCGGAATGGTGACGGAACGGCGGGTGAACAGACCCCGAACGATGATGAGGTCGTCGCCGTGCCGCCACACCTCGAACCGATGGTATTGCAGCAGCGACTTGACGACGCTGACGACGAGCATCGACGCCAACACGGCCGCCGCGACCATGAAGGCGGTCAGGACGCTGCCGGCCGCGTACCGGAAGACGGCGTACTCGGCCGCGTCGACCATGCCTTCGGGCAGCAGGTCGCGCAGATTCTGGGCGAATCCGTAGATCACGGCCAAGGCCGCGAGGAACCCCAGATCGGTGAGGGCGAACAGCAGGGTGTCGCGTGTGGATGCGCGGAATACGAGCCGTCCTCGCGTGTCCGTTGTACCCGTGGCTGGTGCAGAGTCCGGCTGTCGGTCCGTCGCGCTCGCCGTCCGTGGGCCGTGCGTGGCGGAGTCGTGTAGGGCCTGGCCACAGGCTTGCCGGCGCAGTCGTTCCAGCGTTGCGGACAGCGTCGCCGGGACGGCGGTCAGCGTTGTCGTGGAGCCGTCC
The DNA here is from genome assembly GCF_010667655.1 of Bifidobacterium saimiriisciurei. GTDB lineage: Bacteria > Actinomycetota > Actinomycetes > Actinomycetales > Bifidobacteriaceae > Galliscardovia > Galliscardovia saimiriisciurei. The sequence continues at coordinate 156,739 of NZ_WHZU01000004.1, forward strand.
GAGACACCGCCCGAATCCACGGTCAGCGTCACCAACGAGAACGGGCGGAAGAAGAACGGGGCGGAGACGTCGATCGCATGGATGTGGTCGTAGGGGATGGTCTTGCGCGTGTCGGTGAACAGGCCGGTCCGGAGGGTCAGCGCATCGCGTTCCAGCCGGTACCGTCGGGACGCCCATTCGGCGACGAGCCATACGACGCCCGCCAGGATGATTCCCGCCGCAATCATGCAGGCGGTACGGAACGTCATGTGCAATCGGGGCAGTATCACCAGCATGGAGAAGACGAATCCGATGATCGCCTTGCCCCAGTTGTAGGCGTCGATGACCAGCGACAGAGGATGCGTTCGGTGCCATGCGCCGGAGGCCTGCGGCATGGGGGATGTCGTCTGTTCGTCGGTCATACGTCGTCCTTCGAGGCGAGCACGCGTGCGCTGATCTGTTCGACGATCGCCGTCGCGTCCGCGTTCGCCAGCGCGGGGATCTCATGCTCGCCCACGGCGGTGTGAATCTCCACGGCTGTCAGACCGAACCGTCGCAGCAGCGACCCCTGTTTGGTCTCCACATGCTGCACGCGGTTGTAGGGGATGGTGGTGGTGTCGCGCAGCAGCCAGCCCCGATGCAGCATCACATCGTGTTCGCCGATGGAATACCGGCTGAACGCGTAGGAGTATGTCGTACGCAACGGTTGGGTGACGAGGTCCAGCAGCAGCAACGCCGCGGCCGCCCCCAACACGAGGCAGTGCCAGACCGACCACCAGCCGATGATGCGGCAGGCCGCCGCCACGGCCGCACAGCAGGCCAGTCCGGCGCCGTCGCGTGACAGGGCCCGCAGCAGCCACACCCGTTTCACCGCCGCCGGCAGACTGTGCCATCGGCGTGCGCCGCCTGCCATGGCGTCCATCGATATATCCGGGATGCCGTTCCCCGCCATCGTCATCGCCCTCCCATCGTTATGCACAGCGTACCAGCCGGAGCCACGGCCGCGCATCGTCGGCCGTTGGTAAGCTGATGGCGATACGACCAACGGAGGAGACGCCCATGGCGCAGCAGATCAAAGCCGTGTTCTTCGACATCGACGGCACCCTGACCAGTTTCACCACTCACGAGGTGCCGCAGTCCACCAAGGACGCCATCGAGGCGTTGAAGGCGAAGGATGTCAAGGTGTTCATAGCCACGGGGCGCTCGCCCACGCAGATGGGCATCGTCACCGCAAGGCTCGGCATCGACTTCGACGGCTACATGACCATGACCGGCCAGTACTGCTTCGATGACGACGGATTCCTCAAGACTCACGACATCGACAAGACCGACCTGCGCATCTTCCTCGACTATCTGGCCGCCCATCCCGAGGTCGGCGCGAACTTCGCCGAATCGGACTATGTGTACTTCAACCAGATCACGCCGAAGATCCGCGAACAGTACGCCGGTCTCGGCGCCACCGCGCCGTCGCTGGTCATCGACGACCCCGCCCGCACGCTCGAGCACCCCACCTTCCAGTTCTCCGCGTTCGTGGACGAGGCGGAGGAGGAGCGCATCGTCGCCATGCTGCCCGGATGCCGGTCGGTGCGCTGGCATCCCTCGTTCTGCGACTTCATCCCCGCCGACGGCGGCAAGCCCGCCGGCATCAAGGCGTTCATGGAGCTGTATGGATTCGGCCGCGAGGAGACCATGGCGTTCGGCGACGGCGGCAACGACGCCGACATGCTCGCCTACGCCGGCATCGGCGTGGCCATGGGCTCCGGCGGCGACAAGGCGAAGGCCGCCGCCGACTACGTCACCGCCTCCGTGGACGACGACGGCATCCTCAAGGCCCTCAGGCACTTCGGCGTGCTCTAGCCGCGAACGGATGCCGTCGCGTGGGGAAGGGCAACGCGAATCAGTGCTTGCAGGCCTCGATGTTGTTGCCCTCGGGATCATGCACGAACGCCGCATAGTACGTCGGTCCGTAGTTCGGCCGCGGCCCCGGCTCGCCGTTGTCGGTGCCGCCGGCCGCAAGACCGGCCTTGTGGAACGCGGCGATCGCATCCTCGTCTCCGGTGAACGCCACATGCATGGGCGTCACCTCGCCATCGGCCTGGCTCACCCATACGCTCGAACCGTCGGCGGCGGCGAACTGCACGGCGCCGGGGAACTCCACGCCCTTCGCATAGCCGAGCGGCGCCAATGCGGCCTCGTAGAACGCCGCCTCCCTCTCGAAATCCTTCGCCTTGATGGTCAGATGATCGATCATGATGGTTCTCCTTCGTCGTCGATGGAACACTCACGTCTCATTGTAGGGGCGAAACACGGCCCGTCCGACGCTGCGGCGGCATAATGGGGAAGTCGGAAAACAGCTGCAGGACGGGCGGGGGAACCATGAGGAAAACGGAAGCGAAGGAACGGCCGATACTGAACTCCAAGGTATTCCTCTACGTCACCGAGTTCTTCTCCGGCATGGCCGTCATGGCGGCCGAGCTCGGCGCATCGCGCCTGCTCGCCCCCTACTTCTCCAGCTCGCAGATCGTATGGACCATCATCATCGGCACCATCATGATCGCCCTCGCGCTGGGCGCCGTGTTCGGAGGCCGGTGGGCCGATCGCAACCCCGACCCCGACCGCCTGTACCTGCGCATCCTCGCCGCCGCCGTATGGATATCGCTCATCCCGCTGGCCGGCAAATACATCATCCTGCTGGTCTCCGGACTGCTCATTGTCACCGTCTCCACGAACTTCCTGGTCATCGCCGCGTTCGTCAGCTGCATGCTCATCTTCGTGCCGCCGCTGTTCCTGCTCGGCACCGTCACCCCCGGACTCAGCAAGTTCGCCACCGACTCGCTCGACGACAACGCATCCGTCGTCGGCCGGCTCTCCGCATGCAACACCGTCGGCTCCATCCTCGGCACGTTCCTTCCCACATTCGTCACCATCCCCGCCGCCGGCACGTTCGTGACCTTCCTCATCTTCTCCGGCATGCTGCTGGTCCTGCCGCTGGCCTACTTCATCAGCGCCCGCGCCAGACTCGTCGCCTCGGCCGTCTCCGTCGTCGTGTTCGTCGGCAGCGCCGTCGTCTCGCCGCTCACCGGATTCGCGTTCTGGGAGAACAGGACCACCCTCGCCTACGAGGGGGAATCCATCTACAACTACCTGCAGGTCAAGAACCTCGCCGACCGGACCATACTCTCCACCAACGTATTGTTCGGCGTGCAGTCCGTCACCATGAAATCCGACGGGCTCACCGGCATGTACTATGACACCGCGCTCGCGGCCCCCGCGCTCGCCGACCGCGCGGACTCGGCGCTGATTCTCGGCATGGGCACCGGCACCTACGCCCGCCAGCTCAAACGGTATTACCCGAAGATGCGCATCCAGGGCGTGGAGATCGACGGCGCGATCACCCGATTGGCGGGGGAGTACTTCGACGAGCCCGCAGACATCCCCGTAAGCACCTACGACGGCCGTGCATGGCTCGCCGCCAGCCGGGACAAATACGACGTCATCATGGTCGACGCGTACCAGGACATCACCATCCCCTTCCAGATGAGCTCCGACGAGTTCTTCTCGATGGTGCGCAGGCACCTCAACCCCGGCGGCGTGATGGTCGTCAACATGAACATGATCTCCGACGGCAAGGGCTCGATCAACGAGGCGTTGCAGACGACGATAGCCAACGTGTTCAACGGCGCCTGCCGCGTGGGCACCACCTACACCGCCGACGTGCCCGGCACGACGAACCGCGAGCTGTTCGCCAAGTCCCCCACCGAAAGGGAGATGAGGAAATTCTCCGATCCGAGGACGCCATGCGACGACTCGTGGCGCAGGACCGGCGGCATCGACACGGTCGGCGAGCCTGTTGCCAGCACGATGCTGCGCGACACGGACGCCGAATCATTGGTCTTCACGACCCTGCGGCGCACCGGCGACCAGGACCTCGCCGCCTACATGGGCTCGGTCGCAGGCCGGATGAAGGCCGTACGCGATCCCTCGCCCGGTTCCGGCGACCAGTCGCTCATCCTCACCGACGACCATGCGCCCGTCGAACTGCTCGGCATGAAGGCCATCGACCAGCTCATCGCCGAACAGGCCGGACCGTATCGCACGATTCTCAAGGAGCAGGGCATCCAGGGGCTGCTCAAGGCCGTGCGGTAGGCCGATGCGGCCGATGCCATGTGGACGCGCCACGCCGGTTGCACGCCGGAAAAACTGTGGTATTATCTTCAAGGCTTGAGTAATCAAGAAAGTGGAGAAATCCCACCTGGAAGCCTTTCATGGCCTCGGGTCCAAGGCATACAGCCTTACGAGAGGCATCTCGTATGAGGGAGCGAAGACTCCCATGGAATTCGTTTGGCGGCCGTTCATGGCCTTCGACATTCCCAAGGACATGCTTTTTGCATGCGCGCTGTAGTTTCGGACGCAGATAGGATTTCGCCGGGCAATAGGGAATGGAGTCATCATTAGCGCCGAACCACGTATCAACGAAGAGATTCGCGTACCGCAAGTACGCCTGATCGGCCCGAAGGGCGAGCAGGTGGGCGTCATCGCAACCTCGGTCGCGCTGAATCTGGCGCGTGAGGCCAGCCTCGATCTCGTCGAGGTGGCGCCGAACGCCAAGCCGCCGGTGGCCAAGCTTATTGACTACGGCAAGTACAAGTACAACGAGAAGATCAAGGCGCGCGAGGCCCGTCGTAACCAGAGCACCGCCGAGATCAAGGAGATTCGTTTCCGCCTGAAGATCGACGACCATGACTTCGACGTCAAGAAGGGTCATGTGGAGCGCTTCCTCTCCGGCGGCGACAAGGTGAAGGTCACCATCATGCTGCGTGGCCGCGAGCAGTCCCGCCCCATCGGCGGCGTCGAACTGCTGCGTCGCCTTGCCGACGAGGTCTCCGAGCTGGGCACCATCGAATCCCAGCCCCGTCAGGACGGCCGCAACATCATCATGGTGCTGGCCCCGAAGGGCAAGAAGGTGCACACCCAGTCCGAGCAGCGTCGTCGTGGCGCCTCCGCACGCGCCGAGCGCCAGGCCCGTCAGGCCGCGCGCCTGGCCGCCAAGAAGGAGGCACAGGCCGAGGCCGCAGCCGAAGCCAGCGCCGAGCTGAAGAACTCTTCCCCGAAGAACACCACTCATAAGGAGGGCAGCAATGCCGAAGATGAAAAGTAACTCCGCTGCATCCAAGCGCGTCCGCGTCACCGGCACGGGCAAGCTGATGCACGCTGGCAGCTCCATGCGCCACAACCTCGAGCACAAGTCCGCTCGCGTGCGCCGCGCCCTGAAGGCCGACAAGGCCCTCGCCAAGGCCCAGACCGCGAACCTGAAGAACATGCTCAACCACTGATCCGTGGTCTGAACGCATACAAGACGTATTAGAAAGCTGAGGAATACCATATGGCACGTGTAAAGCGCGCAGTCAACGCCCACAAGAAGCGTCGCGTCGTTCTCGAAAGGGCTTCGGGCTACCGCGGCCAGCGTTCCCGCCTGTACCGCAAGGCCAAGGAACAGCTGCTGCACTCCTTCAACTACAACTTCCGCGACCGCAAGGCTCGCAAGGGTGACTTCCGCAAGCTGTGGATCCAGCGCATCAACGCCGCCGTCCGCGCCGAAGGCATCACCTACAACCGCTTCATCCAGGGCCTGCGCCTCGCCGACATCGATCTGGATCGTCGCGCCCTCGCCGAGATCGCCGTCTCCGATCCCGACACGTTCAAGACCATCGTGGAGGCCGCCAAGGCCGCCCTCCCCGAGGACGTGAACGCTCCGGCCAACGCCTGATAGCGATTCCTTCGTGAAACCGCGGACCGCGCCATTCGCAGCGCGGCCCGCGGTTTTTTTTTATTCACGGACCGGGCGGATGCGGCAGGGGAGTCGGGTACGATTGCCTGATGTGAACGATATGGATGAGCTCGTCGAACGGTTCCTGGCCTACATCGACGTGGAACGGGGATTGGCGAAATCCACCATCGCCGCCTACCGGTCCGACCTCAGGCGATACACGGCCTGGCTGGCGAAGAACGGCGTAAGCGCGCCCGACGCCATCGCCCGGGGCCATGTCGAGGGATTCGTCGCCTCCCTTGCCGATGAAAGCGCGCGAAGCCGTGCGCGCCGTCTCGCCGCCGTGCACGAGCTGCACCGGTTCATCGTGGCCGAAGGCAAGGCGCCGGCCGACGTCTCCGAAGGCGTGAAAGCGCCGAAAAGCCTCGACACCCTGCCCGACGTGCTCACCATCGACGAGGTGAAGGCGCTTCTCGACGCCGCCTCACCACAGGGGGACGACGACGCCGTGGGGCTTCGCGACAAGGCGCTGCTCGAATTCATGTACGCCACCGGATGCCGCGTCTCCGAGGCCGTCGGCGCCGACCTCGCCGACCTCGACCTCGAGGCGCACGTCGCCAGGCTCATGGGCAAGGGGTCCAAACAGCGGCTCGTCCCCATAGGCTCCTACGCGTGCGCCGCCCTGCACGACTATCTTGCCGGCGCCCGCACCGCGCTGATGGAACGGGCGAAACGGGCGCCCGAACTGCGGGCGGTGTTCCTCAACAAGCGGGGGAGGCGCCTGTCGAGACAATCCGTATGGGAGATCGTCAAGCTCGCCGGCCGCCGTGCCGGCATCACCCGGCCGTTGCATCCGCACACCCTGCGGCATTCCTACGCCACGCACCTGATCCAGGGCGGCGCCGACGTGCGCAGCGTGCAGGAGCTGCTCGGCCACGCCTCGGTGACCACCACGCAGATCTACACGCATGTGAGCCCCCAGACGCTCATCGAGACGTACATCACCTCGCATCCACGGGCGCGATGAAGGCGCGACGAAGACCGCCGGGCGACCGAACCACATGTTGTCGAGTAATACTTGATTGATGCACGGCTGTTGTTAGCATGGTGGCTATGCCTACTGATCTGTTGGGGCGCGACTACGAGACCTTTCCCGCGCCAGAAGCTTTGGACCATCACGGACCCGCGACCATCATCGCCATGTGCAACCAAAAGGGCGGCGTAGGCAAGACCACCTCCTCCATCAACATCGCCGGCGCGCTGACGAACTTCGGACGCAAGGTGCTCATCGTGGACTTCGACCCCCAGGGCGCATCCTCCGTCGGGCTCGGCATCAACGCGAACTCCGTGGACAACACCATCTACACGGCGATGTTCAACATGTCGATGGATCCGCATGCCGTCATCCACCACACGCGGTTCCCCGACCTCGACATCATCCCCGCCAACATCGACCTGTCCGCCGCGGAGGTGCAGCTCGTCACCGAGGTCGGCCGCGAGCAGGTGCTCGCCGGCGTGCTGCGTCCGCTGCGCGACGAATACGACGTCATCATCATCGACTGCCAGCCCTCCCTGGGACTGCTCACCGTGAACGCGCTGACCGCCGCCGACGGCGTCATCATCCCCGTCGCCGCCGAGTTCTTCGCATTGCGCGGCGTGGCGCTGCTCATGCAGTCCATCGAAAAGGTCAAGAGCCGCATCAACCCCGGACTCGAGGTCTACGGCGTGCTGGTGACCATGTACACGCGCACCCTGCACTCCGAAGAGGTGCTCGACCGCATCTACGAGGCCTTCCAGGACAAGGTGTTCCACACCGTCATCACCCGTTCCATCAAACTGCCCGACGCCACCATCGCCGCCGCGCCCATCACCATGTACGCGCCGCAGCACAAGACCGCCAAGGAATACCGCGAGGTGGCCCGCGAACTCGTCGCCCGTGGTGTCGTCGCCTGAGCGGCTGCCCTCGCCGGCCCCCGCGGCCGCCGGCGAGGCGGTGCCGGGCGGGTTCACCGTCGACCTCGAGGCGTATCAGGGTCCGTTCGACGTGCTCCTCGGCCTGCTGGCCAACAAGCGTCTCGAACTGACCGAGGTCTCGCTCTCCGCCATCACCGAGGAGTTCCTGCACCACCTCGACGTCCTGGACTTCGAACGCAACATGGACGAGGCCAGCGCGTTCATCGATGTGGCCTCGGTGCTCATCGAGGCGAAAAGCGCGGCGTTGCTGCCATCGGACGACGAAGACGAGCCTGACGGCCACGGCATGGATGCGCTGCGCGAGCGCGACCTGCTGTTCGCCAGACTGCTGCAGTATCGCGCGTTCAAGCAGGCCGGCGAGGACTTCCGCCGGCGTCTCGCCGACAACGCCGGCGGCATGCCCCACCCGGGCGGCGCCGTCGACGTCGTAGCCGAGCCCCCGGAACTCGTCTGGACCGTCACGCCCGAGCGGCTCGCCGGATTGGCGGCGCACGCCCTGGCCAACGCGCCCGCAAGCGAGGTGTCGCTGCGTCAGCTGCATGTGCCGTTGGTCGATCTGCGCCAGCAGGCGGCGATCGTGCGCACCCGTCTGCGTTCGCTGCCCGCCGGCGAATCGCTCACCTTCGCCGAGCTCACCGCCGACGCCGAGACGCGCCTGCAGGTCGCGGCGAGGTTCCTTGCGCTGCTGGCGTTCTTCAAACACGGCGTCGTGCAGTTCCGACAGGACGAACCGTATGCCGCCCTGCATCTGCGCTGGGCCGACCATGACGGGTCGCGGCACGACGCCGCGATCGACGACATCGCAATGATCGACGAGGGGGATTTCGCCTGATGGGCAATACCGCAGAACACCGCACCGAACGATTCGACCCCGCCGACTTCCCCGGTGGGCTGGACGCATGCCTGGAGGCGATGCTCATGGTGGCCGACCATCCGTGCGGCGCCGACGAACTGGCGCGGGCGCTTACCGTGGACGTGGCATCCATCGAGCACGCCTTGCGGTCCCTGCAGGACCGCTATGACGACGATTCGACCCCGCATGGCTTCGAACTGCGCCACACCGTACGGGGCTGGCAGTTCGCCAGCCGCAGGGAGTTCGACCCGGTGGTGACAGCCTACCTCGGCGGCGGCCAGCAGGCGAGGCTGTCGCAGGCCGCGTTGGAGGCGCTGGCCATCATCGCCTACCAGCAGCCGATCACGCGCGCCCAGGTGGCTGCGATCCGCGGCGTGAACTCCGACGGCGTCATCCGCTCCCTCGCCATGAGGGGGCTCATCGCCGAACGGGGCGTGGACGACGAGACCCATGCGGCGCTGCTGGCCACCAGCGACCTGTTCCTCGAACACATGGGCCTGCATGGTCTTGACGAACTGCCCTCGCTGGCGCCGTTCCTGCCCGGCTCCGCCGACGAGGCGGCGCAGTAGCCGAATCGGCGGCGTTGCGGCAGGCGCCCTGTCGGGTCTTCTGTCAAGGAATACGGCTATCATTGGTGCGGTTTGTGTATTTCAGGGATAAAGACAGAACCAGTTTTTCCGAAATAATCCATTCGAGACGCAAATAGACAGTCAACTAAGAGAGGTTTTCGATGGCGGTACGCGGTGATATCCGTAATGTGGCGATTGTGGCTCACGTCGACCACGGCAAGACCACGCTGGTGAACGCGATGCTCCAGCAGTCCCACGTGTTCAACGAGCGCGAGGAAGTCCCGGATCGCGTGATGGACTCCAACGATCTGGAACGCGAGAAGGGCATCACCATTCTCGCCAAGAACACGGCCGTCGAGTACACCGGCCCGCTGGCCGCCAAGTACGGCCACCCCGAAGGCATCACCCTCAACATCATCGACACCCCCGGCCACGCCGACTTCGGCGGCGAGGTGGAACGCGGCATCTCCATGGTCGACGGCGTCGTCCTGCTCGTGGACGCCTCTGAAGGCCCGCTGCCGCAGACCCGCTTCGTGCTGCGCAAGGCCCTCGAGGCCAAGCTGCCGGTCATCCTGTGCGTGAACAAGGTGGACCGTCCCGACGCCCGTATCGAAGAGGTCGTCGGCGAGACCTCCGACCTGCTGCTCGGCCTGGCCGACGACGTGCAGCACGAAGGCATCGACCTCGATCTCGACCAGTTGCTCGAAATGCCGGTGATCTACTGCGCCGCCAAGGCCGGTTACGCCTCCACCGACCAGCCCGCCGACGGCGGCCTGCCCGACAACGACAACCTCGAGCCGCTGTTCGAGGCCATCATCTCCAACATCCCGGCCCCCGAATACGAGGAGGGCGCCCCGCTGCAGGCGCATGTGGCCAACATCGACTCCTCCGACTTCCTCGGCCGACTCGGTCTGGTCCGCATCTACAACGGCACCCTGAAGAAGGGCGCCACCTACGGCCTGTCCCGTGTGGACGGCTCCATCGAGAACTTCCGCGTCTCCGAGCTGCTGCGCACCCAGGGCCTCGACCGCCAGCCGGTCGAGGAGGCGGGTCCCGGCGACATCGTGGCCGTCGCCGGCGTCAACGACATCATGATCGGCGAGACCATCGTCGACCCCAACGACCCGAAGCCGCTGCCGCTCATCCACGTGGACGACCCGGCCATCTCCATGACCTTCGGCGTCAACGACTCGCCGCTGGCCGGCACCGAGGGCAAGGACCACAAGCTCACCGCCCGCATGATCAAGGACCGCCTCGACCGCGAGCTCATCGGCAACGTGTCCATCAAGGTGCTGCCCACCGAGCGTCCCGACGCCTGGGAGGTCCAGGGCCGCGGCGAGCTGGCGCTGGCCGTGCTCGCTGAGCAGATGCGCCGCGAAGGCTACGAGCTGACCGTCGGCCGTCCTCAGGTGGTCACCAAGACCATCGACGGCAAGGTCAACGAGCCGATGGAGAACACCACCATCGACGTGCCCGAGGAGTACATGGGCGCCGTCACCCAGCTCATGGCCGACCGCAAGGGCCGCATGGACAACATGACCAACCACGGCTCCGGCTGGGTGCGTCTGCAGTTCACCGTGCCGTCCCGCGGCCTCATCGGCTTCCGCACCGCGCTGCTGAGCGCCACCCGCGGCACCGGCATCGCCTCCTCCATCTCCGCCGGATACGCCCCGTGGGCCGGCGAGATTACCATCCGCCAGAACGGCTCCATGGTCTCCGACCGTCAGGGCGTCGCCACCCCGTACGCCATGCAGCGTCTGCAGGCCCGCGGCAACTTCTTCGTCGAGCCGCAGTCCCCGGTCTACGAGGGCCAGGTCGTCGGCATCAACAACAAGCCCGACGAGCTCGACGTGAACATCACGCTGGCCAAGCACATGACCAACATGCGCTCCGCCACCGCCGACGTGCTCGAGACCCTCACCCCGCCGATCAAGATGAGCCTCGAGGAGTCCCTGGACTTCGCCAACGAGGACGAGTGCGTCGAGGTCACGCCCGAATCCATCCGCGTGCGCAAGATCATCCTCAGCCGCGACGAATGGTACAAGTGGCGCGCCAAGCAGCGTCGTCAGAACAACAACAAGTAGTTGTTCTGACGACCGTCGACGGCCTTGGCGGCCGTCTCCCCTCACCTACGGGGAGCCCTGTGGGGCTCCCCGCTTGACGGTTCAGCAGAACAACAACAAGTAGTTGTTCTGACGATCGTCGAGCGACCGTAGCGGTCGCCCGGCGGTCGCAACATCGCGCCATACTGGAGCGTATGGCTCAGCGAACGATGAAACGAACTCCACGGCAGCAATCCGACGACATCATGCGGCGGATGCCGTGGAGTTTTCGTTTGCCCCTGTGGGGACGTCTGCTCGTCGACGTGCTCGCCGGCTTCGCCGTCGGTCTCGTGGGCTCGGCCGCGCACCGCATGGGCGTGCCGTGGAACGTCCCCTACGGTCTCGTGCTCTCGCTGCTGCTGGTCGGCGTCTCCGCATGGTCGGCGCGCGCCCGCTCCGACGGCCTCGGCGTGGGATTCCACCTCATCGCCTCCGGCGCGGCCGTCATGCTCATCGCATCGCATGCGTCGAACTCCAGGGCGCTCATCATCTTCGGATACACGTCCGACGCCTATTCCCCGATCATGCAGAAGGCCGGCATCGTCTGGCTGCTGGGCATGGTGCTCGTCCAGGTGCTCGTATTGGTCATGCCCCGGCAATGGTGCCACGTCCCGCCGAGGGAACGCTACGAGCACGAGTCCACGCACTGAAACGGCCGCATCGCATCGGCGTCGCCTCGCCTATGGTGGGTACACGCCCATCTGCGCCGTTCATCGATTCGGGAAAGGACCGGCATGGCCACAACGCTGCATTATCTCGGCCCGAAAGGGTCGTTCACCCATCAGGCCGCATTGGAGGCGTCACGGCTCATCGACGACGCGGGGGAGTGCGTGGCCGAACCGAACGTCACCGCCATCTTCGACGCCGTAGGCAGGCGCGAGGGCTGGGGCGTCATCGCATGGGAGAACAACGTCGAAGGCTACGTCGTACCGAATCTCGATGCCCTCATCGACGCCGACGACGTCGTGGGCTTCGCCAGGATCGGCATCGACATCTCGTTCGACGCGCTGGTCAAACCGAATCATACGAAACTCACCACCATATGCGCCCATCCGCATGGACTGGCGCAATGCACCGGCTTCATCGCCGACCGTGATCTCGCGGTCCGACCGACGGCGTCGAACGCAGCGGCCTGCCGGGACATCACAGATGACCAGGTCGCCCTCGCGCCATCCGTATGCGCCGACATCTACGGCCTCGACGTGCTGGCCCGCTCCGTGCAGGACTTCAGCGGCGGCCGCACCGAATTCCTTGTCCTCGCCCCGCGTGACGACGCGCGACGGCAGCTCGGGGCCATACGGGCCCAGGGCGCCGTGCAGGCGAACGGGGAACGGGACTTCGAATCCATCGTGGCGTTCATCCTGCTGAACACCGGGCCCGGCGTGCTTGCCAACCTGCTCGACGTGCTCCGATACGCCGGACTCAACATGACCAGCTTCATCTCCCGACCCATCAAAGGCAACGACGGCACCTACAGCTTCATCGCCACGTTCGACGCCGCCCCATGGCAGCCGCAGTTCAAGGCGGCGCTCTCCCAGGTGCTCGCCCACGGGGACTGGGTGAAGACGCTCGCCGTCTATCCCCGAAGGGAACGACCCAGCCCGCCCGTCAGCGCCTGGATGCTCCCACAGGGCGGCGTCCATCTCGACGATACGACGACAAGCTGGAACGACGACCCCGAAACCGATAGGGAACTGCTGTGGAAATGAACATCATGAACAACGAGGGACTGCCCAACGCGGACACCATCGCCATCGCCGGACTCGGCCTCATCGGCGGATCGCTGGCGCGCCGCCTCGTCGCCAACGGCCGCCGCGTCGTGGCGTGGAACCACCGTCCTCATCCGTACGAGCAGGCGCGTGCCGCCGGCATCGAATGCGTGGGAAGCATCGAGGATCTCGCCCTGGCGAAACCCGACGTGCTCGTATTATGCACCCCGCTGAAGGCCATGCCGCAGGCATTGGCAAGGCTCGCCCCGGTGCTCGACCCCCATGCGACGCTCACCGACGTCGGCAGCGTCAAGGGACAGGTGCGCGACGAGGTCAGGGCCGCCGGCCTCGAAGACCGCTACGTCGGCGCCCACCCCATGGCCGGCAGCGAATTCTCCGGCTACGGCGCCTCCAGCCCCGAGCTCTACGACGACGCGCTCTGGGCCGTCACCGTGGACGACGACACCGACTACGACCGGTTCCTGCTCGTCGCCGACATGATCTGCACCGGCGTCGGCAATCGCATCATCGTGCTTGACGACGACACCCACGACTGTGCGGCCGCCATGATCTCGCACATGCCGCACGTGGTCGCCACCGCGCTCGCCAACGAGCTGACCGATATGCCCGAACGCAACATCGCCCAGGCGCTCGCCGCCGGCTGCTGGCGCGACATGACGCGTGTGGCGCTCACCGATCCGGACCGCACCCGCGCCATGGTGGAGGAGGACGCGACGAACGTGGCCGAACTGCTGCGCCATATGAGCGGCCGTCTCGCCGACATGGCCGACCTGCTGGAGAGCGAATCCTCCGACGCACGGGGCGAGGCGGCCGAATCCGCCCGCGACTCCATACGCGCGTTCTTCGCCGTCGCGCAGCCCTACCGGGAATTCAAGGCCTGGCAGCGTTCCGGGGACATCGACTACGACGAGGTGTCGCTGTCGATCGACGGAGGGGAATGGCAGTCCGATCTGCTGGAATCGGCGAAGCGGGGCGAACACATCATCCGGCTCGCCGGCCGGGAATCCTTCGTGGCGCAGGTGCGCACGGCGCTATAGGGATGCGCGTCTGCGCCTAGTGGCGGGCGGCGCCGTCATACGGAGGCGTGACGGCGGTCGGGGGAGTGGCGAGCGGCCTGTCGAATGCGCTTTTCTTCGCCCGTTCGATGAACATGGCCACGTCCTCCGGCGATTCGTCGCAGCCGCGTCGCAGCCATATCCAGATGGCCGAGGTCAGGGCCGAGGCCATCATCTCCGTGCCGTACATGACGGGGATGCCGTCCGCCTCCAGGCGTATCCCCGATTTCTCCGTTTCGACCACCAGCAGGTCGGCGATCAGCTCCTTCGTCTTGGTGTAGAGCTCCATGTCGGAGCCGCTGTGCGATATGGTGTCGAAGAAGTCGAAATCCCCCTTGATATAGCGCAGGCCGCCGAGAATGGCCTCATAGGGGACGAACTCCTGCCCGGGATGATGCTGCGATCTGAGGATGATGTCGGCCAGATCGCCCACGGCGTTGGCGATAAGCTGCTGTCGCAGGTCGAACTTGTCGGTGTAATGCGTGTAGAACGTACCGCGGTTGATCCGCGCCTCACGGGCGATGTCGCTCACCGTGGTGGCGTCGAACCCCTTCTTCCGGGTCAGGGTGATGAACGCCTGCTTGACCGCCGCCTCGGTCCGCGTGTTCCTACGCTGTGCCATGCCGTCTCCTTGCCGATGGTCGTTGCGATGATTATCCTGTCGGCAATATCTTACAGCATCAACACGTTGTACGAATAAGAAATCAGTCTCGATGTCCGGCGCGCAGGCGTTCGATGTTCGTCGGACGTTCGGGAACCGGCTTGAACCGAACGATGTCGGCCGCCCTGATATCGACCAGCTGGGCCGGACGACGCCCGTTCGCGGATTCGTCGCGCAGCAGGCTCAGCGTCACCCCGTCCCATGCCGTCACATGGCCGACGAAATCGCGGTACTGCTCGCGTCCCTCTTCGTTCGTTCCGATCGTCGTGCGGACCACGAGCCGGGCCCCGATTGGAATATGGACAATGGTCATGCCCCGAGTCTATGGCTGACGTCTCGGACCGGATTCCTCGATTCCTGTGATTTGCGTCACATTTAACGTTTGCCTTTGGGGCTGTAGAGGTGTGTCGGGACAAATAAGGGTAGCGTGAGAGGTGGCGGGAAGCTCACTGCCCTCGATACCGCGATACGCGTATGAGGAACCAAGGACGACGACGGGCCTCTTCGCCGGCGATGGCGCCGGGAAGAGGCCGGGCGCGAATGATTCCGCGTCTATGGTCCGGACGTCGTTCCGATCACCAGATGCCGATGATCTTCCACCAGCCCATGCCGACCGTGAGCCAGACGGCCACGGCGACGATGCCGCACAGGAAGCCGATCTTCAGGAACTCGGGCGTCTTCACGTAGCCGGCGCCGTAGATCAGCGCCGCCGGTCCGGAGGCGTAGTGCGTCATCGCGCCGATCAGACCGGTGGCGCAGCCGAGCATGAGCGCCGCGGCGGCCGGGGGAGCGCCGGCGGCGACGGCCACGCCGAGGAACAGCGTGTACAGGGCCACTGCCTGGGCGAGCTCGGCGGCGAACATGTAGTGCATGAGGAAGTAGCAGACCGTGAGCAGCGCCAGCACCGCCATCCACGGCAGGCCGTCCGTGGCCTGCGCGATGATCTCGCCGGCCCATTCGGCCACGCCGAGCTTGTTGATCGGGGTGGCCATGCCGACCAGCACGCCGAAGAAGATGAGCGTGGACCAGGCGGAGGTGTTGGCGGCCATGTCCTTCCACGTGATGATGCCGGAGACGAGCAGCACGGCCACGCCGAGGAACGCGACGGTGGTGGCGTTGATGCCGGTCACCGAACCGGTGGCCCACAGCACCAGCATGACGACGAACGTGGCGGCCATGATCCACTCCTTGACGCTCAGCTTCCCCAGCTCCTTAAGTTCCCTGCGGGCGTCGCTCTGCGCGGCCGGCACATGCTTGATGGTCGGCGGATACACCTTGTACACCAGTGCCGGGATGATGAGCAGGCACAGCACGCCGGGGACGATGCCGGCGAGCGCCCACGTGCCCCAGCCGATGGTGACGCCGGAGTCGGCGGCGAGCTGGGCGACGACGGGGCCGGCGGCCATGGCGGTGGTGAACATGGCGGAGGTGATGGCGTTGACGTTGTTGGCGGTGACGGCGAGGTATGCGCCGATGCGGCGCCGGGATTCGTCGGATTCGGGCGTGGATTTCTGCACGTCGCTGATGGACGTGATGATGGGGAAGAGGATGCCGCCGAGTCGCGCCGTGTTCGACGGGGTGGCGGGGGCGAGCAGCAGGTCGGCGGCGGACAGGCCGTAGGAGATGCCGAGCGTGGACTTGCCGAGCAGGCTGATGAACACCAGGGCGATGCGTCGGCCCAGTCCGGTCTTGACGAAGCCCTGGGCGATGAAGAACGCGGCGACGATGAGCCAGATGGATGCGCTGCCGAGCCCGGCGAACGCCTCGGTCTTCGGGTCCATGGCGCCGGTGAGCATTGCGATGGTCAGGCCGATGATGGCGACGGCCGACGTGGGCAGCGGCTGGAGGATGAGGCCGAGGATGGTGCCGAGGAAGATGGCGAGCATGTGCATGGCCCTGGGCTCGAGGCCGTCGGGTGGCGGCACCACGTAGATGGCGGCGGTGACGGCCACGCAGACCGCGGCCTTGATGAGTTGCCTGGTTCGTTGCTTGGTTGCCTGCGTCATGATGCTCCTTTGCTCGATGTCCCCGAGGCGCGCACGGTCATGACGACGGCGTCATCGTCGTGCGGGTCTGGGTGATGTCATGAGCGTAGGAAAAATGTGATGTGGTTCACAAATAAGCATCGTCTATATGGGTCCGACTCGCCGTCGTGGATGGCCATAAACGTTGGTGTTTCAGGCGTGTCGCATATATAAGCGTTGTTTATTTGTACGGTGTCCGCCATCTTCATAGGTTGGTAGACATCAGCCGGGCAGCGAAGCCCGGACGCCGGCGGACGCCGACGGAACGTCGAGACTAAGGACGGTAATCATGACCGGAATGGAAACGCTGAGGAACCCCTTCGTCAACAAGGGCGCCGCCTTCACCGCCGAGGAGCGCGTCGCCAACGACGTGGACGGCCTGCTGCCCGCCGCCGTGCGCACGCTCGACGCGCAGGAGAAGGTGATGCACGCCAGGTTCTCCGCCATCGACGGCGACCTCAACAAGCGCCTGTACCTGATGGGCGTGGCCCGCGAGAACCGCGCGCTGTTCTACCACGGCATGGCCAGGCATCTGACCGAATACATGCCGATCGTGTACGCGCCGACCGTCGCCCAGTCCATCCAGCAGTACGACAGGTACTATCTCGGCAGCGACGTGGCCTACGTGTCCATCGAGCATCCCGAACGCATCAAGGACGCGCTGCGCCAGTACGCGCAGGGCCGCGACATCGACCTCATCGTGGCCACCGACGGCGAAGGCATCCTCGGCATCGGCGACTGGGGCGCGCAGGGCGCGGAGATCCTCACCGGCAAACTCGCCGTATACACGGCCGCCGCCGGCATCGACCCCTCACGCGTGCTGCCCGTCATGATCGACGTGGGCACCGACCGCCAGGAGCTGCTCGACAACCCCGACTACGTGGGCAACCGCTTCCCCCGCGTGCGCGGCGAACGCTACGACGCGTTCATCGACAGGTTCGTGCACGACAGCCTCGAACTCTACCCGGACGCCCTGCTGCACTGGGAGGACTTCGGCCGACCCACCGCAGCACCGATCCTCGAACGCTACCGCCGTGACGTGCTCACCCTCAACGACGACATCCAGGGCACCGGCGTGACCGTGCTCGCCGCGCTCGTCGCCGCCCGCAGGATCGCCGGCACCGGCTACGAGGACACGCGCATCCTCGTGTTCGGCGCGGGCACCGCCGGCGTCGGCATCGCCGACCAGCTCGTCGACGACATGGTCATGAACGGCGGCATGGACCGCGCCGCGGCCATGGCTCAGGTCGCCCTCGTCGACCGCTACGGCCTCGTGCTCGAAGGCCAGGAGAACCTGACCGAAGGCCAGCGCAAGTACGCGCACGACCCGGCCGAATTCGCCGACGTGGCCGACACCACCGACCTCGCCCAGGTCGTCGATGCGTTCAAGCCGTCCGTGCTCATCGGCACCTCCACCCGCCCCGGCGCCTTCGACGAACGCGTCGTCACCGCCATGGCCAGCCACGTGGAGCGTCCGCTCATCTGCCCGATCTCCAACCCGACCGAACTCGCCGAGGCCAAGGCCGCCGACGTGATCCGCTGGACCGACGGCAAGGCGTTCGTCATCACCGGCACGCCCTCCGCGCCCGTGGAATACAACGGCGTCACCTACCACATCGGCCAGGGCAACAACGCGCTCATGTACCCCGGCCTGTGCTTCGGCGCCATCGTCGGCAAGGCGCGTCTCATCAGCGACCGGATGCTGCTCGCCGGCGCCCACGCCATCTCCGACATGATCGACGTGGACCAGCCGGGCGCCGCCGTGCTGCCGCCGGTCAGCAGCCTCACCGAGATCTCCCGCAGGGTCGCCACCGCCGTGGCCGAACAGGCCATCGCCGAAGGCCTTAACCGCGAACCCGTCGACGACGTGCCCGCCGCCGTCGAGGCCGCCACCTGGCATCCCGAAGACCGGTAATGACGCCCTCGGACACCCCGCGTACAATGACAGACACCAATGTCGTTGAACGCGGGGGAGGCAATGTGGCGTCGATAGAGAACATACGGGACCTCGAACTGTTCCAGCTCGTCGCCGAACTCGGCAGTTTCACCGACGCTGCGGCCGCCGCCGGCGTCTCCCAGCCCACCGTATCGCAGGCGATCAAACGCCTCGAATCCCGACTCGGCGCCACCCTGCTGCAACGCCAGCGGTTCGGCGCCGGGGGAGGGCTCAGCCTCACCGCCGAAGGGCTCATCGTCGTCCGTCACACCGCCGCCATACTCGGCGAACTCGACGCGCTCGCCGACGACCTCGACGCCGCGCATGCGCCCGACGTCTACACCGTGGGACTGCCGCCCATCATCTCCGCCTATCTGCTCGGCGACGCCTCCATCGACATGCTTGCCGACCGGTTGCACGGGCGCATATCCGTGCAGTCGGTCGGCTCCAAACGGCTCATGGAGCAGATCGAACGCCACGACGTGGATTTCGGCGCCGTCGCCACCATCGACGCCCGCCCCGACATCGGCGGCATCCAATCGTTCAAGATCGCGTCGTTCCCGTTCGAGCTCGTCCATTCGGCCGCCAACCCGCCCGAGCCGCTCAGGGGACGTCACGACTTCGATTTCGGCGACGAGACACTGTTCCGAGGTCTGCGGTTCGTCACGCTCGGCGACGACTTCGTACACTCCAAGGCCGTCGCCGAGTTTCTTCGTACTCGCATCGACGTCACCCAGCTCATCGAGGTCGCCGACGTCAACACCATGAAGGCAATCATCGCCTCCGGCCTCGCCGTAGGCCTCATGGCGTCCGTCGCCGTCGGCGGTGACGGACGCCTCTCCACACTGCCCGTGCGCGGCGTCGACCTGCCCACATTCGACGTCTACGTGTTCAACGACGAGACCCGCGATGCCGGCGGGCAGGTTGCCGGCCGCATCGACGGCGCCCAGGCGTTCCTCGACGTCATCGGCCGCAACCTCGCCAACGGAACCGACGATTGACGGACGACGCCGTCACGCGGTCGTCATATGACGGTGCTCATACGGTTCGTGCATGGACGGTCATGCACGGCGAACATTCGTATGCTCCGCGATTCCGTGGTATGTGTTGAGACATGGCATTCGAATCATTCAGAAAAAAATACGACCAGCTCATGAACGACAAGCAGCCGCTCGGCGAGACCGACCCCGAATTCGTGGAGATGTTCAGCCGGTTCGCCTACGACGAAGTGGTGAACGACCCCGGCGCGAGCCATCCCGACCTCGACGACCGCACCCGGTCCATGGCCATCCTCGCCGCTCTGCTCGGCTGCCAGGGACTCGACGAGTACCGGCTCATGATCCCCGCGGCCCTGAAATCCGGCGTCACCCCGGTCGAGATCAAGGAGATCGTCTACCAGGCGACCGCCTATCTCGGCATCGGACGGGTCATGGGATTCCTCAACGCCACCAACGACGTGTTCCTCGAAGAGAAGGTAACCCTGCCCCTCGAACAGCAGGGCACGGTCGGTCCCGAGACCCGTATGGAGGCCGGTGAGCAGGCACAGATCGAGATCTTCGGCGAGCACATGCGCGGCTTCGCCGACGCCGGTCCCGAGGAGACCCGGCACATCCACCGCTGGCTCGTCGGCAACTGCTTCGGCGACTACTACACGCGCGGCGGTCTCGACGTACGCCAGCGCGAGATGATCACGCTGTGCTTCCTGGCCGCGCAGGGCGGGTGCGAGCCACAGCTCATCGCCCATGCGAAGGCGAACATGAACGTAGGCAACGACAAGGCGTTCCTCATCGCCGTCGTCTCCCAGACCATGCCCTACATCGGCTATCCGCGCACCCTCAACGCCCTCGGCGGCATCGGCAAGGCCGCCGAATAGCAACGTCGGCATCGTCGCGGCCGCCGGACAATGATTCGGCGGCCGCGACGATGCCGAGGGCGGACTAATGCCGTTCCTCCTCCTCGTATCTGGCGAAGAGCGCATCGGCGAGGGCGTCAAGCTCCTCGTCCGTATAGTCACGGTCCACATCGAGCACGACGTCCGCGTCGCCATCCGCCTCATCGTCCCCTCCCGCGGCGTCGTCCGAATCGACGCCCCGCGAGAAAACGGGGACTTCGGCGACGTCCCCGTCCCCATCGCCATCGCCGGGCGCGACGCCATCGTCCGCGTCGTCTCCGTCGTTGTCGTCATACATGCCGATGAGCGTGCCGAAGACGCCGGGGATGCAGTCGGCGACCTCGCCGGCGACGATAGGATGGCCCAGCGTGCCGTCCAGCACGCTGCCCGGCTCGATCCGGCGCGGTTGCATGGCATGGAAGAACTCCAACGGGCTTTCGCCGTCGTACACCACCGGCGGGCACGACCCACGCTGGAACGACTCGGACGCCATGCCGGCGGCGAGCCCGTGAATATAGGCGCCCACAGCCGCGAACACGGCCATCTGATCCGGCAATCTGACCAGCGTCTCCGCGTTCTGGGCCAGCACGGCGCCTATGACGCCGGCCAGCACGTCACCGGCGCCGGCGGTGGCCAGCCAGGCCGGGCCGGAGCCCGAGACGAACACATGCGGATTGCCGTCGCCGTCGTCGCCGACCACCACGGTCACCGCGCCCTTGAGCAGCACCGTCGCGCCGGTAAGCTCCCAAGCGCGGGTGGCCCAGTTCAACGGCTCGGCGAGCACATCCTGCACGCTCACCTCCTCGTCGCGTTCGCTGAGCAGACGGGCGAGCTCGCCGGCATGCGGCGTGATGAGCACCTGCGGCACGCAATTCTCCGGCAGCAGGTCGAGCGCACCTGCGTCGACGACCACCGGCGGCAACTCCTCGCTGCCATCCTCATCGGGCGAATAATGCGCCAGCAACGCGGCTATGCGCCGCCGCTGCGCATCCATATCACCCTCATCGGGACCGGAAGGAACACCGGAACCGACCACCCAGGACTGCACGTGCCCCTTGCCCATCACGGCCTCCGGAACCCGCGCCAGCACCATGTCCTGCGCAATCCTCGGACCGACGTAGCGAATCATGCCCACGTTCGACAGCACGGCCGCGCGCGACGACAGCACGGCCGCTCCCGGATACTCGTCCGAACCGGTGACCAGTCCCACCACGCCACGCGAATACTTCGAATCGTTCACATGCGGCAGACGGATCGACTGCGCCGCCGTACGCTGGGTCACGTTCTCCACCGCCGGCAGGAACGGCTCGGTGTCGAACCCGAAGTCCACCAGCACCTGCTGGCCGCACACATACGCCGCAGGGGGCAGCAGGTCGCACGGCTTGAGCGCGCCGAACGTAATGGTCACATCCGCCGGAATGTACGGTCCGGGCAGCGTGCCGTCGTCGATGCCCACGCCGGACGGCGCATCGACCGCGAGCACCAGGGGGAATCCGTCGCGTCCCGCTCCGCACGGCGTGGCGATGACATCGGGCAACTGGCCGTGCTCGCCGAGCGCCGCCGCCACCTGCGCCGGAATGCCGCGAAGCTCGCCATGCAGGCCGATGCCCGTCATCGCATCGATGACCAGATGCGAGCTCTCCGCCGCCGAGACGGCCTCCTCGAACAGGTCAGCGGCCTCCTGTGCATCCTGCGGTCCATCCACGCCGGGAATCTCCGCATCGGCATCCAGCACGATGACCTCGCCGCCGGCGGCGCGCAACGCCGCGAAACCGGCCTCATGCAGTGAACGGCCCACGGCGACGACGGTCACATCCACGCCGTCGGACGCAAGCTCGGCCGCGGCGAACAGTCCATCGCCGCCGTTGTCCCCGCCCCCGGCGAGCAGGGTGATGCGCGCGGCATCAGGGGAGACATGGGCGCGGGCCATCATCACGCGCGCGGTCATCGCCGTCGCCGAAGCGGCCATGCGCATCAGCGGCACGCCGTCCTCCAACAGGGGCCGCTCCATCGCACGCACGTCATCGGACGCGAACGCCACGGACCTGAACTCGTCCTCCAGCTCGGCGTCGTCATCGAACAGCATCGACATCATCGTTACCCAGCCTTCCCGCCGGCCCGTCGGGTGCCTTTCACCATCGCCGGCATGCCACACCATTGTCTCTCGATCCTCGGAAAAAACCCGAAGATACGCCGAACGTCGCCTGAATATCATCGTCCCGTTCCGGACTGGCACGTGGCGGGCCCGTCGGCTAGGGTGGGGGAAGCCCTACAAAACAAGGAAGGATGACATATGACATCGCAAGCCGTGCTCAGGGCCATGCGCGCCGAGGACATGCCGAAGATCGAGGATATCGTAAGGCGCACCTGGAGCTACGACGGTCTGGTGTCGCCGCGCAACGCCGGGCTGCTCGCCCGCGTCGACGCCTGCAACTGCCTTTCCCGACGTACGTTCATGCGCGTGGCCGACATCGACGGCGACGTCGCCGGCCTCATCGTCGTCAACGACCGGCGCAACCCCCGCAGGGATTTTCGGTTGGCCATCCGCCAGATCGCCTCATACGCGGCGCTCGCCGCCAGCCGTGACGGCAGGCAGGGGCTTGCCATGTTCCACGAATACATGCGGACCGATCGCGCCCTGAGCCGAGACGCCGAATCGCAGGGCATGCGGTACGACGGCGAGGTCGTGCTGTTCATCGTCAACGACCGCTACCGAGGCCGCGGCGTCGGCCGCATGCTGTTCGACGCCGCACTCGAGCACATGCGCTCCACCGGCATCGAGGATTTCTTCCTCTACACCGACACCACCTGCGACTTCGGGTTCTACGACCACCGAGGGCTCTCCCGCCGATGCGAGCGCCGCGCCTCCTACACCCTGGCCGGCAGAAGGTTCGACGAGGACATGTACATCTATGACGGCGTCATCGGCCGTTTGCAGTGAAGCCGTGATGGCCGGTTCGCCGGCCATCATATAGTGGTCCCGAATACATACCAGGCAAGAGGCGGGCGGCGGCCATACGGCGGGCGGCGTGCGCCGGACAGGCGTCCGCATATGAACGGGGAGGGAAAGGCATGAACGTCATGCACAAGACGGTGGCGATGCTCGAGGCATGGTGGGCGAAGCACCACGTGCATCTCGCGCCGGAGCCGGCAGGGGAGCGCACCGGACTGGTCGGCGAACGATATGCCGGGGACGATGACGCCCGCCCGTTCACGCTCGTGGCCGTGGGCGACTCCATGGTCGCCGGCTGCGGCGTGGAGACGCAGGAGGACGGCCTGATCCCCGATCTGGCGCGCGGCGTGGCCGACGTGCTGGAACGGCCGGTGCGATGGAGCACGCATGGCAGGCTCGGCGCCACCATGCGCCGTGTGCGCTACCGCCTGCTGCCCGAGGTCGACGGGAAGCCGGACCTGCTGGTATTGTGCGCCGGCTCGAACGACATCATGGCCCAGCGCAGCGTCAGGGAATGGTCCGACGACCTCGCCGCCACACTCGACGAGGCCAAGGCGCTGGCGGACGACATCGTCGTCTACAGCTGCGGCCAGCTGTACAACAGCCCCTCGCTCGGAGCCACGCTGCGCCGCTACCTCGAAGGCCGCATCGACGAGCAGACCGAGGCCAGCAAGCGCATCTGCGCCGAGCGCGGCGTCATCTATCTCGACATGACACATGAGGATGTGAAGGCCGACGACGCGCAGTTCTACGCCTCCGACCATTTCCACCCCGGCAGGTTCGGCTACCGCTACATGGCCGACCGCAGCGTCGAGCTCCTGCACGACCACCTGCTGTCCATCAAAGGCTGAAAGCCGCGGCGGGGAGGGCCTCGGCCGGCCCCGCCACCCGCCGTCACACGGCGTAGCTGATGGTCAGCGGCGCATGGTCCGACCAGCGCGCCTCATAGGTCGGCGCCTTGTCGATGACGAACCCGCAGGCGCTTTCCGCCAGCTCGGGCGTGGCGAACTGATAGTCGAGACGCCAGCCCACGTTGTTGTCGAACGCGCGGCCGCGCTGGCTCCACCATGTGTACGGTCCCTGGATGTCTCCGGCGAGGTCGCGCATCACGTCCACGAACTCGTATTCGTCCAGCCAGCGGTCCACGTAGGCGCGCTCCTCGGGCAGGAATCCCGCATGCTTCACGTTGCCCCTGGCGTTCTTGATGTCAAGCGGCGTATGCGCGATGTTGAAGTCGCCGCACAGCACCGCCTGCCGGCCGCCCGACGCGGCCTCCTCCTGCAGCTGTCCCAGACGCACGAGCATGTGGTCGAGGAACCGGTACTTCTGCGCCATCTTGACGTCGTCCTCCGCGCTGCCGGCATGCACGTACACGCAGGCCACGGTGATCACATAACCCTCCGGGGTCCGCACGTCGGCCTCGATCCACCGGCCCGAATCCACGTCCTCGTCCAGCCTGGGCAGACCATGGCGGGTCTCGACCACGGGCAGCGACGACAGCAGACCCACCCCGGCGCGGCCCTTGACGCGGCACACCTCGTTCACCCGCCGGAGGCCGTCCGGCCCCTCGACGGCGCCTGCCGCCGCATACCGGTTCGCGAAGTCGTCGAATATCGGGTCGAGCGCATCCTGCGGGGCGCGCACCTCCTGCATGCACCACACGTCGGGCGTATGGGCGTCCACCCATGAGCCGACGTTCTTGCGCGCCGCCGCCCGGATGCCGTTCATGTTCGAAGTCGTAATGGAAATCATGAACAGCAGTCTACCCACGTCTACCCATCTACGCCCTGGGGAACGCCTGCTCGTATCGTTTCGTCAGCTGTTCGATGGATACATGCGTGTATCGCTGCGTGGTCTGCAACGAGGAATGCCCGAGCATCTCCTGCACCTCGCGCAGGTCGGCCCCGCCATCGAGCATATGCGTGGCCGCGGAATGACGCAGGGAATGCGGCCCCACGTCGGGAACGCCCGCGGCCGCGGCGGCGCGATGCACCACCCGGCGCGCCTGACGCGGATCGAGCCGGCCGCCTCGGGAACCGAGGAACACCGCCCGACCGTCGCCGTTCGTCGCGGAGCGCAGCACCACGCTCCGACCCCGTTCCATCCACAGTGCCAGGGCCCTGGCCGCCGGCGCGCCGAACGGCACTACCCGCTGCTTGCCTCCCTTGCCCAGCACGCGCACGGTACGGGCGGAGAAATCGACGTCGTCCATGTCGATGCCGACGAGCTCGGAGACGCGGATGCCCGTGGCATACAGCAGCTCCACGATGGCCGCGTCCCGCATCCCGATCGCCTGGCTCCTCCCGCCGTCGTCCTGTCGCCTCGCCCCTCCAGCCGGAGTCGGCCGCTCCGATCCGTCCGCGATTTCCACGGCGTCGGCGTCGGCCCGGTCCATCATCCGCTCCGCCTGCGCCTCGCTCAGCACCGTCGGCAGCGTCGAGGGGATCTTCGGCGTCTTCAGGCCTGCGGCGGGATCCGAGCCCGTCACGCCGTGCTCGTATGCGTAGGCGAAGAACGCGCGCACCGACACCACCTTCCTGGCCATCGACGAACGCGCATGATCGCGTGACGACGCCCCCATCCACAGACGAAGATCATCCACCGTCACATCGTTCGGCGACTCGACGCCACGCGATCTGAGCGAGGCGAAGCATTCCCTCAGGTCGGAGGCATACGAACGCACCGTATTGGCGCTCAGGCCGCGGTTGACGGACAGATACCGCAGGAAGGCGTCGGCCGCGCTCTCGAATCCCATGGTCACTCCCTCCCATTTGGAAAAACACCGATTCTATGGTTTAACAGTAGGGTGCAGAACAGCGAAAATCACATCGTCGACGGCGCGCCCGACCAGGCGCGGCCGGCGGACGACGACAGACGGATCGTATTGACCTTCGTGGTCCCCTCCTACAACGTGGAGGACTATCTCGGACGATGCCTCTCCTCGCTGCTGATCGAACAGGACCTGAGCGACACGGAGATCCTCATCGTCAACGACGGATCCAAGGACGGCACGCTCGCGCTCGCGCGTGAATACGAAAGCCGGTATCCGAACGTGATCCGCGTTATCGACCAGCAGAACAAGGGCCATGGCGGCGCCGTCAACACGGGCGTGGCCAACGCGCGCGGCATGTACGTGAAGGTCGTCGACGCCGACGACTGGCTCGACATGGTGGCGTTGCGCAACGTGCTCGCCGAACTACGCACGCAGGCGCAGGCCGCCGCGCCGGTCGACCTGGTCGTCACGAACTACACGTACGAGAAGCAGGGCAAGCGCATCAAGAAGACCGTGCGCTACGGCGGCGTGATGAAGCCGAACACCATCCTCGGATGGAACGAGGTGAGGCGGTTCCGCCCCGATCAGAACCTGCTCATGCACTCGCTCATCTACCGGACCAAGGTGCTGCGCGAGAAGGCCGGACTCGAGCTGCCGGAGCACACGTTCTACGTCGACAACATCTACGCGTACGCGCCGCTGCCGCAGGTGCGCACGCTCATGTACCTCGACGAGGACCTCTACCGCTACTTCATCGGCCGCGAGGGGCAGTCGGTCGAGGAGGAGACGATGATCCGGCGCATCGACCAGCTCATCCGCGTGGTGCGCACCATGATCGACGCCACTCCCGACCGTGACGCCGTGCCCGCCGGGCTCTACCGGTACATGATCCACTACCTGACCATCAACATGGCCATCGACTCGGTGTTCATGGTGCTGTCCAAGGACAAGGAGAACTACCGCCGCAAGGACGAGCTGTGGGCGTACCTCGCCGAGCGCGCGCCCGAGGCCGAGGCCGCCGTGCGCCGCACGACGATCGGCCGCCTGCTCACCGTGCGAGGGCCGCTCGGCCGCGGGCTCATCCGCCTCGGCTACGGCATCGCGCACAACATCGTCGGCGTCAACTGACGCTCCGACGCGGCGATCGGGGGATTGTGTGAGCCTTCACCGAATTGACCCCACGCACCATTAAGCTATAAACGGTAAAAACCCACGCATGTGACGAAACGAGGAACAATGGGACTGTTCGGATTCGGCAAGAAGCACCATGAAGCCGAAGAGGAATCCAAGGCCGTCGACGTCGACGACGCCGTCGATGCCGACGAGGCCACGGAAGCCGACGAGACCACGGAAAACGCCGATGACACCGCCGCGGCCGGAGGATTCGGCGATGGCGAACGCGGCGTCGACCACGGCCCGTGGGACGTCGACGACGAGAACATCCCCGACTACGACGACTACCTCGACATCGGTTCGCTCTACCTGCCGTTCCTCCAGGGCATCGAACTGCGCCTCAAGGGCGCCCGCCAGACCGGCACGGTGATGGGCGCCACCATCACGCTCGGCAACTCCAGCCTCGAGATGGAGGCATTCGCCGCGCCGAAGTCGTACGGTCTGTGGGACGACGTGCGCGCCGACCTGCTCGCCGCCAACGAGGGCTCCCGCGAGGTCGAGGGCGTGTTCGGCACCGAGCTCATCCTGCCGGTGAAGGTCAAGGACAAGACCCTCGACACCCGTATCGTCGGCATCGACGGCCCGCGCTGGATGCTCCGCGGCATCTTCACCGGACCGGCCGCACAGCCTGACGGCGACGACGAGGAGAAGACCACGCTCGACAAGTACTTCTCCGACCTCGTGGTCGACCGCGGCGAGGAACCGCTCGCCCCGCGCGACATGATCCCGATGCATGCGCCGGTCGGCCCCGCCGAACGCGCCAAGCAGGCCGAGGCCGAATCAAAGGACGACGGTCAGGATGCCGGGAAGGACATCCCCGGCAAGCCGAAGGGCCCGCTGAGCAAGACCCTCGAAACGCAGACCCAGACCACGCTGCGCCGTGGCCCCCTGTTCTCCGAAGTCCGATAGGCGTCGGACGGCCATGAGCGAACGTCATGACGATCCCGAATCCGTGAAGGACGGGGAAAGGAGACGCAGCGGACTGGCGTCGCTGGCGGACGAGGACTTCTCCGTCATCGACGCCATCGGAGGCCCTCGGGGCGTCGTCGAATCGATTCTGCCCGGCGTCGTGTTCGTCGTGTTGTTCGTCGCCACACGCGATCTGCGGACGACGGTGATGGTCTCCGCGGCCGTCGCCGTCCTGCAGGTGATCGCACGTATGCTGCAGCGGCAGTCCGTGCTCGGCGCGCTCACCGGCGTGATGGCCGTGGCCATCTGCCTGGTATGGGCGTGGTTCAGCCACGACGCACGCAACTATTATCTGCCCGGCTTCCTCGTCAACTCGTTCTGGATAGTCGTGCTGGGCGTCTCGCTGATCGCCCGTGTCCCGGGCATCGGCGTACTCGTCGAATTCGTGCGCAAGCCGGTCACCGACCATCTGGGCGACTGGCTGCGCGCATGGCGCGACGACAGGCCGCTGCTCAAGGCGTATATGATGGTCACCGGCATATGGATCGCCGTGTTCGCGCTGCGTCTCGGCGTGCAGGTGCCCATGTACCTGACCAATCACGTCGGCTGGCTCGGCACCGCACGGCTCGTCATGGGCGTGCCCATGTTCGCCGCCGCCATCTGGATCTCGTGGCTCGTCATCGCCACGCCGCTGCATCGTCACCGCATCGCCGAGGAAAGGAACTCATGACCTCACAAGTCCGCATCGAACGCTACGCCGACCAGGGACGCTGCGTCGCCCATATCGACGGACGCGTCGTGTTCGTCCGCTTCGCCCTGCCCGGCGAGCTCGTGAACATCAGGCTCGACGAGCCGCACGACCGCGACGACCGGTTCTGGACGGGCGAGGTCACCGAAGTGCTCGAGCCCAGCGACGAACGCGTGGACCCCGTGTGGCCGCTCGCCGGCCCGCTCGCATGGGGCGGGGGAGTCGGCGGCGCTGACATGGTGCACGTCTCCATCCCCGGACAGCTCAGATGGAAGTCCTCCACCATCGCCGAGCAGATGCGGCGCCTCGGCCACGTGGACGTCGACGTGCCGGTCGCGGGTGTGGAGGACGACGCGAAGCGTCGCGGCCTTGGATGGCGCACCCGCATCGAGATGATCGCCGACGACGAGGGACGGCCCTCCATGCGCCGACGCGAATCCCATGTGCGCGTGCCCCTGGATGCCATGCCGCTCGCCACCGACGCCGTGAACGCCGTCGCCGAGACCGAACACGTATGGGAAGGCGGCTTCGAGCCCGGCGCCCAGATCCGTCTCGCCGTTCCCGAACCGCGCGACGGGCAGACCGTCGGCGACAACCATGCGGTGCTGGTCGACGGCAGGCTCCGCTCCGGCAGCCAGCAGCTCACCGAGACCATGGCGCTCGCCGACGGCCATTCCTACACGTATACCGTCGATGCCGGCGGCTTCTGGCAGGTGCACCGACAGGCGCCGATAGCCCTCGCCGATGAGGTCATCGACCTGGTCAGACAGCAGATCGACGGCGCCGAATCCGCGACGATATGGGACCTGTATTCCGGTTCCGGACTGTTCACGCTGCCGCTCGCATCCGCCACCGCGCCGCGCACCCGGATGCTCAGCGTCGAGGGCGCGAAGACCGCCGTGCGCAACGCGCAGCGTAACCTGCGGGCCATCGGCCTCGACAACGTGGACCCGCGCACCGGCGACGTGTCGAAGACGCTGCGCAACATCCCGAACGACCTCGCCCATCCCGACGTGGTCGTGCTCGACCCGCCGCGCGCCGGCGCCAAGAAGCGCGTATGCGAGCAGATCGCCGAGTCCGGCGCCCGGTCCGTGATCTACGTGGCCTGCGACCCGACGAGCCTCGCCCGGGACACCGCCACGCTCGCGGGTCTCGGCTACGAACTCAGGTACATCAAGGGCCACGACATCTACCCCAACACCCACCACGTCGAAACCATCGCCCTCTTCGTACGATGAACTGGCGAATGAGGATGCGACGGGCCGCAAGGGCGCTGGCCGGGCTGACGGCGGCGGCCATGCTGCTGCCGGTGGCCGG
Source organism: Bifidobacterium saimiriisciurei (assembly GCF_010667655.1). GTDB lineage: Bacteria > Actinomycetota > Actinomycetes > Actinomycetales > Bifidobacteriaceae > Galliscardovia > Galliscardovia saimiriisciurei. The sequence continues at coordinate 187,153 of NZ_WHZU01000004.1, forward strand.
CTGCATGCCACAGGACAAGGCGGTGGGAGACACGCATGAGACCTCGGAGGCCATCGCGCACGACGGCGTGGACCGCAACGACGTGGGCGTCGGCGTAGTCGGCAGCGCCAGGCCGGCCAACGCCGACAGGGATTCGGACATGGTCCACGCGCTGCGCCAGGAGGGCATGCAGCCGATGTACGCCGCCGCGAACGGGGACGCCGACAGCCAGCAGAAAGGCGTCGAGGGCTTCGTCCGACGCAATGTGAAGATCATCGTCATCAGCGTGGATGATCCGAACGGCTGGGATGACGCGCTCGGCAAGGCTCGGCAGGCCGGCATCCCCGTCGTGCTCATGGAAAGCTCCATCAGCCCCGACGACCGGACGTTGTATGCGGCCCGATTCCATATCGTCGAACAGGGGACGACGCCCAAGGGCGGCGCCGACGGCATCGGCGACGCGCTGATGGACATCATCGACGACAAGCCGCATGCCAGGGACATGAACGTGATGCTGACGGGAGTGCACGGATGAACGATGCGACGGCGACGGCAATGACAGCGCCTGCGACGAAAACGGACCATGACGCAATGCCCGAGACCGGGGAGATGGGACTCACCGGCGAACAGGTCAAGCACCGCATCGCCCAAGGTGAAATCAACATCGCCAAGGACAAATCGTCGCGGTCGATCGCGCAGATCGTGCGCGCGAACGTGTTCACGCTGTTCAACGCCATCATCGCCGTGGCCATGGTCATGGTGCTGCTCACCGGCCAGTGGCGCGACTCCGTGTTCGGTTTCGTCATCATCATCAACACCGGCATCGGCATCGTCACCGAGCTCAGGGCCAAGCGAACGCTCGACAGGCTGTCCATCCTCGTCGCCTCGAAATACCTCGTCCGGCGCGACGGTAAGGACGTCGAAATCGCGCATAACGAGATAGTCAAAGACGACCTGCTGTGGATTCGTTCCGGCGACCAGATTCCCGCCGACGTCGAAATCGTCAGGACCTGGGGGCTCGAACTCGACGAATCCATGCTGACCGGCGAATCACGGACCGTGCGCAAGACCATCGGAGACCTGGCATATTCGGGATCGACCGCCGTCTCCGGCATGGCATTGGGGCGCGTCACCGCCGTGGGGGAGCACAGCTATGCGGCCAGGCTCGCCGCCGAGGCCAGGATATACAAGAAGACCCATTCCGACCTCAACGCCGGCATCAACACGATACTGAAATTCATGACGTTCCTCGTTGTGCCGCTGTGCGCGCTGCTGATCTGGACGCAGATGAACACCGTCGGCGGATGGGACGCCGCCATCGCCACGGGCTCATGGCGTCAGGCCGTGGTCTCCGCCGTCGCCGGCGTGGTCGGCATGATTCCCGAAGGCCTTGTCCTGCTCACCTCGTTGAACTTCGCCGTCGCCGCCATGCGGCTCGCCCGGCGGAACACGCTCGTGCAGGAGCTCGAATCCGTGGAGACGCTCGCCCGCGTCGACGCGTTGAACCTCGACAAGACCGGCACCGTCACCGACGGCGGCATCGCCTTCGACCGTCTGGAGATGCTCGCCGCCGACGGCTCGGATGAAACGGCACGGCGCGAGGCCGAACAGGCGTTGTGCGACCTCGCCAACGAGGAGCAGCCCAACGGCACCGGCAAGGCCATCCTCGCCGGACTGGGGGAGCGAGGCATCGTCGCCGGCGAGGTGACGGCCCGCGTGCCGTTCTCATCGGCCCGCAAATGGAGCGCGGTGGTCGCCGACGGTGAAATCTGGTACATGGGCGCACCCGAAGTGCTGATCTCGGCCATGCGCGGCGACCATGACGACATCCTCGAACGGGTGAACGGCATCGCAGGCGAAGGAAGCCGCGTCGTGCTGCTCGCCAGAGCCGACACCGCTGACGCGGATGGCGGCGCCGCCCCGGAGACATTCGCCGACGACCCCCGTCTGCTCCCCGACACCGAACCCGTCGCACTGGTGGTGTGCTCCGAACGCATCCGCTCCGACGCCGAACGCACGCTCGCATGGTTCCGCGAACAGGGTGTGCGCTGCCGTCTCATCTCCGGAGACAACCCCCGCACCGTCGCCGCCATCGCCGGCAAGGTGCGTCTCACCGGCGACAAGACGCCGCGATACATGGACGCGCGCGAACTGCCTGCCGACATCGACGAACTCGCCGAAACGCTCGAAAACATTGACGTGCTCGGCCGCGTGCTGCCCGACCAGAAGAAGGCCATCGTGCAGGCCCTGCACCGACGCGGCCACACCGTGGCCATGACCGGCGACGGCGTCAACGACACGCTGGCGTTGAAGGAGGCCGACCTCGGCATCGCCATGGGCAACGCCGCACCCGCTGCCAAGGCTGTCGCCCAGGTGGTGCTCGTCGACTCGAAATTCTCCCACCTGCCCGACGTCGTCGCCCGCGGCCGACAGGTCATGGCCAACATGGAACGCGTCGCCAGCCTGTTCCTCGTCAAGACCGTCTACTCCGCCATCATCTCCCTCGGCGTCGTGCTCTCCGCCATGCCCTACCCGTACCTGCCAAGGCACATCACCTACGTCGGCGCGCTCACCATCGGCATGCCGGCGTTCATCCTCGCGCTCGCGCCCAACACACGCCGATACATCCCCGGATTCCTCAGGCGCGTCGTCGCCTTCGCCCTGCCCGGCGGCATCGCCACGGGACTGTCGGTGCTGCTGTGCGCATGGATCGTGCCGCGCGTCATGGGATGGAACCTCGAGAACCCGGCCGACCTCGAATCCCTGCGCGCCACCAGCGCCATCATCCTGTTCCTCATGGGCGTGTTCGTGCTCTCCCGTGTGGCCAGGCCCCTCAACTCGTGGCGCGGCGGCCTCGTCGCGCTCTTCGCCGCATGCGGCGTCATCGGCATGTTCATCCCGTTCGTCGCAAGCTTCTTCGCCCTCATCATCCCCACCGGCCGGACCCTCGCCGCCACCCTCGTGGCGCTCGTCATCGCCTCGGTCATCTTCCTCGTCTGCATCGTGGTCGTTCCAAAAATCGGGCGTATTATTCCACACGAAACAAAAACACGCTAGAACTAATGTGTTAATGATTTCGTACATCACGGAGGTCGTATGTCCATCCATGACGATCAACTTGCCCGACTGAACGTCGCCGGCAAGGATTTCGACTACTATTCCATCGCTGACCTGCCCGGCATCGACCATCTGCCGTACTCGCTCAAAGTCCTCGTCGAGAACCTCGTTCGCAACATCGACGGCGCCAACATCACCGACGAGCACGTCAAGGCGCTGCTCGACTGGGATCCCAACGCCGAACCCAGCCACGAGATCCAGTTCACGCCCAGCCGAGTCGTCATGCAGGACTTCACCGGCGTGCCGTGCATCGTCGACCTCGCCACCATGCGCGACGCCGTGAAGAAGCTCGGCGGCGATCCCGAGGTCATCAACCCGCAGGTCCAGTCCGACATGGTCATCGACCACTCCGTGCAGATCGACAAGTACGGCATCGCCGACGCCGTCCAGCAGAACATGGACATCGAATACCAGCGCAACGGCGAACGCTACCAGTTCCTGCGCTGGGGCCAGCAGGCGTTCCGCAACTTCCGCGTCGTGCCTCCGGGGACCGGCATCATCCACCAGGTCAACATCGAATACCTCGCCAAGGTCATCATGAGCAAGGCGGAGGAGAACGGCCGCACGCTCGCCTACCTCGACTCCTGCGTCGGCACCGACTCGCACACCACCACCGAAAACGGACTCGGCGTGCTCGGCTGGGGCGTCGGTGGCATCGAGGCCGAGGCCGCAATGCTGGGCCAGCCCATCTCCATGCTCGTGCCGCGCGTCGTCGGCTTCAAGCTCACCGGCTCCATCCCCGAAGGCGTCACCGCCACCGACGTGGTGCTCACCATCACCGACATGCTCCGCCAGCACGGAGTCGTCGGCAAGTTCGTCGAATTCTACGGCGAAGGCATCGCCTCCGTGCCGCTCGCCAACCGCGCCACCATCGGCAATATGAGCCCCGAATTCGGCTCCACCTGCGGCATCTTCCCCATCGACGACGTCACCCTCGACTACCTGCGCCTCACCGGCCGCAGCGAGGAGCAGGTCGCGCTCGTCGAAGCCTACGCCAAGGCCAACAAGCTCTGGGGCGACGCCAAGGACCCCGACTACGTCGAACCGGAGTACTCCGAATACATGGAGCTCGACCTCGGCGACGTCGTGCCGTCCATCGCCGGCCCGAAGCGCCCGCAGGACCGTATCAAGCTCTCCGAAGCCAAGCAGGTGTTCGAGGAGACGCTGCCCGCCTACGAGACCGAGAAGACCGTCAAGGAGCCCGTGGCCGTGTCCACCGGCTTCCGAGGCGACTTCGACCTCAGCAACGGCGACGTGGCCATCGCCTCCATCACCTCCTGCACCAACACCTCCAACCCGTCCGTCATGATCGCCGCCGGACTCATCGCCCGCAACGCGCACCTCAAGGGACTTAGCCCCAAGCCGTGGGTCAAGACCTCGCTCGCCCCCGGCTCCCAGGTCGTCGCCGACTACCTCAAGGCCGCCGGGCTCCAGGACGACCTCGACGCCCTCGGCTACCAGCTCGTCGGCTTCGGCTGCGCCACCTGCATCGGCAACTCCGGCCCGCTGCTGCCCGAGATCAGCGAGGCCATCAACGCCAACGACATGACCGTCACCGCAGTGCTGTCCGGCAACCGCAACTTCGAAGGCCGCATCAGCCCCGACGTCAAGATGAACTACCTCGCCTCGCCGCCGCTCGTCATCGCCTACGCGCTCGCCGGCACCATGGACTTCGACTTCGCCACCCAGCCGCTCGGAACCGACGCCGACGGCAACGACGTCTACCTCAAGGACATCTGGCCCACCAATGAAGAGGTCGAAGCCGTCGTGAACGGCACCGTCAACCGCGAGATGTTCCTCGAGGACTACGCCTCCGTATTCGAAGGCGACCGCCGCTGGAAGGGCCTCGACGTGCCCGAAGGCGAGCTGTTCGCCTGGGATTCGAAGTCCACATACGTGCGCAGGCAGACGTTCTTCGACGGCATGAACGCCACGCCCGACCCCGTCAGGGACATCCACGGCGCCCGCGTGCTCGCCCTGCTCGGCGACTCCGTGACCACCGACCACATCTCCCCGGCCGGCGCGTTCAAGGCGTCCAGCCCCGCCGGCAAGTACCTCACCGAACGTGGCGTCGAACCCAAGAACTTCAACTCCTACGGCTCGCGTCGAGGCAACCACGAGATCATGGTCCGCGGCACCTTCGGCAACATCCGTCTGAGGAACCAGCTGCTCGCCTCCACCGGCAACGAAGTCACCCCCGGCGGATTCACCTACGACTTCACCACCGGCAAGCCGTCCACCATCTTCGATGCCTCGCTCAACTACAAGGCCGCCGGCACCCCGCTCGTCGTGCTCGCCGGCAAGGAGTACGGCACCGGATCGTCGCGCGACTGGGCCGCCAAGGGCACCCTCATGCTCGGCGTCAAGGCCGTCATCACCCGGAGCTTCGAGCGCATCCACCGCTCCAACCTCATCGGCATGGGCGTGCTGCCGCTCCAGTTCCCCGAAGGCGAATCCTACGAATCGCTCGGCCTCGACGGCACCGAGACCTACGACATCGCCGGAGTCGAACAGCTCAACGAGGGCGTCACCCCCAAGACCGTGCACGTCACCGCCACCCACAAGGACGGCTCCACCACCGAGTTCGACGCGGTCGTCCGCATCGACACCCCCGGAGAGGCCGACTACTACCGCAACGGCGGCATCCTCCAGTACGTGTTGCGTAATCTCATGAGGAAATGAGATAACGGAGCGTCTTTGGCACGCCGGCAGACTCGACGTATGCCAATACGCCTTCGCCTGCCGGCGCACCAAAGCCGCACGCGTTATCTCATTTAGAGTTCGCATCCGTGCGCCTAGCCTTCTTCAAGCTCCCCTTGTCAGGGGAGCTGGCCGCCGCAAGGCGGTCTGAGGGGTAGTCGCACCGCCGCGGCGGATTCCTCCGATATTGGTTGGTCACGGTTTCCGCCACGAACATGCCGTCTTATCGGCGTGTCGTGGCGGGCAACCGTGACCAACCGCGTTTGTGGCGGGAAACCGTGAGCAAGCATCATATCAGCCTGCCGTCAGCCCCGTCGTAAGATGAGAGGCGAACGAAAGGGGACATATGAGCACGAAAGCACTGATCGTCGTCGACGTGCAGCCTACATTCTGCGAAGGAGGGGAACTCGGCGTGGACGGTGGCGACACGGTCGCCGAACGCATCGCCGACTACGTAACCGACCACCGCGACGACTACGCATACATCGCCACCACGCAGGACTGGCACATCGTGCCGGGCGGACACTTCTCCGAACATCCCGACTTCGTCGACTCATGGCCGCCGCACGGCGTCGCCGGCACGCCGAACGCCGAACTGCACCCCGCCATCAAGTCGCTGAACATCGGCCATCACTTCAAGAAGGGCCAGTATTCGGCAGCCTACTCGGGATTCGAAGGCATCGAAGACAATTCCGGTCGTCAGCAGTCCCGCGCCGAAGTGCGCATCGCCCTCGAGGAAGGCCATACACTCGCCAACGCACTGAAAACGGCCGGTGTCACCGACGTGGACGTCGTCGGCATCGCCGAATCGCACTGTGTCAAGGAAACCGCGCTCGACGCCGTCGAACTCGGCTACCACACCCGCGTATTCACCGACCTGACCGTGCCCGTCAGCCCGGAACTCGGCGAACAGGCGCGCAAGGAGATGATCGCCGCCGGAGTCGAGCTCGTCGCATCCAGGCAGACCGACTGACCCGGTTCCTCCCTACGGTTCCAGTGGAGATGGCAGGTCGGCCCTGCCCACCAGCTGCGCCAACTGCACACGGCTCATGCTCAGCTTCTCCGACGCCGAGGAAAGATGCGCCTTCGCCGTCCGCTCGCTGACGAACAACTGCGCGGCGATCTCCTGATTGGTCAATCCCTCGGCCGCCAGCAGCACGGCCTGACGCTCCCTTTCGGTCAGAGAATCCAGAAGCTCCCTGGCCTCGTCGCGTCGCGTCATCGGACGATGCGCATGCAGATCGGCAAGCAGCTGCCGCTGGCTCGCCGGATTGTATTGCGGTCTGCCCTCGCAGACGCTGACGATACGGTTGATGATCTCCTCCGGGGCATCCGTCTTCGAGACAAACCCCTCGGCGCCGGCCTCCGCGGCGCGCTCCACCGTGCCCTTGGGCGACAGCGACGTCAATATCAGCACATGCGGGGGCGCGGGCAGCCGGCGCAACCTCGCCGTGGCCGTGATGCCATCGCCGCCGGGCATGGCGATGTCCATCAGCACCACGTCCGGGTGCTCCTCACGCGCCTTGGCCACGGCGTCATCGCCGTTATGCGACGTCGAAACCACGCTGATGCGGCCTTGCGAATAATCGTTGAGAATCATCGACATCGCCTGGCAGATCATCGGATCGTCGTCGACGACGCTCACCGTTATCGGCGAAGCCGGGGCATTGGATGGTTCGGATGAAGGCATACCCTCATCGTAATGGTGTGAACGGCAGTCTGACGTCAAGATGGAAGACGTTTTGCCGGTCGTAGCCGTATTCGCAGGTACCGCCCGCCTGCTGGACCCGTGATTTCAACCCGGGCAGCCCGTTGCCTCCGGAATTCGTGGAATCAGGCGTCGCTCCCATCGGCACGGCGGCTACCGGCGGCGCAGTGCCGTTTGTGAACAGAATGACCACGCCGCGGGACTTCGCCGCCGAGATCTCCAACGACACGCGCTGCCCCGGCGCATGTCTCCGGGCGTTCGTCAGCCCCTCCTGCACCGCGCGGAACGAGATTTTGCCGACATCGGGGTCCAACGAGCTCAGATCCTGAACGTCGATCCACGTATCCAACGTCATACCTGCCGAACGCGCGGCATCGATGACGTCATACAGGGCCTCGCGCGTCAGCGCGGTGTCGGAATCCGGCTGCAGCATCACCTGCGCCTCCTGCGGATGACGCAGCATGTCGATGATGCCGTGCGCCTCATCCAACGCGCCCGCAGCCTGACGGCGAATCTCGTCAGCCCGCCTCGCCAACGCCATGGCGTCCGCAGCCGGTCCGACGGAGGGCATGCCGCTTCCATCCGTCGGACGCAGCGTCGAGGAAAGACGCACGGCCTGCGCCTGCAGCGCGCTCGCGTTCACCGCGATCAGCGACAGACTGTGCGCCAGCGTGTCGTGGGCCTCCGCGGCCACGGCGTCGGCGAACCGCTGTGTGCTCAGGCTCGTCTGCAGCTGGTCGGCACGGTCGCGCTCGCTGTTCGCACGGGTGTTCGCATTCGCCGCCGCCGCGGCATTGCGCATATGCAGGCCCGACAGTATCGCCGCCGCGAACGTGGCGACCGTCCAGACCGTGGCCACGGCCACAATGGCGGACAGGTCGGCCTCCACCGCCGCAGGCACGCCATCCACGCCGGTGCCCGGTTTGGCGAACGCCATGCGCCAGATCGAATAGTCGTTCGGGCGCAGTAAGTCCAGCACCTCGACCTTTACGCAGCACACGGCCACCAGCGTCGTGCACAGGGCCATGGCGCGACGGTCCCGCACGCGCGCATAGACCGAAGAGAGCGCGAACAGCGTCAACGCCGAGCCGAACGGCAGCAGCAGCGTCGCTACGGCGGCGGACAGACAGCAGAACACCGGACGCGCGCCCCGGCGCAGCAGCAGGAACGGCGCCGCAAGATCGCCCACCAGGCCGAGCACGCACCATACGTAGCCGAGATCGTCGCCGATGTACTGGAAATGATTCGCCGCATACGCGGTCTGCACCAGTGCATCGAGCATCGAGACCACGACCATCACGATGGTCCAACGTCGCTTCGTGCCTATGGCCGGACCGTTATCCGAAGCCTGTGTCATATCGGTCATATCCGTCAAGAGTAGACGCACGGGGGAGCGGACGCCATTGACCGCGCCGACGTACCGTATTGCCCGTTTGGGCGAACGGAAACGGCCGTTCGTACACTGACGCCGGAACCGCGAAATCGGTACGTTGAATCATGCACCCGACATCATGGAAGGAAAGAGGGAATCATGACCAACAGCAATGGCGCCGTACCGAACGGGCAGCCGGCTCCGCAACGGCCGACCACCGTATACCAGCCGCCGTCGCAGGGCCCCCGCAGGGGAGACAAGGCCGGCAGGCCGAAGAAACCGTTCTGGAAGAAATGGTGGTTCTGGCTGATTGCCGTCGTGGCCGTCGCCGCCATCGCGACCAGCGCCGGAGGCTCGGGCGACGACACATCGTCGACGAACGCCACGACCGGAACCTCGCAGTCGCAGTCCGCCCAATCCGGCGGCTCCAAGACCTCCGACGGGGCCGCTACCCAAAAGAGCAAGCAGCCGTCCGTTCCGGCGGAATACACGTCCGCGCTGCGCCAGGCCGACACCTACGCGAACACCATGCACATGTCGAAGCAGGGCGTGTACGACCAGCTGACCAGCGAATATGGCGGCCAGTTCTCCAAGGAGGCCGCACAGTACGCCATCGACAACGTGAAGGCCGACTGGAACGCGAACGCGCTCGCCAAGGCCAAGACCTACCAGGAGGACATGGCCATGTCACCCGAAGCGATTCGCGACCAGCTGACCAGCGAGAGCGGCGAACGGTTCACCGCCGACGAGGCGAACTACGCCATCGAGCACCTCAACGACTGAGATGACGGCGCGACCGCAGACCTCGGCCGACGGTCACACGGCGCTTCGGCGTCTCGGATGTCTTGTCCGATGAATATGGCACGGATTCGAGTACAGTGCGTTTGCACGATAAAAAAGCACGCAAACGCACTGCCAATGAACACAACACGCCGTGCGAAAAGCCTTTTGCTGAGAAAAAGCTATCAATCCCATAACAAAAATGAAGAACGCTGCTACTGTTGCAAACGAAGGGAACGAAGGGTCTTGCGCTGCAGCAGTATTCGGCGCTCCTGAGGATACAACGAAACAGCAGGAGCGAAGGAGTTCTTACTATGACGCAGCATCAATGCACCATCGCGGGATGCGATGAGCCGGTGGAAGCCAGCGGACTGTGCGAACGGCATTTCACCAGGGCCTTGGTCTACGGCCAGCTCAGGACCCCGAGGCGTCAGTCCCCGGTTGCGGTCGCGGCGGTGAAGCACCAGTAGTGGTCCGAAGGCTGCAGGCATTCCGTCGGAGACCCAATGCATGACCGATGCCTAACGCGAATGGCGTTGGCCCGTTCATCGTGGAACGGGCCAACGCCATTCGTCGTATATGGGGATATGCGGGGATTCCACCCACAGGTCGGTCATGGATGACGCCACCGCATCAGAGGGCCTTTCCGGACATCCAACGGGGCAGACGCGGAGGCAGCTGGGCGAGCATGGTGCCGGCGAAAATCAGTATGCAGCCCCAATAGCCGCGAGCGGTCATCACCTCGCCCAGCAGGAGCGCGCCGCCGACGGCGGAGAAGAACGACTCCAATGACATGATGAGCGATGCGCGTGTCGGCGGCACCCACTGCTGACCGACCACCTGCAGCGTGTACGCTATGCCCACCGAGCCGATGCCGGAATACAGAATCGGCAGCCAGGCATCGGCTGCGCCCGTCCAATTGACCGATCCCTCCAGCAGCGATCCCATCCAGCTGAGCAGCGCCGTGGTGACGAACTGGCCGAACGACAGCAGCACGGGATCTATGCCCGAAGCCAGCGTGTCGATGACCAGGATATGCACGGCGAACAGTATGGCGCACAGGAACACCATCGCATCCCCCAGTGTCAGCGCCCCGCCGGAGTCCGTCATGCACAGCAGATAGAAGCCGATGACGGCCAGCACCACGGCCATGCCGGTGAACAGCGTGACGCGGCGGCGCAGAAACACCCAGGCCAGCAGCGGCACCATGACGATGTACAACGCGGTGATGAACCCCGCCCGGCCGGCGGACCTGCCATACAGAATGCCGTACTGCTGCAGCGTGCTCGCCGAGAACAGCACCAGGCCGCACAGGGCGGAGACCAGTACGGTCCGTTTCGCCGACAGGGCCGCAGCCGCATGAGAGGCCGCGCCGGCGTTGCCCTCCGCCGTCCGCCTGCGACGTAGCATCAGCAGGACGGGCAGCAACGACACGGCGCCGAGCGTGAACCTCGTGGCGTTGAAGAACATCGGGGACGTCGAATCCATGCCCGCCACCTGCGAGACGAAGGAGAAGCCCCAGATCATGGCCGTAAGCAACAGGCAGGCCATGCCACCATACTCGTTTTTCCGCACGCGAATACCGTAATGCGCCCGTGTGAACCGCCCATACGGCGTTCCGGATTATGATATCGACGCATATGGCGGCATATGACGGCCGCGAGGTCGGCGTCAACGGCCATGCGGCCATGACGGCGAATATGGGAAGGCCGCCCGGCGCGATGCATGTGCCGGGCGGCCTTGAAGCCGGATGCCCGCGGCGTCTAGTCGCGCGAGCCGAACAGCTGCAGCAGATTGATGAAGAAGTTGATGAAGTCGAGGTACAGGTTCAGCGCGCACAGGATCGAGACGCGCCTGATCATCGTGCCGTCATAGGAATACTGCTGGAACATGGCTCGTGTGAACTGCGCGTCATGGGCGGTCAGCCCGGCGAAGATCACCAGGGCGATCGCCGAGCAGACCATGGTCATCGTCTGGCCGGGAAGGAAGATGGCCATGAGGATCTCCGCGACGATGAGCACGATCAGCGCGACCATGAGGATCGGGCCGAACCGCAGCATGTCGATCTTCGTGGTCAGGCCGAGCATGGTCAGGCACAGGAAGAATCCGGCCGTCATCGCCAGCACCATGACGATGCTGCCCAGCGAGTACACGGCGAAGATGGAGCTGAGCGTGAAGCCCATCAATGCCGCATAGATGTAGAAGACCACGCGTGCGGTGGCCGGGTTCATCGACATCACCTTGGCGCTCAGCGCCACGGCCATCACCACCTGCACGATGGACAGGCCGATCCAGCCGAGCATGCCGGTGGTCATCAGGAACGAGTACAGCAGACCGCTCGCCTGCGTGACCACGGCGGCGACGGCGGTGACCAGGAGGCCCGCGGTCATCTCGGCGTACGCCTTGGTGACCGAGACACGGGCCGCACGCTGGTAGCTGTCCTGCGTATAGACCGCCTGCGCATCCATCACGGGAGTCTGTGCGGCGTATCCCTGCTGGAAGTTCCGGGGCTGCTGGCTCTGGAAGTACTGCGGATTCTCATATGGCTGATTGAACTGCTGGTCGCCGTACGGTCGGTTCTGGGGCTGGCGGCTGTTGCCGAATGCCATGATCGCTCCTTTTCGCTCATAGGTGGCTCCCACCCTAGAGGGCCTACCTGAACAAACGCTGGTATCTTCGCCCGCAACGAACGAAAAGGAGCGGGGGCGGCGGGGGAAACGGCCTCAGCCGATCTCCTGGTGAATCTGCTGCATGCGGTTCTCGATGTTGGCGAGCTGGGAGGCGCACTCCTTCAGCGTCTCGAAATGCTGCTCCCTCGCATTGTCCTCGATGCTGTTCTTATAACGCAGGCGATGCTCGAGGCTGGCCCAGTAGTCCATGGCGATGGTGCGGAACTGCACCTCCACCGGGGTCGGATGCGGGCCATCGGACAGGAAGACCGGCACCTGGTAGATGACATGCAGGCTGCGATACCCGTTGGGCTTGGGATTCCTGATGTAGTCCTTGACGCGGATCACCTCGATGTCTGACTGCTGGGACAGCGTATCCGCCACATTGTAGACGTCGGTCACATAGTTGCAGATCACGCGGATGCCGGCGATGTCGTACAGGTTCTCCCGAATCGAGTCGATTTCGATGGGCAGGCCTCGTTTCTTCAGCTTGCCGATGGTCGAGCCGATGCTCTTGAGACGGCATTCGATGTGATGGATGGGATTGTGCTCGTTCTTCAGCTGGAACTCGTCGTCAAGATTCTCCAGCTTGGTGCTGATCTCGCGCATCGCGCCCGAATACACCTGTTCGAGCTCGGCGTACTCCACGATCTGCGCACCGCGGAAGGTGTCGGTGCCAAGTTCCGCGGAGACCTGCTCCATACGCGTGCGAATCTCGGGTACGTTGAAGCGCTGCTTGCGTTCCAGGATCATGAATCGGACCTCCTCGTCGAAAAACCAAGGGCATGATAGCAGAAGAGGCGCGTGAGTTCCTGAAAATTCCATGAGGTTCGTGTCGTTCAGTAGGATGGAGCGATATGAACGAGGACATGATGACGATTGAGGAACGCAACCCCATATCGGCGGACGCCCTGACCGGGGAGCGGGAAAGCGGACGGGGCAAGGGCGTGTTCGCCATACATACGCTGGGATGCCAGATGAACGTGCACGATTCCGAACGCATCTCCGGCGTGCTGCAGTCCGCCGGGTACGTGCCCGCCGACGAGGAGCACACCAAAAACGGCGACTACGACCTTATCGTGCTGAACACCTGCGCGGTGAGGGAGAACGCGACCGAACGCATGTACGGCACACTGGGCCGATGGGCCCGCTACAAGCACCGTCACCCGAACATGCAGATCGCCGTCGGCGGCTGCATGGCGCAGAAGGACCGCGAACGCATCACGAACCGCGTGCCGTGGGTGGACGCCGTGTTCGGCACGAAGAACATCGGCTCGCTGCCCCGGCTGCTGGACGAGGCCAGACAGTCCGGCAAGGCGCAAGTGGAGATCTCCCGGGACCTCGCGTACTTCCCCAGCCAGCTTCCCACGGCCCGAGCCTCCAGAATCTCGTCATGGGTGTCCATCTCGGTGGGCTGCAACAACACATGCACGTTCTGCATCGTCCCCGCCGTGCGAGGCAAGGAGCGCGACCGCCGGCCGGGGGCGGTGCTCGACGAGATCCGCCGCTGCGTCGATGACGGGGCCAAGGAGATCACCCTGCTCGGACAGAACGTAAACTCGTACGGGTATTCGATGGGGGACCGCATGGCGTTCTCCAGGCTGCTTCGCGCCTGCGGCGAGATCGAAGGGCTGGAACGCGTGCGGTTCACGTCGCCGCATCCGGCTGCGTTCACCGACGATGTGATCGCGGCGATGGCGGAGACGCCGAACGTGATGCACCAGCTGCATATGCCGCTGCAGTCCGGCTCCGACCGCATCCTGCGCGCCATGCGCCGCTCCTATCGTTCGGCGAAGTTCATGGACATCCTGCGCAAGGTGCGCGAGGCCATGCCGGACGCGCAGATCAGCACCGACATCATCGTCGGATTCCCCGGTGAGAGCGACGAGGACTTCGAACGCACGATGCAGGTCGTCGAGGAGGCCAGGTTCTCCTCGGCGTTCACCTTCGAGTATTCGCCGCGTCCCGGAACCCCCGCCGCGGTGATGGACCAGGTGCCGCATGAGGTGGTCCGCGAACGATACGACCGGCTCCACGCCCTGCAGGAGCGCATCACCGCCGAGGGATTGCGCGAGTTCGAGGGACGCGACGTGGAGGTGATGGTGTCCGCCACGCAGGGCAAGCGCGACGAGGAGACGCACAGGGTGACCGGACGCGAGCGCAACGGCGTGCTTGTGCACATCGGCGTGCCCGAAGGGGCTCCGCAGCCGCAGGTGGGTGATTTCGTCACCGCGACCGTCACCCGTGCCGCCGCCCACTATCTCATCGCCGATCCGGACACGAAAGCGGGGCAGACCTATGCCGTCCGTCACTGAACACGATATCGAAGAGGGCGCGCCCGCCATCGGACCCGACGCAGGGAACGGCCCCCATACCAGGGTGGTATCCATCGTCGGCCCCACGGCATCGGGCAAGACCGGCCTCGCCATCGCATTGGCCAAGGCCTTGCAGGCCAAGGGCCAGCGTGCCGAGATCGTGAACGCCGACGCCTACCAGATGTACTCGGGCATGGACATCGGCACCGCCAAGGCCACCGCCGAGGAGCGGGCGGCCGTACCCCACCATCTGCTCGACGTCATCGACCCCTCGGAGACGATGACGGTCGCCCGCTTCCAGACGATGGCGCGCGACTGCATCCGCGACCTGAGACGGCGCGGCATCAGACCGATACTGGTCGGCGGATCCGGGCTCTACGCCCGCGCGGCCATCGACGACATCAGCTTCCCCGGAACCGACCCGACAGTACGCGAACGGCTCGAGCGCCGCGAACGCGAGGAAGGCGCCGGAGCGCTGTTCAGGGAACTCCGGGACAAGGATCCGCAGGCCGCGGAGCGCATGGACCCGCGGAACCCGCGGCGTACCATACGCGCGCTGGAGGTCATCGAGATCACCGGCCGGCCGTATTCGGCGAGCCTGCCGCGATACCGGTACGTGTTTCCCTGCGTGCAGATAGGACTCGACCTTCCCCGGGAGGAGCTCGACCGACGCATCGGCATGCGCACCATGCGCATGCGCGACGAAGGGCTGATCCAGGAGGCCGAACGGCTGCGCGACCACCTCGGCGTGACCGCGGCCAGAGCCCTCGGGTACCAGCAGATGATCGACGTGCTTGACGGGCTCATGGACGAGGATGAGGCATTCGCCGACATCGCGCAGAAGACCCGAAGGCTCGCACGCAAGCAGATGGGCTGGTTCGGCCGCGACCCGCGCATCCACTGGCTCGACGCCCTCAACCCCGCGTTGCTCGACAACGCGCTCGCCGTCGTCGAACATGCCGATGCCGGCGACTACGATGCCATCGATGCGCGGGCCGACGACTACGTGCAGCATCATCTCGGCGATATCGCCTGATACCGTCGGTGATATCGACGTCTTTGGTGAATATCGGGCCGGCGACGCCGGCCCGCCGTGCGGAAGCGGTATTGTAGGTCATTGCTATGGCACAGAAATCATCCCCACGTTCGACCTCCGGACGGTCGACCTCACGAAAAACGGCATCATCGGGCCGCGGCCGCGCGAATTCCTCGGCCATGCCCGACGACGAACCCGGGTGGCAGCGGGCCCTGCTGGCCATTCCCCGAGGGCTCGGCATGATGGTGCGCACCCTCACCGGCGTCGGTGAATTCGACCCGGCGTACCGCAGGGACGGCCTGTGCTTCACCTTCGCCATATTCGCCGTGCTGTTCATCGCCAGCGAATGGTTCCGGGTCAACGGCTTCATCGGCCGGGTGCTGCACGCCTTCGCCTCGTCGCTGTTCGGGGTCATGAGCGTGGTGCTGCCTGTGCTGCTGCTCATCATCGTCTGGCGGCTGCTGCGCAACGCCGGCCGCAACTCCGGCAATCCCCGTGTGGTATGCGGATGGTCGATGCTGCTGTGGTCCGTCTGCTCGATCATCGACGCCGCCCTGCTCGGCGACGTCGATGGTTTCAGCATGGCGCAGATACAGAAGGCCGGAGGGCTGCTCGGCTTCGTTCTCGGCTCCACCCTGTCGTGGGGCCTTTCCAAGGTGTTCGCCATCATCCTGTTCGTGCTGATGGCCTTCGCGTCGGTGCTGCTGATAACCCGCACCCATGTGGCCGAGATACCCCAGCGCGTCAACGACCTCGTGGCCGGCGTCACCGGCGTGCGCGGGGAC
>NZ_WHZU01000005.1 GCF_010667655.1 Bifidobacterium saimiriisciurei
GGAAAATAACACCACAACACGCCTACTCCCGCAAGGACAAACCCCGGTTATAAACACCACAAAAATTCCTATAGGCCCTGCGACGTGATGCCTCCCCGCCAACTCCCCTCAGTCGGCTAACGCCGACAGCTCCCCTCAATCATGAGGGGAGCCATAGAAAAGACCGCAATCCGACAAAGACTGCGGTCCGGCGTCGTCAGATCTGCGTTTCGATCCAATCGACGATATACGGCGCGACCTCCTCGATCTGGTCGATGGCCACATCGAATTCACGCGGGCCGCCGTACCACGGGTCCACAAGGTCGATCTCGTCCTCACGGCCGGGCTTGGGTGTCGGCAGGTTTGGGTCGAAGCTGCGGTACATGTGCACTTCGGCGCGCTTGCCCGCCGGCAGCTGCCGCAGCAGCGAATGCATGTGCGAGGCCGTCATGGGCAGGAACAGGTCGGTCTCCTCGATTTCCTTGCGCGTGATGCGATGCGCGAAATGGTTCGGGTTCACGACGTATCCGCGTTCACGAAGCACCTTCTGCGCACGACGGTCGATGGGATTGCCGTGCTCCTCGTCGCTGACGGCGCTCGACAGCACCCTCACGCGGTCGTCGAGCCCACGTTCCTCGATAAAGTGCCGGAGGATGATCTCCGCCATGGGGGAACGGCAGATGTTGCCGGTGCAGACGGTCATCACGGTGTACTTGTGCGCGGAATCGCTCATGACTTCCTTTCGTAGTTGACGAAGCGGTAACGCTTGATGCCCTCGGCCTTGGCGGGCTTCATCCAGCCGGTCTGGCCGGCGACCTCCCACAGTCCCGCCTCGACGTAGTCCTTCAGCGGCGGGGCGAACGTGTCGGCGTCGAATTCGGCGTCGATCTCGGTGACGTACGCCTTCGAGGCGAACGGCAACGCCTCCTTGAAGATCTGCGCGCCGCCGATCACCCACAGCTCGTTGCGTTCGATGCCGTCGTCGGGGATGGATTCCTGACGGGCCAGATCGAGCGCGTCCTCGAGATTGTCCATGACCGTGGCGCCGACGGCGCGATAGCGGTCGTCGTGCGAGATGACGATGTTGTCGCGGTTCGGCAGCGGACGGTACTTCTCCCCCAGCGACTCCCACGTCCTGCGGCCCATGATGACCGGATGGGAGATCGTCAGGTCCTTGAATCGCTTGAGATCCTCGGAAAGATGCCAGGGCATGCCGCCCTCGAAGCCAATCGCGCCCTCGCGACCGTCCTTGGAACGGGCCTGTGCCCAGATGAGGTTCACGCGAATCGGACGCAGACCGTCGTCATGCAGGTCCTCGTTCGCCAGCTCCTCCTCGTAACGCCCGGCAGAACCGGGCTTGGGTTCGTGATAGCCGCTGCGGCTACTGTCATGCTCCATTTCGAAGCTCCTTCGATACCATGTTTATCGTGTGTTCGCGGCCGACGGCGGCCGGCAATGCATGCCGGCCGGGCCGCGGCCCCTTCATTTGCGGTCTTACGCATTGTAGACCAAGGTCATAGACCATTCGCCGGCCATCGACGCCGGCGCCGCGTCAGACGGCGACCGGCGCCTTGATGGCCGGATGATGGCGATAGTCGACGATGGTGAAATCGTCGTAATCATAATCGAAGATCGAATCGGCCTTGCGGATGTCGATCCTCGGATACGGATACGGCTCACGGCCGAGCTGTTCGAGCACCTGGTCGATGTGGTTGTCATAGACGTGGCAGTCGCCGCCCGTCCAGACGAATTCGCCGGGCTCGAGGCCGGCCTGCTGCGCCATCATGAGCGTAAGCAGCGAATACGAGGCGATGTTGAACGGCACGCCGAGGAACATGTCGCAGCTGCGCTGGTAGAGCTGGCAGCTCAGCCTGCCGTCGGCCACGTAGAACTGGAAGAGCGCGTGGCATGGCGGCAGCGCCATGTTCTCCACCTCGGCGGGGTTCCATGCCGAGACGATCATGCGACGCGAGTCGGGATGGTGCTTGATGAGGTCCATCACGTTGGCGATCTGGTCGATGGTGCGGTTCGGGTCGTCGGGCGTTGGCGCCGGCCAGCTGCGCCACTGCACGCCGTAGACCGGGCCGAGGTTGCCGTCGGCGTCGGCCCATTCGTCCCAGATGTGCACATTGTGCTCCTGCAGCCAGCGCACGTTGCTGGAGCCCTTGAGGAACCACAGCAGTTCGTAGGCCACACCCTTGAAGTACACGGTCTTGGTGGTGAGCAGCGGGAACGCGTCCTTGAGGTCGAACCGCATCTGCTGGCCGAAAAGGGAGATGGTGCCGGTGCCGGTGCGGTCGGATTTGAGCGTGCCTTCGGTGAGGATCCTGCGCACCAGGTCCTCGTACGGCATGGGGATGTCGGTCTCGGGCCGGGCGGGAATCGCCGCGCGGAGGTCGTCGAGCTGTTCTTGAGTCAAAGCCATGCCCACCAGTCTAGCGGCAGGCCGTGGCGCGACGTCGCCCGTGATGGCGCCCGACGGGGGTCCCGCGACCGTGATTCCTCTGAGCGCTTACCGGCAATGCCCTGCGGTACGGGTTACATTGGTATCGGCAATGATGTCCACCACAAGGAGGAAAAACCATGGGCAAGCGTATTTGGGTCGAGCGCAACAAGGACGGCTCCTGGGACGCCCGTTCGGAGGACGGCGCCCACATCAAGTTCGGCAAGGGCAAGGGCCTGTTCACCCCCGGTGATCTGATGAAGGTGGCTCTGGCGGGCTGCGCCGCGCTGAGCAGCCAGTTCGCCGTGGAACGCGCGCTGGGCGAGGGCGCCGGTGCGACGATCACCGTGGACGGCACCGCCGACGCGAAACACAACGCCTACAGCGACTTCAGCGAGACGGTGGAGATCGACGCCTCCGAGGCCGGTCTGCGCAAGGCGCAGGTCGACGACCTCAAGGAGCGCGTGCGCCGCCACATCGAGAAGGGCTGCACCGTGCAGCACACCTATGAGCGCGAGACCCCGGTGAGCCTCACCATCGACATCAAGGAGTGATGCCCGCTCCCATGCGCATATGAAAAACCTCCCTCGGCCGAGGGAGGTTTTTCATATGGTCCCGCAGGATCCCATGCCAGAATACTAAGCCTTGTGCTCGGGGTCGATGGTGGCCTCGATGTCGTGCACGGTGGCGTCGTCGGCCGTCGGCACGGTGACCTTCTGCACGCCCTCGATGTCGTCGAGCGGCTTGGTCGGCACCTCGGCGGGCGATGCCGGCACGGTGTCGAGACGCGATTCCGCGGCCTCCACGTACTTGCGCGGCACCACGTACACGGGGCTGACCGAATGCTGCAGCAGACCCTGGCTGGTGGAGCCGAGAATCAGACCGGTGAAGCCGCCGCGGCCGCGGGAGCCCACGACGACCACGTCGCTGGCGTGGCTGGCCTCGGTCAGCGCGGTGACGGCCGAGCCGGGCACCACGGACTTGGCGATGACCAGGTCGGGGTACTTCTCCTGGATCGGCGCGATGCGCACGTCGAGATCCTCCAGATAGGATTCCATGATGCTGTTGGCCTCGGTGCCGCCGGAGCCGCCGGACGCGAACATGCCCATGCCGCCGAAGCTCGGCACCGCCGACATCACCGTAAGCTTGGCGCCCCACTGGTGGGCGAAGTTGGCGGCGATGTCCAGGGCCTTGAGACCCCACTTGGATTCGTCGGAGCCGACGACCACCTTGGTGATGGTGTTGTTGAGGTGCATGAGGTTGCCGTCGTCGTCGGTGTACGGCACCACCACGATCGGGCAGTACGCGTAGGCCGGCAGGCTGGAGCTCGTGGTGCCGAGCAGACGTTCGGCCAGGCCGCCCTTGCCGCGGTTGCCGATGACGATGAGGTTGTAGTTGCGCGAAAGCTCGACGAACACGGAGCTCGGGTCGCCGGTGACGATCAGCGTGGCGGCCTCGACGCCCTGCTCGTCCGCGATGGCCTTCGCCTTGGAAAGAATCTCCTGCGCATCGGTGTGCGCCACATTGTCATCCCCCATGGCGGTGTATGTGGCGTCGAATGATACCGCCGCATAGCTGGGCAGCGAGTATGCGCAGACAATCTGCAGAGTCAGGCCGGCGTGCTTGGCGTAGTTTGCCGCCCACCACGTGGCCTTGTAGCTGGCATCCGAACCGTCTACACCTACAAGAATGGCCTTTTCATTGACAGTCATGATGTTCCTCCCTAGTAGGTCGGGGAATCCATGCGCCTGTGCATGGCTCCTACTTGACTAGGATAGCGTCGAAATCGGCAAAACGGGGAACCAACATTCGCGAAACGCGTAACGCCGCGAATACGAGAAAGCGTTCCCTCGACCATGGTCGGGGAACGCTTTCGAATCCTTCTGCGACAGTCGATGCGACCGACATTCGTATGGAACGCCGGAGGCTCGTCAACGTCACATCACGCGGTGGAAGGTGTAGCCGCCGCCACCCATCCAGCCGGGGGTCAGGTCGGAGATGGTCACCTCGGTGAACGTCATGTGGATGATCTTGCCGTTGCCCATGTAGATGGCGGCATGGCCGGGTCGGGCGACGATGTCGCCGGGACGGGCCTCGGATTCGGAGACCGTGGTGCCGAACGTCGTCAGCGCGTGCGAGGAATGCGGCACGGAGATGCCGGCCTTGGCGAAGACGACCTGCACGAAGCCGGAGCAGTCCCAGCCGGTGTTCGGGTCGACGCCGCCGACGACATACGGATGCGGGCCCATGAACGTGACCGCATAGCTCAGCAGTGCGCTGGCGTCGGCGCTTGCCGGCGTGGAGACCGCCGCGGACGAGGAACTTGAAGAAGAAGAGGACGACGAGGACGACGAACGCTCCGCCGCACGGGACACCGCCTCGGCTGCGGCCTTTTCGGCCTCCTGCTGGGCCTTCTTCTCGGCCTCGGCCTTCGCCTTGGCCTCCTTTTCGGCCTTCGATTCGGTCTTCGGAACGTTCAGCGACTCGATGCCGCCGTAGTCGGCCTCGGAGTCGACGTCAATGGATGTGGCTTCCTTCAGCAGTTCGCTGCTGCGGGACTCCTGCCCCTTGAACGAACGGGACGACGTGACGGGCTCATCGGCCTCGGAGGCGCTTGCGGCCGGAACCACAATGGCCGCGGAAAGCATGGTCGTCGCAATGGCTGCGGAAAGCAATGCAATGGATTTATGTGGTGTAATCATCGTCTTCGACCCTAGCAGACACGTCCGAACAAAGACCCATATATGCGAAAACATGAGAAACCCCAGCCGTAAACGACTGGGGTTTCTGCGAAAGCACGGGTTTCGCTCAGAGCGTGCCGCCGCCCATGAAGGACGAACCGATGCCGCGGACCTGAACGCCGCCGCCGGGGGCAGAGTCGACCATCATGCCGTTGCCGAGGTAGATGCCCACATGGCCCGGCGAACGGCCGGCGTAGTGGAAGAAGACCAGATCGCCGTACTTCAGCTGGGAGATGTCGGTGGTCTTGTTGGAGACCATGGCGTAGTACTTCTCGGGCCAGTTGGAGTTGGACGGGTAGCCGAGCGCGAAGTCGACGAGGCCGGAGCAGGTGAACGAGGAAGTGCTCGTGCTTCCGGTCCACACGTAGCCGGAGGGCTGGTATCCGGAGCCGATGACGGCGAGGGCGCGCTTGACGAAGTCGGAGCCGGCCGGAACGGTCACGCTGCCGGCGTCGGCGGTCGACGAGGAGGTGGAGGTCGACGTGGATTCGGAGGTCGAGGTGCGCTCGCTCGAGCGGGACGCCGACTGGGCGGCGGCCTCCTCGGCGGCGGCCTGCTTGGCGGCCTCCTCCTGGGCCTTCTTCTCGGCCTCGGCCTTCGCCTTGGCCTCCTTTTCGGCCTTGGACTCGGTCTTCGGGACGTTCAGGGACTCGATGCCGCCGTAATTGGCGTTGTCCTTGACCTCGACCGACGTGGATTCCTTCAGCAGATCGGCGCTGCGGGACTGCTGTCCCTTGAACGAACGGGACGACGTGACCGGCTCGCTTTCGGAAGCGCCGGCGGCCGGGGCGACAAGCGCCGCGGACATGGTCGTGGCCGCGATCGCAGCGGCAAGAATGGCAATGGATTTACGTGCTTTCATCATCATTTCGAAATCCTACTCATATATCTGGAAAAAACCTGATAACCCCGCCCCCTACTCGGCCGACGACCATAAAGGGGACGGAAATGAAAACGACCCTCGCGCCATGGGCGCGGGGTCGTCGATGACGGTCAGTAATGGATGTACTGGAAGTCGTGAACGTTCTTGAACGTACGGCTGAACGGCTTGCCGTTGTAGGTGGCGCCGCATTCGCTGGTGGTCACGCTGCCGTCGGCGTTGACCTTCTCGACGATGGCCACATGGCCATACTGGGCGCTGGCGCCCTCCTGACCACGCTGGAAGACCATCACATCGCCGACGCGGGGGGTGTTGTCCACCCAGTAGCCATGGGCGCGGGCGGAATCCGCCCACATGGCGCCGTCTCCGAAGTAGGAGCCGACCGGCAGGTTGAGCTGATGACGGCGGGTGTACGCCCACCAGGTGCACTGGGAGAACGCATAGGCGTTGCCGGTGTCGCCGGTGTCGTGGTTGGGGTTGAAGCCGGCGGGAACGGCGTCGCCGTCGCGATCCATGAACGCGGCGACCTTGGCGTTGTTCGCCTTGGACTTCGACATCTGCGAGGCGTCAAGCGAATCGGTGGTGGAGGAAAGGCTCCACTGGGCGGAGTCGCTGGCCGCGGACTGCGTCGTGGCGGAGCGCTCCTCGGAACGGGAGACCTGGGTGGTGGCCGATGCGGCGCCGGCATCGGAGGCCGCCATGGAATCGGCGACCAGCGTGGTGCCGCCCTTGTCGGCGGTGGGAAGATTGGCTGAGTTCGCGGTGGAAGCGTAGGTGAGGCTTCCCGCCGTGGCGGCCAGCAATGCGAAAGCCGAAGCGGTGACGAACTGCTTCTTGTGGGCCTGCTGCCTGGCGGCCTGGCGAATGGCCCTGCGGGTGCGCGGCACGGAGGCGTTCATCGCCTTGGCCACCTCGGGCACGAGGGCCATCGGGGTATTCGCATACACCACGGCGGCGGTATGCGCCGCGCGCATCTCACGTACACGAGCGGTCACAGCGCTGTTGACGCGCTGGGCGCCGCGTGCCTTATGAGCGGCATGTTTCATTACGAATCACTCCTTGGTTGTTCAATACCAAAAAACGATGATAACCAGCGCAGATGACGGCCACAAGCCGTCGACGAAACATTACGCCGTCAAACGTTTCATGAACTTGACATTCTGAATATTAGGTGCTAACAGCATTGCCCCTTGCAGATGAACCTTCCAAAAGGTTAAGAGATTGCAGGGATTTCTCCAAATCGCCCCCGAATATCATCCTTGCGGACGATAGCCGTTCCCCGCCTGTATTTCCAAAGGAAACACCACGTTCACCATATTGTCCAAATTCTCACATTATGAGAAAATACACCGGTCTCACTACGCTGGGGCCCATGATCGACACCGTGAAAATCCCTTCCTCCCTCCTGCCCGAAGACGGCCGTTTCGGCTGCGGGCCCAGCAAGATTCGTCGCAAGCAGATCGCCGCGCTCACCGAGGCCGGCGCCACGCTGCTCGGCACGTCGCACCGACAGCAGCCGGTGAAGCATGTCGTCGCCTCCATCCGCGAGGGCCTGGCACAGTACTTCTCCATCCCCGACGGATACCAGGTCGCCCTCGGCAACGGCGGCGCCAGCGCGTTCTGGGAGATGGCCTGCGCATCGCTCATCGCCCGACGCGGCGCGTTCGGCACCTACGGTTCGTTCAGCGGCAAGTTCGCGGCCAGCGCCGCCAACGCCCCCTTCCTTGAGGACCCGGTGATCTACAAGGCCGACTTCGGCTCATGCGCCCTGCCGAAGTACACCGAGGACGTGGACGTCTACTGCTGGGCCCACAACGAGACCTCCACCGGCGTGATGGCGCCCGTCGAACGCGTCGAGGGCAGCGTGGGGCAGCATGCGCTCACGCTCATCGATGCGACCAGCGGCGCCGGCGGCCTTCCGGTCGACATCTCGCAGACCGACGCCTACTACTTCTCCCCGCAGAAGGTGTTCGGCTCCGACGGCGGTCTGTGGTTCGCCATCCTCTCCCCCGACGCCGTCGAACGCGCCGAACAGGTGGAGCACAGCGCGACGCTCGAGGGCGCCCGGCGCTGGGTGCCGCCGTTCCTCTCGCTCACCAAGGCGCTCGAGAACTCCCGCAAGAACCAGACGCTCAACACCCCGGCCATCGCCACGCTGGTGCTGATGAACGAGCAGGTGACGTGGCTCAACGAGCACGGCGGCCTCAAGTGGGCGACGAAGCGCTGCGCGAAGTCCGCGAACATCCTGTATTCGTGGGCGGAACGTTCCGACTACGCCCATCCGTTCGTCGCGGACAAGTCGATTCGCTCGAACGTGGTGGTCACCATCGACCTCGATGATTCGATCAGCGCGTCGAACGTCGTCGCCGCGCTGCATGCGAACGGCATCGTCGATACGAACGGATACCGCAAGCTGGGCCGCAACCAGCTGCGCATCGGCGTGTTCCCGTCGGTCAAGCCCGGCGACGTCGAAGCGCTGACGTACTGCATCGACTACGTCGTCGACCACATGAAGTGACGGATGCCGGCGGCCCGCATGCGCGGCCGTGCATTCCATATATATAGGCAATATACAGGCGGTCGATGCAGAAACGCCGATTAATGCCGAAACGCTCATATGCCGGTGGAGGCCAACAGCAGGCCGCCGCCGGCATATTGCGTTTCCGGAACCGTGCCACCGCCGCCCGCGACGGGCGGGCCCGCCTCGACCGCGACACGCATCTGGCCGTCTGCGGCGGGAACGAAGACGGCCTCGCCACCGTGCAGCACGACCGTCCGTCCAGCCTCTGACCGCAGATACGCCTCGCCGCCAAGGCATATCGCCACGCGCGGCCGCGCCGGCGTCGAGAAACCGCCGGCGGAGGCCAGCGTGAGCGAGAACTCGCGCAGGGCCTCGGGCCGGTACGCCACCGCATCCGCGCCCAGACGCCGGCGCTCCGCCCGATACGGCGGCGCCGGCATGACGTCGACGTTGCGCAGCACGCTTGGCACGTCGCGATGCTTGACGGTCAGGCCGGCACGCAGGACATTGTCCGAGTTCGTCATGATCTCGGCCGCCAGACCATGGATGTACGCATGCACGGTCCCCGGCGCGATGGCCACGGCCTCGCCGGGGGCCAGCCGTACGGCGTTCATCATCAGCAGGCAGACGACGCAGGGATCGCCCGGAAACGCACGGGCCGCGGCTATGGCATTGTCCAATGCGGCGAGGGCATGACGGTCGGGTGCCCGGCGTTGATCGGAACCCGATGCGGACAGCGACGCACGCGCGGACCGAAGCAGCGAGGTCCAGTTGACGGAGCCGGCCGAAGCACCTTCGGATTCGCCGTACGTAACGGCCGTGGCGAAGGCGCGGAAGACCCGCCGCTGCGTGAGCGACCACGCACGCGCGGCGATGGGCATGAAGACATCAAGACCGGCGTCCTCGGCATCGAGCCTGCCCGACAACGCATCGGCCATACGGCCGGCCAGCGGATGGTCGACCGCCCGCAACAGGCGGATCTGACGGGGCAACGGAGCGAATCCCACCGAGGCGACGAACGGCTCCAACGCCACCACCATCTCGTATTTGTCGACGGTGTCCTTGAACGAGCGGCGCGGCGAGTCCACGGGCACGCCGCGCATCTGCTCGCGGTGGAACCCCGCACGCGCCTCGAAGGCGACCGGATGCACCTGCAACGAAAGCGGCATGTGCACGGCGATGACCTTCATGAGGTACGGCAGCACCGGCCCCCATACGGATGAGACCCGCTCCCCCAGCATCGCCAGCGGCTCGCGGCGAACAAGCCCGTCAAGAGGAATCCCCCCTCCCTCGCCTTCGGGAAGGACCATGGACGACGACTGCCGGTGCCCGCTGAACCACAGCTCCGCCAGAGGACCGTCGACGCCCGCGAAATCGGGGAATATGGCCTGCAGGCGATGCGACGACCCCCATGCGTACCGTTTCGGCACCGGTCGCATCGGCATCATGGGCGTTCCTTCCCTGGCAGGTGCGCCGCCGGTTCCGGCGACGTCATGACCCCATAAGGTTACCCCGAGTTGTAAGGTATTCTCTATGAAATTGGCACCCATCATCGATCCAGGCGCCCGAAAGCCCGGTCCGAAACCGGCTCAGGTGGACCTTCATCGGGTGTTTTTCCTCGGCACGGCGCTGTGGCTCGTGGCCGCGATCGTCTGTCTGGTTCTCGTATTGTGCGGCGTCAACGCCGTGAAGTCGCTGATTGTCTGCGTCGCCGGCATGATCATCGGGGTGCTGCTGCTCACATGGGAGCATTTCAACCGCTGGTACTACCGCCGCCTCGGCAAGTGACGCGGCGCGGCGACGCCGTTGCCGACGTCCGGCGTCGCCACCCCCTGCATCCGTCTATTGCGCCAACGGCAGCGTGAAGGTGAAGGTGCTGCCCTTGCGCGGCGCGCTCCACACCGACACGGAGCCATGGTGCGTAAGCGCCACATGCTTGACGATCGCCAGACCGAGGCCGACGCCGTCCTTGGTGGCCGACGACTGGTTGCCGCCGCGGTAGAAGCGTTCGAAGATGCGGGGCTGATCCTCGCGGGCGATGCCGCAGCCCTGGTCGACCACGCGGATGACGGCGTGCTTGCCGTCCTTGGATTTCGAAACGGCCACGCCGACCGCCGACTTGTTCGGCGAATATTCGACGGCGTTCTCGATGAGCTTGACCACCGCCCCCTGCAACTGCTCGGATTCGGCATGCACCATGAGCGAATCATCGCCGTTGACCACCAGGCGGACGTTCTTCGCCTCGGCGGCGGCACGCATGCCGTCCGCCGCCTGACGCACCTCGGCGAGCAGCCCGACCTCGTTGTCCTTGCCGGGCACGACCTTCTGCTGCGCCTTGATGAGCAGCAGCAGGTCGGCGACGAGATGCCCCATGTGAGCGGCGTACTCACGCACCTGAGACGCCTCCACCATGATGCGGTCGATGTCGACGTCGTCCTGTTCGAGGTCCTCGCCCAGCGTCTCCAATGCCTTCGTGGGCTTGAGCAGCTGCTCGGTGACATTGGCGACGAAGTCCTCACGCACCTGGGCGAAACGCCGCTCCTCACTCACGTCGTCGATAAGCACGACCGTCTTGTCGTCGGCGATCTGGCCGACGGTGACCTTCAGCCAGTTCGGCCGCGACACCGCATTGCCCTCGCCGCGGGCCTCGGAATCCTCGTCGGCGTTAATCACGAACGGGTCGGCGAAGCGTCTGGCGGTCTCGGTGACAAGCTCGCACGACCGCTTGCCGCCGGACTCGCGCACATTGTGAATCGCCGAAAGCACACGGTCGTTCACGATGGACTCGTCGTCCACGATGCCGAGGCGGTATGCCGCCGGACCGGCGATGAGCACCTCGTCGTCGTCATTGACCACGATGGACGTCGACGGCAGCACGGCAAGCAGGCGGATGATCTCATAATCGAGATCGTCGTCGTCATCGTCGTCATCGTCATCGCGACCGGACGGCCTGAATCCGATTCGGGCGCGCCAATGCGCAATCGTATCGGCGTTGATGTACCGTGAAATAAACGGATACGCCCAGTTGTATATTTTGGCGATGATCGCGATGAACGCGATAAGGATCATCACACCGAATACGATGAGTACGATCGTCGAGAAGACATCAGGGCTGCTGTTGGTCACTCCTCCATTGTGACACGAGTTTCGATGCGGAAACGCAGGGTCTTCGCAATGGCGGGAAAACCACGGTACGCTAATCCGTTGGCATAAATGAATATCGAGTGAACACGGGGGTAAACACTCAGCCAATTCAGGGTTTACTCTCCGGGTCGGTTCTGGGCAATCTCCCTCCCTCCCCTAAAATGGGAGAGGTTGCACTCAGACCATATATGGAAAGGCAATGAGAACAATGCGCGTTATTTTCAACGAGGAGCTGAAGCAGGTAGCCGACGACCTCGACCGCATGGCACAGGAAGTGCGTACGGCGATCCTCGGCGCCGGCAAAGCACTGCTCGAGTCTGATGTCGAGGCAGCCCAGAGCGTCATCGATGGCGATTTGGAGATCGACGCCCTGGAAACCAGCGTCATCAACCAGTGCGTGCAACTGCTGGCCAAGCAGAGCCCCGTGGCGACCGACCTCCGCGTCGTCGTCTCCACGCTGCGTCTGGCCTCCACCTTCGAGCGTATGGGCGATCTGGCCCGTCACGTCGCGGAGATCGCACGCCGCACCTACCCGGAGTCCGCTCTGACGCCGGAGACCCGCGAGGTCTTCTCCCAGATGCAGGCCTTCCTCGACGAGACCACCAAGAAGCTGATCACCGCGCTAGACAGCCGCGACGAGAAGCTCGCCGAGCAGCTGATCATCGACGACGACAAGCTCGACGACCTGCATCACGAGGTCTTCGACATCGTCAACGGCGAGAACTGGACCGGCAACACGCAGCAGACCATCGACGTGGTGCTGCTGGGCCGCTTCTACGAGCGTTTCGGTGACCACGCGGTCTCCGTCGCCCGTCGTCTGGTCTACATCGTCTCCGGGTTCGACCCCTCGAAGGCCCCGAAGACCAAGGCCGATTCCTCCGCCAACGACCCGTACCTCGCCGCTCCGGAGAACTGATTTCCCGGACTGCGGCATCCGGTTCGCCGAACCGCAACAACCGCGATATGGAAAATCCCCGTCGGGCATGGGCCCTGCGGGGATTTTCCATATCATTCGCCGTACCGGCACGGCAACGAATGAAAAGAGCCCCGCCGAAATGGAATCGGCGGGGCTCTTCGTCAGAGTTTAATCAGGCCTTCATGGCCGGCAATCACTTGCCCTGGTTGGCGACGGCGGCGGCGCCGGCGGCGGCGGCCTCCGGGTCGAGGTACTCGCCACGCGGCTTGATGGGCTTGAAGTTCTCGTCAAGCTCGTAGACCAGCGGGATGGCGGTCGGGATGTTGACCTTGGCGATCTCCTCTTCGGTCAGGCCGTCGAGCATCTTGACGATGGCGCGAAGGCTGTTGCCGTGGGCGGCGATCAGGACGGTCTTGCCGGACTTGAGCTCGGGGATGATCTCGGACTCCCAGTACGGGGTCACGCGGGCCACGACGTTGGCCAGAGCCTCGGTCTCGGGGACCGGGTCGCCGGCGTAACGCGGGTCGTTGTTCTGGGAGTACTGGTCGTTCGGGTCGATCTCGGGCGGCGGGGTGGCGTAGGAACGGCGCCACAGCATGAACTTCTCGTCGCCGAACTCCTGACGGATCTCGGACTTGTTCTTGCCCTGCAGGGCGCCGTAGTGGCGCTCGTTGAGGTGCCAGCTGCGCTTGACGGGAATCCACAGACGATCGGCGGCGTCAAGGGCGATGTTGGCGGTGTTGATAGCACGACGCAGCAGGGAGGTGAAGACGATGTCCGGAAGGACGTTCTTCTCCTTGAGCAGCTCGCCGCCGCGCTTGGCTTCGGCTTCGCCCTGCTCGGTCAGCGGGACGTCCACCCAGCCGGTGAACTGATTGGTCTTGTTCCATGCGCTCTGTCCGTGACGGAGCAGTACTAGTTTGTAAGTCATAGTTAGCAGTCTAAGCCATTCTTGCGACGAAATTCCACAATCATCCACGCCTGAGCATGACCGGCCGGTGAACTTTTCCACCGACCGTCCTGCCGGCCGCGACGGCACGTCACCAGCCGTCGCCGGCCGCGACGACGTTGAGCGCGACGACGACGGCGAAAACAAGCGTCTGCATGCCGGCGGCCCCCAGCGCACGACCGAAGTCACGGCGGGCGACGGCGCGCAGCATGGCCACCGTCGTCACCGCGAAGGCAAGCCAGGGGACCAGCCCCCACGGCAGCCACGTCATCATCATGACGAGTATGGAGGCCATCCAGTCGACGGCGCAGCACACGGCGAGCGCCGCACGCGAGCCCCGCTCCCCCAGCCGTACGGCCAGTGTGCGTTTGCCGTGCAGCCGGTCGTCGTCGATGTCGCGCATGTTGTTGACCATCAGCAGCATGACCGCGTTGAGGCCGACGCATACGGCGGCGTGGATGCCGGTGCCGCTGATGCCGAACTGGCCCTGACCGAACCAGACCCAGCTCCATTCGGAGCCGTCGCCGGGCGCGGCGAAGTCGATGACGGCGGCGTTCGGGATGCCGAGGCCGTCGAGTGACTGGCAGATGGCGTATTGGGTGCCGAGCGTGGCCACGAGTCCGAAGAACACAAATACGAAGAGCTCGCCGAGACCGGCGTAGCCATAGGGATGCCTGCCGCCGGTGTAGAACCAGCCGGCGAGCAGACATGCGACGCCGACGGCGATGAACCAGTATTGGTGGGAGATGACGGCGACGGCGAGGCCGCAGACGCAGGCGAGCAATGCGAATGCGCCGGCTGCGGCGAGTACGGCCTTCGGCTTTACGCGGCCGGAGGCGACGAGACGCTGCGGCTTGCCGGTGCCGGATTCGTCACCGGCGCGGTGGGCGTCGGTGCCGCGGATGCCGTCGGAGTAGTCGTTGGCGAAGTTGACGGCGATCTGGAGGAACAGCGCGACGCCGGCGCACAGCAGCGTCACGCCGAGGAATCGCGGCAATGCGCCGCCAATGGCATACCAGGGCGTGGCGCAGGGGCCATAGCCGGATTCCATGTCCATCCACACGCCTTCGTCGGCGGCGATGCAGCGCAACCCCCATCCGTCGTATCGGGACAGGACGCTCCATGCCGCGGCGGCGCCGACGACGACCGGCGCGATGGATGCGGGCAGCGTCTTCGGGCGCGTGCCGCGCAGCCAGAGTCGTATGTTCGATATGGTCATGCGTGGCATGTTACCTCCGATGGCTGCGGGAGATGCAAAAAGCTCCCCCTGACAGGGGGGAGCCGAACCGCATAGCCGGACCACCGAGAATGGTCGGCCTTCTTCTCAGCGGATTCCTCTACCGCGTGGCGCCGTAGGAGCGGAAGAACAGCGCCATGAGGCCGATGTAGGCCACGCCGACCGACATGACGAGAATCGCGCCGAGCTGCATGCCCATGGCGTCGGAGGCCAGACCCATGAGCGGCGGGAAGATGGCACCGCCGATGAGGCCGATCATCATGAGGCCGGAGACCTCGTTCTGGCGTTCGGGCAGGTGCAGCAGGCCGGTGGTGAGCATGATGGAGAACACGTTCGCGTTGCCGAGTCCCACGAAGGCGAGGCCCGCATACGCCAGCAACACAGGCATGCCGGCGACGCCGGAGAACAGCAGGAAGCACACGGCGGCAGCGGCCATGAGTCCGCCGCACACGCGCAGCATGGCCTTGCGGCTGAAGCGCTGCAGCAGCACCGAGCCGGAGAGGCAGCCGAGCGTACGGAACGCGAAGTACACGCTGGTGGCGCCGCCTGCGGCCTCGAGGCCGAGCGTGGAATGCTCCATGAGGATCTTCGGGGCGGTGGCGTTGATGCCGACGTCGACGCCGACGTGGCAGACGATGCCGAGGAAACACAGCAGGATGACCGGGTTCTTCAGCAGCGCGAAGCAGCCGGTGATGCTGGTGTGGCCGGTGTCGGGCGCGTTCTCCTTGATGTCGTCGAAACTCAGCATCACGTAGGCGAGCACGGCGACGACCAGGTAGATGGGGTACAGCAGCCACCACTTGCCGAACGTGACGGCGGCCCAGCCGGCGATGAGCGGCGCGATGAACGAGGCGATGGCCTTGACGAACTGCCCGAAGGTGAGCATGCCGGCGAGCTTCTCGTCATGGGCGAGGTTGCCGACGAGCGGGTTGAGCGAGACCTGCATGAACGTGTTGCCGATGCCGAGCAGGCAGAACGAGACGACGATGAACGCGAGCTGCGCGGCCTTGGCGGGGATGATGTAGCCGATGATGGGCAGCAGGCAGCCGAGCGCGGTGATGGCGATGCTCACGAGCACGGTGCGACGGCGCCCGATGCGGTTCATGAGCATGCCGGCCGGCACGGAGAGCACCAGGAACCAGAAGAACACCATGGTGGTGAAGATGTTGCTCACCGAATCGGAGAGCCCGAAGTCGGACTGCACGTAGTTGGACGCGGTGCCGACCAGGTCGACGAAGCCCATCACGAAGAACGACATCATGACGGGGACCAGTACGGCGAAGGGGGCGTTGCCGAGCTTGTCGGCCTCGCCCGCGGCGTTCTGAGGCAGGACTTCCTCGGGAACGGTCTGGGAGGTGCTCATCGGTTACTCTTTTCTAGCGTTGCGCGGCGTTGGGGCCACGACGGGTCTGCGATGCCGGTAGCGCCTTCATGAGCCGGCCCGCAGGAGCAACTGCGGCATATATATGAAGTAACGCCCTTAATCGATTAACGGAGTTTATTTATTGAACGTTCAAACCGCAAATCGTGACACGCTGACGCCGAAGCATGGATGCGCCGGACCGCCCATCGGGTCGCATCACGGCCGCACCTCGGCCACGTCATGCGAGAGACGAGACATCTTCGGAAACGCAAACGAGGCTCCCCATGACGGGGAGCCTCGCATTGAATCGAATCAGGTCGTTGCGGCACGATCCCAAAGACCCGCCGCACGAATCCGCGAAATTACAGCGCCAACGGCTTGACCAGCGGGAAGGTGATGGTCTCGCGGATCGTGGCGCCGGTCAGGGCGATGAGCAGGCGGTCGATGCCCATGCCCATGCCGCCGGCCGGGGGCATGCCCACGCCGAGGGCCTCGAGGAAGTCCTCGTCGATGTCGCAGGCCTCCTCGTCGCCAGCCAGTGCGTCCTTGGCCTGGGCCACGAAGCGCTCGCGCTGCACGACGGGGTCGTTGAGCTCGGAGTAGCCGGTGGCCAGCTCGAAGCCGCGCACGTAGAGGTCCCACTTCTCCACGACGCCGGGCTTGGAGCGGTGGCCCTTGACCAGCGGCGAGGTCTCGACCGGGAAGTCGCGCACGAAGGTGGGCTCGTAGAGCTTGTCCTCGTAGAAGTGCTCCCACAGGTGCTCGACGAGCTTGCCGTGGTTCTCCACGTCGTCGCGTTCGACGCCGAGCTTGTCGGCGATGGCGCCGAGGTGCTCCACGGAGGTGCCGGGGTGCTCGGGGCCGCCGTTGGGCACGATCTCCTCGCCGAGGGCCTCGGAGAGGGAGTCGTACATGCTGATGGTCCTCCATTCGCCGCCGAAGTCGTATTCGGTGCCGTCGAGCAGCGTGACCTTGTGCGAGCCGTAGACGTCCATGGCGGTCTTCTGCACGAGCTCCTTGACGAGGTCGCCGATGGTGTCGTACGTGCCGTACGCCTGGTAGGCCTCGACCATGGTGAACTCGGGGGCGTGCGTGGCGTCGACGCCCTCGTTGCGGAAGTCGCGGTTGATTTCGAACACGCGGTCGATGCCGCCGACGAGGCAGCGCTTGAGGAACAGCTCCGGCGCGATGCGCAGGTAGAGGTCGAGGTCGAACGCGTTCATGTGCGTGGTGAACGGGCGGGCCGCGGCGCCGCCGTGCACGGTCTGCAGCATCGGGGTCTCCACCTCGATGAAGTCGTGGCCGGCGAAGGTGTGGCGCAGCGAGGCGACGGCCTTGGAGCGGTTGCGCACCATGTTGCGGATGTTCTCGTCGGCGATCATGCCGATGTACGGCTTGCGCGTGCGGGTGTCCTCGTTGAGGTCCTTGTGCAGGGCGGGCAGCGGCTGCAGCGCCTTGGACGCGATGGCCCATTCGGTGGCGAACACGGAGAGCTCGCCCGTCTTGGATGCGATCACACGGCCGCGGATGTACAGGTGGTCGCCGAGATCGACAAGCTGCTTGAACTGCTTGAGCGAATCGGCGCCGATCTCGCGCTTGGAGACCATGCCCTGGATCTTGGTGCCGTCGCCGGCGGAGAGCTGCACGAAGCACAGGCCGCCCGCGTTGCGCAGGAACAGCACGCGGCCGGCGATGCCGACCACGTCCTCGGTCTCGTCGCCCGGCTCGAGCTTGCCGTCGTACTTGGCACGCACGGCTTCGATGGTGTCGGTCACATCAAGATGGACCGGGTAGGGCTCCATGCCGTTGTTGAGCATCATGGCGCGCTTGGCGACGCGCATCTGCACCTGCTCGGAGTGGGCGAGCGGGCCGAACTCCTTGTTGGAGGGGTCGACGGCGTCATCGAGGGAGGCGCCGTTCCTCACGCGCTCGGTGATGGCGGCATCCTGCCTGAGGAGCATCTCGGCGCGTTCGACGGTGGTCATACGGGGAGCGGATTCCTGCTCGTTCTCGGCGGAATCAGCGATGGGAGTGTTCTCATTCGACTCAGTCATATCATCACAGTGTAGCGATGCGGCGATACACCGTCCTTCCGTCTGCGAACACCTGAGTTCCGTGATTTCTCCCGATCCGCTACACCCGAATCGGACCCCATTCGACCCGAAAAGCCCCACATGGCCAATGAGAAAACCGCAAAACTCGACCACTCGCGAGCGCGAATCCTTGAAATCATGCGCAACACGCCGATGTTTTGCCATAAATGACGACTCGTGTAATATCTATCGAGGTCTTACGGGCTGTAGCGCAGCTTGGTAGCGCGCTTCGTTCGGGACGAAGAGGCCGCGGGTTCAAATCCCGCCAGCCCGACCAGACAAAAACCCCGCTCATTGCGAGCGGGGTTTTTCATTATCTTCGCAACAGGCATCACGCCATTCGGATACCGGAAATCCGATGTCAGGGAAAAGACGGAAAAGACACCATATACAATCCCGGAAGAGGCATCATGAAGAAGAGTCTTATCGCACTGGCGTTCGGCGCATTCGCCCTCGGCGCCGCGGAGTTCGTGATGATGGGCATCCTCTCGCAGGCGGCCCGCGACATGCACGTCACCATTCCCCAGGCCGGTCATTTCATCTCCGCATACGCCATCGGCGTATGCGTCGGCACGCTCATCCTCGTGTTCGGACGACGCATCCCGCCGAAGCGGCTCATCCTGCTGTTCATGGTGCTGGTCGTCGTCGGCAACGCCATGTCCGCGTTCTCCGTCAACGCCGGAATGCTCGTCGTCGCCCGATTCATCTCCGGCCTGCCGCACGGCGCATTCTTCGGCACGGCCACGCTCATCGCCAAGACCGTCTCCGACAAAGGCAAGGAGGCGCAGTCCGTCTCCGTGATGGTGGCCGGCCAGACCATCGCCAACATGCTCGGCGTGCCCGCCGGCACCATGCTCGGCGAATTCCTCTCCTGGAGGCTTGCATTCGGCGCGCTCGCCGCATGGGCGGCCGTCACCATCGCACTCGCGCTCGCCTGGATTCCGGCGCTGCCCGCCGTGAAGGACGTCGGCCTGGGAGGCCAGTTCGAGTTCCTGCGCAAGCGCGGCCCCTGGCTCATCCTCGCCGCGGTGTTCCTCGGCAATTCCGGCGTGTTCTGCTGGTGGAGCTACGTCTCCCCCTGGCTGACCAACGTCGGCGATTATGCGCCGGGCTCCGTGCCGATGCTCATGATGCTCGCCGGCTTCGGCATGGTCGTCGGCGGACTCGTCGGCGGCAGGATCTGCGATGCATGGCGCTACGCCGGCACCGCCGCGCTCGGTCAGGCCTTCTCCATGATCGGCCTGGTCATCATCTTCTTCGTTTCCGGAGGCCACCTCGGCACCGCCGTCATGACGTTCGTCGTGGCGTTCGGCCTGTTCTTCGTCTCCTCGCCGCAGCAGCTGCTCATGGCCAACGCCGGCAAGGGCGGCGGCGAGCTCATCGGCGGCGCCGCGGTACAGGTCGCGTTCAATTTCGGCAACGCCGTCGGCTCCATCATCGGCGGCGCCGCGCTGAACGCCACCGGCATGGACTACCACTATCCCGCGCTGGCCGGTGCGCCGCTGGCCCTGCTGGCCGTCGTCTGCCTCGCCGTGTATTCGATGCGCCACGAGACCGACACCGGCGCCTACGAACGCATGCGCCGCATCGAGGTGTGACGGAGGATATTGCCCGCGACGATATCGCTGTGGGTAATATCACACGGTTTTCGTGCCCCTCCCCTGTTTCCCGCGTCTGCCGCCATCTAGACTTGACGTGGATATGATTACCCGCTATCGATCACCGAAATCAAGGGGGATGCATGGGCAACGAAGCGTTTGACGTCAACGGTTTCATTCAGGGTCTCGACGCGATCTTCTCCGCGCATGACGCGGCCACGAAGGCCGAGCCGTATCTGCTGGATTCGCTGGCCGAGGCGCGTCGGCTCGCCGACGACGCCGGCCAGCTGACCGTCATCAACGAGCTGCTGGGATTCTACCGTTCGCAGGGCCGCCACGACGACAACCTGCCGCTGGTGAAGGAGTCGCTGGAACTGGCGAAGCGCATGGGGCTCGAGGGCAGCGATGCGTGGGCGACGACGCTCATCAACGCGGCCACGGCCACGCGCGCGGCCGGCAAGTACGACGAGGCCGAGAAACTCTACCGCGAGGCGTTGGAGTCCAGCGAGAAGACGCTGCCGCCGACCGACCGTCGTCTGGCGGCGCTGCACAACAACCTGTCGATTCTCTACAGCGAGACGAACCGTCTGGAGCCTGCAGAGCAGGAACTGCGCAAGGCATTGTCGATCCTTGAATCGTCGAGCGTGAACGTGACCGAGGATGTGGACGTGGCGTCCACGCACACGAATCTCGCCCTGATCCTCATGAACGAGGGACGTGACGACGAGGCCCTCAAGCACGCGGCCGAGGCGCTGCGCATCTACAAGCGCGGCCATCTGGAGAACAGCGCGCACTTCGCGTCGGCGCTGGCCGGCTACGCGCAGGCCTGCTTCCACGCCGGCGACCTGGCGAACGCGGTGCGCGCCTACCGCAAGTCGCTGTCCGTGATCGAGGAATGCTACGGCCACAACGACTACTACACAATCACGAAGGAGAATCTCGACAGCGTCGAGGCCGCCGCCGCCAAGGCCGGCGCCGCCGTGCCGGACGACGACGGCTCCGATTTCTGGGATGACGAGAGCTCGCGGTTCGCCGACGATTCGGCGACCGCGACGAAGCTGGCGGGCGCGGCGCAGTCGTTCGACTGGCATGTGGACCAGGAGCGTCAGGCGATGACGTCGTCGGCCGCGCAGGCCGGCGCCGGCGCGACCGCGTCCGGCACGCCAACGTCGTCGGCCGCGGCTCCGGCCGCACCGGCCGCCAAACCCGTCGCCACGGCCCGTCCGGCCATCACCGGACTGAAGCTGGCGAAGGAATACTGGAAGAACTGCGGCAAGCCGATGATCGCCGACCGCTATCCGGAGTACAAGGGCCGCATCGCCGCCGGTCTGGTCGGCCACGGTTCGGAATGCTACGGATTCGACGACGAGATCTCGCAGGACCACGACTTCGGCCCACGCTTCTGCATGTGGCTGACCGACGAGGACTACGCGAAGATCGGCGAGCAGCTGCAGCACGACTACGAGACGCTGCTGCCGAAGGAGTTCATGGGCTTTACGGTGAAGGGCGCCGATTCGGCGACGCCGCGCGCGCAGGGGGCGTCACGCCGCGAGGGCGCGTTCTCCATCGGCGACTTCTTCGAGGGCATCACCGGCTATCGCGAGGCGCCCGGCGACGACCCCGCCAAGGCGCACGAGTGGCTGATGCTCGACGAGGCGACGCTGGCCGCCGCCACCAACGGTCAGATCTTCGCCGATCCTCTGGGCGCGTTCTCCAAGACCCGGCAGGGTTTCAAGGACATGCCCGACGACGTGCGCATCGCGTTGCTCTCGCGGCGCATCGGCATGATCTCGCAGGCCGGGCAGTACAACTTCCCGCGCATGATCAAGCGCGGCGACGGCGCGGCCGCATGGCTGTCCATCGAGGAGTTCGTCAAGGCGGTCTCGTCGTTCGTATATCTCATCAATGAGCCGATCACCGTGGGATACCTACCGTATTACAAGTGGCAGTTCGCCGCGCTGCGCAAGCTGTGCCGCGGACCGGTCACGCGCATGGACGATGCAGCCGGGCAGCTGGAGACGCTGCTGCGGCTCTCCTCGGCGGCCTGCTTCGGCGGCGCCGGATTCGGCGAGGGCGGCAAGGGCGCGGGCCCGGTCGTCAGGCAGGTGACGGAGGTCATCGACCATCTGTGCGCCGAGGTACTTACGGAGCTGCGCCGCGACGGACTGACCCGCAGCGACGAGACGTTCCTCGAATGGCAGCGCCCGTACGTGGAGGAGCACATCGCCAACCCCTGGCTCAAGAGCCTGTAGAACGAACCATCCGTAACATCCAGACAAGGAAAGACATGTCCGAGACCAACGCAACCCACGAAAGCGCCGACCATACGCTCACCAGCACGCTGTGGTACGACGAGCAGAGCGACATCAACGAGCAGGCGCATAAGGCCGAGCTCATCGTCCGCCACGAATGGAACCAGTTCCAGGAGGTCAACAACCAGGGAGGCCGCGCCAACTGCCAGGGCAACTGGCCGACGTTCCATCAGATGCGCATCAGCCAGTTCCTCACCTGGCGCATCGACCTGCTCGACAGCTACGCGCAGGACCTCGACGACGCCGACAAGGAAGGCCGCAACCTGCTGACCGAGAAGTACGCGCGCATGATGGAATCCACCGAGCCGGAACGCTACCACAAGGAGCTCGAACCCTCGCTGCCGAAGCTCGACCATGAGCGCGTGGAGGCGCAGGAGGCCGTCATCAAACAACAGGTCGAATGGGCGCGCGAGTTCCGCGAGCGCTACCCCAAGCTCGGCGAGGCGATGCGCGTGCTGACCACCGATCAGGACGAAATCGGCACGACGTCGTTCGAGACGTATCTGCGCGGCGAGCTCGGCACGTATTCCGACCGCACGTTCCACAAGTACGCGCTGATGATCATCGACCTGCGCAACGCTGGCGTGAACATCACCGAGCAGACCATCGCCACGACGGTGATCCTCGGCGGCTTCGACGGTCTTGACGAGGCCGAGGCCGCGCAGTAGTCACGCGGCAGTCGCCACGCGTCTGTTTGCATCCGGACTAACGGACACGACGGACACAGCACGAACCGAATCCATACGGGCCGGGACCGGTATCATACGGTCCCGGCCCGATGCGTCCGACGGACTATGGGTGCGAAACGGCAGAATCGTCCCGGCCGATAGGGTTTTCCTATATGTGGAATAGGTATTCACTTGGGAGGCAATCTGACCTATGATGAGACTGTTCTCACCAATCAGAGCGTTGCCGCCCTTCCCCGCGATTACGTCACGACCATGAAGACCATGGCACAGGTGTACGTGCACGAGCGGGTGCGACGGCGAGGCTCCCGACATGCTAAGGAGCATGATGCTGAACAACGAATATCTCAAGCGCGTCTACGATCAGGTGGAGCAGCGCGATGGTGACCAGCCGGAGTTCCTGCAGGCCGTTCGCGAGGTCTTCGAATCCCTCGAGCCGGTCGTCGAGAAGCACCCCGAATACGAGAAGAACGGCGTTCTCGAGCGCATCGTCGAGCCCGAGCGCATCGTCAAGTTCCGTGTCGCCTGGGTCGACGACGAGGGCAAGGTGCAGGTGAACCGCGGCTACCGTGTTCAGTTCAACTCCGCCATCGGACCGTACAAGGGCGGCCTGCGCTTCCACCCGACCGTGAACGAGGGCGTCATCAAGTTCCTCGGCTTCGAGCAGATCCTGAAGAACAGCCTGACCACGCTGCCGATGGGCGGCGGCAAGGGCGGCTCCGACTTCAACCCGAAGGGCAAGTCCGACGGCGAGGTCATGCGCTTCTGCCAGGCCTTCATGACCGAGCTGTGCCGTCACATCGGCCAGTTCACCGACGTTCCGGCCGGCGACATCAACGTGGGCGGCCGCGAGATCGGCTACCTGTTCGGCCAGTACAAGCGCATCCGCGACGAATACTCCGGCGTGCTCACCGGCAAGGGCCTGGAGTTCGGCGGCTCGCTCGCCCGCACCGAGGCCACCGGCTACGGCGTGTGCTACTACACGCAGGAGGCCCTGCGCGTGCTGAAGAACGATTCGTTCGAGGGCAAGACCGTCGTGATCTCCGGCTCCGGCAACGTGGCCATCTACGCCGCGCAGAAGGCCGAACAGCTGGGCGCCAAGGTCGTGACCGTCTCCGACTCCAACGGCTACGTGTACGATCCGAACGGCATCAACGTCGACGTGGTCAAGCAGATCAAGGAGGTCGAGCGCGGCCGCATCAAGGAGTACGCCGAGCGTGTGCCGGGCGCCGAATACCACGAGGGCTGCTCCGGCGTGTGGACCGTGAAGTGCGACATCGCCCTGCCGTGCGCCACCCAGAACGAGATCGATGAGGAGTCCGCCAAGGCCCTCGTCGCCAACGGCGTGCAGGCCGTGGTCGAAGGCGCCAACATGCCGTCGACCCCGGAGGCCATCGCCGTCTACCAGGACGCCGGCCTGCTGTACGGCCCGGCCAAGGCCGCGAACGCCGGCGGCGTCGCCGTCTCCGGCCTCGAGATGAGCCAGAACAGCTACCGTCTGAGCTGGACCTTCGATGAGGTCGACGCCAAGCTGAAGAACATCATGGAGACCATCGTCGCCGAGTCCCTGGCCGCCGCCAAGGAATACGGCCACGAGGGCGACCTCATGCTCGGCGCCAACGCCGCCGGCTTCGTCAAGGTCGCCAACGCCATGGTCGCCCAGGGCGTTCTGTAATCGGCACTGCCGTGCTGTGATCAACGCATCCATCATCGTTCGGTGATCGTCAAGCCGTCCTCGTAAGACGACCCGGTGATTTCCGACGATTACGGATCCGATGCCCATCATCCGCCGTATGCGATGATGGGCATCGTCATATCATGATCGCCTGCCGTCATTACCGTCAATCCATACAAAATCGAACCTTTCCGTAACCGGAAGACGAACGGGACCTTGCCAATCGCCATGAGAGCCCGCCGCGCGCATTCCTTCGTAATAGAGTGGTGTCTATGACCCTTCGATTTCGCGATAACGGCACGTTCCGCGTGCTGCAGATGGCCGACATCCAGGACGGCCCGAACGTCAACGAGGACACGATCCGCCTGATTCGCGAGGCCATCGCGGTCGCCGACCCGGACCT
This sequence comes from Bifidobacterium saimiriisciurei, assembly GCF_010667655.1. Taxonomy (GTDB): domain Bacteria; phylum Actinomycetota; class Actinomycetes; order Actinomycetales; family Bifidobacteriaceae; genus Galliscardovia; species Galliscardovia saimiriisciurei. The sequence goes on from NZ_WHZU01000005.1 coordinate 24,941, forward strand.
CATCGTACTCACCGGCGACCAGATTCGCGGATACGATCCCGCCTTCATCGACACGTTCCTGCGACGGCGCGGCGACAGGCCGGGCGCCCACGTGCGTTCGGTCACGAAGTTCGAGGCGGCCGTGCAGGGCGTACATCCCGAAGACGTCGACGCCGTGACGGCCATGAACCATACGCGCGAGAAGGTGCGCGAGGCGTTCGCCTCGTTCCTCGAGCCGGCCACGACCGCCGGCGTGCCGTTCGCCGCCACCTACGGCAACCACGACTTCCAATGCGGCGTGCTCGCCGACGAGCAGGACGACATGTACCGCGAATTCCCCGGCTGCCTGAACCCGCGCAGCACGCCGGACACCCCGAGCGCGCTGGCCGCCGACCATGCGGACCCGCTGGCCTGCGAACCGGGCACGTTCGCACTGCCGGTCGAAGCTTCCGACGACAGCGGCCGCATCGCCATGAGCGTGATGATGGTGAACTCCGGCGACTACGCCGGCGAGGCGGGCGACGAGGACGGCGAGCCCGGACCATACATGGAGAACGACGAGACGGCCAGGGAGCAGCATCCGATCACCTTCAGCCTGTATGCGAACCATTCGCGCGCCATCGACCTCGCCGACAGCGCCGGCTACGGCTCCCCCAGCCCCAAGGCCATCCGGTGGATCGGCGACGTGCAGCGGCACCTGGGCGAGCGCAACGGCGACGGCAGGCCGGTGCCGTCCATCGCGTTCCAGCACATTCCCCCGCAGGAGTTCTACCAGTGCCTGCGCGAGGTTCCCGCATGGACCCCGTATGCGGTGGAGGGCGCCCGTGCCTTCGCCGGAAAATGCTACCTGCTTGACGATTCGAAATGCCGTCCCGGCTCCATGCTCGGCGAGGCCATCGGCTGCGCCGACACGAACTGCGGCGAGGTGGAGGCCATGCGCGAGGCCGGCGGCTATTTCGCCCTGTTCGCCGGCCACGACCACAAGAACGCGTTCGTCGGCCGCGTGGACGGCTTCGACCTCGGCTATGCGCCGACCTGCGGCTTCACGTCATACGGGCCGAAGTCGGCATTGCGCGGCATCCGCCTGTTCACGTTCCATGAGGACGATCCGGCCGCCTACGACACCCGCATGCTCACGTACGGCGAGCTTATCGGCCGTCATAGCGGCAACGAGGTGCGTGTGTTCGTCGGCGACCATCTGGTGACCGACGGCGCCTCGCTGCGCAACGAACTGCGCAAGCCGAAGGTCGCGGCGACGGTCGCGTTCTCCGGCGCCGCGCTCGCCCATGTCATATGGCACGGGTTGATTCGGCGGCGGCACTAGTCCGACGCTAGAGCCGCACCCCCGCCTGCGCCAGCTGCGTGCGGGCGTCCATCGCGTTGACGAATACGAACGATTGGAATCCGGCGTCGCGGGCCGCCTCAACGTTCCACGGCTTGTCGTCGATGAACACCGACCGCGCCGGGTCGACGTCGAATCGTTCGGCGGCCAGCTCGTAGATGCGCCGGTCCGGCTTCTTGAGCCGTTCCACGGATGAAACGACCACATCGTTCAGCAGTCTCATCGCCGGATACTGCGACTGCGCGTACTCGACGGCGTCGGCGGTGAAGTTCGTCAGGCCCCATGTGGGCATGCCGCGCGTATGCAGCAGTTCGAGCAGCGTGTCCATGCCGGGGATCATGCCGCGGAAGGCGAGCTCGCGATGGGCGAGATATAGATCGAACGCGTTCTCGTCAGCCTCTCCCCCATGATGGGCGCGATAGTCGGCGGCCGCCTCGGCGGCGTCCATACCGGCGTCGAGCAGGCCGTCGTAATGCCAGAACCCATAGTCGGCGTCCTCGTCGTAGAAGCGCTTCCATACGTCGATGGACGACTGCTCGGCGAACAGGTCGTAGGTGCCGCCCTTGGGGTCCCATTGCAGCAGCACGTCGCAGAAATCGAAGATGACGTTGATCTCGTCGGATTTGCGGCTTTTCGGCGTATACGGCATGGAATCCCCCTGATATCGGTTGCTACTAGGCCACTGTACTCCCTGCCGGCGTTCGCTCTTTTCATCGGTCCGTAACGAGCGAACGAAAAAGGCTCCCGGGCGACAACCCGGGAGCCGTTGGCGGACAGGGCGAGATTCGAACTCGCGGAAGCTTGCGCTTCAACGGTTTTCAAGACCGTCTCTTTAGACCGCTCAGACACCTGTCCATGTGATGCGCGGACGCCGCAGGCGACGTCCGCGTGAAAGCACGCGTTACATCATAATCCATAACGCGGGTTTCGACAAACCGTACGGAAACGTCACGCCTCAGCGGCCTTCGCGGCCTCGCGACGTTTGAGGTCGGCGTTCAGCCACACGGCGGTCAGCCACGCGCATACGGCGAAGACGGCGCCGAACGGGCCAAGCCAGCGCAGGCCGATGTGGTCGGTCACGAGGCCGCCGACGGCCGAGCCAAGCGCGATGCCGATGTTGAACGACATCGAGTTGAACGACGAGGCGAGGTTCAACGAGCCGGGATGGGTCTGGGCGGCCACGTCCATGTACAGCACCTGCGAGGCGGTGTTCTGCAGATACATGAGGAATCCGAGGACAAGCAGCACCACGCAGCCGGCGATGATGTTCATCACGGCGAACGGCAGCGCCACCATGAACACCGCCTGGATCAGATAGCTCGGACGGCCCTTGACCAGCGGCACCACGCCGCGGCCGCGGTCGCCGAGCTTGCCGCCGTACAGGTTGCTGGCGAGGCAGGCCACGCCGTACGCGGCCAGCGCGAGCGAGATGTACTGCGCGGGAATGCCGATCTCCTGTTCGAGGATCGGCGTGAGATACGTGTAGAACACGTACGTGGAGGCGGCGGCGAACACAACGGCGAGGATGCCGCCCCAGATGCGCTTCTCGGTGAAGATGAAGAACTGCGCGAGGAAACGCGACTTCGGACCGTAGTGGTTCTTCGGCAGCACGATGCACATGACGACGATGAGCACGACGGTGAGGATGTTGATGACGTGGAACGACCAGCGCCAGCCGAACGTGTTCGCGATGGACGTGCCGATCGGCACGCCGAACACGGAGGCGATGGAGAAGCCGGAGAACACCCAGGCCACGAATTTCGTGCGGTTCTTCTGCGTGGCCACGTCGTCGGCGAAGGTCATGGAAATGGCGACAGTGGTGCCGGAGATCAGCGCGATGACGATTCGCGCGGCCACGAGCATGCCGTAGCCGACGGCGAATGCGCACATGAGGTTGCCGATGAGGAAGACCACGGCGAGGAAGAGCAGCGTGCGGAAGCGTTCGAACCGCGAGCTGATGGAGGCTCCGATCGGGGTCGCCGGTGCGTAGACGAACGCGAACAGCGACACGAGGCCGCCGACGGTGGTCAGCGACACGTTGAGCCCTTCGGCGATGTCGGGCAGGATGCCGACGATGATGAACTCGCTCATGCCGAGCAGGAAGCTCATCGAGACCAGTGAGATGACCGGCAGCGTGAAGAACCGGTCGTCGCGCAGGGCGGGCCGGCCGGCGGATGCGGCGGACTTCGCCGCGGCCTTGGACGATTCGCTCTTGACGTTCTTCTGGCTGGCGCTGTTATGCTCCTGCGTCATCGTTTGGTCTCTTCCATACGAAGCCCGCCATGATCGTATCGGCGACGTCGGCCGCCTGAACCGGCCGCCGCACCGGCTGCACCGACTTTATCGCGATTGCGATGCCGTTGCTATTGCTGTTGCCGAACGATATTGGACAGGGTTGGTGATTACTGGAACGAGAAAAAAGTAACGCTGTCTTCCGACAATTCCCAACGCCTACGACACGCTAATAACCGCAACGGAGACAGCGTTTGCGCACATCTGTTTTCGGACAGGACGGCATGAACTTTGTTCTCGGAAAAAACGCTGCGGCGCGGGAGCATATCCCGCACCGCGGCGATTGTTCAGCGGGGCGCCTGGACCGGACCTGGGTCGCGGACGGCGGCGTCCCGCAATGGTCGGCTACTTCACCCGCTTGATGGTGAGCACCGAGATTCCGGCGATGAGGCTGATGGCGATGGCCACCGGGAACACGGTGTTGTATGAGCCGGTCATGGTGATCAGCGTGGACGTGATGGCCGAGCCCATGGCCTGGCCGGCGCAGGTGGCCACGTTGAGGAAGCCGAGGTCCTTGCCGGCGTTCTCCTTGTCGGGCAGCACGTCGACGTTCAGCGCCTGGTCGACGGCCATGTAGATGCCGTAGCCGAAGCCGGCGATGCCGGCGAACAGCAGCATGCCCATGCGGGACGGGAAGATCCATGGCATGGCGAGGCCCACTGCATACAGGCCACAGGAGAACAGGATCAGCGGCTTGCGACGCTTGATGATGTCGGAGATCGGGCCGGAGAGGAACGGCGCGACGATGGATACGATCATGGTGATCAGGGAGATGATCTGAATCGTGGCGGCGGATTCCACCTTCGACTGGCCGATATGATCCTGCAGAATGTACAGCTGGAACGAGGTGACCATCTGGTAGGCGACGATCAGACAGGTGCGGCAGACGAATGCCTTGTAGAAGTCGCCGGCGTTCTTCAGCGGAGGACGGAACGCCTCGAGAATCACCCGCCACGCGGGGATGTCGGCGCGTGGCATCTCCTTGGTGGAGGGGTCCTTCGGCATGAGCAGCACGGAGAGGATGCCCGCAGAGGCGGCGAACAGGGCCGCGACGACGAAGCCGAGCTGAGTGCGGGTGATGAAGAAGGAGCCGATGAGACCGCCGATGCCCTGGCCGATGACGGCGCCGCCGCCGAACGCCGCGGACACCGTGGCACGGCTGCCTTCATCCACGCGGTCGGAGAGGATGGCGGTCAGCGGGGCGAGCGCCATGTTGAGCCCGAACATCGCGCAGCAGTAGGCGATGCCGATGGTCAGGCCGGTCGTCGGCAGGCTGATTATCCAGAAGCAGACGCCGTAGAGCACCATGCCGGAAAGGATCCAGGGGCTGCGCCGGCCGAACCGCGAGCGCGTACGGTCGCTCATGGCGCCGAAGAACACGTTGAAGAACAGCGACAGTATGGCGCCGATGCCGTTGATGGCGCCAAGCACGGCGGTGGGGTTGGCCACGCCGAGGTCCTTGAGCCGCTGCGGTATCAGGATGGAGACGATGATGTAGAAGGCGATGTTGTTGAGCATCTGGTAGGCGATGAAGCCGGCGATGTACCGGGCTTTCTCGACGGCCTTGTTCACGGCCTTGCCCGCTGCCACGGGCGTGATGTCTGATGTCATGATGCCTCGTTTTCTCTCTCGATGGGTTCTCTTGTCCGGTTCACGCTCAGTCGAGCTTCATCCACACGCCAACGTCCTGCGGCAGGCGGCCGTCTTCGGTGAGCGGCGCGGATGCGAGCAGCACCTCGCCCGCGGGCAGGTCGATGGGTTCGGCGCCGAAGTTGGTCAGGCTGGCCCAGCCGTTGGAGCGGCGGTAGGCGATCACGCCGCCCGGGTACCCGTTGGCGCCGTCAGGGACGTCGGATGCACGGTCTTCGGGCAGCCACTCCACATCGGTGTCCTCGTTGCGGTATTCGTGACGCAGGGCGAGAGCGGCCCGGTACAGGTTCAGCGTGGAGTCGGGGTCGGCGTCCTGCACGTCGACGGCGAGGTCCTTGAACCACCTGGGCTGGGGAAGGTGCGGCTCGTCGGCGGCGGAGCCGTCGGCCTTGGCGGCCGGGGAGAATCCGAACGAGCCGCCGGCGCCGAATTCGTCGGATTCATCGGCGAGCTTGGGCGCGTCTGTGGAATCCCAGGGCAGCGGCACACGGCAGCCGTCGCGCCCCTTCTTGGCGGTGGCTCGGGTGGAGTTGAACGCCCACGGGTCCTCCAGCTTCTCCCACGGGATGTCGGCGACCTCGAACAGGCCGAGCTCTTCGCCCTGGTATACGTAGGCGCTGCCGGGAAGCGCCAGCTCCATCAGGATCGCGGCGCGGGCGCGCTTGGTGCCCAGCTCGCGGTCCTCGGCGTAGGTCTCACCGTTTCGCAGCAGCCAGTCGAGCGGCAGCTGATGGTGTTCGGCGGATTTGACCTGCGGCAGTCCGTATCGCGTGGTCTGCCGGATCATGTCGTGGTTGCTCATCACCCAGGTTGCGGATGACTTCGCCTCGCGGGCGGCGGCGAGGCCTTCTTCGATGGCCGTGTGGAATTCGTCGCGAAGCCAGTTCTTCTTGGCGAATTCGAAGTTGAACGTCTGGCCGAGTTCGTCGGTGCTGGCGTAGAGGTGGAGTCGCTTGGGATTGACCATGGCCTCGGCCACGGCGAAGGTCGGCGGGTCGTACTGGTTGAACACCTCGCGGCGCCATTCCTTGTAGATCTCATGGGATTCGTTGCGGTCGATGACCGGATGGCTGCCGTCGTCGGGCAGGGTGTTGTCGCACCACACGTGGTAATTGTCGAGATCGTCGCGGTCGAGGTCCTTGCCGAGTCCCTGCGCCACGTCGATGCGGAAGCCGTCGACACCATGGTCGAGCCAGAATCGGAAGGTCTTCTTGAAGTCCTCGTGCACTTCGGGGTTCTTCCAGTTGAGGTCGGGCTGTTCCTCGGCGAACATGTGCAGGTACCACTGGCCGTCGGGGACGCGCTTCCAGGCGGGGTCACCGAAGTGGCTTTCCCAGTTCGTGGGCGGAATATCGCCGTTGGGGCCCTTGCCGTCGCGGAAGATGTAGCGGTCGCGCTCCGGGGAGCCGGGGCCGGCTGCGAGCGCGGCCTTGAACCATTCGTGCTGGTTGGAGGTATGGTTGGGCACGATGTCGATGACGACCTTGATGCCCGCCTCGTGAGCGGTCTTGGTCAGGCGGGAGAAGTCATCCATGGTGCCGAACAGCGGGTCGACGTCGCGATAGTCGTCGACGTCGTAGCCGGCGTCGGCCATATGCGAGGGGTAGAAGGGGTTGAGCCAGATTGCGTCCACGCCCAGACGCTTGAGGTATGGGATCTTCTCGGTCACGCCGTTGAGATCGCCGAGGCCCGTGCCGGTGCTGTCCTTGAACGAGCGGGGATACACCTGATAGACCACGGCCTGCTTCCACCACAGCGCCGGGTCGTTCGCCTGCTTGTCCGTCATCGTTTTCCTCCTTGAAACCACAGACACTTTCGAAGCGCTTCGATTATGAGTCGCACCATCATTGTGCCGTTTATATCGCATGTCGTCGCGGCAGCAGGAAATATTTATCAACCACCGCAACAATCATCCTTCCGTTTGAAGGATGGCTTTATCGTAGCGCTTCGATTTTTATTTGTCGAATTTCCAACACGCCGAATATATCCGTGTAAAGTGAGTGCATGCACATAGCGAGTCATCATCGAACCGCTGCGAAAAAATGCATCATTTATCAGGAAGGCATGGACGCGACCTGGAGGAGGGGAAGCATGGGACGACCGACGATCATGGATGTGGCGGCACGCGCCGGGGTATCGCAGTCCACGGCCTCATTGGCGCTGCGCGGCAGCAATCGGGTCAGACCCGCCACGAGGGAACGCGTGCTCCAGGCCGCCGAGGAACTGCACTTCACCCTGTCGAGAAGCGCTTCGTCGCTGGCCTCCGGACGCACCATGCGCATTTTCATGCTCGTCTCCCCCGCGCTGAACACCTGGTTCAACGGAGCGATCATGCAGGGAGCCTACAAGGCACTGCATCGACACGGCTACGATCTCATCCCCTACGCGGTGAGCAATGACGCGGAGCTGTCGGAGTTCTTCGCCACGCTTCGCGGCGGCAAGAACGCGGACGGCGCCATCGTTTCATCGTTCGACTTGAACGACGATTTCAAACGTCTGCTCAAAACGCTCGACATCCCCACAATCGGCCTGAACACCCCGACCACCGAAGGATTCGACGCCTCGGTATGCATCGACAACATCGCCGCGATGGGCAATGCCGTCCGGTTCCTGCACTCGCAGGGCCACCGGCATCTCGCCTTCGTCGAAGAACCCGATTTCGAACCGTTCTCGTTCAGTTCGTCGCTGCGTTCCCGAGGGTTCCTCGACGCGGCCAGACAACTCGGCTATGCCGACGATGACCTCACGGTGATTCGAGGCGAGCAGACCGAAGGCTATCATTCGCCGCAAGACGCCATCTCGCAGATCGTGGCACGGCTGCTCTCCGCACCGAAGCGCCCCACCGGCATCTGCGTGGAGACCGATGGCTTCGCGGTCACGCTGATGCAGGAGCTCAGACGGCAGCAGCTGCGCATTCCCGAGGATTGCTCGGTAATCGGATTCGATGACGACACCGTCGCGGCGGCCGTGGAACTCACTACCATCCATCAGGATCCGATGACGCTCGGGCGTCGGGCTGCGGAACTCGTGCTGAAACTGATTCAGCATGAAGCGGTGGAATCGCCACATCGGATTCAGGAGACCTCGCTGGTGCTGCGCAACACCACCGGACCGGCACCGCGGCAGTGATGCCTCTCGTGCCACGGAATAAAGAATCCCGCCAGCCCAATCATTCCCTGACATATGCTCATGGCACGGAATACAAACTCGTTACGAGGTTTCGTTCCGTGACAGGATTCTTCGCAGCCAGTATTTATGAATCGTTGGGATTCCAACGATTCCAAGGCACAGCCGCGTAAGGAATCCGCCACGGAACGTCGATGCATATGAAAATGCGGTTCCGTGCCATGAAAATATGGCACGGAACCGCATCATGCATAAATCGAGTATTCGCTGACGGAATCTCCAAGAGTCAGCTCCCCTCAGTCGGCTCACGCCGACAGCTCCCCTCAATCATGAGGGGAGCCTACGGGAAACAGCCTCCGTCGCGAAATACTGTAGGCCGTCAGGCCTCCCACTCTGAACAGTCCAGTGGACTGTTCAGAACAGGCGCGACACCAAGGAGCGCCGTCGTGGAATACTGCAGCCTGATTGAATCAGGCCTCCCACTTCGTCGGCTCGATGACCTCGCGGCCGCCCATGTAGGGGCGCATGGCCTGCGGAATCACGATGGAGCCGTCCTTCTGCTGGTGGTTCTCGAGGATGGCGACGAGCCAGCGGGTGGTGGCCAGCGTGCCGTTGAGCGTGGAGACGGCGCGGGTGCCGCCGTCCTCGGTGCGCTCGCGAATGTTGAGACGGCGGGCCTGGTACTCGGTGCAGTTCGAGGTGGAGGTCAGCTCGCGGTAGCGGCCCTGCGTCGGCACCCAGGCCTCGCAGTCGAACTTGCGGGCGGCGGAGGAGCCGAGGTCGCCGGCGGCGGTGTCGATGATGCGGTACGGCACCTCGACCTTGCCGAGCATCTCCTGCTCCATGGCCAACAGCGCCTGGTGCTGCGCGCGGGAGTCCTCCTGCTTGCAGTAGACGAACATCTCGACCTTGTCGAACTGGTGCACGCGGATGATGCCGGAGGTGTCCTTGCCGGCGGCGCCGGCCTCGCGGCGGTAGCAGGAGCTCCAGCCGGTGTAGCGCAGCGGGCCGTTGGACAGATCGAGGATCTCGTTCTCGTGCATGCCGGCGAGCGCCACCTCGGAGGTGCCGACGAGGTACTGGTCGTCGGGTTCGCGCAGACGGTAGATCTCATCGGCGTGGGAGTTGAGGAAGCCGGTGCCGGCCATGACCTCGGGGCGCACGAGCGTCGGGGTGATGGCGAGGATGAAGCCGTTCTTCTCGGCCTGGTCGACGGCCATGGTGAGCATGGCGATCTGCATGCGGGCCACGGCGCCGCGCAGGAAGTAGAAGCGGGAGCCGCCGACCTTGACGCCGCGGCGCATGTCGATGCCGGCCACGCCGGTGCCGAGGGTCAGGTGGTCCTTGGGCTCGAAGCCTTCGGCCGCGAAGTCGCGGATCTGGCCGACCTTCTTGACGACCACGTAGTCGTCTTCGCCGCCTTCGGGGGCCTCGGGCTCCACGATGTTGGACAGCTTCCACATGGCGGTGGTGTATTCCTCGGAGGCCTTGTCGGCCTCGGCCTTGAACTCGGTGACCTTGTTGGCGAGTTCCTTGGTCTGGGCGATGATGGCGGCCTTCTCGTCGGCCGGGGCGGAGGCGACCTTCTTGCCCATGGCCTTCTGTTCGGCGCGGGCGGTCTCGAATTCCTTCAGCGCGGTGCGACGCGCCTCGTCGGATCGCAGGACTTCATCGACGAGCTCAACAGACTCGCCGCGCTTGCGCTGGGATTCCTTGACGATATCTGCATGTTCACGAATGAATTGAATATCAAGCATAGGCCTTACGATAATGCCCGCATAAGACACGCCCAGAGCGCCATGATGCCCGAATTCGTGCAGAAAACGAAGAAATCGGAGCGTTTGCGAGGCGACCGCGAATCGATTCGTATGACAATGGGCTACATGTCTGTTGGATGGATCATCGTCATCGCTATCGTCGCCGTAGCAGCCCTGGCGGCAATCGTCGCCGCCGCAGTCGCCACGTATCGGCGCAGGCGGCTGATCACCACCATCGAGCAGCGCGACAAGGCGACCGCCACGTACGCGTTCATCCTCAATCCCTCCAAGCCGGGCGCGGAGGACATCCGCGCCCAGATCGTCGCGTTCTTCAAGGCCCGCGACCTCGGCTCCCCCATGTTCGTCGACACGCAGCTCGACAAGGACGGCAAGGCGTGCGCGCTCGAGGCGATGGAACGCGGCGCCGACGCCATCGTGGCGGTCGGCGGCGACGGCACGGTACGCACGGCGGCGAGCGCCGTGGCCGGCACGGACCGCCCGTTCGGCATCATCCCCATCGGCACCGGCAACCTGTTCGCCCGCAACATGGGCATTCCGCTCGGCGACATCGACGCCGCGCTGCAGGTGGCCATCTCCCATGGTTCGCGCAAGGTCGACATGGGCCGTATGACGCTGTTGGATTCCGACGAGCCGAAGCGTCGCCACGCGTTCCTCATCATCGCGGGCATCGGCTTCGATGCCGCGATGATCGACGACACCGATCCGGCGTTGAAGAAGAACATCAGCTGGCTGGCGTATTTCGTGGGCGGCGTGAAGAACCTGTTCACGCCGAAGTATCGCGGCACGTTCACCATCTGCGGGCCGGACGGCAAGGAGCAGAAGTCGCGGACGACGGCGTTCCGCACGTTCATGGCCGGCAACTGCGGCCAGATCCCCGGTTTCGCGCTGATGCCCGAGGCCTCGTATGACGACGGCATCCTTGATTTCGAGCTTATCGACACGACGGGCGGCATCATCGGCTGGGCGAATCTGTTCGGCGACGTGCTGCATCAGACGATCACGAGGAAGGCGGAGCAGAATCCGCTGTCGACGAATTCGTCGGTCGATCAGATCCAGGGGTCGCGAGCGGAGATCCGCTTGGAGAAGCCGGCGCTGGCGCAGGTGGACGGCGATATCCTCGGCAAGACCTCGCATATCGAGTTCACCGTGGAGCATCGCGCGCTGTGCGTGCGCGTCCCCGAGCCGGCGGCGCCCGCCGCGTCCGCCACGGCGACGGCGTCCGCCGCGAAGTGACGCGTTAGCGCATCGAATATGTTTTCGGCCGGCGATGGTTTCGCCGGCCGTTTGCTATCCGCCAAATTGTTATTTATTCGTCGAGATTCGACGCGAGCATGGCGGTGAGCGAGTCCATCGTCATGTTGACGGCGTCGACGCCGGCGCCATCGCCGGATGTCTCGTCGGCGTTCGTCGTCAGCATGACGACGTCGCCGCCGACGACGTTCAGCGACATGACGGAGAGAATACTGCCGGCGTCGACCTCACGACCGTCGTGGGCCATGGTCACATGAAGCCCCGAGTCGATGACGGCCTGCACGAACCGTGCGGCCGGCCGCGCATGAAGCCCGAGCGGGGTTCCGATGGTGACCGTGCGCGTGATCATACCGAGTCCTTTCCACTGCTCCATTGTCGACGTTGCGTTGCCGAATGACGAAGATACTATTGCGTCACGCGGACCTGGCGTACCGTCCTGCGGGACGGACGGCCCATAGGCCCATACGACAGGCCATATGACAGGACCCGGTTCACATGACGTGAGCCGGGTCGTCATTCATGCCCCATGCGGCGCCCATACGATATCCATGCGACGCCTATGCGGAGCCTTTGCGATAGCGATAGGCGCGGCCGCCGCGGCGATGCATGCCGCAGCGACGGCATTCCGACAGGGGTTTTACTTGTCGGACTCCTCCTTCTCGGCCATGGCCTTGAGCTGGGCGGGGGTGTACTTGTCGCGCTTGAACTCGGTGATGAAGTACAGGCCCACGATGGCGAGCTCGATGGCCGGCAGGATGAAGGAGAACTGCATGGTGGAGGCGTCGGAGAGGGCGCCCTGCAGGGTGGGCAGGAAGGCGCCGCCGACCAGGGCCATCACGATGATCGCGCCGGCGGTCTCGGTGTGGCGACGGTCCTCGACGGTCTTCAGCGTGCGGGAGTAGATGGTCGGCCAGCCCGGTCCGAGGAAGAAGCTCACGGCGACGGCGAACCACACGGCGGTCATGCCGGGCAGGAACGCGGTGCCGAGCAGCACGATGGCGCCGCCGATCATGAAGATGGCGAGGACGCGGGTCTCGCGGAACTTGGAGAGCAGGTAGCTGGCGCCGAGTCGTCCGACGAAGAACACGATGTAGCTGATGATCATGAAGTTCGCGGCGTCACGGTCGGTCATGGAGGCGCCGCCCTGGTTGAGGGCGAGTCGGATGGTGAAGGACCAGATGCCGGTCTGGGTGCCCGCGTAGATGAACTGGGTGGCGATGCCCTTCCAGAAGCGGCCGTTGTGGAACAGGTAGGTCATGGTCTCGCCGAGGGTGGCCTTGGCGACGGTGCCCTCCTTGGTGGCGGGGCGGCACTTCGGGAACTTGGTGATGGCGAACAGCACGATGAGCACGGCCAGCACGATGAGCAGGTACTTGTACGGCTCCAGCGTGCGGCTGAGCTGTTCGGCGCCGTAGGCCTTGGCGGCGTCGGGGGCCATCTTGGCCATTTCGGCGTGCAGGTTGGAGTCCTGGAACACGAGGTACTTGCCGAGCAGGATGCCGGTGATCAGGCCGAGGGCGTTCATGGTCTGGGCCACGTTGAGTCGCACGGTGCCGAGGCGCTTCGGACCCATCAGGGTGGCGTAGGTGTCGGCGGAGGTCTCAAGGAAGCTCAGGCCGATGGCCTCGACGAAGATGGCGAAGAGGAAGACCTCGTACGTCACCAGTCGGCTCGCCGGGAAGAAGATGAAGCAGCCGACGGCGAAGAACGACAGGCCGGCGATGATGCCGATCTTGTAGCTGGTCTTCTTGATGAACAGCGACGCGGGGATGGCGATGAGGAAGTAGCCGCCGTAGAAGGCGCTCTGCACGAACGCGGTGGCGAGGTCGCTCAGCGAGAACACGGCCTTGAACTGGGTGATGAGCACGTCGTTGAGGCTGGAGGCGACGGCCCAGATGCCGAACAGAATCGCCGTCATGGCGAACTGGAGCACCGGGGTGCGGTCGAGATAGCCGTCGGAGAACTCGATCCACTTGGCCTTCTTGGCGGCGGTCTCGGGCTCCTCGGGTTCCGTGGTTTCCGGAATATCGGTTGCGATTGCTTCGGTCATGATGTCTTCTCTCACGAGGCGCGCAACCAGACGATGATTGTCGGTGCATCGGTGTGCCGACCATGGTCGTCAACATCTGTCGTTGGCCTTGGCTCTGGCAAACACGCCGGGTTACGCGAATTGGGTAATCAATACTCAGGCCCGCGGTCGCTTCGCCGCGACCGCCCGATGCGGCCGGGCGTCGGCGTGCGTTCGTCGCATACCGTGCCGGGCCTCATCGACTGGGAGCCTGGAGGATTCGCCGTAACCCGCAGAAAGCTAAGGCCAACGAAAGAAAAGTGGCTTTCAGTTATGGATATTCAGTTATGTCGGTTATGGATCCGTACGTTTCGGGATTTCGGATTCTTTGGGATTCTTTGGGATTCCTCGGGATTCCGTGGAATCTCTCGGGGACGTCGCCCTTAGAGGATCTGGCAGAATTCGATGGTCTCGTGGTTCGGTCCGAGGACGTTGAAATAGCGGATGCCGTTCTCGTGGAACGTGGGGATGTGCTGGACGGAGCCCTCGACGAGGTTCAGCCCGAGCTTCTCGGCCTCCGCGAACGCGGCGTCGATGTCGGTGACGTCGATGGCGAAGTGGTTGATCGCTCCGGTGACGCCGGCCGGTTCCGCCATCGTCCATACCTCAAGAACGAGGTTGTTCAGATGCAGGAAGGTGCAGCGGTCGTCGCCGTTCGGGTAGATGCCCTCGCACTCGAAGCCGAGCTTCTCGTAGTATGCGATGGTGCCTTCGAGATCGTTGGTGGGAATGCCGACGTGGCCGATTCCGGTCAGATGATCGCGAATGCTCATGATTCGTAGCCTCCATTGCCTACAGATTTGTGTTTGCGAAATTTAGATTACATTAACGTCGTTAATTGGTCAATCTCGGCAACTCGGCGTGTCGAACGTTTGATATCGGCAGGGGTGCTTCCTCCATGGGGTTCTCGGCTCCCGCCGGCGGGGGCCGTCACGTGCCAGCGTGACTGAGGGTGGTCGGACACCTGGATGCCGGGAAACGACGGGTCGCATCGACCACCCTCAGTCCGCCTTCGGCGGCCAGCTCCCGCCGGCGGGAGCCAAGGACGCACACCGATATGCCGAGGGGATTTTCGAATAACGTTGTGCGGCATCGGGGCAACGGCAGGCGAAGGCGTACGAAGGTACGTCGAGTCTGCTGATGTGCCGATGACGCTCCGTTATTCGGAAATCCCGCTGACGCGGGCGATGTGGAGGGCCAAATACGCAATCTCGTCCTGAGTCAGATTCGCGTCGAGACGCATCTCCAATACCGCAGCGATGCGTTGGGCGCATTGCATGGCGCGGGGGTAGGACTGGGTGATGGCGTGGATGATGGGCGCGGGCTCGTCGGCGAGCTGGTTGTTCTGGCGGATGCGGACGAAGAGGTAGCGCACGTGGGTGATGAAGCGGCTGACGTTGACGGAGTCCCGGTCGAAGACGATGTTGAAGGTCGCTTCGATGATGGTCATCATCTGTTGGATGACGCCGGTCATCGTGTAGGTGTAGGAGAGGTCGCCGGTGGCGAATCCGGCGTTGACGAGATGCATGGCGAGGGCGGTGGTCTCGCCGTCGGGCAGCGTCGTCCGGCCGGCCGCAGCGAGCCGAGTGTTGATGGCGGCGAGGAGGCGTTGACCCTGGGCGAATTCGTCCGGGTAGAGGTTGCTGACCTCGGCGCGCAGCGGATAGGTGACATGGGTGTCGTCGGCGAGGCGCCGCAGGGCGTTGTCGACGTGGTCGCTCAACGAGGCGATGACGGTGGTGTTGCCGGAAAGCCCCTCGAGGCCGGCGTCGTGGAGGGCATCGATGACGAGCCGCACGGTTTCGGGTTCGATGCCGGCGAGCATCTGGGCGAGGTGGTCGGGGTCGCGGCCGTCGGAGGGCACGAACCTGCGCACGATCTTCGTTTCGTCGACGGCCTTGCCGGGCTTGCCCTGGAAGCCGATGCCGCGGCCGGTGAGCACGATTTCGGTGCCATCGTCGTCCTTCGCGAGGACGACGTTGTTGTTGAATACGCGAAGAATCTCCATGATGCTGCCTTTCGCCGCTTCACCGCTCGACCGTGATCACCGGGTCTCCGACGGCGGCGTCGAATCCGGTGAGGGGGGTGACCGACGTCATCTTTGCGGTGTTGGTGATGGTCATCATCGTGGTGGCGTCGACCCCGGCCCTGCGCAGTTTCGTGAAATCGACCGTGGCCAGCACGTCGCCGGCCCGTACGCGTTCGCCTTTGGACACCGTCATGGTAAAACCCTCACCTTCCAGTCTTACTGTATCAACACCGACGTGCAGAAGTACCTCGACGCCGTCGTCGGTGCGGATGCCGAAGGCGTGTCCGGTACCGGCGACGGTTTTCAACACGCCGGCGACGGGGGCGACTATCGCATGGGGACCGTCGTCGATGTCGGCGTCGGGACGGATGGCAACGCCGTCGCCGAGCGCACGCGAGGCGAAGACGGGGTCGGAAACGTCGTCGAGCGGCAGTACGGCGCCGGAGACCGGCGCGATTACGGAGGTGACGTCGGCGGACGAGGCGTCGTCGGCACGGTTCTCCGCGGTATCGGCGTCGACGTCACGGACGGCGGTAGCCTCCCCGCCATCCGGCGTGTTTTCGGATATCCCCAGCGTTATCCCCTTCTCCCCCGCCGGCTGTGGATCATCGCCGTTTTCCGCAGGGACCTTCGTACGATAGTCGAATATCGCGATAAGCACCATCGGCACGACGAACGCGACGGCGATGGACGCCACATACACCCACATGCGGCTGAACAGCGGAATGGTCAGCAGTGACGTGAACGCGAACGACCACGCGATGACGCCATGCATGACGCCGCCCGACGGCGTGACCGACGGGAAGAACCAGCCGAGCAGCGCACCGGTCAGGCCGCCGGCCGCGCAGCCGACGAGCATGCGCCGGTAGACGAGACGATGCCTCAGATGGATGCCGTACAGGCTCGGCTCGGTCAGACCGCCGAGCAATCCGGCCAACAGCGCGCCCGTGGCGGTGCGGCGCATGGCGTCGTCACGCTCGCGGACGGCAAGCAGCAGTACGCCGGCGGTCGATCCGAAGCAGGCGAAGTTCCATACGGCCATAGGCCCCTGGATGAAGTCGTAGCCAAGCGTCTGCACGTTGACGATCATGAGGGCGTTGAGTGGCCAGTGCAGGCCGATGGGCACGATGAACGGATAGATGAGCGGCAACAGCACGGCGAACGCGAACGGCGCGTGCATGCTCAGCCAGGCCAGCGAGACGCCGATGCCGTTGCTCAGCCACGCGCCGAAGGGGCCGAGCACGAACGCGGTCAGCGGCGTGATGACGGCCATGCTGACGAACGGCAGGAACACGATGCGTATGCTGCGCGGCAGCACGCGTTTGAGGCCGCGATACAGCGCGGCGAGCGCCAGCACCATGATGAGCGGCACGAACACGTTGCCGCTGTAGTCGTTGAGATGCATGGGCAGACCGAACACATGCACCGTGCAGGAGCGCACGCCGAGCGTGGGGTCCGTGGCGCAGTCCGCGTCGGCGGCGTTCATCAGGCCGGTGAACTGCGGGGTCATAAGTGCCCCCATGATCATCGCGCCGAGCCAGGGGTCCACACGCAGCTTGTTCGAGGCGTTGTAGGCCACGATGATCGGCAGGAAGACGAACACGCCCTTCCACATCGCCTTGACGAACATCCAGCCGGCCGACGCCTCGTCGTCGGGCATGACGCCGAGGGCAAGGCACATGTTCACCAGCGCGATGATGATGGACGCGCCGAGCAGCACGCCGATGATGGGGCGGAACGAATCGGACAGATACTCGAAGAACCAGTTGAGCCAACGGGCGAGGCGGCGCGTGACGCCCCGTTTCCCGTGAAACATGGCGAAGACGCCGGCCGAGGGGAACACGGCGGCGTCCATCTCATGCGGGACGGGGGTGGAATACGCATGGTCGGCGTCGGAGTCCGCGACGGCGGAGTCGGAAGCGGGGCCGGGGGAATCAGGCACGGAGGACGCGACGGGCGCGGCGTCGGGCATGTGCGGAACGGACGCATCGATGTCCCCATCGCCGTCATTCACGGCATCGAGATCATCGTCGGACGACGATATCGCGTCGCGCACGGCCGGCATGGCCATCATCGCGTCGTATACATCCTCGACAGCGCCGCCGATGACCACCTGATAGCGCTCGCCGTACTGGGCGACGGCGCCGAGAACCGCGGGATCGGCGTCAAGCGCACGGGAATCGACAAGCGAGGCGTCTCGCAGTTCGAATCGCAGTCGGGTGGCGCAATGCGTCAGCCCCCGGATATTGCCGGCGCCGCCGAGCGCGGCGACGATGACCCACGCTGCCCGCCTGTCTTCCGTTCTCATATCCCGCCTCCTCGCGTCTGCCTGACACTGTACCCAACTCGCCGCGTCGCCGCCATGCCGGCCACGTAAACGGAACAATAACGAACATTAATGATTGCCCGAACAACCGCAACACGGGGAAGCGAACACGGCGGATTTGAATCGGCCTGTGGCAGAATGGATTCATGGTTGCTAACAATGCGGGCAAGCCCGCCACCCCAGAAGATCTGATCAACGTCGATGAGGTCATCGGCAAGTACTATGACCTTGTCCCCGACTCCTCGATTCCCGAGCAGCGCGTGTCGTTCGGCACGTCCGGCCACCGCGGATCGAGCCTGAAGACCTCGTTCAACGAGGCCCATATCGTCGCCATCACGCAGGCCATCGCCGAATACCGCAAGAAGGCCGGCGTCACCGGCCCGCTGTACATCGGCCGCGACACGCACGCTCTCTCCGGCCCGGCCGAGAAGACCGCCATCGAGGTGCTCGTCGCCAACGGCGTGCACGTGCGCGTCGATTCGCGCGGCGACTACGTCCCCACCCCGGTCGTCTCCCAGGCGATCCTGACCCACAACCGCGCCGCCGACGGCTCCCAGCGCTTCACCGGAGAAGGCCTGGCCGACGGCATCGTGGTCACCCCCTCGCATAACCCGCCCACCGACGGCGGCTTCAAGTACGATCCCGTCACCGGCGGCCCGGCCCCGGCCGAGACCACCAACGCGATCGCCGCGCGTGCGAACGAACTGCTTGACGACTACAAGTCCGTCAAGCGCGTGCCGTACGAGGAGGCCATCAAGTCCGACCTCGTCGAAGGCTTCGACTACCGCGACCACTACGTCTCCGACCTGGAGAACGTCATCGACTTCGATGTGATCCGCTCCTCGGGCGTGCGCCTCGGCATCGACCCGCTCGGCGGCGCGTCGGTGAACTACTGGCCGCTGATGAACGAGAAGTACGGCCTGTCGATCGACGTGGTACGCCCCGAGGTCGACCCGACCTGGCGCTTCATGACCATCGACCACGACGGCAAGATCCGCATGGACCCCTCCTCCACGTACGCGATGCAGGGCCTGGTCGACGAGCTCAACGCCGGCGCGTGGGAGAAGTACGACCTCGTCGGCGGCACCGATCCGGACGCCGACCGCCACGGCATCGTCTGCCCGAACTGGGGCGTGATGAACCCGAACCATTACATCGCCGTCGTGGTGGAGTACCTGTTCGGCGGCAACCGTCCCGACTGGCCGGAGGGTGCGGGCATCGGCAAGACGCTGGTGTCGTCGTCCCTCATCGACCGCGTGGCCGCCTCCATCGGCGCCAAGCTCGTCGAGGTGCCCGTCGGCTTCAAGTGGTTCGTCGACCCGCTGTTCAAGGGCGAAGTGGCGTTCGGCGGCGAGGAGAGCTCCGGCATGAGCTTCCTGCGCCGCGACGGCCGCGTGTGGACCACCGACAAGGACGGCCTCATCCCCGACCTGCTGGCCGCCGAGATCACCGCCAAGACCGGCAAGAACCCGGCCCAGCTGCATCAGGAGCAGGTGGCGCGTTTCGGCGAGTCCTGGTACAAGCGCGTCGACACGCCCACCACGCTCGAGCAGAAGCAGAAGTTCGCGAAGCTCACCGGCGCGGACGTCACCGCCACGCAGCTCGCCGGCGAGGACATCACCGCAAAGCTGACCGAGGCACCCGGCAACGGCGCCAAGATCGGCGGCCTGAAGGTGACGACCAAGGACAACTGGTTCGCCGCCCGCCCGTCCGGCACCGAGAACATCTACAAGGTATACGCCGAGTCGTTCGTCTCCCCCGAGGCGCTCGACAAGGTGCTCGACGAGGCCGAGGTCGTCGTCGACAAGGCCCTGAGCGAGTAGTCCCGCCAGGCGTTGCAATCGCCTGACCCAAGGATGATGCCCGGTTCATGGGATGCGCCCCGTGGACCGGGCATCATCGTATTTGTACGCGCCCGCCCCGTTCCCATCCGTCGCATGTAGTACGACAAACAGGAACCAAGCCGCGTTTTCGGTTCCCATCCGTCGTCTCAACCCAACGGATGGGAACCGTATCCTGCCTCTGGCTCCCATCCGTTGGTTCAAGTGCAACGGATGGGAACGAACAAAGGTGGCATGGTTCCCGTTCGTTATCACAACACAACCAACAGGAACCATGTCGCGCTCCCTATTCCCATTTGTCGCAGCACCCACAACCAACCGGAATCTAAGCACGTTTTCGGTTCCCATCCGTTGAATCGCACCAACCGACAGGAACCATACAGCCACTCCGGTTCCCATCCGTTGCCTCTTCCTCAACAAACGGGAACCCACATTGGGCTCGGTTATCCACAAAACGCACGAAGGGTGGTCCATCCGTCAACATTTTTGGGAAGCGTTGCCACCGCGTCTCCATCCGCACTACCGTCCGTGATATGAGAACACATGCACCGACGGAGCGCCTCCTCGACGAGGCGGAACATGACAATCGCTGCGCGATAGGGCATGACGAACTGCAAAGAAAAGCGCTCATGCGCAGACGCAAGGCGGGAATTCTCGTCTCGCCATACAGAAATCTGTATGCCCGGATTCCATATTGGAACGCGTTGAACCCCATCGAACGGCATATGCACGTCGCGAAGGCATTGGCAATGCAGCATCCTTCATGGGTCTTCGCCGGGCTGACCGCAGCTTGCGCACATGGGCTTGAGCACGGATATTCGCTGCATGACGACCAGAAGGTCACCATCGCCAGTACGTTTCCGCCGACGAAGCACCAGTACAGAAAACTACGACGGATATATATGACGACCATGGATTCCGTACGACGTTCGTCGGTTACCGTCACCGACATCAACCGGACGCTGACGGATTGCGCAATGGCGTATTCCTTCATCGAGGCGCTGCCGTTCTTCGACTCCGCGGCACGGCAGGGAACCACGTTGTCGAAAGTGCTTGAATACTGCCGTGGCCTCGGCATGGACACGGCCCGAATCGTCAGTCTTTGCGAATATGCCGATCCGTTGAGCGAAAACGGCGGCGAATCATGGGTCAGGGCGGTAATCATCCAACTGGGATTCGTGATTCCTCGCCTGCAACGGCCGTTTCATAATCCTCGGAATCCCGACGCCCCGTTCCGTGCCGATTTTTCTTGGGAGCTTCCCGACGGGACAATCATCGTGGCGGAATTCGACGGCATGGGCAAATATGTGTTGGAGGATGGGACGCGGCAGGGGATCCGGGAACGGGTATATGCCGAACGGGAGCGGGAAACGGCGTTGCGGAACGGAAAGGTACGCCGCATCGTTCGTCTGGATTACGAGGATGCGCAACATCCGGAACGACTGCGGAGGAAGCTGCTTGAGGCCGGGGTTCCGATGCGGCGATGCCTATGAGGGCGGCCGCGGCCTGCCGCCGCAACGGACGGGAACCGGGATCCAGCGCAGAGTCCCGTTCGTCGTGAGTGACGCAACGAATGGGAACCGTGACCGTGCGATGATTCCCATACGTTGCGATGTATGCAACCGATAGGAACGAACGGCAGCGTACGGTTCCCATCCGTTGCTTTCACCGCAACAGAGGGGAACCACGAGGGGGCGGCTGATTCCCTTGTGTTGCGTCTACCGTGACAAAAAGGAATCGAACGCTCAGCTCGGCTCCTGTTCGTTGGATGCCCTACAACGCAGGGGAACCGTGCGAGGCGTTTGGTTCCCATATGTTGGGAGCTTAACGACGAACGGGAACCGTGCGACCGGGTTGGTTCCTGTTTGTTGCTTTCACCGCGACGAACAGGAACCATAGACGCGGTTCGGTTCCTGTTCGTCGTATCCCGGCTACAGGCCGAGGCGGGAGTCGAGGGCGGCGGAGGGGTCGAGACCGAGACGGCGGCGGATGAACCAGCCGAGGCCCAGGGGCAGGCCCGCCGCAGCCGCCACGCCACCGGATCCGATGGCGATGGTCTTCGCGTTGTCAGCGATCAGCGGTGCGGCGGAAGCGTCGGAGGCCGTGGAATCCGCCGAACCGTCATCGGCGGCGTCGGATGCCGAATCCGCAGCGGCCGCATCGGATTTCGCCGAGGACGACTTCTTGGCGGCGGACTTCTTCGCCGAGGACGAGCCGGCCGCCAAACCGGCGGAGGACAGCGCTCCCCCGCTGCCAAGGCCCGACGACGAGCCCGTCGAACCGCCGGAGGCCGATGCCGCCGCGGGACTGCCGGAGCCGGCGCTCACCTTGAACGAGGAGTCGTACTGCACGGAAAGCGGCAGCGTGGGCTTGGCGAAGTCACGCTGGCTGTTCGCCGTGTACCAGTAGGCCGACTGGCCGGTCTCCACCTGGAAGTCCACGAACGACTGCGGGAACGCGCCCCAGTAGGCGGCGTTCGTGGAGTCCTTCGACGCCTGCGCGCCATGGTCGCCGCTGGCCTTCACGGCGACGCCCAGATATTCGGGCGTCTTGGTGAAGCCGTGCGCACCGGCCGCCTTCTTCACGTCCACGCCCTTGAAGTCGGCGAGATGGATCGTGCGCGCCGAAAGCGTGACCCATTTGCTGGAGTCGCTCATGTCGGCGCCGTATCCGGAGGCGGTGGCGGTGAGCGCGCCGTTGCCGGAGGCGTCGAGCGTGAGCTTCGGGTCGGTGACGCTCCAGTAGGTCATGCCGCCGTAGTAGGCGACGGTGAACGAACCCGTCCACGAGACCTCGACCGAACCGTCGGCCTGCACCGTGCCGACCCCCTTGGAGAGCACCACCTGCGATTCCGTGTTGATGGAGCGCCCGTCGGCGCGTTTGGCCATCTTCACGCTCGAACCATCGCGGGCGAGGCACTTGCTGTCCCATGAGGCCGTGACCCACTTGCCGGACGAATCCGGCTTCTCGATGGTCACGTTGCCGTCCTTGGCCTTGTAGAAGGACGCGTCCCATGTCTTCGAGGAACCGGCGTTGCCGGCCTTGCCCGCCGAGATGAAGTTGCAGCCGCCATAGTAGGCGGCGGAATTCGTCTCGTCGTTGATGCCCCAGCGCAGGGTGACGTTCTTGTACGTCGCGCCGTCCGCACCGGAGCCGCCGCCGTTGGAGCCGCCGTTCGTCGTGTCGCCCGAACCGGAACCATTGCCGCCTGAGCCCGAACCCGACCCCGAGCCGACCGCCGCCGTGGTGACGGTCATGACATTCGACGCGGCGCCGGGGCCGAGTGCGTTGGTGGCGGCGATGGTCACGTCGTAGGTGGTCGAGGCCTTGAGTCCGGTGATCATGCCGCTGCGTTCCTTCCTGCCGAAGGACGCGATGACGGAGTCGCCACCGGACCGGGGTTTCGCGGTGGCCACGAATCCGGAGAACTTCGGGTCGCCCTTCTCGCCCGGCGCCTTCCAGAACAGTTCGACGCGGTCGCTGCCCTCGGCGTCGTGATTGGTCAGCGTCGGAGCGCCCGGCAGTCTGCCGACGACGAACGTGGTGCTCGCCACGGCGTCCGCGCCATCGCCGGCGGCCGCATCGTACAGTTCGAATGTGTAGGTGCCGGCGAGCGCGTCTGTGGGGATCGTGTATGTCCATTTCGTCGAATCCTCGGCGGTCGGGGCCAGGCCCTTCGCCACGGTCTCGTTGGCGGGACTGATGATCCGGCCGGCGTATGCCGTGCCCTCGGCGAGGTTCTTGCCGGTGAAGGTGATGGCCTTGCCTCGTTCGACCGATTTCACGTCGGCGGTCACGCTGGGTTCGGCGTCGCTCGGCTGAGACTTCCATGTGACGGTGATCGGCGAGGCGACCTTGCGAGGCTGGATGGTGTTCTTGCCGCCGCTGGTCGTGTACCAGTAGGACGACTGCCCGGTGGCGTTGTTGAACTGCACCCATGTGGCAGGGAACGATCCCCACCATGCGGCGTTGTCGTCGGTTTTCGCGGCCTGTCCGGCATGGGCGTCCGCTCCGGCGTCGGCGGTAACGCCGAGGTAGTCGGGCTGGGCGGTGAGCGTGCCCTTGTCGGCGTCGAACGTTATCTGCTGTCCGACGCCGCTGGCCGAGCCGGTGGTGAAGTCGGCCAGATGGATGGTCGTGGCCGGCAGTTTCTCCCATTTGCTCGCGTCGTTCATGTCGGCGGCGTATCCGGATGCGGTGCCGGTGAGCGTCCCCTTGCCGTTGCTGATGTCGAGCACGGGGTCGGCGATGGACCAGTAGGTCATGCCGCCGTAGTAGACGATGGTGAACGAGGCGCCCTTCCATTCGATGCGCGCGGAGTTCGTGGCGGCGTCGACGGTGCCGGTGCCGTCGGTGAGCCGGACGATGTTTTCGGAATACGTGGGTTCGCCGTTCATCGTCATGCCGCCGGTCTTGCCGGCGATGGATGTGCCGTTGCGGTTGGTGCAGCGTTCGGCGAATCCGCCGACGCGTTCCATCGTGCCGTCGGCTTTGGGCTTGAGTATTTCGGCGTGGGCGGATTCGTCGACCGTGCGATACAGCGTCTTGCCGTCGGCGCCGGTTTTGGTCGCCGTCCATACGCCGCTGCCGCCCGCGTCGCCGGCCGTGCCGGCGGACAGGGCGTTGCAGCCGCCGAAGTATGATCCGCCGCCGGTTTCGGGGTTGATTCCCCATTCGAAGACGACGCCGGTCACGTCGGTCGTATTCGCGACGTCGGCGGACGACGAGGCGTTCGTGCTGGTCGTGGCCGCGTCGGCGGCGAAGGCCGGCGCGATCGCGGCGACCGATCCGGCGCAGACGGCCACGATGGAGGCTCCGGCGCAGATGGTCTTGAGAATGGTTCGTCCGATGCTCATCGTTCGTCTTCCTTCCCTGCCGAATCAGCCGTCACATCGCTACCGGTGTTCGCCGCACGGCGGGCGAAGAAGCCGCGGACCCCGGCCGCGACGGATGCACCGCCGGACGCGGCGTCGCCGGCGTTCGGAACCGCACGGCCGGTCGAGGCCGCACCGTCGATGCCGACACCATCGACAGCGGCGGCGCCATCGCCGGCCGGCACCGGAGGCATGGCCTGCGTGGCCGCCGACGTGCCGAACGGCGCGGGCAGCGGAGCGTCCTCGACCAGCGACTGCACCTGGTCGGCGCGCCCCTGTTCCTTGAGCAGGCGCTGGTACTGCCTGCGGCGGCGCCTGGCCGATTTCATGGCCTCGCGCGCCCGCACGTCCTCGGCGTGGCGCTCGCGCTTGGCGATCTCCTTGTCGAGCGCGGCCGGCGAGACGCCGAGCAGCACCGACTTCATGGCGAGATAGCCGCCGACGCCGGCCGCCAGCACGATGATGGCGATGCCGAAGATGATGATCGCGGCGACGATCAGCCATCCCGCGACTCCCAACACCGGAATCTGCGCGTTCATATCATTCCCTTCCGTCGTCTGCGATGCTGCCGCCGCCTCGGCGGCCTTCCTTGCGGCCTCTTCCTCGGCCTTCTTCTTCGCTGCCGCCTGCGCCGCGGCCTGCTTCTTCTTCGCTTCCTCGGCCGCCTTGGCCGCGGCGGCGTCATCCGACGAATCCGTGGATGCCGTGTCATCGGACGAATCGGAACCGGAGTCCGAGGACGACTGCTCCGATGATTGGGCGGCGAAGCTCAACGGCGTGAACGTTTCGTTGCTGGAGTTGACGACGCCGTGGGCGCCGATGGTGATGATGCCGCATTGCACGGCCGTGCAGTCGACCTCGGTGGGATTGTTCGACCTGTCGTAGCTGGTGAATTTCGCACCGGGCACGGTGATCTTCGCGTTCCATGTGCCGTTCGCGGCGATCTGGCCGCCGTTCGCGGCCGACGCCGTCGAATCGCCGGGGAACGCGACGAACACGTCGTATCCGGCGGGGTTGTTCTCGTCGTCGGGCACGTATCGGTAGTCCTCGCCGGTCACGCCGCCCTTCGACGGCTTCCACGAGTCGCCGTTCGGGTCGCTGACCCAGCCGAACAGCACGTAGATGCCGCCGAAGCCGCCCTGCACGGACTGGAATCCGCTGCCCGACAGGTCGACGGTCGTCTTGCCGTTCGGATTGAGCGAGCCGCCCTCGACGGTGGCGCTCACCTGGGCGCCGGCCGCCTGTGCGGCGGGAACGCCGCGCACGGCGTCGACGGCGGCCATCGCGGCGAGCATGACGACGGCGGTCGCAAACGCGACCAGCCGCTTCGCCAATGTCCCCGTCGTCGTTCGCCTCCGCGTCGGAGAAGGGGCCGACGGCATGAATCCGGCAATCATATGTCGCGTCATCGCATCGCCTCCTGACCGCGCGAACGCGCCAGCTGCCCCAGCTCGGCGGCGGACGCGCCGGGGAATCCGCGATGACGGCCATAGACGTTGCGACGGACCGCCGGCCGTTTCGGCAGGATCACCAGTCCGCCGGCGGGATGCGGCAGCACCTCGATGGGGCACTGGTACACGTCGGTGAGCATGACGGAGGTGAAGACCTCCTCGGGCGTGCCCACGGCACGGAGCCGGCCACGCTCCAGCAGCGCCACACGATCGGACCATGCGGCCGCCGCGTCGAGCGCATGCACGATGACGACGACCGCGCAGCCGGCCGCCGCATAGTCGCGGCCGATGCGCATGAGCATCTCCTGATGCTTGATGTCCATGGCGGCGGTCGGCTCGTCGAGCAGCAGGATCGGCGCAGCCTGCGCGAGCACACGAGAGAAGGCGGCACGGCCGCGCTCGCCGCCCGACAGCGACGTATAGACGCGGTCGGCGAGCGGCGTCACCTCGGTCATCGACATCGCGGAATCGACGATCATGTCGTCGTCCATCTCCTCGGCGGTGCCCTCCCACGGGGAACGGCCCATGCGCACGATGTCGTCCACGCTGAACGGGAACGTCACGTCGACCGACTGCAGCAGCACCGAACGGCGCATGGCCAGTTCGGTCGCATCCCACGATGCGGCCGGCAATCCGAACAGCGAGATCTCGCCATCGGCGAGCGGCACGTCGCCGGTGATGGCGTTCAGCAGCGTCGACTTGCCGGCGCCGTTCGGACCGACCAGCGACAGCACCTCGCCGGCGCGGATGTCCAGGTCGATGCCGGAGAGAATGCGGCGCTCGCCTATTTCGACGCTTACGTCCTTGAGCTCGAGCACGCAGTCGCCGGGATTCGGCATCTGCGGCGTGCGATGGACGGTGTTCCATGGCATGCGGAGAGCCACGCTCATGCCCAACCTCCTGACTTGGATCGGCTGCGGCGAAGCAGCCAGAAGAAGAACGGACCGCCGACGAGCGAGGTCAGCATGCCGATGGGCAGGTCGGCGAACTGGATGGTCGTGCGGGCGGCGAAGTCGGCGATGGTGAGCAGCAGCGCGCCGCCGAGCGCGGAGGCCGGCAGCAGCGTGCGATGGCCGGGGCCGATGATCATGCGCAGCAGATGCGGCACGACCAGTCCCACGAACGAGATGATGCCGGCGAACGCGACCGCGGACGAGACGAGCAGCGCCACGGCGAGCATGGAGAGGAAACGCAGGCGTTCCACGTTCACGCCGAGGTGACGGGCCGGCTTCTCGCCGAGCGAGAGCAGATCGAGCCGGCGGGCCATGAACTGCACGGCGATGATGCCGATGACGCACATGGGCGCCACAAGCGCCACCTGCTGCCAGCGGCTGCCGTTGAACGAGCCCATCTGCCAGAACACGATCTGGTCGCGCGCGTTGGTGGGCGCGGCGAAGGTGAAGAACGAGATGAGCGCGCCGGCGATGGCGTTGACGGCCACGCCGGTCAAAATCAAGGTGACGATTTCGGTGCGGCCGCCGCGCCGGGCCAGCAGATACACCGACATGGTGGTGGCCAGGCCGCAGGCGAACGCGAGGAACGGCGTGGTGAACGCGCCGAGGAACGTCCATCCCATGAGGATGGAGCAGCTGGCGCCGACGGCCGCGCCGGAGGAGACGCCGACGGTGCCGGGTTCGGCGAGCGGATTGCCGAACACACCCTGCATGACGGCGCCGGCGACGCCGAGGGCAGCGCCGACGACGATGGCCATGACGATGCGCGGGAAGCGCACGTTCCACAATGCCTCGTTGCCGAACGCACGGGTCGGCCCCTCGAGCCAGTGGATGCCGACCTTGTTGAGCACGGAGCCGATGACCTGGTCGAACGGGATGATGAGCTGGCCGAGCGACGCGGAGACGACGGTCATGACGAGCAATCCGACAATGAGTATGACGAAGGTCAGCGCTGTCTTGCCCATGCGCGGCTTGCCGGCGAGACCGAGATCGGCGGCGTTGGCGGCGATGTGCCGGTTGCGCGCCCGGTCGACGCGGGCCGCCGCCGCGCGGATGTCGCTGGTCTCCCCGGCGTTGGCGGCAGTGGTGGCGCCGTCGGACGCACGCGGTGCCGAGACCGACGCCGAGGCGTTGGGGACGTTGCCCGTCTTATCCATCACTTGGTGTTCTCCTGCTTCATCTCGTTCAGCCGGTTTTCGACGACTTCCGGCTTGGTCTTGGGCTGATAGGCCTGTTCGGGCACGTAGACGGCCGTGGCGAGCGCGGCGAGGACCTGCGCCGTCTGCGGGCCGAAGCTCATGATCTCGTAGTCGCTCATGTCGACGACGCGTCGATGCTGTCCGGCGGGCGTCTCCTTGATGCCGGGCAGTTCGAGCATGCCGTCGAGCCCGCCGGCCGACTGCACGCCCAGCGTCATGGCGAAGATGACGTCGGGCTTGGCTTTGATGAGCGCTTCGGCGTTGGTGGCGGCCATGCCCTTGAATCCGACCTCCTTGGCCACGTCGTTCGCGCCGATGGACTGGATGAGCGAGTCGGCGCCCGAGCCTTCGCCGAACCAGTA
The DNA here is from genome assembly GCF_010667655.1 of Bifidobacterium saimiriisciurei. GTDB lineage: Bacteria > Actinomycetota > Actinomycetes > Actinomycetales > Bifidobacteriaceae > Galliscardovia > Galliscardovia saimiriisciurei. The sequence continues at coordinate 53,462 of NZ_WHZU01000005.1, forward strand.
GTAGATGGATTTGCCACGCACGTAGAGGAACACGATGCGTGGCTTGCGGTTCACGTCGGCCGGCGCCATGGTTTTTTGGATGGTCTGGATGGTCTGGCTGATCTCGCTGTTGGTGCGTTTGACGAGCTGCTTGCCGAGGTCGCTGACGCCGAGCGCGTCGGCCACGGCCTGGATCTGCGTGCCGACGCCGCTGACGCCGTCGTTGCTGGTGAGCGGCACGAACACGACCGGCACGCCGGACTGCCGCAGCTGCAGCTGCACGTCGTAGGGGCCGATGCTCGTGTCGGTGATGATGACCGTGGGTTCGAGCGCGAGGATGGCTTCGGCGTTGAGGTCCATGCCGTTGACGGTGACCTTGGGCAGCTTGTCCATGCCGGAGGAGCCGGTGGCGGTGTCGCGGCCGACGAGATTGCAGCCGAATCCGAGTGCGTAGACGGCTGCGGCGAGGCCGCCGTTCTGGTTGAGCGCGAGGATGCGCGTGGTGTCCGTGACGGTCTGCTTCGGGCCGTCGGAGCTGGTGACGGTCACGGGCAGCTTCTGCTGTTCGAACGGCGCGTTGGAGATGGGGATGATCTGGTCGGAACGCGTGTAGGCGGTGGTGGGGCCGGTGATCTCGCGCGGGTTCTGGAGTTTTGATTGTGTGACGTCGGGCAGTTTCGGCGGATTGGGGGTGGTGGATGCGTCGGGCACGTCGCACGAGTCGAGGCTGGACTCGGAGATGGTGCCGATGTTGGCGCAGCCGGCCATGCCCATCAGGCACGCGACCGCGAGGAGGGACGCCAGCAGGGCTTTCGCGCGGCGTCGCGCATCGACGATCAGATGTCCGATGTTCATGAAGCGGTGTTTCCCTTGAAATGGGTGTGATGACGGATGAGCGGGGATGACATATTCGGCGGGAATCAACTCCCCTCAGACCGCCTTTGGCGGCCAGCTCCCCTCATTCATGAGGGGAGCCAGATGATGTGACGCTCGGCTCCCCTCATGATTGAGGGGAGCTGTCGGCGACAGCCGACTGAGGGGAGTTGATTACCGACGCCTTAGTCTCGTCGACTACGGCTTAGCGCAGGGCGCGACGACGGGCGGCGAGCACGATGCCCGCGCCTGCGGCCAGGACGGCGGCCGCGGCGACGATGCCCATAATGGCGGAGCCGGTCTTGCTCAGCGCGTTGGGCTTCGTGGCGGTGCCGTTGGCCTTGGCGGCGGCGTTCGTCTTGTTGGACGACGTGGTGCCGGTCGCGGAGCCGGAAGCGCTGCCGTTGGCGGAACCGTTGTTCTGGTTCTGGCCGCTGTTGCCGTTGTTGTTCTGGTTGCCGTTGTTGTTGGCGGTCGGGTCCTTCACGGTGACGGGCAGGGTGGCCTTGACGTCCTTGCCGTCGATGGTCGCCGTGATGGTGATGGTGGCGGAGCCGGCCTTGCCGGCGACGACCTTCTGCTCGTCGTAGCCGACGGCGGCGGTGGACGGGGTGTCGGCCGCGGAGTCGTCGGATTCGGCCGGGAAGCCGATGACCGACTTGTCGGAGGACTCCCAGGTCACCTTTTCGCCGCCGACGTTCTCGCCCTGGGCGAAGGCGTAGATGGTCTTCTCGTCGTTCACGTTGAGCGTGAGCGAGGTGATGGCCTTCTTGTCCGCGTCGGCGAAGGCGAGCTTCGGCTCGATGGCGGCGGGCTTGGCGGCTTCGGCCGCCGACGCGCCGGCGGTGCCGACGGCGTTCCTGGCCGTCACGGATGCCGTGTACTCGGTGTTCGGGTCGAGCTCGGTGAAGACGTGCTGGAAGGTGTTCGCGTCCACGTCGGCGGTCAGAGCGGCGGCGCGGGCCTTGGTCTTCGGAGTGAGCGTGACGGTGTAGCCGGTGATGGCGCTGCCGCCGTCGGAGGCGGGCTTGGACCAGCTGACGAGCAGCTCGTGGGCGCCGGACTGCTTCACGGTCACGTTCTGCGGGGCGGAAGGAGCGACGGCCGCGATCTCAAGGTTCTTGGCCGCGACTGCCGCGGACTGCTGGCCCTCGGCGTCGATGGCGACGACGGTGGCCTTGAGCGTGGTGCCGGGCTTGGCGATGCCGGCGAAGTCGGCGGTGTACGCGCTCTGGCCGTCGACGGCCTCGACGGTCTTGGTGGCGACCTGCTTGCCGTCCTTGTCGGAGACGACGACCGTGTACTTGGCGACCTTGGAGTCGTAGGCGCCGGCGGCCGGGGCCTTCCAGCCCACCGTGGCGTCGGCGTCGCCGGACTTGGCAAGGGTCACGTCACTCGGCGCGGTCGGAATCTGGGCCTTGAGGGTGATGGCCTGGGCGGTGTCGAGGCGACGGTCGGTGATGGCCAGCTGGTGCGCGGCGATGGTACCGACGATGTAGGTCTTGCCGTATTCGAGCTTGTTGGCGTCCACGTCGACGGTGCCGGTGAAGGCGCCGTCCTTGATCTGGCCGGGCTGGATCCATGCGGTGCCGACGAGCTTGCCCATGTAGGCCATGCTGAAGGCCTGGCCGGGCTTCCACACGGAGGAGTCGACGACGATCAGGTAGGTGCCGTTCGCGGCGGCGCCGCCGGTGAAGCCGGTGCCCTTGACGGTGAAGGTGTTCTTGACGGACGGGTCGATGTTCGTGGCCGGGCTGACCTTGATGCCCAGGTCGGCCGCCGGATCGGGGTTCGGGGTCACGGCGTCGGAGGCCGGGGATGCGACCGAGGAGCCCTTGGCGTTCTTGGCCACGACGGTGGCGGTGTAGGAAACGCCCTGGGCGGAGAGGCCGGTGAACGTGGCGGTGGTGGTGTTCGCGTCCACGTCCTGGGTGACGGCGTCGCCCTTGGACGGGGTGAGCGTGACGGTGTAGCCGGTGATTGCGGAACCGCCATCCTTGGCCGGAGCCTTCCAATCAACCTTCACCTGGTATGGGTCGGCGTTGGTGCCGGCGAGGGTCGCGGTGGGCTGGGCCGGGGCGGCGGGCGCGGTGGTCTCCGGCTCGGTGGTCTTGAGCGTCAGGTCGACGGCGTGGTCGAGGTTGCGGTTGGTCACGGAGAGCATGTGCGCGGCGAACGTGCCGACCACGTACTGCTTGGAGGCGTCAAGCGTGTTGGCGGGGATGTCGAGCACCTGGGTCCAGTTGCCGTCCTTGTCGAGGTTGGCGTAGCCGTCCTTCGGATCGTTGTTCGGGCGCACCCACTTCTGGATGGTGAAGGCGTTCTGGTCGGTCGGGACCTTGCCCGGCTCCCACACGGACTTGTCGGCGATCACGACGTAGGTGCCGTAGGCGGCGCCGGAGCCGGTGTAGCCCTTGCCGGTCACGGTGATCTGCTGGTCCTTGGTCGGGTCGATGGTGGTCGGGTCGGCGGAAAGCGTGCCGACGTTGCCCACCTTGGTCGGATCCTCGGCCGCCTTGGCGGTGTAGGAGACGGCGATCTCGGTGGGGGCCTTGCGCTGGTCCGCGGCGCCGCCGGAGGCGTACCAGTACGGGCCGGAACCGGTCTTGGTGATGAAGTCGAGGAACGGCTTCGGCCAGCTCTTGGCCTTGGTGCCCTGGCCGTCCACGTCGATCTCGTTGAAGTCGGGGGTGACGACCGTGCCGTCGTCCTTCACGTCCACGTTGGAGAGCGTGGCGATCTCCACGTTCTTCTCCTCGGCGACCTTGTTGAACACGGTGGCGTCGTTCATGTCGGTGGCCCAACCACCGAGCGTGGCGGTGACGGTGCCCTTGCCGCCGGTGACGTTCAGCTTGAGGTCCTTGGCGTACCACTGGACCTGGCCGGAGTAGTAGGCGACGGTGAAGGAGCCGGTCCAGGAGATCTCGGCGTTGTCCTTGTCGGCGTCGATGGTGCCGGTGCCCTTGGTCAGCTTGACGCGGTTGCCGCTGCCCTCGCCGGTGGCGGAATAGGCGGCGGGAAGGTCCTTGCCGTCAGGGGTGGTCTTGAGTCCGGCCCAGGTGGCGGCCGCATACGTGCCGTCGGCCTGCTTCTTCTCGATGGAGACGTTGCCGTCCGACTGCTTCCACTCGTTCTCTTCGACAAGGTCGTCGGCCGAGGTCTTGTCGACGACGCCGGCGCTCAGGAAGTTGAACGTGCCGGGATTGTAGGCGCGCCAGTTCGTCTCCTTGTTGAGGCCCCACGTCAGGGTGGCGTCGTCGGTGGTCTTCGCGGTCGAGTCGGCGGCGGAGGCGGCCGGCACGACGAGTCCGGCGCCGAGCGTCGCCACGGCGACTGCCGAGGCGAGCGCCGCGCTGCGTTTCTTGTTCAAGAACACTGATGTTCCTTTCGTCTTCATGTCCCCATGCCCTCATCCAACGGAAACCTGATGCGGATTCGGGGTTCCAACACGTTCCTCACGGGGGGCGTCGCCTCGAAAAAGATATAGAGCTGACAGGCATGCCCTGTGAAGTTCGTACGCACGATACGACGAGGAAAAAATCATTCTCAAGTCTTGTTTTTCCAAGCTTGGTTCCGTATTCGCGCACGCGCGATATCAAGAATCGTTCCCAAAATCAATAGATGTGATATACATCACACTACATAGTTCGGCGGGGCGTAGCATACACCCCTAGTACGTTGCAACCGACGTCCGGAACCTCTCGGCGTCGGATTTCACGGACGTATGCGTCATAGCCGACGCTGCACGGCCGACGGCCAAGGCATCCACTACCCTGACAATCATGACGATCACGGTATCAACAGATGGCAGCGCTCTTGGAAACCCCAATGGTCCAATGGGCTGGGCGTGGGCGGACCACGAGGTGGATGCGGGCGGCAGGCCCGGCCATGAGCATCCCGGCGACTGCGACGCGGGCGGCGCGACGAACGGCACGAATCAGATCGGCGAGCTGTGCGCGGTGCTGGAGGCGCTGCGCGCGCATCCGGGCGAGGAGCCCCTTGTCATCGAGACCGATTCGCAGTACGCCATCAACTGCTCGACCAAGTGGGTGCATGGCTGGAAGCGCAACGGCTGGAAGAACTCGCAGAAGAAGCCGGTGAAGAACGCGCAGCTCGTCAAGGCCATCGACGCGGAGATCTCCCGTCGTGCCGGTTCGGTGAAGTTCGTGTGGGTCAAAGGCCACGCGGGCAACGCCGGCAACGAGAAGGTGGACGAGCTGGCGCGCACGTATGCGGGCGACTGCCGTTCCAAGGCGCGCGACGGATACCTGCCGAAGGAGGGCTGGCAGTCGCTGCTGGGGTCCGACTATTCGAAGGGCACCGACGTGCCCGCCGACGCGCAGATGCTTCTGGACGGCAGCATCACGGCGGAGGAATACCATCTGGGGCGCGGCGAGTCCAGCGGCGACGGGCCCAACGGCTCGACGACGAACCATGCGGCGCAGTCAGCGTCGAAATCGGCGTCGAAGCCGTCCGCAAAGCCCTCACTGGCCGAACTGCTGAAGGAGCCCGAGGGCGTGCCCGACTACGATGCAAAGCCCGCACCGGAGAAACAGCCCGCACCGGCATCGGCCCGCCGACCGGCGCCGCGATCACAGCCCGCCTCCACACCCCCCACCCCTGCCGCGCACCGTCCCTCCGGCCTGCGGGCGCAGGGCACCGTGCGCATCACCCCCCCGCCGTCAAGCAGCCCGTCATTCCAAGGCGGGTCCATCACCATCACCGGCACCATCACCTTCACCGGCACGGTGGCCGCGGACGGCACGATGGAGCTCGACGGCGACGTCTTCCTCGGACGCTGACCGCACCGTTGCATACACTTGGTTAATGAATGTGTAGAACGTTCAAAAATCCGGTCCAGCGAAGGAGAGAACCATGGACAAGGCACAGCAGGATGCATTGAAGAAGGCGGCGGGCATCGAGGCCGCCAAGCTGGTGACGAACGGCATGATCGCAGGCCTGGGAACCGGCTCGACCGTGCGCTTCCTCGTCGACGAGCTCGGCCGCCGCGTGCAGGAGGAAGGCCTTCAGTTCACCGGCGTGACCACCTCCCGCCGTACGCAGGAGCAGGCCGAGGGCTATGGCATCAAGATCGTGGACGTCGATGACGTCGACCACATCGACGTGACCATCGACGGCGCCGACGAGGTGGACAAGAACTTCGACGGCATCAAGGGCGGCGGCGCGGCCCTGCTGTGGGAGAAGATCGTGGCCACGAACTCCAACAAGATCGTCTGGATCGTGGACGAGTCCAAGGTCGTCGACACCATCGGCGCGTTCCCGCTGCCGGTCGAGGTCATCCCGTTCGGCGCCGGCCACGTCATCAAGAAGTTCGAGGCCAAGGGCTACAAGCCCGTGCTGCGCCTTGACGCCGACGGCAAGGAAGTGCGCACCGACGAGAACAACTTCGTCGTCGACCTGCACCTGGGCCGCATCGACCACCCGCGCGAGCTGGCCGAGGACCTCATCAACACGGTCGGCGTGGTGGAGCACGGCCTGTTCCTCAACATGGTCGACACCGTGATCGTGGGCGACCCGAACGGCCCGCGCGTCATGACCAACGGCAACAAGTGACGCAACGTCACCTATGACAAAAGCCCCGGAACCGTAAGGTTCACGGGGCTTTTTCCTGCGTCTGCTCGACGCTGCGCCGTACGGCGCTGAAGACTACTTGCGCTGGTGGCGAGTCTTACGCAGCAGTTTGCGGTGCTTCTTCTTGCTCATCCGCTTGCGGCGCTTCTTGATGACCGAACCCATCTCAGCCTCCGTTCTATATGTATCGAAAAGATTGCAACTTGCCCAATAGTACTACGGCTTTCGGACGAACACCACCCACGGCGCCAATCCGTGCCGCGGCCCCGTGCGATGGACCACGCCGAGACCATATGGGGGCGGCCTACATGGGGAACTTCTGGTAGAACGCCATCACCGCGTCCTTGCCGCCCGTCACCTGGAAGACCACGGTGTCGTTCTGCCAGACGGCGACGGCCTTGGCGTCGTCGTCGGCGTCGGTCTTGACCACGTACGTGCCCTTGTTGGCGCCGGACACCTTCACATTGCCGTGCGCCAGGGTGTCGCCTTCCAGAGCGGCCGTCAGCTTGTCGTACTGGGTCTTCGCGCCGGAGGAGTTCGACCACTGGCCGATGACCATCGCCACGTCCTTCGACTTGGCGCCGGTGGAATACGTGACCGCATACTCCTCGACCGGCTTGGCGGATTCCCAGTCCTTCGTGGCCTCGACGCCGGTGCGCGCGTAGTTCGCCACGGCATCGGGGAACGCCTTGACCAGTTCGCTGGCGTTCTTCGGCAGCGCGGACGCCTCGATGGTCGGGGTCGCCGCCGCGGACTGCGTCTGCAGGCTCCGCGCATCGCCGCCGTTGTCCTTCATCGCCCAGCCGGGCCAGACGAACGCGCTGAACAGCGCGATGATGATGATCACCGCCGCGGTGACGATAACGATCAGACGACGTCGCGAGGAAGAAGAATTGGAATTTGGCATAGCGTGATTCTCTCACGCCGTTAGGACGCTGGCCGGCGGGCGCCGCATGCGCCGACGCCTGCAATGCCAACGGCCGCGATGGCCCTCTCTGCGAATCGCGCCGGCGGCTCCCGCCGACGCGACGCAATAGGGGGCGAGGGTGCTGCGGGGATTTTGTCGTTCAACGACAATAGCGTTGACGGCATGGCGAAATCCTCTACTCAGTTCCTGTGCTCCGAATGCGGATGGAGCGGCGGCAAATGGTTCGGACGCTGCCCCGAATGCGGCGAATGGGGCACCATCGAGGAGTTCCGCGAGGCGCGCCCGAGGGCTGCGGCGCGCACGCGCGGTGCGGCGTCGGCCGCCGGCGTCGTCGGCGTCAACGGCATGGCCGCGGGTTCGCGCTCGGGAATCGGCGCGGCCACGTCGCATACGCAGGCGGCGCATGTGCCCGATTCCATGGTCGTGCCCATCACCAGGGTGAGCGAGGCCGACGTGACGCGCGTGCCGACGGGCTTCGGGGAATTCGACCGTGTGCTCGGCGGCGGCATCGTGCCCGGTTCGGTGGTGCTGGTGGCCGGCGAGCCCGGCATCGGCAAGTCCACGTTGCTGTTGGAGACGGCAGGCCGCGTGGCCCGGGCCGCGGCCGGCGCGTCGTCGGCAGCCGACGCCGGCGGCAAGGTCCTGTATGTCTCGGGCGAGGAGTCCACGTCGCAGGTACGTATGCGCGCCGGCCGCATCGGCGCCGTCAACGACCATCTGCTGCTCGCCTCCACCACCGACCTCGCCACCGTGCTCGGTCTTATCGAACAGGTGAATCCGGTGCTGGCAATCGTCGATTCGGCGCAGACCATCATCTCGCAGGACGTCGATGGCATCTCGGGCGGCTCCTCGCAGGTGCGCGAGGTCGCCGGCGCCCTCATCGACGTGGCCAAGACGCGAGACATCCCCGTACTGCTGGTCGGTCATGTGACGAAGGACGGCTCGATCGCCGGCCCGCGCACGCTCGAGCATCTGGTGGATGTGGTCTGCCAGTTCGAGGGCGATTCGCAGACCGCGCTGCGCATGCTGCGCGCGGTCAAGAACCGTTTCGGCCCGACCGATGAGGTCGGCTGCTTCGATATGAGCGGCGAGGGCATCGACGAGGTCGTCAATCCGGGCGCATTGTTCCTTTCCGACGGCGACGACGCCACCGAGGGCACATGCGTGACGTTCACCGTGGACGGCCATCGCAGCCTGCCCATCGAGATCCAGGCGCTGGTGACGAACTCCGTGCTGCCGACGCCGCGCCGTGCGACCAACGGCATCGATTCGAACCGGCTGGCCATGCTGGTCGCCGTATTGTACCGGCACGGCGGCATCCCGCTGCTGAACAACGATCTGTATATCTCCACGATCGCCGGCGGATTGGCGAAGGAGCCGGCATGCGACCTCGCCATCGCGGCCGCGTTGGCGAGCGCCGCCTTCCATGCGCCGATCGCCCGCGATTACGCGGCGATCGGCGAGATCTCCCTGACCGGCCAGATTCGGCCGGTGCCGCGGTTGGAGTACCGTCTGCGCGAGGCGGCCCGTCTGGGATTCACCCATGTGGTCGTGCCCAGACGCCGTCGGGGCGCGAAGCCCGTCGCCATCGACGGCCTGACCGTCATCGAGGCGGATTCGGTGTCGAAGGCGCTGAAGGCGATGGGCGTGGTGAAGCGCCGGTAGTTCGGAGCTACTGCACGGTGATGGTAAGGGGATCGGATTTCACGGCCTTGTTGTCGCGCAGGCTCAATACGGCCACGTAGGTGCCGGCCTCCACATGGGGTCGGGAGGCGTCGTCCTGGCAGGTGGAGCCGGTGCGGTTCGTGTTCCATGTGACGGTCTGGATGTCCTTGTCGTTGCCGTCCATGAGCAGCATGCGCGAGTCGACGTCGCATGAGTCCGAACGCCATACCGTCTCGTTGCCGGACGTGATGGTCAGTATGCGCGACGCGTTCGAGGCGTCGATGAGGCAGGCCTTGCCGCCGCTGTGCAGGATCGACGTCTTGAAGTTCACGGCGCCGCCGACGCCGACGGTCGTGTAGTCGGCCGACAGGTTCAGCGTGATGTTGGAGTCGTCGCAGTCGGGCACGCCGGCCGTGGTCTTGGGTTTCTTCGTGCTGTCCGACGATGCCTCGGCGCTTGATGATTTCGTGTCCTTCGAGGATTTCGACGACTTCGCGGTCTGTGATTGGGACTGTTCGCCGCCGGTCAATGCCTGCACGCCCTTGACCACGCCGTAGACGAGTCCGCCGAATACGGCAAGAACGGCTATCAGCACGATGACCGCCACGATGCGACGACGACGATAGATACGCTGCTGCTGTTTGCTGATTCTCCGTTTTGCCATAGTTCATGAGTGTAGGAACGTCCGACGGGAAACGGCGTGGAACACGGCGATTCCTAGCGGCATTTCCACATCGGCGCCGCCATACGGCGGCCGCGGCGACCCCGGCCCGTTATCGCGGCGGCCATGACGGCGCCGTCACCGCGGCAGCGACAGCGAGCCGTCCTCGTTGATCTCGATGAGTCCGTCGTCGTCGAGCGAGGCGATGCATGCGGCGAGCTGGCCCTGGTCCGGCCACAGCGATTCCGCGTCGGCGCGCGGAAGGCCGGCCGTCAGTCCGTCGTCGTGGCGCCGGCGAAGCGCGTTCAATACGATGCCGCGCACCTGACGGTCGGTGCCTTGGAATCGTTGGCGGGGGCGGGTGCGCTTCTCCCCCAGTCCCGGCCGGCCGGCGGCGAGGAACGCGCAGCATGCCGATACGGGGCAGATTTCGCACACCGGTTTCTTCGCCGTGCAGACGACGGCGCCGAGTTCCATGACCGACTGGTTCCACATGACCGACTGCGCCGTGTCGGCGGGAAGCACGTCGTCGGCGAGGTCTCGTTCGGCGCGGGTGGCGGCCCCTCCCCTCGATTCGACGCCGAGCAGCACGCGGGAGAGCACGCGGCGGATGTTGGTGTCGATGACGGCGACGCGCCGGCCGAACGCGAAGCTGGAGACGGCGCTGGCCGTGTAGTCGCCGATGCCGGGCAGCGACAATAACGTGTCGTAGTCGTCGGGCAGCGTATTGCCGTACCGTTCGGCGACGACGCGGGCGCATTCCTGCAACCGCAGGGCGCGACGGGGATAGCCGAGGCGCCCCCACGCGGCGATGACCTCGGCGGTGGATGCCTTGGCGAGCGCCGCGGCGTCGGGCCAGGCGCGCATCCAGTCGGTCCAGTACGGCACGACGCGGCTCATCTGGGTCTGCTGGCTCATGACCTCGGAGACCAGCACGCCCCATGGGGTGGTGCGGCCGAAGCGCCAGGGAAGGTCGCGGGCGTTCGCCTCCCACCATGCGGCGAGGCGCACACGGACCTGTTCCCCGGCCTGTTCGCGGGCCTGTTCGCGAAGCTTGTCAACACGTTCTTCCTGCATCACAGCAACCATGCCAAAAACCATACGCCCGCGCAAATCCGAGACGCCGTCCCGCACGATGCGCCGTGTCGGTTGGCGTTTCTATCCTTGACGATTGTGAATATGGAACAGAATCCCCAGCAGCCGGCCGAAAACCACGGCTCCGACCCCGAATCCAAGGTCGAGAAGATGTTCGAGTACGGCTACCGCAAGTCGAACTACGGTCCCGACGAGCTCGTGACCGATGCCCATGGCAATCCGATCAGCGTGGTCGACGCCATGCTGTCCGCCGAGAAGGCCGCCGAGGCCGAGACGGTCACCCCGCATCTGTGCTACTACTCGCCGCGCATCCCCGGCAACACCGGTTCGGCCATCCGCCTGTGCGCGGTGACCGGCACGATCCTGCACCTGGTGGAGCCGCTGGGCTTCAACCTGCGCGATACGAAACTGCGCCGCGCCGGCCTCGACTACCACGACATGGCGCATGTGGTGCTGCATCCGAACTTCGAGAACCTCGTGGAGTCGATGCCGAACTCGCGCATCATCGCATTCACCGCGCATGCCACGAAGCTGTATACCGAGATCGAATACAAGCCGACCGACATCCTGCTGTTCGGCCCCGAGCCGGGCAACATCCCCGATCCGATGGACATCATGGAGGGCCCGCACGTGGCCGAGCAGGTGAGGCTCCCCATGCGCCCCTCGCTGCGTTCCCTGAACCTGACGAACTGCGCCTCCATCGCCATCTACGAAGCCTGGCGCCAGCTGAACTTCCAAGGCGGTAAGTAAAACCTCCACCGGGAAACCGGGCGTGAGACGACGCGAACGCCATACACAATCCACTGGTAGACTGGGCGAACACGGCTTTTTCATGGACGGCCGCCGCAATCAGGCCGCCGTCCGGAGCCGGGGATGGATTCAAACGGTCGTATTGGTCTTAAGGGAGACTTCATGAACAAGGCAATCATCACCGTCGTCGGCCAGGACACGGTCGGCATCATCGCCCGCGTCTGCACGTATCTGTCGAAGCACCACGTCAACGTGCTCGACATCTCGCAGACCATCATCGACGGCTTCTTCAACATGATGATGATCGTCGACTACTCCGAATCCGACAAGGATTTCAGCGCCATGGTCGGCAATCTCGAGGACCTCGGCGACGACATCGGCGTGCGCATCCGCTGCCAGCGCGAGGAGATCTTCACCAAGATGCACCGCGTCTGAGGCAAGCCTGCTGAAGGAGAAAACACCATGCTGAATATCATGGAGGTCCACGAGACCAATCAGATGATCGAGCAGGAGAAGCTCGATGTGCGCACGATCACGATGGGCATCAGCCTGCTCGACTGTGCGGCCGCCGACGTGGACACCGTCTGCGACAACATCTACGACAAGATCACGTCGTACGCCAAGGACCTGGTGAGGACCGGCGAGGAGATAGCCCGCGACTACGGCATCCCGATCGTCAACAAGCGCATCACCGTCACGCCGATCTCGCTGGTCGGCGCCAGCTCGTGCAAGACGAGCGACGATTTCGTCAAGATCGCGCACGCGCTCGACGACGCGGCGAAGAAGGTCGGCGTCGATCTGATCGGCGGCTATTCGGCGCTGGTCTCGAAGGCCATGACCCCGGCCGAGGAGCTGCTCATCAAGTCGCTGCCCAAGGCGCTGGCCGAAACCGACCTGGTCTGCTCGTCGGTGAACGTCGGCTCCACGAAGACCGGCATCGACATGAACGCGGTCGAACTGCTCGGCCACATCATCAAGGACACGGCCGAGCTCACGAAGGACAACGATTCCTACGGCTGCGTGAAGTTCGTGGCGTTCTGCAACGTGCCGGACGACAACCCGTTCATGGCCGGCGGATTCCATGGCGTGACCGAGGGCGACGCCGTCATCAACGTGGGCGTCTCCGGCCCGGGCGTGGTCTCCCGTGCGCTCGACGCCGCCAAGGGCAAGGACTTCGAGTTCCTGTGCGAGACCATCAAGCGCACCGCGTTCAAGATCACGCGCGTGGGCCAGCTGGTGGCACAGGAGGCGTCGCGCCGTCTCGGCATCCCGTTCGGCATCATCGACCTGTCGCTGGCCCCGACGCCGGCCGTGGGCGATTCGGTCGGCGAGGTGCTGGAGAAGATCGGCCTCGAACAGGTGGGCGCGCCGGGTACGACGGCCGCGCTGGCCATGCTCAACGACCAGGTGAAGAAGGGCGGCATCATGGCGTCGTCCTACGTCGGCGGTCTTTCGGGCGCGTTCATCCCCGTTTCCGAGGACAAGAACATGATCGACGCCGCCGCGTCCGGCTGCCTGACGATGGAGAAGCTCGAGGCGATGACCTGCGTGTGCTCGGTCGGTCTCGACATGATCGCCATCCCCGGCGACACGTCCGCGGCCACGATCTCCGGCATGATCGCCGACGAGGCGGCCATCGGCATGGTGAACCAGAAGACCACGGCCGTCCGCGTGATTCCGGTGGCCGGCAAGGGCGTGGGCGAGATGGCGAACTTCGGCGGCCTGATGGGCTACGCGCCGATCATGCCCGTCAACCAGACGAGCTGCGAGGCGTTCGTGACCCGCGGCGGTCGCATCCCCGCCCCGATCCACAGCTTCAAGAACTAGGCCTCTTCCGACGGCGTGCGTCTCGTGTCGCAGGCGCACGTCTCGCACCGTACTCCTCACGCCGAGGACGCGGCACGTCGAAGGAGCGGCATAAATACGCCGCAGGGGCGGTATCCATGTTCCGGATACCGCCCCTTTTTCGTGCGCACGAATCGACGATTACGGCCGTATCGGCCGATTCACGAACGGAAAACGCATACGGAAATCACGAACGAAGGACGAATTCGCGAACGGTCTCGCTCACGCGTCGCGGGTCCCGTCCGACGCGGCACCGAAGAAACCACGCCTGCGCATATACACGAAGTAGTACGGCACCTCGAACAGCAGCATGGCGCTCCAGCCGATCGCGCAGGCGAAACTGATGCCGTACATGCCCAGCGAACCGATGAGCAGCCACGTGAACACCGCACGCAGCGACGCCTGGATGAACGTGGAGATCAGCGTGACCGACATGTTCCCCATGCCACGGAAGAACCCCTGGATGCCGTTCGTGAACGAGGGGAAGATATAGAACAACGCCATCGTCGTCAGATACTGGCTGCCAAGATCGACCACGCGCGTCTGATCTGCGGTGACGAACAGCTGCATGATCGGCCGGTGCAACAGCAGCACCACGACGCCGATGAGAATCCAATAGAGAAATTCCAGACGCAGTCCCGCGCGGAATCCCGGCCGGATGCGCCCGGTCTTGCCGGCGCCGCGGTTCTGCGCCACATACGTGGTGATGCCGTGCGAGATGCTCTGCTGCGGCGTGAACGCGAAATCATCCACGCGGGTGACGGCGTTGAACGCGGCGATCACATCCACGCCCAGCGAATTGACCGCGCCCTGGATCAGCAGCTTGGCGATCGGCTGGATCGACTGCTGCAACGCCGTAACCGAGCCATATTCCCATGTCTTGCGCAACAGCGACATATCGATGCCGAATTCGCCGCGACGCAGGCGGAAGTCGGGCATCCTCAGGACCATGTAGACGCCGGTCATCGTCATGGCGAGCGCCTGCGCGATGACGTCGGTCGTGGCGGCCCAGTCGATGCCGAAGCCGAGGAATCCGATGCATACGACGTCGAGCAGACCGTTGACCACCAGCGCGATGCTCAGGAATATCAGCGGGGTCTTCGAGTCGCCGGCGCTTTTCAGCGCGGCGGCGAGCGCGTTGTAGCAATATGTGAACGGCACTCCGATGAACGTGATGCGCAGATAGACAAGCGTCTGCGCGAACGCCTCCGCAGGGACGTTCAATACGCGCAGCAGGGGCGTCGTGAACGCGAATCCCAGCGCGGCGACGGCCACCGACAATATCAGGCCGGAGAGTATCGTCGTCGACATCTCGCGACGCATGCGACCGAAATCCCGGGCGCCGAAGTATTCGCTCATCAGCACGCCGGCGCCCATCGTCAGACCGGAGATGCCGAGGATCAGCAGGTTCATGACCGGGCTCGCCATGCCGGTGGCGGCGAGCGCCTCCTTGCCGATGAACCGGCCGACGATGATGGCGTCGAGGGCGTTGTACGACAGCTGGAACACGTTGGTCAGCACCAGCGGCACCGCGTAGTTCATGAGATGAGGCGTGGGCCTGCCCGTCGTCATATCGATTGTCGCCATGGTCACTTCCCTGTTCCGGCCGTTTGATGCGCCGGCCGTCCGTTCTGCACTCGTTCGGTTTCCGACCGTTTGGTTTTCCAGCCGTTCGATGTTTCATCGGTATCCTATGCCCCGCGGGCCTGCGGAACGCTGGGGATTGCCGACGATTGCCACGTTTGCCCCGAAATAGTGGCATCGGTCGATTCGTGCACGCATCGTCGCATTCGCGCAACGCGCCGCGTCGGGCGGCATGGCGTACAATGTTTCCTTGGCCGGGATACGGAAGAAAGCACCCGGCGTCGCTCACCATACAAGCATGATTCATCATCGGGGCACATCCAGTCGGCCGCTTCCCCTCGCAGGGAGGTATGCGGCGTTTCCGCGCGCATGAGGCCGAACCATGTATCGCGATCGTACGTATGCTTTTGAATCGCGATAAACAGGGGCGGGAGCAGTATGCCCGCCGTGTATTCAACAACGCTTTCTTGACGTTCCGAAAGGCAATAGTGTCCGATATCAATATGCCCATCGACGGCATGACCGACGAAACGACGACCACCGAAACCGCAGTCACCGAAACGACGACAACCGAAACGAACAAGGCCACGGCCGAATCCAACGGCATCAGCGAAGCCATCGAAGAAACCACCGAAACCCGCCAACCCACGTTCTATGAGCTTGGCGTGCCGAAGCCGATCGTCCGCGCGCTCGCGGATGACGACAAGACCCATGCGTTCCCGATCCAGGCCGATACGCTGCCGGATTCGCTCAACGGCCGCGATATCCTCGGCCGCGGCGCGACCGGCTCCGGCAAGACGCTCGCATTCTCCATTCCGCTGGTCTCGCGCATCTCGGAGCGCGCCGTGCCGACGCGCCCGCGCGCGCTGGTGCTGGCCCCGACCCGCGAGCTCGTCAACCAGATCGACGAGGTGCTGATGCCGCTGGCGCACGCCCGTCATATGCGCACGACCACCATCTACGGCGGCGTGCGGCAGAATCGTCAGGTCAACGACCTGCGTCGCGGCGCCGACATCGTCGTGGCCTGCCCCGGCCGTCTGCAGGATCTCATCAACCAGCACCGCTGCCGTCTTGACGACGTGGAGGTCGTGGTGATCGACGAGGCCGACGAGATGGCCGACATGGGCTTCCTGCCCGAGGTGACCAGGCTGCTCGAGCAGGTGCCGGAAAACTGCCAGCACATGCTGTTCTCGGCCACGCTCGACCACGACATCGATTCCCTGGTCAAGCGCTTCCTGCACGAGCCGAAGGTGCATGAGATCGATTCCGCCACCGCGCAGGTGGAGACCATGACGCAGCATGTGTTCCAGGTCTCCGCGAAGGACAAGCCGGGCGTGGTCGAGGCGCTGGCATCGGGCAAGGGCAAGCGCATCATGTTCACCCGTACGAAGAACTTCGCCACCGAGCTGACGGCGCGGCTCATTGCGGCCGGCATCCCGACCGCCGAGCTGCAGGGCGATCTTTCGCAGAGCCTGCGCGAACGCAACATGCAGGCGTTCCGTTCGGGCGAGGTGCATGTGATGGTGGCCACCGACGTGGCGGCCCGCGGCATGGACATCAGCGGCGTGGAGCTGGTCGTGCAGATCGATCCGCCGCGCGACCCGAAGTCGTTCCTGCACCGTTCCGGCCGTACCGCGCGCGCCGGCAAGAACGGCGACGTGGTGACGCTGGTGACCTCGCATCAGCGTCGTGGCACGGCTCGCATGCTGCGCCGCGCCGGCATCGACTGCAAGTTCATCCGCGTGACGGCCGACTCCCCCGAGGTGCTCGAGCTGGTCGGCGAGAAGGCTCCGCTGGTCGAGGGCTGGGAGCTGCCGATGCTGCAGCCGAAGAAGCGCAGGCCGCAGCGCGAGGACTCCCGTGGCGGTCGAGGCGAGCGTCGCCGTGGCGATCGCGATGCACGCCGCGGCGAGCGCAGGAGCTTCAAGCGCGACCGCTTCGAACGCGATGACCGTCGTGCCGGCCGCAAGGATTTCAAGCACGACCGGTTCGATAAATTCGATAAATTCGAAAAGGACCGCTCCGGCTACGGACGTTCCGACCGCAACCGTCCCGAACGAGATTTCGAGCGTTTCGAGAACGGCGAGTTCCGTCGCAACCGCTTCGAGAAGAAGGACGGGTTCGACAGGTCCGACCGCTTCGAACGTGGCGGCCGCTTCGACAGGTCTGACCGCTTCAACAAGAGGAAGCGCTTCGACCGTGACGACCGGTTCGACGGCAAGCGCGGCGACGACCGTTTCGGGCATGATCGCTTCGGCGATGACGGCCGCTTCGAACGTGGCGGCCGCGGACGCTCCGAGCGCTTCGCCAAGAAGGACGGCTACGGCAAGCATCACCGTTCCACCAAGCGCGACCGTTTCGACCGCAACGATTCCGACCGTTTCGAGCGCTCGGACCGTTTCGAGCGCGACGAGTTCCGTAGGAACCGTTTCGAGAAGAAGGACTCCCGCGGGAACGGCCGCTCCAACCGCGGCAACCGCCGTGACCGCTTCGAGCGGAACGACCGCGGCAACCGCCGCGGCTCCTTCGCCGACAAGCGTCGTCAGCACTCCTACCGCTGACGGCATCGCCGTCGTTTCCCCTCAAGATTGAGGGGAAACGATTAACGGATCTTCGTATTGGCTCCCCTCAAGATTGAGGGGAGCTGTCCGCGAAGCGGACTGAGGGGAGTTGGCCCGCGACACAGCATCGATGCGGCAAATGCCCTGCACTCCCCTACACTCGTTTTCATGCCTGCCTATGACAAACGCAATGTCGCAAAAGCCCGAAATCTTCGTAAGGCCATGACACCATGGGAACGCAAACTTTGGCATGGATATTTACGTAACCGTCCCGAACATTTTCGGAGACAAAAACCAATCGGGCCTTATATCGTTGATTTCAGCTGCAACGACGCCAAGCTGGTAATCGAACTTGATGGGGGCGGACATTACACGGCCGAGCAACAGACGTATGACCAAGAACGAACGGCGTTTCTGAACGCCAAGGATTTTACGGTCCTGCGCTTCACCAATATCGACATCGACAGGAATTTTGAAGGTGTATGCGCAGTGATTGGCCGAGAACTCGAACGACGAAGGAAACACTAGCCACTTCGGAATCAACTCCCCTCAGTCAGGCTACGCCTGACAGCTCCCCTCGATCTTCGAGGGGAGCCAACGAGATGACACGTCTCAGACACCCGGCTCCCCTCATGATTGAGGGGAGCTGTCCGCGAAGCGGACTGAGGGGAGTTGACCCCGGTTCAGCGCGAATCAGGCGTTACGACTGGCTGACGAACTGGCCACTGCGGTCCCGCAATCATGGACGGCCTGAAAGGCCGACTCAACCTTGGAGGTTGCCTTTCGCGGGAAAGACAACCTCTCCGCAGCGGCCCTGCACAGTCCACCGGACTGTGCAGCCCATGCTTACCGTCGTAGCGCTCTAATCAGGCGTTGCGCGACGCGGACGAACTGGCCACTGCGGCCATTGCGCGCGGGGCGTGGAAGCCGCGGCGGGCGAATTCGTCGGCGATCTTCTGCGCGATCTCCTCGCTCTTTCCCTCGTCGACCAACGCGATGATGGAGCCGCCGAAGCCGCCACCGGTCATGCGGGCGCCGTAGGCGCCGTTGCGGCGGGCCACGTCGACGGCCACGTCAAGCTCGGGCACGGTCACCTCGTAATCGACGGCCAGTGAATCATGCGAGGCGTTGAACAGGCGGCCGGCCTCCTCGATGTCGTTGTCGGCGAACGCGTGCACGAAGCTGCGCACACGCTCGATCTCGGTGACGACGTGGCGCACGCGCTTCTTCATGATTTCGTCCGGCAGGGCGTCCAGCGTCTCCTTGAGCGCCTGGAACGGGTCGCCGGCCTTCATGATGCCGTCGGCGCAGTAGCGCAGGTTCGGCACCTTGAGAATCTCGGCGGCCTTCTCGCACGTGGCGCGGCGCTCGGCGTACTGGCCGTCGTTGAGCTGATGCGGCGCCTGCGTGTCGAGCGCCAGCAGTTCGAGCTTGTTGGCCTTCAGGTCGAACGCCTGCTGCGAGACGTTCTCCAGCGGCGTGAGCTCGGGACGGCAGTCGAGCAGCAGCGCCTTGTTCTCCTCGCAGCGCATGGACGCGTTCTGGTCGAGTCCGCCGGTGGAGGCGCCGGCCATCTCGTTCTCCGACCTGATGGCGGCGTTGATGAGCGTCACGCGACCGGCATCGGACTGGCCGTAGCCGAGGCCGTACACGTCGTCCAGGGCCAGGGCGGTGGAGCAGGTCATGGCGGCGGACGAGCTCAGGCCGGAACCGAGCGGCACGCAGGAGACGAACGCGGCATCGAAGCCACGCACGTTGAAGCCCTTCTCACGCAGCGCCCAGGCCACGCCGATCGGGTAGGCGCCCCAGCCGTCGACGCCGCGCGCCTCGAGCCCGTCGAGTTCGGCGGTCGTCACTTCGTCGGGGCTGATTTCGGAGACCACGCGCGCGGTCGTGTCGGTACGCGGCTTCAGCGCGATGTACGTGCGGTGCGGCAGCGCGATCGGCAGACACAGGCCGGCGTTGTAGTCCGTATGCTCGCCGATGAGGTTCACACGTCCGGGGGCGCTCCACACGCCTTCGGGCTTCTCACCGTATGTTTTCTCGAACAGTTCCGTAACGCGCGCAACACCCTCGTCCGCCTCGATCGGAGCGATGAATTCTACCTGAGCCATGATTCTCCTTCCTTGCAGCATGGCCGCCATACCCGAGCATATGGTGTTCGCCGGCAATGCACCATACCGTTCTCGAACAGATTTTGTTTAGGTATGTTAAGTTTTGTTCGCTTAATGAACAAGTATAGTCACAATAGCCGTAAAACCGCAATCCACGGCGCGTGATTCGCCAGAGACCGACGAAGCATCGAACCGACTCCCCCTCAGTCCGGCCATGCCGGACGGCTCCCCTCGATCATGAGGGGAGCCAGAACATCTCCCAAGCGTCGGCCGACGCGTGCGAACGATGACTATGCGATGTCGATGGGGCCGAGCTCATGGAACCGCTTGGCGATGAGCTCCGGCGTGGTGTCGGAGATCCATGCGGCCATGCCCGATTCGGAGCCGGCGAGGTACTTGATCTTGTTCGCGGCGCGGCGGAACGAGAAGAACTGCAGGTTCAGACGGTAGTGCGCGCGGCGCGGGTCGTGCACCGGGGCCTGATGCCACGCGGCGATGTACGGCAGGTCCATGCCCTTGCCGTCGCCCTTGTCGAAGAACGCGTTGCCGCGCTTCAGAAGCGTGGAGTACATCTGGGCGAGGTCCCAGCGCTCCTGGTCGTTGAGCTCGTCGAGCGTGAGCACGTCGCGCACCGGCGCCACATGCACCTCCAATGGCCAGCGGGCCGCGGCCGGCACGTAGGCCACCCAGCTGTGGTTGCGCATGACCACGCGCTCCTTGGCGTCCAGCTCGGCGTTCATGAGGTCCTTGAGCAGGTTGCCGCCGGTTTTCTCGAAGTACGCCTCGGTGTGCTTGAGCTCGGCCTCCATCTTCGGCGCGATGAACGGGTAGCAGTACACCTGGCCGTGCGGGTGGGCCAGCGAGACTCCGATCTCCTGGCCGTGGTTCTCGAACGGGAAGATCTGCTCGATGCCGTCCATGGCGGAGATCTCGGCGGTGCGGAACGCCCACGCCTCCACGACCGTGCGCAGTCGCGAGACCGGCAGGTCGGCGGGCAGGCCGTGCTCGTTCGGGTCGAAGCAGATGACCTCGCAGCGGCCGGCCGCCATCTTCTTCTCCCACAGCGGGTTGCCGTCCACGTAGGTCACGTCCTCGGAGCGGCCGGGCACGCGCACCATGGAGGGAAAGCGGTTCTCGAACACGACGACGTTGTAGTCGGTGTCGGGCACCTCGCCGTCCTGATACGGGTCGCCGGGCTTGCGCGCGGCCAGCGGGTTGCCCTTGGCGGTGGCGCCGGGGCCGGCGGTGATCGGACGGTTCATACGCGCGGTGGCCATGGGGATCCAGTCGCCGGTCAGCGGATCGCGGCGCATCTCGGGGGCGGCGTACGGCACCTCCTCGCCGGCGGCGTTCAGCTGGTTGCTGAAGCGGTAGGCCAGCGGACGCGGGTCGTTGAGCTCGCGGGTCTTGGCACCGGAGACGTATTCCGGGTCGTCGTCGAGATAGAAGAAGTCACGTCCGTCGGCAAGCTTCGTCGGCGTGATGCGGATATGCTCCTTTGCATAGTCTCCGGGCACATACTGGGTGAATTCAGCCATTGCTATTCTCTTTCCTTGTCGGTGTCGCCCTGGGAGGCCAGGACGAGTTGTTTCACCAGATCCTTCGCCTGTTCGGCGTATTCGCGGCTCAGCCCGTCATCGGTGATGAGCACGTCGATGGAATCGAAGCTCGCGAACATGGAGAGCGACGTGTTGTCCCACTTGGTGTGGTCGGCCAGCACGATCTTGCGGTCGGCGATGTTGATGAGCGCCGCGTCGGTGGCCGATTCGAGCGAGTTCGGCGTCAGGAAGCCCCTGGGCATCGACACGGAGTGTGTGCCGAGGAACAGCGTGTTGACGCGCAGCGACGAGATCACCTTGTCGGCGATGGGGCCGACCAGCGAGTTCGAACGGGTGAGCACGCCGCCGGTGACGATGACCTCGGCGTCCTTGTTCTCCATGGCCTGCACGAGCTCGGCCACGGGGATGGAGTTGGTGAGGATGGTGATGCCCGACGAGTTCTCGCTTTCCAGCAGATGCTGGGCGAACACGTAGGCGGTCGTGCCGCCGCCGATGGCGATCACGTCGCCCGGGGAGACGTAGTTGATGGCACTGCGCGCGATGGCGTCCTTGAGGCCGATGTCCATTTGCGATTTCACGGAGAACAGCGGTTCCGCAAGCAGTGTGCTGGTCGTCACCGCACCGCCGTGAACGCGCTTGAGCAGACCTTTATCCGCCAGCTCCGCAATATCTCGACGGATCGTCATTGATGAGACGCCGAGTTCCTTGCTCAGTGCGGTAATGCGTACGGCCCCGCGGGTGCGGAGCCTACTCAATATCACATGCTGTCGTTGTGAGGAAATCATAGTAACATTATCGCACACAACTACTCAAAAAGTAAAATCAAATGAACATGCGGCGTATTCCCCATTGCGTCACCCGCGCCATGGCCTCCACCACGATCGCCGAACTCATCTTCGACACCCCGCGGGCACGCTGCACGAACGTGATGGGCAGCTCGCGGATCACGCCGCCCGCCGCGACGACATGCCTCGTCATGTCGATCTGGAACACGTATCCGCCCGATTCGACGTCGGCGAAGTCGATGCGGCGCAGCATCGACGCATGATAGGCGCGGAACCCGGCGGTCATATCGAACACGCGGATGCCCAGCATCGTGCGCGCGTACCACGAACCACCCCGGGAGATGAGGTCGCGATACCACGGCCAGTTCTCCATCCTCCCGCCGGGCACGCGACGCGAGCCGATGACCAGGTCGACGTCCGGCTCGCGGCACGACAGCGCCACCAGCCGCGCCAGATCCCGAGGACGATGCGAGCCGTCCATGTCCATCTCGCAGATCACGTCGTAGCCATGGTCGAGCGCCCAGGTGAAACCGGCCAGATACGCCGGCCCAAGACCGTTCTTCTCCCTGCGATGCAGCACATGGACGCGGCCGTCCCCCTCGGCCATCGCATCGGCCAGCCGCCCCGTGCCGTCGGGAGAATTGTCGTCGACGACCAGCACATGCACCTGCGGGCAGTGCCTGAACACCCCGCCGACGGTCGTCTCGAGGTTCTCCCGTTCGTTATAGGTCGGCATCACCACCAGAACGGACGGCGACGCCGGCCATGCCGCGGCGCCGGCCGTCCCGTTCGTCTTCGCGGCCCCCACGCCGTTCGCCGCCATGTCCGTCTTCGTCACGTCCGACGTCGCGACATTCGACGTCGTATCCGCATCCACCGTACTGTTCGCGTCCGCCACTGCGCACGTCCTTTCATCATCCGTCGAGACCGTCCGGCATTCAAGCATCACACATTCGCCGACGACACGACAGTGTATCGGTTTCCAATTTTTTTCGCGGCACACGCCCGCCGCCGCCATCCGCCGTTTCCCTACGGAACAACCGGATTCACGACACGCAGCCGACGACGACTCGCGACGCCCGTCGTTGTGACGCTTCACATTTTCGCACGCGTATCATGAACCCCGCGCTAAACTAGACACTCTAGGTGTCGATTTCTGTCCAGGGACAACGAAGCACGGAGGTGAGGACCCTAGTGATCCACGAAGCCAATGAGTTGGAGGATCAACGCGACGCTCTTCTGCACACCGCCCTCTTCAAGCAGGTGCGTCCTGAGGAAGCCGACTTGCTGCTACCCCATCTTCAGCGCCGGTATTGCGTGAAGGGCGACACGATCTTCCGCGAGGGCGATACCGACCACCGTCTGTATCTGTTGGAGACCGGACGGGTCAAGCTGATTCGCGAATCCAGCGACCATCGCATCCATCTGCTGAGCATCCACGGCCGCGGCGAGGTGCTCGGCGAGATTCCCGTGTTCGACCCGACCGGCGGCCCGCGTACCGCGTCCGCCATCGTGATGACCAACGGCACCGTCGTCTCCTCGCTGGAGCGCAGCGCCATCTTCGCATGGCTGGACGAGCATCCGCGCGTGGCCATCGACATGCTGCAGGTGATGGGCAACCGCGCCCGGCTCAACAACGAGCGCATCACCGACCTCGTGTTCGCCGACGTCCCCGGACGTCTCGCGAAGACGCTCATCGACCTGGCGCAGCGGTTCGGCGAGCCGAGCGAGGACGGCCTCGTGGTGCCGCACGACCTGACGCAGGAGGAGATGGCCCAGCTGGTCGGCGCCTCGCGCGAGACCGTGAACAAGGCGCTGATGGAGTTCACCCAGCGCGGCTGGATCTCCCGCAAGGGCCGCACCATCATCATCTACCAACCTGGAAAGCTCATCCGTCGCGCACACCAATAAATGATGTGCCACGCGGCGGAGCCGCAGCATTTCGGCCCCGCCGCCTCCATGGAATTCCCAGCGAATCCCCATGGAATGGCAGTGCTGTGGAGATTGCATGCCCAGCGGTAAAAGGTAGAGTCGGCATTTTACAATGGGCAGCATGCCCGAAAAGAAACCAAAGACAGCACGTCGTGTATTCACGCTGATCCTTGCCTATATTATGTTCTGCGTCACCGGTGGCGTGGTCGCGTCGGGATTCCTGCTTCCCGCAGTGTTCGGCGCCAACACCGTGGCCCAGAGCCTCACCGCACAGCTGAAGGCCGAAGACATCGACTTCGAGCTGGCCGACCTGCCGCAGCAGTCACGTATGTACGCGCGCGACGGCAAGACCGTCATCGCCACGTTCTACGAGCAGAACCGCATCATCGTTCCGCTGAAGAACATCTCCGACTACATGCAGAAGGCGGTCGTCGCCCGTGAGGACCACCGATTCTTCGAGCATACCGGCATCGATCCGCAGGGCATCGCACGAGCCTTCGTGCAGACGTACATCAAGAAGGGCGACACCCAGGGCGGTTCGACCCTCACCCAGCAGTACGTGAAGAACATCCTCATCGACCAGTCGCTGGAGAAGGACGACCCGATCGCCGCCTACCATGCGCAGGAGGAGACCATCGCCCGCAAGCTGCGCGAGATGCTCATCGCCGTGGAGCTGGAGAAGAACTACAGCAAGGCCGAGATCCTGCAGGGCTACCTCAACATCGCCCAGTTCGGCAAGAACACGTACGGCGTGGAGACCGCCGCGCAGCGCTACTTCTCCAAGAGCGCCAAGGACCTCAACCTCGTCGAGGCCGCGACGATCGCCGCCATCACGAAGAACCCGACGAGCTACGACCCGACCGTCAACCCGGACGAGGCCGAGAAGCAGCGCAACATCACGCTGGACCTCATGAGCGAGTGGGGTTTCGTCGACAAGTCGAAGACCGACGAGGCGAAGAAGATCCCGATCGAGAAGACGCTGCACCGCAAGACCGTGGCCGTGGGCTGCCAGTCGGCCGGCAACGCCGCGTACTTCTGCGACTACGCGCTGCATCAGATCGAGAACTCCCCGAAGTTCGGCAAGACGCTGGACGACCGCAAGAAGCTCATCAAGCAGGGCGGCCTCAACATCTACACCACGCTTGACGTGAACGCGCAGAACTCGGCGTGGAAGGCCGTCACCGACAACCTTCCCGTCAATGACCCGAGCGGCTATGAGAACATCATCGCCGCCGTGAAGCCCGGCACCGGCGAGGTGCTGGCCCTGGCGCAGAACCGTATCTACGACGTCGCCGGCGCCCCGAACACCACAAAGACCTCGGTGAACTACGCCGTGGACCGCGCGGACGGCGGCGGCAGCGGCTTCCAGGTCGGTTCCACGTGGAAGCCCATCAACTTCGCGGCATGGCTCAAGGCCGGGCATTCCATGAACGAGTCGCTGGCCACGTACACGAGCTATCCGGTGTCGTCGTTCCCCGGCGCCGGCCGAGCCTCCGAGGTCTGGGAGCTGCAGAACTCCGGCGGTGGCACGGTAAGCCCCGAGACCCCGCTGCAGGCACTCAACCAGTCGCATAACACCACGCAGGCGTCCATGGCGCAGATCATCGGCCTGAACGCCATCGCCGACATGGCCAAGACGCTTGGCTACCATCGTCCCGACGGCCAGGCCATCGGCAAGCTGTCGCCGTCCATGGTGATCGGCACCATGCCGGCCTCGCCGCTGACCATGGCGAATATCTACGCCACCATCGCCGGCAACGGCGTGGAGTGCACCCCCATCGCCATCACCAAGATGACCAGCGCCTCCGGCAAGAACTACGAGGTGCCCAGCGCCAACTGCCATCAGGCCATCTCCAAGGAGATCGCGCACAGCACCGCCTACGCGATGAACCTCAACGTCACGCAGGGTATCGCCAAGGACGCCCAGCTGAGCGACGGACGCCGCACCTACGCCAAGACCGGTACGAGCGAACAGAACGCACTGGCCACGTCCGGCTTCATCCCGCAGGTGGCGGCCTTCGCCATCATCACCAACGCGGAGAACTCGGGCCAGAACCTGTACGGCACCATCAACGGCGTCTACCGCTCCACCTGGTACGGTTCCGACATCGCACTGCCGACGTGGAAGCAGTTCATGGAGGGCTACATCTCGTCGGCGAAGATTCCCGCCGACAACAGCTATGGCCTTTCCGACGAGACCGGCGGTTCGGCAAGCTCCGGCACGACCAGCGGCAGCGAATCGGGCACGTCGGGAACCACCGGCGGCACGGCGGGCACGACTGGCGGAACCACCGGTTCCACGGGCACCGGAACGGGCACCGGCACCGAGGGCACGACCAACGAGGGCCAGTAAGCCAAGCGGGTCAAGGCATGATGGCGGCCGGACGGCCGGCGTCATGTGGTAGAACAGGCGTAGGGGGATAACCTCTACGCCTGTTCTGCGTTATGGCGTCCGTCCGCCGCGAATGCCATGAACCATCCGTATCCGACATGTGGGAGGAACATCATCATGGCGAAGAAGGAACCGACTACCGCCGCAATGGCCACTACGACAAAGAGGAAGACGGCGAAGGCCGTCAAACCGCATCTGTTCGACCCGCTGACGCTGCGCGGTCTGGAGATTCGCAACCGTGTATGGCTGCCGCCAATGGACACGTATTCGGTGTTCGCGCGGGACGGCAAGCCCACGCCGTTCCACTACCAGCATTACGTCTCGCGTGCGCTGGGCGGCTTCGGCATGATCATCGCCGAAGCCACGGCCGTCAGTCCCGAAGGCCGCATCTCCCCCAACGACGTCGGCCTGTGGAACGACGACCAGGTCGCCGCATGGAGCTGGATCGTCGACGGCATCCGTCAGGCCGGCGCCGTCCCCGCCATCCAGCTGAACCATTCCGGACGTAAGGGCTCCACCGGCTCGTTCTCCATCGGCTACCATGACCAGACCGTTCCGGCCGAGGCCGGCGGCTGGCGGACCGTGGCGCCGAGCGCCATCCCGTTCGGGGACTACGCCACGCCCCACGAGCTGAACGTCGATGAGATCCACGGCATCGTCGACCAGTTCCGGGCCGCCGCCGAACGCGCCGTACGCGCGGGGTTCCAGGCCATCGAAATCCATGCCGCCCACGGCTATCTGATCAGCGAGTTCCTCGACCCGCTCACCAACGAACGCACCGACGAATACGGTGGCGACCTCGACGGCCGCATGCGTCTGCTCATCGAGGTGACCGACGCGATACGCAGCGTCATCCCCGACACCATGCCGCTGCTGGTGCGCATCTCCGCCACGGACTGGGCGGCCGGCGGCTGGGACCTCGATCAGACCATCGAGACCGCGCGCGTGCTGCGCGGCCATGGGGTCGATCTGATCGACGTCTCGACGGGTGGCATCATCGCCGGTGTGACGATTCCCGTCGAACCGGGATACCAGGTGCCGTTCGCGCAGCAGATCCGCAAGCGCGCGGATGTGCGCACCACGGCCGTCGGACTCATCACCAAGGCCAAGCAGGCCGATAAGATCATCCGCCGGCGCGACGCCGACGCCGTGGAGATCGGCCGTGCGGCGCTGCGCAACCCGTACTGGCCGCTGCGCGCCGCCTACAAGCTCGGCATCCCCGACGAGAACGCGCCGTATCCGGACCAGTACGTCGCCGGAGCCTTCTAGCGCACGTCCACGCCGACGGCTTCGGCGACGTTGTCGAAGCCGTCCTCGTGGAGCAGCTCGACCAGTCCGCGCTTCAGCGTGGTGATGTTCTGCGGGCCGCAGTACATCAGCGACGAGATGAACATGACCAGCGAGGCGCCGGCGCGAATCTTCATATACGCCTGCCTGGGCGTGAACACGCCGCCGATGCCGGCGATGGCGAACCGGTCGCCGTATTCGCGGTAGGTCTGCGCCACCATGGCGTCGCTGCGCTTGCGGCACGGCAGACCGGAGAGACCGCCCTTCCAGTCGGCGGGGACGTCGTCCATGCCGGTGCGGTCCTTCTGCAGGTTCGCGATGGAGACGCCCTGCACGTTGTGTTCGGCCAGCACGTCGAGCAGCTCCTTGAATTCGGGCCACGGCTTGTTGAGCGGCAGCTTGACGAGCACCGGCTGCGGACGGTCGACCTTGTCGAGTTCAGCAAACAGACGGTCGAGGTTGTTCGGGTCGCTGGTGAACGGCTCGCCGGCCATGGTGTTCGGGCAGGAGACGTTGATCTCGATCATGTTCGTACGGCCCACGGCGCGTTCGAACGACGTGCGGTAGTCGGCGATGCCCTCGTCGAGGTCGCCGACGAGATTGTCGTTCGTGCGGGCGATCGATACGGACATCCTCATGGTCCTCGCGTTCGTATAGGCCTTCTCCGCGCGGGCGATGACCTTGTCGGAACCGATGTTGGCGAGGCCGGCGTGCACGACCATCGAACCGTAGTCGGGCAAGCGGTGGAACCACGGGCGGGGGTTGCCGGCGCAGGGACGGGCGGTCGTCGAACCGACGGTCTCGAAGCCGAATCCGGCGGCGTCGAGCACGGCCGGCAGGTCGCAGTTCTTGTCGAGACCGGCGGAAAGGCCGAACGGGTTGTCGAAGCGGATGCCCATGACCTCGGTCTCCAGGGCGGGGTCGGTGTAGTCGAGCATCTCGCGCAGCATCCACATCAGCGGCTTCACCCGGCCGGCGGCGGCGCAGCCGGCAATCATCGCGTCATGCGCCTTGTCCGGCGGCATGGCGAAGAACATCTTCTTCGCCACGTTCCGGTAGGCGAAGGTGAACAGATCGGTGCTGGCCTTGTTGATGGCGTTCTGTACTGGCGACTGCGACACGTAACTCATACGTCCCTTTTTACACGCTTCCGCCGCCCGACGCCAAGGAATCCGATAGATCCGGTCACGAAAGTCGGTTGATTCGGTCACGAAATCTCTAACTTGGTCGAATCCGTTATAAGGGCCCCATAATCGACGTCCTTATGAACGGTTCGGCCAAGTTTCGTGGATATTCCGGTCAGGTGATGCGATACGTCCATTCCCGGGTCTCGTATTTGTCGACGGCCAGGAACCGTGCCTCGTCGATGACGTCGGCCGACAGAACAGACGGACGGGACGAGAAGATATCGGCGAGCGCGTGGTCCCGCATCGATTCGACGACGGCCTCACGGCTCAATGCCGTGAGCGTGCGCAACGGCGTCACGCGTTTCTTCGCCGAGGATACGGCCTTGTCGACGAGCTTCTCCCCGGATATGCGCAGCACGTGGGTCATGAGTTCGGCGTCGATGTCATAGGCCATGGTGACATGGTGAAGGATGCAGCCGGGGCCGCGGGAGCCGTCCGAGGCACGCCGAGGCGCGGGGAAGCGGCGCTGGGCGGCGCCGCCGATCTTGCCGCCGTCGACCGTGGCGATGTCGTTGAGCGGCTGCGGGACGGCGGGGATGCCGATGGCGTGCAGGGCGTCGAACGCCCACGCATCGCACAATCGGTAGGATGCCGCGGCGTCGAGGCCGGCCGTGAACCCGGACGGAACGTACAGCGAATACGTGATGGTCTCGTCGGGGCGGACGAACATGGCGCCTCCGCCGGTCACTCGGCGCACCACCGTGAATCCGGCCGATGCCGCCGCCTGTTCGTCGACCTCGTTGCGCACGGACTGGTAGGCGCCGATGACGACGGCCGCGCTCCCCCACCGCCAGAATCTGAGCGTCGGCGGCAGCTGGCCTGCGGCCACGCGCCGCGCGATGACCTCGTCGAGCGCCATCTGCATGGCTGGGTCATAGGGTTCGGCGTCGATGATGACGTCGACGCACGGGACGAGAGCGGACCATCGTCTGGCGAAATCGTCATTCCCCGGACCGTCGAGAATCTCCCTGGCGGTCGGGTTCTCTTCCGTCTGACCGGACCACCGGCCGTCGTTATCCCGTGCGCCATGGCCGAGGGCATTGGCGACGGCACGCATCGTGGCCGTGGCGATGGCGTCGGTCGTGGTGCCGATCAATCGTACGTTCGTATGGTCGGCGATGACGGCGGCGATGACATCACGCAGTCGCATTGTGTCGATCGGCAGCGGCCGTCGGGCAAGAATCCGTTCGATGCCGGTTATCAATGTCATATCGGCGACGCCGGTGTCGTCGGTTTCCTCGATAAGGAAATCGCCGTCGATATGGGCCTCCGTCACGATGATGTCATCATCGCCGTTCCCGTCATCGCCGGCGGCCGGTTTGCCGCTCCCCAATCGGACGGACACCGCCACAAGTTTGCCGCTCGGCGTCTTGTATTCGCCACGGCCGACGGTTTGCATCGGCCCGGCTGCGGACCTCGCGGCGCCGTACTCCACGGCATCGGGTTCCACGGCATCGGACTCCATGACGGCGGATTCGGATTCAACGTTGCGTATGACCATACCGCCACCGTATCGGCCGCTGTCTACCGCCGCTCGAGTCCGGTTCGTCGTACCCATACGACGGATGGGAACCGCACGACTCCCCCGGTTACCATCCGTTGCACGAAACATGACAGACAGGAACCGTAGCCCTCCCCTGCGTCCTGTTCGCCAAATCCCACGCAACGGACAGGAATCTTAAGGATTCCTCGGTTCCCATCCGTTGCACGATACGCGACGAATGGGAACCGCACCATCTCTTCGCGTCCCGTTCGTCGCGTACATACGACGAAACCGCCCCGTAGATATTCCACAAGGCGGTTTTGTTGGATGCGAGCGACGCAACGATGCAGTGCCTACAAGGCTTGCATGGCTTGCAACGCTCACAGGCGGGCGAGGATGTCCTTGCCGACCTGTTCGGTGCTGCGCTGCGTGGAGCCGAGCTCCTCGATGTCGGCCTCCACGGCGGCGTCGATGCGCTCGGCGATCTCGTCGTAGCCGAAGTGACGCAGCAGCATGGCGGTGGACAGCACGGCGGCCGTCGGGTTGGCGATGCCCTTGCCGGCGATGTCGGGGGCGGATCCGTGGATCGGCTCGAACATCGACGGGTATTCGTTGCTGGCGTTGATGCAGCCGGAGGCGGAGTATCCCACGCCGCCGACCACGGCACCGGCCTCATCGGTGATGATGTCGCCGAAGAGGTTGTCGGTGAGGATCACGTCGAAACGGCTCGGGTTGGAGACCAGGAAGATGGTGGTCGCGTCGATGTGCAGGTAGTCGTGCGTGACCTCCGGGTACTCCTCGCCGACCTTGTCGACGATGCGCTGCCACATGTCGCCGGCGTTGACGAGCACGTTCTTCTTGTGCACGAGGGTGACGTGCTTCTTGCGCTTCATGGCCAGCTCGAAGGCGTAGCGCACCACGCGCTCGACGCCGTAGGCGGTGTTGATGGAGACCTCGGTGGCCACCTCGTTCGGCGTGCCGACGCGCACGGCGCCGCCGGCGCCGCAGTACAGGCCCTCGGTGCCTTCACGCACGACGACGAAGTCGATGTCGCCGGGGTTGGCGAGCGGCGAGGTGACGCCCTTGTACAGCTTGGTCGGGCGGAGGTTCACGTACTGGTCAAGCGCGAAGCGCAGCTTGAGCAGCAGGCCGCGTTCCAGGATGCCGGCCTTGATGCGCGGGTCGCCGACGGCGCCGAGCAGGATGGCGTCCTGCTTCTTGATCTCCTCGAGTTCGTCGTCGGGCAGGATGGCGCCGTCACGCAGGTAGCGCTCGGCACCGAGCTCGAAGTTGGTGTAGTTGAAGTTCACGACGCCTTCGGAGGCCTTCTCCAGCACGGCCTGGGCGACGGGCGTGACTTCCTTGCCGATGCCATCGCCGGGGATGACCGCGATGTTCAATGTCTTGATGTCATTTGCCATACCCAACAGGGTAGGTGCGCCCGTCCGGAAACAATCCCGCCGTTCCGTCTTATGGACACATGCCGGCTCCCCTTTCCGGGAAGGGGAGCCGGCCGGTCCTCGTTCTACTCCTCGATGCCCATGGCGGAGAGGCACCAGGCGTTTTCGTAGGAGATCTCCTGCCAGCGCTTGTAACGGCCCGTCACGCCGCCATGGCCGGCCTCCACCTCGATCTTCGCCACGGCGTCGACCTCGGCGTCCGGCTCCTGCAGGCGGGCGATCCACTTGAGCGGTTCCACGTAGAGCACGCGCGTGTCGTTCATCGACGTGGTGATGAACATGGCAGGGAAGTGCCTCGTGCCGTATTCGCGCTCGCGCTCGTCGGCGTCCTGCACGTTCTCGTACGGCGAGTACTGCTTCATGTAGCGGTAGACCTCGGCGTTGTGCAGCGGGTCGCCCCACTCGTCCCATTCGGTGACGGTCAGCGGCAGCGACGTGTCGAGGATGGACGTAAGCGCGTCGACGAACGGCACGTCCGCCTCGATGCCCGCGTAGAGCTGCGGCGCCATGTTGGCCACGGCGCCCATGAGCAGGCCGCCGGCCGAGCCGCCGTTGGCCACGGTGCGCTTCGGGTCGGCGATGCCGTTGCGCTGCAGGGCGGCCGTGACGTCGATGAAGTCGATGAACGTGTTCATCTTGTTGAGCTTGCGGCCCTGCTCATACCAGCCTCGGCCGAGCTCGCCGCCGCCGCGCACATGCGGCACGGCGTAGAGCACGCCTCGGTCGAGCAGGCTCAGACGCGGCACGGAGAAGCTCGGGTCGGAGCTGATCTCGTACGCGCCGTAGCCGGTGATGAACATCGGCGCCTCGCGGCGGTCGTAGCGCGCCGACATGTCCTCGTACGAGAGCGTCAGCTCGCGCGGCACCTCGATGACCTCGTCGGTCAGGCCCTCGCGCGCGCCCTCCAGCGCGGGGATGAGCCCGCGGCGCCACACCAGCGAGACGGGCACATGCTCGCCGTCGCGCACGCGCACCCACATGCGCTTTTCGGCGTAGTCTGCGGGGTCGAAGTCGCCGAGCACGGTGGCGCGCTTGAGCAGCACGTCGGTGTCGGTCTCGGGATCGTATTCATGCAGCTCGCCCGGCTGCGTGTAGCTCACGGTCGTGTAGCGCATGCGCGGCGCGTCATACGAGGGGTTGCCGCTCATGCCGATGGAGTACAGCTTGCCGTCCACACGCGGCACGATGCCGCCGAATCCCCACGGGCGGCCGGCGAGGAAGTCCTCCTTGGCGGCGCGCTTGGGCATGACGGCCAGCTGCGGCAGGCTGTCGGCACGGTACGACAGCGCCACGAAGTGCCGGTACATGGCGATGCCCTCGATGCGCAGTCCCTGCACGCCCTGCAGGATCTCCGGATTGTCGGGGATGTCGCTCAGCGTGCTGATGGACTGGTATCGGGTGGCGCGGGTCTGCGGCGTCGGACGGCCGCCGTGCGGCGGCTCGCATCCGGCGAGCGACCCCTGCGCCACGCATACGCCCTCGCCGAGCGTGTACGGCGGCTGGTGGGTGCGCATGTCGATGACGTCGATCTCGAAGTTCGGGTTCGACACGTTGTGGATCACGAGGGCGACGGGGATGTTGCCGGCCTCGTCCTCGAACTCGGCGAAGCTCACGTCGTATTCGACGCCTTCGGTGCGTTCGATGAACGGCTTGAACTCGCCTTCGGGGTCGTCCACCGAAAGCATCAGCACCTCGGACGTGGTCTTCGACCCGGATTCGACGATGATCTGCTGTTCGTCGAACGAGATGCCGACGCCCACCCAGAACCGCTCGTCGGGGTCGTGATACACCTGCACGTCGTCGTCGGCGCTGGTGCCGACGCGGTGACGCCAGACGCAGTAGGGGCGCCATGCGGCGTCGACCTTCGTGTAGAACACCCATTTGCCGTCGGGCGTGATGCATCCGCCGCCGGCGACCTCGTGGATGGTCTCGGGGAAGTCCTCCCCCGTTTCGAGGTCGCGGATACGCAGGTCGTAGCGTTCGTTGCCCGTCACATCCACGCTATATGCCATGAGACGTCCGTCATGGCTCATGTCCATGCCGCCGATGCTGAAGAACTGGTGGCCCTCGGCCTCCTCGTTGCAGTCGAAGACGATCTCCTCGCCGACGGGCCGGTCGCCGCCGGCCGCGGCGATGGTCGGGGGATCCCAGTCGTCGGCGCCGCGGATGGGCACGCGGCACTGGATGCCGTACTGCTTGCCCTCCTGCGTGCGCGTGTAGTACCAGTAGCCGTTCATGCGCGTGGGCACCGACATGTCGGTCTGCTGCACGCGGGAGCGAATCTCCTCGAACAGCGTGCCGCGCAGCGTCTTCAATCCCGCCATGCGCTGCTCGCAGTATGCGTTCTGCGCGGCCACGTACTCCTGCACGCGGTCGGATTCCTTGTCGCGCATCCATTCGTACGGATCGCTGAACGTATCCCCTTGAGCGCGGCGTCGGCTGGGTTCCTTCACGGCCTCCGGCGGCTTGAGCCCTGCGACGTCCGTCCATCCATTGTCCACAGTCATACGCTCAAGTATCCCACGCTTTTATCGGTTTCTTATAGAATTCGGCGGTTTTTCGTCACGAAGCATATGGATTGACGTCATTGATGACGGATAATGACGGCGATGGGGCCGCCGGACGATTCGTCGGCGGCCCCATCGGATGGACGACGTGGAATCGGACAGCGATGAATCGCGATCGGGATTCCGCGTCAGTGGAAGAGGTTCCTGAGATACGGCATCATCGTGTTCATGAGATTGACGCCGTTCGGACCGTAGAAGACCGGCACGTCGGGCACGGGTGCCGGCACGACCGGCCCGGTGACCCGCTGCGGCAGCGACCGGCCCATGTCGCGCGGACTGAGCTGGCGGATGCCGATGGCGATCACACGGCCCTTGTAGCGCTGTGCGATGGTGGCGTACGTGCTCGGGTCCTTCTGGCCGTC
This sequence comes from Bifidobacterium saimiriisciurei, assembly GCF_010667655.1. Taxonomy (GTDB): domain Bacteria; phylum Actinomycetota; class Actinomycetes; order Actinomycetales; family Bifidobacteriaceae; genus Galliscardovia; species Galliscardovia saimiriisciurei. The sequence continues at coordinate 88,123 of NZ_WHZU01000005.1, forward strand.
GTCGCCGAGGAGGATGAACCGCATTTCGGGGAAGTCGGCCATGAGCTGCTCGACGAACTCCAGCTTGTGCTGCACGCCGGAGGGGATGAACGTCTTCGGACGCGGGTCGAGGTCGCGCAGCAGCAGCGGGCCTTCGGGGAACCCGTGGTATTCGATGAAGTGGCGGATGGAGCTCTCCACGTTCCACGGCGAGGTCGACAGGTAGAAGAACGGGGCGTCGGGGAACAGCTCGCGCAGCTTGGAGTAGAACACCGACATCGAGGGCACCGACATGCGCTTGCGCGGGTTGAGGAACAGCATGTTGAACACGGCCCGCCACAGCGTGGGCACCTGCGTGACCATCACCGTGTCGTCGATGTCGGAGATGATGCCGACCTTCGCGTCGGCCGGGATCGTATACAGCGTGGAGTGCACCGGATGGCGGCGGTCCACCGTGTAGGAGACGTCATGCCTGCCGGGCGTCAGCTCGCGCTCGGCCACGAGGTCGAGATAGCCCTGCGAATCGGAGACGGCGAATTCGCTGCCCTGCTCGCGGGCGCTGTCGAATTTGTCGTACTGTTCGGAATCCCCCACCTGCACGGTGACCAGGGGGATGGAGTCGATGCTGATCTTCACCTGCGTCTCGGCGGCGGGGACCATGAACGCGGCGCGGATGCCGCGTGTGACCAGACCGGCGGTGCGCTGCTCGGGAGCGTATACGGTGCGGCAGATCAGCCGCGAATACGCGCCGGTGCCATAGCCCACATACGGCTCCACGCGCGGATACCATCCCAGACGCCGTGCGATGGCCGTGGAGAACAGGCTCCACAGGCCGAACGTGTGGGTCACGGCGCGGCGTGTGGCGCGCACGGCCAACGGCTTGAAGTCGATCTGCTCGCGACGGCTCGCCGTGTCGAAGTTCGACGTGGACGGCTGCGCGACGATCGGGGTCTCGGCCTCGACGGCCGTGTCGGGAGCGGAATCGGCGTCGGCCGCCGTCCCGCGACCGGAGGGAGCATGGGAATGGATGGAATGGGAATCGACCATGGTCAACCTTAGGTAGTCTTCGATAGTCTTGTTCTCGCCGCGCCGCCCGAAGGCGGGGCGCGGCGCATGGAGGCGTCCTTACTTGCGCAGCAGGGCGACGTATTCCTCGGCGTCCATCATGTCGGGCTCGTCGTCGTCAAGGGCGATCTTCAGCAGCCATCCCTCGCCGTACGGGTCGGAATCGACCACGGAGGGATCGTCGTATGCCTCGCGGTTGACGTACTTCACCTCGCCTGCGACGGGGCTGATCACCGGGGAGACGGCCTTGGAGGATTCCAGCGACACGATCTCGTCGCCGGCCTCGACGCGGGTTCCCGGCTCGGGGAAGTCGATGAACACCAGGTCGCCCAGTTCCTCGGCGGCATGCTCAGTAATGCCGATGACCACGGGGTCGACGGAATCGTCGAGCCACACGTGGTCATCGGAATACTTCAGGTGCTCGGGCACTTCGATGCTGCTGGCGGCTGCGGCCAGCTCATGGTCATAACGCTGTTCGTCAGTCATGACTCCAAGCGTACCCGCAGGCGTTTACCGCACGGCGCCGCTGGGCGTGCTGCCGGTCACTTCGACCATCGCGCCGATCGGCATGAAGTCGTAGACCCACTTGGCGTCCGCGACGTTCATGTTGGTGCAGCCGTGCGACTTGGGCGTGCCGCTGGCGATGCCGTCGGGGTTCCACGGGGCGCCGTGGAAGCCTTCGCCCTCGTTGTAGTAGGTGACCCACGGCACGTTCGGCGTCACGTAGTCCTCGCCGCGCATCGTCTGGCTCTCGTACTTGGTGTGCACGAAGAAGGTGCCGTTGTCGGTGGGCGTGGAGGGCTTGCCGGTGGAGACGTTGAAGGTGTTCACCAGGGTGGTGCCCTTGTAGGCGTAGGCCTTCTGCTCGCTGAGGTTGATGACCATGTGCGGGTCGCCGTTCGGCACGTCGTAGCGCACCTTGCGCGACTTGGTCTCGTACTTGACCACCTTGGCGTCGGCCTTGATGGTGCCGGAGGTGCCGTTGCGCAGCGCCGTGCACACCTGCTTGGTGGTGGCGGAGGCGTCGCTGTTGACCTCCACGCCGTTGACGCCCTTGACGTCGGTGGTGATCACGGTGCCGGCCGTGTTGACGACGTTCTGCTCGGCGACCATCTTCTGGTTCAGGGCGTCGGGCAGCGTGCTGGACAGGTAGGAGTTGATGGCGCTCTCGTCATACGAGAGGGCGATGGTGCCCTTGGTCGGGTCCTCGTTCACCTTGATCCACGTGGCGATCTGGTCGGCGGGGATGGTGAACGTCTTGGTGTCGCCGTTCGAGATGACGAGCTGGCTCGCCAGACGCGCGTTCGCGTCGTCGGCGGCCTTCGTGGCGGTGGCGTCGCTGATTGGGGCCTTGATGGTCTCGGTGCCGATCTCGACGGACTTGGTGTCGCCGGGCTCGGCCTTGATGGCGTTGACGGCCTGCTGGACGGGGGCGATCTTCGGCGACTCGCCGTCGCGGCTGTTGGACACGACGAACTTCTTGGCGGACGAATCGTACTTGACGGTGGCGTTGACCACGCGGGAGTCCTCGCCGATCAGCTTGTCGGAGAGGAAGGTGGTCATGGCGAGCTTGTCGCCGCTGGTCTCCAGGGAGACCGAGGTCTTGGCGAAGGGGTTGACCGTGCTGATGAAGTTCTCCTTGTTGGCGTTCATCAGGTCGTTGACGGTCTTGTCCACGTTCACGCTCACGCCGAGGTCGGTGAGCGAGGCGGTGGTCGAGGCGCCGCCCTTGACGGTCACCTTGACAGAGGAGTTGCGCACGGCGTCGGTCACCGTGTTCTTCAGTTCGTCGGAGGTCTGGCCGGCGACGGAGATGGTGCCGAGGCGCACGCCGGGGGCGGCCTTGTCCTTGAAGTAGTACTGTCCGCCGATGATGTAGCCGGCGAATGCGGCGAGGACCACAACCAGCAGGGTAAGCGCGACGATCAGCCCGACCGGCTTCTTCTTCGTCCTCACGGTCGCGGCGCCGTTGAACACATCACCAGACGCCGATGCCGGCAGGGGGGCCATCGTTACGGTCTGCGCCTCGTCCGGCGCAGAGGCGGACGAAAGAAAATCGAAGGACGCGCCCTGTTCGGGCCTCCCGTTCTCGAAGTTCTGTTCGTTAGTCATGATCTTCCCATTTCTCGTGTATTTTCAACGTTCCCAACTATACCCGCGCAAATGACATTTCCCGAGGGCCGTAATTGTGATTAATCCGACAACGAACGCGCGGGAGAACTGTGTCCGTCGAGGGAGACCGTGTCCATTGCAGGGCACAGTGGACGATTCGCATGGCCGCCGGACACCACGTATCGAGGGCGGGGGTGCCTCGCCCCGCGACGCGGCCCCGAAGCCGGCCGCCAGACGACAATGACCTTATTGACCTTATTGCAGGGGCCGGCCGTACCATTCCTCGAGCATGTACCGGGCGATGGTGGCCTTGCCGGGCACCTTGATGCGCCCCATGATCATCGCGTCGGTGAACTCGTCGCGGGTGAACCACCGGGCGTCGGCCGTCTCCTCGTGGTCCACGCGGACCTCGGTGGTCAGCGCGCGGGCCTTGAACGCCATCATCAGCGAGGCGGGGAACGGCCATGGCTGGGAGCCGAGGTACTTCACCTCGCCCAGCGTGATGCCGGTCTCCTCCTTGGCCTCGCGGCGGGCGGCGTGCTCGAGGTTCTCGCCGGCCTCCACGAATCCGGCGGAGACGGAGTAGAGGTTGTCCTTCCATGCGGCGTTGTGCTGCAGGAGCAGACGGTCCGAGGAGTCCACGATGGCGGTGATGACCGCCGGCTCGATGCGCGGGAACAGGATGCGGTTGCCGTCAGAGGCGTTGGTGCAGCGCTGCGCCCATCCGGCGAGCGCCGGCTCCACGGGCGAGCCGCAGCAGGGGCAGAAGCGCTGGCGGTTGTGCCAGATGCCGACGGTGACGGCGCTGGTGGCGAGGCCGGCGTCGCGCGAGCCGACGTGCGGCGCGAAGCCACGCAGGTCGACCCAGTCGAAGCGGGCCGCGGCCTTGCCTATCAGGGAGTCGTCGTCGCGGCCGAAGGTGTGGTCGGCGCCGAACTGGCTGCCGGGGATGTCGGAGGCGGCGCGGGTGATGTCGAGGGCCACGTAGTGCGTCTCCGGCGCGGCGCCGAGCCGGTCGGTGCCGAGGAAGATGGCGGTGACGCCGCGGTGCGCGCGCAGCTCGGCGCGCACGTAGGGGCCGGGGACCAGTGCGGGACGGATCTTCGCCACGTCGTATTCGACCTTCGCGGCGTCGCCCTTGGGCACGGCGATGAGTCCGTTGCTGATGAGCATCACCTGGGTGGCGGTCTCGCCGAGCACGGTGTCGATGAGGCCCTCCTCGCCGCGCCGGTCGACCTCATAGTCGATGGTGCCCTGCGCCAGAGGCAGGAACGGCAGCGCCTGGGTGAGCGCCAGCGGCGAGAATACGGGGTCGATGGAATCGGTCATGACAATCCTTACTGCTATGTCGGCTGTGTCGTCCGCATCGTCCGCGGCGCCGACGGTCGTGGGCTCAGGCGCGGCGCTGGACGTCGAGGATGGCCTGCGCCACCACGTCGGGCTTTTCCACGCAGGTGAAGTGGCCGGCGTCGTCGACCACGGTGAACACGGGGTCGGTGGCGGTCATCGCCTCGGCCATGGGGCGCATGCGGTCCGGGGCGCTGGAGGGGTCGAGCGTGCCGGAGACGAGCCCGGCGGGAACGGCGATCTTCGCGAGCTGCGGGGTCTCGTCGGGGCGTCCGGCCGCCATGCGCTGGCGCCATGCCACGCCCTTGGGGTCCTGTTCGCCGATCCAGCCGCTGAACAGGTCGATGAAGCCCTGCGAGCGCTTGAGCGCGGAGTCGCCCGGCTGCGGCTTGGCGAAGTGCATGACCGGCTCGACGGTGTCGTGCGTCTCGCATTCGTCGGCGATGCGCAGGCGGTTGGCGCGGGCCTCGGGGCCGTCGCCTTCGGACTTGGTGTCGCACAGCACCACGCCGGCTACGGCTTCGGGGTGCAGGCGGTGCACCGCGAGCGTGAGGTAGCCTCCCATCGAGATGCCCACCCATACGGCCTTGTCGTAGCCCGTGGCCTTGAGGGCCGCGACGAAGGATTCGGCCATGCGGTCCATGGCCTCGGGGTAGGCGCCGTCGGCGGCGACCGGCCCGGTCTGTTCGGCACCGGGGATGGGGCACTTGCCGGCGCCCGGCATCTCCAGCCCGTAGACGGCGAACGGCGCCGCGCCCTGTTCGTCGGCCATTGCGGCCAGACGGCCGGCGCATACGTCCCATACGCGATGGTCCACGGGGAACGCGTGCACCAGTACCACCGGCGTCGGCGAGCCTTCGACGGCGGGGACGTCGCGGTACACGGTGTTCAGAATCGTCATGGTCGCGGGGTTGTCGATGGTCATGAAGAAATCACCTCGGTATGTTCGGTTGCGTCTATTCGGCCCAGGCCAGCGCGCGGCGGATGATGCGGTCGTGGCCGCCGGGCATCTGCGCCAGGTAGTCGGGGCGCAGCACTTCGGCGGGACTCACCCATTCCACGTCGAGCGTCTCGTCCTGCGGCTTGCAGTCGCCGGCGATCGGCACCACATAGCACAGGGCCACGGCGTGCTGACGGGGATCGTAGAACTCGGAGACGCCGGGCGTGGGGAAGAACTCGGCCACGGTGAACGGCTGCAGCGAGACCGGCAGGATGGGCAGCGCGATGTCGCCCAGGTCCTTGGCGATGTTGCGGGCCACGGCCTCGCGCAACGATTCGTGGAACAGCACGCGACCGGTGATCAGCGTGCGTTCGATGGCGCTGTCGTCGCCGGCGTGCAGCAGCGTGCCGACCTTGGATATGCGGCCGAGCTCGTCGGTGCGCACGGGCACGATCTCCACATAGACGATCGGCAGCTGGCGGCGCGCACGGTCGATGTCGGAGGAGTCCAGCCATCCCGGCGGGTTGTCGTGCCCCGATCCGCGGATGAAATCGTCGGGGGTGATGTCGTCGAATTCGCCGCGACGGCGCGACGCGTCGTAGTCGCCCTCGTCGGGCACTTCGTCATTCAGCACAGGCATGCCCTTATTATCAGACCGCCGTATGACCTTTGCATGTCTATGCGCCGTAAGCAATAGGGTCTTGTGTCGCGGCCACGCTATGAGATGCTTATGTACGTATGTCGTCGCCCTTGCGGCGACGCCCTTTGTTCCGTCAATCTTCCATGATCCGTTAGGGAGGCACCATGGCCACGCACGAGTTGACCGCCGAGAATTTCGAAACCACCGTCAAGGAGCACCCGCTGGTGTTCATCGACTTCTGGGCCACGTGGTGCGGCCCGTGCCGCGCATTCGGCCCGATCTACGAGAAGGCCTCCGAATCCCATGACGACGTGTGGTTCACCAAGGTGGACATCGACCAGCAGCAGGGTCTGGCCGAGGCCGCCGGCATCTCCGCGGTGCCGACGCTCATCGTCCTCAAGAACGGCGAGGTGGTCTTCAAGCAGGCCGGCGCGCTGCGCGCGTCCGATCTGGACACGCTGATCGACAAGGTCAAGGAGGAGACTCCCGCGGCCTGACGGCCATGACGATCATCCGTCCGACGCGGTCGCGGTCGCGACCGTCGGACGAATCGTCGAAATAATCTTTTTTATCACATTCGGCGCGTCGTTGTCGCATACGGCGCGCTGATTTTTTTGCCGCCGTCATCATGGGTCGGTAAGATATGGATGTTGTGTGAGACTCTGTAGGTCTACGTAAGGAGATTCATGGCAAGCCACCGCAAGGAAAAGGCTTTTATTCTCAAGCGCATCACCCGTCGTCAGTGGATTCGTCTGGGGGCGGGAGCCGCCGCCGCTGCGCTGCTGATCACCGGGGGTTTCGTCTCCCGTGACTTCTACACGAGCAACACGAACCGTACGAACACGTCGTCCATCACCTCGTATTCCGCCACGAAGAGCGACGAGGTCAACCAGTTCCAGGCCGCGTCCCGTGGCGACGCCCGCGCCGACATCAAGGCGGGCCTGCGTGGCGCCGACGCGAACACGTCCTATGTGAAGGTCGTCATCAACGGCAACTCCCGCGTGGTGCTCGGCGAGAACTTCACCGACGTCAAGTCCGTGCTCGACCAGGGCAACATCACCCTCGAGCCCGATGACGCCGTCTCCCCCAGCCTGACGACCAAGGTGAACGAGTCCACGGTCATCACCATCGACCGTGCCGGCTCCTCCATCGAGACCGCCGAGAAGGCCATCGCCTTCAACACCGTCGAGAAGAAGACCGACGCGCTGCCCGCCGGCACCAAGAAGGTGCAGGAGGAAGGCGAGAAGGGCATCATGCAGATGACCAACCTGGTCACCAAGGCCGGCGGCAAGGTCACCTCCTCGAACACGCTGAGCGCATGGGTTAAGAAGGCCCCGAAGTCGAAGGTCATCCTCATCGGCACCGGCAGCACGCAGTCCGATTCCTCGTCTTCGTCGTCCTCCTCTTCCTCTTCGTCCTCGTCGTCGAGCTCCACCGGCTCCTCGAACCTGGGCACCACGGTCCCGGCCAGCGACATGCAGAAGTGGGCGCATGACTATCTGCTCGCCAACGGCTACAGCGAGGCCGACTTCTCCGCCACCGTGTACATCATCAACCACGAGTCCGGCTGGGATCCGACCGCCACGAACCCGTCCTCCGGCGCATACGGCCTGCCACAGGCCCTGCCGGGCAGCAAGATGTCGTCCGCCGGCGCCGACTGGCAGACCAACTACCAGACGCAGCTCAAGTGGTTCCTCAGCTACTGCAACGAACGATACGGCAGCGTGCAGGGAGCCTACAACTACTGGCTCGCCAACCACAACTACTGATTCGCGCGACTCCGCGCCGATTCACGAATATCGAATCTCCGCAACCGAGGTCCCGGCACTTCCCCTGAGGTGCCGGGACCTCGGCATATATCGGCGGCAATACCACCGTCGACTGGCCGCCCCGTCAATCCGGTCGGGCTTGTGGGTCCATCGCGTCATCAAATGGGAACCAATGGGAACCAAATAGAGGTTTGTGGGTCTGATCGGTCGTCGGAATACGAAAGCGGGTCCATCCGCTCACGAGGAGGGGATTTTCGGGTCCCCGCGCATGTCTTGACCCACAAAGCTGATGCCCTAGACCCATAAAATCTGATTGCATAGGCCCACAAACCCGATTTGTATTTCTTGGGGCATGGTTTCATTCGATTCGTCTTGACGACGGTATTCTGCAGGGTCTGCAAACATCGCGTACAGGCATGCACCGTGCGGCATGTGCCGGAGATTCCGGGAATACGGCGGAAGACCGCGAGGATGGGTTCGGAAGCCTCGCGCATGCGTTGCATATGCACCACGGCCGCATATGCAACGTCAGCCATATACGCTGCAATCGAATATGCACCGGCCGCATGATATGCAAAAACTCCTGTCTGCGCGAGGCAGTACAGGAGTCTTGGTATCCCCCGTCGGAGAGAAGAAACAGAACGACAGGGGAAGAGTCGATCCGTTGGGGGCCGCGGCCCATCAGGCGTCCGGCCCGTCATTCCGCGTTGCACTCATGAATGAATGACGAGTCGAAGCCCTCGGACCCTGCGTTTCCCTCCGTCACGCCGCGAGACCGAACACCGGACGATTGATATCGCCGGCGGCCCGGCACCGGAGCGCAACGGATGGGAACGACTGCGGACGGTCCCCCAACGGTGAGGATCAGCCGAAGCGGCCGGAGATGTAACGCTCGGTGTCTTCCTCGTGCGGGTTCTCAAAGATGACCTTGGTCTCGTTCATCTCGACGAGATGACCGGGCTGGCCGATCTCCTTGAGGTTGAAGAAGGCGGTGTAGTCGGACACACGGGCGGCCTGCTGCATGTTGTGGGTCACGATGACGATCGTGTAGTCCTTCTTCAGCTCGTTGATCAGATCCTCGACGGCGAGCGTCGAAATCGGGTCAAGGGCGGAGCAGGGCTCGTCCATGAGCAGCACCTGCGGGTGGACGGCCACGGCGCGGGCGATGCACAGACGCTGCTGCTGGCCGCCGGAGAGGCCGATGCCGGGGTTGTCGAGACGGTCCTTGACCTCGTCCCACAGGTTGGCGCCGCGCAGGGCCCATTCGACGAGCTCGTCGGCGTCCTTCTTGTCGACGGAGCGGTTGTTGAGCTTCATGCCGGCAAGCACGTTCTCACGGATGGACATCGTGGGGAACGGGTTCGGGCGCTGGAACACCATGCCGACGTCACGACGGACGGCGACCGGGTCGACGCCGGGGCCATAGAGGTTCTTGCCTTCGAGCAGCACCTCGCCGGTGACGTGGGCGCCGGGGATGATCTCGTGCATGCGGTCGAGGGTGCGCAGCACGGTGGACTTGCCACAGCCGGAGGGGCCGATGAAGGCGGTGACCTTGTTCGGCTCGATCTTCATGTTGACGTCCTCGACGGCCAGGAAGTCGCCGTAGTAGACGTTCAGATGGTTGACATCAATTCGTTGTCCCATGTTCTTTCCTTATGTTTTCCAGTGACGGCGATTACTCGATTACTTCTGCGTGCCTTCGACCGAGAACACCTTGGCCACGATGCGGCCGATGACGTTCAGCAGCAGCACGATGAGGATCAGCACGAGGGCGGCGGCCCATGCACGTTCCATACGGATGCCCGGCAGGCACGGCGGGTTGAGCTTGAGCGCGGCGGGCGTGCAGGTGGCCAGACCCTGGGAGTATTCGTTGTAGACGTACACCGGCAGCGTCGTCATACGACCGGAGAAGAGGTTGAAGTTCGTGTTGGCGATGAAGCCGGAGGCGATGAGCAGCGGGGCGGTCTCGCCGATGACTCGCGCGATGGCGAGGATCACGCCGGAGACGATGCCCGGAAGCGCGGTGCGCAGCACGATCTTGGTGATGGTGCGCTGCTTGGTGACGCCCAGTGCGTAGGAGCATTCACGAAGATCGTTCGGCACGATCTTGAGCATCTCCTCGCTGGTCTTCACCACGGTCGGGATCATGAGCAGCGACAACGCCACCGAACCGACGAAGCCGTTGACGGTGCCGGGGCCGAGCAGGATGGTGAACAGCGAGAAGGCGAACAGACCGGCGACGATGGACGGGATGCCGCTCATCACGTCGACCAGCAGGGAGATGGTCTTCGACAGCGCGCCCTTCTGCGCGTATTCCACGAGGTAGACGGCGCACATGAGGCCGATCGGGATGGAGATGACCATGGCGCCGAACGTGATCTCCACGGTGCCGATGATGGCGTGGAGGATGCCGCCGTACGGATACATGCCGCCGATGACGCCGACCATGTTGTGGCTCAGGAAGTAGCCGTCAAGACGCTTGTAGCCTTCGGCGAGGCAGGTCCACAGCACGGAGATGAGCGGGACCAGCGCGATGAGGAACGCGATGTAGATGAGGACACGCATGGCGATGTCCTTGTACTTACGCGCCTGGATGGAGGAGCGGCTGGGCTTGAACTTGTCGAAGTCGGGCTGCGGTCCGCGATGGAATTCGGGATTGGTTGCTGCGGCGGTCATCAGGCGTCCTTCCTATCCGTGATCTTGCGTGCCGCATAGTTCACGATGAACGTGATGACGAACAGCACGAGACCGGTGGCGATCAGCGTGCTCACACCGAGGTCGTTGGCCTCGGGGAACTGCGCGGCGATGTTGGCTGCGATGGTCTGGCTCTGGGAGGCCTGCAGCAGCCTGAAGGAGTACAGCATGCCCGGGGACAGGATCATGAGCACGGCCATCGTCTCGCCGAGTGCGCGGCCGAGGCCGAGCATGGAGGCGGAGATCACGCCGGACTTGCCGAACGGAATGACGGCCAGCTTGATCATCTCCCACTTGGTGGCGCCGAGCGCCAGGGCGGCCTCCTGCTGGAGGGCCGGGGTCTGCAGGAAGATGTCACGCGAGACGGAGGTGATGATCGGCAGGATCATCACGGCCAGCACCACGGCGACCGTGGCGACCGTACGCGGCGGGTTCGAGGCCGGACCGCCGAAGATGTACGTCCAGCCGAGGTACTTGGCGAACCAGTTCCATACGCCGACGATGTGCGGCACGAGAATCAGACCGCCCCACAGACCGTAGATGACGGAGGGGATGGCGGCCAGCAGGTCGATGACGGCCGAGAGCACGGCCGACAGCTTCGGCGAGGCGTAGTGGGAGATGAACAGTGCGATGCCCACCGCGATGAAGAACGCGATGATCAGTGCGAGCGCGGAGACCAGAATGGTTCCGAACACGAGCGGGCCGACGTACTGCAGGAAGTTATGGGCGGTGCCACCGGAGAAGTTCTCGATGGTCGCCTTGTTGGCGGCCTGGTCGCCGACGAGCAGCGGCAGGGCGCGGACGAACAGGAAGATGAACACGGCCGCCAGCGCGACAAGAATCAGGATGCCGCAGGCGTAGGCCACTCCCTTGAACACTTTGTCGGCGGTTTTGCCGTCCTTGACGGCGCCACCTACCTCCGACGTAGTTTGAGAAGTCACCTCATTCTCCTTCAATGATGGTTGGTAGAAACGAGAAGGCGCCCCCACCACTTCCTGACGACATCACCGTCGTGATTTCGCGTAGATGAAGCGATGGGGACGCGAACCCGGATGGGTTACTTGGTCTGGATGGCGTCGATGGACTTCTGGACCTGAGCGCGCAGCGTGTCGGACATCGGGGCGGAGCCGGCGTTGGTGGCGGCGGTCTGCTGGCCCTCGTCACTCACCACGTAGCTGAGCCACTGCTTGGCGAACTCGGCCTTGTTGGCGTCCTTGTAGGTGGGGCAGGCGACGTCGTAGGAGACGAGCACGACCGGGTAGGCGCCGTCCTCGGTGGTCTTGTGGTCGAGCTTGATGACCACGCGGTTATCACCCTTGGCGGTGTCGTCCTTCGGGGAGGCGTCCACGACCTTGGCGGCGGCTTCGGCCGAGTACGGCACGTACTTCTCGCCAACCTTGACGGCCACGGTGCCGAGGTCGCCGGCCTGGGAGGCGTCGGCGTAGCCGATGGTGCCTTCGGCCTGGTTGACGGTGGAGATCACACCGGAGGTGCCCTTGCCGCCCTGGCCGACGTTGTTCGGCCAGTTCTCGCCGACCTCGTACTTCCAGTTGGAGTCGCCGGCGGCGTCCTTGATGTAGCTCAGGAAGTTCTTGGTGGTGCCGGACTTGTCGGAACGGTGAACCACGGTGATGTCGGTGGACGGAAGCTTGGCGTCGGGGTTCTGCTTGGCGATGGCCGGATCGTTCCACTTGGTGATCTTGCCGTCGAAAATCTTAGCCAGCGTGGCGGCGTCCATGTTCAGGTGCTTGTCGGTGCCGTTGAGGCCGGCCGACTTGAGGTTGTAGACGATGGCGATCGGGGAGATGTAGACCGGCACGTCGAAGGCGGTCTTGCCTTCGCACACGCTCTTGGACTGCTCGACCTGATCGGCCTCGAGCGGGGCGTCGGAGCCGGCCCACACGGTGGCGCCGGTCAGGAAGGTGCTCACGCCGGCGCCGGATCCGGACGGATCGTAGGCGATCTTGGCGTTGGGCTGCTTGGCGCCGAAGCCGGCGATCCAGGCATCGACGGCGCTCTTCTGGGAGGAGGCGCCGGCGCCGGAGAACTCGCCGCTCAGCTGGGTGCCGGAGGCGCTGGAGCTGGAGGAGGAGCTACCGGCCGGGGCGTTGTCGCCGCAGGCCGCCAGAGAAGCCATCATTGCCAGGCCGGAAACCACGGCCATGGAGCGAAGCAGAAGATTCTTTCGCATAACTTATTCCCTCTTGTCTGTCCGCGTCCCCGGCAGGTCCGGGGCCGCCGTGCGCACCACGTCTTGAAACCATGTGGATATGCGCACCTTTGTTATGACACTTAACAGATTATTGATGGTTTCGGGGGTCGAAAACCAAAATCGGTAAACAGTAAGTGAACTTGTGCTGATATCTGTTTTTGTAGTATTTCCACGATGCGGAGACCACCGGCGTTCGACGCGAAAATCGTTGGAAAGCCGCGATTCCCCATCGGATATCAGTATCATGCGCGCTTGTTGGTTGCCGATCGTCCTTTCGTCGAAAGAGGTAGGTACAAGAAAACCGTATGCAATATCTACGTAGATTTTGCATACGGTTATGAATGTACTACATGGCCGGCACCACGGCGCGCCGGCCGCGCGCGCCGTCAGTCGGACGGCTCGTCGATCTTGTAGCCGAGGCCGCGCACCGTGGTGATGTAGTGCGGATGGGCGGAATCCTCCTCGATCTTCGAGCGCACGCGCTTGATGTGCACGTCGAGCGTCTTCGTGTCGCCGACGTAGTCGGAGCCCCACACGCGGTCGATGAGCTGGTGGCGGGTGAGCACGCGGCCCTTGTTCTGCATGAGGTATTCCAGCAGCTCGAACTCCTTGAGCGGGAAGAACACGCTTTCGCCGTGCACGGTGACGGCATGCTGCCCCACCAGCATGCGGATGGGTCCGCACACCAGCGGCACGTCGTCGCCGGAGACGTCGCCGGCGTCGACGCTCGCCTGGTTGCGACGCAGCACGGCGCGCACGCGGGCGAGCAGCTCGCGGAAGGAATACGGCTTGGTCACATAGTCGTCGGCGCCGATCTCCAGACCGACGACCTTATCGATCTCCGAGCTCTTGGCCGTGAGCATGATGATGGGCACGCGGCTCTGCTCGCGGATGCGGCGGCACAGGGAGGTTCCGTCAAGGCCGGGAAGCATGAGGTCGAGCAGCACCAGGTCGACACCGCCCTTGGTGAACAGCTCCAGGCCCTCCTCACCCGTGGCCGCGGCGATCACGTCGTAGCCCTCGTGCGTGAACTGGTAGACCAGAGGCTCGCGATAGGATTCCTCATCCTCGACGATAAGTATGCGCGTCATATACGTTGACTTCCCTTGATTTTTCGAAACTTACCCAGGCCGGCGAAGACTTCCCCGCCCTTACACAGACATGAACAGTGTACCCACATATCTTGCGCACGGGTTAATCGTCGGAGTGATTTTCCCCACTTGCGACGGGCAGCGTGATGGTGAACGTGGAGCCTTCTCCGGGGCGGGACCATACGTCAATCGTTCCACCCGCCTCCTGCACGATGTGCTTGGTGATGGCGAGGCCGAGACCGGTGCCGCCGGTCTCGCGCGAGCGGGCCGGATCGACCCGGTAGAACCGTTCGAAGATGCGGCTCTGCGCCTCGACGGGGATGCCGATGCCCTGGTCGATCACGCGGATGCGGACGTCATCGCCCTCCTGCTTGACGCTCACGCCCACGTGCGTGCCCCTGGGCGAGTAGTGCACGGCGTTCTCCACGAGGTTCTTCACGGCGGTCTTGATGGCGTCGGCGTCGCCGTCCACGATCATCGGCTCGCACTCCGGCGCTGCGGGAGCGGCGGCCTCGCCGTCGGCGCCGTCGCCGGGCCTGCCGGCGCCGTCGGCCTCGTTGGTCTGCACGCCGACGGTGTCGTCGCCGACGTACATGCGCAGTTCGATGTTCGCCGCGTCGGCCTGCACCGCGTTCTCGTCGAGCGCCTCGCGCACGACCTTCGGCACGTCGACCGGCCGGCGGTCGGCCGCGGCGAGGCCTTCGTCGTTCTGCACCTTCTGCAGGGCGATGAGCTTCTGCACGAGCTCGGTCAGGCGCTCGGACTCCTTCGAGATGCGGCCGGAGAAGTAGCGCACGGCGTCGGGGTCCTCGGCCGCGTCCGACACCGTCTCGGCGAGCAGCGAGATGGCGCCGGCCGGAGTCTTGAGCTCATGGGAGACGTTGGTCACGAAATCGCGGCGCATGCGCTCGAAGTTGCGGCGCTCGCTCACGTTCTCGAGGAAGACGGCGTACAGCTCGTCGGCGCCTCCCGAGACGGCGATGTCGTCGACGTCGTCGTCGGGCATGACGTCGCTGTGTATCCGCGCGATGCGGCCGATGCGCACGCGCAGGTACATCGGCACGCGGTCGGTGAGCCTGCCGGATTCGGGCTCGACATGCAGTTCGATCTCGCGGTCGCGGATCTTGCCGTCGGAGACCACCTGGGCGAGGATGTCGCGGATCTCGTCGTATTCGAGATGCCCGTCGGAGACGACATCCAGCTGTTCGGCCAGCGGGCTGACGTATCGTGTATTGCCGAGTCCATCGACGAGGATGACGGCGCTGCGCATCACGTCGAGCAGATTGTGGGCCGCGTTCTGCGCATTGACCCCCCTGCCGAACACCGAGGAGGCCGGCGGCTCGTTGTCCTGCGCGATCTTCCTCACCATCCGCAGGGCGCCGGCGTCGACGCCCTTGCGATACGACTGCCAGATGAGCAGCGCCGCGGCCGCGACCACGATGATGAGGACGATGAGGAAGAACGAGGATTCCGTCGTTGAAAGTGAGATTGCCATTGTGCTCGACCGACCGTTCCGCCGGGCCGCACGGCCCGACTGTGTGCATACGCGACCGATGTGATTCGCGTGACTTCGGATTCGTCACCAACGATATGCCATCGTGGCAACAACGACGGCGTCAGGCGCGGCCGGCGACGACTCGCTAATCCTGTCCGGCGAGCGTCAGCACGACGAGCACCACGTTGAGGGCCACGATCAGCGCGGCGACGAGGATGAATACGACGTGCTTGACCGGCCCGTCCGCCCACTTGCCCATGAGCTCGCGGTCGTGCGTGTAGCGCATGAGCGGGATGATGGCGAAGGGGATGCCGATGGAGAGGATCACCTGGCCGACGACCAGCGCGAACGTGGGATTGGTGCTGAACCACAGGACCACGAGCGCGGGCACGAGCGTGATGATGCGGCATGCCCACATGGGGGCGTCAACGTGCAGCAGGCCGTGCATGATCTCCTGTCCGGCGTAGGTGCCGACCGATGTGCTCGACAGGCTGGAGGCGAGCAGACCGATGGAGAATATGGTGCCGATGACCGGTCCGAGCACCTGCACGACGGCGTGCTGGGCTCCTTCGATGGTGTCGGTGCCGGCCATGCCGTGCAGGGAGTTGGCGGCGAGCAGCAGCAGTGCGAGGTTCACGGTTCCGGCGAGCAGCAGCGCCCACACCACGTCGATCTTGGCGCCGAACAGTTCCCGCTTGATTCCGGGGCGGTCGGTGCGTCCAGCGAAGTGGTCGTTGACGAGCGTGGAATGCAGGTAGATGGCGTGGGGCATGACGGTGGCGCCGAGCATGGAGCTGGCCATGAGCACGGAGTCGGTGGTGGTGAAGCGCGGGACGAGGCCGCCGAGCACCTGCCCCGGGTCCGGCGGCGCGATGAACAGGCCGGCGATGAAGCCGAACGTGATGACGAGCAGCAGCGCGATGATCATCTTCTCGAACGTGCCCTGCGTATGGCCTCCCTGGAATCGCAGCAGCACCGTGGAGACGGCGCCGATGATGCATCCGCCGACGAACAGCGGCAGACCGAACAGCAGGTTCAGGGCGATGGCGCCGCCGATGACCTCGGCGAGGTCGGTGGCGATGGCGATGACCTCGGCCTGGGCGAAGAACAGGAGGCGGCCGCCCGGGTTCATGCGGTTGCCGAGCAATGCCGGCAACGACTGGCCGGTGACGATGCCGAGCTTGGCGCTCTGGTATTGGATGAGCACGCTCATGGCGTTGGCGAGCACCAGCACCCAGACCAGCAGATAGCCGTATCGGGCGCCCGACGTGATGTTGGCGGCCACGTTGCCCGGGTCCACATAGGCGACGGCCGCCACGAACGCCGGGCCGAGCAGTGCGCTGAGCTTGGATTTGGCATCGGTATGGGGCGCGGCGAGCTTCGGCACGCTGTGCATGTGCTCGGTGTGCGGATGCCCGCTCGCCTCGAGCGCCTTCTCCTCGTCGGGATCGATATGATGGCGCCGCGCAGATCTTGTGGACCGTGTCGACGTCGTGGATTCTGCGGATTCCATGGATTCTGATTCGTCCATTCCTTGCCTCCCCGCCTATTGGTATAGCACCTCGGCGGACTTCCCACGTTTCCATGGCACGAGGCACGGCGCAGGTCACAAACCACAATCACAATCACAGATCACAGCCGACCGCTACCGCTCCGGCACCGCCTGCCCCGGGCAGTCGTGGAGCACGCCGAGCATGGCGCGTTTCTCGGCGCCGGTGACGCTCAGCCCGTACTTCGCCTTCACGCCGATCTGCCGCGCCACGTAATCGCAGCGGTATGCGGTGTTCGGTGGCAGCCATACGGAGGCGTCGGCGTCGCCCTTGTCCTCGTTGGCGGGACCATCCACGGCGAGCAGGTTGTAGGGGGCGTTGCTGAACTCGTATCGTTTCTTCGTGTTCCACTGGTCGGCGCCGGACTTCCACGCGTTGTTGAGCGCGACCACATGATCGATCTGCACCCTGGCGCTGGTGGCCTGTCCGCGCACGAAATCAATGGTCCTGCCGGTGTACGGGTCGTCGAGCGTCCCCGACTGCACCTTGCATCGTTCAGCGTTCGCATACCGCACGTTCCTCAGGTCGCGGGCGAGCACGTCGTTGCGCGAATCGCAGCCGTTGCCGTCAGGATCGTACTGGCGGAAGCCGAAGGCGTCGCGCTTGTATACGGATTGCGGCCTGCGGCCGTCGACGACCGCAAGCGTTTCCAGCGTGTCGGCGGCGCTCCCCCGCGCCGTGTATTCGCCGGTGATCCTCCCTGCGGTCTCGCTCACCTGAGGCAGCACGAGACCGGCCGTGACCCCGATGGCCACGGCCATCACCAGCAGAACCAGGAACCGCCCGAAGGCGGTTGCTCCGCGGAATCGCCTGCGACGATACGCCATGAATCAGCCCTGATCGGTTGATCGAACCGACGGTCAGCTGTAGGAGAAGGTGCGCGGGTCGTGGCCGGCGCGCGTGGGGCCGTCGAGCGCGTCGATGGCGGCGTGCTCCTCGTCCGTCAGCGCGAAGTCGAACAGCGAGGCGTTCTCGATCTGACGTTCCGCATGCGTGGACTTGGGGATGATGATGGTCCCGTTTTCGATGTGCCAGCGCAGGATCACCTGTGCGTGGCTGACGCCGTGCGCTTCGGCGATACGGCCGATGACGCCGTCGCCGGCGTCGAGGTCGGCGCCGCGCGCCATGGGCGAGTAAGCCTCGACGGCGATGCCATGCTCCTTGCAGTAGGCGACGACCTCACGCTGCTGCCAGGTGGGGTGCAGCTCGATCTGGTTGACGGTCGGGTATTCGCCGGTCTCCTCGTGCAGACGGTCGAGGTTCTCGGGAAGGAAGTTGCACACGCCGAGCGTGCGGACGCGGCCCTCCTCGCGCAGACGCACGAACGCGCGCCACACCTCGTCGCTACGCCAGTCGAACGGCGTGGGCCAGTGGATCATGTACATGTCCACGTAGTCGGTGCGCAGCAGGCCGATCTGGCGGTCGAACGCCCTGAGCGCGGAATCGTAGCCCTGCTCGGAGTCGCGCAGCTTGGTGGTCACCCAGATGTCCTTGCGCTTCTCGCCGGCGGCATAGCCGCTGTTTTCGAGCGCCTTGCCCACGCCGCCCTCGTTGTTGTAGCCGGCGGCGGTGTCGATGTGGCGGTAGCCGGCGGCGATCGCCGATTCGACGACCGGTGCGGTGTGCTCGTCGTCGATGCGCAGCACGCCGAGGCCGATCTGCGGAATGCGGTTGCCATCCGCCAGGGTGATGTCGGGAATGGGTCCAAACGTCATCGTGTCTCCTTACCGATGTTCGTCATGTCTTCGATCAGCATGTCTTTCCATCAGCGTAGTCGACATCGTCCGCATGGAGCACATGGTCGGCGATGCGCATGGCGGATTCACGATGCGAGACCAGCACGACCGCCGGCGCGGCATGCCGCGCGGCGGGGATATCCCCAGACTTATCGGCGTCGTCCACATCGCGGTTCGCGTCGGAGCCTATGGCCAGCGTGCGTATGGACCGCAGGATCACGGCCTCGTTGAACGCGTCCAGACGACTCGTCGGCTCGTCGAACAGTACCAGATCGGCCTGTCGCAGGAACATGCGGGCCAGTCCGATACGCTGGCGTTCGCCTTCGGAGAGTCGGTCCCCGAGTTCGCCGACCTGCGTGTCGAGTCCGTCGGGCAGCGACGCGATGAGGTCGTCGACGGACGCCTTGCGGCAGGCGTCGAGCAGTCGCGTGTCATCGATGCCGTCGCCCTCGTCGTCGGTCGCCGCATCGCCGTGCCCCGCGCCACCCATGCCGGCGTCGGGCACGGCGATGCGCAGGTTCTCGCGTATCGTGCCGTCGAACAGATAGGTCTCCTGCGTCATCATCGTCTGCATGCGGCGGCGATGATGCGGCTCGACATCGCGGATGTCGACGCCGGACAGCGCGACGACGCCGGCCTGCGGGTCCCAATAATGCAGCATCAGCTTGAGCATCGTCGACTTTCCGGCGCCGGAACGTCCCTGGATGCCGAGCACGCCGGTCTTCGGCACCGTGATCGACACGTCGTCGAGCACCGGCCGGGCCTTCGAGGATGCGGGACCGTCCTGCGGATAGGCGAAGGTGACGTGGTCCATCGCCATGCCGTCGTAACGCGGCGCCTCCGTGCCGTTTTCGACGACGGCGGGAGCCTCGTCCATCAAGGAGAACAGGCGGCGCGCGGCGGCGAACGTCTGCGTCAGGTTCGCGGGCAGCGCGCTCAATGCGAGCGTGGGACCGAAGGAGCTGGCGATGAGCACCACGGCAATCACCGATTCGGGGATGGACAGCGACGTGCCGGCCGCCGCCCACCAGGCAACGGCCACGGCGGCCACCACGAACAGTTCGACCAGCACGCCGCCGATTGCGGCGAACGAGCCGTTGGCTCGGCTGAGCCGGCCACGCTCGTCCCACAGCGACTTCGTGCGCGAGGTGATGCCGTCGATGCGACGGTCTCCCTGACGGAAGCGGATGATCTCGTCGATGCCGCGCATGCCGTCGAGCACGTAGTCGTCGAGCTGCGAGGATTCGCGGCGGATGCGCTCGCCCATGGGCTTCACACGGGCGGCGAACGCCTTGGGCAGGGCCGCGCCGACTACAAGATGGGCCACGACGAGCAGCAGGGCGTACCACGGGTCGAGCGCGACCAATGCCACGGCGAACACGAGGGAGGTGACGACGGCGATGACGACCGGCGAGATGGTGTGTGCGAAGAAGATCTCGAGCAGTTCCACATCGGTCGTGATCAATGCGATGAGGTCGCCCTTGCCGCGGCCCGCGAGCTTGGCGGGGGCCAGGCGGCGCAGCGCGCCGAAGGCCTTGTCGCGGAAGAGCGCCAGCAGGCGGAACGCCACGTTGTGGTTCATGTACTGCTCGACGTATCGCATGGCGCCGCGTAATACCGCGCTGACGACCATCACGGCGACGGATGCGCCGAAGCCGAGCCCCCAGACGGGGTGGCCGGCGAGCGCGAGCACGGCGAAGATTCCGAACACGGGGATGGCCGCGGCGGCGAGATGACCGACCGTGCCGCAGACGACGGCGAGCGTCATGAATCCGCGCAGCGGCGAGGCCACGCGCAGGAGGCGGGCGATGAGCCTGCCGGTCGATGAATCCGCGGTGGCCGGGGAATCGATGGCGGTCGAAGAATCGATGACGGCACGCTCGGTGACCGAACGCTCGGCATCGGCGGACGTGACGCCGGCCTGCTCTGCGACACCGATATTCGTCGTGGCGTCAATACCTGTCATGGCATCAACACCTGCCTCGGTCTCGGCCGGCGTGCCGCAGACGGCTCCGTCGAGGTTCTCCACCGCACTCTGCGTGCGGAACATGCGGGCGTAGACCCCGGCGGCATCGGCCATGAGAACGTCATGCGGCCCGGTCTGCGCCACGGTGCCGCGGTCGAACACCACGACGTTGTCGGCGTCGACGGCGTTGGCCATGCGATGGGTGATCATGATGACCGTCTTATGCGCGGCGAGGTCGTGGATGGCTTCGAGGATCAGCCGTTCACTTTCGACGTCCACGTTGCTGGTGGCCTCGTCGAAGACGTATACGGCGGAGTCATGGAGCAGCCCACGGGCCAGGGCGATGCGCTGGCGCTGCCCGCCGGAGAGGTTGCCGCCGTCATCGGCGATGGGCATGTCGAGCCCGTCGACGCCATTGCGGACGACGTCGTCGATGCGGGCCGCGTGCAGGGCGGCCATGAGTTCGTCGTCACCGGCGTCGGGCCGGGCCATGAGCAGGTTCTCGCGCAGCGTGCCGCGGAACAGGTGGCTGGTGGCGGAGACGACGGTCACGTCCTGCAGCAGGGCGTCGAGCGTGAGGTCGCGCAGTTCGACGCCGCCCAATGTCAGCGAGCCTTCGTATCCGGTGAGGCGGCCGCTGATGAGGCCGGCCGCGGTGGACTTGCCCGATCCGCTCGCACCCACGATGGCGGTGAGCGCGCGCGGCCTGGCCGTGAAGGTCGCGCCGCGCAGGGCGTAGGTCCTGCCGGGACCGCCATCGGACGCCGCATCGGCCCCGCTTGTCGCGTCGGCTACGTCAGCCGCGTCGTCGGTCGTATCGACGCCGTAGGCGAACGATACGCCGTCGAACGTCACGTCGACGTCGCCGGCCGGCAACGGACGGCCGCCGTGTTCGGGTTCGGGAAGGTCGAGCAGCGCGAAGATCTTCCGGCTCGATGTCATGCCGTTCATGGCCACATGGAAGTAGGAGCCGAGCTGACGCAACGGGATGAAGAAGTCGGCGGAGAGCAGCACGACCAGCAGGAATCCGGTCAGCGGCAGCACACTGTCGGATGCGAGGTACTGCCAGAGCGCCACGATGATGCCGGCCGCGCTGCCGCCGTATGCCACGAGGTCCATCACCGACAGCGAGCGCAGCTGAATCTGCAGCACGTTCATGGTCATCACGCGGAATTCCTCGGCGCGACGGTTCATGACGGCGTGCGCGTGCTCGTCGGCATCGAAGATCTTCAGCGTCTCAAGGCCCCGGAGGTCGTCGAGGAAGGTGGAGCCGAGGTCGGTGTACTTGCCCCAGTACTTCTTGAAGACGCGGGCGGCGCTCATCGCCACGAGACCCACGATCAGCACGATCAGCGGCGCGCAGACGAGCAGCGTCGCCGCCGCGGGGATGTTGACGGGCAGCAGCACGACGAACAGGGTGACCGGCGCGAGGATGCTGAAGAACAGCTGCGGCAGGAACAGTTCGAAGAAGGTCTGCACCTGTTCGATGCCCTCGCCGGTGAGCTGCACCACGTCGGCGGTTCGCGTGGCGTTGGAGTACGAGGGACCGAGTGCGAGCATCTTGCGCATGAGCTTCTGGCGCAACGCCAGTTTGACGCGTTCGGCGGCGAGGAAGCCGAAGTGCGTGGCGGCGCGGGTGGCGGCGTATCGTACGGCGGCGATGACGACGAACACGGCGGCATACACGGCGATGGCATGGCCGTCGGGGGTGGGGACGAAGGCGGCGAGCCGTTCAAGCGGCGTGGGCGTGACGCAGCCTCCGTTCGGGTCGATCTGGCAGAACGCCGCGACCGGCGCGTTGCGGTCGACGACCCGCAGCAGGTCGGCGAGCGCGAGCACCACGGTGACGGCGAACGCGATGTTGGCGATCAGCGTCATCCACAACGCCGCGACCTTCGCCGCCACGAGCCGGCCGATGCCGGGGGTCACCGAGAACAATCGTTTGTCGAACATGCCGTCCCTTCCATATTGGAACATCCCCTTCGGAAACATCCCGCTTGAAAACATCCCCACAACGGTAGCGTGATTCATCGGTCTTGGGAAGGGTCGATTTGGTCACATTCGTCGGTCGTCCACGGCCGATGCCGGCCGGCGCCGCCTTGCGGTCGGCCGGATCTTTCGCCTTATCGTCGTTATGTAACTTATGTCTTTCCCCTTGAAAAGGTTGAAATTTCAGGCATGTCGCCAGTTTTACAAATTATATTTGCAAAAGTCTTTTCTATAAGCTATAGTCAATATCAACAACAACGCAACGAAGCGGTCGCCACGGAGGCGACCCAAACGAGACAGCCGCCGAAAGGCGGCGGGAGATCAACCGCCATTCAACGACGACAGGAGGTGAACCACCATGATGAACTTCTTCGCCGACTCGGCCCTTACGGAAGCGCAGTTCCGTCACCGTCAGGAACGTCTGGTCGGCCGCCTCACCCACATGTAAGAGCCTTCGACGCACAAAGTCCTTCCGCGACGCAGCCGTCGCATGACATCCCCTTCCGGATTCATCCACCCGGATTCAACGAAGAATTCAAATAACAAACCACTTGCCCCACGGACTTTTATATAAGAAGGAAATCATCATGAAGGCTCTTGTTCTCACCGGCGTCAAGCAGTTCGAAATCCAGGACCTGCCCACCCCCGAGATCGCCCCGAACGAGGTGCTCATCAACACTGCGTACGCGGGCGTGTGCGGCACCGACCACGACCTGTACGCCGGCCGTCCCGGCTCCGCCGCCGCCGTCCCGCCGATCGTGCTCGGCCACGAGAACTCCGGCATCGTCGAAGCCGTCGGCGCCGAGGTCACCAATGTCAAGCCCGGCGACCGCGTGGCCGTCGACCCGAACATCTACTGCGGCCAGTGCGAGTTCTGCCTCACCCAGCGTCCCGAACTGTGCGACCATCTCAGCGCCGTCGGCGTGACCCGCGACGGCGGCCTCGCCGAACAGTTCACCGCCCCCGCCTCCGTGGTCTACCAGCTGCCCGACAACGTGAGCCTGCGCGACGCCGCCGCCATCGAGCCCGTCTCCTGCGGCGTGCACGGCCTCGACCTGCTCGACCTGCACCCCTACCAGAAGGCTCTCGTGATCGGCGACGGCTTCATGGGCCAGATCTTCGCCCAGCTGCTCCAGGCCTACGGTGTGCATCAGGTGGACCTCGCCGGCATCTTCGACGACAAGCTCGCCCGCAACAAGGAGAAGTTCGGCGTCACCGAAACGTTCAACACCACCCGCGAGCAGATTCCCGCCGACGCCTACGACGTCGTCATCGAGGCCGTCGGCCTGCCCACCACCCAGGCCCAGGCCGTTGCCGCCACCAAGAAGGGAGCCCAGGTGCTCATGTTCGGCGTCGGCCCGCAGGAGGCCCACTTCGAGATGAACACCTACGAGATCTACAAGAAGCAGCTGACCATCCAGGGCTCCTTCATCAACCCGCTGACCTTCAAGGACGCCATCGCCCTCGTCTCCACCGGCAAGATGAACATCGGCGGCCTCATCAGCCACGAGCTCGAACTCGAAGAGGTGCAGGACTTCCTCGACGGCAAGATCAAGGGCGTCTCCAAGGCGGTCGTCAAGGTCGGCGACTTCGACAAGTAAGCCTCGCTTTACTGCTGGGGCGTAGGGAGGGGGTGTGTTTCTGGACACACTCAAGGCCGTTCGGCCTCACTCCGGGGGTTGTTTTGCCCAGCATAACAACCCCCTCCGTTGCTTACGGTCTAGAAACACACCCCCTCCCTACGCCACGGTGGCGCGAGTACTTGGACTCAAGGGCATGGAGAACCCACTCGGTGCCTGTTGGCTTTATGCAACGCAATTCTTATCTCAGCGACTTCACGCGCACATTCGAAGGATCCCGCAACGAGGCGGGATGGGAACCAAGAGAGACATTATGATCAGGCTTTTTGAGAAATTCGGTATTCCACGAACTTTGCTGCTCGGATTCCTTGCCGTGGCCATCTTCATGACCGGCGACGGATTCGAGCTCACCTTCCTTTCCAAATACATGGTCGACCAGGGCTTCACCGCCTCGCAGGCCTCCCTGCTCGTCACCGTCTACGGCCTGTTCGCCGCGCTCGGCGGCTGGACGGCCGGCGTGCTCGCCGAGATGTTCGGCGCCCGTCGCGTCATGATGTTCGGCGCCTGCTGGTGGATCGGCGTGCATCTCGTCTTCCTCGGACTCGCGCTGCCGAGCGGCATCTATCCGTTCATCCTAGGCATCTACGCGGTGCGCGGCATCGGCTACCCGCTGTTCATCTACTCGTTCGTCGTGCTTATGGCCCAGTACATCCCACCGGCCCGACTCGCCTCCGCCACCGGCTTCTTCTGGACCTGCTTCTCGTTGGGCATCGGCGTGTTCGGCGCCTACCTGCCGAGCTACATCATGCCGCACTTCGGCGAGTACCGCACCTTCTGGTTCGCGCTGCCGTTCTCTATCGTCGGCACCATCATGTGCTTCTTCTGCGTGCCGAAGAACAAGGTGGTCAAGGGCGACGGTCTGAGCACCGCCGAGAAGCTGAAGGAGCTCACCGACGGCGCCACCATCCTGTTCACCAACCGCAAGATCGCCATCTGCGCCGTCATCCGCATCATCAACAACCTGCTGCTCTACGGCTTCCCGGTCATCATGCCGCTGTATCTGTGCACCACGAAGTACGGCGGCATCAACATCTTCAAGACCGAGGAATGGATGCGCATCTGGGGCTTCGTGTTCGTCGTCACGCTAATCTTCAACACCTTCTGGGGCTGGTTCATGGACCGCTTCGGATGGGTGTGGCCGATGCGCTGGTTCGGCTGCGGCGTGCTGGCCGTAGGCTCCGTGCTCTTCTACTACATGCCCCGCTGGTTCGGCCCGAACACGCTGATGATGATCGTCGCCTCCATCGTGGTCGGCATCGGCACCTGCGCGTTCTCCTGCCTGCCGACCATCATGACGCTTGAGGCCCCCGACAAGCAGGGCGCGGCGCTCTCCGCCTACAATCTCGCCGCCGGCCTGACCACGTTCGTCGGCCCCGGCATCGCCACGGTGCTGCTGCCCGTCATCGGCATCGAAGGCATCTGCTGGACGTACGCGGCGCTGTACGTGGTGGCGCTGCTGCTCACGTTCACCCTGCATCCGAAGCAGCCCGGCTTCGACGAGAAGGGCCGTCGCATCCCCGGTGCCAGGACCATCGGTGACGAGCTGGTCGAGGAGGCCGAGCAGGAGGTAACCCTCGTGGCCGATTCCTCCTCCGAATCCGAGTCCAGGACCATCGCCTCCGGCACCAAGACCACCAAGGTCATGGCCACCGCCTGACCACGGTTATATGCTGGCAACTCTCCCCGCCACGCAGGGGGAGTTGCCAGTCTCCAGACTGACCGAGGGGTCCATCAGTCACGTCCCGAACTCCGGACCGCACACATAATCCCCCGAACATCACCGTCGTGCATCAACCGACGATCGCATCAAAGTATCATCATTCGGCAAATGGCACGGCATTGCGGCGGCGCCAGACACGACGTGCCTTCATACACTGAAATCACTCAAATCACCAACCCTTGCAAAGGAGCATCGACCATGGCCGATTCCAAGCCCATGACCGCATTCACCACCGATTTCCAGCATTCCGGCATGCCCGCCAAAAACCTCGACGAGACCATCGAGTTCTACACGAAGAAGCTCGGCTTCGAGCTGGCCGGCCTGTTCCACAACGGCGATAACCGTTGCGCGTTCCTGCGCTACGGCCATCTGACCATCGAAACCTGGGAGGGCGACCCGGCGCCGATGGAGACCGGCGCCATCAACCACTGGGCGTTCGACACCCCGGACATCGAGGCCGCGTTCGAGAACGCCAAGGCGCTCGGCCTGCGCTTCAAGGACACCGAGATCCAGTCCATCCCCTCGTTCTGGAGCAACGGCATCCGATTCTTCAACGTCTACGGCCCGAACAACGAGACCATCGAGTTCTGCCAGATCGTGTGAAACCCGAATTCCGGTTCACTCGTTTTCATCCTTTCGAAAAGAGTGAACGGACAAATGCGGCACGGAGTACGGATTTTCTACAATTCCGTACTCCGTGCCGTTTTTCATTACAGGGCACATACTAAGAACGTTGATTTTTCAACGATTTTGAAATCCTTCATATTGAGGATTCCGGCACGGAACGAAGAAAACACCCATTCAACTGCTCCATGCCAAGAAATTCCGCCACGGAATACAACAACGCGATATACGGGCGTTCCCTGCCAAGGCAACCGGCTGCGGAACGCAATATGCGGCGAAATACCGCTTCCCTGCCAAAACTATGCCACGGAATTATTCTCCGGCAGTATCTTGTGCGACGCCGACGAACACCCGTTTACCGTCCGGCATGCGTCTTGCGATACTGTGACGGCGTCATACCGGTCCGGGCCAGGAAACGACGATTGAAATTGGAGGCGTTGGCATAGCCGCTCGACTTCTGGATTTTGGCGATGGGCATGGTCGTGGTGGTCAGCAGTCGGCATGCCCGACCGATTCTCAGCTGGCAGACGAAATCAGAGAACCCGATGCCGGCCACGTTCTTGAAGAACCGGGAAAACGTCGACGGACTCATCGACGCGGAACGTGCGGCCTGGACAAGACTGGCATCGGCAAGATTCGCCGAGATATAGGCGATCGCCGAATTGACGGCGGACTCGGCGCCGACCGCGGTGTCTGGATTGTAATCCGGCGTGACCACCGTACGGGATTCCTCCGCCGGAGCCTGCTCGAACACCGAAAGCAGGGCGACAAGATCGGCGATCCTCCATGACGGAGTATGACCGCCCATGGCAACCAGCAGATCGCCTGCGACCTTGGCCGACTCGCCGGAAAGCACAATGGCCTGCTGCGAGCGCCGCAGCACCCGTTCGAAGCCGGCGGCCTCGGGGAATATGCCCATCAGTCTGCGAACGGTCTGGGGACGGACATGGCAGAGCACATCCCGATGCGAAAGACGCTCTCCCGGGATGATGTCGGACAGCCAATTATGCGGCAGATTCGGCCCGACCATCGCCACATGACCGGCTTCGAACGGCATCAGGCCGTCCCCCGCCATGAACTGTCCGCTGCCTTCACGAATGAGATGGAACTCGATCTGCGGATGGTAATGCCACTTGGCCAACGAACTCGGGTATCCGTGGCAGGCCCATCTGATCGAGGCGTCGGTGTCGGGGACGATCACTTCAAGCGTTCCCGAGCCGGAATGTGCGCCGGCGTTGGCTCCCCCGGCCACCGTGCTTATTAGCCATGCATTCATGTCAATGCTCCTTGCCTACGCCGCCGGACTCGTATCGCCAAGAAGACGACGCCGTCATTCCGTATCATACGATGAGAGGCCATCGACAAAGCATCGATGACCTCTTCGTATACCCTTGTCCGAGACATCATGAACAAAGCAAGGAATCGAGAATCAGTCGCGGTCGACGGTGATCTGCAGCTTGATGTCGCCGGGGCGTCCCTCGTCCATGCGGTCGAAGGCGGCCTTGGCGTCCTTCATCGCGTACGTGTCGGTGATGAAGGGCTTGAGGTTGAGCTTGCCGCTGGCGACCAGGTCGATGGCCTTCTGATACACGTTGGCGTAGCGGAACACGTTCTCGATGCGGACCTCGGTGGCCTGCAGCTCGGTGATGTCGATGGACACCGGGTTCACCGGGATGCCGACGAGCACCGCGCAGCCGCCGGGGGCGATGAGCTTCCAGAAGGTCTCGAACGCCTTGGGGGCGCCGGAGCATTCGAACGCCACGTCGGCACCCCAACCGCCGGTCTCCTCGCGCACCCGCTCGACCAGGTCCTCCTTGGTGAGGTCCACTGGGATGATGCCGGGAATCTGGCCGATGATGCCGAGCTTGACGTCGGAGACATCGGAGACGATGACCTTGGAGGCGCCGCCGGCGAGCGCGGCGGAGGCGGTAAGCATGCCCACGGTGCCGGAGCCGGTGACCACGCACACGTCACCGGGCTTGATACGCGCCTTGGTGGCGGCCCACATGCCTACGGCGGTGGGCTCGAGCAGGGCGCCCTCGCCGAAGCTCATGTTGTCGGGCAGGTGATAGGTGAAAGCGGCCGGATGGATGACCTCCTCGCACAGGCATCCGTCGATCGGCGGGGTGGCGAAGAATCGGACGGCCGGATCGACGTTGTACATGCCGAGACGGCTGGCGCGGGAGGTCATGTCGGGGATGCCGGGTTCGAGGGCCACGCGGTCGCCGGGCTTGAAACCGGTGACGCCTTCGCCCACTTCGAGCACGGTGCCTGCGGCCTCGTGACCAAGGATCATCGGCTGCTCGACCACGTACTTGCCGACACGGCCGTGCGTGTAGTAGTGCAAGTCGGAGCCGCAGACGCCCACGGTGTGCGGGGCGATGCGCAGCTCGCCGGGGCCGGGCGCCGGAACGTCCGGGACCTCGCGCACGTTGATGACGCCCTGCTTCTCGAGAACTACTGCCTTCATGGTGATACTCCTTTGTTGTTGGGGTTTATGGGGTTGGTTGGTTTATTTGTTGGTTGGGGTTTGGGTCTGATTAGGCCGCCACCGTGGCGGTCATGGCGGGCTCGGCGCCGCCGTCGACGGCTGCGACACGACCATGCTGCTCGCCCGACCTGTCAGGCTTGGCGGCGAGTCGGTGGCCATGCTCGTCGAAGCCAGGCTGCTTCGGCCGGATGAAGAGCGAGATGGCGGAGCCGCCGATGTAGCAGATCGCGTAGGCCCAGCACACGCCGGCGAAGCCGACCGTCTCCAGCAGGATCGTCGCGATGAACGGACCGCAGAACGTGGTCAGGCCGGAGGCGAGGTTGTGGGCCGAGACCGCCGCGCCCTTGTGTTCGGGCTCCAAAGCGGGGAATATGGCGCCCATCGGAACGAACGCGGAGATGCCCATGCCCAGCACCACGGCGCATACGTACATGACCGGCAGGTTATGGCCGAGGAACTGCGGAACGTAGTACATGGCGAGCGTGCCGAGCGCGGAGAGCCAGCAGCCCCACCAACGCATCTGACGCATCCAACCGAAGCGGTCGCCCATACGGCCCCAGAACACGTTGCCGAACACGGTGACGACGAAGAGCAGACCCCAGATGGTGGACCATTCGGTGACACGGAACCATGCACCGCCGCCGTTGTTGTACGTGGCGAGGTACAGCGGCATGATGACCGGGAAGCCGTACAGCGTGAGGTTGCAGATGACGCGCAGCACCGCCGCGAGGGCGATCTGCCGGTTCTGGCCGAGGATGGTCACGCCGCGGGAGAGCTCCTGCAACTTCTCCGTGGTGCTCATGGCGTCGAGGTTCTTGTTGACGGTCTTCGGCACGAAGAACAGGCAGATGAGCATGCCGGCGATGGAGAACGGCAGCGATACCCACAGCGAATAGTATTCGCCGATCACCGGGGTGATGAACGCCGGCAGGTAGGCGCCGAACACGCCGATGCCGAACGAGTAGGCCGTCCAGAACCATCCCATCGCCGAGGCCAGCCTGCCGGGGTCCACGGTCTGCGCCAGCAGCACCACAAACGAGTAGATGAACAGCGGGTAGCCCATGCCTCGCAACGCGTACACCAACAGCATCAGCGGATACATGTGGCTGGGAAGCGCCACGCCGATGAACACCAGATGCAGTCCGATCCATGAGACCGCGCCGATGAGCATGATGCGCTTGGCTCCGAAGAGTTCGGCCAGCACGCCCGACGCCCATCCGGCCAGCGCCGCCACCAGACCGTACATGGTGAACAGCATTGACGCCTGTGCCGAGGTGAATCCCTGATCAACCACATATTTCGAGAGGAACGTCAGTTCGAATCCGTCTCCCGTCATGAATACGCCGATTGCCAGGAATCCTGGCAACAGCCTTCGCATCAGCCCCTGCGCCATGCTTGTCTCCTTACCGTGGAACTTCGTTGTCATCCGCCCGTCTTTGAAGCGTTAATACAAGTTTCGTTCCGAAAAACCACGGTTTTATGGCTGTCCAAGGTAAAGAATTGATACTTTTTTGCAGTGAGCGTGGCTACACGATAGACATCATCATCGATGAGGATGCCACGCTTTTCGACCCAACGACTGCGATAAGTGACACGGAGTACGGATTTTCGACGATCTCGTACTCCGTGCCACTTTCTATTACAGGGGACGCACTAAGAACGTTGATTTTTCAACAATCTCAATATCCTCTTCACCGGAAAATCCGGCACGGAACGAAGAAAACAATCGTCCCTTCGCTCCCTGCCAAGAAATTCTGCCACGGAACACAGCAATGCGGCATACGAGCATTCCCTGCCAAGGCAACCGGCCACGGAACAACGGAACACGCCATATCGTCGTTCACTGCCACAACGACCGGCCACGGAACGCAATACGCGGCGAAATACCGATTCCCCGCCAAAATCCCAGCCACGGAACGTCATATACGACAGGACGCCGCTCCCCAACGACCGCACGAAAACCTACCGTATGACGAGATACAGCAGCATGGCGGCCACGATGACGACCAGTCCGATGACGATCACCGCCGCCAGTCCCGCGCGGATGCCGAACACGCGGCCGCGTTTCGGCTCGCGCGGATCGACGGCCCGTCCGCTTTCCAGCAGCGTGGAGAACGCGCCGAACGCCACGAGCAGCGACCCCATGAGCAGCAGCACCATAAGCGCACGCGTGGGGAACTCCAGCCCGTCGCCCAGCTGGATGGATGCGATGACGAACGAGATGATGCCGGCGAAGAAGCCGATGAATTCGAGCATGTCGATACGTTCGTTGTCGAACCGGCGGCCGAGCTCGTCCATCTTGTCGTCGAGTTCGCGGGCGCGTTCCCGTTGCGCGGACTGCGCGTCGTCGATGACCGACGACAGCGAGCGCATGTTCGAGAGCATGTTGCAGGTGTTGCGTGCGTCGAAGATCTCGTTCATCTCGGTCACGTATGTGCTTTCCTTGATGGTCCTGCCGCCGGCGGAACCTCCGTCCCCCGCCGAGCCATCGTCCCCGCCGCGCGATTCCCGCCATGCGTTGTATCGCGCGTTCTCGATGTCGACGGCCTGGGAGAACTCGCGCTGCGCCTCGCCGTATCGGCCGAGGCACGCGAGGATCCGTCCGTAGCTCACGTGGAAGATGGGATGCCAGCCTTCGCGCGGGCGCTTGTCGAACGCGGACAGCAGACCGTTCAGCGCCGCGATGTCGTCGTCTTCGGGCATCTGCCGGCCGGAGGAGATGAGTTCGCGTTCCACGCGTTCGAGAATCTGCTCGGTGTAGGTGTTGAGGAATCCGATGTGGTCGGGCGCGATATCGAGCGCCTGCCGCGCGGCCTGTTCGGCGCGCGTCTCGTCGCCGCCGTAGAGATGGTACATCGACAATGCGTACTGGTACAGCGAGAATTCGCCGAGGCAGACGTTCATCAACGGCACGAAACGCCCCCAGTAGCGCAGCCGTCGTTCGGCGTCGAATTCGCAGCGGTGGAACCATTCGAAGGCGATGAAGAACGCCGGCAGTAGCGCGAGGTCGTTCTTGTGGCGGGCGCTGACGTCGAGCACGGAGTCGCTGATGTCGATGGCGTCGGCACGGTCGAACGTCTCGTGTTCGATGACGTCCTCACGCAGGTATCGTTCGAATTCGGGGTCGTCGGGTGAGACGCCGGCGAGATGGTCGTAGACGCCGCGCAATCGTTCGATGACGTCCGTCGATACCGGGAATTCGGAGCCGGCGAGCTCCTTCAACAGGGCATTGGCGCCGGGGAAGGCCGACACCGACGCGAATGTATTGTCTTCGACGGAAACGCCGTCGTTCCTGGAACCGTCCGTCGCGGGGTTGTCGGTCATCGAAGGCCCTCCACTCATGTGCCCATACGCTTATGCGACCCATATAATCGCAATTGACATCAGTGTATCGCCGCGAAAGCGACGCAGGAGCATTGATGGGGAACGACAGGAAAGGAATGCCGATGAAGCCCGTGGTGGCGTTGATGATGCAGTATTCGGAGACCGTGGACGGCGCGTTCGACATCGATCCCGGCTATCTGCGACTGCTGGAGTTCGCCGGGGCGAACGTGCTGACCGTCGACCCGTCCGACGACGACGAATACCTGCTGTCCATGCTTGACCGCGCCGACGGCCTGCTGATTCCCGGCGGCAACGACATCGATCCGGCGCTGTACGGCGGCAAAACGCTGCCCGGCATGGACGAGCCGGTGCCGTTGCGCGACCATGCGGAGGCGACGCTGCTGCGAGCCGCCTACGAGAGGCGCATGCCGTATCTGGGCGTGTGCCGCGGATTGCAGATGATGTGCGTGCTGGCGGGCGGCAATCTCTATCAGCAGATAGCGGACGATGTTCCCGGATCGCTCGACCATTGGCAGAAGACGCCGTTCGCCGAGCCGTCGCATGAGGTGCGTCTGCTGCCGGGCACTCCCCTGCATCGGATTCTCGGCCGTGATTCGCTGCCGGTCAACAGCGTGCATCATCAGGCCGTGCACGAGGCCGGCGATGGCGTGGAGATCCAGGCCGTCGCGCCGGACGGCGTCGTCGAGGCCGCGTACCGGCCCGACCGCGAGTTCTTCATGGCCGTGCAATGGCATCCCGAGCAGACGCCGGCCGACGAGCCGAGCCGACGGCTGGCCCGCGCGTTTGCCGAGGCGTGCGACGAATACCGACGGGATCGGGCCGCGTAGACAGCGTAGACGGCGAACGCCATCGTTCGCACGTCATACGAGCCTACGGGCCGGGTTCCCCGTGCCGCACGCGCCGCTTTGTAGTCGCGTACAACGTCGCGCGGGGAAGTTGATGGGGCATGACAATGCCTCGGACTCCACGGCACCGTACCATGGAAACGGATTGTCATATTTGTACCGGAATCGCGAGCGCCCGGCGGAACGCATAGCGCGCCGAGAATCGAGGACCTATGAAGGAATACACGGAACCGGGAACCATCGAGGTGGCCGACGACGAGACCCTGTACTCGCTGCTCACCGACCGCATCGAACGCACGGGCGAGGACACGGTGATCGCCAGCCGCAAGACCGGCCCCGGCTCGTGGGCGAACATCACGACCGGCGAATTCCATAGGCTCGTGCTGGCCTGCGCGAAGGGATTCATGGCGTTCGGCGTGAAGAAGGGCGACGCGGTGACGCTGTTCTCCGCCACCCGCTGGGAGTGGGGCGTGCTGGACTTCGCGCTGGCCGCCATCGGCGCGGTGAACGTGCCGATCTACGACACCGACTCCGCGGCCCAGGCCAAGCGCATCCTCAACGACTCCGATGTGAAGATCGCCATCGCCGACGACGCCGAGCGGTTCGACCGCCTGCATTCGGTGATGGATGAATGCCCGGCGTTGCAGCGCATCCTCATGCTCGACTCGAACGCGCTCGGCGCGCTGGAGGGCCTTGGCGTGTCGGTGAGAGACGAGGAGCTGCAGGCGCGCATCGACTCCGTGCACGCCGACGACCTGGCGACCATCGTGTACACGTCCGGTTCGACGGGCGCACCGAAGGGCGCGGAGCTCACGCACCGCAACTTCCTGTCCATCGTGCGCGCGGGATTCATCTGCATGAAGGAGATGATCTGCGACGACCATCCGCGCCTGCTGCTGTTCCTGCCGCTCGCGCACTGCTTCGCCCGCTACATCCAGTACTGCTCCATCGGCTCCGACGACGGCGTGGTCGGCTACCTGCCTGACACGCATTCGCTATTGCCCGACCTGCGTTCGTTCCGCCCGACGTATCTGCTGGGCGTGCCGCGCGTGTTCGAGAAGGTGTACAACGCCGCCTCTCGCAAGGCCGGCATGGGCATGAAGGGCCGGCTGTTCGCCAAGGCCGCCGAGGCCGCCCGCGACTGGTCGCGCACCGCGCAGGAGGGCCGTCGCCATACGCTGAAGCAGATCTCCGAGCACGCGATGTACGAGTCGGCCGTGTACCGCACGGTTCGCGGCGCATTGGGACCGAACATCAAGTACGTGGCCTGCGGCGGCGCGCCGCTCAACCCTGATCTGGCGCACTTCTTCGCCGGCATCGGCCTGCCGATGATCCAGGGCTACGGCATGACCGAGACGGCGGCGCCGTTCACCGTCACGCGCGTGGACGACAACCGCATCGGCACGGTCGGCCGCTGCGCGCCCGGATCCTCGGTGCGTATCTCCGACGATGGCGAGGTGCAGGTCAAGGGCGCGAACGTGTTCCGCGGCTACCACAACCTGCCCGAGAAGACCGCCGAGGCGTTCACCGAGGACGGCTGGCTCAGGACCGGCGACCTCGGTTCGCTCGACGACGACGGCACGCTGACGATCACCGGCCGTGCGAAGGACATCATCATCACCGCCGGCGGCAAGAACGTCTCCCCCATCCCGATGGAGGAGATCATCAACACCTGCCCGATCGTGGACCATGCCGTGGTCGTGGGCGACGGCCGGCCGTTCATCGCCGCCGTGGTGACGCTGGACGTCGAAGGACTGGCCGCGTGGCTGCCCGCCCACGGTCTGCCATCATCGACGCCGTTGGCCGAGCTCGTCGACAACACGATGATCCGCAACGAGATCCAGGTGTATGTTGACCGCGCGAACGCGCAGGTCTCCCGTGCC
This sequence comes from Bifidobacterium saimiriisciurei, assembly GCF_010667655.1. Lineage (GTDB taxonomy): Bacteria > Actinomycetota > Actinomycetes > Actinomycetales > Bifidobacteriaceae > Galliscardovia > Galliscardovia saimiriisciurei. The sequence continues at coordinate 123,256 of NZ_WHZU01000005.1, forward strand.
GAATCCGTACGCAAGTTCGTCGTGCTGGCCGATCATTTCACGCAGGACAACGGCTGCCTGACGCCGTCATTGAAGGTCGTGCGTCCGAAGGTGCTCACCGTCTTCGCCGACGTCATCGATCACGACATCTACGCCGGCAAGCGCTGACGGAAGCGTTGCGACGGAGCGTCTTCTGCGTTACGGCAGGCTCGACGTACTGTTGTACGCCTTCGCCTACCGCGCCTTGAAGTCGCACACGTCGCAACACTTCCGAGCAAGATGCCTTCCACATTGTGGAGGACTCGACGTACCTTTGTACGCCTTCGCCCTCCACGCCTTGAAGACACACGCATCATGACAATCCCACGCAGGAGGAGACGCCTTCGCCTACCGCGCCTTGAAGTCGCACACGTCATGGCGCGTCGTCGTTGCGGATGCCGAAGGGGATGTGCACGGCGGGAATCCTCAGCGCCGGGTTCTCGAGATTGGCAAGCTGGTCGTCGAAGAAGATGTGCGGCTGCACCTCGTTGAGGAACGGCGTCTTGTTGAGTCCGCCGAGGAAGAACGCCTCGTCGACGGTCAGCCCCTTCTCCTCGAGCGTGCGGATGGCGCGTTCGTGCGCGGGCGCGCTTCTGGCGGTCATGAGATACACGCGCAGCGACGGCTTATGCTCGGCCGTGCTGGCGCGCGCGGCCTGCTGCAGCTGGTTCAGTCCCTTGAGCAGCTGTTCGAGAGGCCCGTTTTCGAGCGGACGGTCGGCGTTCTTCATCTCGTGTTCGCCGTACCGTTTGGTCGCGTGTTCGGGATCGATGGCCTTGACCTGCTGGAACAGACGTTCGGAGGAGTCGCCGGCGAGCACGCCGTCGAAGTCGAAGGCCACGCGCAGTTCGCCGTCGTCGGCGATGTGCTGGCCGTTGAACGGCAGCACGAGTCCGGCCGGCAGTCCCTTGCCGACGGCGTTCTTGACCTCGTCGGCGTTGGCCGAGAGGAACAACGCCATGTTGAATTCGCGCATCAGCGGGAACGTGGATGCGCCGCTGCGGAACACGGCCCGGGTGATGCCGAGCTCGTAGTGGCGGATGCTGTTCATGATGCGCAGACCCGTACGCGGGCTGTTGCGCGACAATACGACGACCTCGACGCCTTCCTCGTCGGGATCGTCGAACAACGTATTGAACTGCAGCAGCCGCGATACGAACGGGAATGCCGTGCCGGGCTCGAGCGGGTCGTCGACGTGGTCCTGCTGATACCGCTCATACGGCCCGACGCCATCGCGGTCGTAGATGCCGTTGGCCTCCTCGAGATCGAACAACGCGCGCGACGATACGCCGATGACCAATGCCTTGCGCGATAGATCGGCCATGATGTCCCCCTGCCGTCATTATCGGCCGTCGCCGAGGCGACCGTTGTCGAATATTGTACCGGCCGCGACGAAAAAGCCTCCTTCCCGTGAGGGGAAGGAGGCTTTGGTCGTCATGCGACCGGCCGGTGATTATCGGTCGGTGATTATCGGACGATGATCACCGGATGATCGCCGTCCGTCGATTACCGCGAATCAGGCCTTGCGGCGACGGACGATGGCGGCACCGGCGATCGCCGCGATGGCGGCGAACACGGCGATGCCGGCCACGGCGGCGCCCGTACGGCCCAGCTGCTTGGCCGGGGTCTTGGGCTCGGCCTGCGGCTTGGCGGCCGGGGTCGTCGGCTTTTCGGCCGGCTTGCTCGGCTTCTCGACGGGCTTGGCCGGGGTGAGCGGCGTGGCGGGGATCGAGGTGTGGTTCACGAACGCGATGGCGTCGGCGGCGGTCTTCGTGCCGTCGGCGGCGACCTTCTCGATCGCGGTCTTCTCGATGGTCAGTCCGCCCTTGGTGTCGTCGGCCACGGTGTACGTGACGGTGTAGGTGGTGTCGTCGTACTTGACGTTCTTCTGGGCGTCGTTGGTCTCGGCCACCTTGTAGACGTACGTGCCGGCCTTGTCGAAGGTGACGGTGCCGAAGTTAACGTTGCCGTCGGCGTCGTTCTTGGCGGTCGGGTGCTGGAACTTCGGGGCGTCCTCATCGTCGGAGGCGGCGGTGAAGGCGAACTGCTGGTCGGTGAGCTTGGTGCCGGTGAGGGTCTTCTTGGCGGTGAGCGGGTCGGAGGTCACGTCGCCGGTGACGGCGTACGTGTTCTTGAACTCGCTGCTGGCGGTGCCGGGCGTGGCGACGGCCTCGAGCTGGCCCTTGCCGTTGTCGGTGACCTTCACGTTGACCACGTAGGCGTGGGTGTCGTAGGTGACGCCGGGGATGTCGCCCTTGACCTCGGAGATCTTGAACGAGTAGTCGCCGGCCTTGGCGAAGGTGATGTCGCCGAAGTTGAAGGCGCCGTCGGCGGCGGTCTTGTCGACGGTCACGGTGGTGTCCTTGGGCAGCGTCACGTCGCCGGCCTCGACGGCCGCGGCGGTGTCGTCGTTGTTGGCGTCGAGGGTGAAGGCGAACTTGTCGGTGTCGAGCCACTTGTCATCGGCGCGGCCGGTGAACGTCTTGGTGCCCTTGAGGTTGTCCTTGCCGCTCAGGGTGGCGGGCTTGACGCTGTAGGTGTTGGTCACGGTGATGGCGACGAAGTCGGCCTCGCCGGCGGCGAACTGCTTGCCGTCGGAGATGGCGGCGGTGTAGCCTTCGGGCACGGTCGACTCCTTGACGCTCCACGTGTAGGTATCGAGACCGGCGGGGACGATGACGTCCTTGGTCCAGTTGCCGGCTTCGTTGAGAGTGACGTCCTTGTACTTGGCGCCGTTCTTGTAGAGTCCGACGGTCACGTCGGACTTGGGGCCGTCGCCCTTCCACTCCTTCTGGATGGTCACCTTGGAGACGGGCACGGTGATGTTGCCGTGGGGCAGCGGGAACGGAGTACCGGACTTCACGGTCTCCTTGTCGTTGACGGAGGTGACGACGTCGTAGCTCACGGTGGCGTCGTCGTTGGACGGCAGCGTGGATTTCCCGCCGTTCTCCACGGCCTTGTCATAGGCGGCCTGCGTGGGCTTGAGCGTCACGGACAGCTCGTACTTGACGGTGTCGAGGTTGGCGGAGCCGAGGTTCCAGGTGATGTTCTTGCCCTCGACGGTCGGGGCGGGGGCTGCGGCCCATGCCTTGCCGTCCTTGGTGGCGGTGAACTTCGGGGTGCCGTCGGCGTTGGTGTCGGCGAAGGTCACGTAGTCGGAGAGCGCGTCCTTGATGACGACGTTGCGGTAGGCGGCGGAGGTGGTGATCTTCTTGAAGATGCTGTCGAACGCATCGTTGAGCTTGGCGGAATCGCTGCCGTCGAAGAAGGTGCCCCTGGCCTCACGGGCGAGGTCGTCCATGCGCGCGTTGGCGTCGCGGTCGGCGCTCACGGAGTACAGCACGGCGTTGCCGCGCTGCTTGGCCTCGGCGAGGGCGGCGTCGTAGTTGAGGCCGTCCCGGTCGTCCTGACCGTTGCCGGAGATGTCGGTGCACTGTTGCTGCCAGAATGGACCGGTGCACTGCCGTCCGTTGCGGAAGGTGGGCAGGCCGTCGGAGAGGAACACAATGTACTTGGTGGCCTCGGGGCGGGCGGAAATGGCGTTGGCCTTCTCGAGGGCATCGTCCCAGTTGGTGCCGCCCCTGTTGCCACCGTTATAGCTCGGCTGTACGCCGATGGCGGCGCTCACCGCTCCGGCGTTGGTGGTCCAGGCGGTCGCGTTCTGCGCGGTGGTTTCGAATGTCACGACGGACATGCGCACGGCATTGGCCTTGGCGTTGTCGGCGGTGAGCAGCTTCTTCGCCAGACCGGTGGCGGCGGTCTTGGCGGTGTCGAAACGTTCGCCCTTCATGCTGTTGGACTTGTCGACGACGAGCACGATGTCGGCCGGGGTGGTCTTGACGGTGCTGTCTTCGGCGGTGTTGCCGGTGACGCTGAGCTTCATCGTGTAGGTGCCGTCACCGTTCGGCGTGACGGTCTTGGAGCTTTCGGGCTGCGGCAGCGTGGCCGTGGTTTCGGTGGCCGAGGCGACGCTGGCGCCGGCGATGGCCATGGTGCCGAAGGTGGCGATGGATACGACCGCCGCCACGGCAGCCTTGGCGATGCCGCGCAGGCCGCGTTTCTCGGCATGCGTACGCAAAGGACTCATGTTCATTCTCCCCTCATGCATACCTGCGCCGGTACAAGCCTCTGTGACGCCGGATATGCGAATCAGCGAAATATCCGTGGATATAGTTCAATGAGTCACGCTAGCTTCGGAATCCCCTGCGGATGAACCCCCTGACGTCCCCTCGAAAACAAGGGAACACTCCCCTGTCTGACGATGCCGCGTTGTGATTGCCTGATGGCTGACGATTTGCCGAAATCCCCCGTTTTCAACGAATCATCACATAGTGTTGCCCGACGTGTCACCTTCGGCGCGTCAAAAGACAAAGCCCCGTCCGGAACAAATCCGAACGGGGCAAAGCATACACCCTCACACGATGGAAGCCGAACAACGGGGCGTTATCCGGTTCCCATCAGTGACGAAGGCGTACGAAGGTACGTCGAGTCTCCCGCAACGCGGATGACACTCCGTCAATCAGTGACGGTTGTTGAGACGGTGGTACATCTCGGACAGCTCCAGCTCCTTCTCGAACTGGCGCGTGGTGGTGTTCTCGTCGATGACGGCGAGTTCGACGCCGGCGATGCGGGCGAAGTCCTCCCAGGCCTCACGACCGACGGAGGTGGTCATGCAGGTGTGGTGGGAGCCGCCGGCGGTGATCCAGCACTGGACGGCGGTCTTGAGGGACGGCTGCGGCTTCCAGACGGCGCGGGCGCACGGGAGATCCTTGAGGGAGCCCTGCGGCTCGACGACGTCGACGACGTCCATGAGGAGGCGGAAGCGTTCGCGCTCGTCGGCCATGGAGACGACGACGGCATCCTTCTTGGGGGCGCCGGAGAAGACGAGGCGGACCGGGTCGGCCTTGCCGCCGATGCCGAGCGGGTGGATCTCGAGCTTCGGCTTGGCGATGGTGCCGATGGACGGGGAGACCTCGAGCATGTGGGAGCCCATGTCGAGCTCGTTGCCTTCGGCGAAGTTGTAGGAGTAGTCCTCCATGAGGGAGGCGCCACCCTCGAGGCCGTAGCCCATGACGGCGCCGATGCGGACGAGGACGGCGGTCTTCCAGTCGCCTTCGGCGGAGAAGCCCCAGCCGTACTCGGACGGGAAGCGCTGCGGGCCGACGCCCGGGAGCTGCGGGAGGGCGCCGAGGTCTTCGAAGTTGTCGACGCCGGCGGTGCAGCCGTTGGCGCGCATCATGTTGACCATGGCGGCCTCTTCCTTGGCGGCGATGAAGAGGGAGTCGTACTTGGCGTCGAGCAGGGCGGGGTCGACGTCGTACTTGGCCTTGTAGTCCTCGATGATCTCCTTGACCTGGTCGTCCTTGACGGCGTCGTAGGCGGCGACGAGCTCGTTGACGGCCCAGGTGTTGATGGAGGCTCCGAAGACGCGCTCGGCTTCGGTCTTGTCGCCTTCGGTGACGGCGACGTTGCGCATGTTGTCGCCCCAGCGCATGACCTTCATGTTGTTGGAGGCGTCCCAGCCGGCGCAGGCGCGGGCCCAGGTGCCGACCTTCTCGGCGACCTCGGGGTCGGTGTAGTGGCCGACGACGATCTTGCGCGGGATGCCGAGGCGGGAGACGATGTAGCCGAACTCACGGTCGCCGTGGGCGGCCTGGTTCAGGTTCATGAAGTCCATGTCGATGGTCTCCCACGGGATCTCCTTGTGGTGCTGGGTGGCCAGCTGCAGGAGCGGCTTGGTGAGCACTTCGAGGCCGCGGATCCACATCTTGGCCGGGGAGAAGGTGTGGCACCAGGTGATGACGCCGATGACGTTCGGGTTGGCGGAGGCCTCGACCATGAATTCCTTGACGCCGTCGGAGGACTTCAGGGTGGGCTTGAGGACGATCTTGGCCGGGATCTTGCCGGTCTTGTTGAGGTAGTCGACCATTTCGCCGGAGTGGATGGCGACCTGGCGGAGGGCTTCCTCACCGTAGAGGTCCTGCGAGCCGACGCCGAACCAGATTTCCTTGCCCTCGAAGGGGTTTTCGAATGCCATAATTGGCTCCTTTTATGTTGTGGTTACTTCTTTGTGTAAGTGTTTGGGTTATTGCGCGGTCTGACGCGTGCGGATCCGGTGCGGTGGGAGGTGAAGGCGCACAAGGGTACGTCGATTCCCCCAACAGGCCGGAGACGCTCCGTCAGGTCTGACGCGTGCGGCCGCAAGGCGCGGACAACGAAGGCGTACGAAGGTACGTCGAGTTGTCCGCAACGCCGCGGACGCTCCGTCAGGTCAGTGCGGAGCATTGATGAGATGCGTGTGTCATCAAGGCGCGGGAGGCGAAGGCGTACGAAGGTACGTCGAGTCTCCCGCAACGCGGATGACACTCCATCTCATCAGTGCTGGCCGTAGACGTTCTGGTAGCGGTCGTTCAGCTTGTCGATGTCAGCCTGCGGAATCTCGATGATGTCGCCGAGCTGGCGGGCCGCCCACATGGTGTGCGCGACCTCCTCGGTCATGGCGGCGGCCTTGACGGCGGACTCCGCGTCCTTGCCGATGGTGAAGGGGCCGTGGTTCTGCATGAGGACGGCCGGGGACTTCGGGTACTTGGCGAGGGTCTCGACGACGCCCTTGCCGATGGCCTCGGAGCCGATGAGGCGGAACGGGCCGACCGGCACGGGGCCGCCGAACTCGTCGCCCATCATCGTCAGGCCGCACGGGATGTTCTGGCCGGTGGCCGCCCAGGCGGTGGCGTAGGTGGAGTGGGTGTGGACCACGCCGTAGACGTCGGGCATGTTGCGGTAGATGTAGGCGTGGGAGGCGGTGTCGGAGGACGGGGCCTCGGAGCCGTCGACCACGTTGCCTTCGAGGTCGGTGACGACCATGGAGTTCGGGGTGAGGTTCTCGTAGCGCACGCCGGACGGCTTGATGACCATGAGGTCGGCGGTGTGCAGGCGCTGGGAGACGTTGCCGGCGGTCCAGACGACGAGGTTCCACTTGATGAGCTGCTGGTGGAGGTTGGAGACGACCTCGCGCACCTGCTTGACTTCGGCGCGGACTTCGGGGCCGTAATCTGCCAGAGTTGCCATGTTCGGCTACCTTTCTTCGTTGTTTGTTGACGTTGTGGAAAGAATCACTTGCTTTCGAGGTCGATGTTGCGCACGGCGCTCTTCTCGATCGCCAGGCCGGCCTGGAAGCGGGCGAAGAAGTCCTCGAATCCTTCGACGTCCTTGGGGTCGGGCGTCTCGGTGGTGGACTGGGCGTCCTTGAAGACGCGCTGGTCGAGGTACTCGTCGAGCGGCCACGGGGTGTGCCACAGGTAGTCGGCGAGCACGGCCATGCCCCAGGCGCCGCCTTCGGCCGCGGTGGTCATCACCTTGATGGGGGTGTCGAACGCGGCGGCGAGGATCTTCTGCGCGACCTTCGGGGTGGTGAAGATGCCGCCGTGGCCCACGAGGGAGTCCACCTTGACCTCTTCGTCCTTGGTCATGACGTCCATGCCGATCTTGACGGGGCTGAACGCGGAGAACAGCTGGGCGCGCATGAAGTTGGCGAGGTTCATGTTGGCCTCGGGGCTGCGGGCGAAGAGCGGGCGGCCCTCTTCGAGGCCGGCGAGGAATTCGCCGGAGCGGAACGGGTAGTTGAGCAGGCCTCCGGCGTTGGAGTCGGCCTGGTCGCTGATGGCGAGGCGGAACAGGGTGCCGTAGAGGGCGCCGGTGTTCACGGGCTGGTCGATGGCCTTGGCGAATTCGCCGAAGAGGCCGACCCAGGCGTTGAGGTCGGAGGTGAAGTTGTTGGCGTGGCTCATGCCTGCGAGGTCGCCGGCCGGGGTGGTGACGAGGTCGACTTCGGGGTGCAGGCGGGCGAGCTTCTTCTCGAGCACGACCATGGCGAAGATGGAGGTTCCGGCGGAGACGTTGCCGGTGCGCACGCGCACGGAGTTGGTGGCGACCATGCCGGTGCCGGCGTCGCCTTCCGGCGGGGCGAGCACGATGCCGGGCTGGAGCTTGCCGGAGGGGTCGAGCAGCTTGGCGCCTTCGGCGGTCAGTTCACCGGCGGGGGTGCCGGCGACGAGCGGCTCGGGCAGCAGGTCCTCGATCTTCCACGGCTGGGCCGCGACTTCGGGCAGGGCGGAGAACTTGGCGAGCAGGTCCTTCTCCCAGGTGTGGGTGGTGGGGTCGATGGGGAACATGCCGGAGGCGTCGCCCACGCCGAGCACCTTCTTGCCGGTGAGCTTCCAGTGCACGTAGCCGGCGAGGGTGGTGAAGTAGGCGACCTTGCCGACGTGCTCCTCCTTGTTGAGCACGGCCTGGTAGAGGTGCGCGATGCTCCAGCGTTCGGGGATGTTGTACTGGAACAGGTCGGAGAGCTTGAGGTGGGCCTCGTGGGTGTTGGTGTTCTGCCAGGTGCGGAACGGCACGAGCAGTTCGTCGTTCTTGTCGAAGGCGAGGTAGCCGTGCATCATGGCGGAGAAGCCGATGTGGCCGACGCGGGTGAGCTCGATGCCGTAGGCCTGGTTGACGTCCCATGCCATGGCGCCGTAGGCGCTCTGCAGGCCCTTCCAGATCTCCTCGACCGAGTAGCTCCACAGGCCGTCCTCAAGATGGCTGGCCCACTGGTAGTCGCCGGATGCGATGGTGTTGTAGTTGTCGTCGATCAGCACGGCCTTGATTCGGGTGGAACCGAACTCGATGCCCAGCGAGGTCTTGCCCGCACGGATCTTTTCGACGATTCCCGAGATGTCCATATCGGAGGCGTCGCTCATGTGTCTACTCCTTGTTGTTCCGGTCAGTATGTGATTACCAACGTCGTTGTTGCGCATCAGAACCTGCGGACCTTCTGGAAGTGACCATCGAACCCGTGGTTGTGAACGCTCACATTCTAGCTACTATCGTACAACCCGCCACGCCGGCGGCGCAACGTCTGACGCTAATTTATTTGATTTGTTATGAAACCTTTCCCGTCCCCGTCGGCGGATGAGCCGATGCATCGCATCAGACTCCATCCTACCGCCGACGGGACGGCCCGCAGGGGAACCACACTCCGCGGAGCGCCGCCGACGGCGTTCCGCGAGCCCGGTCAGCGGGTCGGCGCCGCCGTCGACTTGCGCACGATGAGCGGGGCCGTGATCGTGGCGACGCCATGATGTCGCGGCAGATCGAGCTTCGGCGCCGCAGCCGCTTCGCCCTTCGTTCCGAGCAGCGAGAACAGCGTCCGCATGGCGGCCACACCCAGCGCCGAGAAATCGGGGCGGATGGTGGTCAGCGGCGGGATGGCGTTGTCCACGCCGGGCATGTCGTCGAATCCGACGAGGCTGACGTCCTTCGGCACGTAGAACCCGTGCTCGTACAGCGAGCGCCGGATGCCCGTGGCCTGCAGGTCGTTGGCGGCCACGATGGCGGTGGGCAGCTGCGTCTTCGGGTCGTCGAGTCCGGCGAGGTATCGCTCGAAAAGATCGTATGCCGACTGTGCGGACCAGTCGCCGACCTCGAGCGTCCGCGATTCGATGCCGGCCGCGGCGCTTTCCGTCTCCCAGGCGATGCGGCGGGTCGCGGCGTCGCGCCAGTCCTGCGGACCGGCGAAATAGATCGTCCGGCGATGCCCTTCGGCGGCGAGATGCTCGACGATGGAGCGGATGGCCGACCACTGGTCCACGCCGAGGCACACGGTGGTCGGATCCTTGGCGATGATCTCCTCGATGTCGACGTCGGACGATCCGTGCGACGACGTGAGAATCACGCGCGGCACCTTCAGTCGGGCGGAAAGCGCGGCCTCGACCATCGGCTCGGTCGGGGCGACGAACACGAACGCCTCCACGCCCTGGTCGAGGCAGGCGTTGGCCACCTCCTCGAACGCCTTCTGGTTGTATTCGTGGTCGTTCATGATGGAGATGGACACGTACAGGCCGTGCTTGCGGGCCATGGCCTCGATGGACGAGATGGTGGAGAGCGGGCCGTGGTAGCTCATGCCGCCGGCGATCAGCGCGATGGTGCGCGTGCGCTGCGTGGCGAGCGCGCGGGCGGCACCGGACGGACGGTAGCCGAGCTCGTCGATGGTCGCCTGCACCTTGGCCCGCGTGGTCGGCGACACGTTCGGGGAGTGGTTGATCACGCGCGAAACGGTCTGATGGGAGACCCCCGCCGCACGGGCAACTTCGAAGATGGACACGCGCTTGCTCGACATACCTCAAAACCTCCGGCTTCGTCGTTTGTATCTCGCCGTGTCATATCGTCGTTCAATCACCTTTGGAAAATCGTTTGACGTTCCGTTAGCGCTCACGGCTTCCTGTGACCATGGTAACGGCAATCACAAACGACACGACGTCGCAACGCGGATTTCCGCACCGAATTTCACACTCCTCCCCCTATGCCCCCAAATTACATGTCGACGAGAGACGAGGACGCTTCCGACGGATGCGCGACGGACGTGCGGTGAAACAGACCCGGCGTAATACGGGGCCTGTGGCAGTATTGACGCGTACCAAACGGAGGGGAGCATCATGCCAGGCCTGTTGAGCGCAATGCAGGGGTTCTGTGTAATCGGCATCGTCATCGCGGTGGGATACGTCGCCGCGCGCATGCACATCGGCGGGCCGCAGGGGCAGATGGTGCTCAACCGCTTCAGCTTCTTCGTCTCGAGCCCCTGCCTCATGTTCGCGATCCTCGCGAAGGAGCCGATCTTCGAGATCTTCCATTCGTCGATCATCGTGGCGTTCTTCTCGGCGGCGCTCGTCGGCCTGCTGTTCGTCATCCTCAACAGGCTGTTCTTCCATATGGGCGCGGCCGACACGACGATCGGCGCGCTCAATTCGCTGTATCTCAACTCGAACAACATCGGCCTGCCGATCGCCACGTACATTCTCGGCAATCCGGCGCTGGTCGCGCCCATCCTCGTGATGCAGCAGGCCATCTTCACACCCGTCGGCCTGACCGTGCTCGACGTGACCACCAAGGGCAAGGTGTCGCTCAGGGAGATCGCCAAGCAGCCGCTGCATCAGCCGCTGCTCATCGGCTCGCTGCTGGGCATTATCCTCTCGGCCGTGAACGCGAAGACCGGCTGGTTCCTGCCGAATTTCCTCTTCGACCCCATCAAGATGATCGGCGACTCCGCGGTTCCGATGATCCTCATGGCGTTCGGCATGTCGCTGCACGGCACGAGGCCGATGCAGCAGAAGTCATCGCGTCCGGCGATCCTCACCGTCGCGATCCTGAAGAACATCGTGATGCCGGTCATCGCGTTCCTGCTCGCCTACTTCGTGATGGGCTTCCGCGGCGCGACGCTGTACGCGTGCGTGGTGCTCGCCGCCCTGCCGACCGGCCAGAACGTATACAACTACGCGGCGCGGTACAACGTCGGCCTCACGTTCGCCCGCGACGGCATCCTGCTGTCCACGATGACGTCGCCCGTGTTCATTGCGCTCATCGCAGCATTGCTGAGCTGACCGCAATGAACCCTCGTCGTCTTGGCGACGACTTCGCATCGCCTACGGACAGTCCACCGGGCTGTCCGCTTTACGGCTCAGTATTGCGGTCATCGCGGCATTGCTGAGCTGACTACTGGCCGCAGACGGCCTGACGGAGCATCGTGGCGTAGGCCGCGGCGCCGGTCATGCCCGGGTGGATGCCGTCGTCGCCGAAGTATTCGCTATGGCCTTCGCTGTAGCCGTGCCAGTCGATGATGCCGACGTTGGGGTTCTTCGCTGCGGCCGCACGCAGCATCTTGTTGTTGTTGGTCTCCTGCCATGGGTACGGCATGCGGATGGTCACGAAGAACGTGGGCTTGCCGCCGGTCGCATCGATGAGCTTCTGCACCTCCTGCTCGTTTTCGATGATGCCGTTCGTGCCGAGCCCGAAGATCACCACGCTGCCGTTGTGCCCTGCGGCGACGTCGGCCTGATAGATGCCGACGGCCTCGGGCATCTGGCGGTTCGGCTTGCCGTCGATGAATCCGTTCGGAAACGTCTCCTGGATGAACTCCGACGTGCCGGACGTCACCGAATCGCCGACCATCATGATGTCGGCGCTGCAGCTCTGGGTGGCGGGGTCATAACGGTATTTCGAGATGTCGAAGTTGTTCGGCACCTTCTCCGCCTTCGACGTGACCGTCGGCGTGGGCTTCGCGGATGCGGCGGCGCCGGCCGACGCCGACGCCGTCTTCTTGGGTTTCGGCTTCGGCTTGGGCTTCAGCGGCCTGCCGGTCGTCCGCTCGGCGAGTTCCGGCCGCAATTGGACGGCCCGGACTTGGGCGATCTGCGCCCAGTTGACCGGCGCCCACGTGAGCGCGATGACGACGATGACGCCGAGCACCGACATCACCCATGCGCCGGGACGAAGACCGGAGGAACGGAGGAAGCCGAACGGCGAGCGACGCGGAGCGGAGGCGACGGCGGCGGGCGCCAAGGCCGCCGTGGCCGGAGATTCCACCGGCAGCGGCGACGCATCCGGAACCGGCAGTCCCGGTATCGGCCTCCCCACGGGAGCGGGAGCCTTGTCGAGGTCGATTGATTCCGAAGAGGCCGGCTCCGACGTCTTCGGTTCCGTCTCCGCAGCCGGCTTCGCCGCATGCCTCCTCGCGGCCTCGACCAGCTGATAGAACACCTCGCCGGCCGCGACGATGATCGCGAGCTGCACGAGCCATCCCCACCACGGCAGCGCCTCGGTGCGCGTGGCCGGATTCATGATCTGCAGCAGCGGATAATGCACGAGATACAGGCTGAACGAACGCGATCCGATGTAATGCAGCGGCGCGCATCCAAGCACTTTCGGCCAGATGGAACGTTCCTGCACCGTGCATGCCAGCGCGATCAGCGACACGACGGCGGCCACGGCATAGCCGCCCTGATACATATACGACAGATAGCCGTTGGCGAACCAGAATCCGGCAAGCAGCGCGGCAAGCGCCACGGCGCCGAGCACGTCGGCGAGGATGACGGCGGCGCCGCGACGAGGCGCGGGCGCCGTATCGGAGGCGGGGAGCGGAACGGTGGCATCGACGACGGGCACGGGCATCGACGACGCGCCGGCCGGCAACGGCACGGAGGGCAGGCCGTCGACGGTCCGCGCGGGCGCCGGCATCGGCCCGGTGGCGGAAACCGCAGGCTCCTCCGACGGCCTCGGAGCCATCCAGACGGCGAGCAATGCGCCGGCGGCAAGCTCGGCGAGGCGGGTGTCGGTGCCGTAGTACACGCGGGACGTGCTGCCCGGATCGAACAGCAGGAACATCGCCGCGGACGAGGCGATCATGATGACGACGACCACGATGGAGCGAATCCACTTCGATTTCGTCAGGCGTCCGAGCGCCATGAGCAGCAGCGGCCAGATGATATAGAACTGCATGGTGACGCCGAGGAACCACAGATGGGTCAGCGGCGACGGCAGGCCGGCGGCCTGGAAATACGGGACCTTGCGGAAGATGTACACCCAGTTGCTGGCGAACAGGGCGCTGGGCAGCGCGTCGGAGACGACCTTCTGCAGCAGGCTCGGTGCGAACAGCCATACCAGCGCCGGAGTGACGGCGATGATGGCCAGCGTCGGCGGCAGCAGCCGCTTGACGCGGCGCGCAAGATAACGGCCGTACCCGAACGCGCCGGTGGAGTCCACGACGCCGAGCACGGAACGCGTGGCCAGGAATCCGGTGATGACGAAGAACAGCGTCACACCGATGAATCCGCCCTGCAGCAGCGACGGCCTCGTATGAAACGCGATGACGCCGATGATGGCCAATGCACGCAGGCCGTCGATGCCGGCGAAATGCGTATGCTTCGCCGGCGAGCCGCTCTTCCCTCTGATTTCGCTCACGGGTACAGCGTACCCCCTCCCCCACCGCCGCAGGTTACGAAATCTTGAATTATCGCAGCTAAATCAACTCCCCGAAATCACGGTCATCGCCGTGGAACGCGCCTGCCGGAGGAACGCCGCGGAAGAAGCTACCGGTCGAAGGTGGTGGCGGCGATGTGGCGCAGACGCTCCTCGAAGCGAGGCCAGTCGGTCTTCATCGCGGTCAGGAGCTTCAGGTTCCTGACCTCGTCGAACGGCACCCATGCGATCTCGAGGCTTTCATCGTCGTTGGCGCGCGGCTCGACGGTATGGCCCGGCTTCTCGAATGCGAAGACGGTGGTGTAGCCCCACGGACCATGGTCCTCGAGATACGAGCCGACGACGGTGATGTTCTCGGGGCGGATGTTCGCCTCCTCGAAGCTTTCGCGCAGCGCGCCCTCGAGCGGGCTCTCGCCGTCGGCGATGGCGCCACCGGGGATGCCCCACGTGCCGCCCTCGGCGCTCCACAGGGCACGGTGCTGCATGAGCACGTCGGTGATGATGCCGGTCTCGGCGTCACGGCGGGCCAGCAGCACGCCGGCGGCGCCGTTGAGCCCCCAGTGCTTGTGCCCGCACGCGCAGTCGATGAACCCGTCGCCCGGCTGCAGCACGTTCTCCTTGGGGGTCTCCCACTCGGAGTTGATGGTGCCGCCGTTCTGCTGGGTGTCGCGGTCGAGGTTCCACAGGTCGGTCCAGGCGATGTCAAGCTCCTCGACCAGCTGGCGGGTAAGCGGCAGGCTCAGGCCGATGATGCCGCTCGGGTCTCCCTGGATGCCGTCGATGAACGCGCCGCCGAACCCGTCGAGCGTGAAGGAGCCGGCCACTTCGAGCGGCTCGCCGGTGGCGATGTAGCGTTCGATGTCGTCGTCGGAATAGTTCGCGAACGTCACCTCGGCGTGGCTGGCGCGGCTGACCATGCGGCCGGTGGCCGCGTCGATCACGCAGTGGCCCGTCCACAGGGTGCCGGTGCGGCCGCGCATGAGACGCAGGCGCTCGCGGGCGTGCTCCACCGTATGCGGCTTGCCGTAGGGCACGCCGTCGAGTTCGAACATGGAGTCGCAGCCGATGATCAGCGGACCGGCCATGGCGTTGGTCATGCCGCGATGCTGTTCAAGGGCTTCCTGGATGGTGGAGGTTTCGGCGACCGTTCCGAATCCGTCCGCAAGCGGATGGGAGACGTGCTGCTCGCCGACCGCGGTGGCGGCGGTGGCGGCGATGGCGAGATAGTCACGATACACGGCGGCCGCCTTGGCGCGCGCCAGCAGCGGCACACGCTCCTGCGTGGTCATGTCGTCGGGGCTGATGCCCTGCTGCGCCGCGGTATTGACCACGACGGCCGCCTCGTCGACATGCGACACGCGAATCGTCGGGCGGATGCCCGCATGGAACAGCACATCACGGCGCGCCTTGGACTTGGACGCGAGAATCACCGGAATCGCCAACGGAAAAACCTCTCCTCAACTACAGGACGTTCAAGAAACCGTCAGGCTTCTTCCGGTCCGAACAACACACCCTGGCGGTCGATCGCCGGATGCAGCATACGCCAATGGCCGGCCGACAGCCAGTTCTCGAACAGCAGATTCGTCAGGGCCGCGGAATCGTCGCCCTCGTGCAGCACCAGCACGCACGGGCCGGCGCCGGAGATCGTGGACGCGTATCCGTGGGCGCGCAGGAACGTCATCAGCTCCCACGACTGCGGCATCAGCGAGCTGCGGTAGTGCTGGTGCAGCGTATCGCCGGTGGCCGAGAACAGCAGCGCGTTGGTGTCGCGGCCCGAGGCGCCGCTCATGGCGGCTGGCAGCAGGGCCACGCGCGAGACGTTGAACAGGGCGTCGGTGCGGGGCACCTCAAGCGGCAGGGCCTTGCGCGCCTCCTCGGTGGAAAGCTTGTAGTCGGGCACGAACACCCAGGCGTTGATGAGGTCGCCGACCGGGTAGTTCACGGTATGGTAGCCGCCCTTGAACGGCTCGGTGGAGCCGGGGAACAGGGCCGCATCGCCGGAGACGGGCACCACGTTCGACTCCTTCGAGGACGGCGCGTCGGTGATCGGTACCTCGGTCTTCGGTTCGAAGTCCCACGAAACGGTCATGCCGCCGTATACGGCCGGCGCCACGTTGTCGGGGTGCCCTTCGATATGCGCCGCGAGGTCGAAGATGAAGTCGCGGGCCTCGTCGCCGTAGCCGGCGAAGGCGACCGCCGCGGAGACGCCGGCCACGATGGCCTCGGCGGAGGAGCCCATGCCGCGCTCCTGCGGGATGCGGTTGTGCGCCACCAGCTCGACGCCCGCCTGCGGCAGGCCGAGTTCGTCGAGCGCACGGCGGAACGTGCGGACGACCAGATGCGATTCGTCGCGCGGCAGCGTGTCCTCGCCCTCGCCATGGATCTCGATCTGCGCGCCGGCGGTCGGCAGCAGACGGAAACTCAGCTCGTCGCGCACGCCAAGGGCCAGGCCGGCGGCGTCGAAGCCGGGGCCGAGGTTGGCGCTGGTGGCGGGAACGGATACGCGCACGGCATCGGTGGCGAACTTCATAATGCTCCTTAGTCGCAATGTCGTCCCGCACGGCATTCCATACGGGACGACATCATCGGATGATGATTGGTGCGGATCAGGCCATGACTCGCAGGATGGTGGCCTCGCCGGTCACGAAGTCGAGCTTGCTCACGGCTTCGACGGCCTCGCGCAGCGTGACCTCGTCGCACAGATGGGTGACGAGGCGCAGCTGCTGCAGCTCGCCGCTGTATCCCGGCTCGTGCAGCGTGGGCTTGAGGTCCTGGTTCACGCCGTTGATGGAAAGTCCTCGCTTGGCGAACTCCTCGGCGATGGCGGCGAGCGTGCCCGGCTTGTCGTGGATCACGAAGCGCACGGCGAACGCGGAACGCGAGGCGTTGAGCGGGGCCTTCGGAAGGTTCGCGTACATCGGGATGGACGGGCCGGTGCAGCCGTGCGTGATGTGGCGGGCCTCGGTGACGACGTCGCCGACCACGGCGGAGGCGGTCGGGTCGCCGCCGGCGCCACGGCCGTAGAACATGAGGTCGTCGGCGGCCTCGGCCTTGACGAACACGGCGTTGAAGCTGCCTCGCACGCTGGCGAGCGGATGCTCGTTCGGAATCAGCGCCGGGTACACGCGGGCGGAGACGCCGGCCTCAGAGTTCTCGCACACGGCGAGTAGCTTGATGACCTTGTTCTCGGCGGTGGCGGCGGCGATGTCGTCGGCCGTGATCTTGGTGATGCCCTCGACGGAGACGTCGTCGATGCGCACGTCGGTATGGAACGCGAGCGACGCCATGATGGCTGCCTTGTTCGCCGCGTCCTCGCCCTCGATGTCGCCGGTCGGGTCGGCCTCGGCGTAGCCCTTGGCCTGCGCGTCCTTGAGCGCCACGTCGAAGTCGAGGCCCTTGGTGGTCATCTCGTCGAGGATGTAGTTGGTCGTGCCGTTGACGATGCCCATGATGCTGGTGATCCTGTCGCCGACCATGGATTCGCGCAGCGGGCGCACGATCGGGATGGCACCGGCCACGGCGGCCTCGAAGTAGAAGTCGACGCCCTTGGCCTCGGCGGCCGCATAGATCTCCGGGCCGTACTTGGCGATGAGGGCCTTGTTGGCGGTGACGACGGACGCGCCGGATTCGATGGCCTTCATCACGAACGTGTGCGCGGCGGTCGTGCCGCCGATGAGTTCGATGACGATGTCGGCCTTGGTGCACAGGTCGGCGGTGTCGGTGGTGAGCAGCGACTTGTCGATCCACGGCACGTTGACTTCGTCCGGGTCGAGGCAGGCGACGCCGACGAGCTCGATCGGGCGGCCGATGCGGTGCGCAAGCTCCTCGCTCTGTTCGACGATCAGGCGGGCGGTGGCCGAGCCGACCGTGCCGGCGCCCAGCAGTGCTACGCGAATCGGGCTTTCGTTCTGTGCCATATCCTTGCGTCCTTCCCAAAGACGGTACGTTTGCATTGGAATTACAACCTATTCAATCCTACGGGTGCAAAGCGACAGACCGCGGATTGATGGGACCGTGCACACCGTCAGTCCTGGTCGAGTTCCAGCAGGTCGTCGATGGTCTGGCGGCGGAGCATCACACTGGCTCCGGATCCGCTCACGCCCACGACGGCGGGGATGAGCGCTTGGTTGTAGTTGCTGGCCATCGTGCGGCCGTAGGCGCCGGTGACGGGCACGGCGAGGATGTCGCCGCGCTTCGTGTCGGCGGGCAGGCGCACCTCGTGCACCACGATGTCGCCGGACTCGCAGTGCATGCCGACCACGCGGGCGAGCATGGTCTCCTCGGAGCCGGCGCGGTTGGCGAGACGGGCCGTGTAATCGGCGCCGTAGAGGGCCGGACGGATGTTGTCGCTCATGCCGCCGTCGACGGAGACGTACACGCGCTCGTCGATGGGGTTGCCGGCGGAATCCTTGGCGTCGGTCAGATGCACGGGCTTGATGGTGCCCACACGGTAGAGGGTCACGCCGGCCGGTGCCACGATCCAGCGGCCCGGCTCGAACGAGATGGCGGGCGCGGGCATGCCGAGCGCGCGGTTGACGGAGGCCACGGCGTCGGCGAGGCGCTTGAGCTCCACGCGCACGTCCATGGAGTCCTCGCCGTCGGTGTAGGCCACGGAGTAGCCGCCGCCGAGGTCGACCTCGGGCAGCGTGTAGGCGTCGGTCGCGTAGAAGGTCTTGCGCAGCAGCATCATGCGCTTGGCCGCCTGGATGAACGCGTCGGCGTCGTGGATGTTGGAGCCGATGTGCGAATGGATGCCCACGAGCTCGAGGTCGTCGCCGAACGAGGCGATGCTCTTGAGCACGGCGAGCGCGGGGCCGTCGGCCACGACGGTCATGGCCTTGGCGAGCGCCTTGTCGGCGTCGGAGACCTCTTCGTGGCTCAGGTCGTACGGGTATTTGATGTCGTAGCGCAGTTCGCGTTCCGGCTTGCCGTCGACGGCGGCTGAATCGGCGGCGGAGTTCGCGGTGGAGAGCCGGGCGTTCGTGGCGGCGGGCGTCACGTCGCCGAGGTCGTCGAGCACGCCGAGTGCGGCGGTGTCGGCGCCGGCGGGCAGCAGCGGCACGCCGAACTTCTGGTCCTCGTGCGCGGTGGAGATGTATTCGTGGCCGCCGGCGTGGATGCCGGAGGTCACGCGCAGCATGACCTTGGCGCGCTTGCCGAGCCGGTGGGCGATCGCGGCGATGCGGGCGGGTTCGTCGGCCGAGTCGATGACGATCTTGGCGAAGTCGTTCTTCACGGCGAGTTCGATTTCGGCGTCGGTCTTGTTGTTGCCGTGCAGCACGAGACGGCGGCCGGGGGCGCCGGCGGCGAGCGCGATGCGCATCTCGCCCATGGTGCAGGTGTCGACGTGCATGCCGGCGTCGATGACCTCGCGCACGATGCGCTTGGAGAGGAACGCCTTGCCGGCGAAGCTCACGTGCGTGATGGAGTTGGCGAAGGCGTCGGCGGCGGCGCGCACGAAGTAGCGCGCGCGGCCGGCGACCTCGTCGGTGTCGATGAGGTAGAGCGGCGAGCCGAATTCGTCGAGCAGGGATTCGGCGGTGCGTCCGTGGAATTCGATGGCCCCGTCGCCATCGATCGTGGTGGCCGCCGGCCAGATCGGCGTGATGCCCTTGCCCATCGCGAATGCCTTCTCCTCGGTCTTCCCGCTCATCGTCGCTCCATTCTGTGCTCGTCGGTGTTCGCGTATCGGCGTCTGCGACTCCGTGTCACGCATTGGTTTTTACGCACCCATTGTCGTCCGCGAACCGTTCATAAATTACGTACGGTACCGTCAATTCTGCCAGATGCCGCGCCGACCGGCCCCCGCCGTCCCATAACGGGATAGTCGGCCACAGCGTGGTTTCGTTTGCGGCTTGACGATGTCATGGAACGCATAATCGTATTATTTTTCGCTTCCGTGCCATGATTCTTCGTCACGGAGCAGGCAATCCGACGTTTTTGCCGTTCCCTGGCATAATCATCACCATGCCGGCAACAGGAAACCGCATGATTTCAAGGCTCCGTTCACCTGTTCATCGTCAAAATCCGTCACGGAATACGAAAAAGGACGTGCGTTCCATTCCGTGCCAGGTTTTTCTGCCACGGAACCATTTTTTAATCGGAAAATCGGTTCCGTGACAAAGTCGTTTGGCACGGAAGGAATTTTCCCCGATAAAACCAACTCCATGACGTTTTCTCTGCCATGGCGTTCGTGGTTTCCGATACAACCACCCCCGTGCCCGGAATCATTCGGCCATATAACGTCTCATTGCCGGATGACAAGGCCGTCCCATGGGGTTGCCAGCCGTCGAGATGCAGCGAGGAATACGTGACGATGGAGATACGGCGAGCGCAATCATAAAGGGGTTTGTGGGATCTAATCCGATCGTGTAGAGCTGGTTTTCGGCTCCCTCATGATCGGATGGACCCACAAACCCCGGAATGTCCGGAATCAGTGGATTGTTCCGCGACAGGGACGACCCTATCGAGCCCCGTCGCGGAACAGCGGAGGTCCGAAGGGCATCACATCTTTTCCGGAGCGGTGACGCCGAGGAGGTCGAGGCCGTTGGCGATGACCTGCTTGGCGGCGTCGTTGAGGCGCAGTCGGGCGGCGGCGCGGGCCGGCTCGGGGCTCTTGGCGATTTCGAGGGCGGCGCGCTCGGCTTCGGGCAGACGCTGTTCGGCGTCGGTCAGGGCCATGGGGGCCACGCGTTCGGCGGCGTACCACTTGTGGTAGCGGCCGGCCAGATCCTCGAGGTAGTGGGCCACGCGATGCGGCTCGCGGCCGTCTCCGGCCAGCGTGATCATGCTCGGGTACTGGGCGAGGGCGGCGAGCAGGTCGCCGTCGGCCTCGGTGTCGAGCAGCGCGAGGTCGGCGCCTTCGGTGGTGACGCCGGCGGCGGCCGCGTTGCGGTCCACGTTGCAGCTGCGCGCGTGTGCGTACTGCACGTAGTACACGGGGTTCTCGTTGGTGTGGCTGGCGAGCAGGTCGAGGTCGATGTCCACGCTCTGGTTGTAGTCGGTGCGGGCCAGCGAGTAGCGGGCGGCGTCCACGCCGATGGCCTCGACGAGGTCGTCGAGCGTCACGACGTTGCCGGCGCGCTTGCTCATGCGCACGGGCTTGCCGTCCTTCATCACGTTGACGAGCTGGCCGATGAGGATCTGCATGTTCTCGCCCGGCTTGTCGCCGAACGCGGCGCACATGGCCATCATGCGGCCGATGTAGCCGTGGTGGTCGGCGCCGAGCATGTAGATGGCCACGTCGGCGGGGTTCACGTCGCGGTGGCGCTTGTTGCGGTAGTAGGCGATGTCGGCGGCGAAGTACGCGGCGTTGCCGTCGGACTTGATGATCACGCGGTCCTTGTCGTCGCCGTGCTTGGTGGAGGCGAACCAGGTGGCGCCGTCCTTCTCGTAGATGTCGCCGCGCTCGCGCAGGTCGGCGATGGCCTTCTCGACCTCGCCGTCCTGGTAGAGGCTGTTCTCGTGGAACCAGACGTCGAAGTTCACGCGGAACTCCTTCATCGACTTCTGGATCTCGGCGAACATCATCGGCACGGCGCGCTTGCGGAACTCCTCGCGCTGTTCGGAGTCGCCTTCGGAACCGTCTTCGGCGGTCACGCGCGGCAGGGCGAGCACGTCGATGCCGTCGGCCTTGGCCTCGTCGATCACACGCTGGGCGATCTCGTCGATGTAGGCGCCCTTGTAGCCGTCGGCCGGGGTCTCCTCGCCGTGGGCGGCGGCGACCAGCGAACGGGCGAAGCGGTTGATCTGCTCGCCATGGTCGTTGAAGTAGTATTCGCGCACGACCTTGGCGCCGTTGGCTTCGAGCACGCGGGCCATGGAGTCGCCGACGGCGGCCCAGCGGGTGCCGCCGATGTGGATGGGGCCGGTGGGGTTGGCGGAGACGAACTCGAGGTTGAGGGTCTTGCCGTTCAGATGCTCGTTGCGGCCGAACGCCTCACCGGCCTCGAGCACGGTGTCGACGATGCCGGCGGCGGAGGCGGAGTCGAGCGTGATGTTGATGAAGCCGGGGCCGGCGATCTCCACGGACTTGACGCCGTCGTTCTTCTCGAGTTCGGGGGCGAACAGCTCGGCGAGGTCGCGCGGCTTCATGTCGGCCTTCTTGGCCAGCTGCATGGCGATGTTGGTGGCCCAGTCACCGTGTGCGCGATCCTTCGGACGCATCACGGTGATCTTCTCGACCGGGGGGATCAGGTCGGCGGTGAGCTCGCCTGCGGTGCCGGCCGCGGCGAGGTCGTGGGCAATTGCGGAAATCAGTTCACTAAGCGCTTCAGGACTCATTCTTCAAAGTCTACCGGCAACGCTGACAGCCTGACAGCCGCAGGGCCTTCCGCCGGCCCGCCTACCTCTTGTGCTTGCGACGCCACGCCTCGCGCCCGTAGTGGAACGCATAGCAGAGCGCCACGAACGGGATCATGTAGTACAACGTGGACCGCTGCGATTCGTCGAGCACCACGAGCACCAGCGCAAGCGCGCACATCACGATGGCCGCCCACGGCACGAACGGGTATCCGGGCGCCTTGTAACCCAATTCGTCCACACTGTGCCCGTCGGCCACCCACTGACGACGGAAGCGGATCTGGCATACGGCCACCGACGCCCACACCACGATGGTCGCCAGTCCCGAGACGGCCACCAGCGCCAGATACACGGTGCTGGCCGCGATCACCGATGAGAGCAGCGCCAGCAGGCTGCCGGCCATGCTCACCATGACGGCGAACACGGGCACGCCGCGGAAGTTGGTCTTGGCGAGTTTCATCGGCAGCATCCGCTCCTTGGCCAGCGACCACACCATGCGCGAGCACACGTAGAGTCCCGAGTTCGCGGCCGAAAGCACGGCCGTCAGCACCACGAAGTTCATCACGTCGCCGGCGAACGGCATGCCGATGGACTGGAACACCAGCACGAACGGGCTGGTCTCCACGCCGGACTTGTGCCAGGGAATCAGCGCGGCCATCACGGCGATCGAGCCGATGAAGAAGATGGCGAGGCGCAGCACCGTGGTGTGCACGGCCTTCGGGATGGCCGCGCCCGGGTCCTTCGTCTCGCCTGCGGCCACGCCCACGACCTCGGTGCCGGAGAACGCGAACACGACCGTAAGCAGCGTGGAGAATATCGGCGCGATGCCGTTGGGCAGCAGGCCGTCGGACACGAAGTTGCCGAACAGCGGCGCATGGTCGTATCCGGCGATGGGAATCGCCCCGAAGATCGCCAGCAGACCGATGATGATGAACGCCACGATGGCGAACACCTTGATGGATGCGAACCAGAACTCCGATTCGCCATACAGGCGTACGGAAAGAATGTTCAGGGCGAAGACGACCACGATGAACACCGCGCTCCACACCCATGCCGGGCTGCCGGGGAACCAACGTTGCATGAGCAGGCCCGCCGCCGTGAATTCGGAGGCGAGCGCCACGGCCCAGTTGAGCCAGTAGAGGATCGCGATGGTGAACGCCGTGCCCGGTCCGATGAACCGGTTGGCGTACAGGTGGAAGCTGCCGGCGTACGGCATGGCCACGGAAAGCTCGCCGAGGCAGAGCATCACGAAGTACACGAGCATCGAGCCGATGGCGTAGGCGAGGATCGCGCCGAGCGGTCCGGCCTGCTGGATCGTGTATCCGGAGCTCAGGAACAGTCCGGTGCCGATGACGCCGCCGAGCGAGATCATGGTCAGGTGGCGTGATTCCATCTTGCGTTCGAGACCGTTGGCCTCGGGTTCCTGCGTCTTCGTCGTCGCGGCGGTTCGGGGCCCTGCGGCGTTCCGCGGCTTCGCGGTATCGTTCGATTCCACGGTATCCTGCGGCTCTGCCTTGCGCTGCTGTTCTTTCGTCACCCCAGAAGACTACCGCAAGCCATCCAAAAACGGTAATCCACCCAGCCAAAGCCGGTGGCCCGCGCCGACCTCATGCCGCCGGCCCCTTCCGATTCGTCCTCGTCATCACGCGGCGCACCAGCATGAACGGCCCGACGAATGCGGCCACGTTCATCACGATCGCGACCGCTGTCGCCGGCACCACCCACCGGGCGTCGACCGTCGGCAGGCTGACCGCCATGAACGTGCACGATATGAATACGCCCAGCAGCATCAGGAACAGCACCTTGGGATGCTCGTAGATATGGGCGAACGGCCGGTTCGTCCTTATGTCGTCGTGTTGCACGTCTTCGATGCGCATGCCGCCGGATTCCACGACCCCCGGCTGCGATTCGTCCCGATTCGTCATGAGGATGAACGCGCACAGCAGCATCAGCAACGCGACGACCACCGCGAACAATGCGATGAATCC
Source organism: Bifidobacterium saimiriisciurei (assembly GCF_010667655.1). Taxonomy (GTDB): domain Bacteria; phylum Actinomycetota; class Actinomycetes; order Actinomycetales; family Bifidobacteriaceae; genus Galliscardovia; species Galliscardovia saimiriisciurei. Next base: position 147,357 of record NZ_WHZU01000005.1, read on the forward strand.
CAACGAAAACCATGTGGATTCCACATGCGGGGCCATGCTGCCGTGGAAGTCCCCCTGATAGACGGTGGCCTGACCGTTCAGCAGCTTCACGCCGCCCGCAACCCGCCGTCCGTCATGCACGAACGTGATGTCGCCATATGAGGAGACGCCGCGATACATCGGATAATCAAGATCCTCCAACGCCTGAAACATGCGGCCGTCGGAACGGATGTCGCTGATGCCGCAGGCCGATTCCAGCATGCTCGGCGTCACGCTTTTCCTTGGTTCCCCCGCCGCGCTGGATGCGGCCATCAGCACACCGGCGGCCGCCGTGCCGACGTACCACAGCACGAAGTTCGCGATGCGTGCGGCCATCGGCGTCATGCCGACCGGCATCATGACGCCGCGCCGCGCCGGCTTCGCGGCCAGGGCCGCCTGCCGCGCGTAGTATTCGCGTTCGCGCGAAAGACGGGTGAGCCATCGGGCGAGGCAGCCCACCGCGGCCAACGCACCGATGGTTCCGACCACTACATAGGCCAGATTCTGAAGATTGCCCTGGCTCAGCATCGTCACCGACGCCGGCAGTGTGCAGATTCGTCGTACGCTCATTCGTCACCCGATCGTGCGTCATTCAATCACGCGTCATCCGACGGCGTAGACGATGAAGATCACCAGAAACGCGGCCGTCGCGACGCCGCCGACCACGGCGAGCGCGAGGCCGAGCGGATACACGGGAATCCTCGTCCTGGCGCGCATGAGTCTCACGCCTGCCATCAGCACCGCTGCCGATATGAGCGTCAGGGCGAACATCAACACGAGAAACATGGTTTGTATTGTAGGCCTTTGGATACCGCCATGGCGGTCATAACGCACGCGTGCGTGAAAACCGACCGGAATATAGCAACGTCCCCGGTTCCCGTCCGTCATGTATCGAACAACGGATGGGAACCAGGGACGTGAGAGCAGCAGGCAATCAGTCGACGTCGTTGAGCACGGCGATGGCGTCGATCTCCACCAGCGCGCCCTTGGGGATGTTGTTGCCGCCGAACGCCACACGGGCCGGCTTCACGGAGCCGATGAAAGCCTTGGCGTATTCGCCGTCGATCTCCTTGAAGTCGTCGACGTTCTTCATATAGATGGTGGCGCGCACCACGTTCTCGATGCCGCTGCCGGCGGCGTCGAGGATGTGCTTGATGTTCTTCAGGGCCTGCGCGGTCTGCTCGCCGGCGGTCGCTCCGGCGAGCTCGCCGGTGTGCGGGTCGATGCCGAGCTGGCCGGAGACGAACACGAAGCCGTTGGCCTTCACCGCCTGGCTGTATGCGCCGAGCGCGGCGGGCGCGTAGGCGGTCGCGACTTCCTCAAGCTTGTCTACCATGATGATTCCCTTCTATGCGAATAACACGAACATACGAAGTATCGAAGTATTTCGTAGTCACGGATTGTACGGCGTATGGCGCGCCGTCAACGACGAACGACCGCCATATGGGCGAGGAACGGAACACAGGTCACGAAACGCAAGCAAGGCCCTGAACCATTTCACATACCCGATGAGTACCCGATTTTATGGCACATACGAGAAATAAATATCAAAAAAACGTTGGAATTCCAACAGTCTCGTGGGCTCGATGGGATTCGAACCCACGACCTTCTGTTCCGGAGACAGACGCTCTATCCACTGAGCTACGAACCCGAACACCTGTCCGCGGGACCTCCCGCGAACACGCACCCCATTAGTTTACACAACCATCGGACGAAAACAAGCGACCTTGGCAATCAAAATGCGAGTTGCGGGGCTTCGCTCCGAAAAGACCGAAAGCCCCGCAACTCGCGTTTTCGTCTCCGGATTCGCGGCCCCAGCCCCGAATCCGGAATTTGCAGACCGTTCCGCTACCCTTTCTACAGCACCTTGGAGAGGAAGGAGCGCAGGCGCGGGCTCTGCGGATTGCCGAAGATCTGGGCCGGGGTGCCCTCCTCCTCGATGATGCCGGCGTCGGTGAAGATCACGCGCGTGGAGACCTCGCGGGCGAATGCCATCTCGTGGGTCACGAGCAGCATGGTCATGCCCTTGTTGGCCAGGTCGCGGATGACCTGCAGCACGTCGCCCACCATCTCGGGGTCGAGCGCGGACGTGGCCTCGTCGAACAGCATGATGTCGGGGTCCATGGCCAGCGAGCGCGCGATGGCCACGCGCTGCTTCTGGCCGCCGGAGAGCGAGTCGGGGTTGGCGTCGATCTTCTCCTCGAGTCCGACGGTGCGCAGCAGTTCGAGCGCGCGGGCGCGGGCCTGGTCGGCGGGCACCTTCTTGATGAGCGTGGGCGCGAGCATGATGTTCTCGGCCACGGTCATGTTCGGGAAGAGGTTGAAGTGCTGGAACACCATGCCGATCTGGGTGCGCACCTTGTCGATGTCGGTCTTCGGGTCGGCGATGTCGTAGCCGTTGACGATCACCGAGCCGGAGGTCGGGGTGTCGAGGCCGTTGAGGCAGCGCAGGAACGTGGACTTGCCGGCGCCGGACGGGCCGATGATGGAGATCACCTCGCCGGCGTGCACCTGGCAGTCGATGCCCTTGAGCACCTCGGTCTTGCCGAAGGTCTTGCGCAGGTCGCGCACGTCGATGACGACCTGGCCCTTGTGCTCGGGAACCGCGGGGGCGGCCGAGGCGACCTCGGGCTGGTGCGTTTCGTGCGTTGCGGCTGCGTTCTCCGCGGCGCCGCCCGTCGTGGTTTCGTTCACCGTGGTTTCGTTCGTCGCGCTCATCGCTTGTTCATCCTCCGATCGACGATATTGGCCAGCCAGGTCAGCAGGGTGATGGCCACGAAGTAGATGACGCCGACCATGAGCAGCGTCTCGGTGACGCGGAAGTTGGCCGCGTAGATCTGCTGGGCCTGGTACAGCAGTTCGCCGAAGCCGATGGCGAGCAGCAGCGAGGAGTCCTTGAGCATGATGACCAGCTGGTTGATGATCGCCGGCGTGCCGATCTTCACGGCCTGCGGCAGGATAACCTTGCGCATGGCCTGGTTGTAGCTCAGACCGAGCGAACGCGCGCCTTCCATCTGGCCGTGGTTCACGGACTCGATGGCGCCGCGCACGATCTCGACAAGATACGCGCCGGCGTTGAGCGAGAGCGTGAGCGCGCCGGCCACCCAGATGTTGATGCTGTGGCCGATGATCTGCGGGATGCCGAAGTAGAAGAAGAACGCCCACACCAGGATCGGCGTGCCGCGGAACACGGCCACGTACACGCGGGCGACCCACGACAGCGGCTTGTTCGGCGAGACGCGGACGAGACCGAGCACGATGCCGAGCACGAGCGCGATGACGAACGAGATGGCCGTGATGAGCATCGTGTTCTTCAGACCGGTCATGAGCGCAGGGAACGCGTCCTTCGCCAGGTCGATGAAGCTCTTCTTCGCGGTCGAGTCGGCGGTGGCCGGCTTCACGCTGGAATCCTCGCCGAGGTACTTCGCGAGGATCTTGTCGTATTCGCCGGACTTCTTGAGGTTGGCGAGGCCCGCGTTGAACGCCTTGAGCAGGTCGGCGTTCTGGCCCTTGTTCACCGCGAAGCCGTAGTCGCCACCCGGGACCTTCGGGGTGACGGTCTTGAGCCCGTTGCCCTGCTGGATGCCGTAGGCGAGCACCGGGTAGTCGTCGACGACGGCGTCCGCGTTGCCGGACTTCACCATCTCGTACATCGTGGCCGACTGGTCGACCGACTTGACCGTGTAGCCGTACTTGGCGGCGTTCTTCTTGGCGAACATCTCGCCTTCGGCGCCGGTCTTCGCCACGACGGTCTTGCCCTTGAGGTCCTCGTAGCCCTTGATGGCGTCGTTGTTCTTGGCGATGGCCATCTGCACGCCCGACTGGAAGTACGAGTCGGAGAAATCATAGATGGCCTTGCGTTCGTCGGTGATGGTCATGCCGGCGATCACGCCGTCGGCCTGGCCGGACGACATCGCCTGCAGCGCGGCGTTGAATCCGAGGGACTGGATCTGCACGTTGAAGCCCTGGTCCTTGGCGATGGCGTGCAGCAGGTCCATGTCGATGCCGACCATCTGACCGCTGGAGTCGCGGAATTCGAACGGCGCGAACGTGGTGTCGGTGGCGACCTTGAACGTCTTGCCCTGCACTTCGGAGACCTGTGCGGCCTGCGCCGAGGAGACGCCGACGGTGCCGAGGCCGGCCACGCACAGCACGAGGGCCAGCAGCATGCCGAATGCGCGTCGCCACTGCGTGGCGCGCCGCATCACGGCAGCATTGAACTTCTCAATATGCATACATTGAGCTCCTTTACAAAACGAGGTAATCCTACTCTCCCGTAGTTTTCGGTTCTGTAACCAATCCTTCGGCGCCGTTCGTCCGCCGCGTCATACGTGCCGTGTGAGCCGTGGTTCCACATGCATGCGGCATATCGGGCCGCATGGCCTTGTGACGGCGTCGCGCCTGTTTTTCGAGGATCCTCGGGAGGCCGTCCGCCGACCGTCGTGCGGTCATGATGCGGACGTCACGAAAAGACAAGGATTAAGAAGACTGATTTTACACAAGCCCGTGGAATCCGGACGGGGGCATCCCGAAACCATGGGCCTTGCAAAAATTTTTCGCAATTATTACACGGTTTTCGTAAGATGGTGCCATGTCCGACGATTTTCAGTACGAGCGCCGTTTTTTCTGCCGTGAATTCCCCGTGGAATACGACGACGGGGACGCCCCCACGCTGATTGTGCAAAGCTATTTCGTGCATCAGGACGGATTCGCGCTGCGTATCCGCCTGCGTTCACGCGACATCCGCGTGCCGATGGGGCCGCAGGCCGATGGTCTGACCACGCTGATGCAGTATCGCGAGCATTTTTCGGAGGCGTTCGTCACCGTGCAGGGGAACGCGGTCGGAGGGACCCGCTATGAGGCGGAACGCACGATCGACGCGAACATCGCCATCGAGCTCGTGCTGCGCGGGGGAACGCCCATCATCAAGAACCGCTATAGCGTCTGGCTTGGTGAGGATGGTTGGGAGATCGACGTGTTCGGCGCGAACAATTCGGGACTGATTCTGGCGCAGGTGGAGCGTTCCAGCCCGGTGACGAACCTGACGATCCCCTCGTTCTGCACCGCCGAGGTGACGGAGGACCAGCGCTTCTACAACGACGGACTGGCGTCGAAGCCGTTCATCACCTGGCGGGACGACTACTACGAAGAGCTGGAGCGCTACGGCGCGCATTTCTCACAGCTCTTCGGACGCAATCGTATGGAGTAGCCTCAGTACATCAGCGTGGCGAGACGACGACGGGCACGCGCCACGCGGGCGTCGTCGGCGGCGGGGATGGCGAAGTATTCGAGCAGACGCTTGCGCACCGGTTCGACGTCGGCCTTGTGCCCGGCGAGGAAGTCGAGCAGGCGGCTGAACGCATCCTCGATCTGACCGCCGATCATGTCGATGTCGGCGACGGCAAGCTGCGCCTCCACGTCGTCGGGGTTGTCGGCCGCGGCGGCGCGCACGGTACGCACATCGGCTTCGGCGGAGCGGGCGAGCAGCAGGGCCTTGGCGTGTTCGCGGGCGGCGCGGGCGTCGTTCGGGTCGGCTTCCATGAGTTTCGCGTATTCGACGGCGGCGCCGGCGTAGTCGCCTTCCTGGGCGAGCTGGTGGGCCTTCTGGTGTTCGGGCGGAATCTGTTCCTCGGCGCTCTTGCCGGCCGCGGCGTCGGCGCCCTCGGATGCGGCGCCGGCCTCCTGGTACGGCGCGGTGCCGGTGACGCCGGCCTGCTGCGCCATCTGGATGATCTGCGGAATCAGCGTGCCGGTGATCTGCTCCATCTCGGCGTCGGAGGGCACGCCCTGCATGATGGGCATCGGACGGCCGCCGACAAGTCCGTAGATGGCGGGGGCTCCCTGAGCCTGCAGCGCCTGGGCGATGGTCGGGCTCTTGGCGATGTCGATTCGGGACAGCTGGATCTTGCCTTCGAGCTTGTTGACGGCATCGCCGAGCTTGCGAGCGACGTCGAAGCAGCGGTCGTCGTTCGTCACCCACAGCAGCAGGAGGATGGGGAACGTGGCCGAGGTCTGCACCATGGCCTGGAACGTGCTTTCGTCGGTGTCGATGACGTAGCCGCCGGCGGCCGGCGCGCCTCCGGCCTCGCCGGCCTCGGCGTCGACCTTATGCTTCAACGCTTCGAGGTCGACCGCGCCCGCCAATGAAAGACCGGGATTGAACTTCGGCTGCTCCGCCATGATGATGCTCCTTACGCGATTAATCGCACGATGGTCGTCTTGCTACTGATTAGTATTACCAACGTTTGCGACAGCATGCCCCGTTTTCGCGGGTTTTTTCGGACGAATGGCGAAATATGACCGTATTCGCCGATCCTCGCACATGCCCCATACGCACGAATCGCCGAATATGCCGCTATACGCCGATTCATCCGCAATCTCCTTGCTCACGAATCGTCGAATATGCCGCTATCCAACGATTCGCGCACGACAAAATCATGCATGGATCACGAATTACGTATATATCTTGCGATTCGTGCACATCCTCCCTGTTCACGAATCGTCCGATGCATTGGCATCAGTCGATTCGATTATCGGAATTCATCACACGAATCGCCGAATATATAAATATCCCGTGATTCGTGAGCGGATTATTCACCCACGAACCACGGGATACAACGATGATCACACATTCGTGAACGCGGCGACGGCGCATGAATCGACGATCACACCCATATCAGATGATTCATGCACACCGAAGACGCTCCGTCATGGAGTAATGCGTGTGGCCTGCACGGAGCGCAAGGTGAAGACGTACCCCAGCTCTCAATGATGCGTGCGGCTTTCGTCGTGTGGAAGATGAAGGCGTACCCAGCTCTCAATGATGCGTGCGGATTCGGCTCGGCAGAAGGTGAAGACGTACGACCGGTACTTCGAACCTTCTGCCGAGCCGAAGACGCTCCATCATTGGGCTTCGACCTTGATGGGCTGGCGTTCGGCGCCGACAGCCTGTATCTTCGCGTCCGTTCCCTGCTTGGGCACGTACAGCGCGACGACGTTCACGTAGGTGACCTTCATGGTGCTGGTGGCCTTGCCCTTGCCGAAGAGGGCCTTTTCGGCGTCGGATGCGGGGAGGGATTCGCGGCCTTCGCCGGCGGCGCGGACCCATTCGGAGTTGATCTGCGCGACGACGAGGTCGCCGTTGTCGCCGGCGGCCCTCATGATGCGGATCTGGTCGGGCTCGACGGTGAATTTCTGGGATTGGGTGCCCTTGTTGGCGGCGATGCCCTTCTGCACGGTGGCGGTGAGCTCGGTGAGGTCGTCACGCAGCTGGTCGTCGCCGAACTCCTTGGCGTACTGGCTCTTGGCGCCGTTCTGGAGGACGTCGGCGTAGTGGGCGACGGCGTCCTCGGGGGTGGCGACGAGTCCGGTGTCCTTGGCGGTGCCCATGGAGGAGCCGAGCTTGGGGACTTCGAAGGCGGGCAGCTGAGCGCCCTGGAAGAGTCGCGCGACGGCCCAGAGCTTGTAGTTGCTGTGGGCGTCCTCCTGGTTGAGGACGAGGAGTCGCTGCGACTGCTGGTCGTCGGTGGTGGTGGTGATGGTGAAGACGGAGCGCGGCCAGCTGGAGTCGGTGGGAATCACCGTCTGGCTGATCTTTGAAGGAATGGTGCTGCGCTTGTCGAGCGAGTTGGTGGCCTTGGCGATGGTCAGCTGGCTGGTGCGCACGGCGAGCTCGGGCCCTTCGACGCGTTCGGAGAGTCCGCTGGCGTCCTTGGCTTGATCGGCCTTGGTGAGGGTGTCGAGAACCGATGTACGGATCTTGCGCTCCTTGGCCTCGGTCATGACGGGCGCGGACGCGGTGGCGGTCGGCGTGGTCACCTGCGGCACGCGTTCCTCGCATGCGGCGACCATCGGCAGCATGGCCACGATGAGGGATGCCGTGGCGACGCGGCGCAGTTTCGAGGCGTTCATCACTTGCCCTCCTTGGTTGTCTCGTCGGTTTCGTCGGTGTTCTCGTCGGCGCTTCCATCGGCTGAGGAATCGTTCGCTTCGCTCGACTCCTCGACGGCGTTGGCGGCGGCCTGGTTGGCGGCGTTCTCCGCAGCCAGTCGGGCGAAGTAGTCCTGCAGCTCGTCGGCGGTGATCTGCGACGTCGAGGTTCCAACCTCGGTGTCATCGCCGCTGCCGCCCGCGTCGGCACCGTTCGGTTCGACGGCGTCGACGCCGTGGGCGTCGGTCTCCCCCGTCGCGAATTCGATGCCTGGTCCGCTTGCGGCGTCGGAGTCCGGCGCCTGCTGTTCGAGCATGTTGACGGAGGTGACGTCGAGAATCGCGGGACCGGAGGCGGTTTCGCCGGCTGCGGCTACATTTTCGACGGCCGCAGCCGCCAGTTCGGCCTCGTGGTTCCTACGCCGGCGGGAGCGGCGATGGGAGTGACGGCGTTCGCCTCGACGGCGCGACGACGATTCGGAACGGCCGTGCATCCAGTGGGGGTGTTCGCCGGGTTCCGGCTCCGGTTCGGGTTCGACCGGGGATTCGGCCTGCTTCTTGCGACGTCGGTGGTCCTCGATGGAGAAGATGGTGGCGACGAGCACGGCCATGGCGACGAGCAGACCGCCCACGAAGTAGAACGGCGTGGCGAAGTCGGGCACCTGCGCACGGGTCCAGCTCATGGTGACGGTGGCGTCGGCCGCCGCGTTCGCACCGGTCGAGCCGGCATTGGCGTCGACGAGCACGACGCGGTCGCTGCCGGCCTCCTTCCACTTGAGCGTGGCGGAGCCCTGGTCGCACTGCACGGATTCCCACATGTCGGAGTCCTGGAAGGCGACGCTCTGCCCGTCGCCTTGGCCGTCGGACGAGGATGCCGCGGACGACGAGCCGCTTCCCGAATCGTCGGCGTCGATCTTCGTCTGCTGCGTGGAGAACTTCTGCCAGGTCTCCAATCCGCTGATTCGCGTGTACTGCTGGCCGGAAAGCCAGCCGGTCGCGTCGCGAGGCGCGGCGACGGCGACGCAGACCTGCGCGTCGGCCGCACCCTTGACGGTGATGTCGACGGTGTTGTCGGCGAGCGCCAGCACGCCGGGATCGCTGACGACATACTGCGTGGTCGTCTTCGCCGAGACGGCGACGTGCGGGTTCGGCTTCCAGATGGTCATGTTGAGGGCGCCGAACACGAATGATGCGATGGCCAATACGGCGAGAATCGGCGTGACGATGCCGCGCAGGATCTTCTTGCGCTTGGCGTGACGCTGCTTGGCGATCTGTGCGAGTTCCTCGTCGCTCAGCTTCGGCGCGGGCGTAGCGTCCTCGGCCGAGGACGCATCGTCATCGGTGTCGCCACCGGCGAGGGCGGCCGTGGATTCGGGTTCGGGACCGGTCACCGGAGCGATCGCCATGGTGGCGAGGTCGGCGACGTCCGACGGCTTGAACACCGTCGTTGCCTCGGCATCGGCGTTCGATGATTCGGGCGCACCGTTCGTTTCGTCTGCCGCATTCGATCCGGGCGCGATGTTCGTTTCGGGTGCAACGTTCGATTGGGTCCCGGCGACGCCGGCCGTCTGCGTTTCGGCCGACGGCTGCGCATCGTCCGGCGTTTCGGCGTCGCGTCCGTGGCGCCGCCTGCGGCGGCCGCCGAACGCGAAGGCGAACAGTCCCCTGTGCTGTTCGACGTCGTCGCGGTTGATGGTGTCGTCTTCGAGGTCCTTGTCGGATCCGTCGGATTCCGCGGCGGCCGCATCGGCGTTCGCGGCCGGAGCCGCGCCGCCGTCATACGGACGGTCGCCGCCCGATGTCGCGGGAACGGCGAAGACGCTGGAATCGTAGACGGACGGGAAGTCGGCGGTCGCCTCGAATTCCGGCGACACGGACGGCACGTCGGCGTGGGAATCGACATCATGCGAGACTGCATCGGGATCCGTCGCCGTCGCACCGGCGGACTTCGAGGCGTCCGACGCAACGTCGTCGGCAGCGGACACGGACGCGGGCGCCGATACGGAAACGTCGTCGCGCCTGCCGGCGGGACGGTTCGTCTTGTCGCCCCGGACGCCGGCCAGGTCGAACAGGCTCAGCTCGCCCGTGGAACGGGCCTTGCTGCCGGATTCCCCCGAATCGTCCGGCGAGGCCGCGCCGAGCACGATATCGTCCAGCGACGGCGGACGATACAGCTTGTCGAACGGCGAATTTCCAACGTTTTCAGGCATGCTGACGTCATCGGCGGAGGCGTCCGCCGGGAAAGAAGAATGCTGTGAGGATGATGCCGCGGCCTGCTTCGCGTCCTGTTCGCGGGCGGCCGCCGAGTTCCTGTCGTCATCCTGATGCTGCAGGTTCATGTCACTCATATTGTCTGCCATTCTACAATCCCCTATGCACCTCGATTCCGTCCGAGGCTGCGGGACGGTCAGGAAATACCATTAGAGTAGTGGTTTATGCGCGATTACTTCTCAATCATTCGTAGCCACTCCCGCCGCATCCTGGCAGTGGCCTGTGCCGCGGCGATGACCGTTTCGCTGGCCGCCTGCGCGGACGGCTCGGAAAGCAAGGATTCGTCCTCGTCGTCGTCCACCTCGAAGACCGTTTCCGGTCTGACCAAGATGACCGGCATCACCGCCACCGGCGAGCTCGGCAAGAAGCCGAAGGTCACGTTCAAGACCCCGTTCAGCGTGAAGAACAACTCCTATCAGATTCTGCAGGAGGGCAACGGCGAGGCCGCGACCGACGGCGACCGCCTGTGCACGCAGCAGATTATCCTCGACGCGAAGAGCGGCGAGGAGGTCGCCAGCACGTGGTCGGACGACGCTCCCGAGTGCGGCATCCTCATCGGCAAGAACTCCATCGACGAGGCGTACTACAACCTGTTCAAGGGCCTGAAGGTCAACACCACGCTGGCGATCGGCGTGAACAACTCCTCGTCGTCGAGTTCGTCGACGTCGTCCACGCTGGAGCAGTACATCAACGTGATGACCATCGTCTCGAAGTCGAAGTCGCTCACCCGAGCCGAAGGCGACAAGGTGACGAACATCCCGTCGAACCTGCCGAAGGTCACGCTCGACAAGAACGGCAAGCCGTCGCTGAACCTCAACGGCTACAAGCCGGGCGACAAGCTCGTGGTGCAGACGCTCATCAAGGGCAAGGGCGCGAAGGTCAAGGAATCGAACACCGTGAGCGCGAACTACACGGGCTGGCTGGCCAGCAACGGCAAGCAGTTCGATTCCTCATGGGACCGCGGTTCGGCCTCCGACTTCGCGTTGAACCAGGTGGTCAAGGGCTGGACGCAGGGTCTGACCGGCCAGACGGTCGGCTCGCAGGTGCTGCTCATCATCCCGCCGAGCCTTGGCTATGGTTCGGAGGCGAAGAGCGGCATTCCGGCGAATTCCACGCTGATCTTCGTGGTCGACATCCTCGCCGCGTACTAAACGCCGAGACGTCCTGATAACCGTTCTTATAACAAGGAAGCTCCCCCACGGCATTCGTGAGGGAGCTTTTTTAGAATAATCTCAGCTCGTCGGAGTCGGTCCCCTTCATCTCGTCGTAGTCGAGGATGAGGCATTCGAAGCCGCGGTCCTTGGCGAGGACCTGCGCCTGGGGGCTGATGGTCTGAGCGGCGAAGATGCCGCGGACGGGGGCGAGCAGGGGATCGCGGTTGAGGAGCTTGCAGTAGCGGGTGAGCTGTTCGACGCCGTCGATGCCGCCGTTGCGTTTGATTTCGATGGCGACGTGGGTGCCGTCGGCGTCGATGGCCATGATGTCGACGGGGCCGATGGCGGTGGGGTATTCACGGCGGACGAGCTTGGCACCTTCGCCGATGCGTTCGATCTGTTCGGCGAGATAGCGCTGCAGATGGTCCTCCACGCCGTCCTTGACGAGGCCGGGGTCGATTCCGAGGTCGAAGTCCTGGTCGGAATAGACGTGGTAGAGGGAGACGACGAGCACGTCGGAGCTTTTGTCGGCGGTCACGCGCAGTTTTTTCACCGGCTGGTGGATATCACTGGGGATATCCTCGTCGGGTTCGACGTCAAGCTCCTTGATGGTGCAGGGGGCCGCCATCCAGTTGAGCGGCTTGTAGGAGCCGAGCTCGGAGAATATGAGGCAGCTGGAGTCGGCCTTGATGAGGATGACTCGTTTGGCTTCGGGAAGTGAGGCGTTGAGCCGGCCGGAGTATTCGGCCGAGCAGTCCGCGACGATAATACGCATACGGCACAGGATAGAAAAGGACGCGGACCGTGCCGTCGGATTCACTCTTTTTGCATGAGTCGGAAAGAGTGAACCGAGACCGCAACGAAAAAGGGGCGGAACCCGTAGGTTCCGCCCCTTGGTTCAGGACGATTACTCGCCTTCGGTCACGGTCTGGGCCTCTTCGCAGGTCTCCACGGCCACGGTGAGCTTGTTGGAGTCGAACGAGATGAAGCCGTCGGTCACCTTGAAGCCGAGGACGTTGCCGTCCGGCTCGGTAACCTTGACCAGTCCGTCGTTGGTGGCGGTCAGCACCGGCTCGTGGTCGGCGAGGATACCCATGGAACCCTCGGAAGCCGGTAGCGAGACCATCGTCGCCTCGCCCGACCAGACCGGCCGGTCGGCGGCGACGATGTTCACCTTCAGCGTTGGCTTGTTGGAGGCGGCCATCAGGCTGCGTACTCCTTCTGCATCTGGTGCCACTTCTCCTCGAGGTCCTCGATGCCGCCGATGCCGGAGAACGCCTGCTCCGGGACGTCGTCATACACGCCGTCGCAGATGCGCTTGAAGGCCTCGATGGTCTCGTCCTTCGGCACGTAGGAGCCGGGACGACCGGTGAACTTCTCGGCCACGTAGAAGTTCTGACCGAGGAACTGCTCGATCTTACGGGCACGGTTAACGGTGGTCTTGTCCTCTTCGCCGAGCTCGTCGATACCGATCAGGGCGATGATGTCCTGCAGCTCCTTGTTACGCTGCAGAATCGCCTTGACGCGGTTGGCGGTCTCGTAGTGGGCCTGACCGACGTAACGCGGGTCGAGGATTCGCGAGGTGGAAGCCAGCGGATCCACGGCCGGGTAGATGCCCTTCGAGGCGATCTCACGGGAAAGCTCCGTGGTCGCGTCGAGGTGGGCGAAGGTCGTGGCGGGGGCCGGGTCGGTGTAATCATCGGCCGGCACGTAGATGGCCTGCAGGGAGGTGATGGAGTGGCCTCGCGTGGAGGTGATTCGCTCCTGCAGGGCGCCCATCTCGTCCGCCAGGTTCGGCTGGTAGCCCACTGCGGAAGGCATACGGCCCAGCAGCGTGGACACCTCGGAACCGGCCTGGGTGAAGCGGAAGATGTTGTCGATGAAGAGCAGCACGTCCTGGTTCTGCACATCGCGGAAGTACTCCGCCATGGTCAGAGCGGTCAGCGGGACGCGCAGACGGGTCCCCGGGGGCTCATCCATCTGGCCGAAGACCAGTGCGGTCTTCTCGAGAACGCCGGCCTCCTCCATCTCGCCGATGAGGTCGTTGCCCTCACGGGTACGCTCGCCGACGCCGGCGAACACGGACACACCACCGTGGTTCTGGGCGACTCGCTGGATCATCTCCTGGATGAGCACGGTCTTGCCGACGCCTGCACCACCGAACAGACCGATCTTTCCACCCTGCACATACGGGGTGAGCAGATCGATGACCTTGATGCCGGTCTCGAACATCTGGGTCTTGGACTCCAGCTGGTCGAAGGCGGGCGGGTTGCGGTGGATGGGCCAGCGGTCCTTGACCGTGATGGTCTCGTCGGCCTTCTTGTTGAGGATGTTGCCGGAGACGTCGAACACGTGGCCCTTGGTCACGTCGCCGACCGGCACCTCGATCGGGCCGCCGGTGTCGGTGACGAAGGCGCCACGAACCAGACCATCGGTAGGCTTCAGGGCGACGGCGCGCACGATGGAATCACCCAGGTGCTGCTCGACCTCAAGCATGATCTTGTGGCTTTCCTCGCCCTCGGTGCTACCGGTGGCGGCGATTTCAACCGTCAATGCGTTATAGATATCGGGCAGGTGACCTGCAGCGAACTCAATATCGATAACCGAGCCTTGGACACGAACAATGCGGCCCTGCGTGGCTTCCGAGGCATCAGTCTCGGACGCCGTTGCCGCAGCTACATTTACTGCCATGGCGCTCCTATTCTTTCTCGTTGTTCAGTGCGTCAGCACTGCCGATGATCTCGGTAAGTTCCTGAGTAATCGCGGCCTGACGTGTGGCGTTGAGCTTGCGCGTCAGTTCGTCGATCAGGTTGCGTGCGTTGTCCGTGGCGGTGTGCATGGCGTTCTGCCTGCATGCCGTCTCCGATGCCGCGCTGGTGAGCAGGCACTCGTGGATGCGGGACTGCACGTACTTCGGGAGGACGCGATCGAGGACTTCATCACGACTGGGCTCGAAGGAGTAGAGCGGGCGGGCCTCGGGAGCACCCGACGCCTCGGCCTTCTCATCGTCTTCGACGCTGACGAGCTCCACCGGCAGCATGCGCAGGATGCGCACCTTCTGCACCACCATGTTCACGAATTCGGTGAACACGATGTAGAGTTCGCTGACGCCGCCTTCCTCGGCCGGCTTCATGTAGGCATCCAGCAGGGCCTTGGAAATCTCCTCGGCGACTTCGACGCCGGGGGCATCCGTGTTGCCCTCCCAGGTGCCGCGCACATCGCGGCCACGGTACTTGTAGTACGTGACGCCGCGGCGGCCGTAGACATAAAGCTCGGGCTTCTTGCCCTGGTCATCAAGCTTGGCCAGCAGGCTTTCCGTCTCGCGAATGATCGACGAGGTGTAGGCGCCTGCCATGCCTCGATCCGCCGTGAGGGCGAGGACGGCCACGTTCGGGTTGTCCTCGTCCTTCCTCACGATCGGATGCGAGATATGGGTGTGCTGGGCCAGAGCCTGGACGGCATCGAAAATCGCATCGGAGTAAGGCTTCGCGGCCAGGGCCACGTTGCGGGCCTTGGCGATGCGCGAGCTTGCGATCATCTCCTGTGCGTTGAAGATCTTCTCCAACGACGCGGTGGAGGCGATACGCGCCTTATATGCGAGTTGCGATGCCATGGATTACTCCTCTTCCGCCTTGGTGGAAGCCTTGCGTGCGACCAGCTTCTCCTGCTCGACCGGGGTGTCGGTCTTCTCGACCGGCTTCTCGGCGACGAGCGGGGTGCCGTCGTGCTGCACGAAGGTGCCGCGGAACTCCTCGACCGCCTTGTCCAGGGCGGCTTCGGTCTCGTCGGTGAACTGCTCGGTCTCGCGGATGGTCTTCAGGATGTCGGTGTTGTGGTCGACGTAGTCCAGCAGGCCATGCTCGAACGGCAGCACGTCCACGAGGTCGAGGTCATCGAGCTTGCCGTGGGTACCGGCCCACACGGAGACGACTTCCTGTTCCATCGAGTACGGGGAGAACTGCGGCTGCTTGAGCAGCTCGGTCAGGTGGGCGCCGCGGTTCAGCTGGGCCTTGGACGCCGCATCCAGATCGGAGGCGAACATGGCGAAGGATTCCAGCG
The DNA here is from genome assembly GCF_010667655.1 of Bifidobacterium saimiriisciurei. GTDB lineage: Bacteria > Actinomycetota > Actinomycetes > Actinomycetales > Bifidobacteriaceae > Galliscardovia > Galliscardovia saimiriisciurei. The sequence continues at coordinate 162,788 of NZ_WHZU01000005.1, forward strand.
AACGGTACTGCGCCAGCGAGATCTTCAGCGTACCGGAGACCTTCTTCAGCGCCTTGGTCTGGGCCGCGCCGCCGACTCGGGACACGGAGATGCCGACGTCCACTGCAGGACGCTGGTTGGCGTTGAACAGGTCGGACTGCAGGAAGATCTGGCCGTCCGTGATGGAGATGACGTTGGTGGGGATGTAGGCCGAGACGTCGTTCGCCTTGGTCTCGATGATCGGCAGGCCCGTCATCGAACCGCCGCCGAGATCATCGGATACCTTCGCGCAGCGTTCGAGCAGACGCGAATGCAGGTAGAACACATCGCCCGGGTAGGCCTCGCGCCCCGGCGGACGACGAAGCAGCAGCGAGATCGAACGGTAGGCTTCGGCCTGCTTCGACAGATCGTCGAAGACGATGAGCACATGCTTGCCGTGGTACATCCAGTGCTGGCCGATGGCCGAGCCGGTGTACGGCGCGATGTACTTGAAGCCGGCGGAGTCGGAAGCCGGGGAGGCCACGATCGTGGTGTACTCCATGGCGCCCGCCTCTTCGAGGGACTGACGCACGGAGGCGATGGTGGAACCCTTCTGGCCGATGGCCACGTAGATGCAGCGGACCTGCTTCTTCGGGTCTCCGGACTCCCAGTTGGCCTTCTGGTTGATGATGGTATCGATCGCGATGGCGGTCTTACCGGTCTGGCGGTCGCCGATGATGAGCTGACGCTGGCCGCGGCCGATAGGCGTCATGGCGTCGATGGCCTTGAGGCCGGTGGACAGCGGCTCGTCGACCGGATGACGGTGCATCACGTCGGGGGCCTGGGCCTCGAGGATTCGACGACCCTCACTCTTGATCTCTCCCAGGCCGTCGATGGGCTGGCCCAGCGGGTCGACGGTGCGGCCGAGGTAGCCGTCGCCGACCGGCACGGAGAGCACGTCGCCGGTGCGGCGCACTTCCTGGCCTTCCTCAATGCCTGCGAAGTCACCGAGAACGACCACGCCGATTTCACGGGCATCCAGGTTGAATGCCAGGCCGAGCGTGCCGTCTTCGAACTTCAGCAGCTCGTTGGCCATGCATCCGGGGAGACCCTCCACGTGCGCGATGCCGTCGCCAGCGGTCCGGACGGTGCCGACCTCTTCGGTCGGAGTCTCGGACGGCTTGTAGGACTCGACGAAATCGTCGAGCGCCTGGCGTATCGCCGCGGGATCGATGGTCAATTCTGCCATTGATCACTCCTTTTGTTGTTTGTATTCAAGAACGTTCTTTCAGCTTGCCTGAGCCGACCGAAGGTCAGGCGACGGCTCGCTTGAGATGTTGCAGTTGGGCCGCAACGGTGTTGTCGGTGACTTCCGACCCCACCTGGATGCGCATGCCTCCGAGGACGCGGGGATCGACCACGCTGTTGACGAACACCTGACGACCAAGCTTCTTGGCGTAGACCGCCTTGATCTTCTGGAACTGTTCGTCCTTCAGCGGAATCGCGCTCGTCACCGTGACCATGGAACGGTCGCGGTGGGTGGCCACGACGTCGATCAGCCAGTTGATCGTCGACAGGAATCGACGGTTGCGCAGATCGCGGGTGGCGTGCTCCGCCAGGTCCATGGTGATCGGGTCGAGGGCCTGCCCCTTGAGCAGGTTCTTCAGGAACCTCACACGTACTTCGGGCTTGGCGTGGGCGTCGGACAGACGCTGACGCACGACCGGGAGGGTGAGCAGCGCGGAGGCCAGCTCCGACAGCTCGATGGACACGGTCGAGCACGCATTGCGCACGTCGGCGGCGCTGAGCAGTGCGTCGACGGCCAGGTCCTCGGTGGCGTCCGCGATGTCGGCGGGCTTGCTCCAACGCTGGGCTGCGAGACCTTCGGCGATCTCGACGGTCAGCGGCGTTGCCTTACCCTGCAGAATCGTGGAGACCAGCTTCACCTTGCTGTCGGCCGGGTACGCGGGATCGGTCAGCGCGCGGGAAAGCGCACGGTTGTCGTCGAACGCCGCGGCGAGGTCGAACAGCTCGTCGCCCACGGTCTTCGCCTCGGCGCCGGCCTTGGCCAGCTTGTCGGCGAAGGACTCACGCAGTGCCTTCACCGAGCTCTTTGAAGTCTCTCCATACATCGAAAGTTCACCTCCTGCCCTTTGCTTCGCGAGTTTTCACCTGTCCAGCCATGCTCACTTGGCCTTTCCGGCGGGGTCCTTGTCGATGCCGTCGATCATGGAATCGATCATCGAGGACTGCACGTCGGCGTCCGAGAGCTTGCTGCCCAGGATCTTGCCGGCCAGGGCCGTCGCCAAGGCGCCGACCTCGCCCTTGAGGCTCACGAGAGCCTGCTGCTGCTGAGATTCGATGGACTTCTGCGCGTTCGCGGTGATCTGCGCCGCATCGGCTTCCGCCTTGGTGCGGGCGTCCGCGATGATGTGCGAGGCCTCGGTACGCGCGTCGTCGCGGATCTTGGCGGCGTCGACGCGGGCCGTGTTGAGCTGGTCCTCGTACTTCTTCTTGGCGGCGTTGGCATCGGCCTGGGCCTGCTCGGCCTTGGCGATGCCGCCCTCAATCTTGGCGGCCCTTTCGTCGAAGATCGCCTGGAACTTCGGCAGGAAGAACTTATAGAAGAATATGGCGACGACGATCAGGATGACCGTGGACCAGATGATGTCGTAGTCCTCCGGGACGAACAGCGCGATGCCGCTCTTTCCTTCCGCAAATGTCTCCATATCCGCCTCCTTTCACTTCACTCGTCTGGATTACTTACCGTGTTCCAGAGGAATCAGGCGGTGAAGATGAAGCCGGAGATGAAGCCGAGGAGGGCAAGGAACTCGATCAGACCGAAGCCGATCCACATCAGGGTCTGGATACGGCCACCGAGCTCGGGCTGGCGGGCGGTGGCTTCAATGGCCTTGCCGAACACGATGCCGACGCCGATGCCGGGGCCGATGGCGGCGAGGCCGTAGCCGATGGCGCTCAGGTTACCGGTCACCTCTGCGAGAGTGATGAGATCCATTGTTGTTTCCTTTCTTTTGTGTTCGTAAGACTACGAATCAAAAAAATCCTTATGTAAAACCGTATTGAATTATGAAAACTTCTTGTGCCGCGACGATGCCGCACGATAGGGAATCCTTGACGCCACGCGCACCGACGTTGTGCGTTGGCCGTTCAACAGGCGACGGGGATTCGGAATCGCTGGTCAGTCGACCTCGGGGTAGCTCATGTTGATGTACACCGACGACAGCGTGGCGAAGATGAACGCCTGCAGGTAGGCCACGAAGGCCTCGAACAGGGTCATGATGAAGCCGAACGCGAAGGTCACCACGCCGGCGGCCATCATCACCTTGTTCTCGGTGAGGATCAGGAAGAACTGAGTGGCCGAGAAGCACAGCGCCACGATGAGGTGTCCTGCGATCATGTTGGCCAGAAGTCGCAGCGTCAGCGATGCCGGGCGGATGATCAGGATGTCGATGAGCTGCATCGGCACAAGCAGGATGAGCACCGGGAACGGGACGCCGGGGGGCGTGCACTCCTGCTTGAGGTAGCTCAGCAGGCCCTGCTCACGGCAGGCCGCGATCCAGTACTGCACGAATGTCCATGCGGCGAAGATCAACGGCATCATGATGGTCGCCGTGGCGGCGATGTTCATGCCGGGGATGATGCCACACAGATTGAATAGGAAAATGGTGAAGAAGATCGTGGTGATCATCGGGACGTAACGCTTGCCGCGCAACTCGCCCATGACCTCGTAGACGATCTTGTCTCGAACGTAGTCGAGTCCCCATTCGACGAATCCCTGCCAACGACCGGGAATCAGCTTCGCACGGGATGCCGTGATTCCGAGAATCAGCAGCATCACGACCGTCATGATCACACGGACCATGATGATCCTGTTCATGGCGAACGGCGTGCCAGCGAAGATGATCTCCGGAGGGAGGAATTCATCGATAGAGGGGATTTCAGGGCCTGACTGCGCGGCCAACACCGCGCTTGCAGCCCCTGTAAATGCTGCAACGCCTGCCATACTGCGTGCCTCCTCTTAATCGAACCTGAACCAATATAGCGCTTTTTGCGCAGATATTGTGTCACGAACGTTAACGCGCAGTATGTCTTCTTTGCATGCCTGCGCGAGCCTCCAATGACATACAGACTACCGGAATTTCGTCGTTTATAAAGCGTCCGTTTTCGGGTGTCGCGCGAGCGTTTTTTCTTTTCGAGGCGGACCGAAAACCGACGGCAAGCGCTGCCGCTGCCTGATTTTGCGCCGTTTCTCGCCGTTTGTCCCATATGAGCGGTCTCAAAACCATAGCCACTATTCGGACAACGGGACCCGGCAATATGGTCATTATGTGGACGCTTCGGCAAGAATGAGGCCGTCTGATTTGCGAACGGAGGTGCACCGGTTCACATCACTATGACGACACAAACGGGTGGCGGTGTCGGATTTCTTCGCCGACGCCGCCACCCGAACAGGGGGATATTTCCATGCGGGCCCCGTCCCGCCCACGGCGTGTCGTTATCGAAAAGAAACCGACACACCATCCGTCCCCGAACGCCCTACCGCTCGATCACGCCATAGCCGCAGCCGTCGAACGTATGAAAATCGTCACCGCGCGGGCCGTCTGGCGAACGACGGTAGCGACGGTCGGTCCCCAGACGCTTCTCGGCACGCAGCTGCGGCACCTCCGTCAGGTCGTACGGCGTGGTCTGGTACACCCAGTTCAGCCAGTTGCGCCACAGCAGGTTCGCGTGGGAGCGCCAGGCGAACAGCGGCTCCTGCGTCGGGTCGTCGTGCGGGAAGTAGTTCGTCGGGAACGGCACGTTCTTCAGACCCCGCGCCATGTCGCGCTCATACTCCTCGGCGAGCGTCCACTTGCCGTACTCCCAGTGGCCGAGCGCGAACACTTCGGAGAAGTCGCGCGTGGCGACCAGTCCCGGACCGCTCTCCGGCCCCCAGGTGAGCACCTGCAGGTCGGGGTTCGCTCGGATGTCGCCCATATCGACGTCGGCGAGGCGCGAATGCGGCTGCAGCGCGATTTCGTCGAATCCGTTCGTGATGAAGCAGTACTCGTCCTGCAGACGCTGCGGAAACACGCCGAACGTCTTCTTCTCCAGCAGATGCTTCCTCACGCCGTAGCGATAGTAGAGGGCGCCCATCGCACCCCAGCACAGATACATGGTGGAGAACACATGCGTGCTCGCCCAGTCGAGGATGCGCTTGAACTCGTCCCAATAGTCGACTTCCTCGAACGGCATATGCTCCACGGGCGCGCCGGTGACGACCAGACCGTCGTAGTAGTTGTGCTCGAAGGCGTCAAGATTCTCGTAGAACTTCAGCAGGTGGTCGCGGCTGGTGTGCGTTGCCTCATGCGTCGACGTCTTCATGAAGTCGACGTCCACCTGCAGCGGGGACTTGGAGATGAGCCTCAGCAGCTGCGTCTCCGTCTCGATCTTCTTGGGCATCAGGTTGAGGATGACCAGACGCAGCGGTCGGACGCGCTGCTTGACCGCGTCGTCGCTTTCCAGCGCGAAGATGCGTTCGGAGTCGAGTATCGCACGGGCCGGCAGACCCTTCGGAATCTTGATAGGCATGTATCCAATTATTGCAGTGTCGTATGGCAGGTGTCACGCCGTGGATGCATTATCGCCGCCGGGCGCAACGCTTTCCCTTATGCCCCGCTATCGATTCCGGCTATCACCGCACAATCGCCCTGTTTTCAACACGCCGATAAAACCCAATGATTGCAACGATTATCGACGATATATTTCCCATATGGCGAATATCGAATTGACTTCCCGCGGAAAGTACGTATAGTAATACAGGTTGCCCGAGATAACGGGCCGACGCGGGGTGGAGCAGCTCGGTAGCTCGCTGGGCTCATAACCCAGAGGTCCATGGTTCAAATCCATGCCCCGCTACCAAGTAGAAGACCGTCGCAGTAATGCGGCGGTCTTTTTTATTTCATATCGGTCTGATGCCGTCAGCTGCGGCGACGGATGGCGGCGAGCATGAGACCCACGGTGGCGAGCGCGGCGGCGCCGGCTCCCATCAACGGGATCGTCTGCCCCACGCCGGTGACCGGCAGGGAGCCCGGCTGTTCGGGCTGCGGCTCCTGCGGCTCTTCGGGCGCCGGTTCCTCGGGCTCCTCCTCCACGGTGGTGATCTCGCCGTCGATGCCGAGCGGGTGGGAGTCGATGACCTCGCCGTCGGGGCTCCAGAGCGTGGCCTTCCAATACACCCTGCCGGGTTTGTCGGCTTTGACACCGGGGCTGACCACGGTCTGCGCGGTCTTGCCGGCGTCGAGTTCCACACGCGCTTCGTCGAGGATGCGCGAACCGGTTCCGGGCTCCACGTCGTCGCCCACAGGTTCATAGGCGGTGAACGTCACGTACGAGCCGGATTCGAGGTGCCCGGTCACCTTGGCGCTGTCGAGGAATTCCTTGCCCACGGTGGTGACGGGCGGTATCACGGCGGTGGTGATGTCGGGCATGTGCCGTTCGCCGTCCGGTTCGATGTATACGCGCTCCCACGCGTCGTCGTAGGCGCTGGTCACCGCCTGCACGCGGTCATCGCCGGCGAACGAGTATACGAATACGTAGTATCCGGCCCGTTCGGCGGTGATGGTCACCGGCTTGCCGTCGGCGTCGGGCACTCCCCCGCCGACCTTGATGCGTCCGTTCTTCGCGGGGTATTCCCATGTGCCTATGCGCTTGTGGTGGTCGTCCTCCTTGGGAACCGCCGCCCCGTTTGGCTTGTACCGCTTGTTGTTCTTGGGATTCTCGGCGTCGCCGGCCCACCATACGCTCACCTGCGCGCGTTCGACGTCGGCGCCGAAGCCGTATTCCTCGCTTCCCTTGAATTCGCCGTGGTCGTCGGGGAATCCGGTGACGGCTATCTGGTCGCTGAGTTCGGAGCCGATCACTCCGGTGTGTTCGGTGGCGGTGGAGTCCACGGCTGCGGGGGTGCGTACGGACAGCGTCTCGGGCCGTTCCATCAACGCGCTGGAGAAGTCGGCCCGAATCCATTCGCGCACGGACTCGGTCTGCCGTTCCCTGTCCACCGTCCATACCCAGGTGCCGAAGCCGGCGTGCCCGTTCCCGTTGGATCGGTATGGTTCATTGCCGTCGGGCGCGGTCACGGCGCGGACCTCCTTGCTTTGCCCGGCGCCGGTGAATTCCGCCGTGCCATATGCGGCCGGCGAATATCCGGCGGCTTTGAGGCGGGCGAGGAAGTCCTTGGCCTTCTCTCCCGCTTTCGGCGCGATTCCCTGACCCAACGCCTTGGGCTTGATGCCGGCGAAATAGTAGCCGTCGGCCTTTATGGCCGCGCCGCTTTTCCATGTGTCACCGTCGGCGAGCGTCGACGTGACCTTGTCGGTCACCTCGTCGCCCGCATCGACGATTTTGTCTCCGACCACGGTGGTGAGCCCCGGCTGGAAGGTCTTAACCACGTCGAAGGTCACGACGTCCTTCTTCTCGCTTGCCGAGGTGCCGTAGCGCAGATAGTCCTGGCCGCTGGTCAGCCGTTCGATCGTGCCGTGGTCATAGGAGACGTTCGCCGTCACGGAGCCGGCGTCGGTGGCCTTCCACGCGAGGCGTATGGTCTTGGCGGCGGTTTTGCCGGTGGCAGTGTTCTTGCCGTTGTCGAAGGTCGCCGGTCCGGTGAGTTTCACGGTGTAGGGCACCCCCGTCACCTTCGCGCCGCCCGAGCCGGTGATCTCGACGTCCACGTATCCGCTGCGCTTGCCCTCGAGATACGTGACCGTCGCCGATGTCGTCGTGACCACCCGGCCGGCGGCCTCCTTCCACAGGGCGTCGGCCCGTGCCTGCACGGTCGGATGCTCCTTGAGGAACGCGGCCTTGCGTTGCTGCCACAATGGCTTGTCGAGCGCTTCGAAATGGTCGTGGATCAGCATGGCGATGGCGGCCTGGGTGGTCGGGTCGGTGTTCGACTGGTAGGCGTCGGCCAGGTACGCCACTTGCCGTGCCGCCGCGGAGTCCTTGATGGCCATGGCCTCGCCGTATTCGTATGATGCGGGCACGCCGGTCTCGATACAGTAGGCGTTCCGTCCGTTCGGCGCGACGGCGATGACGCCGATGTTGTACCGCTCGCCGTTGAAGGTGTACCACAGCTGGCTGTCGACGGGCGCGTGCATGGTGGCCGCTGAGGCCGATCCGGCGGATCCCAGGCCCATCATCACGACGACGACGGCGATGAGGGACCGGCATATTCTCCGCCACATGGACCCCATTGCCCCCGGCTTTCGTCGATATCGACGCGGCCGCTGCCGAAATATCCGTCCCCGAATCGTGTTCGGGGAATCTGCGAGTGTGTGGTTCGGCATTGTTCCCATCCTTCCTTATGAATGTTCCGCCTCGCGTGCGGGAGCGGATGAGAACGACGATGCCAGAGCGGCGCGCACCGACGCCAGCGGCGTCGGCAATGTTGACGAACGTGGCCGGAAACGGGCCCGACGGAGCCTCGATGTGGATGACGCAACGGCCTTCCACAATCCCGCGGTTTTTCGAGGCCGTTCGTTCACGAGAATGTGGACGGTTTCACCGGCATCCACAACGTTCGTCCCGAAAACGACCGTCGGCGATGTGGACGCCCGGACGGGTATCCACATCGCCGACGGTGATTCGCCGAGCTCCGAACTACTTGACGAACTCCTCGGGATGCTTGGCGAAGGCGGCGGCGCAGCCGGCGCCGCAGAAGTAGTAGGTCCTGCTGTTGTAGTCGTGGCTGGCGGTGGCCTTGGCCGGGTCCACGCTCATGCCGCACACGGGGTCGGTCTCCGACCCGCCGTGATGCATCTGCATGCCGCCCATATCGTGTCCCATGTGTCCTTCGTGTTCGTTCTTGCGGCTGAACAATGCCATGATGGTTCCTTTCCTTTGGTTCCGTTGACGATTCCTTTGAATCGAAATCCTATAGGGCTTCACGTGCTCGGGGTCGAATCCGTTCAATCGGCCGGCGTTCGTCACCACCGACAGCGACGAGCAGGCCATGGCCGCGCCCGCGATCATCGGATTGAGCAGCATGCCGACGAACGGGTACAGCACGCCGGCGGCCACCGGGATGCCGATGCCGTTGTAGCCGAACGCGAAGCCGAGGTTCTGACGGATGTTGCGCATGGTGGCATGCGCCAGGTCGATGGCCGTGACGACGCCTTGCAGCGAGCCGTTCATCAGCGTGATCTGCGCGGATTCGATGGCCACGTCAGTGCCGGTGCCGACGGCGAAGCCGACGTCGGCGCGCGCCAACGCCGGCGCGTCGTTGATGCCGTCGCCGACCATGGCGACCACGCGGCCTTCGGCTTTGAGCCATGCCACCTCGTCGGCCTTGTTCTCCGGCCGCACTTCGGCCACCACGTGCTCGATGCCCACCTCGCCGGCGACGGCCTTCGCCGTGCGCCCGTTGTCTCCGGTGAGCATGACCACGTCGATGCCGCGCGAGCGCAGCTTCGCAACGGCATCCTTCGACGTCGGCCGTACGACGTCGGCCACGGCCACGACGGCGGCAAGCAAGCCGTCGATGGCGACCAATACCGGCGTCTTGCCTTCGGCGGCGAGCCGGTCCATGGCGGCGAACACGTCGTCCACGGTTTCGCCGGCCTCGTCGGGCATGCCGACGTCATGCTCGTCCATATATTCCGCGTTGCCGACGAGTATGCGTCGGCCGTCGGCGAGCGCCTGCACGCCGCCGCCGGCCGACGACCTGAATTCCGACGGCTTCGGCACGTCGACGCCACGAGAACGGGCGCCGGCGACGATGGCCGCGGCCAGGGGGTGTTCGGAATCGTGTTCGGCGGCAGCGGCAAGGCGGAGCACGTCGTGGTCATGACCATGCCATGCGCCGAACGCGACGATGTCGGTCAGCTGCGGCCTGCCTTCGGTGATGGTGCCGGTTTTGTCGAGCACGACGGTGTCGATGCGGGCCGCGGTCTCCAACGCTTCCGCGGATCGGATGAGCACGCCGTATCGTGCGGCCTTGCCGGTGGCGATGGTGATGGACAACGGCGTGGCGAGCCCGAGCGCGCAGGGGCAGGCGATGACCAGCACGGAGACGGCGGCGACCAGCGCATGCGTGACGCGTGGTTCGGGACCGAACGCATACCAGAGCGCACACGCCCAGATGGCGATCAGCACGACGACGGGCACGAAGACGGACGAGACCTTGTCGGCGAGGCGCTGCACCGGCGCCTTGGAACTTTGCGCGGCCTTGACCAAGGCCACGATCTGCGAGAGCACGGTGTCGGCGCCGGTTGTGGTCACGCGGTAGCGCAGCGAGCCCGCGCCATTGACGGTCGCGCCGGTCACGGTGTCGCCTGCGGTCTTGCGTACGGGCATGGACTCGCCGGTGATCATCGATTCGTCGACCGACGATTCGCCGGAGACGACCGTGCCGTCGGCCGGCAGCTGTTCGCCCGGCCGCACGACGACGACGTCGCCGACGATGACCTGTTCGACGGGGATTTCGACCTCCGCGCCGTCGCGTTCCACCCGCGCGATCCTGGGCCGCAGGGCGACAAGGCTTTTCACCGCCTCGTTGGTGCCGGCGCGGGCGCGCGCCTCCAGCACCTGCCCGACCAGCATGAGGGTGATGATGGTGCCGACGGCCTCATAGTATGGTTCGTGCGAGGCGGCGGGCAGCACCTCCGGCGCGAAGGTGACGACGAGACTGTAGAGCAGCGCCGCCATGGTGCCGACGGTGATGAGCGCGTTCATTTCGGCGTTGCGGTGACGGATGGCGGCCCAGCCGCTGACGTATATGGGCCGGCCGGAGTAGAACACGACCGGCAGCATGAACAGCAGCTGCACCCATGCGTCGAGATGGTAGAGATGGAACATCGCGGCCATGAACACCGGCAGCGTGCAGATGGCGGCGACGACGAGACGGCGCACGAGGGTGCGGAACTCCTTGCGGGAGGCGGCGTCTTCAATCTCTTCGGTGCCCTTGGCACCTTTGGCATCCGTGGCACCTTCGGCATCCGTGGCATCCTCGGCGACCGCCGAGTCGTCGTTCCGCCCGGCATCGCCCGTATTGGCGGCCTCCATGCCGGCGGCGCCTCCACTTGACGCATCGTTTGCCACCACGCCGTTCTTCACCGGCGCGATGCCATGTTTCGCCGGCAATACGCGCAATGTGCCATGCAGCATGTTCATGCCGCAGGCGAAGCCGAAGTCACCGGCCTCGGTCGGCGTCAGACGGACGGTCGTCGTGCGGAACGGCGGCAGTTCCCTGTCGATGCCGAAATCGGGGAACACGACGTGCGACGAGCACTCGCCGGTCTCCTTCCTATCGAAGACCAGCCTCACCGGCACGCCGGCCTCGACCTCGACGACCGACGGACTGTATCCGCCCTGCACGGCGATGACGGCCTCCTGCTCGCCGTTGCCCATCGTCGCGCGATACGCCTTGCGCGGCGCGAGAAAGAACCAGACGACGCCCGCACTCAGCACGAGCGCCAACACCGGCGCCACGATAGTTCCCATAGTCATCTCCTTGCATCCACGGACCACCATATACCCCATAGGGGTATAATGCAATCAGCGATATCGCCCTGCGCAAACGCTCACCGGACCTCGCAGACGCCGACCGCCCACACCGACGGCCACGGAGATATCGAACATACAGGTATACGAACACACAGGTATATATAGGAATGCAAAGGAGCGAGCATGGCACGGTCCTCGACGCCGGAGGCATCATCCACCAAATCCGCCAAGGCGGCACGCAGGCCGGCGGAGCGCCGCAACCACTGCCACGACGCCCGGCCGTACGACGAGGGCGTCCATAACACCTCGCCGCACGACGAACACGACGGCTTCCCACACAGTGCACACAACGGATATGACGCCGATCAGAAGAAGATCCTCGCCCGCCTCAGCCGCATCGAGGGGCAGATCCGCGGCATCAGGCAGATGACCGAGAACGGCGAATACTGCATCGACATCCTCACGCAGATCGCCGCGGCGAACAGCGCGCTGAAGTCGGTGGCGATGCTGCTGCTCGACGACCATCTCAATCATTGCGTGCGGCAGGCGGCCGCCGAAGGCGGGGCCGTCGCCGACGAAAAGCTCGACGAGGCCAGCGCCGCGATACGCCGCCTCGTCAAGTCATAGGACAAGCCACAAAAAAGGCGGATGCCCTCGTGGGGGCATCCGCCTATGACGCATAAGTCAATCACATCACGACCGACGGGAACGAATGGGCGACGTCGACGATTCGGCAAGACCCGTCGGCCCACCGATCACCAGTGGTTGGCGCCGGGGCCTTCGAACTTCACGTTGAAGCCGCGCTCGTAGTGCAGGTACATGTTGGCGCCGTAGCGATCGACATCGCGGTGGGTGAAGAGCATACGGATCGCGAACGCGGTCTGCACGTCGAGCGGCAGGGCGCGGAACGCCTTGTAGGCATCCCAGCCGTCACGGGCGACGGCCTGATCGGAGACGAACGCGTAGCCGTAGCCGTCCTCGTTCACGTAGCCGAGGAAAGGCAGGTCCCAGGCGTCGTGCTCGGTCAGAGCGGCCTTGTAGTCCTCGACCTTGGCGAGGGCCTCATCCGAAATGCCAAACGAACGAGCCACACGGTTGGCCTCCGCCGTCTTGCGGTCGGCGTAGGCGCCATAAAGTGAGGTATCGACGGTAATCTGCTTGTTATCCGCCATGGTCATCCTTTCCCCTCGCACGCTCACCACTGAGCGCGCGGTTTTCGTTTCGCGTGTGAGATGTAACATAAAATGCAACATCCGACGCTGGTTTGCGTTCATGACATCAACCGGTTTAGTTGATGTGCACAAGTAACACCATACCCCATATTTTTCGCATATCACGACGCGTTCACATGTTTTTAACGCGACTTTTTGAAATTTGTCATATTGCACGTTCAAATGACGAAATGAACATTTCGAATGTTCGTTTTGTGTGCGTATTATCGTGACGAAGCGTTCGAAATCGTTAATTAATAGTTATTTAACCACGCGGTATTCAGCGTGTCGCACTGCAACACTTACAATGGCAGCATGACTGAATCAAGTAGTACCAAGGTCACCACGTCCATTCCAACCGCTGTCTCCGGCGAGTCCTCACCGGACGTACAGAGCGCCTCTGCGGGTAATCCGTCCAGCGCGGGTACTCGCAGGACTTCGGCAAAGGCTTCGTCAACGAAGACGAAGCGCAAAGCCACGACAACCCGCAAACGCCGTTCGGCATCCAAGCCCGCAGCGGACACACCCGACGCCCTGATCGCGGCACCCACCCTCCCCATCGACGAGCCCGGCCAGTTCGGCCGCATCAACGTGCTTGACGTCACCCCGAACGAGGAGGGCGGCCTGTATCCGGCACGCGTGGAGCTCGGCGAGCAGTTCACCGTCACCGCCCAGGTGTTCATCGAGGGACGCACCAAGGTCGGCGCGACCGCCGTGCTGCGCACCCCGCGCGGCAAGATCATGGCCAACCGCACCATGACCTGCGTCAACCCCGGCCTCGACCGCTGGACCGTCGAGCTGCAGGCCGGCGAGCACTCCGACGTCAAGCCGTGGGAGGAGGGCTTCGCCGCCGTCAAGCGCCAGCTCGGCAACTGGACCGTCACCGTCGAAGGCTGGGAGGACACATTCGCCACCTGGCTGCATGACGCCCGCATCAAGGTCCGCGTACACGACTCCGACGTGGAGAACGCGCTGGACGAAGGCGCCGAGCTGCTGACCCGCTGGTCGAAGACCCGCGCCAGCAAGCTGCATGCCGAAGCCAAGAAGACGCTGCAGGCCGCGGCCGCCACGCTCGCCAACAAGGAGCTCAAGCCGGCCGAGCGACTGGCCGCCGCGGACAACGACGAGATCGCCGCGCTGCACGAGTCCAACCCGCTGCGCGACGGCGTGAGCGAGTCCCGCCCCGTGAAGCTCAAGGTCGAGCGTCCGAAGTCCTCCTTCGCCGCCTGGTACCAGTTCTTCCCGCGCTCCGAAGGCGCCTATGTGGACGAGGCCACCGGCAAGATCGTGCAGGGCACGCTCAGGACGTCGGTCTCCGGCCTCGAACGCGCGAAGGCCGAAGGCTTCGACATCGTGTACCTGCCGCCGATCTTCCCCATCGGCGTGACCAACCGCAAGGGACGCAACAACACGCTGGTCGCCGGCCCCGACGATCCGGGCTCGCCGTTCGGCATCGGCAGCGAACTCGGCGGCCACGACACCGTCGACCCGCTGCTCGGCACGATGGACGACTTCAAGGCCCTCACCGCCAAGGCGCATGAGCTCGGCCTCGAGATCGCCCTCGACTTCGCACTGCAGTGCTCGCCCGACCACCCGTGGGTCAAGGAGCACCCGAACTGGTTCCGTCACAAGCCCGACGGCACCATCGCGTTCGCCGAGAACCCGCCGAAGAAGTACCAGGACATCTACCCCATCGACTTCAACGCCGACATGGAAGGCATCGAGAAGGAGGTCGTGCGCCTGATGAACCTGTGGATCGACGCCGGCGTGACCATCTTCCGCGTGGACAACCCGCACACCAAGCCCGTGCGCTTCTGGCAGGACGTCATCGCCGCCGTGACCAAGAAGCACCCGGAGACGCTGTTCCTGGCCGAGGCGTTCACCCGTCCGGGCATGATGCGCGCGCTGAGCTACGCCGGATTCACGCAGTCACACTGCTACTTCCCGTGGCGCAACACCAAGGAGCAGCTCGAGGAGTACCTCAACACCACGAACTGCGACGACGGCTTCTACCAGCACAACACGTTCTGGCCCACCACGCCCGACATCCTCACCGCCTACGTGCGCGACAACGGCATCGCCGGTCACGCCGTGCGCGCGGTGCTCGCCGCGCTCGGCTCCCCCAGCTGGGGCATCTACAACGGTTACGAGCTCATCGAGAACCGTCAGCGCCCCGGATTCGAGGAGCAGATCGACAACGAGAAGTACGAGATCAAGGTGCGCGACTGGAGCCAGGCCAAGGAGTACGGCATCGCCGAGATGCTCACCAGCCTCAACCGCATTCGTCGCGAGCACCCGGCCACGCACAGCTACCACAACGTGACCGTGCTGCGCAGCTCCGACGACAACGTGCTCGCCTTCGTGCGCCACACGCCGGCCGAGTTCACCGGCACCGGCAAGCCGGACACGCTGATCGTGGTGGTGAACCTCGACGGACACAACGCCCACCAGTCGCTCATCCATCTCGAGCTGGGCGATTTCGGCCTGCCGACCGACCGTGGCGTGCAGCTGAAGGACGAGCTCACCGGACGCGAGTTCACGTGGGGCTGGGACAACTTCGTCTCCCTCGCCCCGTGGGCCGACGTCGCCCACGTCCTCAGCGTCCAGTACTGAGCCGCCGGCCGTCAACGATATCAGCCGATTGGATTCGGGTCCGTACCGCATAACGCACGGACCCGAATTCCCGAAATCCGCGATTCATCGTGTCAAACGGTCGCTTTCCCGCCGAAAATCGACCGAAAAGCACCGCGAATCGCGGATTTCGGCACTTACATACCGGTTCTTTCCAGGAACAACGATGTCCCATAATTCCGCCAAATCCCGAACGCATTCCGACATGCCGTGGCGTCTTGCACTTTCCTTGCTCATCGGTCCCGCCTGTTGGCTCATGCCGCATCAAGGCGTCGCCATGATTCTGCTGCCGCAGAAAATCGCCGACATCTCCCCCAACGACAAAGTGGCTTTGGTCGCCGCGTTCTCCAGCACCAGCATGATTATCGGACTATTTTCCAATATATTGTTCGGCGCGTTTTCCGATATCACCAGAACCCGTTTCGGCAAACGTACTCCATGGATAGTCGGATGTTCCATCGGCTCGGCGCTGCTGCTGTACGGACTATCCACGGCATCGTCGATTCCGATGCTGCTGGCATGGTGGTGCTGTTGCGAAGCGGTTATCAACGGGGTGGCGGCCCCGATGATTGCCCAGCTTTCTGACCGCATCCCGGACCGATGGAAAGGGACAGTTTCGGCCTGCTATGGCATCAGCCAAACCATCGGCAACCAAATCGGCATTGCCATCGCATCGTTATATCTAGACAACGTACGATTCGGTATCCGGACGTTCGCCATCGTCGCCGCCATCGGCGGTCTGGCGTCCATGGGAATCGCCGGCGAACCATCAAACCTCACGGAACGAGGCCATCACGTATCCGCACGCGCGCTGATACGTCATTTCATTCCACCGACCCAGAATGCCGGTAACTTCTACAAGGCCCTCATCTCCAAGTTCCTGATGCTCGCAGCATCCGGCATGACCAACAGCTATCTGCTATACATAGCCACGGATTATCTGCATGCGCGTAATCAGCAGTCACTGCTATCCACCACTGCCTCCATCACCTTAATCACGGGAATCACATGCTCCCTCATCGCCGGACCACTGTCGGACCGTCTTAACAGGGTGAAATCGTTTGTCGTCATCGCGTTGCTCATTATGGCGGCAGGGTCGGCGCTTCCTGCGTTTTCCGGCAATGAAACACTTTTTCTCACCGGAATGCTCATCGTCGGCATCGGTATGGGCGTTCATGCTTCGGTCGATCAGAAACTCAACCTGCTCGTTCTGCCCAATCCCGACACGGCAGCCAAAGATCTCGGCGTCATGAACGTGGCGAACACGATGGGAACGCTATGCGGCTCATTGGCCGCCGCCTACATCATCGGAACATGGGGATATCACAAACTGTTCATCGCGGAATGCCTAATCATGTGCATCGGCGCGGTTCTCGCGGCATGCGTCCGAATCGAGCGTCCGAACGCCGTCATATCACCAACCTCGAAAAATGCATGATGACGGTCGTCACTGCGAAAGCGCCGCCACACTATCACGTACGATCAGTTCCGGGGAGAGGATGACACGACGCTGTCGGTCTCGGGGCACGCTTTCATAGTTGACGTCACGATAGCCATAGACCAAATCCATGGCCTTGCACATCATGATGTCGAACGGCTGACGAACCGTAGTCAACGCAGGACCAAGGAACCGCGAGGGAAATACGTCGTCGAACCCCACAACCGATAACTGATCGGGAATGATGATATGACATTTGGACGCAGCCTGATATACACCGACTGCCATCAAATCGTTAAGCGCAAAAATCGCCGTGGGCGGCTCATCCAGCGACAACATCTCCAAAGCGGCATGATGCGCGGTTTTGGGCATGTAGTCGCATTCGCGGATGAGGTCGTCGTTCACTTCGATGTTCGCGGCGCGCAACGCCATCTTGAACCCCTCCAAGCGAGCGCACGAGGCCTCCGAATCATTAGGACCGGTGACGACGCCGATACGTCGATGGCCCATATCAGTGAGATACCGGCCGGCCATAAGGCCACCCGTCCAGTTGTCGACTCCGACTGAAAGATACTCGTCTCCCGCCCCCTTCGGCAAGTCGAAGACGACATAAGGGATTCCATTGTCGGAGAACAGCTGACGCTCTTCGTCCGTCATGTCGGTCAGCATCAGAATGACGCCCAGCGGATTGCGCTCCATGATGCGACGGAACAGCTCATAGCGCCCCTTTGGCTTGGTCTCATGCATGACGACATCAACGCCGAGATCGTCGGCATACCGGGAAGCTCCACGTATCAGCTCGAGGGTGCCGCTACTGTCGATATGGGAGATGACAACATCGATTACATGGGCCACACGTCGATTCCCGACGTCCTTGCGCTCATATCCGATATCCTCGAGAATCGTCTCGATACGTTGACGGGTCTCATCCGACACGTCACTGCGCCGGTTGATGACCTTGGAGACCGTAGACGCGGAGACACCGGCAATTTCGGCGATCTGCGTCACTCGAAGGTTCTTCTTTCCGATGCTATCTGCCATGAACGATTCCCGATCATCGTGAGTGCTATGAATATTGCTTTCCCACTCTATCGCACGCTTTCTGGGTGTTCCTTCGAAATTTGCCTTATAGAGGCGCGAAACATAAAAGCGTAGAAGCGGATGAGGAGAACCGCTTCTACGCCTCCGAGGGCTTCCAGATGACGGAGGAAGAAACATCATCTGAAGCCACGACGCCACAGGCAATTGTCCGTCATGACGGACGGCTACTGCCGACGACGGGCCAGCAGACGCATCACCCCAGCCGTACCGGCCAGTAGTGCGGCCGCTAAGACCAGCCCGCCGACTGCGATGCCGGTACGGGAGAGAGTGCTACGCCGCTGCATGTTTGCGGACTTGCCGTCTGCTGTTCCGGTCTGCCGATGGGAACCGGAAGACGTAGACGCTGACGGCTTATCGGATGGAACCGCAGACGGCTTTTCAGACGGATTGTCCGACGGGTGACCGCCTGGGTTTTCCGACGAGGCAGACACCGTCAACTTCGCCGAGCCCGAAACGCCCGAGCCATCCTTCGCCGTGGCCGTAATCGTCACCGTGCCCACACCTACTGCAGTCACCCGGCCCGAAGCGTCCACCTTCGCGACCTTCTCGTCCGAAGACGACCATGAGACCGATTTGTCCGAGGCATTCTCCGGCTTCACAGACACCTTCGCCCGCACGACCTCACCGACCTTCACGAACGACCTATCCAACGAAACCATCACACCCGACACCGGCACAACAGACGAGGTCGTACGATCTACAGCCAACTGCGCAAGTTGCACCTCCAAAGCACGCTGGGGGGCATCAACTTCATTCTGGGTGGAAGGCTTGTTGGCGAGCGCGGTCTCCGCTTTCGTCAACAGCATCTGCATTACACTCCATTCATCTGCTGGGTATTCAGTTGGCTTGAGCTTCTTGGCTTTCGCAATCGTGTTCTCCAAAGCAGCAGTGGAAACATTTTTACCATCAGCGCTAAGCACATCGCTCAGGTCGTAGTAGTCAAAGTCCACATAACCGCCAATGGTATCTTTGGCATAGTTGAACAGTCCGATACGGTACCCCTTGAAGTGAGATAGGCTCCAGTCATAGCCGAACGGCCCTTGTTCGCCTCCGAGCTTCTGCCAGATCTTGCCATCAAGGCTGTATAGATACTGGACGGTAAGACGACCGCTGCTATTGTCAAGCACGTTGTCGCTCTTAAGCCACACGTTCGTGTTGCTTCCAAGGTCGACCGTGGAACCATCTACAAACGCCTCGGTCTTGTCCCTGTCAATGGTGTCGTCAATGATATTGCCGGAGGAATCCTTCCTACCGTTGTCATAGATTCTCTTGACCACACCCAGTACTCGCTTACCGTTTTCTTGACGCACTGCGGCGTAGGAGAAGCTACGGGTATAGGTGGCGATACCTGCGGTATCACCATCCTTCATATGACTTACATCCATCTTGGTCTCAGCCGACATATCGCCACCAAAAGTGCGCTGCGAAAGCATATTTCGTGCGGTCTCGAAATAAGTGAGATCACCCTTGGTGCCTTTCATATATTTGGCGTTCTTCGATACCTTGTGTCCATTGGTCAGACGTAGCCAGCCATTACGATCGGTCAATGACCAGTATCGATTATCCGGATTGTGAGCCCATTCCCATACCATGTCAAGATTGGAACCATTCGGCTTGTACTCATCCGCCACCGCATATTCCTTGGTGCCGTCCGTCCTCATCGAGACGTCGTCCACAAAGAAGTTCATCAGATCATTTGTCTTGTCAGGCGTCGCCGTCCACGGAGTTTCAAAGAACACTTCGGCACTGTCCGCATCAAAGTCCTTCGGAACGGTGTACGAACCGCTGATCTGGGACCATTCGCCCCTCTTCGCAGTCGCGGACGCCATCACGTAGGCCTTGTTCTTATCCCGAATGGTGAAATTAAATGTTTTGGTGTTCGGACCGTCCTTATATAGCACATATGCGGAAACCGTGTATGTGCCGCCAGCCACTATCTTGCCGGAAACAGACTGAACAGGGCCAGCGCCCGTAGCGGTTCGACCGGTCACTTGCAACGAGTTCGGAGCACTATGGTTAGTGGAGTCAAGAGATATCTTTGCTCCCTCTCTGCCTTCCCATCCGGATTCATCCTTTACCTCACCGTTGGAGATCACCTCGGTTTCACCAGATGCGGGAGCTTCGTCCAAGGTCCACCAATCCTGATCTTGATACGTCTGGTGAGGGGCATCATTGTCAAAATCGTCGGAATTGACGATGCTCTTGAGCCGTACCAGATTTTCCAGATCAGACGGCAACGAGATGGGCTTGTCATAGGTA
The DNA here is from genome assembly GCF_010667655.1 of Bifidobacterium saimiriisciurei. Lineage (GTDB taxonomy): Bacteria > Actinomycetota > Actinomycetes > Actinomycetales > Bifidobacteriaceae > Galliscardovia > Galliscardovia saimiriisciurei. The sequence continues at coordinate 182,888 of NZ_WHZU01000005.1, forward strand.
TCGCCGGCGGATACCTTGTTGTCCTTCCCGAATGTAGGCCAGCCGTCCTTGTCCCATGTGGCCGGGATCAAACCGGGAATACGACCATTCGGATAGGTATCACGGAAGAAAAATCCTTCCCAATGAGTACCACCACCTTCTTTATCGGACACTTCCACGAGGCTGCCCTGAGCGAAGCCACCGAGCGTGTATTTCCTAGCCTCATATTTGGAACCATCAAGCAAGTCGGTGGTGCGCAGCAGCATCACCGTCCGACCATCCTTGCCCCAGTAAATAGTCGGATTGTAAAAGTACTTACCGATTTTAAAAATCTGGGAACCTTCGAATCCGGTGGGCACTTCACCCAACGCATCTTCGAATTGCTGGGCGGAGATGATATTCTCATGCGACTCCACCACAGTCTTCATATCATTCTTATCGAGCTTGTACTCGTTAGCGCCGGAGATAATCCATGGATCATCGTTCTCATCAAAATACAGAGAAGGATCATGAAAACCTCTGCCAAGTGCAACCTTGGTCCATGTGCCGTGTTCGATGTCATCAGTGTAGTAGATGAAGGCACCACCCAAATTGTTGGTGTTAAACAGCACATAGAATTTACCATTGTGGTATCGAATGGAAGGAGCCCATTCCCCTTCTCCATACGAGCTTGCACCATTGCGCAATGACGATGCGTCACTCATCGATATACGATCATATACATAGGTGACGATCTGCCAGTTAATAAGATCATAGGATTTCATGACCGGTGCGCCCGGACTGAGCTCCATGGTGGTGCTGACCATATAGTAGATGTCTCGCCCTTCAGTGTTCTTGGGATCGTTCTTGGGCAGACGCATTACACTGACATCCGGAACGTCGGAATTCAACACAGGAATCGAGTAGGTACCGTCGCCATTGTCGGATGTTGTATAGCCGCGATTAACAGTTGATGTCTCAGCAGCCGTGGCCGGCATGACGAAAGCCGTCACACTCATGCCCACTGCTATCGCTCCGGCAAGAAGCCCCGATAGCCGGCGAATAGTATGGAATTCTTTCATAAGACTCCCTCCTCTTTGAGGATGAAAATAGCAAGTGACAGCCAAAAATGGCCAATGACGTTAAGTTATATGATTTTGAGGGACACTGCGAGCCCAGAAAAGAAATCCGCAGGGCCCCTCTGAACATGGAATCTGCACAGAGGAGGAACAGACTCCAAGAACCGATTACGACAGGCAACGCTTGCGACAAATTGCCAACACGACACCAACGGCGACCAGCACAACCGCGATACCAAAGATGCCCGCAACGGATGTTCCGGTTCTCGCCAGCGAACCATTGGACACCTGTCGCCGAGATGTGTTATCGACACCCGAAATGGTGGCCGATGGCGTCTTCCCGCTATTGCCGCCGCCGGCATTGTTACCGGTGCCATCCGATGGGTTCTGCGATGGTTTGTCAGACGACCCTTCACCACTACCCGGCTTTTCCGACGAGTCCGCCGACACCGTTAGCTTCGCAAAACCCGAAACGCCCGAGCCATCCTTCGCCGTGGCCGTAATTGTCGCCGCGCCCGCGCCCACTGCCGTCACCCGGCCCGAAGCGTCCACCTTCGCGACCTTCTCATCAGAGGACGACCAGGAAACGGACTTATCCGAAACGTTCTCCGGGGACACCGACGCCTTCGCCAACACGGACTCGCCGACCTTCACCGCGTCACGCTCCAACGAAACCGACACACCGGAAACCGGCACGACAGTCGGCTCAGGATCGGCCTTGGCGAAGGTGTAGGTCTTGATGTCGAACAATTCGGGGTTCGACTTGTCGGCCTGTGTGGCCTTGAAGGTAAAGAACACGTTGTGCACGCCGGTCACGCCGGAAAGCGCAGCGGTGTAGTCGGCGTAGGCAGAGCCATCGCCGGCGGGAATCTTCACCGTGGCAACGGGCTCGGTGTCGTTGGAGTCAAGACGGACCTCGATGTTGCCACCCACCTTGGCCGCCGCGTTCACGGTGATGGACTTGGCACCGGCCTTGCCGAAGTCGACGTTGGCGAGCGATGTCCATTCACCGTCGTTGATGTTGCCAAGTTTCTGGCCGTCGGCATTGTCGGAGGTCAGGTCGATCACACGCACGCCGGACTTGGTGTCGTAGGCGTCCTGGATGCCGGAATCCCACGCAATGGTGGAGGCGCTGATGCCGCCTTCAGGGTAGGCGTCGAGATTCTTGACCTGATCGAGACCCTTGTAGGTCATGGTGATCGGCGCGATGCTGCCGTCCTTGTTGATGGTAATGGGATCGACGTGGGTGTTGCGGTAACCGCGAGCCTTGTCGAGATTGCCGCCGTCAGTGAGTTCCTTGGCCACGGTCTGCGCATGATAGACCATGTACCAGCTGTTTCCGAGCTGCACCATGGCATGATGGTTGTTGCCACCGACGCTGAAGAACTTGCTCGGGTTGTCCATGATTTCGCCCTGGTACGCGAACGGACCCATCGGGCTCTTCGACGTCATGTACGCGATGTTGCCGTAGCCGATCTTGTTGCCGTCAATGACGTTCTCATGGCTGAAGTTGGTGCAGTAGGAGTAGTAGTAGGTGTCGCCGATCTTCGCGATGCCGGAATCCTCGAACATGGCAGGCGCGTCGATGATCTTGGCATCGCCGACGGTGCTGATCATATCGTCGCCGAGCTGAATCACGCGGGCGGTGTTCGGGTGCTCCTTCTGCCCGTCGGGCACGCCACCGCCGTAGTAGAGGTAGCCAGTGCCGTCGGAGTCGGTGAACACGGCCGGATCGAACAGCCAGGTCACACCGGAGGACGCCTGGGTGCCCCACTTGATGAGCAGGCTGCCACGCTCGTCCTTCCATGGACCGACCGGAGAGTCGGCCGTCAGAACGCCGATGCCGCTACCGCCGTTGGCAAAATACAGGAAGAACTTTTCCTTGCCGTCGATGGTCTTGTGCGTGACGGCCGGCGCCCACGAGTTGCCGGCCCACTTGGCAATGCCTTGGTCGCCCGCCACACGGATGTAGCCTTCATTGCGCCAGTTCACCATGTCGTCGGTGGAGAGCACGTTGATGGTCTTTACATCGGCGAAGGAGTTGTCCTTGATGTTACCGTCGGCATCGTATTCGTAGTCATTAGGTAAGCGACCCGTCCTCGTTGATCTTGGTCGCGTCCCCGGTAGTGTACACGTATACACGGCCGTTGTATTCCATGGCCCAAGGGTCGGCACCGTACCAGTAGTCGATGATGGGGTTGCTGTTGCCCACCTGCTTGGCCGCCTTGGCCGTACCGGCAGGACGTACGACGGGTTCGCTCGTCTTGCCGGTCAGGGTGACGTCATCGACGATGAAATCACCGGTCTTGCCGGTGCCGTACACAGTTTCGATGACCAGCGACGGATTCGAATAGTCACCGTTGCCGCCCAGTGCGGCAGTACCCTTGATTTCAGTCCATGCGCCAGCCTTCACGGCGGCGGAAGCAATCTGTCCGCAGCCGCTGCCGTTGCCGGAGCAAATAGTGAAGTTGAACGTGGCGTCCTCGGTGGACTTAATCCACATGCTGCCGGTATAGCTTTCGCCCTTGGTGACCTTGCCGTTCAACGACTGGATGGCACCGGCGTCGGTGCTCTTGCGATCAGTCACCTTCAGAGCCTTGGAACCACCGTGGACGTCATCCGACACAGCCGTAATCGTGGACTTGGACGCGTCCCACACGGTTCCGGACTTCCATGACGCCGTATCGTTCTCGAAATCACCGTTGGCAATCAGATTGACGGCTCCACCGTCAGCAGCTGACGCTGTCTCGGCTCCCATCGGCATCATCACTGCGACGAGACAAATCACAGCCGAAAACGCCGAGACAACGGTCCGCGCAGAAATCCGATGGATTCCCCTAGACCCTATGTGCTCCATAAACACTCCTCCACCGGTGGCCCGACTCCTCGAGGATGGGACACCGATTTCCTCATATCGTCTCGTCGCCGAGACTGCTCAGCACAGCGGCAATTTCGGATGGTGTTCCTAACTGCCGATGTGAACGCTCACCAACGAGCATCGCGAAAATAATATATCGAATTAGCGAATTTCGTCAAATTATTTCGAATCTTTTCGAGAAGAATTATTCAATTCTCAAAGTTCACGTATATGCGCTGTTTCATATTTTCGAAATTTTTATATCCGCTGACTACATACTGCCATCTACACACACCATCGCCTAACACATTTCGAAAACAGCATATTCATCGACCTTAATTGCCGTATAACGAAACGCACACGGCAACATACAGATCTCAATACCCGAATCTGCGATTCATAACACCAAACAGATGTTTTCCACTTCGAAGACATCCAAAACACACTGCAAATTACGGATTCCGGTGCTTCAGTCATCACAGTGAGGGGCTGGCCTATTCGCCGTTCTCATGAATGGGCCAGCCTGTCATATCTGATGATTCGTGTCCAACACCTTCGCGCATGAATACCGCGATACTCATATTCTCGACGATTCATGCCCCCATATAGTTACGCACAAATGCCAAGACACGTATACTTCTAACGATTCACGAAATGCATCGCCACGCATGAATCGTCGAATATACGGGTATCCACCGATTCATAAGCAGACGTCGTGCTCACGAATCGCTGGATGCATGCGCATCTGTCGATTAGTGTGCAACGATATCGTTCGCCAATCATCACATACTCCTATATCCGACGATTCATGCATGAACATCCGGCTTGTGAATCATGAGATATAGAGACGTCGACCCATTCGCGGATGCCAAAGCTGCTCAGGACTTCCAATATGAACTCGCATCTGCATATTCGTGAGTCAACACCCGTTTCGCGAATGCCGGTTACGCACATATCGATTGATTCGTGAGATACGGACGACCATGATTACTCTCGTATACGACGTATAAAACACGTAAGACGCACAAAGATCCAGAAGAGGCATGCCGAACTCGGACTCGGGGGGGGGGCAAGGGCGCGTCCCTCTACCGGATGCGCCGTCCGGAAAGAAATCAATGGCATCTTCGACGAAATGAAGACGGCGGGATTCGCGGCCGTATGGTGCTTGGCCTGACGAAATTCCGCTTCCAATCCCCCATTTCCCAGCCAAACGCCAGCGAGTCGGCGCGGGATTGAGTATCCTTGGATTCGGTAACACACAATGTCAACTCATATAAAGGAGAAAGACATGGCAGAGACGTTCAACGTCGTCGTCGAGATCCCGCGCGGATCGAAGAACAAGTACGAAGTGGACCACGAGACCGGCCGCGTGTTCCTGGACCGCGAGCTGTTCACCGCGATGGGCTACCCCGATGACTACGGCTACATCGACGGCACCCTCGGCGAGGACGGCGACCCGCTCGACGCCCTGGTCATGATCCCGAACTCGGTGTTCCCGGGCTGCGTAGTCGAGTGCCGCGCCGTCGGTCTGTACCACATGGTCGACGAGGCCGGTGGCGACGACAAGGTGCTGTGCGTGCCGGCCGACGTCCGCTACGACAACATCAAGGACATCGACGACGTCTCCGAGTTCCACAAGGCCGAGATCAAGCACTTCTTCGAGCAGTACAAGGCCCTGGAGCCGGGCAAGGAAGTCCTGCCGGGCGACTACTGGACCGGCGTCGACAAGGCCGAGGCCGAAATCAAGGCCGCTCGCGAGCGTCTTGCCGCCTCCGAGAAGTGATTCCCGCTTCCAGACGTTCTGAAACGTTCTGAAAAAGCCCGCCGAATACGTTCCGGCGGGCTTTTTTCATCCGAACGACAACATCATGTCCGCTGGCCTTACATGCTGCTATCATCACTGGTTGTCCATTGCGAGCGACCGATGAACGGCATTCGTCTGAATTCAAAGCCCCTTTCATGGCAGTTTGTTGTTGCATCGCCACCGAGGCGTAGGCCCGCCACAGGCGGAGTCGAGGCCCATTCCGCGGCTTGAAACCGGCGAAATGAACCAAAGGAACATCCACACGTGATCGTTGAGATTCTTCTTATTGCAGTTTCCGTTTCCATGGACGCGTTCGCCGTCGCCATCGGCAAGGGGCTGACGGTGAAGCATGTGACCGCCGGCCAGCGCGCGACGGTGGGTCTGTGGTTCGGCGGGTTCCAGGCGCTGTTCCCGCTGCTCGGCTATTTCGCCGCATCCACGTTCAGCAAATACGTGACGGCCGTGGACCATTGGATCATCTTCGTGCTGCTGGCGTTCATCGGCGGCAACATGATTCATGAGGCGTTCGAGGAGGATGAGGAGAACGCCCGTGAGACGGCGGCGTTCGACTGGCGTCATATGCTGCCGCTGGCCGTGGCCACGAGCATCGACGCATTCGCCGTGGGAGTGAGCTTCGCGTTCCTGCCCATCAACATCGTCCTCGCCATCATCATCATCGGCGTGACGACCGGCCTGTTCTCGGCGGCAGGCCTGAGCATCGGCAACGTCTTCGGTTCACGCTGGCAGATGCCCGCGCAGATCGCGGGCGGTGTGGTGCTGATTCTCATCGGCCTGAAGGTGCTGCTCGAGCATCTCGGCCTGCTGCCGTGGTGACGGCTACAGCATCCAGTGCGTGACGCAGGCGGCCACGAAGACGAGGTATCCGAAGAGCATGACCGGCAGCATGCCCATGCCCATCCATGCGAAGGGCGCGGGATGTTCGAGTTCCTTCCACCATGAGGTGGATGCCACGAGCAGCAGCACCGCGGCCGCCGCGAGCACGATGAACACGGCCCAGCCGATGGCGGAGTCGGCCTGCTTCGACGACATGTCGTTCATCAATGCCGGAAGGAACACCCAGCAGGTCGATCCCAACGCCGTGACCGCCGCGGTGAGTCCCGCCGACATCGAGGCGATGAGATGGCTGCGGACCTTGCGCAGCATCTGGCGAAGGAACGAGACCACGACGATGGCGGCGAACGCCACCACGAGGAACAACGCCCAACGACGGAACGTGGCGTCGGTGTAGAACTCGCCCTGCAGCGCGAAGATCGCAGCCACGAGGAACACGACGGCGGAGAAGACGCGGCCGAACACCGACTGCCTGCTGTCGCCGGCGAACGGCCATCCCACGATCATGACCATGCAGGCGCTGGCCGCGAGCATGCCCGAGCCGACGATGCCGCCGGGAGTCTCCATGCCGAGGCTGTACACGATGCCGAACATCAATGCGTAGGCGGCCAACTGCGCGATCACGACGGTGAATTCGCCGTGCTTGGTCATGCCGAGCTGACGGCCGGATGCGCCACGCGCCGTCCCGTCGTCCCGCTGCGGCTTCTGCTTCTGCGGCTTCTCCCAGCTCCTTGGCTTGCCCATTGTTCCGCCTTCCTGCATTCCTGCGCATCGTTCCTGCGCGCCGACGGCCCGATACGCCGCCGGCAGTCCGCTCTCCATACTCTCACCACGGGTGCCCGTCAGGGAGCCGTCCACATGCTGGCACAGGTCATCGTGCCGCCGAAGTGCCAGTAGACAGCGGGTTTACAATCATTGTTAAACAAATGTAATAGCATGCAATCGAATTGATTAACACAAGCTCCTTACAATGTTGCCTGTCGTCGATTCGAAATCGCAAGTTTACAGTATTGGGGAGTTAAGCCGTGACCGATCTTACCTTGATGACCAGCGCTGACGACCCGGCGTCCGTGCTGCCATCGCTGGCCCTGCTTTCCCACCGCGTGCGGGTGCTGCCCATGGATGCGGCCTCGTTGGTCAAGATGCCGGAGAACACCATTCTCTTCCTTGACGCCCGCGATGATCTCGCAACCGCGAAGACGCTGTGCCGTCTGATTCATGCTTCCGGACTCTCCACTCCCATCGTGCTGATCCTCACCGAGGGCGGATTCACCGTGGTCACCTCGCAGTGGGGCATTTCCGACGTGGTGGTGGCGAGCGCATCGCCGGCCGAGGTGGAGGCGCGACTGCGTCTGGTCTCCGAGCGCGGCAATTCGTTCTCCTCGGCGAGCGCAGCCAAGCCCGCCAGCGAACAGACGCAGGAGGGGCAGATCCGTTCCGGCGATCTGGTCGTGGACACCAACGGATACACGGCCTCGCTGCATGGCCATCCCATCGACCTGGCGTACAAGGAGTTCGAGCTGCTCAAGTATCTGGTGCAGCATCCGGGACGCGTGTTCACCCGCGCCCAGCTGCTGCAGGAGGTGTGGGGCTACGACTACTACGGCGGCACCCGCACCGTGGATGTGCACATCCGTCGTCTGCGCGCCAAGCTCGGCGGCGAATACGAGCATCTCATCGGCACCGTGCGCAACGTCGGCTACCGCTTCGATCCGCCGGAGGACGACGAGCAGGACGAGAACGCCAAGGCCGCGGCGCATTCCAAGGCCGCGTAGACGGCCGGCGTCGGCGCCTGCCCACTCAAGCCGATGACATCACACGACGGCATCACACGACGGCGGACGCGGTCATGACGTTCCGATAAACCGGTTCGTATGGCAAGGGAAACGAAGGCCGCGCGACTGGCGCGCATGCATGAGGAATACCGCATACTCTGCGACGAGATTCCCGCGCCACAGTGCGCCCTGCATTTTTCGAATCCGTTGGAACTGCTCGTGGCCACCGTGCTCAGCGCGCAGACCACCGACAAGCGGGTGAATTCCGTAACCGGCGAACTGTTCCGCCGCTACCCCACGCCCGAGGACTAT
>NZ_WHZU01000006.1 GCF_010667655.1 Bifidobacterium saimiriisciurei
CATCGCGCATCGCCTCTCGACCATCAAGAACGCCGACATGATTCTCGTGATGAAGGACGGCGACATCATCGAACGCGGCACCCACGACGAACTGCTCGCCGACGGCGGATTCTACGCCGACCTGTACAACAGCCAGTTCGCCACCCTCGTCGCGTAGGATGGTGGGAGCGATACGACGAAAGGGGCCATGATGGCACAGCTGGCAGGATACGAGACGCCGAGGCTCGGCATGGGAACGATGGCGCTCGCCATCGAAGGCCGACCGGCCGACCGCAACGTCGCCATCGACACGATCCACGCCGCGCTCGACGCCGGCGTGCGCTACCTCGACACCGCATGGTCGTATTATCTGCCCAGCAAGCCCGGCACCGGCGAATCCGAGGATCTCGGCTACGGTGAGAAGCTCGTATATGACGCGCTCGCCACATGGGACGGCCCGAAGGACGACGTGCTCGTCGCCACCAAAACCGGCTGGCTGCGCACCCTCAGCGTTTCTTCTTCTTGGCTCCCCCTCTCAGGGGGAGCTGTCGAGCATAGCGAGACTGAGGGGGTTCCCGCCACCTCCGAGGCCGATTCCACAGCTCAGCCCAAATCCGCCATCGCCGACCAGACCGGCGCCGTCTCCGGCAACAACTTCGGCGAATACGGCTGGCAGACCGATGCCCGTCCCGAGACCATCATCCGTCAGGCCAAGGAATCGGCCCGCCGTCTGCACGTCGACTCGCTGAGCCTGCTGTACTCGCATTGCAATGACCCACAGCTGCCCTACGAGGACCAGATGGGAGCATTCAGGCGGCTCGTCGATGAGGGCGTCGTCCGTCACGTCGGCATCTCGCGCGTCGACGCCCGCGACATCGACATCGCCCGCGGCATCCTCGGCGACAGTCTCGTCGCGGTGCAGAACCAGTTCTCGCCGTCGTACCCCGACCCCGACCACACGCTGGAATACTGCGCGGAACTCGGACTCGCGTTCGTCTGCTGGTCGCCGCTCGGCGGATTCCTCGACGCCGTCGACCAGCACAAGTACGACCCGTTCCGCGAAGTGGCCGCCGCGCGCGGATGCTCATACCAGCGCGTCACGCTCGCGTGGGAACTCGCGCAGTACGACCGTCTGTTCACGATTCCCAGCGCCCGCAACCCGCATGAAATCCAGGATTCGTTCGCTGCGACCACGCTGTCGCTGACCGCCTCCGAGCTCGACTATCTCAACGCGGCGGTCGCCCGGTAAAAAACGTTGCCGCAACGTTGCCGCTATGCAACGGAGGGGAACCGCAACACTGTTTCGGTTCCCCTCCGTCGTATGTGTGGCAACCAATGGGAACGGAGGCGCTTTTCCGGCGCCCATACGTTGCGTGTGCGATAACCAACGGGAACCGAAACGTCCCTTCGGTTCCCGTCCGTTGCGCGGGTAACAACAAACAGGAACCGTACCGCCCTCCCGGTTCCTTTCCGTTGCATAACAAACAACCGGCAGGACCTCATGATGTTTTCGGTTCCTGCCGGTTGTTGCGGGTGGCTTTATGCCGTTCCTATTTCGGCTGATTCAGCGCTTGAGCATGCGTCGATACGTCATAACGGCACCTGCCGCGGCGATCATCAGCATCGTTCCAGCGATGGCGATGACGTCGACGCCGGTCTTGGACAGCGAGTCGCCGTGGCCGTCATCGGCGCCTGCCGCGCCCGTCGAGACGTTCGTTCCGGCGCTACCGCCGTTGCCCGGCGTCGAAGGCGTCGTCGTCGGCGTGACCGCCATGCCTTCACCCACGTACGAGAACGACGGATTCCAATCGCCAAGGCCGCCGCCGATATGCATCGCCGCAAGCAGTTCCGCGCGCTTGGCGGTCAGCTGCTCGGCGCTCAGCGTCGCACCGCGGCCGACGAGGAAGTCGGTGCGCTTGGTATTGTCGCCGCCGAGCTTGGAATCATAGTCATAGGCGGCTGCGGCGGTGCCGTTCTCGTCCGTCGAATTGTATTCCACGAAACGAACAGCCGGATGATACGTCACATCCAGGTTCTTGCCGTCGAGCTTGCGTCCCCAGGTGCTCCAGCGCGTGACGGTCTTCGTGCCCGAGACCTTCGCGCCGACGTTCGAAGCCACCGTGGATTCCAGCAGCGTCGTGGCCGAGGATGCGCCCTGCGGGTACACGCCCTGACCATCGGCGCCCTCCTGCTTCGAGAAGTCATAGCCGGTGATGACGCCGGCGGCGTTCTTGACCTGCTTCACCTCGGTCTGCCAGGGGCGGCCGAGCGTGACCTTCGTATTGGCGGCGTCGGCGGTGAACCGGCACTTGTCGAACACCAGACCGGTGTGTGCCTTGTTCGTGTTCGGTGCGGTGAAGTATCCGTTGTCCTTGCCGGCGAAATGCGCCATATGCAGCTGCGTGTCGTGGATGTAGGCGTCGGCGGATCCGAACACGAAATCGACCGTTCCCTCGATGTACGAATTCTCCACGTTCACGCGGCCGTTGCCGTTGAACCATACGGTGTCCTGGCGGCCGATGAGCCGGCAGTTGACGAGGTTGATGCTGTCGGCGGCCGTGTACAGGGCCACGGCCGGGGTCTGCGACCCGGCCTCGGGGTGCACGGAGATATTGAAATCATTGCGGAACGTGATGCCGTACGCCGTGAACCCATCCGCACCCGACTGCACGCTCACCGTTCCCGACGTGTTGGTGCCGGCCGCGCGCGAGGCGTCGTACTTCGGGTCCGCCTGCGGGGTCACCGTGCCCATCGCCGCGTAGTACGCCTCGTGGATGACGACGGGCTGCGACGCCGTCTTGTCGCCGTTCTCGAACACCACGCCCGGCTTGGAGACCGTGACCTTCTCGCGGTAGTCGCCAGGCGCGATCTGCAGCACGAGGCGGTCGGTCAGCGAGGAATCGTTGGCGTCGAGCGCCTTCTGGATGCTCTGGTAGCGGTACTGGCTGCCGTGGCCGACGGTGACGGTCCGCGTCGCCGTGGCCGGCTCGTTCGAGCCGTAGTCCACGCTGATCGACGTCAGATAGAGGCTGCCGGGCTGCGCCGGATCGGTGCTGCTGACGGCAAGCGGCACGTAGCGGGTCTCCTTGGCATTCACGACCGCTGCCGAACCCACGGCGATGTCGTCGCCGTCGAGCGTGAGCTTCACGCCGTTGGCTCCGCTGGCCTGCACGGTGACCGTCGCGCCCTTGGCGTCGGCGGCGATCGGCAGATACAGCACGGTGCCGGGATTCACCTGCGTATCGCTTGCACGCAGGAAGAACTTGCCCGAAAGCGCATCGACCTGGATGCCGTCGAAGCTGCCCTTGGCGCCCTGGATCGCCGGATTGGCGGCGTCGACGGGCTTGCCGGCCGCGTCCTTGAGGAGCGCGACTTTCGATGTGTTGAACGTGTAGGTACGGTCGACGGCCTTCACATCCGGCGTGCCGTAGCCGCTGTCGGAACCGTAGTCCACGGTCACGGCGGTGGCGTATGCGGCTGCGGTGAAGTTCACGGTCACGTACTTCGGGAAGTCGGTCTGCTTGCCGTTGATGGCGACCGTCTGGTTGGTCGTGGCGGCCTTGCCGTCCACGGTGATGGCGGCGTCGCCGCCGGCGGTGGCGATCTTCAGCGAGACGCCCTTGGCGTCATAGGCCACCGGAACATACAGCACCGTGCCGGCGTTGATCTGTACGTCCTTGTTCGCGCCGCGAATGGCGAACTTGCCGGTGGTCGCATCGATCTTGAGACCGCCGAACGAGCCCTTGGCGGCCTCAAGCTTGGCGATGCCGGTCGTGGCGTCGGCCTCGATGGGCGCGCCATTGGCGTCCTTCAGGCCGTTCGTGGTGTCGAACGTCGTCGTGACGTCCTTCGGCTCCACGGTTCCCGGCGTTCCGGGGAAGTCCGCAGTGTCGTCGGTGTCGGTGCCGTTGGTGCCGTTGGTGCCGTTGTTGCCGTTCGCGCTGCCGCCGTTATTCGTGGTGTCGGCATCCTGCTTGCTCGCGGCGGAGCCGTTGGCGTCGGTCGTCTTGCCGTTGTCGGCGCTGCCGTCATCGGTGGCATTGTCTGCCGCGGCGTTCTGCGTTGCGGCGCTGCTGGACGGCGTAGGCGTGGCGTCCGATGCTGCCGTCGTCGCCGCGCTGGCGGGCATGGCGAAGGTCGCCGTCATGATGGCGGCCACGCATGCGCCCATGAATATGGTCAATGAATTTCTTCTCATTATGCTTCGCAATCGTTGGTGGGAATCGTTGTCCGATTGGAGAGATGGTGTGGCTGTCCTAACCCCAAAACAAGCCCAACCACCGCATCAAACCGTAGAACGTTTGATGCGCCGATATCGGCGAGCGATTGCGTAGGGGGTTTTATGGGGTTATGCGAAGGGGTATATATGCATGAAATTGATGTTCGTTTCACTGAAACCGCAGTCGTTCGCCTGACGCAAAAACGTCTCTTGCTTCCAATGGCCCTCGTGCAATGTGTGTCTTTGCAACAAAAAGGAACCGTGGCGCTGCTGTAGTTCCTGTCTGTTGTGCATGCAGCAACCAACAGGAACCATGGTGCCTTTTCGGTTCCCATGCGTTGGATGTGTGATGACGAGTGGGAATCGTGGCGCTGCTGCGGTTCCCATCCGTCGTATATGCCGCAACCGACAGGAACCGCACGGTGTTTTCGGTTCCGATTGGTTGTGTGTGGAGCAACGGATGGGAATCTTACGGTGTTTTCGGTTCCTGTCGGTTCGATAAACAATTCGTGGAGATTCTGCACCGTCAAACGTTTGAGGGACGTTCGCCGGAGAATTCCCCTCCACGGTTCTGTACCCTGAAAGAGGGCTGAACGTTTGCTGAAGCCCGAGGCGATGTCGCGTTCGCGAAGACATGATGTATTGGGGTTGTATGCGACCGGCGTCGTCGGGAATGAACAATCGTTCGCAGCATTGAGGATGCGAACGACCAATGAAGGGAACCATCATGCGTATGCAAATCGCATCCAACCGTCGAATCATGTCGCTGCTCGCCGCTCTTGCGGCGGTGCTGATGCTGCTCGGCCTGTCCGCCTGCGGCATCGGCGGCAGCGGGGGAGGAGGCGGCGCGCCCGCGAACTCGCCAAGTCAGTCCAATAACACCGGCACGTCCGACACCGGCAATTCGTCCGACGACGATGACGCCGACGACCGGAACGATGACGATCAGAACGACGACGCGGACGATCGTGATGATGATGCGGATGACCGTAACGATGACAACGATGATGCCGACGACGATAACGACAACGATGATAACGACGATAACGACGACAACGATGACCGGGACGACGACTGATCGATCATAATCGATTGAGCAGTGACCGGACATGATTGGAGAAGTCGGGGAATGAGCCGCACTCCGATTGCCGGGCTGAAGTGATTCAGATTCGATGATCGGAGGTGTGGTCTCTCCTGCCAGAGGATTGCGGACGGCGTTGCGACGATGATGTCATGCCGTAAAGAACCGTCCTGGAAATGACGGTGAGGCGGCGGCGTTGCGGTTGATGTCGATGAGCGCGCATTGGAAAAGCGGCGTCTCGTCCGGTGCGGCGAACGCCGCCGCCAATGCGCCGGCGTCGGAGACGAACAACGCCGTCGCCAGGCCGTCGGCCAACGCTGTGGGGTAGAGGCGGGCGATATCCGTTGCCGTCCATTCATGCGTTTGCGTTGAGGCGCTGTCATTCATGCCGGCATCATTGTCGGATGCTTCGGATGCGGGAGGCTGCACGGAACCGAATCGTGACTCCGGCGCCGTTGCGGCGGCCGTCGGCACCGGTACGAAGACCCACGTCGCCTTGACGTCGTCGGCCGGCTGCCCGTCAAGGGCGTTCAGCAAATGGTGGACCTCGCGCAGGGCGTCACCCGAACGAACCTGCCAATGGCGGCGGCTGGGCGCCGAGGCGCAGAGGGAGCCGTCCGTGATGGCGATGGTCCCGATGGCCTGGGCGGTGTCGTCCGGGTCCTCCATGGCGATGGTCAGCGGCTCGGTTGCGGAAGAGGCCGCGGAGGGCTTTAGGGTTTGCGCCAATCCGTGAATACGCAGGTCGCCGCCGGCGTCGATGACGTAAGCGGCGCCGGGCAGCTCCCTGTCGAGGATATTCGCCAGCAGATCCACCATCATGCCCTTGCCGGCCGCGCCGAAATCCAGTTGGACCACCTGCGTGGTGATGATGACATTGCCGGAATGCGAGACCGCATCGCCCCACGTCGGTCGCTTCCGCAAATCGTTTACGGAAGCGACGCCGCAAACGCCGGCTTCGGCAGGTCGCTTGCCGAAGTCAGAGTCGACCATGTCCGTACCTTCTGTGCCCTTACCCATCGGATTCGCAGGGGCCGTCGCCGCCTCCATGTCGGGACTGGAAGCTCCGACCGTCTCGGGCGATTCCGTGCCGACGCGCATCCGATACGCCATGTCGGCGCCATAGCCGAGTTTCGTCAGTTCCTCGCCGACCAGCGGGTCCACCGCGCCGCAAGAAGCCGCGAACAACCGGTCGTAGAGCGCGAACAGCGCCTCCGCGCCGAGGCCGTCGGGGAACGCGAACGTGCCGCCATGCTCCGCCGTGGCGATGCGGCCGACCGATGAATCCGCGCGAAAGCGCGAGAACGCATCCTCGAAATCCTCGATGAGTCCCGCCATACGCTGCCGCAGCCCTGCGGGAATACGCTTCGAGCAGGTGATGATGATGCCCGTGCCCAGCGCCTGCGGAAACGCGGCGATGTGGGGGAGCCGGTGCGAGGGGGAGATGTCCATACCTGACATGGTAGTGTCGCCATCCGGATTCCACATAGTGGTTGGTGCGCGGAACGAGTTCGCGGGTGGCGCGGGGTGGTGTGGTTGCATGGTTTGAAGGTGCAAAGACCAGACATACTATCATGCATCATCAAAAAAATCAAGACTTTATTTTTTGCAAAAACACTCATACGTTGGTCCTGTGATTCGAGGGATTGCCGAGAACCGCAAGAATTTAAAGGGTTTTCCCGCTTCGGAAGTGCGCCTTCCGAAACAGAAAAATTCTTTGGATTTCATGCGCGACACGCCTTGACATGTTCTCGAACCACGAAAAACCAAGGTTTTTTGAGAGGAAATCATGCGGTCACGTAGTTCAGTGTTCGATGTCGTCGTGCGTGTGGGCGCGGCGCTCGCCATGATGCTGATATTGGCGGCGTCGTTCTTCACGACGCCGCTCGTGTCCACGGCCCAGGCCGCGGACTCCGATGCATCGTCGTCGGCCAACTTCGCCACGTGGAGCGCCGTCGCCAAGGCCATCGACGCCAAGCTCGCCAGCGGCCAGACCGCCTACAAGTCCGGCGACAACGCCGGCGCGGCCGCAGACTTCCAGTCCGCGCAGTGGTCCACGTATGAGGCCGCCAACTTCGGCAAGGTCGTCAACGACACCATCGGCGCCGACAAATACCAGAGCCAGACCCAGCAGTTCCAGGACCTGCAGACCAGCGCCTACACCGCCGGCAAGGAGGCCGATCTCGCCGCCAAGGTGAGCAAGCTGACCGCCGACCTCGACTCTACGGCCTCCACGCTCGACGCCAACGCCAAGCTCGCCAAGCCGGCTGAATACGCCAAGCAGCGTGCCGAACAGACCGCCAAGGAACGCAAGGCCCTCGACGCCAAAAAGAAGAAGAACGACGGCAAGGGCGACCGAACGTGGGTGCAGGTGGCCGACGAGATGACCCCGATCCTCGACGACGCCTACAAGGCCTATGCCGACGGCGACGGCGCCAAGGGCGCCGAACTCGTCAACAACGCCTACTACCAGTACTACGAGAAGCTCGGCTTCGAGAAGAACGTGATGAACGCCATCGGCGGCAACCGCGTCTCCCAGGTGGAATACCAGTTCAAGGAATGCCGTCAGGCCATGAACAACGGCGAGCCGCTCAAGGATGCCAAGAAGTACGTCGACGACCTCAAGGCCATGCTCAAGGAGGACGCCCAGAAGCTCGATGGCGGCGCCCAGGTCAACGGCGTCACCAAGTTCATCACCAGCTCCGTCGGCCAGGCGTTCCTCGTGCTTATCCGCGAGGGCCTTGAGGCTCTGCTTGTGGTGGCCGCCATCATCGCCTACCTTGTGAAGTCCGACAACCGCAAGTTCGTCAAGTGGATCTACCTCGGCGTGCTCGCCGGCCTCGTCGGCTCCGGCATCATCGCCGTCATCTTCGGCTTGCTGTTCGGCGGCTCCGGTCCCGTGCAGGAGATCATGGAAGGCGTTTGCGCGCTCGTGGCCATGGCCATGCTGCTGTGGACCAGCAACTGGATGCTCAACAAGTCGTCCGTCGAGGCGTGGAACCGCTACATCAGGAACAAGACCGAGTCCGCCGTCGCCGCCGCGCATGACGCGCACGTCGCCAACACCACGACGATGGGCACCGTGGTCTCGCTCGCCATGCTGAGCTTCCTCGCGGTCTTCCGCGAAGGCGCCGAAACGGTGATTTTCTACGAGTCCATCTACTCCATGAGCCAGGATTCCAAGGGCATGTGGATCGGTGGCATCGCCGCCGCGGTCGTGCTCGTCATCGTTTTCCTGCTCATCCGCTTCACTTCGGTGAAGATTCCGATCGGCCCGTTCTTCCTTGTCACGTCGATTCTGATGTCGGTGCTCGTGGTCATCTTCGCCGGTGGCGGCGTGCACGCGCTCATCGAAGGCGACGCGCTTTCCGGCATGTACCTGCAGGGCGTTCCCACCAACGATTGGCTCGGCTTCTACCCGTACGTTGAGACCATCGTGGCGCAGGTCCTCGCGGCCATCGCCGTGCTCGCCCTGTTCGCGGTCGGCTTCGCCAAGCAGCGCAAGCGCAAGGTGCAGTCCGCTCTCGAGACGAAGTGATCGCCTCCCCAAGATTTTGGCAAAGCAATTTACCAACACAAGTAAAACAAGTAACTAAAGGATAGAGAAATGAAGAAAAGCAAGCTGATGGCCCTCGCCGCCATCGTTCTCTCCGGCGCCCTCGCCCTGTCCGGCTGCGGCAACTCCTCGAGCTCCAACAGCTCCAGCTCCGCCAAGTCCGACACCTCGTCCTCCGCCTCCGCCGACTCCTCCAAGGATTCCGGCAGCGATTCCGCCGGCTTCGAGGAGGTCCCGGTCGGCCCCGACCAGGATCAGGAAGTCGGCCCGCTCATGGTCGGCGCCGTCTACTTCCAGCCCATCGACATGGAGCCCGCCGGCATGGGCCTGAAGGCCGCCGACGCGAGCTTCCACCTGGAGGCCGACATCCACGCCAACCAGGAGGGCACCAAGCTCGGCTACGGCAAGGGTGACTTCATCCCCGACCTGACCGTCGCCTACAACATCATCGACAAGTCCACCAACAAGTCGGTCGGCTCCGGTACCTTCATGCAGATGAACGCCTCCGACGGCCCGCACTACGGCGCCAACGTGAAGCTCGACAAGGCCGGCAACTACAAGCTCGAGCTGAACATCAAGTCCCCGGAGGAGAAGGGCTGGATGCTCCACGTCGACAAGGAGACCGGTGTGACCGGTCGCTTCTGGACCTCCCCGCTCAAGGTGACCTTCGACAACTGGAAGTACACCCCGCGTCAGTGGTGATGTAGCCCCAGGGTCTGCCGCCGCTCGTCCCCCTCTGATGAGGGGACCGTCAGCGAAGCTGACTGGGGGAGAGAACATGACGGCCTACTCATAGTCTCTCCCTCCGTCCGCCTATGGCGGCCAGCTCCCTCATCAGAGGGAGCCTACCAGCCTCTCCTTCTGCCGAAAATCGCAACGACAACGGCGGAAGGATTTTTCGCGTTTAGGCGCGGAACCACAAAATTCAAGAATCCTAAGGGACCCCTAGGAAAGAAGCGAAACGAATGCTTAAACAGTTTGTGACGGTCATGCCCGGCACATTGGCGGTCGCGCTGCTGGTGATGTGCCTGAGCGTCATGCTCACCGTCGGCGAAGGCAAGGACAAACCAATCAGCGCGCGCTGGCGTCTATGGGGATTCTCCATCGGATTCGTCGCCGCGATAATCTTCGCGTCATTGCGTGCCACCGCGGTCATCAACCAGCGCACCTTTGTGAACTTCCCTGTGCTGGTCTGCGCGATTATCGTCGACGTGCTCACCATCATCGTCATCGTCATGGCGCATCACACCACGAAGAACTGGCATAAGCGGCCGGTCCTGCTTCACGTGAGCAATGGCGTCGCGGCCGTGTGCATAGCCCTCGCGATCTTCTACGCGTTGCCGGACGTCATCCTGCAGCTCACCATCTTCGTGGAGCCGGGAGACCCGGTCTTCACCTCCGCCATGCTGCTGCGCGCCCTCGGCTTCCTGCTCGGCGTGGGAGCCAGCGTCGTCATCGCCGCCATCTTCCGCACCATGCGCTCCACGGCCGTGCGCCCGGCGTTCACGTTCGCCGCGCTGGCCGTCGCCGTCATCCTGTTCGTGCAGCATTTCACGGCGCTCATCCAGATGCAGCAGGACCTGCTCATGTACATGCCGCTGTCGCTGTTCACACTGCTTGTCTGGTTCATCAACCACAACACGCAGCTCATCATGGCGCAGGCGTGGGTGTTCATCGTGCCCGCCATCGCATCCGTCATCGCCGGCTTCCATATGCCGATGACCGGCGCCAACGAGGCCATCGTCCGCACGCACAAGGCGTTCCGCCGTCGTGCCGTCGCCGCCTCCGTATGGAGTCTCATCGCCATGATCGGCGTGACCGTCACCCTTACCGTCGGCGTGGCCGAAATCAACAAGACCCCGACGTTGTCGCCTCCCGAATCGTATTCGCTGTCCAAGGGCGTGGCCACCATCAAGTTCTCCCAAGTTGCCGACGGCCATCTCCATCGCTTCGAATACAAGGCGAAGGACGGCACCACGATGCGCTTTATCATCATCAAGAAGAACGGCGGCGCATACGGCGTCGGACTCGACGCCTGCGACAACTGCGGCGACGCCGGCTACTACGAGAAGGACGGCAAGATCATCTGCAAGAAGTGCGACGTGGCTATCAACTTGGCCACCATCGGCTTCAAGGGCGGATGCAACCCCGTGCCGTTCCCCTACAAGGCCGGCAACGGCGCCATCACCATCCAGACGTCCGACCTCGACGCCCTTTCGGCGCATTTCAAGCTCTGACGGCGGTAAGGAAGGCAACCCATGTTCTTTCTGAAAATGATTTTCCGGTCGTTCAGCCGGCAGTTCAAACGCCGTATGCTGATCGCCGTCACCGTCTGCCTGTCGGCGACGGTGTCGGTGGCCATGCTTGGCGTGGTCTTCGACGTCGGCGACAAACTCAACGCCGAACTTTCGTCATACGGTTCCAACATCACCGTGCAGCCGAAGTCCGACGCCGTGATCTCCGACCTGTATTCCATGGAATCCGGGTCGGGCGCGGCGGCCGGGGATGGCACGGCCGGCGAGACCGCCGACCCGACGGCGTTCCTCAAGGAATCCGACGTTCCGAAGATCAAGACCATCTTCTGGGCGTTCAACATCACGAATTTCGCGCCGCAGCTGAACATCCACGCTCAGATCGATACGTCCGGCAGCAAATCGCAGACCATCCCGCTTGTCGGCACATGGTTCAACAAGACGCTGCATCTGGCGACCGGCGAAAGCACGGTCGCCGGCGTGCAGGGCATGCGCTCATGGTGGACGGTCGACGGCGCTTGGCCGAAGGACGATTCCGCCGAGGGCATGATGGGCAAGGACCTCGCCGATTCGCTCGGCGTGAAGGTCGGCGACACCATCACCCTGCATAAGGGCAGGAACTCCCAGCCGCTCAAGATCGTCGGCATCTACGATTCCGGCGACGATGACGCCGGCTCGCTGTATCTGCCGTCGTCCACCGCGCAGGTGCTGGCGAATCTGCCCGATTCCGTCGACAAGGTCGAGGTCAAGGCGTTGACCACGCCGGAGAACGACTTGGCGCGCAAGGCCGCGAAGAACCCCGCGGCCCTGACACAGGAGGAGTGGGAGACCTGGTACTGCACCGCGTATCCCAGCTCCATCGCCTACCAGATCGAGGAGGTCATCCCCGGTTCCGTGGCCAAGCAGGTGCGGCAGGTGGCCGCATTGCAGGGTGACGTGATGAACAAGACGCAGGCCGTGATGATTCTCATGACCGCATTGTCGTTGATCGCCGCCGCAATCGCCGTGGCCAATCTCATGGCCGCGTCGATCTCCGAACGTTCCAGCGAACTGGCGTTGCTCAAGGCCATCGGCGCGACCGACGGCGCCGTATCGAGGCTCATGCTCGCCGAAACCGCCGCGATTTCACTGGTCGGCGCAATCGTCGGTGCCGGACTTGGCTCGGGCGTCGCGCAGATCGTCGGCCAGATAGTGTTCGGCTCGGGCATCACCATGCGTCCGATGGTGTTCGTTCTCGTGTTCGTATTGTTGGCGTTGACTATTCTTGTGGCCTCCGTCTCGTCGATTCGTTCGATTCTGAGGCTGCGTCCGGCGGAGGTGCTCCATGGTCGGTAAATCCAAGGTTTCCAAGGGCGTGACGCGCAAGGCGTCGTCACGGCCCATGACCAACCGTCGCATGTTCGCGACGATGATCTTCGGCGCGGTGTTCCGTCGCCGTTCGCGCGCCGCGATGGCCGTGGTGTCGTCGCTGGTCGGTGCGGCCACGCTGTTCTGCCTGGCGGCCGTGTGTCTCGTTGTGCCGCAGCAGATGAACGACGAGATGCGTGCGTATGGTGCGAACCTCATCGTCACACCGTCGGAGTCGGGCGCCTCGAAGGGCGGCATGCCGGCCGACGTCATCAAGCAGGCCACGTCGCTGGTCACGGCTCATGGCTCGGCGAAATCCGCCACGTATCGTTACGAGACGGTGCGCATCAACTCCGCGCCGTATGTGCTCGGCGGCATCAATCCTGCCGAGGTGCGCAACCTCAACCAGCATTGGGTGGTCGACGGCGCATGGCCGTCCGCCGGCAAGGTGCTGATTGGCCGCGACGTGGCCGATGCGATGGGATTGCAGATTGGTTCGACGATGACGATTGCGTATCGCGCGTCGGATAACGCGGGTAGTTCGTCGGGTTCGACGGATGGCAGCGCGGACAACAGCCAATCGGCCGACGCCACGCAGAATCAGGTCCAGTCGCAGTCCAACAGCCAGCAGACGCGCGACGGCCGCGTCTCCTCCGACATCATGGAGGGCGGCGGCACCGAATTCGAGGTCGCCGGCATCGTCGATACGGGTGGCAGCGAGGATGAGATCGTCTACGCCGACGAATCCGACGTCGCCAAGCTGGCCGGCCAGCGCGGCGCCGACGTCGTCGAATACTCGTCCGGCGCCGACGCGAACGGTTTGGGCAGCATCGTCAAGGCCATCAATGCCGACACCTCGCTTGGTGTCAAGGCGCAGCAGGTCACGAAGATCACGTCGTCGAACACGCGCATCATCACCATGCTTCAGACGTTGTTCTGGCTGGTGTCGGTGGTCGTGCTCGTGCTCACGCTGGTCGGCGTCTCGACCACGATGGCGTCGATCGTCTCGCAGCGGCGCAACGAAATCGGCCTGCGCAAGGCGCTCGGCGCCAGTTCCGCCAGTG
This sequence comes from Bifidobacterium saimiriisciurei, assembly GCF_010667655.1. Classification (GTDB taxonomy): domain Bacteria; phylum Actinomycetota; class Actinomycetes; order Actinomycetales; family Bifidobacteriaceae; genus Galliscardovia; species Galliscardovia saimiriisciurei. The sequence continues at coordinate 13,499 of NZ_WHZU01000006.1, forward strand.
TCGGCACGGAATTCTACGTGGAATCCGCGTTCTACGGTCTGATTGGCGGCGTGCTCGGCACCGCCGTCGGCTACGCGTTCGCGAGGATTCTCTGCCAGACCGTGTTCGACCGCGGGCTCGCGTTCAACTGGCTGCTCGGCATCGGCTCCGTCGTGTTGAGCATCCTCATCGCCGTGCTCGCCTCTGTCATCCCCGTCCGTCGTGCCTCGCGCATCGACCCCGCCGTCGTGCTCCGCGAGGAATAACGCTCCTACATACCACAAAAGGAAATCTCCCATGCTTCTTGAACTCGACCACATTTCGAAGATCTATGGCTCGCTGCACGCCGTCGACGACCTGTCGCTCACCGTGCCCGAAGGCGAATGGCTCGCCATCGTCGGCTCGTCCGGCTCCGGCAAGACCACGCTCATGAACATGATCGGCTGCATGGATACGCCGTCCAAGGGCTCCGTCTCGCTTGAGGGCCGCAAGCTCGAGGATCTCAATGCTTCGCAGCTGGCCGACGTGCGTAAGAACCTCATCGGTCTGGTCTTCCAGAAGTTCTATCTCGTGCCGCATCTGACGGCTGTTGAAAACGTGATGGTCGCGCAGTACTACCATTCCGTCGTCAACGAAAAGCAGGCCATGGAGGCGCTCGACAAGGTCGGCCTCGCCGACCGCGCGCACCATCTGCCCGGCCAGCTTTCCGGCGGCGAGCAGCAGCGTGTGTGCATCGCCCGCGCGCTCATCAACTGCCCGAAGCTCATCCTCGCCGACGAGCCCACCGGCAACCTCGACGAGAAGAACGAGAAGATCGTGCTCGACCTGTTCCGCGACCTGCACAAGCAGGGCACGACCATCATCGTCGTGACGCACGATGCGCTTGTCGCCAGCTGTGCGGAGCGCGAGATCATGCTCAACCACGGCGTGCTCGTGGGCGAGAAGTGGAACGACGAGGAGGCGCGCAAGGCGTACGAGGCGGCCGGAGGCAAGCCCGCGTCCACCGGCTCGAAGGCCGAGGGCGCCCAGAGCGGCGACACCCCGATTGGTTTCGAAGACCCCACCAAGGCCGCCAAGACCGGCGGAGACGTCGACTAGACTTCTTTTCGGAAGGAGACCACATTGACCAATAAGACTTCCGTCAAGACCGCGGCCGCGGCGTTCGCCGGTCTGGTCGTGGCAAGCGCGTTGCTCGGCGGCTGCGGCGATCCCAAGTCCAAGGCCGTTCCGATGGACGACGAATACGCCGGCAGCTCCGGTGAATCCACGTCGTCGCCGTCTGCGAGCAGCAGCGCGTCGGCTTCGGCATCCGCGTCGGCGACCGGCAAGGACACCGGCAAATACAAGGACGGCACCTACTCCATCAAAGGCCAGTATGGCCCGGTCGGCGAGGACAGCATCGACGTCACGTTGAAGATCGCCGATGGCAAGGTCGCCGATGTGCAGGTGGTCGGGCATCCGTTCACCGTGATTTCGAAGAACCACCAGAACGATTTCATCAAGGCCATTCCCGGTGTCGTGGAGGGCAAGCCGCTCAAGGGCATGAAGGTCGACAAGGTGGCCGGCGCCAGCTGGACGTCCGACGCCTTCAACAAGGCCCTCGACCTCGCCCGTCAGCAGGCCTCCGAATAAAAAATCGTGATTCGTGCGCGGGCGTTCCACACGCGAATCACGAGATACGGCGATATTCGGCGATTCGTCAGTTGAGTCTGACGTATGGAGTGCCGTCCGACGTTTCGATCTGCGCCTGGCTTGGTCCCGGGCCTCCGCCGGTGCTCGCCAGATACTGCTTGATCCATGGTGACGTCGTGCCGGCGGGGTAGTAGGTGAGCGTCTTGCCGTTCGACAGCTTCCATGTTCCCGACTGGTACGAGTTCGCCACATAGGTGCCGGACCAGCCGCCTCCGCCGGTCACGTCGGATTGCGTGGCGCTGCAGTCGGCGCTGACGGTCAGTTGCGGGCTGCCCTGCCACATGCCGTACGTGCCGGCAATCGACACGCATCGCGTCTTGTCGGCTGCCGCAGCCTGCTCCTGCGCCTTCTTCTGTGCGTCGGATTTCTCCTTGGCCTGCATCGAATCGCTGACCTTGCTGATGGCGGCCTTCAGATTCGACGTGGCACGGGTCATGGCCGCGGCATCGGAATCGGAGGAGTCGAGCGTCTTCTTCGCGGCGTCGATCGCCTGCTGCAGGGCGGTGCGCGTGGCGTTGTCCGTTACCTTGCCGTTGGATCTGCTCAGCATCGACTGCGCGTCCGAGATGGCGTTCTGCAGCGTGGATTTCGCCGTCTGCGAGGTCTTCTCCTCCTTCGACTTGTTCACGGCTTTCGTGGCCTTGTTGAATTTCTTGGCGACGTCGGTGTATTCGTCGGCTTCGTCGTTCATGTAGTTGGCATGGTCCGAAAGAATGTTGGCGGTAAGGTCCGGACTGCACGAGTAGGAGTCGTCGGAATCGTTGTCGGTCGTCGGCGCGGTGCGGGTGAGGTCGTTCACCGTGGAGCCTTCGCCGGTGCCGGGCAGTTTCTTCAGGTCGTCGAGCGTGGAGGCGTCGCTGAGATCGTCGCTCTTGGTCTTGGCGGCCTCCTGCGCGGCCTTCTGCGACTTGCCCATCGTCGTCTTGGACTCCTTGAGCTTGGCCGTCGCGTCGTTGCAGGCCGTAAGCGCCGTGTTGTAGGCGTTCTCCTTCGACCGATGTATGTACACGCCCACCCCGATGGCGATGACGATCGCCGCGACGACGGCAGCCGCGATGATTGCGATGGTCTTCTTCGTCGGCTTGGTCTTGGAAGAAGAGTCGGATGCCGGTCCGGGCGTCGGGGCGGCGGCATCGATGCCGCCGGTCGCGGCTCCCGAGGCGGCATCCCCATCATTGGCGGACACTACGGCCCCGTTGGGCAGCGGCACTGCGGTGGGTGCGGGAACGGGTTGTGCAGGAGCCGGAACCGGTTGTGCAGGAGCCGGAGCCGGAACAGGTGACGATGCCGGTGTATTTGGCGCCGGCGCTGGTGCCGCACTTGTTCCGGACGCGGTATTCGAATTCGCCGGCTGCGTAAACGCGTGGCCGCAGTTCATGCAGAATCCCGAATCCTCCTGTCGCGGGGAGCCGCATTTCGGGCAGAATCTCACCGGTCGTTTGTTGCCGCTCATCTCGTTCCTCTCCATTCCGCTTGTCGCCGCGAAACTTTTGCGCCGTCACACTCGCCGACCATCCTTGACCGGCTCGCACGGCATTCCCTAATTTTCCAGCCTACCCCCTTATCGCCGGTCTTGGCCGATTGACGGTCCTTTGCGCGACGGCCGTTATTTCGCTGCACACATGCGGTACGTCATCGATTCGATATGGAGGCGGCCTCTGCCGCGCATGACAATCATCGCCGTGCGTGGCAACGATGTGATTGCCGTGCTTTGCGCCCGCCGGCCGGTATCCTGGTGATCGGTATCGTGGTTAGTCGGTTGAGACGAGGAGATACAGGAACATATGGCCGAGAATTCGACGAACGGAACCATGACGGCGGACGCTGGTGCGACCGTCCCGCGCAAGCAGATTCGCGTGGTCGGCGCGGCGATTGTGCGCGACGGCGAGGTGATGTGCGCACAGCGCGGCGGCGGCAAGCAGCTGAGCGGCAAGTGGGAGTTCCCCGGCGGCAAGATCGAGCCGCACGAGACCCCGCGCGAGGCCCTGCATCGCGAGATCGAGGAGGAGCTTCTGTGCGAGGTCGAGATCGGTGACGAGGTGTGCACCGATTCGTATGACTACGATTTCGGCACCGTCACGCTCACCGTGTTCATCTGTCATCTGCTTTCCGGCGAGCCGCGCCGCACAGAACATCAGCAGTTCCGCTGGCTCAAGCCGGCCGACATGCCGTCGCTCGACTGGGCGCCGGCTGACCACAAGGCCGTAAGCATGATCTCGACGATGGATTTCATGGGGAAGTGAGTATCGTATGAGTGACCACAAGGCCGGAAAGTACATCGACCCTCAGCAGATGGATTCCTTCATCGAGGAATCCCCGCGAACGGATACGTCGGAACAGATGCGGCTGCCGTTGCCGGCTTCCGATGCGGATAATCCAGATACGCATTCGGTCGTACAGGAAAAACTGGTCGATATCGTTCAGGATGATGTATTCTCCGGTCTGATTCGTGCCAATGCCGATGTCACGGGGCAGTATGCGCCCAAGCTGATCGCGAACCGGCCTGGCCATACCATGAAGGACGAGCTCGAGTCCGAACTCTCCGATTGCGATGCTTTCGATATGTCGGTTGCGTTCGTAAGCGCCGGCGCCGTAGGTGGCCTTCAGCAGAAACTGTATGATTGGCATGATTCTCGAGCCGCAGTCGGAGGTTCCAAAGGCCGTATCATCACTTCCACAAAGAACTTTTTCAACAGCCCGAAAGCTTTCTGGGATCTGCTCAAAATACAGGAAAAGACCGATATCGACGTGCGCATCTGGCATGACGAATCGGAATCCGGCAGCGGAAAAGCCCCGAACTTTCATCCCAAAGGCTATGTGTTCACGCGGCGGTCCAAAAGCGGAGACCCGTATTTCAATTTGTATGTAGGCAGCTCCAACCTCACCGAAACCGCGCTGAACGGCACCCAGCGCGAATGGAATCTCAAGGTCTCGTCGTTGCCCGAGGGCGAGTTGGTCCGTCAGTTCCGCGAGGAACTGGATGCGCAGATCAGCGAGTCCGAGCCGCTCACCGAAGAGTGGATCAAACAATACGAAGAGGACTTTAAAAAGTACGCGCCTCCGCGTCGTGAAGTCCTTGAATCACTGAAGAACCGCGATATCAAGCCGAATGCGATGCAGAGGGAGGCGCTCACCAACCTGCAGAAGCTGCGTGACGAGGGTGAGCACCGTGCAATCATCGTTTCCGCCACCGGCACCGGCAAGACCTATCTGTCGGCGTTTGATGTAAGACAGTATCATCCGAAACGAATGCTGTATATTGCGCAGCAGCATCAGATTCTCAAGGCGGCGATGAAGTCTTACCAGCGTGTGCTTGGCTGCCCTGACGATGAGCTGGGACTCTTCACTGGCGGCAGCAAGGAGCACGACCGTAAATACGTGTTCGCCACCGTTCAGACTTTGAGTCGCCCCGATGTGCTGGAACAATTCGCGTCCGACGAGTTCGACTACATTCTTGTCGACGAGGTGCATCATGCCGGTGCCGTCAGCTATCAGCGTGTCATGGACCATTTCAGGGATGCCGACTTCATGCTCGGTATGACGGCCACGCCGGAACGTACCGACGGCATCAACATCTTCGAGCTGTTCGGGTACAACATCGCTTATGAAATCCGCTTGCAAAAGGCGTTGGACGAGGACATGCTGTGCCCGTTCGAATATCATGGCGTGGCTGAATACCTGGGAGATGACGGCGAATCCATCGACGTCGCGCACGGGGCCACCGCCAAGGAGAACAGTCAGCTCACTTATGAGATCAACCAGCTGGCGACCAAGGAACGAGTCCGATACATCATCGACAAGCTGCAACAGTACGGGCAGTACCATCAGCAGATCACAGGATTGGTGTTCTGCAGCCGGCAGGAGGAGGCCGAACGGCTTTCCGACCTGTTCAACCAACAGTACAACCAGCAGGCCGAACGCAATTACCGCACGGCGGCGGTCACCAGCAGTCGATACCCCAAGCAGGAGGACCGCGAGCCGCTGATCAGGCAGCTGGAGAGCGGCGAACTGGATTACCTCTTCACCGTCGACCTGTTCAATGAAGGTGTCGATATTCCGGCGCTGAATCAGATCGTGATGCTGCGCAACACGCAATCCAGCATCATCTTCACCCAGCAGCTGGGCCGTGGCCTGCGTAAGTTTCCCCATAAGGACCGCGTCGTCGTCATCGACTTCATCGGCAACTATGCGAACAACTACCTCATTCCGGTCGCGTTGTACGGCAACACCGGCGATCGCGACATCGCAAGGAAGAACCTGCAACGTTCGTCGATCGGATTGTCGTCCATCAGCTTCGACCCGATCGCAAAGGAGCGTATCCTCAAATCGCTGGACACGGCCGACTGGTCCGATATGAAGAAACTGACCGAGCAATACCGGCAGATTCGCTACGAATATGGCCGCATCCCCATGCTCGTGGACGTCTACGACTATGACCCGTCGCTGCCACTGACACTGGCCGCGAAGAAAAGCAACTATCTCGAATTCGTGCGCTCTCGGGAGCAGAGTCTGAGCCATGGCAAGAATGCCGACGGTGATTTTCTCGATCAGCTTGAACCGGTCTCTGATGTAGAGAACGGCATATTGAAGATGGCGACATCGGTTCTGTTGCCGGGCCTGCGGCCGCACGAACTGGTGATTCTTGACGAATTATGCCGATTTTCCAATGAATATCTCGGCGATACTGCAGATACGTCGGCCTCGACATGGCGCCCCGCCTCGGCAGTGCATGACAGCGCCCTCGTCGATTCCATACGCGAACGGTTCCCCGAAGCCTACATGGCGTCGGACCAGTTCGAATCGGCCCTTCACGTGCTCGACTACTCGTATTTCGACGCCAGCCGTAAGCGCTTTGGCGGTACGCCCTTGGTTGAACGCGATGACAACGGCATGTGCCGGCTTACGGAGGCCTTCACCGATATGCTGGCATCGAATCGAACCTTCCGTATTTCCTTCGCTGATGCATTGCGGGTCGGCCTGCGCAATTGTCGTGATCTCTATGCCACGGCCCGCGAAAACAGGCGTCCGTTCGATCGCGGATTCCTATACGAACAGAAGTATGCGCTCGCTGATGTCATGCGACTGTGCGGTTGGCATAAGGAACTCAACGGGCAGAACGTCGGCGGATATTTCCGTCACAAGGAAACCAACACCATGCCCATCTTCGTAAAGTATGCGGCCAGCCAATACGAGGATCGGTTCCTCAATCCGCAGGAGATGGCATGGTTCAGCAAGAACGGGCGCACACCGAATTCGCCTGAATTCCAGTGGATGCGTGAAGGGACCGGTAAAGAGGCACACGAGCATTTCGTTCCGCTCTTCGTCATGCGCCGTGAAGAGGCCGACGACAAGAAGTATTACTACGTCGGTCATGTGGCTGCGCTGGAAAATGCCGAACTGACGACGAAGTCCGATGCCAGCGGTGAGAAAACCGTCAACGTCACGCTCTCCACGTTGCGTTTGGCCCGCCCGCTTGACGCGGAACTGTACCGCCATATCTCCGGCAATTACGAGGGATAGGGGACAGAGATGTCTCTCACTGAATTCGACCGCGAAACAGTCGAATGCACGCGTGTTCATGGCCGGATTCAGTGAGTGACCGCGGTCTGCGATGTACGATGACAGCATCGCTCACCGTGTTGGAGGTCTGTCATGGCTGAAACTCCTTCATGGTTTGCAGTGTTATTCGATGGCGGTGAAGAAGCATTCTGCATCAGCTTCTGTGATGGAAGCAGATGCGGCCTGATGCAGTGCCTGATATCCACTTTCGTTGACTGTTGCGGCGATTTCGTTCGGAGCATGCCCGTTCGTCCAGAGAACGAAGGCATCGGAAGCCCACCGTGGCATGCCATGGAAAACATTGAGCCAGTCGTCCTCGGTGACGTACAGGTCGGAATCCAGACGATAGACGTTGCACGGGCCGGCAATCGGTATCATGGTCCGTGATTTCAGATGTTCCAAGGCAGCGCAGGTCGTCATGATTACGTCCTGTTCAGATGGCATCGCTGTCCTTTCCGCTTCGTGATAATACGGTACGGCCATCGGACTCCCAACGATGCCGAAGAACGAAAACGAGAACAACCGATCCACAACCATTTGCTAAATCACGATTTACTAAATTATGATTTACTAAATCGTGATTTAGCAAATGGCAGACTCTCCGATTCTCTCTTCGTCTGCCTGTTTTCGTCTGCTCGCCGTCCCCGGCCCTACTTCGTATACGCCTTGCCGTCGGTTTCGATCGTGGTCTTGGCGGTGAGCTTCTTCAGCTCGTCGGCCTTGCTCTTGTCGCCCGAGTACGCCTTGGTGATGATGGGCGAGCTCTTGCCGGCCGGGTAGAGCGTCACGGTCTTGCCGTTCGAGAGCTTCCACGTGTAGGTGCCGTCGGAGCCCTTGTACGATTCGGCCACGTAGGTGGCGTCGGTCGAATTGCCCTTGCTCGGCTTCCAGGTCACGCTGCAGTCGGCCTTCACGGTAAGCGACATGCTCACCTTGAATCCGCTGTAGCCGCCGGCGATGGTCGCGCAATGCGTCTTGTCGGCCTTCTTCTTTGCGTCGGCGGCCTGCTTGGCCTTCACCGACTCGTTCACCTTGGTCATTGCGGCCTGTAGCGCCTTGATCTGCGTGTTGATCTCGTCGACGTCGGTCTTCTCGCCTTCGCCGCCGGCCACGATCTTCTTCGCGGCGGTGGCGGCCTGCTTGAGCGCGGTGAGCGTGGAGGCGTCCGCCACCTTGCCGGTCGCGTCGCTGATGAGCTTCTCCGCCTTCGCGTACGTGTCGACCAGCGAGGCGCGCGCATCGTCCAGCAGCTTCTTCTCCTGGCTGGCCTGCACCGCCTTGGAGGCCTTGTTCAGCTGGACGTTCAGCGTCGAGAACGCCTTGGCCTTGGCCGAAACCGTCGTGGTGTTGTCGGTCAACTGCCTGGTCGAAAGATTCGAGGCGCATGGATCGGCCGGTGCCTTCTGGGCCGCGCCCTCATCGATAAGGCCCTTCAGATCGGTCAGCGTCGAGGCGTCGGCGAGCTTCGACTTGTCGATGCCGGCCGTCGACTTGACGTTCTCCAACGTGGCGTCCAGCGCCTTCTTGGCGTCGGTGAGATTCGCCTGTGCGGCGGTGCAGTCGGCCAGTGCCGTCGCGTGCTGATGACGCGCCCACAGCGCGTAGCCGCCGCCACCCAGCACCAGTGCGACCACGCAGATCACGGCGATCATGATGATACGACGGCACTTGGCGTCAAGCGGCCGCTTCGGCTTCGCCGGTGACTTCGGGTTCGGTGGCGTCTTCGGGCGCGGCAGTTCCTGCGTACCCGACGGTTCCTTCGGGCCTTGCACGCCATCCTGGGCCTTTACGCCCTTGGAGCCCCAAAGGTCCTTGAGGGCCTTCAGTCCCTTGGATTCCTGCGGCTCGTCGGTCTTGGAACCCTTGTTGATGCCGGCGAGGCCGGTTCCTGTCAATCGCTTCGGCAAGGGGGCCGCCGTATGCGAGGCTCCGATCGGCTTGATTACGGCCGTGGCCTGGTCATCCGATGCCGATGCCGATGCCGATGCCGGTGTCGGTGTCTCTGCCTGTGCCGGCACAGACGTCCGTACTGCCTGACCGGCGTTCGGCGCAGCGGTCGTCATACCGGAGTCTTCCGCAGGCGACGCCAATGCGGCCAGCGACGCGCTGCCGACCGAGGGGTCCATCATCAGCGGGCCCAGGCCGTCGTCGTTCAGGCTGCCGGATGCAATGCCGTTGCCGCCGTTGGGAATGGCCGTCGTATTGGCGGTGTCATTGGTCGTCTGCTGCAGGGGAGTCGTCGCCATCGATTGCGTGCCGGCCGGCGTCGGCGCCGATGACAAGGTCCTCGCCGCAGGTGCGGAGCCCGTCGACGGTCGGGGAATGGCGATGGTCGGCATCGCCTGCGTCGCACCGTCATCCGGTGTGGCCGCTGGCGATGGCGTTGATGTCGGCGCAATCGGCGTGAACGCTTCCGTTGCCGCCACCGTTGCCGGTGCTGCGGCCGGTGCCGACGCACCGTGCGTCGACGTAGGTGCCGCCGTTTTCTCATGCGAGACGCCGAACATGGTCAGCGGCGGAATCAGCTGCGCGGCCGCATCGACCGGCTTGTCGACCGGCTTGTCGGAGGGCTTGTCGGAGGACGGTGCCGCAGAAGACGATGCTGCGGAATTCGCGGGAATCGCGGAATTCGCAGGAGCGGAGGCGGTTGGGGTCGGCTCGTCCAATTCGGCGAGCGGATCAAACGCCGCGGTCTCTTCGAGCGGCGCCGGTGATGTTGCCGGCGGGGCGGGAACCGACGTGGGTGCCGCCGGCGCCGGAGCCGGAGCGGCGGCAGGGGTCGCAGAACTGGAGGCAGGCACCGTCGGCTCGTCCAATTCGGCGAGCGGGTCGAAAGCGGCCGTTTCCTCAAGGGCCGCCGGAGCTGCGGTCGCTGGCGCCGGGGCCGGATCGGATGCGGGCATTGCAGGCGTTGCGGGTGCAACCGCCACCGGAACCGCGCCGGCAGCCGTCACCATCGCCGGTGCATCCTGCACGGGAGGAATGGACCCCGTCTGCGAAACAACGGTGATCTCCGCCGGCGACTGGGGGATGTCACGTTCATCACGGCCGCCGTCGAAAGCGGCCGAACCGCCGTCCGCAGCGTTGCCGTCCGCGTCGTTCAGAGGGAACCGATATCCGCAGGTCATGCAGAACTGCGTGCCAAATCCCCGCAAAGCGCCGCATTTCGGGCAGAACTTCTCCGGCTTCGCCAGTCTTTCGGGCATGATTCGTATGATTCCTTCTCTGAGGCTGCGCTCGACTTCCCGAATCGGAGGCCCGGCCGTCCATACGGCCGCCGCACGATTCGTCGCGTCTGCGCGCGAACACTTTTGCAATGAAGCTTACTGTAACCGCACTATGAATATTCGGCCAACGGCCGGTAATTTGCACACACCCCATAATTGCGCCGCATAATGGTACGATTCGCAGCAGATGCAGGGAAAGGCGGCACACCGTGGACGACATGAATCGTACAGCCGAAAAGACGGGCGACCGCGACTATACGGCTCCCGCCCGCAACGCGCTGAAACGCTTCTTCGGATACGATGATTTCCGCGCGGGCCAAGCCGACGTCGTCAACGCCATCATGAACGGTCACGACGTATTGGCCGTACTGCCGACCGGTGCCGGGAAATCCGTATGCTACCAGCTGCCGGCCATGGCCTTGCGATTCACGCTGGTCATCACGCCGTTGCGCGCGCTCATGCGCGACCAGGTGCAGTCGCTCGAACGCCGCGGCATCCCCGCCGCGCTCATCGACGCCGGCACCAGCGTCGCCGAGCGTCGCGCCATCTACGACAAGGCGCTCGCCGGCGGACTCAAACTGCTGTACGTTGCTCCGGAGCGGCTGAAAACCCGTGATTTCTCGACGTTCGCCAATCGTATGCCGATAGATCTCATCGCCGTGGACGAAGCCCACTGCGTACTGCAATGGGGACAGGACTTCCGACCCGCATACCTTGACATCAGCAAGTTCGTGCGTTCCCTCCCTGAGCGTCCCACCACCGAACCGCGTCTGCGCATCGCCGCGTTCACCGCCACGGCCACGCCGTCCACGCGCACCGAGATCAGCGAGAACCTCGGCCAGCGCGATCCCGTTCGTGTGAACACGACCTTTGACCGGCCGAACATCCGATTCGATACGAAATACGTCGGCAGATGGGACCGCGAGGACGAGATCGTGGCCTGGGCGCTCGGCCACAAGGGCCAGTGCGGCATCGTGTACTGCAACAGCCGCAAGCGCACCGAGGAACTGGAGCAGACGCTGCTCGACGCCGGCGTGGCCGCGGCGCATTTCCACGCGCGTATGGCCGAAGCCGACAAGGGGCCGGTGCAGGACCGCTTCCTTTCCGGCGAGATCCAGGTGATGTGCGCCACCACCGCATTCGGCATGGGCGTCGACAAGCCCGACGTTCGATGGGTCATCAACGACGGCGCCACCGACAGCATCGAGGAATACTATCAGGAGGCCGGTCGAGCGGGCCGTGACGGCAAGGAATCCGTAAGCCTGCTGCTGTGGAGCGACGACGACTTCGAATGGTTGGAGAAGCGCATCGACGAATCGTTCAACAACGACGCCATGGACGCCGGCGAGCAGAGCGCGGCACGGTCCGCCGCGTTCGAGCGGCTGCACGCCATGGAACGGTACTGCCGCTCATACGGCTGTCTGCGCGCGGCGTTCCTGAAATACTTCGGCGAGGAGCCGGCCGCCGCGAAATGCGGCAAATGCTCGAACTGCCTCGGCGGGGGAGCGGCGCGTCCGCGCGCCGCGCACACGTCGAACTTCGGCGGTTCGTCCGGCTCCCGCAGCCGATACGGCAACGGCGGCGGTTATGGTTCCGGCGACGGCTCGTCGCGCAAACGGTTCCGTCATGCCTCCGACTATGACGATATCGACGACGGCTACGGCGAGGTCAGCAGTTCGGACGGCTGGGGATCGTCGGACGACGCGCAGGATTCGCGTGGCCGATACGGCGGCCGTGGCCGTCGTGGCGGATGGAAGCGGCATGGCCGCCGTCGCGGTTACGACGATGGTGATTTCGACGACGATTCCGATTCGTCGTCCGGCTCGTATGGCCGCAGCGGCAAGGATCTGCGCAAGTCCTCCAATTCCACGTATGCGGCACTGTTCGGCACCGACAAGGACTGATTCCCAGGCAAAAAGAGGCGAGAAGCTATGCGCGGTGATGAAACGGCGGAAAACGGATATAGCCAGCCGATGCTGGATTTCGGGGATGGGGATTTCGGCGGGACCCCGAATGATGATCGCACGGACGACAAGCCGCGTGCCGACAGCGCAAGCGCCGATAACGCGGACGGCGTCGGCTCGGATGCTTCCGCCGAATCCATTGCCTCCTCCGACGATGGCTGTGCCGCCTACGCGGAGTCGATGCTGCAACGGCTCGGCACATCGAAGTTCCGCGCCGGATTCGTGCTGTCGTCCAAGGACCGCGCCTACGCGCGTGCGAAGGGCCGCGCGACGATAGACCGTCACGCGCACGAGATGCTGGCCAAACGGGTCGGACCGGCCCAGCCGTACAAGGACGGCAAGCAGACGCCGTGGCGCGGGCATCCGGTGTTCACCGCGCAGCACGCCACCGCCACCTGCTGCCGGGGATGCATCGAGAAGTGGCATCACATCCCCAAAGGCCGTGCATTGACCGTCGAGGAGATCGACAGGCTCGCCGCAGTGGTGATGGCATGGATCGACCGCGACCTGACGAGACACCCGGATGTTCCCGGTGCCGCTGACCGTTCCCGCAGCGCATGACCGTCGGATCGTTCCCGATGCTTCGCGCTTCTCTCGGCTGACGGCCGAAAAGAGGCCAAATGGCCGCCGCCCGCGCGGCCATGGGTAGGATGGGGGCATGAGCAATCCCGAGCAAGAGCCTGATTTCGTGCCGTCCGAAACGCAGCCGCAGTCGCAGCCGGCGGCGTACACCGTGCCCGATCAGTATGCCGTTTCGGGCAAGCCCCTGCGGCCCGATCAGTTCCAGGCCCCCGGGCACTACACGAAATCCGGCGAACGGGTGAACGGCCCCGCCGGCATGAATCCCGCGCCGATGCCCAATCCCGCGATGCCGTATGCCCCGAACCCGTATACGGTCACGGCGGCGCAATCGCCGGCCATGCAGATGCCCTACCGGCAGCCGACTCCCTATCAGTCGCCGCTGCCGCCGACGCCGATGCCGCAGCAGACCGCGAACTTCACAGGCCCGCAGCAGTCCGCGAACCCCGCCATGCCGCAGCAGCCGTATCCGGCGTACCCCGCCTACGGCTGCCCCAGTCAGCCGGTGCCTCCGATGCAGTCGCAGCCGAAGAAACGCAATACGGGCGTCATCATCGCCGTCTCCGTGGTCGGCGGCATCGCGGCGCTGGTGTTCGTCGTGTTTTTCGTATTGGCCGGCTTCGGCATCATCGCCGACCACTCCGACGGCACGTCTGCCGCCGGCCGGCAGGGCTATGATTCCGTCCCCTTCGACGATCCGTACCAGATGCAGCGTGACATCTCCTCCATCACCGGAAGCAGCTGCCTATGGACCGACATCAGCGGCTACAGTGCGCTTGGCGGCGGCTCCGAGTCCAGCTCCATCCCCGGTCTTGACGGTGCCTACACCTGTGGTGACGACGAGATACTGCTGATGTTCGACACCACCGGCGACACCCGGCAGATGGTGTCGACGCTCGAGCGTTCCCTCGCCCAGGGAGACGACACGTTCGACGCCACGGTCACCGACTCGCTCGGCGACTACGCCGTATTGCACGACGACACGTGGATGGTCATCGGCAAGAACGCCGACATGAAGCAGCTCCACGACGCGTGGGGCGGCGACCTGCAGCGGCTCGACGAGCTCGCCGACTCCGGCAGCCGCGACACCATCTAGCGTTCGGTCGGCGCATTCGTCGCGATCGACGGCCATACCATGGCGGTCATGCGTTCGGGCCAGTCCTCGTCGACCGAGCCGCGTAGCGCCTCGCAGGCGATCATCGAACCGAGCATGGTGTCGAACAGGAACTTCGCGTTCAGGTCGGCGCGGAACCGTTCGAGTTCGATGCCGCGTTGGAAGAACGTGGCGAACGTCTCCTCCTCGGGCCTGATGGCCTGCTGCACGAGCCGCTGGAAGAACTCGTCGTCGGAGGTCAGGATGATGCCGATGGCTTTCACGCCCACGCTGGAGACGTACCGTTCCACCATTCGCCGCAGCATCAGCGTCAGGTTCTCGCGCGTCGGTTCGAGGCCGGCCAGCTCCGGCGACGAGGAGATCTCCAGCGCGCTGATCTTGCGCAGCAGGTCGTCGGCGTTGTTGTACCGGCGGTAGATGGTGGTCTTCGCCACTCCCGACCGGCGTGCGATCTCCTCGATGGAGATGCCGCCGACGCCCTTCGTCAGCGCAATGGCCAGCGTGGCCTGCATGATCTTCCGGTCGGTCTCCTTGCGGGTGCGTTCCCCGCGCTGGGTGGTCATCATTCCCTTCTTTCCCTATCGCGTTCTATCGCAATCGTGTATTCGCGTGTATTCGCTACAGCAGCTTCGTGCTTTCGATCGTGCTCACATACCACTTGTTGAACCGCACCAGCGGCTTGCGCAGCACAAGGCCGAGCAGCAGCGTCGGCAGGATGAACAGCAGCAGCATGCCGATCTGACGCCAGTAGTCGTTGTTGTAGATGCCGAACATGGCCGCGCGCATCGCGTTGATGGAGTGCGTGACCGGCAGGAACGGGCTGACGTCCTGGAAGAACTGCGGCATCACCGCCAGCGGGTACGCGCCTCCCGCGCCCGAGATCTGCAGCACGAGGAATATCACGCCGATGGCCTTGCCCACGTTGCCGAACGAGACGACCAGCGTGTAGATCATGAAGATGAACACGAGGCCGGAAAGCCATCCGGACAGCATGTACAGCCACGGATGCTCGGCCTGCACGCGCAGGAACAGCAGATTGCCCGCGCATACGCAGGTGCTTTGCAACAGCGACAGCACGGCGAACACGCCGAACCGGCCGAGGTACATCTGATGCGGCCTCGCGCCCGGCAGCGCCTCGCGGATGCGCCGCGAGACCGACGTCTTCAATGTCACCGCCATGAGCAGCGACCCCACCCACAGCGGCAGGAACGTATAGAACGGGCTCAGCGCCGAACCGAAGTTCTCGGCATGGAACACGGCCGTGCGCGTCACGCCCACCGGCGAGGCGATGGACTGCGCCAGCGACTCGGCGTCGCCGCCCAGCACCTTCTTCAGCGTGGCGTTGTCGCCGCTGTTCAGCGCCGACGTGATGTTCTTCGACGTGGCCTTCAGCCTGTTCGCCGCATCGCGCAGGTCGTCGCTCGTGGCGTCGAGCGTCTTGCGCGTGTTCGTCAGCTTCGAGGCCGCCGACTGCGACGAGTTCGCCAGGTCGTTCACCGCGGTCTTCAGGTTCGCGGCGCTCGCGTTCAGCGAGGAGGCCGTCTGCGCCACGTTGCCGGCCAGCTTGTCGATCTGCGGCTTGAGGTCCTTGTCGAAGTCGGTCTTCAATCCGGCCACGCCGGTCTTCGCCTGCTTGGCGAGGTCGGCGATGGCGTCACGGTCCTTCTGCGCGTCGGCGTTGCCGTTCTCGATGCTCGTGGCCGCGTCAAGCAGCTTGTTCTTCAGGTTCGTCTGCAGGGTGATGACGCCCTCGAACTGCGTGATGACGCGGTCCACGGACGTCTGCCCCACATGGGTCTGCAGCGCCGCGCGCAGGTCCTTCAGATCCTGCAACACCTGCTGGTATCCGGTGATCTGGTCGTTGATGGTCGACGCCTGGTCGCGCAGCGCCTTCGCCGAATCCGCGCTCTGCGTATCCACCGCGTCGTACACGGAGGCGATGTCGTCGGCCACGGCCGCGTAGCTGCCCGAACTCGACTGCAGCGCCGTCGACAGCGCCGACGTGGAATCCTTGAGCGCCCCGGTGATTGTGGAACCGGCCTGCTTCGCGCCCTTCATCGTGCCGCCCACGTCCTCGGCCGAGGACGACGCCTGTTTGAGCAGCCTCGACGAGTTCACGATAAGCGACTGCGCCGAATCGGTCATCGACGAATACGTGCCAACCGTCGTGGCGGCGTCGTCCAACTGTCCCGAGATCTCGTCGATATGCGTGGCGAGGTTCGCGATGCTGCTGTGCACGTCGGCGTCGTCAAGGTAATCCGACAGCGAGGAGACGATGTTGAGCGCCACGTCCGAAAGCGTGGTCGTGAACAGCGTGTTGATCTGTGCGGCCACCTGGTCGGCGCCCTGTCCCGTCACCTTCGGCGCGAGCGCGTTCTTCTTCTCGTTCGTGTAATACGTCAGTTTCGCGTGCTGCACGTCCGACGAGAAGAACGTCATCATGTCGGTGCTGAAGCTTTTCGGGATCACGACGGCGGCATAGTATTTGCCGGATTTCGTGCCGTCGATGGCGTCGTCCTTCGTGGTGAACGTCCAGTCGAGCTGGGAGTTCGCGCGCAGCGCCGAGATCACCTGGTCGCCGACGTTCACCTTCATCGGAATCAGGTCGCTCTTGTATCCCTCGTCGGTGTTCGCCACGGCGAACTGCAGGTTCTTCGTACTGCTGAACGGATCCCAGCTGGCCGCCACGTTGAACCAGGTGAACAGCGAGGGCAGCGCGACCAGTCCGATGACGATGATGACCGAGACGACGTTGCTGGTGATGCGCCTGAGATCGCCGGTGAAGATACGCCAGATCGTCCTCATCTCACATCTCCTTTCCGTTGCCGTTGTCGTCGTTGGCGGCATTGTCGTCGTTGCCGCTGCTGTCGGGATTGTCCGTCGCGGAGCCGGCGGCCGCGTCCGGAGCCGTGTGCTTCGGACGGCGTGCGTTCGCGCCGCCGGAAGCGGCACGCGGCGCGACCATCGGCAGTGCCAGCCCTCTGAGCCTGCTGCGCACGGAGAACAACGCGCGGATGTCCTCGTCCTTCATCGAGCCGAGCATCATCTGCCGTTGGATGTTGTCGCGGATGTACTCGATGGCGATGAGGAAGCCGATCATCAGCAGGATCCACAGCGCCCACGCGGCCAGGATCACCACCTTGCGGCTCGCATCCACGAAGTTCGAACTCACGGAGAACAGCACGATCAGCGCGATGGGCACGATGATGCCGGCCACGATCGCACCGATCTTGAGCCGCGGGTACAGGCGGGCGAACTTCATGGCCCGGTGATGGATGGCCGCGCGGTATTCGGCGCGGTTCGACAGCGCGCGGATGGCCTGCGAGAAGCGGTACCGGCGGAACGGCGTCTCGACCTTCTCGCCGATGATGATGTCGCTCTGCTCGATTTCGCGGGCGAACAGGCGGTTGAGGTTCGTCAGGTACGGGCGCAGCGCCAGACCAAGAACGAAGCTCGCCGCAATGAACACGAACAGGTGGGCGATGGCCGTCGCATAGTGGTTCTCGTAGAAGCCGCCGATGGTCTCGCGCAGCGCGTCAATGCTGTACGTGAACGGGAAGAACGGGTAGAGATGGCGGAAGAACCCCGGCATCATCTCGATGGGGTAGAGGCCGGAGGCGCCCGGGATCTGCACGATGATGAGCAGCACGCACAACGCCTTGCCCACGTGCTGGAACGTGGTCGAGAGCGAATACGTGATGCTCAGGTACGTGAGCGAGGTGAGCGCGCCGGTCGCGATGAACGCGGGCACGTTCGCCGCCTGCACGCCGATGACGAGGTCGCCCACGCAGCAGATGACGCCCTGTGCGATGGCGAACATGGCGAGCAGCAGCCAGCGGCCGAGATAGCTCTGCCCGATGGTCAGGCCGTCGATGTCCTCGTCGTCCACCTCGAGCTTCACGATCACCATGAGCACGAACGCGCCCACCCACAGCGAAAGGTCGGTGAACAGCGGCGCCATGCCCGAACCGTACGAGTTCACGGGGAAGAGCGTATCGGTCTTGAGCGTGGTGGGGGAGAACATGAAGTCGGCGATCTTCGTGGCGTCGAGCCGGCCGTTCGAGGTGAGCTTCCTCCACGCGTCCGACGTCGACAGTGCGGTCACGTCGGTCTGCGCGGTCTTGAGGTCGGTTTCGATGTCGCCCAACGTGGCGTCGGTCTGTTCGAGGGCCTTGGCCGTGGTGGCGAGCGTGGAGTCGAGCTGGTCGAGCACGGCCGACGTCTGGTCGACCAGTCCCTGCTGGCGTTCGATGGCGCCGCTCAGGCCGCTGGCCGTGGAGCTCAATTGCGCCAGCCCGGAGTTGACCTGCGGCATGGTGGTGTCGCCGAGTGTGGCTCGGTAGCCGTCCACCGTCGTCAGTGTGTTCTGCACGGCCGTGTCGAGGCCGTTCGTGGCGCCCGCGACCGACGTCGCCGTCCTGCCGGTGTCGTCGCTGAGCGTCGAAAGATTGTCGAGCGTCTGCTTCGTGGCTTCGTTGTCGTGCTTGAGTCCGGTCACGCCGTCGCCGTTGCGGCCGTTGATGAGCTGATGCAGCTGCGTGCGCACCGTCGAGTTCTCGGGCAGCGACTGTTCGATGGATTCAAGCGCCGTGATGACCTCCGCATTGCGTTCGTTCACGCTTTTGCCGGTCTCGATGGCCGAATCGACCGTGCCCTTCGCAGCGGTGATCTTGCCCGCCACCGTGCCCACGGAGACGTTAGCCTTCGATGACGACTGCGACAGCAGCCGCGAACCCTGGTCGAGTGTCGACGACATCGACGACGAGAACTTCGTCAGGTCGTTGCTCGTCGACGTCAGCAGCTTCGCCGTGCCCTGCAGGCCCTGGCTCAGCACTGCCGCCTGCTTCTGCGCCTGGGTCAGCGTGGTCTTCGCGCCGGCCGCCTTCGTGCGGGCCGCCGCGACCGTGGAATCGAGGTCGGCGATGGAGTCTCGCGCCGACTGCAGGTTGCCGACTGATTTGCCGAGCGTCTTCGTCGCGTTCGACTGCGCGGTGCGGGCCTTGCCCTGCACCTGCGCTATCTTGTCGTTCACCGTGGCCGTGATCACCTGGCTGGCCGTGGAGACGAACGTGTTGTTGATCTGCGTGTCCAGCGTGGTCGAGCCGATGTCGGTGATCTTCGGGGCGATGGCGTTCGCCTTCTCGTTCACGAAGTATTCGAGCTTCGGCTGCTTGAAATCGCCCGAGACGAGCGTGGCGAGATTCCTGCTGAAATCCTTGGGGATGACGAACGCGGCGTAGCTGCGGCCCGACTTCACCTCGTCGAGCGCATCGGCCCGGCTGACGAAATGCCAGCCCAACTGGTCGTTCGACTTCATGCTCTCCACGATCTGGTCGCCGAGATTGAGCTTGCCGAGCATATCGCTGCTCGTGCCTTCGTCCTCGTTCGCCACGGCCACCTGAATCGACTTCGTGTTGCCGTACGGATCCCAGAATCCGACGATGTTGAACCACGCGTACAGCGACGGGATGACGACCAGACCGACGCAGATCACCCAGGCTGCGGGCACCCTCAGCAGTCGGAGCAGGTCGCGTTTGACCAGACGCAATACATTTCCCACGGACTCCCCGCTCCCATCTATGCACGTTTCCCATGCCGTTGTGCCGTTTTCGGCTGAGTCGTTCCATGCCGTCGCGCCGGCCGCGGCATGTATGCCGGCCGGCTGCGCGGTCATGGAATCGAGCACTACGTATTCCGTAGCACTACGGTAAGCGTAGTGTTCGACAACCGCAGAACGCCCACATCACGACCCCTATACTGGGAGCGGCGACAGACCGCCGCCATCTCAAGCGAAGGGGAATCGTCATGGCCACATATCATGCCGGAGAAGACAACCGTCGTTCGCATCGCGGCGCACGCCGCCCAGCCGCCCCATGGAATCCGCTCTGCGCCGTCGCCGGCATCCTCACCGTGCTCGCCGGCCTCGCCGTTGCCATCCGTGGCGTCGCCCCGCAGATGGTCCCCGTTGTCAAAGACCAGACGCTCACCACATGGACCATCATCGCCGGCGTCCTCGCCGTGCTTACGCTCGTCCTCGTCATCGTCGCCCGCGTCACCGCGCCCGCCGGCCACCGCCGCAGCGCCGCGTCGTCATGGGGAATCCTCGCCATCGTCCTCGCCCTGCTCATGATGTGCGCCGGTCTCGTCACCAGCAATCTGTTCTCCGAAGGCGTCGTCAAGCCCGAGGTCCGCGATGAGGCGCCCATCAGCAACACCGAGGAGATGCAAAGCGGCGTCGAAGGCGTTTTCGGCGCCTGCACCACCAAATGGCAAAGCGTCAACGCCAGCCAATACCCCGGCGTCAAGGCCATCTATCTGTGCAAGCAGACCCGCGTCGCCTACGCCATCTTCGACAACTCCTCCGCCATCGGCCTCTACAAAGCCCCGCTCGCCACTCAGGCCTCCAAGCTCCTCGACCAGTACTCCGGCGAGGTCGGCTCCACCAAATACGCCATGCTCATCGGCAAACAGTGGATTCTCGTTGGCGAACAAAGCAAGATAGAAAAACTGCAGCATTCGTGGGGCGGCACCATCAATACCATCGAATAAATCGCCGTGCGATGGGGCGTCATTCGCACGGCTGATGGATTCAGGTGTAAAACACTGAAAATTCGGCGTGCTCCATCGATATCGACGTCAATCTCATGGATTGCGATGCATATCGGGGAAAATGCTGTCGAATCCATCGACGAATGATGATTGTGGATTGCAAAACCGCATGATTTCAACGTTTTTACAATGAACTCGCTGTATTGTTCATGGACTGCGATGCAAGACGCTGATAATGCAACGCAGTCCATCGTTCGGTCCGCATTGTGGCTGCCGTCTCATACAACAGTCACGGAAAACAAGGACCGGCGCGTATGACATGAAAGGCGGGTATGCGAAAGGGTCGGCTTCCCGGATGAGGAAGCCGACCCTTTCCATGATTCCGGTCGGCGGATGCCGTTCGGATGGTTATGAATGCGGATTACATGGCGTCGCCGCTGTATTGGCCGTAGGAGGAGCCGTAGCTGCTGCCGGAGCCGTTCGAGTTGCCGGAACCGGAATCCGAGCCGGAGCCGGAATTGGAATCGGACCCGGAGTTTGAGCCGGAGCCGCTGTATCCGTTGGTTCCCGAACCGTTGCTGTAGCCATTGCCGTTGCCATATCCCGGCATCTGCATCGAGCGTCCGTATCCGGGCATATTGCCGGGCTTGTGCGTCTGCGAGAATATGTACGAGCCGCCGAACCCGCCCAGCAGGCCGCACACCAGTGCGATCGCCGCCACCAGTGCGAGGCTGCGGCCCTTCAGTTCGGTGATCGCAGCCAATCCCTTGCCCTTGGTCTTGGTCTTCGTGGCTGGGCCGGGTGCCGCGCCGTTTGATGCTGCGGTGTTCGGCGCCATGGTGTTTGCGGCGCCTTGGGTTTGTGCCGCCGACTGGTACTGGTACTGAGGCGTCTGATGGGCGGCCGTCTGGTATTGCGCCGACTGATACTGACCGGTTGCAGTCGGTTGCGGCTGTGCGGCCGCCGATGAATTCGCCGGCGCGGCATACGACGCGTTTGTTCCGGCATATGCCGATGCCGCATACGTCTGCTGCGTCTGCGTTGTGGACTGCTGGTATGACGGCTGCGACTGCGTCGTCGGTGTCTGCGCCGTCTGTGCGCCGAACGCCGACGGGCTCGCGGCCCCGCCTGCGTTCTGTCGGGCATCCTTCGAGGGAATCGGCCGCACCGGCTGCACGGTTTCGGTCGGTGCCTCCTGCGCCTTCTTCGACTGAGGGTCCAGCACGACCGTCTGGGGGTCGCCGGTCTCGAGGCCGTCCGCTTTGCCGGTGCCGGTCGCGTTGACGCCGGCCGTGCCGGCGATGGGCGCGGTGGCCTCGGTCATGGTCGTATCGCCGGCGTTGCCGCCGGTGCCATTGTTCGCGTTGGTGACGTTGGGATTGGGGTTGGAGTTGGCTGCGTTGGAGCCGTTATCGGTCATGGTGCACTTCCTTGGGGCGGGAAACATTCGTTGTACTGCTGATTCTCAGTAAACGACGCCCGTCGCAAGACCGACTGAATCGTCGCGCAACATCCCCTGCGACTTTTGCCGACGTATCGTGAAAGCTTCCTGAACGAGACCTGAAATCGGCTCGTGGCGGAGTGGCATCGTCCGGCCAGAGAACTTGACGTACCTTTGTACGCCTTCGTTCTCTGGCCGGCCGATGCCGCACGCGTCACGAGCCGATTTGCGGTGTCATACGGTCATGGCGGCGCGTCGGCGGCATCTGCCTACGCGCCGCAGGTGAATTGGTGCGTAATGCGCTGATTCACAGACCGTATTCTTCGTGGGCGAACTTCTCCAGGGCGCCGATGGAACGCTTCACCTTTTCGGTGTCGATGCAGTAGGCCATGCGGAAGTAGCCGGGCACGCCGAAGCTGTCGGACGGCACGAGGATGAGGTCGTGCTCCTTGGCCTTGAGACAGAACGCGGTCGCGTCGTCCTCGAGGGCCTTGGGGAAGATGTAGAACGTGCCGCCGGGACGCACCACGTCGAAGCCGATGCCGGTCAGGGCGTCGTACAGCAGGTTCATGTTCGTCTCGTACACGGAAAGGTCGGCGGTCTTGTCGAGCACCTTGGAGACGCCCAGCTGGATGGAGCTCGGCGGGCAGTTGTGGCCGGTGCCGCGCGAGATCTGGCCCATCATCGGCACGAGCAGGTCGGCGTCGGTGGCGGCCGGGTTCACGGCCACGTAGCCGATGCGCTCGCCCGGCAGCGAGAGGGACTTCGACCACGAGTAGCAGCTGAGCGTGTTGTCGTAGAACTTCGACGGATACGCCTGCTCGCCGCCGTCGAACACGATCTCGCGGTACGGATCGTCGCTGATGAGGAAGATGTCGTGACCGTATTCCGTCTGCTTGGCCCGCAGGATGCCGGCCAGCCTCTCCAGCGTCGCCGCCGAATACACGGCGCCCGACGGGTTGTTCGGCGTGTTGATGAGCACGGCCATGACGTCCGGGTTCATCGCCTTTTCGAACGCCTCGAAGTTGATCTGGAAGTTCTCCGTATCGGCCGGGACGATGGTCAGGCGGGCGCCGGTGCCCTTGACGTACGGCTGGTATTCGGGGAAGTACGGCGCGAACGTGATGATCTCGTCGCCCGGCTTCGTCACCGCGCGCATGGCGTGGGCGAGTGCGCCGGCGGCTCCCGTGGTGGGGAAGATGTGGTTGCCGGTGTAGTTCATGCCGAAGCGCTTGTTGAGGTTCTCGGCGATGGCGTCCTTCACCTCGGGGATACCGAGCGAGGGGGAGTAGCCGTGGATGGCCACCGGGTCGCCGTGCGCGTACAGGTCGACCATCGCATCGGTGAACGCGGAAGGCGCGGGCACGCTCGGGTTGCCGAGACTGTAGTCGAACACGTTCTCGTAGCCGATTTCCTTGCCGCGCGCGGTCGCGTATTCGCTCAGCTCGCGGATGACGGACTTGCCGCCCAGCATCGCCTTGTAATCCTCGTTGATCATTCCATGCTCCTGTTCTATACGTATGTTCCTTACGCGCTGTTCGCGCGTACGTTATGCACGTATCCCGATGCTTGCCGTTTTACCATGATGCGGCGAAGTGCCGCAGCATCGTTCCGCACTTTTCTTGGCTCCTCCTGCGAAGTGGAGGGGAGCTGTCGAGCGCGGCGAGACCGAGGGGTGCCTTCTCGACGGGATTCGTTCTATCAAGCCGTGGCGTTTGCCTAGGGCATCTTCCGCGTAACCAGCAGCACATGACGTCGTTTCGCGTCGGTCGTCGCGAAGATGTACGTCTCCCCGCCGTCCTTGAGCTTGAGTTTCCTGCGCAGCGCCGCCACGTTCATCGGGAAGTTCCGCGTGGCGATGTTCGCATGCGTGACGCCGGCCAGTGCGGCCTTGAGCTCGCGCTTGCCCATGCCGGTCACGGCGTCGACGGCGAACGCGCGGCCGGGGAATCCGGCGACGGGCCGGTTCGATACGAACAGATGGCTGTTCGCGCCGATCTGTCGCACGCCGTACCGTCGTTCGATAAGCGCGAAGCATCCTGCCTTCATGATCGAGGCGTTCGGCTCGTAGAGGTATCGATATTCGGAGACGTCATCGGCGGCGCCGTTGAACTCGGCGCCATCGCCGTCGTTATCTCCGTCATCGGCGATTTCGCCGGATTCATCAATATGATATTCGACTATTTTCGAATCATTGACGCAATACATCCGAATGTGACGATTCGCGGTTTCGTCGATGACGTCGCCATCGCCGACATTGCGATCGCCGACATTGCCGGATTCGCCGCCGGCGCCCTTACCCGTCGGCCGGCCCAGCACGAGGAGCAGTTCCTTGCATTCATTGCTCGTCGAAACGATATGCACCTCGCGTACCAATTCGGCGCCGCCCAGGTCCTGCACGGCCTTGCGCCAGTCGAGCATGGGGGAGAGCTTCACCATCACATATCGGGCGCGATCGAGCAGCAGCGGCTCCAGCGCAATGACGTCGGGCGTGCAGTCGGCGATGGCATATGTGCGTGCGCCGTGCGAATCACGTCGAGCTGGATCGATGAAGATCATCGTGGCGGACGGGTCCGTGGCGGAGCCGCGCAGATGCTCCGTCGAATCCGCGTTGACGATACGGACGTTCTTCAATCCCAATGCCGTCATGTTATGCCCGGAGATCGCGCACAGGTGCTGCTGACGCTCCACATACACGCCCTGCGAAAACGCGCGCGCCATATACGAGAAATCCACGCCGAAGCCACCGGTCAGATCGATAAGCGTCGTATCGGTGTCCGGCGACGGAGCGGTGGTCATCAGCCGCTTCGCCACATCGGCCTTGTACAGCGCCGTCGACTGCGACGAACACTGTTCCATCGAGATATGCGGCGGATAGATGATGCCGTCATGCGCAGCCCACTCGGGAAGCTTCGTCCGCGCGCGCTGCCGGCCGTCGATCTGCTCGAGCGCGACGGCCATATCGACGCCGTCGCCGGCCTTGGCATGCAACGCCAGGTCGCGCACGTCGCCGTCTCGATGCGCACGGATGAATTCACGGGTTTCCAGACTGATTTCCACGCCAACATTGTAGATGACGGCACATATGCGAAGAGCCGGCTTTTTTATCAGCCGGCTCTTCGCATATGTGCCCCCCGTGGGACTCGAACCCACAACCCACGACTTAAAAGGACGCTGCTCTAACCAATTGAGCTAGAGGGGCAACGACATGCCATCATACAGCCATGCGTCGGAAAAATGCAAATTCCGAGGCGAAGGACGCATCGCTTCGTCGGACGCGCATCGGGAAAGCGAAAATGCAGAACAACAATGCGAAAGGAAAAACAAGGGGAAGCGCCAGACCGTGAATGCGCCTGTCGGCGCAAGGGCCGCTCTCGGCGGCAAAAAATGGAGCCCGGGGCAATGCACGGCCCGACGCGGCTACCAGTGTACGGCATGGCGGCCGCATCGCCAAACGCGAGTGTTCGCGCATGGCGGCATCGCGGCCGAAACACCGTCCGCAGACCCCGAAATCCGCGATTCATGGTGTTTTTCCGCCGCTTTCTGCCTCAAAAACGGCGGAAAAACACCATGAATCGCGGATAGCGGGAATGATTGCCCATAAAGCCCCTACTCCAACCGGCCTTCGCGCCAGAGCTTGGCGCCCTTGAGGAAATCCGTCGCCGTACTATGCAACGACTTCGCCGTCCGCGCGAAATGCGTGCCGCCGCTGTTCGCCACGGACTCGCCGAGCTCGGCCGCACGCTCCTGACGGCGTCGTGCCTCGGCCATCAGGCCGGCCGAAATCACCGAGCAGAAGGCGCTCGCACGCTCCAACGCCACGGCGAAGTCGCCGACGAACGCGCCGGAGAGAATCGAATCCGCCGTTCGTGCGATATCCTCCGCGGTCGGCGCCTGATCGACGCCGGCGATGGCGGACGATACGCCCGCGACCGGCTCGCCGACACGCCACAGCCGTGAAATGGATTCGCGGTTGCGATGCATCCACGTGCGCAGCATATACAGTCGCCACAGCACGCCCGGCAGCGAATCCGGGTCGCCCTCGCTCCACAGTTCGGCCACCAGGTCGACGCCTTCGTGCTCGACGAGCGTGAGCACACGTTCCACGACCTGCGGGTCCTGCGTATGGTGCACGCGGTCGAGCAGCGACGCGGCCGTCGTATGGCTGATCTCGCTCAGCCGCTGCGGGTCGACGCCGCCGGCGAGGTGCTCCACCAACGCCGGGTCGAGCTGCGCCGGACGCGTGAACCGTCCGGACGCCGCGAAGCCCGAGCCTGCGGCGCGGACGGAGGAGGAACCGTATGCGGAGGAGTTAGTAGACAATAGGGCTTACCTTCTGAATATCGATGATCTTCGGACCGTTTTCCGAATCAATGATATTAAAGACCACGGCATGTCCGGTCGCCATATACGGCGTTTTCGCCGGAAGCTTCTTCGCCAGCGACTTTCGCGTGCACAGTTCGCGCAGATGGTTGAACACGCCGCCGATGACCGGCCGGTGCATGCACACGGCCGTCGTCTGCCCGGTGCGCAGCGTGATCTCCATCTCGTGATGGATGCAGTCCCAGGCCGAATCGGGGTGATCGGCGAACGCGTCCTCGGTCAGGTCGTCGGCCAGGTTCACCGGCAGGCCGGTCTGCCATGCGAACGTCTGGATGGTGCCGATGCAGCGTCGCCATGGCGAGGTGACGAGCCTGTTGATGCCGAAGCAGGCAATCTCGCGGGTCAGGGCGAACGCGGCGGCCGAGCCGAGCGGCGTCAGCGGCCGGTCGGCGTCGGTGCCGCCCCAGAACTTGCGGCTTTCCGCCTTGCCATGGCGGATGAGCAGGAACATCTTTGAATGCAGGATGCCGTCACGCACCTTGCGGACGAATTCGTCGAGGATGCCGCGGTCGAGCGGGTGCGTGAGCTTGTGCCGCGCGTCCGCCGGGGAGAGCCATTCGACGTTGTCCACCTCGTTGGGGTCGGTGTTGATGGGGCCGAACGCGTAACGGCGCTTCATCGCGGTCTCGGAGTCGATGAGCGAGGCGATCCAGTAGCATACGTGCTTGCGGGGCTTGCGCGGGTCGATGCGATGCATCTTCGCCTTGCCCTCGTCCTCAAGCGGATACTCGATCTCGCCGAGATAGGCGCCGAGCGCCACCGCCAGGCCGGTCTCCTCGCCGATCTCGCGCACGGCCGCGTGCCGATGCGACTCGTTGTTCTCGAGCTTGCCCTTCGGCCAGCTCCAATCGTTGTATTTGGGGCGATGAACCACGCAGAGTTCCAGATGTTCCAGAGCGAGGTCCGCGTCGGCGTTCCCTCCGAGGATCTCCGCATCATCGCGCCAGCGGTACACTATGCCGCCGGCTGCCTCGACGACTGTAGTACTCATGGTCTGTCCTTTGATCGAGTCGATAAAACCTCTCGGTGCGGTCGTGGGCGTCGGTGACGACGCGACCGAGCCGGGCAGCTCCTATCGTAATTCGAAAAATCAACGGTCGATGACCGGCGGATGCCAGCATATGGGACGACGATGATGCGTGAAAGTCGTTTTCCGTGTATTTGGAACGAAAAACGTTGCGGTCACATTACGGGATGACATCCCGAAAATGTGACCGCAACGTTATGAAAATCCTTGCGTCAATCAATTGACGTGAGGATTATGTGCGAATAGGTTTTCGCGGGGCCGTCGGTCGACGGATCAGTTGCCGTGGCGACGACGCGTGTGCTTCTTGATGAGCGCCTCCTGGCTGTCGACCAGCGGCTTACCCTCGGCGTCACGCGAATGACGCACGTAGGTGCCGTCCGGCTGCATGTGCCACGAGCTGGTGGTGTCGGCCATCTGGAAGTCCACGTACTTGATGAGCTCCTCGATCTGCTCCGGCGCGGTGATGCGCACCAGCGCCTCGACTCGACGGTCGAGGTTGCGGTGCATCAGATCGGCGGAGCCGATCCACACCTCGGGGCCGGAGGCCGGGCCCTCGCCGATCTGCGGGCCCGCGGAGTTCGCGAACGCGTAGATGCGGCTGTGCTCGAGGAATCGTCCGAGCACGGAATGCACACGGATGTTCTCGCTCATGCCGGGCACGCCGGGCTTCAGCGCGCAGATGCCACGCTCGACGATGTCGATCTTCACGCCGGCCTGCGAGGCGCGGTACAGCGCGTCGATGGTCTTCTCGTCGACGATGGAGTTGACCTTGATCTTGATCCAGGCCTCCTTGCCGGCGCGTGCCGCGGCCTCCTCGCGCTGGATGCGCTCGATGAGGCCGGTGCGGATGGTGCGCGGGGCGACGAGCAGACGGTGGAAGCTCGACTTCGGGGCGTAGCCGCTCAGCTGGTTGAACAGGCGTGTCAGATCCTGGCCGACGACCGGGTCGCAGGTGAGCAGGCCGAGATCGGTGTACAGGCGGGCGGTCTTCGGGTTGTAGTTGCCCGTGCCCACGTGGCAGTAGCGCTTGAGGCCGTCGGCCTCCTGGCGCACGACGAGGCACAGCTTGCAGTGGGTCTTCAGACCCACGATGCCGTACACCACGTGCACGCCGGCGCGCTCGAGCTTGCGGGCCCAGGCGATGTTGGCGTCCTCGTCGAAGCGGGCCTTGATCTCCACCAGCGCCAGCACCTGCTTGCCCGCGTGCGCGGCGTCGATGAGGGCGTCGATGATCGGCGAGTTCGAGCTGGTGCGGTACAGCGTCTGCTTGATGGCCAGCACCTTCGGGTCGGCGGCGGCCTGCGCGAGGAACGCCTGGAACGATGTGGAGAACGAGTCGTAGGGGTGGTGCAGCAGCACGTCGCGCTCGCGGATGGCGGCGAAGATGTCCTGGGCGCGGCTCGACTCGACCTCGGCGATCTGGCGGTTCGTCGTCGGGATGAACTTCGGGAACTTCAGGTCGGCGCGGTCGATGGCGCCGAGCTCGAAGAGCACCGTCATGTCGAGCGGGGCCGGCAGGCGGTAGACCTCGTCGTCGCTCACGCCGAGCTGGTCGGCGAGCAGGTGCGAGAGGAACGGGCTGGTGGCGTCGGAGATCTCCAGGCGGATCGGCGGTCCGAAGCGGCGGCGCAGCAGCTCCTTCTCCATGGCGTTGAGCAGGTTCTCGGCATCGTCCTCTTCGACGTCGATGTCCTCGTTACGGGTGACGCGGAAGGAGCGGGCCTCCTTGATGATCATGCCCGGGAACAGCGACTCGAGGTGGGCGATGAGCAGGTTCTCCATGGTCACGAAGCCGTAGCGCACGTTGTTGCTCTCGTCCTCGGTCAGGTCGTCGACGGCGACGAGACGGGGCAGGTTGTCGGGGATCTTCACGCGGGCGAAGTGCGACTTGCCGGAGTTCGGGTTCTCCACGATCACGGCGAGGTTCAGCGAGTTGCCGGAGATGTAGGGGAACGGGTGGGCGGGGTCCACGGCCAGCGGGGTCAGCACGGGGAAGACCTGGCGGCGGAAGAACTTGCTCAGGCGCTCCTGCTCGGAGATCGTCAGCTGGCTCCACTTGAGCAGGACGATGTTCTCCTTGGCGAGGTCGGGAAGGATGTGCTCGATGGCGTAGCGTGCGTGCTCGTCCTGCAGGCGGTGGGCCTGCTCGGTGATGGCGCGCAGCTGCTGGCGCGGGCTCAGGCCGCTGGCCGCGGTGACGGCCAGACCGGTGTCGATGCGGCGCTTGAGGCCGGCGACGCGGACCATGAAGAACTCGTCGAGGTTGGAGGCGAAGATCGCCTCGAAGTTCGCGCGTTCAAGGACCGGCAGCGACTCGTCCTGGGCGAGCTCCAGCACTCGCTTGTTGAACTTCAGCCAGCTGAGCTCACGGTCGAAGAAGCGGTCGTCGGGCAGCGGGTCGTAGTGGGGAGCGTTCGGATTGAGGCGGCTCTCTTTCGGAGTCTCCGCAATATGCTCCGCGATCTGACTTTTCAGTATCGCCTTTGAAGGTGCATTGAATATTTGGGCCATGCCTACCACTTTATTATCCATATCGCCGTAATCCGCCCGTAACCCGCCAAAATTCAACGGCAATTCATATTCCTGCCGGATTGCCGCGTCCGCACGGCCTGATTGTGAGCGTGCACGACCGGCGCGCACCCGCCGATGCCGGCCGCGCCCGCCGCGTCGGTGCGTAAATTCCGCGTCTCGTATGCCCGTCGTGGATACTGGAACTATGCATTCGGCAAAACACGGCGAACCCAGTCAGACTTCCATCACTATTCCCGGCGACGGCGTCGTCGATGACCAGGCCACCGGACCGGTCGCCGACGCGGCCGGCGGCCATGATGCCGCTGCGGGGCCGGACGGCCTGCGCGTGGTCGCTGTTCCCCGCGGCACGGTCGTGCTCGCCGCCACGCCCATCGGCAACGTCGGCGACGCCTCGTCGCGGCTGATGGCGCTGATGGAGCAGGCCGACATCGTCGCCGCCGAGGACACGCGTCGTCTCTACGATCTGGCCCGTCGCCTCGGCGTCCATGTGAACGGCCGCGTCGTGGCGTTCCACGACCACAACGAGCGCGGCAAATCCGACGGCCTGCTCGACGAGGTCGAGGCCGGCGCCTGCGTGCTCGTCGTCTCCGACGCCGGCATGCCCACCATCAACGATCCGGGCCTGTCGATCGTGCGCCGCGCCATCGAACGCGGCCTGCCGGTCACCTGCGCGCCCGGTCCCTCCGCCGTGCTCGACGCGCTCGCCCTGTCCGGTCTGCCGACCGACCGCTTCTGCTATGAGGGCTTCATGCCCCGCAAGCACTCCGACCGTGTGCAGCGCCTGCGCGCGCTGCAGTCCGAACGCCGCACCATCGTGTTCTACGAGACCCCGCATCGCATCGCCGACGCGATGGACGACCTGCTGTCCGCGTTCGGCCCGGACCGTGCCATGGCGCTCGCCCGCGAACTCACCAAGGACTACGAGGAGATTCGCCGCGGCTCCATCGCCGAGATCCGGGACGGCGTGATCAACGACCCTCCGCGCGGCGAGATCGTGCTGGTCATCGCCGGCGCCTCCGAGGACGAGGCCCGCGAGAACTCCGCCTCCACGCTGAGCGTGGAGGAGCTCGCCGTGCTCGCCATCGATCGCGCGCTCGAGGACGGCCTGCGCATCAAGGACGCCATCGCCGAAGTGATCGAGGAGCATCCGTTGCCCGACGGCTCGCTTGCCAATCGCAAGCAGGTCTATTCCGCCGTGCTCAAGATTCGGCAGTAGCGCTCGGTTTTCCAGAATCGCCCCTCGGCGCTCGCTTCCGGCGCTCACCCCTCCAATGAGGCGAACAGAACCTCGAATCCGCGTGCGACGCCCGGGCCGCCGACCTGCGAGACGTATTCCAGCAGCTCCGGCGTCGCCGCCGTGTTCGCGATCAGCCACATGCGCAGTTCCGGCGCATGCTCGGCGATATGCCACAGCACGTCCTCGTCGGTGAGCGGGTCGCTGGCCACCTGCGGGGTGAGCCGCAGCGGGGGAGCGGGCGGCTGCAGCCCGCGCCGTCGTCTGGCCGGCGCGTTCATCGTGATGCCTCGTATGGTCTTCAGCCGTTTCGGCATAACCGTGGATTTCGGCGCCCTGCCCGCCGCCCCGGCTGATTCAGCGGCTCGCCGCATGCGTCGTGCTCGTCTCGGCGGGCGGCGGCTTCCGGCGTTCAGCCGGTCGGTCGCCCTGCGGGGTGCGCGTCTCATGACGCGTCGCCATCGTCCGGCGCGCCGTTGGCGTCATGCCTGTCGCCGGTTCTGCATTCATCGGCCGCGCAGCCGTTGATATGGTCCTCCCTCGCCCCCGTTCCCGCCTGCTGGCGTTCGAGTATTCTCGTCAGCGTTTCCACTCCCTCGCCGTGATTCGGCCAACGCTGGTTGTCCCACAGCGTCTGCAGGCACAGCGCCGCGGAGATCGCATAGGCGGCCAGCAGGCGGACGATGGTGCCGTCCACGTTGATGTTCGCCCGCCCGGCCGCATCCATGCAGGCCAGGTCGCAGATGGTGCGCACCGGCGAGGTCACCCGCAGCTTGCCGAGCCTCATCACCTGCTCGGCGGTCGTCTGGCGATGGAACACCCGCACCTGCCGTCCGTAGGCGAGCGCTCGGTAGTGCGAGCCGGATATCAGGTCGATGCGTTCGGGGAACGGTCCTCCCAGCCATATCCATGATGCGAGCAGTCCCGCGGCGATGGAGCCGAACGGCACGATGCAGTCGGCGATCGCCGCCCGGCCGTACAACGTGGCCGAATCCCGCGCCACATAGGCGCTGCCCTCGTCGAGCGACGACAGCATGCCGTCGTCCACCATGCGGTGCAATCCCAGGCTGCCGGGCATGTCGTCGATGAACACGACCGATGGGATGAGCGTGATCAGCGGTTCCGCATATCCCCGTCGTTCGGGGAGCCTCCGCCGTTTGCGTAGGGTCAGCGGGTCGACGATGACCGATTCGGCCGCCGTCGTCGGTCTGGCAGCCGCCGCTGATTCGCCGGTCGCGGCGGCGTGCTCGGGAGTTCCCCGTGCCCCGCCGTCGGCCGGAATCGTGATCGTAGCCGCTGCCGTCGTTGCTGTCTTCGATGGGATATCCATGTTCGCTCCATTCCTCGTTGAACGTGTGTTCTCCCGGCGTATCGCCGCCCCTTGGTTCGAACGCTAGCCGCACCGGCGCGTTTGCGCGACCGCCTTTCGCATAATTGTGGATAAGTGGAATAACCATGTCCCCGCAACGACGCCATGCCACGTTGCCGTAGTCCGGCGCGAGGCGGCCTGATGTCAACGTCCATGCGGATAATCGAGGGTTATGAGTCATATTCTTGTTAACGTTGCCTGGCCGTATGCCAACGGCCCCCGCCATATCGGCCACGTCGCCGGTTTCGGCGTCCCCTCGGATGTCTACGCGCGCTACGAGCGCATGAAGGGCAATGACGTGCTGATGGTCTCCGGCACCGACGAGCACGGCACCCCGATCCTGGTCGAGGCCGAGAAGGAGGGCGTCACCGCCCAGGAGCTCGCCAACCGCTACAACCGCGTCATCGCCAAGGACCTGTGCGACCTCGGTCTGAGCTACGACCTGTTCACCCGCACCACCACCGGCAACCACGAGCACGTGGTCCAGGAGCTGTTCAAGCAGTGCCTGAAGAACGGCTACATCTACAAGGGCACCCAGCAGGTGGCCATCTCGCCGTCCACCGGCCGCACCCTGCCCGACCGCTACATCGAAGGCGAATGCCCGATCTGCCACACCGACGGCGCGCGTGGCGACCAGTGCGACGCCTGCGGCAACGAGCTCGACCCCATCGACCTCATCAACCCCGTCTCCAAGATCAACGGCGAGACCCCGCGCTTCGAGGAGACCGAGCACTTCTTCCTCGACCTGCCGGCGCTCGCCGAGGCCAACCTCGCCTGGCTGAAGACCCGCGAGGGCTGGCGCACCGACGCCATCAAGTTCTCCATCGGCCTGTTCAAGGAGGTCAAGCCGCGCGCCATCACGCGCGACATCGACTGGGGCATCCCCGTGCCGGTGGCCGGCTGGATCGACAACCCGAACAAGAAGCTCTACGTGTGGTTCGACGCCGTGATCGGCTACCTGTCGGCATCCATCGAATGGGCCCGCCGCAAGGGCGACCCCGAGGCCTGGCGCGCCTGGTGGAACGCCCCGGCCACCCCCGGCTACTACTTCATGGGCAAGGACAACATCACCTTCCACTCGCAGATCTGGCCTTCCGAGATGCTCGCCTACAACGGTCAGGGCTCCAAGGGCGGCGAGACCGGCCCGCTCGGCCCGCTGAACCTGCCCGAGCAGGTCGTCGCCTCCCAGTTCATGACCATGGAGGGACGCAAGTTCAGCTCCTCGCGCGGCATCGTCATCTACGTGAAGGACATCCTCGCCCGCTACCCCGTTGACGCCGTGCGCTACTACATCTCCGTGGCCGGTCCGGAATCCTCCGACTCCGACTTCACGTGGGCCGAGTTCGTGCGCCACAACAACGAGGAGCTCGCCGCCGCATGGGGCAACCTCGTCAACCGCGTGGCCAACCTCATCGCCAAGAACTTCGGCGCCATCCCCGCCATCGACGAGGCCAAGCTCACCGACCAGGACCGCGCCCTGCTCGACGAGTCCAAGGCCGCGTTCGACACCGTCGGCAACCTCATCGAGAAGCATCACCAGAAGGCCGCCCTGGCCGAGGCCATGCGCATCGTCGGCGAGATCAACAAGTACATCTCCGCCATCGAGCCGTGGAAGATCAAGGACGACGACGCCCGTCTCGGCACCGTGCTGCACGTCGCCGCGCAGGCCGTCTCCGACGCCAACCACCTGCTCGCCCCGTTCCTGCCGCATTCCGCGCAGAAGGTGTGGGAGGCGCTTGGCGGCAAGGGCACGTTCTCCCCGCTGCCGCGCATCGAGGAGGTCGAGGATCTCGACAAGCCCGGCTTCGAGTACCCGATCATCACCGGCGACTACAAGCTCGGCGTGAACGTGCATCCGTGGAAGAGCGAGCCCATCGAGGTCGGCGCCGAGGTGCCGAAGCCGAAGCCCATCTTCGCGAAGATTCCGAAGGAGGCCGTGCAGGAGGAGCTCGACCGCTTCCAGGCCGAACTCGATGCCCGCCGCGCCAAGGAGGCCGAGCGTCTGGCCGCCGAGAAGGCCAAGCTCGCCGCCGAATCCGAGTGATCCGCAGCCTTGCGTAGGTAATACGGGCCCGAAACCCCGTTATCCGCAATGTGCGGTGTCATCATAAGGTCGTTTTTCGTTGCGAAAACGACCGAAAGGCACCGCATATCGCCGATTTCAGGGGTTTCGGGCCCGTGTTTCACAGTTCCGTCACACATTCTCAGGAAAGATTCAGGTTTTTGCATCGTCTTTCCAAGGAACGGGTGATTATATAAGACATGTCAGCGGACAACACCGCTGGTGAGATTCCCGATCGAATCTGATAACTGAACCCTTCTTCTTCTCTCTTCTCTCTTCTCTCAGCCCGGCGGTCTTCTCTCCCGCCGGGCTTCTTCTTTCTCTCCTTCCTTCCGCCGTCGCGCTCTTCCGCAACATGGCGGTGAAGGCCCCGCATATGCCGTTGGCGGCAGGCATGGCGGCGAACATTACGGATACGCGGATTTTCAGAAAACTCCAAGGTTTTCGCATCGTTGCGCCCAGAAACGGATGGTTATATATAAACCGTCAGCAAGCAATACCGCTGATGAGCCCGCGGGTGGTTCGGCAAAGTCGATTCACCCGGTAAGCGGAACATAATTGAATCAGCATAATTGAACCCTTCTTCTCTCTTCCTTTCTCTGATTACCCGGTGGCCAGTCCCCACCGGGTTTTTCATTTCCCCCGCGCGTTCCCCGTTCCCCGATCCCCGCGTATTTTCGAGGCCCCTGCCATACTGGTAGGCATGGCAAAACACCACCGCAACCGCAACTGGGCACCGGCCCCCGAACCCCTCGCCGAATGGACCATCGACAACCACACGCACGTCAAATCCGTCGTCCCGTTCTCCAAGGCGATGAGCCATGAGGCGGAACTCAAGGGCCAGCCGCCCGTGCCTGTCTACTCCGAGGCCGAGTTGCTCGACATGGCCGCCGCCGTCGGCATCCGTCAGATCATCGACGTCGGCTGCGAATACCCGCATCTTCAGGACGCCATCGATCTCGCCCGCCAGTTCCCCGGCCGGGTCCATGCGGCCATCGCCATCCATCCCAACGAATCCGTGCTCCACGGCCATCGCGGGGCCAAGGGCCCCGACGGCCTCGAACTCAAGTACAAGCCCTGGCACGACATCTCCTTCGACGACGCCATCGCCGAAGTCCATCGCCTCGCCGTCGCATACCCCGATATCGTCGTAGGCATCGGCGAGACCGGCCTCGACTTCTTCCGCACCGGCGACGCCGCCCGTGACTACCAGCGCGAGGCGTTCCGCGCGCACATCGCGCTCGCCAAGGAACTGAACCTGCCCATGCAGATCCACGACCGCGACGCCCACGCCGACTGCATCGACATCCTCCTCAGGGACGGCGCGCCCGACCGGACCGTGTTCCACTCGTTCTCCGGCGACGCCGCGATGGGCGAGATCGCCCGCGAACAGGGATGGTATCTGAGCTTCTCCGGCACCGTGAGCTACAAGGGCAACGAGGGCATCCGCGCCGCGCTCGCCCTCACCCCGCGCGACCACATCCTCGTGGAGACCGACGCCCCGTATCTCACCGCCATGCCGTACCGCGGCCGCACGAACGCACCGTACATGGTGCCGTACACGCTTACCGCCATGGCCGACGTGCTCGATATCCCCGTCAGCGAGATGGCCGCCATCACCCGCGCCAACGCGCAGCGGGTCTATGGCGTGTAAGGGCGTGTAAGCCGGTGTTTTCCATGTGTTGCCTCATTTGTTATCCGATGGATTTACCATTTTTGCGGCGTGGTGGTAGCGTATCTTTCGCTTAGTACACAAGTAGGGATGATGTGAGATCCGCGTACGCGAAAGTGTTGGAGGTTCCACGTTATGGAGGATACCAAATCGTCCTCGGTGGCGAATGCCTCGTTGGAGGGCGTCGAACCGGAGGAATCGGAAGCCGAACAAGCCGCCGGTGCGGCGACGACATCAACTTCCACGGCGAAGCAATCCGAGAAATCCGAGAAATCCGAGAAATCCGAGAAATCCGAGAAATCCGAGAAGGCCAAGGCCACGAAGCCACGGACGAAGTCCAAGGCATCCAAGACCTCGAAAACGAAGACAGGCGCCGTCCAATCCGGCTCCAAGGCCGGTGGCAGGACATCGGCCAGGCCGACGTCCAAAGCCGGCTCCAAGACCGTCAGGTCCGCCAAGGCCGTCGAGAAGACGGCCGTCGATAAAGCCGCCGTCTCCAATCCGTCGTCGAAGGCATCGATGACCGCGGAGGACACCGGCGCCCTACGGCTCAAAGGCATCGTCAAGCCGCCGAGCACATCGCACCACATCGTGCTTCCCGAGGAGCGCGAGGAGGCCGCCCGTGCGAAGAAGGCCGCCAGCAAGGCCGGGCGCAAGGCCGCCAGGATGCCGAAGACCCGTCTCGGCCGCTGGTGGCGGAACTTCCAGTCCGGTCCCGACCGCATATCGTTCGCCATGTGCATCGTGGCGTTGGGCGTGGTCTACGGCGACATTGGCACCTCGCCGCTGTACATGGCCCAGTCGTTCCTCTCGGGGCAGGGCGGCATCCAGTACGCCGACCGCCAGTCCGTGCTCGGCATGCTGTCGCTGCTGTTCTGGTCCATCACGCTGATCACCACCGTCAAATACGTGTTCATCGCCATGCGCATCGACAACAAGGGCGAAGGCGGCATCTTCGCGCTGTTCTCCATGGTGCGGCGATACGGCAAGTGGCTGGCCGTCCCCGCCATGATCGGCGGAGCGGCCTTCCTGGCCGACTCGGTGCTCACGCCGGCCGTGTCCATCTCATCGGCCGTCGAGGGCCTGCATACCATCCCTCAGCTCGACTCGACGTTCGACGGCAACCCGAACCTCACGCTGATGATCACCGTCGTCATCATCGTGCTGCTGTTCGCCATACAGTCCCGCGGCACCGAGCGCATCGGCAAGGTGTTCGGCATCGTCGTCATGGTCTGGTTCTCGTTCCTCGCCGTCGTCGGCGCGGCGAACATCGGCGCGGACTGGAGCGTCTTCGAGGCGCTCAACCCGTGGCCGGGCATCCGTTTCCTGCTGTTCGACCCCGCCAACAAGGCCGGCCTCGCCATCATGGGCACCGTGTTCCTGGCGACCACCGGCGCCGAGGCGCTCTACTCCGACATGGGGCATGTGGGCCGCGGCAACATCTACGCCACATGGCCGTTCATCAAGGTGGCGCTGATCCTCAACTACTTTGGCCAGGGCGCGTGGATGCTGCGCAACCAGGGCAACGAGCGGCTCTACGGCATCCCGAGCCTCAACCCGTTCTTCCAGATGATGACCCCGAGCATCCGCTCCGTGGCCGTCATCCTTTCCGTCGCCGCCGGCGTCATCGCCTCGCAGGCCCTCATCACCGGCGCGTTCACCATGATCTCCGAGGCCACGAGCCTCAACTGGATGCCGCATCTTCAGGTGCGCTACCCGGCCCGCACGCGCGGCCAGCTGTACATCCCCACCGTGAACCTCGTGCTGTGCGTGGCCACGCTCACCGTGCTCGCGCTCTTCCGCGACTCCGAGCACATCACCGCCGCCTACGGCCTGGCGCTCACCGTCACGATGATCACCACCACGATCCTGCTGGCCGCCTACATCTGGTGCGCATGGAAGCGCCGCGTGTTCGCCGTGGTGTTCGCGCTCGCGTTCCTCGCCATCCAGATCTTGTTCTTCCTCGCGTCGATGTC
The DNA here is from genome assembly GCF_010667655.1 of Bifidobacterium saimiriisciurei. GTDB lineage: Bacteria > Actinomycetota > Actinomycetes > Actinomycetales > Bifidobacteriaceae > Galliscardovia > Galliscardovia saimiriisciurei. Next base: position 51,858 of record NZ_WHZU01000006.1, read on the forward strand.
GAAGTTCCTGCATGGCGGCTGGTTCACCATGCTGCTCACGCTGCTCATCCTCGGCATCATGTACACGTGGGACCAGGGCACGAAGGTCGAGCGCTCGCAGCGCCGCCACATGTGGCCCAAGGAGTTCCTGCCCGCGCTCGACGTGCTGCACCGCGACTTCAAGATCCCGTACTACGCCGACAACCTCGTCTATCTGACGTCCGACAACGAGCTGCGGCGTCTCGACACCGACATCTTCTACTCCATCTTCGCGAACCATCCCAAGCGCGCCCGCGCATGGTGGGCGGTGTCGGTGCAGGTGACCGACGACCCGTTCACGCGCGAGTACTCGGTGGAGAACTTCGGCACGAGCTTCCTGTTCCGCGTGCGCATACGCCTGGGGTTCAAGGTCTCCCAGAACGTCGCCACGTATCTGCACCAGATCATGCACGACCTCATCAAGGACGGCACGCTGCCCAGGCAGTCGTCCATCTATCCGAAGGTCGACGCCGATTCCGAGATCGGCACGATCCAGTACGTGCTCGTGCACAAGGCCCTCATGCCGGAGTCGAAGATCACGTCGCGTGGCGCCACGTCGCTTCGCGTGAAGTACGCGATCCGCCATGTGGCGGGCAATCCCGTCAAATGGTTCGGCCTGACGGCGTACAACCCCGTCGTCGAGATCCAGCCGCTGTTCGTCTCCACGCACAAGGTGCCGGCCCTCAAGCGGGTGGCGCTGCGCAAGCCGAAGCGTCCGGTCACGCTGCAGGAGATCCGCGCCGAGCAGCGCGACGAGGAGGAGAACGCCCGCGCCGCCGAGATCTCGGCCCGCGAAAGCCACGAGTATTCGAGGCCGAGCTTCGAGCTGAAACCCGCGTCAAGCGTCGGACGCGGCAAATAGACGCCGGCGCGGCCGGCCGGTCCACGGCCGCGCTATAGACAACGGCTATAACGACATTGGCGATTTGCGGCCGGCAGACGGTATCGTAGGTGTTTATGTGCAGACTGTTGGGATACGCTACCTCGGGTGACAATCAGAGCCTCGACGACGTTTTGACGTCCTCGCAGCTTGAGACGTTCCAGCAGATGGCGATCATCCACAACGACGGATGGGGAGCCGCGCTGATCACCGACCCGTCGGAGCCGGCCGGCATCCAGGACGGCGGCGCGCCCACGCCGTCGGCCAACGTAAGCATCTACAAGTCCACGTCGTCGGCCTACGCCGACCCGGTGTTCCGCTCCATCGAATGCCAGGGCGCCCGCGGCGGCCTGTATCATCTGCGTCTCGCATCGTCGAACCTGCCGCTGATCATGGAGAACCAGCAGCCGTTCTTCGCCGACGGCGTCTCGTTCATCCACAACGGCGACATCAGCGACCTCAACCAGCGCAACATCGTGCGCGCGCCCAGCAAGCCCGTCTCCGAACTCGACATGCTGCGCACCGGCGGCAAAAGCGACTCCGCCGTGTATTTCGCCCTCGTGCTGTCCTACTACCACAAGGGCCTCGAACTGCCGGCGGCGGCCCGCGAGGCCATCGCCGACCTGCGCGGCCTGTGCCCGCGCTCGTCGTACAACTGCATGATCCAGACCGGCGACGAATACATCTGCGTGCATGCGGTGGGCAGCCTCAAGCCCGAAAAGGAGATCGAGGAGCTGTACGCACGCTACGGCCAGGCCGAGCATGCCTCGGACTACCGCCGCATCCGCTACCGCGAGCTCGCGGGCGGCGGCGTGGTGGCAGCCAGCTCCGGATTCGAGCAGCGCGAGCGCGACGGCTGGACGACCCTGCCGAACAACCACATGATCATCGCGTCCAACCGCACCGGCGAATACCGCATCGAGGAGCTGTAGACACCGCCGTTCCTATCGCGCCCTATCGATTATTCGTATAGGCGTTCTCACACGTCGTAGAACGATTTGCAGTACGCTCTACATCATGACGATACGAGCCTTTGATTTCGCTCACCAGAGCACCACGGCCAATCCCAAGCATGTGGAGAGCCTGGTCAAGTTCTTCGAATCCGGCGTCAAGCAGCCGGACCATTACGGCTTCGGCGTGGAGATCGAGCACCTCCCCATCCGCAAGGACACCGGTAAGGCCGTTACCTACGCCGAACCGCACGGCATCCGCAACGTGCTGCAGGCGCTGACGCAGTACTACGATCCCGCCAACGAATACTACGAGGACGGCCACCTGCTCGGCCTCGGCAAGCCCGGCATCTCGGTCTCGCTCGAACCCGGCGGCCAGATCGAATGCTCGCTCGGCGTGCTCAGGCACGCCGACGACCTCGATGCCCTGTACGCCGAGTTCCGTCGCGACCTCGATCCGATCCTCGACAAGTTCGGCATCCGGCTCGTGAACTTCGGCTACCAGCCGGACACCTCGTACAAGGAGATCGAGATCATCCCCAAGCATCGCTACTACGCGATGCAGAAGTACTTCGGCCGCATCGCGCGATTCGGCTTCTGCATGATGCGCGCCTCCGCCTCCACGCAGGTGAGCATCGACTACTTCAGCGAGAAGGACGCCATCGACAAGCTGCGCATCGGCACCGCCATCGGGCCGATCCTTGCATGGTTCTTCCGTAATACGCCGAACTTCGAGAAGGAGCCGAACCCGTATCCGCTGCTGCGCCAGGAGATGTGGGACTGGATCGACCCGCAGCGCACCGGCCAGCTGTGGGGCCTCTACGACGACAACTACGACTGGGAGCACTACGCCGTCGACGTGCTGACCACGCCGGTGTTCATCGCCGACCTCTCGCACACTCCGGAATACACGGGCGACCGTCCGGTGTTCTCCGCGCCGTATGACGACGCCGCCACGCTCTACCCCGACCGCGAGCTCAACCAGGCGGAGATCAACCACATCATCTCCACGCACTTCAATGATGTGCGTCTGAAGAACTTCGTCGAGCTGCGCTCCTGGGACTCGCTGCCGATCGCCCGAGCCCAGCGCCTCACGGAGATTGTGTCGAACCTGTTCTACACGCGAAGCGAGTTCGAGGGCCTGCTCTCGTACTTCGACGGACTGACGAACCTCGACGTGCGCGAGGCCAAGGCCGACCTGCAGGCGCACGGCGCCGACGCCCATCCGTACGGCCAGAGCCTCGACTTCTGGCGTGAGTTCCTCCATGCCGAAGGCACGCTCGACAACGAGCCCGGAGACCCGCTGCGACCCGACTTCTTCCAGGCGTAGGGAACGTTCGGGAACCGCCAAACGACACGGGACGACGAAGGCCGGTACGGGAATCGTACCGGCCTTCGTCATTGTCGATGTCTGATATCAGGCATCGGTTCGCTTTATTAGGTTATTAGGCGATGCCCTCACGCATCAGGCGTCGACGAGCACCATGTGGTACTGCTCGGCCATCTCCTTGAGGCCCTTCGGCTCGCCGTAGATGCCGACGAGGTCGCGCATCTTCTGCTCGTTCTCCTTGCCGAACTTGGCGCAGCGCTTGATGGCCTTCGCGGCGGTCACGAAACGCGGCGGCTCCGACTTGCTGTTGAAGTTGTCGGCGTACATCACCACCTCCTGCTCGAGGTTCTTCGGCGTGTAGTTGGCCGGCGGCAGCGGCAGATGCTGCTCCTCGACCATCTCCTTCGTGATGCCCACGCCCGTGTGGTTGCGGCAGAACTCGGCGATCTCCTCGTCCACGCCCTCGGCCTTGAGCAGGTCGTAGCCGGCCAGACCGTGCAGGATGTAGCGGTCGCGGTCGAAACTCACCGGCTTGCCGTTCGATCCGTCGTTGTCGATCACCGAATACGTGCCGATGTCGTGCAGCAGCGCGCCGACCACGGTCTTGTCGGTGTTCAGCAGACGCGGGGGGATTCGCGTCGTGTACTGGCGGATCACGTCGTCGCCGAGCGTGCAGCGCTGCACGAACAGATTGTTCTGACGGCGGCAGATCTCGCGGGCCATGTTCGCCACGATCATGCAATGACGGTAGACCAGCTCGTACGCCTCCTGCGACGGCGCATACTTGCGATGCAGTTCATCGATCTCATCAAAATTAGGAATCATACTGTCATCTTACGGCCGCGGCGGTCCGCCGACGGCCGTAAAAACCGTGATTCACGGCCAATCATATGTGATGTTCGTCATCATGTTCGTCGTCCGCTGCCGTTCCCCGACGTCGGTCGGCCGTCGTCCGATGCCGCGCCTCGCCGTCCGCCGGCATCGGACGCCTCGCGATATGGGCGATCTTTCAGATTTCTCTCAGGAGTAGCCTAGAAAGGAACAAGCAAACACGCACATACTATGTGCATAGTGATTCGCACGGGGCCGTGGCGCCTTGCGCCCGCCGGCCCCGTCCACCAACAGTTGGACTGGAGAAGTAACGCATGTTCGTTCTCAAGAACGCATGGTCCGCAATGGGCCGCCACAAGGCGCGCACCGCATTGCTGGCTCTTACCGCCATCGCGGTGTCATTCGGTTCGGTGGTCGGCCTCTCGATACTCAACGCCAACACCGTCGCGACCACCACCACTTACAACGACCTGAACCCGGCCGTCACCTTCCGTGCCGACCGTGCCCGCATCATCAAGAAGTACGGCGGCGACATCAGCAAGGTCGACTGGACGAAATACCACCTCTCCTGGGCCCAGTACTCCGACTACGTGCAGCGTTCGGGCGTCTCCATCGCCAACGCCTACTCCGCCGAGACCGCGAAAATCAACATCAACGGCGTGAAGGCCACGAAAAGCGGCGCCACCCTCGCCATGACCGGCTTCTCCGACGCCACGGCCGCCGACGCCGCCATCAACGGCAAGTTCACCATCGTCAGCGGCAAGAACATCTCCTACGCCGAAGACACCGCCGGCACCCTGCTCGTCCCCAAGGCGCTCGCCGACGCCAACAAGCTCAAGGCCGGCGACACCCTGAAGATCGCCAACCCCAAGGACGCCAGCTACACGCAGTCCATGGTCATCACCGGAATCTACGAGAACAAGGAGGACGTCGACGCCGACGTCACCGGCATCGACCCCGACAACACCATCTACGCCAGCGCCTACACGCTGAGCATGCTCGGCCTCGCATCCACCGGCTCCGAATCCACCGAAAACGACCTCGACGTGTCGATGGTATTGAACAGCCCCGCCGACTTCTCGAAGTTCGAGAAGGGCGTGCGCAAGGCCGGTCTGAGCAAGGACTTCATCATCGCATCCGCCACCATCGACGACTACAACGCCAAGATCGAACCGCTGAAGCAGCTGGCCGCCAAGACCAGGCCGGCCGTCATTGCGCTGTTCGTCGCCGGCGCCGTCGTCGCGCTGCTGCTCGTATGGTCGGCCACATCGTCGCGCCTGCGCCTCGAGGACGCCGGATTCCTGCGCGTCATCGGCATATCAAGCGGCCGCGTCGGCTGGCAGTTCGCGCTCGAGGCGATGATGCCGATGCTGCTCGGATGGATCATCGGCACGGTCGCCGGCGCATTCTCCGCGTCGCCGATCTCGAACAGGCTGGCGACCGCGGCCAACGCCGCACCGAGCTCCGACGTCATCTGGACGATGGTGTGGGTCGGACTGGGCACGCTGCTCGCCACCATCATCGTCTGCGAGGTCCGCTCCGCGATGATCCGCCCGCAGTCGATTCTGGCCACACGAATGGAGGAGGCGCGATGAGCGACGACAAGACCATTGACGACAAGATTATTGACGACAAGGCCGATAGCAAGAGCATCGACGACAAGAAGGCCGTGGAGGCCGACGACGCCGTCGCGGCGGCGGATGCGGCCGGTGAGTCGGCCGACGCCGCAACGACGTTCCCGAAGTTCGACATCGTCTACGACGACGCCGTGGAAACGGTGACGTTGACGGGCGCTCCCGATGCGAACGTTCCCGACGTCGACGCCTCCGATGCGGATGACAAGGCCGCCGGCGACGACGCGGACGTCGAGTCCATCGCCGCCGAATCGGCCGCCGCCGGCGTCGCCAAGGCTGCCGAGAAAGCCGCGACGACGGGCGGCACGGAAACCACGGACACCGCCGACACGGATGACATTGCGGCCGAGCGTGACGGCGACGGTTCCGATGAAGCCGAGGCTGTCGAGGCCGAGCATGCGGCCTCGCACATCGACAACGAGCTCGGCACCGGCGGCGACTTCGCATTCCGCAGCTACCCGGTGCTGGCGCTCAAACACGCCTCCTACGCCCCCGATTCCAAGGGCGGCGACGTGATCCACGACGCCAACATGGAATTCCACGCCCGTCGACTCTACGCCATCTGGGCGCAGTCGGACGCCGAGCATGTGGCCATCGGCGGCCTGCTTTCCGGACTGATGGCCCCGACCTCGGGCAAGGTGATGTTCAAAAGCCAGGAGCTCAACGAACTGACGCCCGCCGAATACCGCGGCCACTTCATGGGACTCATCCCGCAGCGGTACGCGCTTCGGCCAGACCTGAGCGCCGTGCAGAACCTCGTGCTCACCATGGAGGCGTCGGGCCGCAACTTCCTCAAGGCCAAGCCGATTCTCGCCGCCGAAATGCTGGAGACCGTCGGCTTCCCCGAAGAGAAGAACGACAAGCCCGTGCGCGACCTGCTCGAAGTGGAACGCCGCAAGGCGGCCATCGCCCGCGCGTTGATCTGCGAGGCCAACGTGATCATCATCGACGAACCGACAGGACAGCTGGGCGAACAGGCCGGCCACGAGATCATGAAGCTGCTGCGCCGGCTGCCGAAGCGCGACGACCACTGCGTCATCATCGTCACCGGCGACAAGGCGCTCGCCGAATCGGCCGACCATATGTTCGCGCTGTAGAGGGTGGCGCCTGCGCCGGCCGACATTGCCAGCTGATCGCATGGTCCGATTGCGCAGCCTGATTTGGATTGCAAACGATGCCGTCCGGCCTCCGCTGGTTCGGGCGGCATCGTAGTATGTCAGGTGGAGGTGGAGCATGACCGAACATAACCATGCGCATACGGCGGGCGACGTGAACGACCCGCGTCATTCGCGGCGACTCATCGCCACACTCGGCCTGACCGGCACGGTGTTCGTCGCCGAGGTCATCGGCGCCGTGCTCACCGGCAGTCTGGCGCTGCTCGTCGACGCCGGCCACATGCTCACCGATATCTCGGTGCTCACGGCATCGACCGTCACCGCCATCCTCATCCGCCGCAAGCCCAACGCCGAACGCACCTGGGGATGGGCGCGGCTCGAGGTCATCACCGCCGCCGGCGGCGCCATCGCCCTGCTGTTCGTCGGCCTGTATGCGCTGGTCGAGGCGATAAGCCGACTGTTCAACGGCGGCGAGGAGGTGCAGGATCCGGCGCTGCTGCTGTTCTTCGGCATCCTCGGTCTGGCCGCGAACCTCGGTTCGCTGGCCATCCTCATGACCGACCGCGCGGCCAACCTGAACATGAAGGCCGCGTTCCTCGAAGTGGCCAACGACGCGCTCGGCTCGGTGGCCGTCGTCATCTCCGCAGTGCTCGTCATGACGACCGGCTGGAACAACTTCGACTCCGTGGCCGGACTCGTCATCGCCGTGCTGATGATTCCGCGCGCCGGCAAGCTCCTGCATTCCAGCATGCGCGTGCTGCTGGAGGAGACGCCGGAAGGCCTCGACCTCACCGAGGTGCGCGAGCATCTGGAGAACGTCAGTCATGTGGTGGAGGTGCACGACCTGCACGCCAACACCGTGGCCACCGGCATGCCGACGCTGAGCGCCCACGTGGTGGTAGACGCCGACACCATCCGCGACTACGAGGGCATCCTCACCGCGCTGCAGACCTGCGTGCGCGACCATTTCCCCGTCTCCGTGGAACACTCCACGTTCCAGATCGAGCCCGAGGGATACAAGAACATACGAGACGGGGTGTTCCATAAGTAGGCGTTCCATACGTAAAGAAATGTGGCGGTTCCAAGGGCTCTTAGAATCGTTTTAAGCTTGCGGTTGTACCATATGACCCTGTATGTGCGGTGAGACCGCACGCCAAGCCACGAGGTCAAACGAGTACGTGAGGTCCATTTATGTCGACAACTCCCCGTCATAGCACTCCCAAAGGCCACCGGAGTCTGCGGAAGAAGTCGATGCCCAAGCGCGTGGCGCTCAGCGTCGTCATGGTGTTCCTCGGGTTCATCCTCGCCGTCGCCGGCGTCTACGGCGTCTCGGCGCTCAAGATGTACCACGAGGCCAACCGCATGATGACCGCCGCCGAAAACCTCGCCAACGCCGCGCTGGGGTGCGGAGGGAAATCCAGCATCAGCGACTCGTCGAAGGAGCTTGTCGATTCCACCCGTAACCTGCGTGACGAACTTGATACCCCCAAGTGGACGTTCGTCCGCGACCACACATCGTATGGCAATGACATCACGGCGGCTCGGACCATGCTCGATTCGATGGGCACCCTCGTCAACGGCCCCTTCTCCGACCTCATGAATCTTTCCGACCGTCTCTCCGGATTCTCGATGGACGGCGACAACAAGACCGTCGACGCCACGGCGCTGATGGATATGCCGAAGATCTTCGCCAAGGCGCATAAGGACATCGCCTCCGAGGTCAAGAACCTGCAGTCCGTGCCCACGCCGAAGATCGGCAAGGTGGCACAGGCGGTGTCGATGGAGACCACGGCGTTGCAGTCCGTCGACAAGATCCTCAACGAGTATCAGGATATGGCCGATACCATGCCCGAACTGCTCGGCGAAGGCCAGGCCCGCACCTATCTGGTTCTCGTCTACAATCCCGCCGAGATTCGTTCGGCCGGCGGCATGGTCGGCACCGTGGCCGAGGTGACCGCCGACAACGGCAAGGTCACGATCGGCGACTTCAATTCGACCATCGACTATGACCACAACGTGGAGGCGTTCGACGAGGCGAACAAACAGGAAGCCCGTATGTTCGGCACGCAGATCTATGCCTACGCGCAGATGACCACGCAGAATCCCGACTACACGCGCGTCGCCGTTACGAACATGAATCTGTGGAAGAAGCAGAAGGGCAACGCCAATAAGAACGTGGCCGGCGTGATCGCCATCGATCCGGTGTTCCTGCAGTCGATGCTTGGCGCCACCGGTTCGGTGAAGCTGTCCGGCGGCAAGACGCTCGATGGCACGTCCACCGTGAAGTTCTTCCTCAAGGATCTGTATCTCGAGCATCCGAAGTTCGAGGAGCAGAACAAGTACGTGAACGATGCGTCGAAGCAGATCATGTCGCATGTGTTCTCGAACATCAACACATCCACGGCTTCGGGCATGCTCAAGGCCGTGCGCGACACCAGCTCCAACGGGCATTTCAAACTATGGATGAAGGACAACGCCGAGCAGAAGGCGCTCGTGCAGACCGGCATCATCAACGAGGCCGCATCCGGCAAGCTCTCCGAAGACAAGACCACTCCTGAAAGCGGCGTGTGGCTCAACGAATACCAGGCCAGTAAGCTCAGTTGGTATCTGAAGACCACCACCACGGTGAAGAAGACCTGCGACCTCAACAATCTCGCATCGAACAGCGACCGGCTGAGCGATAAGCTCAAGTCCTCGCCCGTTGCCACCGGCTCCGATGAGATCGACGACAGCACCATGGGCGACGAGTACACGGTGACGTTCACCATGAAGAACACGCTCACCGATGCACAGGTGAAATCGTTGCCCAAGTTCGTCACCGGCAGCAAGATCCCTGGTGGCATGGAGCTCAAGATGTATCTGACGGCTCCCTATGGCGGCGAAATCACCTCGGTCGCCGTGGACGACGCCGATATGCAGGGCAACATGACCATCGACAACCGTCAGATGATCGGCCTGCGTTTCAACACGTTGGAGGCCGGCGAGGAGAACACGGTCTCGTACACCGTGCGCGTGCCGCGTGAGTCCAAGAAGGCGTTGAACGTCGTGACCACGCCGGTCATCAACGACGACGGCATTTCGACCGGTTCCGGCGGCAAGGTGGAGAACACCTGTGCGGCTTCGAACCAGTCTCAGTCGTCGGGTTCCGAATCGCAGCAGGGGGGCTCGGCGTCCTCGTCTTCGTCGGCTTCGGCAGGTTCAGAGACCTCTTCCGGCAAGAGCTCGTCATCAGCTTCGTCGGGTGCTTCCGGTTCCGGTACTGCGTCGAATTCGACTTCGAATACGGCGGCCGACGATCCGTTGGGCTCCATCAATGATCTCAAGAGCCGTCTGACCTGTCCGATTGATATCAAATCGATTGCATTGGGCTGACGCCGGAACGTTCAGTACGTAATCGTTCCGATAGGGCAGTTTAGACTGGGCATTGGTTGTTCATCCATATGACGAAGGGGCGATTATGTCTGCCATTGCCGACGCAAAAGTGCTGATCATCACGCAGAACTGGGGTATCGAGGAGACGGAGATGACGAGGCCGCTGCGCGAACTGCGCGAGGCCGGCGCGTCCGTGACGTTGGCCGCGCTGGCCGCCGACCCGGTGGAGACCGTGCAGCACGACCGTTTCGAGGGCGAGACCGTGGCGCCGGACACCACGTATGATGCGGTTTCCGCCGATGACTACGACCTGCTCGTCGTGCCCGGCGGCACCACCAACGTGGACCGTCTGCGCGTGAACCCGGCCGCGATCGCGTTGGCCAAGGCGTTCGCCGCCGCCGGCAAGCCGATCGCCGCGATCTGCCATGGTCCGTGGCTGCTGGTGAACGCCGAGCTGCTGACCGGCAAGACGCTGACCAGCTGCCGTTACATCGCGGCCGACATCGAGAACGCCGGCGGCAGGCACGTCGACGAGGAAGTGCATGTGGACGACGCCAACGGCTGGCGACTGATCACCTCGCGCAAGCCCGACGACCTGGACGCGTTCATCGGCGCCATCAAGCAGACGCTGGGGGAGTAGCGCAGGTCTTTGCAACGAGCAGGAATCGAACGGGATCTTCCGTTCCTGTTCGTTGCTGTAATCAGAACGTATGGGAACCGAGTCACATGTACGGTTCCCGTTGGTTGCTGTGTCTACAACGAACAAGAACCGAGCGGCTGTTACGGTTCCTATTCGTTGCGTATCGTGCATCGAACAGGAACCGCAGCCCTACCTCTTCCAACCGGGGCGGCCGTTGCGTACGGCCCGCGTGCAGACCGACGAACCGCCGATTGGCTTGAGCCCAACGCCGGCCGACGTGCCCGCGGCCGTCAGCTGCGCTTCGGTGAGCATCTCCAAACGCAGCGCCGAGTCGGCCAGTCGCGCCAGGTCGGAGCCGAGCCACCAGCTGATGAGGATGAGCACATGGCCCGCCATACCGCGCGTGAATCCGGCGACTGCCAGCGCGTTGCCGGGCAGTCGGTTGACGATGCCCGTCAGCAGGTCACGCATGGCGCGGATGCGGGCGAAGTCGGGGCGAGCCCGCACTTCGGCGATAAGCTCCACTGCGGTGTCGAGCAACTCGGCGAGTTGTCCGGCCTCGTCGGCGCCGCTGTAATCGAGGTCTTCGACGACGTAACGCAGCTGGCGGTCCTGTTCGGTTTTGTTGCCGTCGGGCTTCGTGCGCTCCACCTCGTCGACGATGAACGCGGCGATGAGCGCTAGCCCGGCGGGGGAGGCGATGGCGTCGATGAGCAGCTGCAGATCTCGGCCAACGGCACCGCCGAACACGGCATCGGTGTTGCCGTCGTCGATGATGTTCTGCATCAGCCGGCGGTATGAACGCCATACGTCGTAACGGGTGTCGGAAGAGGCGGCGAGCTGCGGCAGCCGCAGCGCGGTGTGTACCTGGTGCGGTGCGAAGCGGTTCGCCTGACGGTTGAGATACAGCCGGAGCTGCATGGCCTGATGAGCGGTGTCACCAGTCAATGCGAATGCCGGCAGCGTTACGCAGCGGTCCGCGAACGTCGCCACGGTTGCGGCATCGTAGTCGCGGAGTCCGCGAATACGTCCGCGCTTGTCGGGCTGGGGATATTCCCAGCGGGAGCGGACGATGCCGTTCATTCCCACGGTGGTTTTGAGATATGCGGTGCGATTGTCGGTGATGACGAGGCCCACACCCGTGTCGGCCACGTCGATGGTACGGGAACTGGCCCGCAGCAGTTCGGAGAGGGAAGAGAGATTGATATCGGTCGTTCGGATATCATTCATCGGCATGAATGCGATACTCCATTCGTTCGTTATCGGTTATTACTGCCCAGATGCCGTGAAATCAGCGTGGATACACTAATCCCTTGGTACCTGGTGACCGTAAAAACGAACGATTATTCGCGGAGAAATTCATCGCATAAATCCAGACGATACCACAACTGTGATGGGGGCGCGCTGAAATACGAAAAAAGGTTCCAGCCGAAGCTGGAACCTTAGTGGCGGAGGATACGAGACCCCAACCTTCAGGCCGGCTCCGCCTTACTGCCGCTTGGGGTTTGCAGGATTCGCGCGTTCGCCGTACCACCTCCGCTACCACGTCCGCGGCGTGTCGTGGCGGGTCTTCGCGGCGCTGTCTGACGCGGGATGCGGCAAAAGCCTGCTGCATCGAGAGCTTCGCTGCAGCGTGCCTTCGCTGAATTTTCCGCTGAATACGCTGAATTCAGTTATCCAACACTGAATTCAGCGTATCGAGAACGATACGGTGGATCGGAGTTCGCTATGGTGCATGAATACGGCAAAGAGACGTTGTCGTTGGAGTTCAAGAGCGATCTGAAGCGCCTGCCTGATGATGACCTGCTTGATGCGGTTGTGGCGTTGGCGAACTCGGATGGCGGCACGGTGTATCTGGGTGTTGAGGATGACGGCACTCCGACCGGACTTGATAAGGCGCATCAGGATGCGATTGGGCTGGCGGCGATGATTGCCAATCGCACGGTTCCGCCGGTCTCCGCTCGTACCCAGATTGTCGGGACCCCAGAAGTGCCGGTGATGCAGATCGATGTGCCGAAATCGCATAGTGTGGTCTCCACCAAATCGGGCAAGGTGCTGCGTCGCCGCATGAAGGTGGACGGTACGCCGGAAAGCGTACCGATGTATCCGTATGAGATTGCCACGCGCTTGTCCGATCTGGGACGTTTGGATTTCTCGGCGCAACCGGTGCCGGATGCGACACGTGACGACTTCGATCCTCTCGAACGTGAACGCTTGCGTCGAATCATCGGTACTTACCGGTCCAGTGACCGCAATCTACTGGAGCTTACCGACGAGGAGCTGGAGAAGTCTCTGCAATTGACGGCGACCGTCGATGGCAAAGCCATGCCGACGCTGACCGGACTGTTGCTGTTGGGCAAGGAAGAATCGCTGAAACGTTTCGTTCCGACTCGCCGGGCTTCCTTCCAGGTCATGTCCGGTACGGACATCAAGGTCAATCAGGACTACAGCGGGCCACTGTTGAAGACCATTGAGCAGATCAACGGTATGTTCTCCCCTTGGAACCCGAGCGTCGAACTATCCGTCGGACTGTTCTCCACGATGGTGCCGGAGTTTGACCATAGGGCGTTCCGTGAGACGTTGGTGAATGCGTTTGGTCATCGTGACTACACCCTACTCGGGCGTGTGCGCGTGCAATTGGATGATGCCGGGCTGACCATCGCCAATCCCGGCGGATTCGTGGAGGGTATCAACATCCACAACCTGCTTACCGCCGAGCCTCACAGGCGTAACCCCTGTCTGATGGACGCGCTTAAGCGTACGGGTCTGGCCGAGCGTACGGGACGTGGTATCGACCGTATCTATGAAGGATCGCTGCATTACGGCCGTCCGCTGCCCGATTACACGGCATCGAATGAGCGCAACGTGTCCGTGTATCTGCAGCGTAGCGCGCCCGATGCCGAATTTGTGCGGATGCTGGCCGAAGAGCAGGAGCGTACGGGTAAGACGATGCCCGTCAATGGTCTGCTGATTCTCAACATGCTCAAGAACGAGAGGCGTTGCACTTTCGAGACCATGCGCAAGGAGCTCGATATGAGCGAACAGCGTCTGCGTGCCATGCTCGGTCAGCTCACGGAGTCGGGCTTGATCGAAGGTTCCGGCAACGGTTCCCGTCGTACCTACACCTTGGGATCCAAGGTGTACAGGCGCACGGGCAAGACCATTGAATACGTGCGTCAGACAGACATCGACCGTGTGCGGTGGCCGGAGCTTATCTTGAAGTTGGTCGCGGAGCAGAGTGGCGTCACGCGTGCGGATGTCATGGAGCTGCTGCATATCGACGCCAATCAGGCGTACTACCAATTGTCCAAGCTCGTTAAGGCCGGAAGTCTGAAAGCCGTCGGCCGTGGCCGGTGGGTGCGTTACACAGGCGTGTAGCGGTGCTGGTTGGCGTCAATGCGGTAGCTCGTCATCGCCGCCAACGCGGCGAGTGTCATATCGGCCATCAGTCGGGCAGGATGGTGCCGATGGAGAACAGCGCCGCGCCGCCGCCGAGACTGACGCGGCCGCCGCCGACCGTGGCGTGGATGACGCCGCCGCGCGCCGAGGCCTGATACGCGGTGAGCGTGGATTTGCCGAGGCGTTTGCTCCAGTACGGCAGGATATGGCAGTGGCCGGAACCGCAGACCGGATCCTCGTCAACCCCGCATTTCGGCGCGAACGAGCGGGACACGCAGTCGAAGCCGCTGCCTGCATCGCCCGCGGCCGTGACGTTGGCCAGCAGGCCGGGCAGGTCCTTGACCAGTCCCTGATCGGGATCGAGCCCACGCACCGTGCGCTCGTCGGGCATCACGCACAGCAGGTCGCGGCCGAGCCACGCCTCAACCGGACGGGCGCCCAACGCCTGCTCCATCGCGTCGGTGACCGGGGTGGGCTTCAGGTCGAAGGCGGGGAAATCCATGGTGAACACGTCGCCGGCCTGGTCGTCGCCATCACGCCCGTCGCTCCGCCGCCGGATCACGGTCAGCACGCCGCTCATCGTGCGGAACCGCACCACGTCGGCGTCCGGTTCCACGAACCGCAGGATCGCGTACGCCGTGGCGAGCGTCGCATGCCCGCACAGGTCGATCTCGCCGCCCGGCGTGAACCAGCGCAGACGCCATCCTTCCGGCTCGCGCATCGCAAACGCGGTCTCGGAGAACCGGTCCTCCATCGCGATGCTCGCCATCAGCTCATCCGAAGGCCACGATTCCGGCAGACACACCGCCGCCGGATTGCCCTTGAACACCCTGTCCGTGAACGCATCCACCACATACTGCCGCATAGTCATACCTATCTCCCATTGCTTTCGTTGTCTACCGTCGGATGTCCGTCGCCATGAATCTCCCTCCCAAAAAACGAGGCGGAAGGCCGCAAACCCATCACACAAAAACCAGCTGGACGAGCATCATGTACATGATGGTTCCTCCGGCGACGGACACCAGCATGCTGTGGCGCCACCGATGCAGCAGCACGATGACGAGGACCGCGATCGCCTCGGGCGCTCCATGGGATCCGGAGAACGGCGACACGTCTTTGAGCGCGTACACCACCAGCAGACCGGTCATCGCATGTGGCAGAACCCTGCCGAGGTAGGTCACGGTTCCGGGCGGTCGGCGTGAATCGGGAAACAGCGTGAACGGCAGGAAGCGGGTGAGTATGGTGCCCAACGAGACCGCCGCGATGGTCACAACGGCCTGCCACGTGGTCATGGTCATCATCGTTCCTCCTCATTCCGGGTGTTCCGCCCGCCATCCGGGTCCTCCAATCGTGCGCGCAGCACCAGGAACGCCACCAGCATCAGCGCCATGGCCGGAATCATGAACCGGTCCGGGCCGAACAGCGCCAGACAGATCGCGGGCATCAGCAAACCGACCAGCGCGGGCACATGAGGCCGCACCGAATCCGCGAGATCCGCGATCGCCGAGCGCGGACGGCTGCCGTCGTCTTCCTTCCGGCTCCGATCGTCATCCCACTGTCCAAGGAGAATCGACAGGAATAAGGCGGCGAGCACGAACTCAATGCCCTTGGTATCGAACGGCAGCACGCCGCCGGCAAGCCAGCCCAGTGCTATCCCACCGAACCAGTAGGAGCGACAGAGGGCCGAGACAAACACCATGAACCATCCCCGATCGACCGATGTCGGAATATGAACGCTGGAATCGATGGCGAACGTCTCGTCGATCATCGTGAAGATCAGGTACGGCTTTTTCCAGCCCAAGCCGCGGAATGTATCCAGCATCGACAGGCCGTAGAACAGATGGCGCGCGTTGACCATGATCGCCAACAGGAACGCGGCCCACGGGGCGAACGGGGACAGCAGCAGATTCACGGTGACGAATTCCATCGACCCGGCGAAGATGACGTAGCCCATGGCCAGCGGGTACACGATCGGGAATCCCTTGGCATGCATGAGCAGTCCGTAGGATCCGCCGAAAAACAGGAAGCCGGCGGCGATCGGCAGCGTGGGCGGCAACGCGGCGCGGAACGCCGTACGCAACAACGCCATATCGGGTGATCCTTTCCTTCATTGATGTTCCCGTGTGCGTCGAACAATCCAACTGCGTTGGACGTGTCCGATGGCGGTCATCGTATGACGAGCATATGTGATAAGTACAATCAAATCCGCTAATGGGTGCATAAGCAATGCTTATGCACCCATCTATGATGAGGGTCATGGATAATCGGTATCTCGCCCTGCGGCACATCGTCGAATACGGCAGCTTCTCCGCGGCCGCCGACGAGCTGCGATGCAGCCAGTCGGCCGTCAGCCAGATGATCGCCTCGCTGGAGAAGGAACTCAACGTCACCCTGCTCAACCGGCAGCGCGGCGGATGCACGCTCACCGAGGAGGGGCGCCAGCTCTACCCGCTCATCGAACGCTACGTGGAGGACGGCCTTCGCATCCGCGAACGGACCGACGAGATCCTCGGCCTCGACACCGGCGTGATCCGCATGGGCACCATCGCCAGCATCTCCGCACACTGGCTGCCCGGGCTCATCAGCGGATTCCAGCAACACCACCCGAACGTGCGGTTCGTCCTGCATCAGGGCGACTACACCACCATCCAGGAATGGATCCACAACGGCACCATCGACTTCGGATTCATCAACCCCGCCGCCGCGCGCGACGTGCGGACCATCACCATCAAACGGGGCGCCATGCTCGCCGTTCTGCCGCAGGGCCATCCGCTCGCCGCGCTCGATCGGGTGCCGCTGGCCGCGCTCGCCAGGGAGCCCATGATCCTGCTGGAGGAGGGACATTATTCCGAGCCGTTGGAGGCGTTCGCGTCGGTAGGCCTCAAGCCGAACGTGCGGTTGCGCATCCACGACGACTACTCGATCATGACCATGGTCGAGGCCGGATTGGGCTTCAGCATCCTCGCCGAACTCATCCTCCACCGCACCAGCACCAACTACCGGCTCGCCCTGCGCCCCACCGACCCGCCCGTGGAACGCACCATCGCCATCGCCTACGCCGACCGCGACAGGCTCCCGCTGGCGGCCAGACGATTCATCGCGCACCTGCGAAGCAACATCGACATGCTGCATTGAGGGCGGCGACGCTGAGCGGGGCGGGCGGAGCTGAACAGGGCTGCGGCGCTGAATAGAGCGGTACGTCTGAAAGCCCTACCGCTCAAGGTACCGCCCATCATGCCTTGTGCGGCGGGTCGAACCGGGGCGTGGCGGCAAGGCATCCGCGGCAAACTGGCTGGGCAGGACCGGACAAGCCGTTGGAATTCCGCCGATGTGCGGCCTGCCGATATGAAAAAGGGTTTTCAGATCACTCTGAAAACCCTGATGGCGGAGGATACGAGATTCGAACTCGTGAGGGCTTGCACCCAACACGCTTTCCAAGCGTGCGCCATAGACCACTAGGCGAATCCTCCACTGCGCAGAATCACCGTAACCGATGAATTCAGGCAACTCGAATAGAATAGCATGCGATTCGCGAAATGCCAACGCGGCGTGTTGTCGGCGTGTCGCGGAGGAGGTGCGGTTCGCTCTTTTTGCGGACTTGCAAAGAGTAAACCGCGTTCTGTCCGAATGAACGAGGATTCAGGGGAAGCCGCAAACCTTGCGGACATGTATGCGCGATATTGTGCGTTCTTCGTTCACTCTTTAGGCATAGACCCAAAGAGTGAACGAAGAACGGCAAAAAGCGGCGCAACGGTTACCGCATATGCGACGGATGCCGGACGGTTCAGCTACCGCATGCGACAGTTCAGCTACCGCAGTTCCCGATTCGCGAGCTCCTGCGCCTCGTCATAGTTCGGGCATTCGGGGTCGCCGCCGAGATTCTCGCCGGCACGCTCCACTGCCAGTGCCGATGCCGCGTTGGCGATGCGCACCGCCTCCACCAGCGAAGCCCCGCGCGCCAGCATCGCGCACAGCGCACCCGTATGGCAGCTGCCCGCCGACTGCATATGCACCGCCTTCACCACATGACCCGGAACGTGCACCGGTTCGGCGTCGGTTCCTCCGTCGGCATTCGGCTCCCATACCCATGCGCCGGTCGCTCCGGTGCGGATGATCAGCGGCGCCTTGAGAATCTCGCCCAGCAGCCTGCACAATTCCGGCATCGCCGCATCCGTATTGCCGTTCACCGTGATCGGCTCCGGCTCGGTGATCGCCGCACCCAGACGATGCGCGATGATGCGCGCCTCCTGCTTGTTGCAGGACCAGATGGGCCTGTCGAGCACCAGTGTCTCCAGCAGCGCCTCGTTCACATGCTGCATCAGCGCGCCCGTGGGATTGAACACCATCTGATACCGCCGGGAACCGCTGCCGCCTGTCGCCGCCAAGCCTCCGTCTACGTCCTCGGCGGCGTCGAAGCCCTCGGAAGAGCGTCCGAGCGAATAGTCGCTCCAATGCTCGTCCTCGCGACGCAGGAACGCATACACGGCGCTCGCCGTGCGGTTCGTCAGCGTATTGCCGCTGATATGCACCACGTCATGCGATTTCGGATGAATCATGTCGAATGCATCGGCGTTGCCGTGCGCCTCGGCTCCGAACGTGGCGATAAGCGTCTTGCGGCTGCCGCCGTCGCTGAGCAGCACGCGGAATCCGGAATCCTCGTCCAATCGGTCCAGTCCGGTATGCGTGATTCCCTCGAAGGCCATTGCGTCGCGGATTATGGACCCCCATGTGCCGTTGCCCACGATTCCCGCATGCTCCGCCCGCACGCCCATACGGCTCGCGGCCTTGAGCAGCGGGAATCCGCCGCCGACCTCGATGTTGTGCCGGCCTGCATACGCGTACCCGCCCGGATGGGGGATGGCGTTCACCCCCATGTTGATGTTGACGAAGATCTCGCTCAGCGAGATCACTGAGCCGGCATCGGCTGCGTTCGGATGGGACATGATTCCTCCTTCGGATCATTCAGGCTCGGGCGGTGTGATGGATTATGGTTTCCTTTCCCGTCGTCGGTTCATTGGCATCACAAGGTCGTTCAGACTCGACGATTCCATGCGCATCGGTTTCCGCGTGCCGTCCGCCGCATCGTTGCGCGGTCGCGAAAAAACCGATGATTCCAAGCGTTCATCGCCGGGAATCGACGGAATCGGGGAGAGAAAACAAACTCCATGACGTATCTGTTGATTTCCTTCGCCTGTTTTGATTCTACCTTCGGGGGTGCTGAAATCAATCGACATCACGGACGATTGTGACGGTTCGCCGCGCCGGTTCGTTGCGTTTCTTTCCGAAGAAAGAGGGAAAATCCGAAGGCGGCCTCGCAAGGCATTTCATCAACAAATGCCGTATGCGGACAAAGGACGGTTTGCGCTCGCCTCTTGTGCCTTGCACTACTATCATGGCAAAAGTGGGCCTTCGCCGGACGTCCTTCGTCCAGCCGCGAGGGCCGGAATGTGTTCAAGAAAGGTTTTGCAATGAAGATTGCCGTTGCCGGAACCGGCTATGTCGGCCTGTCCGTGGCACTGCTGCTGTCGCAGCACAATGAGGTGCACGCGCTCGATATCGTCCCCGAGAAGGTCGAGCTGCTCAATAATGGCAAGAGCCCGATCGTCGACAAGGAGATCACGGAATTCCTGGACGGCAACACCTCGGGCGAGCGTCCGCTGAACTTCACCGCCACGCTCGACGCCAAGCAGGCGTACACGGGCGCCGAGTTCGCCGTCGTCGCCACGCCGACGAACTACGATCCGCAGAAGAACTACTTCGACACGTCCAGCGTCGAGGCCGCCATCGCCGCCATCCGCGAGGTCGATCCGACGGCGTGGATCATCATCAAGTCCACGATTCCGGTGGGCTATACGCAGCAGCTGCGCGACAAGCTCGGCGACAAGCGCATCCTCTTCTCCCCGGAGTTCCTGCGCGAAGGCCACGCCCTCTACGACAACCTGCATCCGTCGCGCATCGTCGCCGGTGCCCCGCAGGACGACCCGGAGGCCGTCGAGGCCGCGAAGAAGTTCGTGAGCCTGCTTGCGCAGGGCGCCGCCGAAGGCGAGTCCGAGCGTACGAACCCCGACGGCTCGAAGGGCATTCCGGAGCTCGTGGTCGGCACCACCGAGGCCGAGGCCATCAAGCTGTTCGCCAACACGTATCTGGCGCTGCGCGTCGCCTACTTCAACGAGCTCGACACCTACGCCGAAAGCCGCGGTCTGTCCACCCGCGAGATCATCGACGGCGTGTGCCTCGACCCGCGCATCCGCAACGACTACAACAACCCGAGCTTCGGCTACGGCGGCTACTGCCTGCCGAAGGACACCAAGCAGCTGCTCGCCAACTACTCCGACGTGCCGCAGAACCTCATCGGCGCGATTGTCGACGCCAACCGTACGCGCAAGGACTTCATCGCCACCGAGATCGAGGAGCGCGTCAAGGGCGTGAAGAAGCCTGTCGTCGGCGTGTACCGCCTGACCATGAAGTCCGGTTCCGACAACTTCCGCCAGTCCGCCATCCAGGGCGTGATGAAGCGCATCAAGTCCCGCGGCATCGAGGTCGTCGTCTACGAGCCCACGCTCAACGACCCCGACTTCTTCGGCAGCGAGGTCACCCACGACCTCGAGTCCTTCAAGCAGCGCGCTGACGTCATCGTCGCCAACCGCTGGAACGCCGACCTCGCCGACGTCGAGGACAAGGTTTACACCCGCGACCTCTTCAAGCGCGACTAATTGCGGCTGATTTAATCGCGACTGGTAGCGATTGGTTGCGCTTGGCGGTACGCTTGGTCCACGCCGCTTGCGTGGTTCAAGCGGCCGTGCGGTTTGGGTGGGCTGAGTGGCCCGTGTAGCTCATGCGGTTCGAGTGGTCCGCGTGATTTGCGCGGCTCGAGCGATTTGCGTCGCGTGGTGATAATACGCGCCGCATATATGCATGCCGCATATTGCGTTCAACGGGTTGCGTTTATTGGGAGCCGGCTGCCGTTTGGCGCCGGCTCCTTTGCTGTGCGTTCAGCTATGCGTGGTGAATGCCGTATGTCATGCGACGCACGCCGTACACCGTACGCCGTACGCGATGGACCGTGATGCGTTTTTTAATTTTTGCGTCGCTGTCCATCGAAATTCACTGTTTTTTCATGGATTGGATTGCATTTTTCCCAATTCGTCGTCGAATCCATCGGCCAGACAATATCGTCTTCCAAGAATCATTGCAATATCAACGTTCTTGATTGTTGCGTGCTCGTTTTTCGATGGATTACGCTGCATTTTCGCGATTACGCATCGGAATCCATCAATTTGAGGCGCTTTGTCATGGATTGGACTGCATTATCGCGTTTTTGCGTGGCAATCCAGTGATTCGATATCCGTTGATTGTGTCTGGTTGATGATGATGCCTTAGGATTATTGCGCGTAACGGGGGCATTGTGCCATGCTGGATTTGTTTGCGTATTTTGCATAGTTTTGTACATACTCAGCGATGGGAATAGAAGATGAGGAATCGTGGGTGGCTGACGACTGCCGTGGCCGTGGTTGCGGTGGCGGGTCTGTCGTTGCCGGTGATGGCGAATGCCGAGGTGTTGAATGCGGCCGGCCAAAGTGACCGAATCAGTGATTATGCGGTGGCGGCCGCTGCCGATGAGACGCAGCTGCAGTCTCAGGGGGAGGGGTCGACGGTCGCCGAGCAGGATGCCGTGCCGGAGAATCCGAGCGTGGAGCTGCCGGACAAGGTGAGCGCCGAGATTTCCGATGACGACGTGATGACCGCTCCGAAGTATGCCACCACATCCGACGGTGAGCTGAAGAACATCGAGACCGGTGAGACGGTCACCGATCCGAAGCTGGTCGGCACCAAGGACCAGCCGGCCGACCCGCTGGCGAAGACCGACGGCAAGTCGTTCATCCCCGTGCCGATGGACGAGGTCAAGGATCAGATGGAGGAGGCCGGCAGGACGGTGGAGCGGCCGTCCGATACCTCCGGTTCCGATACCAGTGGCGATAACTCATCGGCCGACGGCAATACTGGCAACGCCGGTAATGCCGGCACCGATGAATCGCAGTCTGATGCCGGTGATTCGCAGAACGGCACGCAGCCCGAGTCCAACGGTCAGTCTGCCGAGGACCAGTCCGGTGAGAACCAGTCTGCCGAGGACCAGTCCACTGAAGGCCAGACCTCCACTTCGTCATACAATGACGAAACCACTCCGGCCGTGCGCACGGCGAAGCTGCCGGACAACGAGTATGGCGCCCATTGGGGTACGTACAACGGCACGCCCGCGTTCTTCGACTACAAGAACAATCTGTTCGTGCAGCAGGCCAAGGGCGTGATCGACGTCTCCGAACACAACGGCAACATCGACTGGGCGAAGGCCAAGGCCGCCGGCGTGGAGGGCGCCATCATCCGCATCGGCTACGGCACCGCAGCATTGGATGCCAAGGCCTTGCGCAACATCAGCGAATGCAAGC
Organism: Bifidobacterium saimiriisciurei; assembly: GCF_010667655.1. GTDB lineage: Bacteria > Actinomycetota > Actinomycetes > Actinomycetales > Bifidobacteriaceae > Galliscardovia > Galliscardovia saimiriisciurei. The sequence goes on from NZ_WHZU01000006.1 coordinate 74,471, forward strand.
GCCTGAAGATTCCGTTCGGCATCTACCTGTATTCGTACGCGTACGACAACACGTTCGCGTCACACGAGGCCACGAACATCCTCAACCAGCTGAAGAAGGCCGGCGTCTCGCCGAAGGATCTTTCCTACCCCGTCTACTATGACCTTGAAGACTGGACCTGGACCGGATACCAGCATCCGACCAGCCCGAAGGTATACGAGGGCCTTGTCAACTCGTGGTACGCGACCATGAAGGCCGGAGGCTACGCCAACCTCGCCGTGTACTCGTACGTGTCGTATCTCAACAACGAACTGAACAGCTCCAGCATTCATGCGAAGACCCAGTGGGTCGCCAGCTATGGTGCTCGCAACACGTTCAGATTCTCCATGAACTACCGCGGCTGGCAGTACAGCGCCGGTGGCCGCATCAACGGCATCAGCGGCGACGTGGATATGAGCGCGTTTGGTAATTACAAGGCAGTCGATCTTCCGGCTATAGTCCCGAATGCTATTTACCGCTTGTACAATTCCGGCGCGAATGTACATCATTACACGACTGATGCGAATGAAATGAGAACGCTCTACCTGCAGGGATGGAAGTATGAGGGAGTGCTTGGCATGGTGGTCTCCGCTCAAGCAGGAAAACCTGTCTATCGTATGTATCATTCCGGGATTAAGCAGCATCATTTCACTATGTCCGCTTACGAGCGTGACGCCAATGTGAAGCAAGGATGGCGCTATGAAGGCGTGGCATGGTACAGTAGTACATCCAAAGGCACCCCCCTGTACCGTCTGTATAATGGTCGCAACAAAGAACACTTCTATACGTCGAGCTCATACGAATATAAGGTTCGTGGCGCTCAGGGTTGGCAGAAGGAAGGCATTGCATGGTACGGGGCATAATGCCAAATCTGTGTATTTTTCTTCGTCCATAAGAAGCACGAATAGTGTTGCGTATCTGTTGGGGCTATTGGAATGGTCATTGTTCCAATAGCCCCAATATGCCAGATTTTCTTGAATTAATCGAATTCCGCATTATCGAAATCGAACATCGACGAACCAGAGAAGTTGTGTGGATTTTAAAGAATGAGCAGAAAACACTTGGAGAATGGGGCAAGGTAGCCCAGACATATAGATAGCTTGTGTGTGCTGTTTTTCTTAAAATATTTGATAGTACGTGATGACAGCTACCATTAGTGACTGGTCATTTAGGGATTCCAGGAGGCATGTCTGTGAGCAATACCGGACAGGAAGTTACTCTGGCCGATGAGAAGGCAGAGCCGAAGCAAAATAAGCACAATGCAATTATCGCTTGGACAATTGCAGGAATCAGTCTTGTATCGTTATTGATTGTTTCCTATCAGGCAATTCTTTTCGGTGGTTGGAAATTCTCGTTCACCAATGTCAATTATTCCTTCCTGCCTTTCGCTTCCGCCGGTACTGCTACAAGCGGACCTCAGCTTTCTGATCCTGCGGATAATTTCTTGCCGATTGCCTTTAGTACGTTCCATCCTCTGCATTACACGGAATGGCTCAGTCAGATTGGCATCGGTACTCAGCAATCGTTAAATACGTATTTGTCTCCATTGGCATATTTCTATCTGCTGCCGTTTGATATCGCACAAATTCTGATTTCCATGGTGAAGTTGGTTGTTGCGTTTATCGCCATGTTCATGCTTATTCGGCAATTCGGATATACGTGGAAGGGCGCGTTGATTTCTGGCATCTCCTATGCCTGCTGCTCTGTCATGATTATGTGGAACGGATGGCAGCATTCGGAAGTGACGATGTATGCCCCATTCATCGTCCTGCTGCTGGACAAAGCTCTAAAAAGTCTAAAAGCATATTACTTCATCATATTTGCTGTCGTGCTTGGGCTCATGCTGCTGGCTGGTATGCCTACGTATGTTGCCTACTTCATGTATATGGCAGGTGCCTTTGCACTGTACTATGGCATAGTTTCGTATCGTAAATCTCCGAAGAATATGCTGATTTACTTCGGTGGTTTTGGCTTGGCGGTGGTTTTCGGTGCATTGCTTTCCCTGCCATGCACCGGTCAGCTCCTTACTTCGGTTGGTTCAAATGGCTATGCAGAGTCAAGAGGCTCTAGTGCTACAGCCGTATTGCCTCTCTCGCAGCTGAAAACCATGTTCTTCCCGTATATGACGATTGCTTCGAATGTGCATCCTAATGAGGGAACCATATACGCAGGTATCCTTGCCATCGTCACGTTGCCGTTGTCGGTGATAAACATCCGAAAGAAGCGAGTGGGATTCTTCATCATTACCGGTCTTATCACCATGGTGTTTGTTTTTACCCACTGGCTGGACCCCGTGTATAATCTTTTGCCGTTTGTCCATACTTCGCTGAAATATCGCGTTCTGGTATTGCTGGACTTCTCGCTGGCTGTGTTGGCGGGAATCAACATGGATGTCATTCTCAATACTCGGTTTGAGTCCATGCGTGAGCGTATCAAGATCTGGGTTGCTGCTGCCGCCGGTATTGCCTTGTTCGTATTCATGGCGTTCCGTGTACGCCCATTGCTTTCTGATGCGACTGATGCCGCGAAGACTCATTATCTGATTGCCTGTGTCGTCGTGGCGATTTTCGCCGTGGCAGTGATTATTCAGACTCTCATTGCCAAACAGATGGTATCTTGCGTCTGTGCGGTATCCATCATGGGCGGTGTCGTGGCCGATATGGGCTACTTCTCTTCGCAGTATTGGCCATTGATTGAGAAAAGTGCGCCGGCCATTCCGGAGCCTACTGATACGGTGAAATATCTGCAGCGTAATACGCAAAACCAGGAAAAGATTATGTCCTTCGGCACTTGGACCCTTTTCCCACAAACGAACATGTACTATGGTCTTCGCGATATCGGCGGTCATAGCTTCCTGTACACGAATCAGGACGTACATAGCTATTACACCGCATTGGACAGCAATGCCTTCGTAACCGGTACGCGTACCGGTTTCCAGGCAATCGACAATGTTAATTTGGCTAAGTACATGGGCATAAAGTATGTGCTCGGTGCGTCGGACGCAAGCATGGATATGGGTGACCGTATTGTGCCGCAGACGATTATCAAGCCGATCGGTCCGCTTAATGGCGACAATGTCATTCGACAGACGTTCGTCGCGACCGATAATAATCTCAGTCAGATTCGGGTCCGACTCGGCCTCTACCGACCGGACAGGAAAACAGGAACGGCGACGATTACGGTGAAGGATGAGCCCGGTCATATAGTCGCTCGATCTTCTGTTTCACTCTCGAAGGTCATTGATAATGAGATGGCTGATTTCTCGTTTGATGCAATTCAGGATTCAAAGGGTAAGACCTATGAATTGTCTGTCTCGTTTGATACCGCTGGTGATGATACCGGTGTGGCGGTATACGCCAGCGATCGCAATGAATACCAAGGTAATTTGTACGATTCATCGGGTGCGAAGCAGCCAGGCGATTTGGATATGACGTGTCTTTACGGCGATGTGCGCATGGGCAAGGATGGCTTGATTACCCGTGAGCTTCCTGAATACTCCAATGAAGTGCAGCTGACGGACACCGTCAAGCTCTTGGATTCCGAAGCCGATGTCTTGAATGCTATGGGGAAGAGCTATGATTCCTCAACTGTTTACTTCTCCAAAGAGAAGAGCGAAAAAGTCGTTGCAAGTTCGCAGAACTCGTTGACTTCTGACGAGAAGATTTCCAATACATCGGTGAACACTGATGGAAGTATGTCCTTCAATGTTCATGTGAACGAGGCTCGTTATGTTCTGATTAATGAGTACAATGACGGCAGCTGGAATGCCTACGTTGACGGTCAGAAAGTCAATGTATTGAAGGGCAACTATCTTTTCCGGGCCGTGCGTATACCAGCGGGTACGCATCGGGTCGAACTGCGGTATGAATCCCTGACCATGCACAAGATATCGATGGTTTCCGCTGTCTCAGCGGCGATGCTTGTTGTCTTGGCAGGTGTTGAGCGGTATATCGCTTGGCGTCGAAACCATGAACTAGCCACTTCCGAGGAATAGTTTTCGGTGTCTGACGCAAGGCCACTAACCTTGCGTCAGACACCGTATGGTTGATGAAAAGCCTTCATAGCGCGGAAGTCTTCTCTGAATTTTGACGGTGTTATAAAAAGTTCAGGCTATTGAGTAACATTTTTCGCATGATTATGAGAGGAATCAAGAAGGCTGTAGCGGCGCTAATCGCGTTTGCTGCAATGTTTACCATTGCTGTCACGACGACTTCGGTAGCCGAGGCGGATGCCGGTGGCTCGCGTGATATGTATCGTATGTACAATCCGCATTCCGGTGAGCATTTTTACACTTCGAACAGCCGGGAACGCGATAATCTGCGTCGTGTTGGCTGGCGTTACGAAGGCATCGGCTGGCGTGCTCCTGCTAGGTCGAATGCCCCTGTATATCGTATGTATAATCCGAATACGGGCGATCATCACTATACGTTGAATCGTGCAGAGCGAGACAAACTGCGTCGTGTTGGCTGGCGTTACGAAGGCATCGGCTGGTATTCGTCTGATAGCAACCGAAGCTATCCGCTGTATCGTCAGTTCAATCCGCGTGCGAAGCACGGTACTCATAACTATACGATGAGTCGTAACGAGGTTCGGACGTTGGTTCGTGCTGGCTGGCGCGATGAAGGCATTGCCTGGTACGGTGTCGGTGGAGCAAGTCCTGTGCCGAGTACTCCTGCGAAGCCGAGCACGCATTACAAGAATTGCAAGGAAGTCTGGAACGCTATCGGGCGTCCGCTGCATCGTGGAGAGCCAGGCTATAGCACAGACTTGGATTCAGACCATGATGGCATTGCCTGCGAGACTAGGCCGAAATATTAAAGTATATTGATGAATGGGACTATGCGAATAACCGCATAGTCCCATTCGTTTTATCTACTCTTAGTTAGAGTTGCACCTTTCTATATATGCGAATTTATTGGCATCGATGATAAACGTCTTTCGATCATTCTTCGCCATGACATCAAGAATGATTCCGGCGATGATAAGCAGCAGTCCGGTAATTACCAACATGACTGCGCCAATGAGGGTGGGGAAGTGCAGGACCAGACCGGTTTTGGCGAATTCGTAGGTTACGCCGCCGCACAAGATGAGACCGATAATGCCGATGAGCAAGCCCAAGCCTCCGAAAAATGGCAGCGGCTTGTACTCGCGGATCATACGGAAAATCGTGCTCATGACCTTGATGCCATCGCCAACGGTGTCGAGTTTGCTGACGGATCCTTCAGGTCGGTCTCGGTATTGGATTGGCATCTCAAATAGACGGAGGTTGTTGTTCAGTGAGTGGATGGTCATTTCGGTTTCCACTTCAAAACCGCGAGACAGTACCGGATAGGTCTTTACGAAGGTAAATGAGAACGCTCGATATCCGGTCATGATATCGGTGACCTGTGCGTCAAACAGATGGTTGATTGAGCCTCGTACAAGACGATTGCCGAAATTATGGAATGGTCGCTTGTTCTCCTGGAAATATGTAGAGCTGAGACGATCACCAATGACCATGTCATAGCCATCAAGAATTTTGGCGACCATGTCAGGCGCGTCGTCGGCGGGGTAGGTGTCGTCACCATCCGCCATCACGTATACATCAGCGTCGATATCCTCAAACATAGCTCGGATGACGTTGCCCTTGCCCTGCCGAGGCTCCTTGCGGACGATGGCTCCTTCGGACTCAGCTATTTCTGCAGTCCGATCGGTGGAATTATTGTCATAGACATATATGACCGAACTCGGTAATGCCTTACGAAAATCCCGGACCACTTTACCGATGGTTACTTCCTCGTTGTAGCAGGGTAAGAGCACGGCTATCGAAGAATTCGAATGGTTGATAGGCATGTATGCCACTATAGTCCGATACTGACCGACAAAGTTTTTCTGCTCTCCTACTTTGCCGGCACCTCTAAATAATGTCTAGCCAATGAACCTATATCTTTAAGGAATAGTGCGTGATTCAGTTGGGGGAATTAGCTACGATTTCAATTGTCTGTTATCGAAATTGCAGAATAGGGGTTATGGTTTGCAAGTAGCCTGTTGCAGGCAGACATGTCTTTTGCATCGCAGGGAGCGAGAAACAGGGAAAAGAGGAACATGGATTCCACAATTGGAATTACTGATTATCGGTGTTCGGGAAAGTCACTATCCGCATGGAGTAGATTCGTCCGCACTTTATATTCCCAAAAAATCGTTGTTGGATATCTGCTGATTACTTGGGTGACAGGCATTCTGCTTGTCTTCTTCGATATCAATCCTTCTCGCCCAGATGAGGCTGATCACTGGAATCGAGTAATTAGCATCCTTCAGGGGCATTGGATTGCGCAGTCAGACCCTTCAGGCTCCGGTAATTATGGATTGATAAAAGGGGATAGGTCTTTTGTGGCCTTTAATAATACGGCGATTAATTCGCCGTACACTTATTGGCCTAGTCTATTATCAGGGGGACACTATCGTCTGGCTTCCGTCCTGACATTGTTGTTATGTTCGTTGATGATTGCTGTTGCGATTTACTTAGCAGGGGATTGGGGAAACGTTATTTTTGCTGTAGCGATTCTTCCGACCACGTTAATTAGTATGACATTTCCGACTTCGGATGCCGTATCTAACGCAACCGCATTCCTCTATATTGGAGCCGTTTTATATTGCTGGCAGAAGAAAGTTAATACGTGGGGACGAATACTACTGCTCACACTTGTCGGGTTTTGCCTCGGACAGGCAAAAGTGACAAGCAATGTCTTGATTCTTTTGCTTATACCATTGTTTTTCGTTGGACCGAAGTTTGATTGGCGTGTTTTGATACCGTTTGTCGCTTCACCTCTTTCGTACCTTTTCTGGTCAAAGCAGATAAGTGCGATTCCTCCCAGTGCGGTTATCACTGTGAAGCAATACCATGTTGCATTGGCTGAGATCGTTTCAAATCCGGGGAAGACTATCCAGTCCTTGCTGGTTACTTTCGTTAACCCAATGGATATGGTGAAAGATCCATTAAATACGGCAAGAAACATTCAATTCGCAACTGGATCGGGTAATACCCAATTGCCGTGGACGGTTATGTTGCCTGTATTTATTGCGGTGTTTTTGATTTTCACTGTTGAAATTCCGGCATGTGGTTTTCTTCAAAAAGGTATTACGCTAGGAACCGTAGTTGCTTTTTACGCTGTAACTGTTGTCGGAATGATTGCTTCGTGGGGGAATCCGGTGCCCGGAGGCTATGCAGGAGGATTGCAGAACCGATATTTCATCCCGATGCTTCCTTTGTTAGGGTTGCTTCTTCCTGCTTTTGGGCTCAAAGTTGATAACAAGAAAAAAGCTTGGTTGTTTATTTGGTGTTGCATCATATGGACGTACGTGGGTCTGTTGATTGCTCATCTTATGAGCTGGCCTGTACGGTGAGCGTAACGATTGTTGGCCAGCTCTATAACAAGGGGCCGGCCAACGATTATATACACTTTCGTACCGAGGCACAGATACCATAGAACCTATGACTGAAGCATTCTCTCCGAAGAACATCATCGTGACCGGTGGCTGCGGCTTCATCGGTTCCAACTTCGTCCACTACGTCTACAACAACCATCCCGACGTGCACATCACCGTGCTCGATGCGCTCACCTACGCCGGCAACCTTGAGAACATCAAGGGCATCCTCGGCGATCGTGTCGACTTCGTGCACGGCAACATCTGCGACGCCGAGCTGCTCGACAAGCTCGTCCCCGGCCACGACGCCATCGTGCACTACGCGGCCGAATCGCACAACGACAACTCCATCGCCAATCCGGAGCCGTTCCTCAAGACCAACGTCGAGGGCACGTTCCGTCTGCTCGAGGCCGCCCGCAAGTATGACGTGCGCTACCACCACGTGAGCACTGACGAGGTCTACGGCGACCTCGCGCTCGACGACCCGGCCAAGTTCACCGAGGAGACCCCCTACCATCCGTCCAGCCCGTACTCGTCCACCAAGGCCAGCTCCGACCTGCTGGTGCGCGCGTGGCACCGTACGTTCGGCGTGCGCATGACCATCTCCAACTGCTCCAACAACTACGGCCCCTACCAGCATGTGGAGAAGTTCATCCCGCGCCAGATTACCAACATCCTCGATGGCCTGCGTCCGAAGCTGTACGGCGACGGCAAGAACGTGCGCGACTGGATTCACACCGAGGACCATTCCTCCGCAGTGTGGACCATCCTCACCAAGGGCCGCATCGGCGAGACGTACCTCATCGGCGCGAACGGCGAGCGCAACAACATCACCGTGCTGCAGGACATCCTCGAGGTCATGGGCAAGGACCGTGATGACTTCGACTGGGTGAAGGACCGTCCGGGCCACGACCGCCGCTACGCCATCGACTCCACTAAGCTGCAGACCGAGCTCGGCTGGAAGCCCACGCACACCGACTTCCAGAAGGGTCTCGAGAAGACCATCGCCTGGTACACCGAGAACCGCGCCTGGTGGGAGCCGGCCAAGGCCGCCACCGAAGCCAAGTACAAGGCCCAGGGCCAGTGATCGACTAATCCCTTCCGGCTCCCCCACGAATGGTGGGGGAGCTGTCTGCTTTCAGCAGACTGAGGGGGCGTACGCAGATGTACGGCAAGTCATGTGCGCATCACATGACTTATAACGATGCATAACGACGAACGAGGAGCAATCATGGCATTTGAATTCGAGAAGGAACTGAAGGTCACCGAGACCAACATCCCCGGTCTGCTGGTGTTCGACCTGCCGGTGCACGGTGACAACCGCGGATGGTTCAAGGAGAACTGGCAGCGTGCGAAGATGACCGCGCTTGGCCTGCCGGACTTCGGACCGGTGCAGAACAACATCTCCTTCAACGCGAAGAAGGGCGTGACCCGCGGCATCCACGCCGAACCGTGGGACAAGTACATCTCCATCGCCACCGGTGAGATCTTCGGTGCGTGGGTGGACCTTCGCCCGGGCGAGACGTTCGGACAGGTGTTCACCACGCGTCTCGACCCGAGCCGCGCGATTTACGTGCCGCGTGGCGTGGGCAACAGCTTCCAGGCGCTTGAGGACGGCACCGCGTACACGTATCTGGTGAACGCGCACTGGAGCCTCGAGCAGAAGAAGACCTACACGTTCGTGAACCTCGCCGACCCGGAGCTCAACATCCAGTGGCCGATTCCGCTGGAGGAGTCCGAGCGAAGCGAAGCCGACCTGCACCATCCGATGCTCAAGGACGCCAAGCCGATGGCCCCGAAGCGCACGCTCGTGACCGGCTGCAACGGCCAGCTCGGCCACGCCATCCGTGCATACGCCGAGGTCCACAACCTGCAGGGCTTCGAATACACCGACATCGACGAGTTCGACTTCTCCGACCCGGCCGCATACGAGGCCTACGACTGGAGCCTCTACGGCACCATCATTAACGCCGGGGCCTACACGGCCGTCGACAAGGCCGAGACCGCCGAAGGCCGTCCGGTCGCATGGAAGGCCAACGCCCAGGGCCCGGCCCTGCTCGCCAAGGTGGCCAAGGAGCACAACCTCACGCTCGTGCACATCAGCTCCGACTACGTGTTCGACGGCACCGCCGAAGAGCACGACGAGACCGAGGCGTTCGCTCCGCTCGGCGTGTACGGCCAGACCAAGGCCGCCGGCGACATCGCCGTGGCCAACGCGCCGAAGCACTACATCCTGCGTTCCAGCTGGGTGATCGGCGAAGGCCACAACTTCGTGAAGACCATGATGATGCTTTCCAACCGCGTGGCCGATGCCGACGACGCCCTGAACCAGGTGACCGTCGTCGACGACCAGCTGGGCCGACTCACGTTCACCAAGGACATGGCCGAGGCCATCTTCGCGCTGCTCGACGGCAACGCCGAATACGGCACCTACAACCTCACCGGCTCCGGCGCTGTGAAGAGCTGGGCCGAGATCGCCGCCGCCGTGTTCGACCAGACCAACGGCAACGGCGACAAGGTCAAGCCGATCTCCACCGCCGAGTACTTCAAGAACGCGAAGAACCCGGTCAGCCCCCGTCCGGTGCACTCCGCCCTGAACCTCGCCAAGATCGAGGCCGCCGGCTACAAGCCCGCCGACTGGGAGGAATCCCTCAAGGCATACGTGGTCAAGGAACTGGGGGAGTAGAAGATAATTCTTTTCTTATGCAAGTGTGCCATCCGGCGAGCTATTCGCCGGATGGCACACTAGTTTCAGCGGAGAAGAACCGAACCCGGCTAAGTCAGATTCCTCTCCAGGCTATGTTCTCGCCTCTCCATCCAATATGACTGAGCTTGTTGTATTCGACTTTACTGAGGGTGTAGAGGTGTTCATTACCGCCGTTGCCTTTGCTGTTACGCATTGTAAAACGGGTCGGATTGTATAGACGGTATACCGTTACTCCATGATTGGCGTTTGGCGGGAATGCATACCAAGCGATGCCTTCGTTCTTCCATCCCATTTTGCGAACAAGATGGTTGTGTTCCGCGGCGCTTGCAGTCCAGTTATGGTTACCGGTGCGTCTATCAAGTTCACGATAGATTGGGACGGCCCCAGGAGTGCCAGCCTCTACACTTTGGAACGAAACATGCTCATGAATATGTTTGCCCACGAACACGGTGACTGGGCGGTCTGTTGCTTTGTTTGCCGTAGTGGGTAGTCAAATAGATTCAACGCACTTGTAGTTAATGCTATTCGGTGCTGTACCAGACGATGCCTTCCTTCCGCCAGTCCTGGGTGCCGCGCACGTTGTACTCGTGCAGGCTCGACGTGTAGAAGTGCTCCTTGTTGCGGTCGTTGTACAGGCGGTAGATCGGACGGCCCGACCTGCCGCCGCTGTGCCAGGCGACGCCCTCGTACCTCCACCCCTGCCGCACGTTCGCGTCGCGCTCGTACGCCGACATCGTGAAGTGGTGCTGCTTGATGCCGTTGTGGTACAGGCGGTACACCGGGGAGCCCGTCCCGGCCGCCGCGGCCCTGCCGAGCACGCCCTCGTACTTCCAGCCGCGCTGGACCAGCGTCCTCATCTCGCCGGCGCTGGCCGTGTAGTGATGCACGTTCGCGCCCGAATGATACAAACGATAAATCTCAGGACCAGATGACATTGCCGAAGAATCTACCTTCACCGTATACGGGATTTTCATCGTCGTATCGTCATCGGCGTCCTTGCTGCTGTTCCGACCGTAGGCGGTGATGGTCAGGGTCTTGTTCGCGGTCTTCGAGATATTGGAATAGTCCACGTCCTTGGTAAGCGTCAACGTTCCCGCACCATTCTTCGAGGCCGTGACGGCACCGGAGAATGCGCCGGACGTGACGGCACCGCCCATGACGGCACGAATCTTCACCTTGCCGCCAATCGTGGCCCCATGCAAATTCGACCATGTCGAGCCGCCATCTGTCGAATACTGTACGGACGAAATCGTGGCCTTCGGCTGGTTCTTCGTCACGGCCGCATACGCGTCGACCATGCCGGCTCCGCGATACTCCTTGCCGTCGGTCGGTGCCGAAAGCTGCTTGTAGTTGGCCTGCTTGAACAGCTGGGCCTTGATCTGCGCGGCCGTGTACTCGGGGTGAATGCCCTTGATGAGCGATGCCACGCCTGCCACATGCGGCGCCGCCATCGACGTGCCGGTGGACCACCCCCATCCTCCGTCGGAATTAATACCAATTTCTACAGGATAGGCAGAGGCAATATCTGTTCCCGGAGCAGCAATAGCTATCGTGTTGGCCCCATAGTTAGACCCCTCGTTGCGTGATAATGTACCGTCAACATTTCGCTGAACATTAGAGACAGCGATTACACCAGGTAACGACGAAAAAAGAGATTTGCCACCTTTGACTGGACGATTTGGAATAGGGAATCCGGTGTCATTGGGACTATAGGAATCTACAGAGATATTATCGAGATCATCTCCGTTGTTCATTGCGCTAGCAATGAGTAAAATGTCGTTGCTTTGTGCATATTCCACAACGCGACGGACCACTTCGTATCCTGCAGCCTGCGTTGGAGCATTGGGCACCCAGTAAATCCAAGGATCTACGCTAGTGCTAGCGTTTACGATGGGGATGTGATGGACAACAGCCCAATATAATCCGCAAACTGCGTATTCCGGGTAGATGTAGTTGTGGTATGTATCCCTGATGTTTGCTAGTTTAGCCTGAGGATTCACGCTATTTTCATAGGTAAAACCCCACCAAGTTGAGTTGTATGTTTTTCCTGCTATAGTACCGGCAACATGGGTGCCATGATAGAAGTTATTACGATTGTCACCCATTATGTCGTATTTTACTTGGTTTCTCTTATCAGGATCACTGTCTGGAATGCCATTGGTGATGCACGATGTAGAAGATTCGACATCAATTTGGCCAATGAGATCTTCCTGATTCTCATCGATGCCGGAATCCATAACTCCGACCGTTACCGGACTTAGTCTGACGTCATCTTTGATTACTTTTTTAGCTTTATCGCCGCCGATGATTTTGATGCCCCAAAGGCCTTCCTCATATGTTTTGATTTTACGAATTATCTCCAATTTCTTGGTGCCTTCGAAAGCATCCTCGCCATACGTGGATACGCCGCTTTGCAGCACGTTTTCGTCGGAACGCACCGAGGACTGGCGCGTGTCACCGACCGAATGCAGCGCGATGCCGTTTCTGGCGGCCGCAGCCGCGTAATCCTTGGCAAATGACTTGCTGGCGGCCTGCACGAAGAACGAACCGAACTGAGGATAGGATGCCAGCACGGTTGCGCCGGAACTCTCCTGCTGTGCGACTGTGGCCACCAGGTTCTTCGCCCGCGTCATCGTCGACGAGCCGGCGTGCTCGTCCGCCAGATTGATGGCGTAGTTGCGTATCGCGTCCTCGCTCCATTCCGGAGACACCAACGGGGATGATGCTGCGGAAGCGGACGTCGTCGCCACCGCGAAACCGCTGAATATCATGACTGCGGCCGTTGCCGCGCCTATGATTCGTTTGCCGATATCCATGCTCTTCCCTCTTTTCTCCTATGACAGCAGAACCCTCCTCTTCGAGGGCGCTAGATATCAGCTTACTCCCTATATTTCGTGACGAAAGTACAAATGACGACGGTAGGATATTCATGTGTGTCTTATTGATGAATACAGTTCTGACTATTTATCAACCCATTTGGATTTTTCTTTAAAACAAAAAGAATGAAAAGAACCCTCACTTTATTGAGAATGGTCTCTTCTTCTGTAAGCAGTATCTTGAAGCTATTCCTGAACTGTTGGCGAAATTGGGTCGATATCTCTTATTGACAAGAATGATGAGAATAAGGCATAAAGTAATTGGAAAGCATACTACGCCAGAGGTTTAGCCGATGAATATAAGCCGCGAGAAGCTATGGAGAATGACTTTGTGAGTGTTAGTGTTGCATGCCGGGAGGCAATGTTCCATTTTTTTGAGGGGGCAAGAGATTTCATATGGTCACAATCGGTGCTTAAGGTTTTACTGCTTTAGTAGTTCCTTCGGTATGCTCACAACCTTTGCTGTTGCCATAACCCCGATGTATACGGCATACGCCGCTGCATACAGTCCGGCGAGCGCGAACAGATTGGTGGTGTGCAGGACGGTGGAGAACAGGATACGGACAATCGCCCACAATGTGATAGCGCCGATTACCGCAATACTTACTTTGCCTGTGATGAGGCTGCCTGTCTTGCGAATGACCGCACAGTACGAGGCAATCATTGTCAACAGCGTAGAGCACATGCTTGCGGCGGCGATCCACGTGATTCCGCCGAATTTACCCGCGACGATGAACAGCGGAATCACCACGACGAGTGACACAATGGACAACACATCGGAGAAGCGGTTGGAAGCGAAGTTCGTGTGCACCATGTTGAGCAATACGGTCATGCCCATGAAAAAGCTGGACATGGATAGGCAACTCAACGCGGGTGCAGCTACGGCAAAGTCTGCATGATAGAAGGAGACAAGCAGGTTCTCGCTGCTGGCGGAGATGACTACCGGGATCGGCAGTATGAATACGGCGATGAGCAGCAGGAATTCCTTGACCCGGCTGATGGCGGTATCGGTATCATGTTCGCCGATTGCTTTGGCCACCACAGGCAGGATGATGGTGAAGAACGCGGTCATCAAATAGTACGAAAGCTTGCCGAAATTCACGGCACCTGTATAGTAACCGGTCATTGAGGCGGGCTCGACCACGGACTTTACCACAAGGGTGTCCATGCTGAGTACCAGCGAAACCACGATGAAGAACACTGAGAAACTCAGCGTGTTATGAGCGACCGTACCGAAACGGATTTTCTCGCCGCCGGTGGAATGCAGTTCGCTGCGATGCCGAATCAGGGACAGACATCCAAGAATAATGCAGAACAGCAGGGCCAGCAGGTATCCGATTTCCACGCCGGCAACAGGGTCGTTCTTGAACACGAAGATAATCAGTGGAATTACCGACAGTTTTGCGATGGGATAGATGGTGCTGATGAGGGCGCTAGTGCTGAATCGTTGGATGCCTTCGTTGATGCCCAGAAGAAGAACATACATGCCATTGGCCGGCACGAGGAATGCAGCGATACGGAAGTAGAAATCCAGCGAGGAATCGTTGAGCACTGTACCGAACAGCGGGGCGCCGAAGAAGTTGATGGCGAAGAACACCAGCACCAGCAGCAGTTGGAACATGATGCTCTTGCGGATTACGTCGCCGATGTTAAAGCGCCGCATCGAAATTTCCTTCGACAGCGACTGCCTGGCGCCGTTAGATAGGAACATGTATTCGAAGTCCAGCACAGTCATAATCGTGCCGACGATGCCGTAGCTTGCGGCGGGCATTGTATTGCCAAGGAAATAATGAATCACGTATCCAGCAACGAAGAACACGATATTGCTGATTAGATTCAGTACAAGACCTTTGCGCATAGCAAACAAACATCCTCAGACCATAGTTGTGTGTGAGCGACATCAGTCTAGCAGAAGATTTTACGGTATGTGGAAGTGCATGATGTCAGGTTTAAGAAGGGTTTAAGGATGTTTGAACCTGCTAATTTCTGTACTATATCCTTCGATACACCCACCTCGGTAACATGGATTAATGCATTAGTTTGAAGAACATATTTGGTGGTTATACCGAATATCAAACTCATGTTCAAAAGGTTGTAAAGACCGTCAAGGGAAGTGCCTGTCAGGAGGTCATGCGGTGCGGATAGTGGTATTGGGCGGAATGGGTTTTCTTGGCAGAAGCCTGGTGAGCCGTCTTGCGGAATCCGGAAAGCATGACATCACCGTATTTGACCGAGTGGTACCTCAGGATGGTACTGCTCGGCAAACCGGTATTCGCTATGTGCAGGGTTCATTCGAGTCCGGATACGATTTCGCCGCACTGGTCGCCGGCGCTGATTTGGTCATCCACTTGGTCAGTACCTCGGTTCCGGGCACCGAAAAGGACACGCTTGACGAGATTCACGGTAACGTGATTCCCTCGGTTGAACTGTTCAATGCCTGTGTGACCCAGCATGTCGGCAGGGTGGTGTTCATGTCGAGCGGCGGCACCGTATACGGTGCGTCCTCACGGCCGAACAAGGAGACTGATCTTCCCGACCCCATCAACACCTACGGTCTGCAGAAGGTGATGATCGAGCAGGCGCTTCGCTACGCCTCCCGCAGCTCCGATCTCGAATACCAGGTCATCCGCCTCTCCAACCCGTATGGTCCGGGACAGAACCCGCACGGTGCGCTCGGCCTTATTACCAAGCTCGTCTATCAGGCATTGAACCATGAGACCATCAACATCTTTGGTGACGGCTCTGTGGTGCGTGACTTCATCTTTATCGACGACGCCGCGCAGGCCATTCTCGACGTCATCGACAACGGCGAGGCGAACTCCATATACAACGTCGGACGCGGCATCGGCACGTCGGTCGCCGACGTGGTCAAGGCAATCGCCGACACCCTGCCTGAAGACATCCGGCTTGAACACAAGCCCGGACGCAAGGTCGACGTGCCGTATTCGGTGCTCGACATCGAGAAATACAAGGACATCGCGTCCATCGACGATTTCGTATCATTGGACGCGGGCATTATGACAACGTACGAATACTTTAAGGAACATCGTCAATGAAAAAGAAGCTGCTGGTAACGGCATCCACCTTCCCCCGCTGGATGAACGACACCGAACCGAAGTTCATCTACGACCTGTGCATGCAGCTCAAGAAGTACTATGACGTGACCGCGCTCGTGCCGGCCGCTCCCAAGGCCAAGTCCGTCGAGAACATGGAGGGCATCACCGTCAGGCGCTTCCGGTATTTCCCCATCAAGAGCCTGCAGACGCTGGCTTACCCCGGCGCCATCGTTCCGCGCATCAAAGAGAAGAAGACCCGTGGCCTGCTTGTGCCGTTCTTCTTTATCTCTCAGTACTTCGCCACTCGACGTGCGATGAAGGACTGCGACGCCGTACTCGTGAACTGGTTCGTGCCGCAGGGCGTCACCCAGTCGTTCCTGCGCAAGAAGAAGCCGTACATCATCTCCGGCCTCGGCGGCGACGTCACCTCGCTCAACGGGTTCCCCATCAACAAGATCAAGCAGAATATCATCAACGACGCCGGCGCGGTCACCGTGGTCTCCGACGATCTGAAGAAGGTGCTGCAGTCGAAATACAAGAACACGGATGATATCCGTGTGATTCCGATGGGCGTGGACCTCACGTTCTTCGGTCCTGAGCACCGCGACAACACCTTGCGAGATAAGTATGGCAAGCCCGTCGTGCTGTTCGTGGCTCGTCTGGTGGAGAAGAAGGGTGCCCGATACCTGTTCGAGGCCATGAAAGACATCGATGCCAAGCTGCTGGTGGTTGGCAACGGTCCGGAAATGGACATGCTGCAGGCCAAGGCGAAGGAACTGAACCTCGATTGCGAGTTCCTCGGCCCTAAGAACAAGGATGAGCTGAAGTCCATCTACGCCTCGTGCGACGTGTTCGCAGCGCCCTCGGTGATTGCCGCGAACGGCGACAAGGATGGCTTGCCTGTGGCCATTCTGGAAGCCATGGCCTCCGGGGCGCCGATCGTGGCGTCCGATATCGCAGGTATCGCCGAAGCCGTGGACGATGGCGAGAACGGCTATCTGACCGAACCGAAGAATGTCTCCGCTATCCGCGAGTCGATTCAGAAGATTCTGTCCGATGACGATTTGCGTAAGAAGTTCTCCGAGAATTCGGTCAGGTTCGCGAAACGATTCGATTTCGCAAGTATCGGCGAGGAATACCATCAGCTGATTGAACGAATACTGTAAGTTGATGCGAAAAAGCTCCGAATCGTAATGATTCGGAGCTTTTTCATCCAGCGGAATCAATCAGTCGTTCTCACCCGGCAGGCCAGTCGCTTCACCGGTGTAGCCGCCGAACTCGTCCTGCTGGGCCCAGATCTTCTGATAGGGCAGGGAGTACTGGATCTCCTTGGTGCGTTCCAGCTCGTCCTCAACGAGACGACGCTGGATGCGCTGCACTTCGGAGATGATCTGCAGCGCGAAGCACAGGGCGCCGAGCATGAGCAGCGCCACGCCGAGCATCAGCGACTGCAGGTGGCCTTCGGTCAGTCCCATGGCGGCCAGTACAAGGAATCTGATGATTGGAATCAGACCGGCGACGGCGAACACGATGCCCGACCACTTGAAGATGACGTTCGACTTGAACATCAGGAAGCTGCGGATGATGGCGCCGCCCGACTTAGCCATATGCTCGAAGATGTTCGAGAACAGGCGGGATTCGCGCGTCTTCGGGTTCGTGGTGATGGCATACGACGTAATGGCGATGCGCTTGTTGCCGGCCTGGATGATGGTCTCCATGCAGTAGCTGAACTCGGTGACGATGTTCAGCTTGATGAGTGCCGACTTCGAATAGGCACGGAAGCCGCTGGCGGCGTCGGGGATATTCGTGCCGGCGGCCTTGTTCACCACCCAGGAGCCGAAGTGCTGCATACGCTTCTTGAACCAGCTGAACTCCTTGATCTTCGCGGTCTGACGATCGCCGACCACGATATCCGCCTCATGGCGCACGATCGGCTGCACCAGTTCGGCGATGGCGGCGCTCGGATACTGGTTGTCGCCGTCCGTGTTCACCACGATGTCGGCGCCGTGCTTCAATGCGTAGTCCACGCCGTCGCGGAACGCGCGGGCCAGACCCATCGGCTTCGCATGATGCACCACATGCTGCACGCCGAGGCTGCGCGCCACTTCGACGGTCTTGTCGGAGCAACCGTCGTCGATGATCATCAGCTGGATGTCATCGATGCCGGGGATCTCCTTCGGCATGTTCTCCAACACGAGGGGCAGGGTCTTTTCCTCGTTCAAGCATGGAATTTGTATGAAGAGACGCATCGTGAAGCCGCTCCCTAAATAGGCTGTCATTAGTATAAAGTTCGGTAACTAAGGATATCGTAGTAGATACTGCATACGGCAAGCGAAAGAGGATACGTATGAAAGGCATTATTCTTGCAGGCGGTTCGGGTACGAGGCTGTACCCCCTGACCACGGTCACCTCGAAGCAGCTGCTTCCCGTCTATGACAAGCCGATGGTCTATTACCCGCTGTCGGTGCTGATGATGGCCGGCATCCGCGACATCCTCATCATCTCCACCCCCAAGGACCTGCCGAACTTCGAGCGACTGCTCGGCGACGGCTCCCACTACGGCGTGAACCTCAGCTACAAGGTGCAGCCGTCCCCCGACGGCCTCGCCCAGGCGTTCATCCTCGGTGAGGAGTTCATCGACGGCGAGCCGTGCGCCCTCGTGCTCGGCGACAACATCTTCTACGGCAACGGCCTCGGCCGCACGCTGCGCGGAGCCGTGCGCACCGCCGAAAACGGCGGCGGCTCCACCGTGTTCGGCTACTACGTGGACGATCCCGAACGCTACGGTGTCGTCGAATTCGACGAGAACCGCAAGGCCGTCTCCATCGAGGAGAAGCCGGCCCACCCGGCCTCCAACTACGCCGTCACCGGCCTGTACTTCTACGATGAGCGCGTCACCGAATTCGCCAAGCAGGTCAAGCCCTCCGCCCGAGGCGAACTGGAGATTACCGACCTCAACAAGATGTATCTCGAAGACGGCACGCTGAACGTCCGCACGCTCGGCCGCGGCTACGCTTGGCTCGACACTGGCACCATGGACTCGCTGTACGAGGCCGGCGAATTCGTGCGCACCGTGCAGCGCGCACAGGGCCTGCCCATCGCCGTCGTGGAGGAGATCGCCTACCAGAACGGATGGATCACCGAGGAGACCCTCATGGAGTCCGCCACCAAGTACGGCAAGAGCCCCTACGGCCAGCATCTCAAGGACGTGGCCGAAGGCCGCATCGTCGTCAAGAAGAACGAATACGAAGACTGATATTTCAGCCGTTGTAGCGAAAGGAGAGTAGCAGTCTGTGCGTCAGCTGATGGGCAGACTGCTACCATTTTTTATATGACCCAGGAACACCCCCTCGTCTCCGTCATCATCACCGACTACAACTACGGTGACTATATCGCGGAGAGCATCGACAGCGTGCTGAATCAGACGTATCCCAATACTAAGTTGATCATCATCAACGATGGTTCCACGGATAACAGCGACGAAGTCATCACATCCTATTGCGAAAAGCATTCCGATTTCACGTATGTGAAGCAGGAGAACGCCGGCATCGTCGCCACTCGCAATCGTGGTCTGGAACTGTCCCAGGGCGAGTATCTGTGCTTCCTTGACGCTGACGATGTGTGGCACGACGATTATCTGGCGACGTTGGTCGAGCAGGCCGAGCGGGATCATCTGGATGTGGTATATACCGACTTGCATACATTCGGTGACGATAAGTCCGTGTTCAAGATGCCGGAGTTCAGTCTGAAATTCCTTATCGGCCGGAACTTCGTGCATATGGGGTCCTTGATTCGTCGTTCCGCCATTGGCAAGCATCGTTTCGATGAACAGCTGAATGGCCTGGGGCGTGAGGACTGGGACTTCTTCCTCGGTCTTGCACTGGATGGCGCGAAATTCGCGAAGAACCACGACACGTATCTTCCGTACCGGAAGCATGAGGAATCTCGAGACACTTCCTATGGTTCCGGTGAACTTACCGCCCAGAACAAAGCCAATGCTCTGCGTTTCCTGAAGACGTATACGTACATCATCGAAAAGTACCGGCGTTTTTATCCCGAGCAGGTCGATTACACGGATGATAGTGAAATCGTTGAGACGTTGACTTCTCGTCAGGTGCTGCAGGATGCTCTCGGCGCGGCCAACGGCGATATTGCCGAACTCCATGAGGAAATCCACGACCTTGAAGAGGATAACGAGGTCAAGGACGGCATGGTCAATCGTCTGCTTGAGGACGCCGCCGATCTGAACGAGCGGCTTGCCCAGGTCAGCCGCGAAGCCGTGGACCTGCGTAATTCCAAATCGTTCCGCGTTGGTCGTCTCATCGCGGCTCCGCTCATCATCGCCCGTACCATCAAGCAGCATGGTATGCGTGCCACGCTTACCAAGGTGAAGAACGTCGTACGTCGTTCCAAGAACACGGCTCCGGTCTTCCCTCAGAACGCCGCGCTCGAGGCGCAAAAATATGTCGGATATGTCGCGGCGCATTATCCGAATGCAGATGCCATCGCCGCGATGAAGAAGACGGTGTTCGACAATCAACCGCTGATTTCGGTCATTATGCCGGCATATAACACGCAGGGGCGGTATCTGCGCGAGGCGATTGACAGTGTGATTGGGCAGGCGTATCCCAATTGGGAGCTTGTCATTGTCGATGATGCATCTCCGCAACCTCAGGTGCAGGCCATCGCCAAGGAATATGCGGCCAAGGACTCCCGCATCAAATTCATTCGTATGCCACAGAACGGCGGCATCGCCAAGGCCACCAATGCCGGCGTCGAAGCGGCGAATGGTGAGTTCATCGCCCTGTTCGACCATGACGATTTGCTGTGGCCCAATGCGTTGCATGAAGTGGTGCAGACCGTCAATACCATGCCGAACGTGAACTTCATCTACACGGATGAAGACAAGGTCAACGAGCATTCGGAACAGCATTTCGAACCATTCTTCAAGCCTGACTGGAACAGTGAGCTGCTGCGCAGCGTCAACTACATCACCCATTTCACGGTGATTCGCACGTCCGTGCTGAAGGAAGCCGGTCTGGAAGACCCGGAATACAACGGTGCCCAGGATTGGGAGCTGTTCCTGCGCGTGACCCGTTCGATTCACCCGACCACCATCTGCCACATCGCCAAGGTGCTGTACAGTTGGCGTGCCTACTCCGCATCCACTGCACAGAGCATGGGCGCCAAGCCCTACGCACTGCGCGCGCAGAAGAAGGCTGTGGAGACCGACCTTGTGCAGCGTGGAATCAGCAACGCCGTGGTCAACCAGAATGCCAACGGCTGGCTGAACGTGCGATACCCGTTGCAGGGCAATCCTCTGATTTCCATTGTGATTCCCAGCAAGAACCAGTTCGCCGTCGTCAAGCGCTGCATCGAGTCCATCTACGCAAGGTCGACCTACAAGAACTTCGAAATCATTCTCGTCGACACCGGCTCCGACGACCCGCAGGTGCTCGACTGGTACAAGCGGGTCAGCGCCAAGCATGGCAACTTCCATCAGCTGTCCTTCGTGGAGAAGCGTTTCAGCTACTCCCGCTCCTGCAACTTCGGAGCATCCAAGGCCAAGGGCGAGCTGCTCATTCAGCTGAACAACGATACCGAGGTCATCTCTCCGGACTGGATGCAGACCCTTGGCGGTCTTGCCCAGCGACCGGAGATTGGCGCAGTTGGCCCGCTTCTGCTGTACCCCGGCAATGCCGTCATCCAGCATGCCGGCATCGGCGTGGGAGTCGGCAGCAAGAATGGTGCCGCCGCCAACCTGTTCAACCATGTAGAGAAGAACTCGAACCAGCTCAACGTCACCCAGCAGGTGATGCTGCGTCTGATTCGCGACGTCACCGCCGTCACCGGCGCCTGCATGGTCATCGAGAAAAAGAAGTTCGAGGAAGTCGGCGGTTTCGCCGACGAATTCCGCGTGACGTTCAACGATGTCGATCTGTGCCTCAAGCTGTGGGCGAGGGGCTACCGCAACGTCTACATGCCCACCGTCGAGCTGACGCATCACGAATCCATCAGCGTCGGAACGCCGGATCGCAGCAATCGTGACATCATCGAACTGCTGCATGCCGATGCGCTGTTCAAGCATCGCTGGGCGCAATATGTTGAAGCCGATCCAAACTACAACCGTAATCTCAGCCGAGAAAAGAGTGATTTCACGCTATGAGCAATCAGAATACTGCAGCCGGAATGAAGAAGCGACTCGGTATCTTCTGCTTCTACGATCATGCCGGTCATGCCGACGGATATATCGAAGTGTTACTGAAGGCACTTCAGCCGTATCTGACGGATCTCGTCGTCGTGGCCAACGGCAAACTGGATGATGAATCGCGTACGATGTTCAGCCAGTTCACCGATCAGATCACCGTTCGCGAAAACAAGGGTCTCGATGCCGCCGCATATCAGCAGGCCATGCTGTCCCTCGGCTGGGACAAGCTGGAATCATATGACGAGATTATTTGCTTCAACGACACGGTGATGGGTCCGCTGTATCCGTTCTCCGAGCTGTTCGATGCAATGGACTCCAAGAACGTCGACTTCTGGGGCATTACGGCGCATCCGAGGGCAAAGTTCGGCGAGGAGACCATTCCCGCCCATATCCAGGCATACTGGCATGTGTACGGCAAGCGTCTCGTATCGTCCGATGCGTTCCACCAGTACTGGGAGTCCATGCCGGTGATGACCGATTACGCGGAAGTCACCCGTAAGCACGAGATGCGGTTCACCCCGTATTTCGAACAACGTGGATTTACCTGGGCCACTTACATCGATGCGGAAAAGTATGCCGGTCTTTCGCCATACCCGCTGCTGTTCATGCCCAAGCAGATCATCGAAAACGACCGATGCCCCATTTTCAAGCGTCGTTCGTTCTTCGTGGACTATGGCGCTTACTTCGACAAAACCGCCGGTCAGCCCGGCAGCGAACTCTACGATTACATCCGCGAGCATACGGATTATGACGTCAACCTGATTTGGGATACGCTGCTGCGTTCCTTCAACCTTGATGACATCCGGCAGGCCATGCACTTGGATTACGTGCTGCCGACCAAGGCGTTGAATCCCCGTGACGGCGAAGTGCCGTCGTCGGTGTTCATCCAGCACATCTACTTCATGGACCTGCTGGACGACACCTTCCATTACCTGCGGTCCCTGCCGGAATCCACGGATCTGTACATCACCAGCACGAAGGACAAGATTCCGCAGATTCGCGCCTACGCGGATGAACACGGATTCACCCATCCCATCGAATTCATTCCCGTGAAGAACCGTGGGCGTGACGTTTCTGCATTGTTCGTCGCCGCAAGCGGCGTGGTGCTGAGCGGCAAATACGAGGTCGTCGGCTTCGCCCACGACAAGAAATCATCGCAGGTAGGCGAGAGCGGCCACGACGGCACCGAATCCCAGGGCTTTGCATACAAGCTGATGGAAAACACGCTCGGCAGCAAGGACTACGTGGAAAACGTGCTGACGCTGTTCGTGCAGAATCCGCGGCTCGGCCTTGCGGCACCCACCCCGCCGTGGCATGCCATCTACTTCGCGCACACCATTCCCCATGACTGGGGTGCCAACTTCGCCGGCACACAGAAGCTCATGCACGATATGCTCGGTCTCGATGTGCCGATGACTGAAGCCAAGCGCACGATGTCGGCCATTGGTTCCTGCTATTGGTTCCGCGTGGAGGCGCTGAAGCCGCTGTTCGAATACGGCTGGGACTACGAGGACTTTCTGCCCGAAGGCAAGATGGGTGTGGACGGTTCGATTTCCCACGCCATCGAACGCGCGACGGGTTATGTGGCGCAGTCGCAGGGGTACTATCCTGCATGGATTCTTACCGACAAGTACGCGGCCATCGAACTGGATTCCTTGCTGCATGCGTCTAAGATCTTCATGGGTACGCTGGGACCGTATCGTTGGGGAGATAGCCTCATCGAGAACAGTCGGTCCTCGGATGCAAGACTGAGCGCTTTGCAGGTGTTCCATGACAGGGCCTTGCGCACCCGAGTCCATAACCGTCTGCGTGGCATTGCACATAAGGTGATTCTTCCGCTGCCGAAGCCGCTGCGCGATGCCGCCTACAACCTTGCCTGGGGTCCTGTGGCCATCGTTCGTAAACTGCGCTCCCATAAGTAGGTATGTCGGGCTGCGTAGAATCGCTGTCTTGGAAATGAGGTGCTTGTGAAACTAATCAAGAGAATGCAGGAGCGTTACCACACATCGTTGGTGATCCTCCGAGAACTGGTGAAGACCGACTTCCAGCTTCGCTACCAGGGCTCGTTCCTGGGTATTGCATGGTCGGTGCTTAAGCCGCTGATGCTGTTCGTCGTCATGTATGTGGTGTTCGTCCGCTTCCTGAAGTTCACGGATGGCACGCCCACGTTCCCGCTGGTGCTGCTGCTGGGCATCAGCCTGTGGAACTTCTACGCCGAGGCCACCACCATGGGACTGGTCTCCATCGTGAACCGTGGCGATGTGTTACGTAAGGTGCATTTCCCGAACTACATCATCGTGGTGGCCGCCACCGTCGGTTCATTGATCAGCCTCGCCATCAACATGGGCGTGGTCATCGTGTTCTGCATCTTCAGCGGTCTGGTGCATTTCACATGGCGTGTGCTGCTGTTGCCATTCAACTTCATCGAGTTCTATGCGCTGGCACTGGGCTCCGCGCTGCTGCTTTCCGCGTTGAACGTGTACTTCCGTGACATTCAGCATATCTGGGAAGTGCTGCTGCAGATCTTCTTCTACGCGACGCCGATCATCTACCCGCTGAGCATGATTATCCAGCGCCTGGGGCCGGTTGATGGCGCCATCGTCACCAAGATGCTGTTGCTGAGTCCCCCGGCGCAGATCATTCAGGATATTCGCCATAACCTGATAGCGCCGGATACGACGCAAACGGTATGGACCGATGTCAATCATCTGTGGGTCCAGCTGATTCCGATCGCGATCACCGTGGTGCTGCTTGTGCTGGGCATCCATCTGTTCCGTAAATACAGCCAGAAGTTCGCGGAGGTGCTGTAAATGAGTGCTGCAACTGCAAACGATACCGCTGTTACCAAAACTGCCGCCGAGCTCGCGACCGAGAACGACAACAAGAAGGTCGTGCTCAAGGTCGACCATGTGGCCAAGTTCTTCAAGCTGCCGACCGAACAGGCGTCCGGTTTGAAACAGGCCCTCATTAACTGGACCAAGGGCATCAAGGGCTTCAAGATTCAGCATGTGCTGCGCGATATCTCCTTCGAGGTGCATGAAGGCGACTTCTTCGGCATCGTCGGTCGAAACGGCAGCGGCAAGTCCACTCTGCTGAAGCTGATTTCCCAGATTTACATGCCCGACGGCGGTTCCATCACCGTGAACGGCAAGCTCGTTCCGTTCATCGAGCTCGGTGTGGGCTTCAACCCCGAACTCACTGGCCGTGAGAACGTGTATCTCAACGGTGCTCTGCTGGGCTTCTCCCATGCCGAAATCGACGATATGTATGACGACATCGTCGAATTCGCCGAACTGGGTGAGTTCATGGACCAGAAGCTGAAGAACTACTCTTCCGGCATGCAGGTCCGTCTGGCGTTCTCCGTGGCCATCAAGGCGCAGGGCGACATCCTTGTGCTCGACGAGGTGCTCGCCGTCGGCGACGAATCCTTCCAGCGCAAGTGCGACAACTACTTCGCGCAGATCAAGAAGGATCCGAAGAAGACGGTCATCCTCGTGACCCACAGCATGGACGCGGTCAAGAAATACTGCAACAAGGCAATTCTCATCAAGGACGGCGAAATAGTCGAAAGCGGCAACAAGGACGACGTCGCCGATCGTTACACTCTGGAGAACCTCAAAGCCCAGGACAAGCAGCGTGTCAAGGATGACTTTGATCTCGGTCTTAACGAGCAGGTCCCGTCGATGAAAATCGAACCGGAGGGTTCGCCGCTGTGCGCCGACATCAGCAAGCCGTTCCGATTTACCGTCGAGTACGAATATAAAGAGAAGCGTGACCATTACGTGGCCCTTTCGCTTATCGATATCCGACGTGGCGGTACCACATACGACACCAAGGTGTTCCGTAAGGCATCGGAAGGCAAGCAGGTTCTGCATTGCTCGCTACCGTTGGATTTGTTCAGCAATGGTGACTTCCGTCTGGTCGCTGCTGTACGTGTGAAGGACGATATCCATCCCAAGTCCACGAAGATGGTTGCTTTCACCAACGATGCCAACTCATGCGTATTCTCCATTCGTGAGTCCGAAAATACGGAATACGCATTGCTGAACGATGATGCGATGTCCATCACCGTGGAGGAATCATGACGTTATCGGCGCCTTCGCAGGAAGTGACGGTCAAAGGGTATCTTGCCCATAATCTGGGGGATGATCTGTTCATGGATACGCTGTTTCGGCGGTATCCTGACGTCCGCTTTACTGTAGTCGCCGACGAGCCGTATCGGTTCTTCGAGAGCCGATACGGCAATGTCCGTCTCATTCCGCTTGGGACCGCCATACCTCGGCGACCGCTGCTGGGACTGATGTCTCGTATTGGTGGAGTGACTGTGTCTCCTGAAGTGCGTTTGCTGCTGGAAGACGTACACCGTACCCGAAATCTGGTGATGATTGGCGGATCGATGTATCAGCAGCAGCGAGATGAACAGCTGCAGAAGCAAATCCTCTTTGAAACGCGGCATCTGTATAAGACGCCCGATCATACTTTCGTTATTGGGGCGAATTTCGGCCCGTATTGGGCCGAGGATTATCGAGAAGCTTATCGACATATTTTCACGCAGTATTGCGATGACGTTTGTTTCCGTGACAAGTGGTCGAAGTCTCAGTTCCCGGATGTTGCCAATATCCGAACCGCCAGCGATGTGTTGTTTGCATTCCCGATGCCGAAATTGAAGAAGCGCAAGCAGGCGTTTTTCTCGGTTTGTGATTTGTCATTGCCAGGGAGGCCTGAGTCGCTTCGCTCAAAGGCTGATGAGTACGAGCAGTGGATTGCAGATATCGCTGAAAAACTGCATGCAAAGGGGTACTCGATTGTTTTCGGCGCATTCTGCACTCCGGAAAACGATGGGGCTGCCATCGGACGGATTCAGGAAATGCTGCGGGCAAGGGGAGTGAACAGCGAGAATATCATCTATCAGTATGATCAGGACCCTATGGTGAACGCCATCGCTTCTTCGGAGATTGTCGTTGCCACTCGGTTCCATGCGACCATTCTTGGCTTGATAGCTGGTTCCAAGGTGTTGCCGCTCATCTATAACGTCAAGACCGACAATATGCTGAATGATATTGCTCGGAATGGTATTCGACGTGTCGATTTGCTGAACGATATGCCGAAAAACTGGCCTCATGACGCTGATGAGATTATCGGTCTCCAACCGATCGATGTGAGCAAACAGCAACGGGATGCCGAATTGCAGTTTAAAGCGCTTGACGATTTTCTTGGCAGATAGGATGCGGCATATCTGACTTCATGAGGTAGGGAATGCACGGGATGAAGCTGTCTAAAGCGCAAATCATTTTAGGTATTATCTGTGGCTCCTGCATCGCTATCGGCAATGCAGGAGCCACGGGGGCGATATCCATACGTTCAGGCGTTTTGTGGATAGAGCTGTTTGCTTTTTCGGTAATAGCGGTATGCGGTTTTGTCTTGCTTCAATATGGTGTGCAACATCATTACCTATGTAAGGCACATGTTGCTGACGATGACGAGATTCCAGCATCGGAGCAGATGTTCCCCTCCAGAATACGCGCTGCCGTGCAAGCTCTTCCATGGTTTCAACTCACTGGATGGAGCATTGCGCTTTCGTGGATTGTCATTCTATTTTGCTGGCTGCCATATTTGGTGGCTCTGCATCCGGGAATCCTGTATTACGACACCGGACAGCAGATAGCCCAGTTTTTTGGCCGCCCGGCATGGTCTCATGCCGGTATACCGGTCGGCATGATTTGGGATCATCATCCTTGGTTTGACACTTATGCATTCGGATTGTTCGCCAAGCTGGGCACTGTATTAGGGAGCGCATCGCAAGGGTTGTTCCTGCTTTGCCTGCTGCAATGTGTGACGATGAGCCTTACTTTCGCAATCAGTCTTTCCTATATGCGGCAGCGATTTTCTGTCGGAGCGCCGATGTGCTCGACTATGCTGCTGTTCTATGCAGTGTTCCCTCTATTCCCGATTCTCTTCTGCACGGTAGTCAAGGATGTATTCCACGCTGTTTTCTTCCTGCCTTGGGTATTGATGTATGTGGAATCCTGGAAGTCGAGTTTGAGCTCATTGAAGCGTCCTTTCTTCCTCGTGGGTTTCTTCGCGCTTACTGTGCTCTCTGGCCTGACGACGAAAACCGGAGGAATCATCTGTCTGTTATCCGTCGGGATTCTGATATTCGTCAAGTCGGGATTGCGAAAGAGGATTCTGGCCGTCGCATTCTTGGCTGCATATATGGCAGTTACTTCAATAATTATCCCGATGGCACTTTTCCCTGCTTTAAAAATCGTAACTACTGATTCGAGTCAGTTCTTTGTGATACCGCTTCAAATGACAGCTCGATACGCGAAAGACAATCCGAACGAAGCGACATCAGATCAAATCGAAGCGATTAATTGCTTTTCGCAGGTTCGTTATCAAGATATGGCGAGCCAGTATCGCCCCTTCATAACTGATCCGGTTAGCGGTTTCACGATTCGTAATGCCGCATGTACTGGAGATTATGTCAAGGCTTGGCTCCAGCAGGGAATCACGCATCCTTCCTCATATATCAATGCGTTTGTTGCTCTGGAAGCCAGTTTCTTCTCCACCGACAGACCTGCGGTGGAGAATCCCACCTATATGGCTAATCCGCCATACGCAATGACCGGCAACCAGATGGATGTACAACTATCGACATCGGTCAATGAGAATTTGCTGGGGGACATCATTCCGACGGATGCTTATCCAAACACTGCGGTTAAGCAACTGTACGAGGGAATGAATCACATACCGGTATTGAACATACTGACATATCAGTCATTCTGGTCATGGATGTTGCCGATGGGCCTATTGGCTCTTCTGTGCTCTCGAAAAGTGCGTGTCCACGCTAAGGAAACTCGCCTATGGATTGTGTTTGGTCCATACTGGCTGTCTTTGTTGTCTCTTTACGCGGGGTCAACAGGGTTTTATATGTGATATATCATTGGGATGATTTATATTGCACCGGTGTTTGTGATGCTCACTAGCGCTTATATGGAAGATAGGTGCTAAATAAAGAATAAGAGAGCGTAGGAAGGTATCTGAAAACAGGCACGAATTCCGGCTACACTGTGATATGGATGCGGTGTTTGCTTTCACGGTTTCCTCGACACATTCCTGAGTAAATGCCGCATCTCTTTTTCCTCTTTTGTTTGTGCTCCTTACCCTTGTAGAGATTGTCTGGAGGGCGGGGGTATCCTCACCTTTGAGGATGAATTAGAGAATTAGACGAAAGGCTATTGACAGATGGTGTGTAAACGCACTGTTTCTCGGTTGGCGATAGGCCTAGCTGCCATGATGTTTATGACTCCTGTGACTCTGGCGGAACAGCCTGCTGCATGGGCGGGGGAAGTGCAGGAAGAGACAACTTCCACGGTTAGTCCTTCGATGGAGAGTTCTGCTTCCGATAATGAAGAATCATCTCGTTCTGATAACAGTTCCAGGACGAATGGTTCCTCTTTTGTGGATAATCAGACGGTGGAATCATCTAAAGATAATTCATCTGATTCGGCTGCAGAATCAACGGAAAACGATGAAGAGAATCCCACTAATGAATCTTCTACGAATACCAGTGAAATGAAGGCTCAGAACTCGTGGGCTGATATCACGGGATTTAATAGTGCGTATACCAAATATGTGAATGAACTGACTAGTCGACTCGCATCCGCGTGCGGTAACGCGACTGGATGTAAAGTCGCAGGATTGAAGGATAACGGCGTTGTTTCCGTCAAATCCGGATATCAGGGCGCATACTCGGCGGATGCCGCAGGTGGCATTATCACAACGTCCTCTGATACTTCGCCTCAGGCAGCCACGACATACAAGTTCACAGTTCGTCCAAACCATACAGGTAAGTTTTCCATTCGTAATGCTGGTACTGTGAGCGGAACCCGTCCTTCTTTCATTATTGCAGCGCACGGTCAGTTCGGTAACAACGAAGCTCAATCCGATTATGCATATGCTGGTTACCTCGGCGACCAAAAGAATGGTGTTAAGTTTGCTTCTGCAGGGGATTTCTCTTCGTGGCTAAATAGCGCTTCGCATGGTGACTACTTCCTAGGTAACAAGTCAACGACATTGTGTGCTGCCGGCCGCTGCCAAGGTGGTGCCAACTCTGAAAGCAACTGGGTGTTCTTCAACAATGGAACGAAAAGCACTATTACGGTTGCCGTTGTGCTGACTGCGCGAGGCTCGGGTAACGCTGCAAAGCTGACAGTAAAGTACACCGAACTGAACAATGCTGATGCCGTACCGGTATATCGTCTCTATCATCGCGGTGCAGACCGTCATCTATATACCGTGAACCGGAATGAATATAATACGCTTCAGCGTAGGGGATGGAGAAGCGAGGGGGTTTCCTTCAAGGCTTCGAAAACGGGAACCCCTGTTTATCGTCTATATTTCGGACACTATCATCTTCACCTGTACACGGCAAACAAGTATGAGTACAACTCATTGCAAAAAAAGGGTTGGCGTGGAGAAGGCATTGCTTTCCGCTATGCCGCTGATGGTCTCAATGATGTGTATAGGTTGAATAATCCGTACACCCGAGAACACATATACACTTCGTATAACGAATACCGTCTCCTTGGACTCAGAACCAAGTGGCAGCAGGAACATATCGCTTGGAGTTCGCTATGACGGGCCAGCGAGTCAAGCATAAGGACAATCGGTCAAAACGCCACAGGCTGTATTGGGGTCTTGCGTCTGTGATTGTTCTTGCGCTTATCATCGGCTTCGTCGTTTGGAAGGGCGTTCCTTACGTACAAGAGAAGCGTGCTGAGGCCGCGGCTCCGGCCTTGGTCTCGAAGGTTGACTCCGAATGCAATCCGGACGTGGAATTCAGCGAAACAGCCTACGACAAAGAGATCATGGTCACGGAGGATGGCGGCAAATCCATGACGTTGCTCTCCGGCAAGGACTCCTCGAAAAAGACGTTGGACTGCATGTTGACCAAGTACGGTATGCCTGACGACCTGAAGCAGAAAATCCTCGACGCCAAGATGGACGACGGGCTGAAGACCGAACGGTGGAACGGCATGAACGTCACTTGGATCTATAACAACAATACTGGTCTGCAAGTCACACTTGAAACCCTGAACGACAAATAAGAGCTTGGATATTTTATAAGGAATTCGTATGCGTTTACAGTGGCTATATAAGCAAACAAAACGACGGACTTCGGCGATTGTCGTATTCGTTGTCTCCCTCGCTCTACTCATTCCGATGGGTCTTATCGGTACGGTTTCAGTATCAGCTGCTGGCGTCACCGTTGGCAGCGGCGCTACCGCTGCCGCTACTGGCTGGCAGAAGATTGGTGGCGACTGGTTCTACCTTGACCAGGGTGTGCCGCTGAAGGGTGAACAGACCATCGGAGGAGATTCATACTATTTCACGACAGATACCGGCGTTCGGTACTCGGGCTGGCGAAAGCTTTCCAACGGTCGTTATGTATTTTATGGTGGTGACGGCAAGAAATACAACGGCGGTAAAGAAGTGAAGATTGGTAGTGCCTGGTATTATCTCGAGCCTAAGACTGGGTATCGCCATACTGGGTGGGCACGTTTGAGCAGTCAGACGTATAAGTACTATGCGCCCGATGGCCGTCGACTTACGAGTACTCATATGATTAATGGACGTCGTTATTGGTTTGATTCCACTGGTGCAACCGATAAGTACGGCTGGCAGAATCCTCCGCAGTATTTCCAAGTCAGTAGGCGTTCGGTGAAGTTCAACCGACCTGCACCGTGGAACTATGCTACGCCTTCCCGACTTCGTGTCGATGCGAATCGCAACGAGGCGGTTGAGGTAATGATTCGTCGTGCTTACGAATACATGGGTACTCCATATATCTGGAACTATGCCCTGGCACCGGGGCAGGGCGTTGATTGCGCCGGCCTGGTTATGCAGTCGCTGTATGCGACCGGTATGAACCTTGACGGCTACAATCCATACAACCATTGGTATGATCCGTACCACAGCCATGACGCTAATAACATGGCTGCGGATAAGCGATTCCAGCATGTGTCTCTTGAAGCTCGTAAGCGTGGAGACCTCATTTTCTACACTGGGCATGTCGCTATTTATCTTGGGAACAATCAGGTAATTGAAGCCTATGTCCCGAGAGTCCGTGTCGCCAACATCTTCGACGGTGGGCGTAGGCCTACGGCTATTGCCCGTCCGTTCGTCTGATAGGTAGTTCGATCTGGAATGAGAGTGGCGGGGTGCAGACAGTTGCCTGCACCCCGCCACTTTTTGTAATCGTCGAATACGACGTTGACTCGGGCCCCTACTTCATCCCCTTCACCTTGCGGTCGTAGATATGCTTTTCGAAGAGGCGGATCTTCTGGAGCATGGCGCAGCGCAGACGTTGGATGGGGGAGAGACGGCCGAGAAGTTCTCGCATTTCCGCACAATCAATCTCGTACTGACGCTGGCTCTCAGGGTCTGCAAAGTCTGGTGCGGTGCGTTCCTCGGCCGCGGAACCGACCAGCGTGTAGTAGCTGCGGGCCGGTGTTACGTCTTCGGACAGCGCATGACGGAAGTTGGCGATACCGGCGGCCACGTTGTCGTGGTAGAAGCCAAAGCTGCGTTCGACATGGGTGACGGACTCCGACGACTGCAGCCAGTAGTAGAGCACGGCATCCACGTCCACCACCTTGGCCATACGAGAGTAGAGTTTGCCGGCCACCATCACATCCTGCGCGTACATGCCCTCGGGGAACCTGATGCCGTCCCACAGTTCGCGGCGGTAGAGGCGGCACCAATTGGCTTCGTTGAAATATCGGGCCTCGGTATGGCGGCCGAGCGCGCTGCCGATCAGGCGCAGCGACTTGCAGAACACGGTCTGGTAGGCGCGCAGCGGATTGCGGAACACGGTCGTCGTCTCCGGCGGTTCGGCGCCGACTGCGGCTTGCGCCACGGTGTCGGTGATCTGCGAGACGCCGATTTGCTGCCAACGGGCCTTGCTCATCGCCGCGCCCGTGGACTCCAGCGCGTGCAGCAGCAGATCGATGTTGCGGCGGTCGAGAATGTCGTCGTTGTCGGCGAACGCGATATACGCGCCGGTAGCGGCGTCAAGGCCGGCGTTCTGCGCCTTCGCGATACCGCCGTTCTCCTGGTGGATCACACGCACGCGCCCATCGCGAGCCGCGTACTCATCGCAGATCGCGCCCGACGAGTCCTTTGCGCCGTCATCCACCAGAATGATCTCCAGATTCCTATACGACTGTCCGACGATGGAATCCAGGCAGTATCGCAGATACTTCTCCGCGTTGTACACCGGCACGATGATGCTCACGAGTTCATTCGACATGACCACCAGTCTACTGGTCGCGCGGAATCGCTTAGGGTTGCGTGTGGGCAGCCTCTAGGCGATTCCGCACGATGGGCACAATGACAAGGGGCATATAGGGAATTAAATTCCCGCCTTTATGCACCCTTCATATGCCCCATATAAACCCTTCGTGACGTAATCACACCACGAATCGCACATACGTGCGGTCGTCGAATGACTCCATCGTGGGGGAGAAGCTCTTGGTGTCCTTGAATTCGCGGATGAGCAGCGGATCCTTCTGACGCAGGCGCAGCAGTTCGGTTTCGGAATCGTCGAGCGTGGGGCACAGGATCGGGTAGCCGTCGCTGGCGAGCACCACCTCGTCGCCGGGATGCACGGGCACCGCATGGACCGGGTATTCCGGGTCGGTGAAGCCGTCGAACACGAAATACCCGTATTCGCCGCGCTGGTTGGCGAAGTTCGCCTGCATCTTCAGGAACGGCATGATGGCGTCACGGCCGGGGTCTGCGAACACCGCGGTGGACGTGACCGCCGACAGCGGCACCGCGTCGGCCACTCCCACGCCGACGCCGCTGGCCTTGGCGGCGTCCTGCGCCTGGAACACGAAACTGCGCAGTTCGGCCAGCAGCAGGTCCACCTTCTTCATCGTGGGGATGCGCTTGCCGTTGACCATCGCCAGACAGTCGCCGAACAGCCAGATCTCATGCTGCGCCTCGCTGTAGACGACCATGTTCGCCTGAAGGCGTTCCGTGGGATGCTGACGGAAGAAGTCGGGGGAGAGCGGCGACGCCTCATAACGGTCGTGCAGTGCGGAGTCGAGCCGCTGCTGCATCGCGCGCATGGCTGCGGGGGCGTTTGACGTGAGCTGTGCGTTCGGCCACGCGTACGGCGACGGCTGCGACTGCACGATCTGCTCCAACGCGGCCAGCAGCGTATCCTTCGCCACCACGCCCGGTGTGGGCATCCAGATGCGTTCCGACGCCTTGCTGGTCACGCCGTCGACCACGGCCACAAAGCCGCCGCCTATGAAATAGCCATCCTCGTTGAGCGATTGATCACGGTGCTTACCGTGCGTAAACTCCTCAATGATGTTCATAATCCTCCATTGTGGCACGCAGCCGGGAGTATATTACTCGATTTCGAGTTCGACGATGAGCGCGCGATGGTCGGTGCGGGGGATTTTCGCCGAATGCGCCGACTTCGCGACTATGCCGCTCGTATGCAGCACGTGGTCGATTTCAATAAGCGCCGGGAACGTGGGCCAGCTGGCCGGGAACGTGTTGTTCCAGCCGCGATGCAGCTCCAACGACGAATCGGCAAGGCCGGAGCCCTGACGCAGCGCATCGCGGAAACTGGGATGATAGACGCTCGAATTAAGGTCGCCGAGCACCACGGCCGCGCAATGCGCCGCCGTGGAATACTGCTTCGGGATACCGTTCGCGTCGGTCGGCAGCTTGACGTTGTTCGTCGTTCCGGAGGCTGCGCCGGCGGCGTTGCACTTGTCCGCGCGGATGGCGAACCGGCCGAGGGCGCGCACGCCGTCGCTCCAGTCCTGTCCGCTGCGCGGCGGCGACTTCGGATGCACGGATGCGAACTCCACGATCTGGCTGCCGAGCCGCACTCTGGCCACGGGGGCCGCTGCGGCGCTGATGTTCACCGACTCATCGGAGAAATCCATCGGCTCGAAACGCATGAACAATGCGTTCGAGCCGGCATTGTCGTCG
The DNA here is from genome assembly GCF_010667655.1 of Bifidobacterium saimiriisciurei. Lineage (GTDB taxonomy): Bacteria > Actinomycetota > Actinomycetes > Actinomycetales > Bifidobacteriaceae > Galliscardovia > Galliscardovia saimiriisciurei. Next base: position 109,760 of record NZ_WHZU01000006.1, read on the forward strand.
GGCCGCGACTTGCCCAGCACCCGATACGGCAGCTCGTCGTCGATATGCGAGACTTCAAGACGATGGATGAGATCGTCGTTCACCTCCTGAACGGCAAGCAGATCGATACGCTCCTGCTTCACCAGATGCATGATGGTGCCGGTATCCGCACGGCCGTAACGGGTGTTGAGCGTCATCACGCGAATGGTTCGCGAGGCTTGTGACGGCGTCGATGATTGCGAGCCGGACGGCATGGACGGCGACGTAGTCGATGCGGCGTCGGCGCCGTCATCGACGGTCGTTGCCGACGCCGACGTTGTGCTCGTCGTTACGGTCGTTGTTGCTGTCGTCGTTGCGACCGACTGTCGGGGGATGCCGAGCATCGTCGTCACCGCGGCCGGCATCGGCATGATGTACGCCGCCTGCCACAGCAGCTGCACGACCAACAAAACGATGGCCATCACGCACTGCGGCCACAGGCGCAGTACGGCGGCGAGCGCCAGCAGCAGCACGATCGGCACGATGAGCAGCGGGATTAGCGCGATGACCTCGGGCAGCGGACGATGCCGGTCCGCGCTGGCCGGCAGGTATTTCAACGTCATCCATAGCGCGATGACGGCGAGCAGAATCCAAAGAATCACGATATGGCTCCTTGACGTGGATGATCTTGACGTGGATGATGCGGACGGCTGGCGGCGACGGGATGATGATTGCTGTGACTTGGGCATGATGGCGTGCTAAAGCAGACAGCTCCCCTCCATTGGGAGGGGAGCCGAGGTGATGTCGCCGAATCCGCCGGAATTCACATCGAATTGCCGATGAATTCGGCGACGTATGCGGGGGGGGGTCAGCGGCCGCCGAAGAGTCCGCCGAGGCCGCCGCCGAGGTTCGGGGGAAGTTCGGGCATGCCGTTCTCACCCATCTGCAGGCCGGCGGGAAGCGCGGGGTTCTGCGGCTTCTTCTGGAACGCCGAGCCGCTGCCCTTGGAGCCCGAGGGCTTGCCGGAAAGGCGTTCGCGCAATGCCCTCTCCTCGGCCTCGCGCTTCATCGGGTTGCCGGACTTGCCGCCCTTCTTCTTGCCCTTCTTGCCCTTGCGGTTGCTCTTCGTGCCGCCGGGGCCGCCCATGCCGGGGATGCCGCGCGAGCCGTTGCTCATGCGCTTCATCATTTTCGCGGCCTGCTCGAATCGCTGCAGCAGGCCGTTCACCGCGGAGACGGTGTTGCCGGAACCGTAGGCGATGCGGGCGCGACGCGAGCCGTCGATGATCTTCGGGTTGCGACGCTCCTCGGGGGTCATCGACTGGATGATGGCCTCGGTGCGGTCGACCTCCTTCTCGTCGAACATCTCGAGTTCCTTGCGATGCGCCGCCATGCCCGGGATCATGCCGAGCAGGTTCTTCATCGGACCGAGCTTGCGCACCTGCTGCAGCTGGTCGAGGAAGTCGTCCAGACCGAAGCTGCCGTCGGAGATCTTCGTGGCGGCCTTGCGGGCCTCCTCCTCGTCGAACTCCTTCTGCGCCTGCTCGATGAGGGTGAGGATGTCGCCCATGTCGAGGATGCGGGAGGCCATGCGGTCGGGGTGGAACACCTCGAAGTCCTTGAGGCCCTCGCCGTTCGAGGCGAACAGGATCGGCTTGCCGGTCACGCTCGCCACGGACAGTGCGGCACCGCCTCGGGCGTCGCCATCAAGCTTGGAGAGCACCACGCCGGTGAAGTCCACGCCCTCGTCGAACGCCTTCGCGGTCTTCACCGCGTCCTGACCGATCATCGCGTCAATGACGAACAGGATCTCGTTCGGCTGCACGGCGTCGCGGATGTCGCGCGCCTGCTTCATCAGCACGTCGTCCACGCCAAGGCGGCCGGCGGTATCGATGATCACCGTGTCGTACAGCTTCTCCTTGGCCAGCGTGATGGAATCGCGGGCCACCTTCACCGGGTCGCCGGTAGTCTGGTCGGGGGAGGCCACATCGTCGCCGTCGGCCTGCACGCCCGGTTCGGGGGCGTACACGGGGACGCCGGCGCGCTCGCCCACCACCTGCAGCTGGGTGACGGCGTTCGGGCGCTGAAGATCGGCGGCCACGAGCAGCGGCGTGTGGCCGGCGTCCTTGAGCCAGTAGCCGAGCTTGCCGGCCAGCGTGGTCTTACCGGCACCCTGCAGACCGGCGAGCATGATGATCGTCGGCGGGTTCTTCGCGAAGTTCAGCGGACGATCGACGCCGGCGCCGAGGATGTTCGTCAGCTCGTCGTTGACGATGGACACCACCTGCTGCGCCGGGTTCAGCGCCTGGGAGACCTCGGCGCCCAGCGCGCGCTCGCGCACCTTGGCGGTGAAGGAACGCACCACGTCGAGCGCCACATCGGCGTCGAGCAGTGCACGGCGGATTTCGCGGATCGTGCCGTCGATATCCGCTTCGGAAAGCTTGCCCTTCGAGCGCAGGTTCTTGAACGCGCCCGAAAGTCGGTCAGTCAAAGAAGTAAAAGCAGCCATAATGACCCCAAGTCTACCGATGCGGCGGGAAAAGCGGTATAGGGAGGGGACGACCAGATTGCAGGCTGCGATGATCGCGGCGATAGCGCGGTCTCGCGGGGCCGCCGTGGCCACAAGGAATGTGAAGGACTTCGAAGGAACCGGCGTAGACGTGGTGAATCCGTGGGGGAGTACGGCTGAATAGACGGTCGACTCCCCTCAGTCGGCTGTGCCGACAGCTCCCCTCAATCCTGAGGGGAGCCGAAACGATGGATGACGTTCATTGCCTATGGCCCTCTCTGCGAGAGGGGCTGTGGCGGATATGGTGAACTCGTGGAAGGTGCGGCTGAGTAAGTGTTTGGCTCCCCTCAAGGTTGAGGGGAGCTGGCCGCCGGAGGCGGACTGAGGGGAGTTGAATACTGGTTGGGCTGGGACGTGTGGCTCCCAGACCCAACCAGTATTCAACTACTCGACCTGTTCGCTGAGCTCCATCCACTCGGTTTCGAGGTCGTCGCTTTCCGAGGAGATGGCCTGCATCTGCTCGTTGAGCTTGTTCAGGCCCTCGAAGTCCGTGGGGTCGTGGGCCGCCATCTGCTCCTCGAGCTTGCCCTTCTGCTCTTCGAGCTTGGCAAGCTTGCGTTCGATGGCCGAGATGCGCCGCGTGACCTGATGGTATTCCTTGCCCGACAGCTTCGGCTTGGCGTCGGCCGAATCGTCGACGGCAGCGTCCGCGCCGTTGCCGTCTGAAGCCGTGCCGTTGCCTCCCTTGCCGTTGCCGCTCTTGCCTGAGGTGCCATCCGTGCCGAAGACGGCCTCCACGCCCTCCTTCTGCATGCGTTCGACCATATCGAGATAGTCCTGCACGCCGCCGGGCAGATGCCGCACCTTGCCGTTGAGCAGCGCGAACTGCTGGTCGGTCACACGCTCGAGCAGGTACCGGTCGTGGGAGACCACGATCAGCGTGCCCGGCCAGGTGTCGAGCAGGTCCTCCATCACGGCGAGCATATCGGTGTCGAGGTCGTTGCCGGGCTCGTCCATGATGAGCACGTTCGGCTCGTCCAGCAGGATCAGCAGCAGCTGCATACGGCGCTTCTGACCGCCGGAAAGGTCTCGGATCGGCGTCATCAGCTGGGCGGAGGAGAAGCCAAGGCGCTCCATCAGCTGACCGGGCGTCACCTCCTTGCCGTCCACGATGTAGCTCGGCTTGTAGCGGCTCAGCACTTCCTTGATCTTGTACTTGCCCAGCTTCTCCAACTCGTCAAGCCTTTGCGAAAGCACCGCGAACTTCACGGTCTTGCCGATGTTCACATGGCCTACGGTCGGGGTGATCGAGCCGTCGATGAGCTTGAGCAGCGTGGACTTGCCGGCGCCGTTCGCGCCGACGATGCCGATGCGGTCGCCCGGGCCGATAAGCCACGTCACATCGTCGAGGATCTTACGGCCCGAAACGGTCACGCGCTGCGCGGCCGACGTGACCTCCGGCTTCACCTTCACCTCGGCCACGCCCTGCTTGCGCGCCAGGGCCTCGGCCTCGGTGCGCGCCTTCTCCGCGGCGGCGATGGCCTCGGGGATGCCGGCGTCCACCAGACGCGAATCGGCGAGCGTGTCGACTGCCACCTCGACCGAACCATGCGGCTGCGGCTCCGCATACATGGCGGTCACGAAGTCCTCGGTCGTCTCGGCGCCATCGGTTTGGGCTGCGTCGGCGTTCGACGTGGGCTTGGCGAAGATCTGGGTGACGTCGACGAGGTCGACCACCTGCTTGCCCAGACGCGACGTCGCCATCTGCTTCAATTCGAGCGTATTGCGCACCGGGGGCACGTCGGCAATCAGCTCGCGCGCGGCCTTCACGTGGAACTTCTGCTTCGTCGAACGCGCACGCGCGCCACGGGTCAGCCACGCCAGCTCCTTGCGGGCCAGGTTGCGGCGCTTCGTCTCGCGCACATCCGCCTGACGGTCGCGTTCCACACGTTGCAGCATGTACGCCGAATAGCCGCCCTCGAACGGGTCGATCACACCGTCGTGCACCTCCCACATCGACTCGCACACCTCGTCGAGGAACCAACGGTCGTGCGTCACCAGCAGCAGGGCGCCCTGCCCCTTGGCCCAGCGGTTCTTCAGATGTTCGGCCAGCCAATGGATCGTGACCACGTCCAGATGGTTCGTCGGCTCGTCAAGCGCGAGGATGTCCCAATCCTTCAGCAGCAGACGGGCGAGGTCGGCGCGGCGGCGCTGGCCGCCGGAGAGTGATCCGACGCGTGCGTTCAGGTCGATGCCGCCCAGCAGCGCCTCCACGATCTCGCGCGATTTCGTCTCCGCGGCCCACTCGTAGTCCTCGCGGCCCTCAAGTGCGGCCTCGCGCACGGTGGCGTCGTCGTCAAGCGGGTCGCGCTGGTCGAGCATGCCGAACGTCAGTCCGCCGCGAATGGTCACGCGGCCCGAATCCGGCTCCATCGTGCCGTTGAACAGGTGCAGCAGCGTGGATTTTCCATCGCCGTTCCTGCCGACGATGCCAATGCGGTCGCCTTCGAAGACGCCCTGCGTCACATCGGTGAAAATGGTCTTCGTGGCGAAAGCGAGCGAAACGTGTTCAAGTCCCAGGTCATAAATCGGCATAAGCGCCAATCTACCGCCAAGCGACGTCAAACCCTCCATTGACGGATTTGTGGGTCTAATACATACGCGAGGAAGGCGAAAACCCGCTCCTCGTGAACGTTTTGATCCACTTTTCGGTTTGCGTCCGAAGACTCGGGACTCGCCCCCGAGGGCTCATGGCCCGCGTTCGGAGACTTATGGCCGCTTCCGAAGACCCATAGTCCACTCCCGCAAGGCTCATGGCCCGCGTCCGAAGGCTCATGGCCAATCGGGGTATAGGGTGCATACCTTGGTAACAATGCGGAAAAATGTGGAGGGGTTGTCGGTGTTTCTCCTGTAGTCATATAAAACGTTTATTTGTAGGTGTCGTACCGTATAGTTAACGGATGTTACATACCCCCGATTGAGAAGAACCCTAGGGCGAACCGACGTTGAGGAAGGGTGGCGTTTGAAGAGGAATCATCATTGGTGGAGTCAAAAGGATTCCACGACCGTCACCGATATCGAAGCCGGCAATGATAACGATGTCATGGCGACCGGCGCCCATCAGCTCTCCCAGGTGCTGTACTGGCGGTTCTTCGTCAACCTGATCCTCATGGTCGTGGACGGTTCCATGCTCGTGTTCGCGAATCTCATCATGTTCACGCGCGAACCGTTCTCCTACATCCCCGACGACGACGGCATGGCCAGCGAACTGCTCACCGGCGTGCTCCTGCTGCTGTTCGCCCTTATCTACGTGGCCTGCCTGTACGCCGCCGGCATCTATCATCGCCACGTCATGGGCGACGGCTATCAGGTCAACTACAAGATCGTGGAAGGCGTCGTCAAGACGTTCGTCATCCAGGCCGCGGTCAACTACATCTTCGGACTGCCACTGCCGCTGCACGTCATGATCGCCACCGCCGCGATGACGCTGGCATTCACCGTCATCGCGCGATTCGTCGCACGGCGCATCATCGCCCGTCGTCGCGGCGACGGCCGATTCGCCTACGCGACCATCATCATCGGATCCCCCGCCTGCATCGCGCGAACGCTCGGCCGTCTGCGCCGCCGCACGCAGATGAACTATCGTCCCGTCGCCGTATGCCCCGTCGGCATCGACCCGCGGACGAAGTCCGTCGTGTCGGTGCCGCTTCCGGCCGACGTCGACATCGACGACAAGCTGACCGTACTGCCGTACGACGCGCGTCTCGGCGCCACGGCCATCGGCATGAACGTGCAGACGCTGCTGATCTGCGATGTGATCCGCCGCGATTCCGTCGAATTCAACGTGCTCTCGCTGGCCGTGGAATCATTGGGATTGGAGATCGCGCTCAGCGCCGGCGCCGCCGACATGGGCGCGCACCGACTCTACCTGCGCAACATCCAGGGCATGCCGGTGCTGACGCTGCGACTGCCGCAGTACGGCTTCGGCACGCGCATGATCAAACGCGGCCTCGACCTCATGCTCGCCGTGCTGGCCATCATCGCATCCTCGCCCATCATGATCGCCACGGCCATCGCCATCAAAATCGACGACGGCGGACCCGTGTTCTACGGGCAGAAACGCATCGGCCTGCGAGGACGGCCGTTCCATATGATCAAATTCCGGTCGATGGTCACGAACGCCGACGAACTCAAGGCGAAACTCGCCGAGGAGACCGGCCAGACCGACCGCTTCATCTTCAAGATGAAGCGCGACCCGCGCATCACCCGCGTCGGCGCGTTCATCCGCAAATGGAGCATCGACGAACTGCCGCAGTTCTTCAACGTGCTGCGCGGCGACATGAGCGTCGTCGGTCCGCGCCCTCCGCTGCCCGAGGAGCACGCCCGATACAACCGCCTGTACGCCACGCGCATGTACGTTAAGCCCGGCATCACCGGCCCGTGGCAGGTGTCCGGCCGCAGCAACCTGACCGCCGAGGAATCCGAACAGCTCGACGTCTCCTACGTGCAGGACTGGTCCATCACCGGCGACCTCACCATACTGTTCAAGACCGTGGGCGTCGTCATCACGCATAAGGGTGCCTACTGATGAAGCCGGACGATATGAGGAACGAATCGAACGGCGTCGCCGACGATATGACGGCGCACGACGACGAACGGACGGCCCTCGGCACGTCCGACGACGTCGTGCAGCCGAACCTCGACGGATTCTCCAAGGACGCGCTCGCCGACGTCACGCAGGGTGCGCGGCCGCGCCGCCGTCGTATGAGCGCCGAACATGTGGCGCGTATCCGACGTCGCAAGCGCATACGCCGAGTACTGCTCGTGATGTTGCTGATTATGGCGGCGATCGGCGCATTCGGCGCCTATATGGGATATTCCGCGCTGCAGGTCAAGCGCGCCGTGGCCGAGGCCTCGCAGGGAGCCGCCGCCATTCCGGCCGCCATCCGCAGCGGCGACGTGGGCGCGGCGCAGTCGGGCATGACGCGACTGTCGAACGGCGTCGACAAGGCCTACGCACAGACCAGCGGCCTCGGCTGGCGGATGCTCGGCGCATTGCCGGTGATCGGCGACGACGTGACCGCCGTGCGCGACACCGTGAGCATCATGCACGACGTATCCGTGAACGCATTGCCGCAGCTTAGCCGCGCGGCCGGCAACCTGTCGGTGAAATCCGTGAGCGTGAACGACGGCACGGTCTCGATGCCCGGCCTCGCCGAATCGGCCGACGACCTCGACCAGGCCAACGGTGTGATCGGCGACGCCGAAATCAATCTCGGCCGCGTGCCGACGCCGCATATCGCGCAGATTGCCGACGCCTTGGACAACGCACGCGGCAAATTCGCCGAACTGGCCGACCAGGTGGACGTCTACGCGCGCATCGCCAACGTGGCGCCCTCCATGCTCGACCTCGACGATTCCGGCGCACGCACGTATCTGGTGATCGCGCAGAACAACGCGGAGGTCCGCCCCACCGGCGGCCTGCCCGGCTCGTGGGGCACGCTGACCGTGGACGGCGGCCGATTCACGCTTTCCGACTTCGTCTCGGAAAGCACGCTGCCGCAGCTGGACTCGCCCGTATTGGACGCGCAGGACGACGAGATTGCCCTGTTTGGCGAGAACCTGCTCACCAAGCCGCACGACGTGAACTTCACGCCCGACTATCCGCGAGCGGCGGCCATCGCCAAGGCCATGTGGGAGAAAAGCCGCAACCAGACCATCAGCGGCGTCATCATGATCGACCCGTGCCTGCTGCAGAGTCTGCTTGCCGTGACCGGCGGCGTGACCATCGACGATGCGGCGGCGTCGGACGGCTCCGGCGCGGTGACGCTGAACGGCTCCAACACCGCGCAGTACCTGCTGCACGACAGCTACCTCGAGAACCGCACGCCCGACGAACAGGACGCCGTGTTCTCCGCCGTGGCCAGGCAGTCGTTCGACCATATTCTCCACGCCGCCAACGGAGGCAATTCCGCGGCATTGCTCAACGCCGTCATGACGTCGACCAGGCAGGGACATCTCAAGGTCTGGTCCGTACGCGCCGCCGAACAGGAGCGCCTGCACGACACGGCCATCGCCGGCGAGCTCGAGACCAAGCCGGTCGAACCCAACACCGGTGTGTATTTCTCCGACGGCACGCAGGGCAAGATGAGCTGGTATCTCGACCGTTCGGTGACCAGCCGCAGGACCCGCACCTTGGAATCCGGCGCGCAGCAGTACGCGGTGGATGTGAAGCTCACCAACACCGTGAACGCGGCCGACGTGGCCGGACTGCCGGACTACGTGACCGGCAAGGGCATGTCGGAGGGATACGACGTGAATCCCGGCGAGATAGAGACCGTCGTATACGTGTACGCGCCGGCCGGAGGAAGACTCGTCGACTGGACGATCTCCGGCGGAACGGGCGGCTCAGGTTCGGGAGGTTCGGACTCGGGAGGTTCGGGCAGCGGCGGCAAGGGCTTCGACACCATCACCACCCACAACGGGCTGACCGTCGGCGTGAAGAAGATCACGCTCAAACCCGGCGAGACGGCAACGCTTTCGGTGACCGTGCAGACCTCGGAACGGGCCGCCGGCACCACCATGACCATTCATCAGACTCCCCTGATTAAGGAGAACGACCAGTGAACATATTCGACCTGCTCAACGTACTGAAAAAGTACCTGCTGCTCGAACTCGCCATCCTCGTGGTGGTGACAGGCGGCGTCACCTGGGCCGTGAAATCCGAGACGCCGGTGTACACGGCCAGCACTCAGGTGTTCGTGCGCATGCAGACCCAGTCCACCGACCTCGGCTCGGTGAACAACGACTCCCAGGCCCTCCAGCGGCAGATGAGCACCTACACCAGCCTCGTCAAGACCGAATCCGTGCTCGAACCCGTCATCGAGAACCTCGGCCTCAACATGACCACCGAGGAGCTCGCCGCCAACGTGGCCGCCGCCGCCAACGGCGACACCACGCTCATGACCATCAGCGCGAACAGCAGCGACCCCAAGGAGGCCGCGCAGATCGCCAACGAGGTGGCCACGACGCTCAACAACCTCATCGTCAACAACCTCTACACCGATGACGGCGGCAAGCTCACCACGCCCATCAAGTTCTCCGTGGTGCAGAAGGCCTACGCGCCGAGCACGCCCACCTCGCCGAACGTGAAAAGCGGCGCGTTCAAGGGGGCGCTCGCCGGATTCGTGCTCGCCGTCATCGTGGCGCTCGCGCTGAACTTCATGGACAAGAAGATCCGCCAGGCCGCCGACATCCAGATGTACATCAAGGCTCCGGTCATCGGCAACCTGCCGAAGAACCAGCTGCTCGCCGGCAGCGCGCCCGTCATCGTGGCCCAGCCCGCCGGCGCGATTGCCGAGGACATCCGCCGCGTGGCCGTGAATCTCTCGTTCGTCATCCCCAAGGACATGGCCAAGGGCAATCTCGTGGTCGTCTCCTCCGGCGGCCCCAACGAAGGCAAGAGCACGCTGGCCGTGAACCTCGCCGCCGCCTACGCGGAGAAGGGCGAGAAGGTGCTGCTCATCGACGCCGACCTGAGGAAGCCGTCCATCGGCCAGTGTCTCGGCATCAGCGACGCCGTGGGCCTGACGAACCTCGCCACCGGCCAGGTGGGCGCCGACCTGGCCATCCAGCGGTACTGGAAGGAGAACTTCCACGTGCTGCCCGCCGGCAAGAAGTCGCCGAACCCGAGCCTGCTGCTCGGATCCAAGACCATGCTTGCGCTGCTCGAACAGTTCGCTCACGACTACGACCACGTGATTGTCGACACCTCGCCGATGGACGTGGCCAACGACGCCGCCATCTTCGCGAAGGAAGGCGCCAAGCTCGTGCTCGTCGTCGGCCAGAACGTGGCCACCAAGAAGTCGCTGCGAGGCGTGGCCGCCGAACTCGAGATGGTGAACGTGCCGGTGATGGGCGTGGTGGTGAACTACGCCGAAGCCGAGAAGCGCAGCAAGTCCAAGTACTACTACTACGCCGACGCCGAAGGCGGCAAGACCGGCGCCGGCAAGGGACGCAGGCGCGGCAAGAACGCGGAGTGACGAATCGGGCGGACGCAGGCCCCGGACGGCGAATGACCCCGAACGGCAAGCGAGCCCGGACGGCAAGTGAAGAAGGTGGAATGAATACCATGCGGAAGACGAAGGTGGTGATGGTGCTGGAGTCCCAGGGCGGGACGCGCCGGCACGTCGTCGACCTGATTCGCGGACTCGACGCGGAACGATTCGACGTGACGCTGATCTACGGCACGTCGCGTCTCGACGCCTCGTTCATCGAGGACCTGCCCGAACTGCGCCGACATGCCCGGCTGATTCCATGCGACGCGCTCGTACGCAACATCAGCCCCCGACATGAACTGGCCGCACTGCGGCAGGTGCGCACGGCGATTCGCGAGATCCGCCCCGACGTGGTGCACTGCCACAGCTCCAAGGCCGGCATCATCGGCCGCCTCGCCGCCCGACTCGAACATGTGCCGCGCGTGTTCTACACCCCGCACGCATACTCGTTCATGGCGCCCGAATTCTCCGGCAAAAAACGCGTGGTGTTCACCGCGCTCGAACGCTGGTTCAGCCGTAACGCCACCACACTGACGTTCAACGTCTCGACAGGGGAGAAGCGGGCGGCGCTCGCCGCCGGGCTCGACAGGGCCGACAAGTTCCGTGTGATCGTCAACGGCGTGCCGGACGTTCCCGTGCCATCGCGTGAGGAGGCCCGTGCGGCCCTGGGATTCGCCGACGAACTCGGCATCCCCGAGGGAGCTCCGGTCGTGGGCGTGACCGCACGATTGGTCGAACAGAAGGATCCGATGACGTTCGCCCGCATCGCCGCCGAGGTCATCCGTCAGCGGCCCGATGCGCACTTCGTGTATATGGGCGACGGGCCATTGGAATCCGACGTACGCGAGTACTGGCGGGACTGCGGCGAGGACGTGGCCTCGCACACGCATGTCATCGGATACCGAGCCGATGCCGACATCATGGTCTCCGCGTTCGACGTGTATCTGCTTACGTCGCTGTATGAGGGCATGCCGTACTCGCTTATCGAATCGCTGCGTGCCGGCGTGCCTGCGGTCGCCACCGATGTGGTCGGCAGCAACGAGGTCGTGCGGCCGGGCGCCGATGGGCGTACGGCGCGGGCCGGGCAGGAGACGCGGAACGGTTTGCTGTTCCCCGTCGGCGACGTCGAGGCCGGTGTGGCGGCGGTCATGGATGTGCTTGATGATCCGCCGAGCCGCGATGCCGTACGCGAAACATTTCTTAGGAGGTTCCTCGCCTCGCAGATGGTCCGTGACATTGCGCGGCACTATCGGGGCGAGCTGCTGCCGTCCGAGGCGGAACTGCGTTCGGAAGGCGCGATCAAGGAGGTCCGACGATGATACTCATCAAGGCATGGTACCGATTCACCGGATTGATGCTGAAGGCGCTGTATCGCGTCGTATACGGCCGTCATATGCGCTGGGGCAAGGCGTTCCATATGCGCCGTGGATTCCAGGCGACCGTGGAGAACGGCGGCGAGATCGTCATCGGCGACAACGTGTTCTTCAACAACGGCTGCGGCCTGCACGCACGCAAGCGCATCGAGATCGGCAGCGAGACCATCTTCGGCGAGAACGTGCATGTGTACGACCACAACCATCGGTTTGCCGACCCGACCGTCGCCATCAAGGAGCAGGGGTATTCCGAGGCGCCGGTGACCATCGGCCGTCATTGCTGGATCGGCAGCAACGTGACGATTCTCAAGGGCTCGACGATCGGCGACAACACCGTCATCGGCGCCGGCTGCGTGATTTCCGGCGATATCCCCGCCGACTCCGTCGTGCGGATGGATGCAATGTTTCACGTGAAACCAATCCGTCGGGATGGCGAGGCTGCCGGTTCCGCCAAGGCTCTTCTGATGAGAGGGCGGTCGGCGAAGTCGGCTGGGGGAGAGATCGAATCCCCTGAAGCGTCATCGTTCCCCACCCGCGTGCTGGTGCTCGACACCGTCATGGACCGCGGCGGCGCCGAGACCATGATGATGAACTACATGCGCCATATGGACCGCAGCAAGGTGACGTACGACTTCCTCGTCAACCGCGACTACCGCGCCGCATACGAGGACGAGATCGAGGCCATGGGTGGGCATATCTACCGCATGTGCCCGATGTATCCGCAGTATTTCGGCAAATACAAGCGTCAGATCCGCGACTTCCTGCGCAAGCATCCCGAATACCGCATCGTGCACTCCAACCTTGAGGAGCGCAGCTATTTCGGCCTGCGCGAGGCCGCGAAGCTCGACGTTCCCGTGCGCATCGCGCACGCGCACAACCGTCCGGTCGGATTCGACGTGAAGTCGATTTTCCGCGAGTACTTCCGCTTCCGTCTGCCGAAGTACGTGACGCATATGTTCGCGTGTGGCGAGGAGGCCGGCGACTGGCTGTTCGGCAAGAAGAACCGTGGTCGCGTGATCCAGCAGCGCAACGCCATCGACACCGCGCTCTACCGTTACGACCCGGCCGTCGCCGCCGAAGTGCGCGCGGAGGTCGGTACGGGTGAAGGCGCGTTCGTCCTCGGCCATGTGGGCCGCTTCTTCCCGCAGAAGAACCACGAGTTCCTCATTGACATCTTCGCCGAGGTGCATCGTCAGCGTCCGAACAGCGAGCTGTGGCTGGTCGGCGGCGGCGAGCTCAACGACGAACTGAAGAACCGCATCCGTGCCAAAGTGGATGGTCTTGGCCTGCATGACGCCGTGCGTTTCCTCGGGGTGCGTGAGGACGTGAATCGTCTGATGCAGGGCATGGACGCATTCGTGCTGCCGAGCCTGTTCGAAGGACTGCCCGTCACGATGATCGAGGCGCAGTCAGCCGGCCTGCCGTGCACCATCTCCGACCGTGTGCCCGCCCAGTGCGACGTGACCGGCAATGTGCAGATCGTGCCGTTGGGCGCCGAGCCTGCCGAATGGGCGAAGCGCATCCTCGCGCAGGCCGATGCACCGAAGATCGCCGACCGTGCGCAGGGCCCCGAGCTCGTGACGAAGGCCGGATTCGACATCACCGCCAACGCCCAGTGGCTGCAGCAGTTCTATCTCGGGGAGCTGGCAAAGGCGGAGCGGGCGGCACAGGCGAAGCGTTCCGGGAAGACGGGCGGCCGCGCATGAGCCAACCCCAGTCCTTTACTGCCGGGGGGTCGAATATGGGTCGCCGACGTCAGCACCCGACGCGCAAGGCCACGCAGCTGGCCCTGCGCCGTCGTGCGGCACGAGACAAGAACATCGTGCTCGCGCTGGTGCCGCTTGTCGCCATCGTGGCGAAGATCATGGTCGCGTACGTGCTGCCGCCGAAGTATTTCTACGACAACAACCGCATTCTCGGCATGTCCATCGATTCGGCAACCGTGGACGAGTGGGAGGGCACGTATCGTGTCGCCGCCGACCTGTTCAAGAACCTGAATGTGTTCGGCTTCCAGACCATGCTCGACTGGTCGTTCACGCTCGGCATCATCTTCACCATTCTGGTGTTCCTCATGGTCATCCGCGTGGACAGCCCCGACTTCCTCCAATCGATTTTCATTCTCGCGGCGACGGGCCTGCTGAACATCTACGTGTTCAACATCGGCAAGGACATCATCCAGTTCGCGTTCTTCTTCGCGGTCTATATCATCCTGATTCTGCCGATCGACAGCTCCATACTGAAGATAGGCCTGAGCTGCGCGGTGCTGTATTACGAAAGCACGTTCTTCCGCGAGTATTACGTGCTTATCGCCGCGCTCGTGCTGTTCGTGTTCGTGCTGCTGTCGGCGTTCCGCCTGAGCAGAGGCGATTTCAATGCACCGACGGTCGCCGCCATCTGCGTGATCTGCTTCCTTGGCATCTACGCGATGATGGTGGTTGCTCAGGCCGTCATGCCCAGCGAATACCGACAGATGATTGGCCTGCGTGCCGGATATGAGATGGCGTTCGATGGCAGTGCCGACTCGCAGACACTGATTAGGAATTGGATTCCGGGTGGTAGTCTGCCTATTTTCATGGCGAATTATCTCGTCAATGCGATTCGCATGTTGCTGCCAGTCGAGTTGGTGTTAAGGGGCATGTATTATCTGCCGTTCTTCGTTTTCCAGCTGCTCATCACGTTCTATATGGTGCATCTGCTGCGGCGAATCAACAAGGTGCATGATAAATCGCAGTTTCTTGCGCTGTGTGTGTTCATCGGCTATGTGTTGGCGTCGTTCATCTTTGAACCGGACTTTGGCTCGTGGGTGCGACACGAATCCGCCACGTTCCCAGTGCTGCATCTGCTGATTCTCAGCAACAACCAGCGATTGCGATTCTTTGCCCCCAAGGACGACGTATTGGAAGGAGCCGTATAATGACCGATGCCAAACGATTCATCGCCAGCGACGCTCGCCGATACGGATGCAACCGCGGCACGCTCTCCCATATGAAACTGCGATTCGCACAGCAGGGGTTTCGCTACACCACCATGCTGCGTAAGGCACAGACGCATCCTCGTGGTCTGCTGCATTACTGGTACCGTTGGCGACTGCTGAATCTCTCCAAGAAGACGGGATTCCAGATTGGATATGGTGCCAACGTCGGTCTGGGACTGTTTATCGGCCATCGCGGCACCGTCATCGTCAATGGCAAAGCTACGCTTGGCAGTAACGTGAATCTCAGTCCTGGCGTGGTCATTGGTCAGGAGAACCGTGGCCGGCGGAAAGGCGTGCCGACGTTGGGCAATCGTGTGTGGGTCGGTTCCAATGCGGTCATCGTCGGCAACATTCATATCGGTAATGACGTGCTCATCGCTCCGAACGCCTATGTGAACTTCGACGTTCCCGATCACAGCATCGTCGTCGGCAATCCCGCCCGTGTGATCCACCGGGATGATGCGACCGACGGATACTGCCACAATCTCGGCGACGAACTCATCCCTGACGACCATTATGCCGTACATTCCATGCAGAAAGGAGACGAGTGATGACCCGCCACATCGCGTTCTTCTCAGGTGACATCACCCGCTCCGGCGGCACCGAAAACGTCTCCATCATGATTGCCAATGCGCTGGTTGAAGAAACAACGGATTGTATCTCCTTCATCAGCCTGTTCGAGGAGAATCCTGAGCCGTTCTTCGCCATCGACGGGCGTATCAAACGCCATACGGTGTATCCGACCGTCACCCACGGCATCCAGCATTACTTCGACACGGTAAAGCGCCTACGCAAGCTGGTCAAGGAACATGATATCGACGTACTCGTCGACATCGATGGCATCCTCGACATGTACTCCCTGCCGTTGAAGCGCGGGACCGGAGTGAAGGTGATCTCGTGGGAGCACTTCAACTTCAACCAAAACCCCGGCGTGCCCTACCGCAAGCTCACGCGACGGTGGGCTGCGCGTAAGGCCGATGCCATCGTCACGCTCACCGAAGCGGACAAAAGGCTGTATGAGACCAACCTCAAACCGCGTTGTCCGGTCGTGGCCATTCCCAACCCGATGCAGGTCATCACGCCGGAGCCGCAGTATGACGCCGAATCCAAGCTCATCATCAGCTCCGGTCGCCTGACCTATCAGAAGGGCTTCGACATGCTTGTGGACGTGGCGGCCAAGGTGCTGCCGCAGCATCCCGACTGGCGTTGGCTCGTACTCGGTGAAGGCGAGGACCGCGAGATGCTCGAGCGCAAGGCCGCCGGAACCGACCACGCCGGCCAGCTGGTTTTCCACGGCCGTGTGGACAACATGGGGGATTACTACCGCAAGGCCGCCATGTTCGTCATGACCTCCCGATTCGAGGGCCTGCCCATGGTACTGCTCGAAGCCAAGGCATACAAACTGCCCATCGTAAGCTTCGACTGCGAGACAGGCCCCGCCGAAATCGTCGCCGACAGCGTGAACGGAGATTTGACCGCCATCGGCGACATCGACGCGACCGCCGCCGCCATCAACCGGCTGATTGATGATGCCGAACGACGGAAGAACTACTCCGCCCATGCCCTCGACGGCGCCGAACGCTTCGGCAAGCCGGCGATCATCGAGCAGTGGCGGCGATTGTTCACGGAGGTGATGTGATGGCCGCCCATGCCCATTCCGTCATGTCGCCGCGTGCGAAGCGCAACTCCAGCGTGGAGACGCTGCGCATTCTTGCCATGCTGATGATTGTGACCAGCCACTGCGTGATGTTCACGAACCTCGACGCATTGACTCTGCCGTTCGGCGTGAACAAGGTGCTCATCGAAACGTTCCTGTACTCGGGCGGCAAGATCGGCGTCGTCGCGTTCTTCGCCATCTCCGCATGGTACTTGTCCGAAGCCGGGGGAGTACGGGCCGGACTGCGGCGCGTGTGGATTCTCGAACGGGAGATGCTGTTCTGGAGCATAATTCTGCTCGCCATCACCGTCGTAGTGGACCGTTCGCAGCTGGGACTGACGCTGGCCGTAGGGTCGTTGTTCCCCACTGTCACCGGACTGTGGTGGTATCCGACCGCATACGCCGTGTTCCTGCTGTTCTTTCCGTTCCTGGTCAGGGGACTGCGAGCGCTGGACCGTTCCGCCCACGCCGCGTTATGTGTGGTGATGCTGGTGTTGTTCACCGGCCTAGACATGGTGATGCCGCTTTCCGCAGTGGGACTGCCGGGCGGCAACTACCTGAGTTTCGTGTACATCTATGTACTCATTACCTACTACCGCTGGCATATGCGTCCCATGAAGACCGCAACGGTATGGTGGTCGCTGGGCATCGGATATCTGATGATCGCTGTCGGCGCCGTCGCGGCCGGCGTGCTCTTCGAGAAGACCGGACGATTGCAGGTGCTGCAGGTATATCTCGGCAAGGTTGAGTTCCGCCTGCCCGTGCTGATGATCGGGCTGGCACTGTTCGTATTGTTCGAGCGACACGAGTTCCATAGTGCGGTGGTTAATACGGTTGCGTCCTCCACGTTCGGTGTGTACCTCATCTCCGAATACCCGACGGTACGTCAATGGTTGTGGCAGAATCCGCTGATTGACTTCGCCGCGCTCGCAGCACGATATCCGCTTCTGCTGATTCCGTCGCTGATCGGCATTGCGGTTTTGGTGTTCCTCGCCTGTACCGCACTCGACCAGATTCGTGAACTGCTCTTCCACATCACCATCGATAGACATCGCGGTCGCTGGTTCGACCGCCTGTCCGCTGCCGTGAACGCGGCGCTCGCCAACCGTAAGGAGACCGTATGAACGAACAGCAGCCGCTGGTTTCCATCATCGTGCCGGTGTACGGCGTGGAACGATATCTTGATCGGTGCGTGGAAAGCATCGTGAACCAGACGTACCGCAATCTGGAGATCATTCTTGTCGACGACGGGTCGCCTGATGCATGCCCGCGAATGTGCGATGGATGGGCGGCCAGGGATAAGCGTATCGCAGTAGTGCACAAGCCCAATGGGGGTCTTGCCTCTGCTCGTAATGCCGGATTGGATGTCATGAGTGGCGACTTGGTGACGTTTGTCGACAGTGATGACTGGGTGGAGCCGGATTATGTGTCAACTCTGCAACAGTGGATGATTGAGCATAAGGTGGAAGTGTCCATGTGCGGGACCTGCATCGAATATGATGATGGCCGTAGCGTGAATGAGCATCCAGCGACGCCTTCCGGTCGGTGGGGCGCTGATGTGGCGTTACGCCGGTTCCTCTACCATCAAGGATTTACCGGTGCCGTATGGGGCAGAATGTTTCTTGCCGATCTCTTCAAGGGAAACGAGGGCATTCGATTCTACGAGGGCCTGAACAGTGAGGATTATTACGTTCATGTGCAGGTATTTGCGCAGATAGAAGCGATATACGCACATGAACATCACCTGTATCATTACCGCAGGCGCGCCGATTCCATCACCACTGGCAAGGTGGATTCCCATGCCTGTGATGAGATTCAAATTGCGGATTTATGCATCAATTACCTGCACAAAGTTCAATATGGCGATGCTCAGGCAATGAATTATTTCCGTGTGCAAAGTCGTGCGGATGTTCTGTTCTCATTGTTCCTCAAGCGGGCGAATAGGGCATTACTGGTGGATGTCGGACGAGGCATGCGCCCACTGCTTGCTCCGATTATGCGAGACGGCAGTATCTCTATGGGCCGTAAACTGCGGCTGATGGCTCTGGCATATGCTCCCTATATTTCGTATCGGCTGCAACGACGTATGAAAAGGATTGACTAATGAACACCGGCAGCATGACGCCAGGCATCAGGAATGACGATACTCCTGACGTGAGCATCATCATTCCCGCGTATAACGCCGAACATTGTATTGATCGGTGTGTAGACAGCTTGATTGGTCTTACCGATGCGAGCATTGAGATTCTTCTTGTGGATGATGGTTCGACTGACGGAACCCCAATCCGATGCGATGAACTGGCGAAGCGTGACTCGAGAATACGTGTGATCCATCAACGTAACCAAGGCGTTTCTGCGGCTCGGAATACTGGATTACAACATGCACGAGGTATTTGGATAGGATTTGTGGATGCTGATGATCGTGTGGATTCGCAGGCGTATGAACGCGTGATTGATGCTGCGGTGCGATCATCCGACATCGACCTGTTTATGTTCGGCTATCGAAACGAACGGATTGGCCAGCTATCACCGACTTGGAATATGCCTGCGGGAGAGCTGACCGTCCAAGCGGCGATTGATATGATGTCCGCCTATAGCGGATCGAAAGGGTACCTATGGAACAAGCTGTACCGAAGAGCGATCATTGCAAGATACGGTATACGTTGTGATGAGCGGATTCTGATGTGTGAGGATTTATTATTCAATATTGAATATGTGGCCCATTGCACTCGGATTATCGGCTTGGACGAGTGCGCTTACGAATACATAGAAAATGCATCATCGGCATTGCATGACGTGAATATGGATAATGCCTATACCTGCCTTGCCGCGCATGAGAAGATGCTCAAACTGGTTCCGCTGGAAAGTCGCGCAGCCATTGCTGCATCGCTGGCGATTATGGCTGAAGAGTTTCTTATGAGGACGTATCGGACCGGAACGGCAAGACACCGTGATGCATACCGTCAGGCGTTACGTTCCAATTGGCACGAGGCAATGCAACGTGATATCCCGCTGACATTACGGATTCGGTTACTGGCTGGATGCTTCATTCCGAAAGCATTCTATCCGATGTGGAATATGGTAAGGAGGACGAGAACATGACTAATCGGCCGATACGAATCCTTCAGTGGGGTATGGGCGATAATCGCGGTGGCGTTGAAAGCTTCATGTTCCAGCTGTACCGCATGATGGATCGTGAGCAGGTGCAATTCGATTTTCTCGCGTCACATGATGCGCCGAAACTGGCGTACGAGGATGAAGTAAAAGCGTTCGGCGCGAACGTGTACAGGGTGATTTATTCGCAGCGTGAATCTCCTACGAAAGCGAAAACCTGTCTGAGGAAATTCTTCACGGCTCATCCGGAAATTGTCGGCCTGCATATGCATGCGAATTTCCCATATGCGGCGCCGATGAAATATGCCAAGGAGGCAGGCATCGGCATGCGTATCCTGCACTCGCATAATTCTGCCAAAAGCGGTGAGGAACATGGCATCGTGCAGAAGACGGTTGCCTTGTTGCGGCAGTTTCCGGTCAGATATGGTATCGATCACTATCCAAGTGCGTATTTCGCATGCTCCGATAAAGCGGCGGAATTCATGTTTCCGGGAAAGCCATTCACATGGATTAGGAATGGCATTGATACGAATCGTTTCGCTTTTGATGAGGGAATTCGGAATCGTGTACGTACCGAGTTGCATCTGCACCCCGATCAGCCGGTCCTTGGATTCTGTGGACGCCTGGATGATCAGAAGAACCCGATGATGCTCATGCGCATTTTCGCGGAATACAAGAAGCGTTATCCACAGGCGCATCTCCTTGTCGTAGGCCATGGCCAAATGCAGGAGGAGATGGTTTCGTATGCGAAATATCAAGGTCTGACAGACTGCGTTTCGTTTCTCGGCGGCAATCGTGATGATGTCAATGAACTGTATCAGGCGATGGATGCCTTCGTGATGCCGTCCCGTTTTGAAGGGCTGCCTATTGTGGGCATCGAGGCGCAATGCGCTGGACTGCCGTGCGTGGTATCCGCTGAAGCTGTTCCGCGGAGTACTGATGTTTCCGGCTTAATGACATTCGTGTCCATAATGCAATCTCCGGAGACATGGGTGAAAGCCATCGAATTGTCCATGAACGGTCATTCTCGTTCCATGAATTATGCGATGGCAGTAAGGCAAGCAGGATTCGACATGGCCGATGTTGCTGCGCGCATGCAGCAATACTATCTGGACAACGCATGCAGATCATGATGGTCGGTATCTGAAAGACAACTATTTACATCAGAAACGGAGTGACAATGAACCCCTCGGATATGATTATGAACTTTAAGCGATGGCTCAAGCCGCGTGCTCTCGACATGAGCGCTAATTTTTGGACCGCAATGCCGGGGCATAATTCTGTTCCCACGTACGACTTCAACACGGTTACGTTGCTGGATACCTCCTTGGCGTCGGAAAACAGCGGCGACCACATCATCATGTCATATGCAGGCAAAGTAGTGGAGGAATTATTCCCGGAATCGAAGTTTGAACATCTCAAGACCCATGACTGGGACTGGGACATCGAGCGAGCGAAGAAGAATTCATTGAAGATCGTAGGAGGTACCAACCTTATCTCTCCGGATGTTGAAGGCTTTCACAATCCGTTGGCGCTGCCTATCCTGCGTCTGCCGGCCTATCGTCATTCGGTGGCTTTGCTGGGAGTGGGTATGCGGTTCGAGCCTGGACGTTCGCAGACTATCACACCGTTCACAAGCAAACTGCTGCATTACGTATTGGACCCGCGGATCCTGCATTCAGTGCGTGATGAGCAGACCAAGCAGCAGTTGGCGGCGGTCGGCATCCGTAACGTGGCAAATACCGCCTGCGTGACCATGTGGAATCTTACGCCGGAATTCAACAAGACCATTCCTGTGTCCAAGAGCGAGAATGTGCTCACTACGGTGACGGATTACCGCAAGGATCCCGAAGCCGATCGCTTCATGCTGTCGATGTTGTTGCGTAAGTACAGGCATGTCCATGCCTGGATTCAGGCCGATGAAGATCGTGAATACATCACTGAGCTTATGGGGGCGGATAGTGGCATTTCGTTTATCGGACACGATCTTCGTGAGCTCAACGAGTTCCTTGACGAGCATCCGCATATCGATTACGTCGGCACAAGGCTTCACTGCGGTGTGCATTGCTTGAACCATCGTATTCGTTCGCTCATCATCATCGTGGACAATCGTGCCCGCGAAATTCATCGTGACACGGGGCTTCCGGCGATTGAGCGCGACGAGCTGCGTGACCGTCTGGAATCGTTTATTGATGATGATCGGGAAACGCGCATCACCATCCCGCTGTCTGAAATCCGTCGCTGGAAACAGCAATTCCTCAAGCTGAAGTAAGCGTCCACGAAGAAACTTTGACGACATGAGCAAATACAAGAACCTGATACTTAATACGGGACTGTTCGGCTTGAACATGGTGGCGACCAAGTTGATCGCCTTCCTGCTGGTGCCTGTATATACCTATTATCTGTCCACCTCTGAATTCGGTGTCACCGATATGGCGGTGACGGTCGTTGGACTGATCACACCGGTGGTCACTTTATCTATTGCAGATGCCGTGGTCCGTTTCATAATCGACGACATGGACCGTGCGGATCGGTATATCACAATCGGTTTCTGGATGACGCTGATTGGTTGCTTGGTGATGACCGCGATATTGCCGGTATTGGATTTGTCGATTTTTGGTGGGCTGGGACAGTATAAGCCACTGTATG
Source organism: Bifidobacterium saimiriisciurei (assembly GCF_010667655.1). Lineage (GTDB taxonomy): Bacteria > Actinomycetota > Actinomycetes > Actinomycetales > Bifidobacteriaceae > Galliscardovia > Galliscardovia saimiriisciurei. Next base: position 132,051 of record NZ_WHZU01000006.1, read on the forward strand.
CGATGTATTTCGCATTCAGTTGTTTCTTCGCGTTGTTCAGCAACATTGCCCGTGGCCTGAATCTGATCATACAGATGACTTGGGCGTCCATTCTGTCATCACTGGTGAGCGCGGCCGCCACTTGGTTGTTCATTGCCCGGTGGTCAATGGGAGCGACTGGTTTCTTTTATGCCTTGTGCATCGGTAACGGTGTCGGTCTGGTGTTTCTAATAGGCGTTGGACGAATGCATCGAAACATACATCTTCCCAGAGCTTCGAAGGATATTTCCCTGCTCAGGACGATGCTTGCGTATTCGTTGCCTATGATTCCCAATACGATTTTCTGGTGGATCGGTAACAGCGTCAACCGATTTTTCATCACCGGCATGATTGGCATCGGCGCTTCAGGCATGTTTGCAGCCGCGAGCAAGATACCGAACCTGCTGAATATGGTGTCCAGCGTATTCATGCAGGCCTGGAATCTTTCCGCATTTCAGGAATTTCGTAAAAAAGATGTCAGTGGGTTTTTCTCCAACGTATTCACGTTATTCCGAGCAGGAGGGGCGTTGGTCGCGTCGCTGATCATGCTGATCGCCTATCCAATCGCGGTGTTGCTGCTGCAAAAAGACTTCTTGGATGCATGGACGTTGATTCCCGTTTTGGTCGTAGCGTTCTTTTTCAACATTCTTGCAGGATTCTATGGCTCCGTGTTCACTTCCAGCATGAAGACGAAACAATTGCTGGTGACGACTGCGTTGGCCGCTGCCACTATCATGATTGCAAGCTGGTTGCTGATTCCATATTTTGGATTGTATGGCGCCGCCATCGCCATGATGCTGAGCAATGCAGTGATGTTTGTGTCTCGTGCGGTCAGCTCGCGTACAATCATTCCGATTCAGGTGAACTGGCCGGTATTCATAATCGAGATAATCGTACTAATGGTTCAGATGCTGGTGGTGATGGGCGAGGTGCCGCTGTATATGGTCTGGTCCGGAGTCTGCTTTGCACTCATGGTGATGATGGTCGCGGTCGATATGAGACATGTGGCACGGCGTATGCTATCGATGCTGCGTGGCAGGGCATTAAGGAACATGCAATGAAGCGACAGCGTCAGGATATCGTTGCTATTCGTGCTTTGGCCATATTGCTGGTCATGTTTGGGCACAGTATCATTTTGTACTCCTCGTCATGGAATGTGTATGGGACCACACAGTCGGCTCCGGTGCTCGACGCTGTGAAAAGCGTGATCGACGTGCTGCAGATGCCGTTGTTCTTTTCGATATCGGGTTTTTGCCTGATGTTCACGATGCAGTCTGGACATCGCATTGTATTTATACGGTTTGTGCTCGATAAGGTCAAACGACTGCTGGTGCCATTCCTTATTGTCGGTATAGGCTGGCTGGTGCCGATTCGACTTTTGCTTGGATACCTCGGATACGAGAATAAGCCCCTGCCATATGTGCTGATTTATGATTTTCTGATTGGTTTCGACAACGGACACTTGTGGTTTCTGCCCTCGTTGTTTCTCATGTTCATTGTTGTCGGGGGACTGATAGAGATAAGTGCGCTATGGAATAAATATGAAAGACTGTTCGAGGGAATGTTGATTGCCGTTGCATTTGGGTTGTATATGACGGCATTATGTGTTCCTGCCATCACATTCATACCTTACATGGGTAATGTATGCAGATATTTCATATTCTTCGCGTTAGGGTTTGTGATTCATCGTTATGAGGATGCCTTGCATATGCATTCCCGTGGTTCTGTTTTGGCTGGGGTGCTCACCCTTCTTTGCTCCTGTTTGATTATCCAATTGACAGGCATAACCAAGAACGGAATTGGTGCTCTTGTCGTGGGTGCTGCGATGGTGCTGGCGATGTATATGGTGGTACCGGATCGTTATATCCAAATATCGCAGCCAATCAGTAAAGACAGCTTGGGACTGTACCTGTTTCATTCCCCGTTACTGTACATCTCATTCACATTCTGGCCGAACATATCACCGTGGCTGATGGTAACGATTAATTTTGTCGGATTTGGATTATGCGCTCTGCTGCTAACAGAATTGATTCGTTTCCTACGGCTTGGTTTTGTAATAGGCGAATAAAACTATTCAGGGCATAGGTCTCTCTTTTGCTGAAAGTCATGAATAAGGGGGTGAGCTAAATGCTTAAGGCCCGAATTGTTTCGGGCCATGCTTGAGAATGTCTCGGGGCGAGAACGCCAGTTAGGATTGTTGAATCGCATATGGCGGCGTGGTGCGGAATCACGAATCTCGTGTATTCCGTCTTTCGCGGCGCGATTCTTTGGCACGGAGTCGCAGTTCTTGATGCTTTTGCGTTCCGTGCCGCGTCGCTTCGTCGAGTCAGTACGGAGCGTATTGCAATTTCAACGATTTTCGACTCGCATCGACCTATATCGGTGGGCGGTCGTGGCACGAAATTTCAATATTGCGATTTCAATAATTCCGTGCCGTGATTTTGTGGCAGGGAATCATGTCTGCCGTGGATTTGCGACTCCGTGCCAAGGGAACGCTCGTTGTCAGTCCCAACCGCCCAAATAAACAGCCAAAAGGCGGCGAACGCGTAGGCCTCGAATTGGCAGTAGAGGTATGCCAGCAGCACAAGCCAGCAGACGGTGTGTCGGTTCCACGCGTGATTGCGCGTGACCCACGCGACAATCAGCGCAAACAGCACCGCGAGCGCCACGAGGCCGAATTCGGCGACGAACGTGGTGAAGAAACTCATGGTGAACGTGTCGGCCGGGGGATTGGCGAGCAGACGGATTTCGGAGTTCAACGCGACGCCACGGCTCTCATAATATTCCGCGGCGTAGGGGAATCCGCGGCGGATGGCGTCGGCGAGATTGCCGGCGCCGAAGCCGAACAGCCAGTGCACGGGGTCGTGCATGCCGGCGAGCATGGGCGCGAGCGTGAGGAACATACGTGACGATGTGGAAAAATCGCCGCTCATTGCACCCTGCGCGGCGATGGCACGCAGCTGCGGTTGCAACGTGAATGCGGCGACGGCGGCCGTGATGGCCGTCGCGCCGGCGCCGATCGTCGCGGCGATCGAACGTTTCGTGCGTTGGAAGCGGAACGTGGCGACGAACCAGATGACCATGCATACGACGGTGTCGATGATGATTCTTCGCCCCGACTGCATGGCGATGGCGCCGCCGGCGAATCCGAGAATCAGCCACGGCAGGCGTTTATCGCGGGTGAGCCAGTATGAGGGCATGAGGATGCCGAACAGATGCACGCCGATATACGAGGGTTCGGCGAACAGGAACTGCGGCCGGACGGCGAAATACGGCCGTTCGATGACGTTGAAGAAGAACCGGTGAATCGCCTGGATGTTGAGATGATCGAGCTGGTTGGCGAACTGGATGACGCCGACGACGAACGCCGCCGAATACGCGGCGATGAGCGTCGTGACCATCGTACGGACGTTGAGGTGTTTGCCGTTGCGTGCGATGTCGAGGGCGAGGAGCGTGCTCAGGCCGGTCGCGACGGCGACGGCCGTGACGCCGGCCTGTCGCGGACGGATGCCGACGGTCGGCCAGTCGAAGATCGATATCATGACGAGCAGGCCCGCGAATCCGATGAACGGGATGAACCGGCGGACGGTGCGGCTGGTGATTCGCGGATGCAGGCACGCGTTGAGCAATGTGTATACGAGGAACAACATTGGGGATATCGGCGTCCAGTACGGCATCGCGAATCCGAACCGCGTGCCGTCGACCGGCAGCAGCGCGAGACCTGCGAAGAAGATGACGTCCGTCCAGTCGCGCAGGGCGGGGGAGTCACGCCGATCGTCGGCGGCCGGAAGACCGGCGGCCGACGACGTGGGCATCGTCGGCGGTGCGGGCGGATTAAGCAGGGGCTTTCCGTCCGTCGCTCCCGTTACGGCAGGATGCTGACGATGTCGTTCACGCATTGGCGGATGGCGTCGTAGGCGTTGCGATAGTCGTTGAGGGACCGATGATACGGGTCGGGGATGCCTGCGGCGGGAGTCAGGCCCGGGCGCAGGAACGGGGCGTTGCGCATCACCGTGAGCAGACGCGATGCCGCGTCGTCGGCCACGATGGCCGTGGACTCGCCGTCTTTGGCATCGGCGTCTCCGATGCCGTCGCCGCCGAACGTGGCGGGCCGGTCGAAATCGCCGCGCTTGGCGGCCGCCAGACACAGCTCGGCGAACTCGGTGATCAGGAACGTGGAACGCACCAGCGACGGGTTCTCGATGAGCACCTCGTCGATGTGGTCATGCTCGAAGCACAGCACCAGCACGTTCGTGCCGGCGCAGCGCGCATATGGGGTGTTGTAGAACGGCGTGGACTCGTGCAGCGACGCATCGATGCCGCTGCGGCCGGCATCGGCGGCGTCGAAGCTTTCGTCGAGCAGATTCAGGCAGGTCTCGTCCATCGGACGGGGCGGCAGACGCAGCAGTCCGGCGCTGGAGACGGAGATGCCCTCGCCTTCGATGTCGCTGACGCCGCGGCGGCGCAGCGCATCGCGCAGCATGTACTCCGCCATGGGGGAGCGGCAGACGTTGCCGGAACAGACCATCAGAACGTGCATGGAATTCCTCTCGGGAAGATTTGTGTATGACTATGTCTTGCGTTGTGCAATAAAAAACGGAGGTGAGAGTGTATCACTCCCACCTCCGTGTGGACAAACTCGAGGTTTGTTTGAGTTTTAAATTTTACGTCGAATCACATTATCGCATTGCGCCCGGCCGCTCCGATTGCGCGGCGCGGATCAGCGCTGGATGCGGCGGCGCGCGGCGAACACGCCGGCGGCGACCAGGGCGATCGCCGCGATGGCCACGATGTACGGCAGCATGACGGTGCCGGTCTTGCTCAGCGTGGACTTGCCGGTCGTGCCGGCGGCGTTCGTATCCTCGGTGCCGCCCTCGCCGGTCTTCGGCAGGTTGGCGGAGGCGGAGTACAGCACGCCCGACAGGCCCGATGCGCGCAGCTGCGAAAGTTGGGCGGCGGTCAGCTTGGCGCCGCCGTTGTCGATCTTCACGGGGCTGAGGAACACATCGTACTTGAGCTCGCCGCCCTGGGAGAGGGCCTTCTGGGTGAGCTTGAAGATGAACGTGATGGAGTTGGCGTCCTTCGTGACTTGGCCGGCGTAGAAGTAGGCGGCGTTGCTGGTGTCGGCGACGGTGCGCACGGCGGCGGGGGCTGCTGCAATCTCGGCGGCCTCGTCGGCGGTGTAGTAGGCGCCGTCCGAGAATTCGGGGGTGTCGGTGTTGGTCTCGACGTCGGCCGCGGCGCGGGTGGAGCCCTGCGGGGTCACGGCGGAGACCAGCGTGCCGTCCACGCGCACGTAGGCGTAGGCCACGCCGTCCGCGTTGGAGTACCGGGCGATGTCGTTGGCGCTGAACGTCGCCGTGCCGGTGGCGGCGTTGCCGTTGATGACGATGTCGGCGCCGTAGCCCGCCGCGGAGGCGGCCGGGGCGAATCCGACGAAGGCGGCGACTGCCGCGATCAGTGCGATCAGCGTCGCGAAGCGCTTGGAGTTCGTGGTGGTCATTGTTGTCCCTTCATCACAGTCTGCGATCCGGCGTTGTCTCTCTCCGCCGGCAGTACCTTACACATGTGCAACCAAGTGGTCAGTATACACCCCCGTAAGGTCTAATGATTTACGGGTAGATGTCGGCTGTCGGGGGTAATCGACGTGGAGGGCGGTGACGATGAACGAAGGCCGGGATGTGAGCGCTAACCTATGTATTTCGAAGCAATGACGCGGAAACCGCAGCCAAAAGAAAAACGTCGTATATGCACGGGGGTGCATATACGACGATTTCGATGAAAATCAACGTCTTTATGGGGGTATATCCCGACGGGGTGTTTGGCTGCGTTGAAGGCGTTCAGCCGTTCAGCGACTTCGCGTACGATGCGCAGCGGGCCGCGAAGCCGGAGAACACGGACTCGGCCAACGGCTGCAGACGCGGATTATATTCCGCGAAATCGTCTCGAAGCTTGGACAACTCCGACTTCTTCATGCCCTCGACCATCTCCGGCGTGCTCAGCCACTCCTCGAACAGCGGGGCCGTCACCTCAAGATGGAACTGCATGCCCAGCGCCGAACCCACGCGGAACGCCTGGTTCTTCGTCAGCGGGGAATGCGCGAGCAGCTGGCCGCCCTCGGGCAGGCCGACCACGTCGTTATGCCAATGCAGAACGGTGAGTTCCTTCGCCCACATCGAGAAATAATCATGACGATCGACGCGCTTGATGGGGCCGAAGCCGATTTCCGGCGCCTTGCCCGACTTCAGTTTGGCGCCCAACGCCGTGGCGATGATCTGATGGCCGAGGCACACGCCCAGCACCGGCTTGCCTACGGCGATAGCAGCCTTCGCGATCTTGCCCTCGGCCTTGAGGCCGGGATACTTGTCGAAATCCGTGGCGCCCATCGGACCGCCCATGATCACCACGCCGGCCACCTCGTTGAAATCAGGCAGATCGGGTTTCTTCTTCTTCGCGATGTTGAGGACCTGGGACGGGACGTCCATCTCATCGAGATTATCGAGGATACGACCGGGCTTCTCCCAGTCGACATGCTGAAAAATCAAAACCTGTGCCTTCGCCATACCTTCTATTGTGACACCGAACGGCGGACTATCGCGGCAGTACGGCCGATTTCCCGTGTAACGCCTTGATGAACGACCGGACGGGGCATTGCGGGCCGGTTGGGAAAGGCTAAAGAAAACGGTTATGACGAGGATGCGGAAAGTGGTGTGCCGATGCTTGCCTATGTCGGACATCACGCATATTCTCGAATTATGACTAGCACCCCAAAACCGCTTGATTTCAACGATTCCGTGGCAAGCAACCTGCGTTTGTACGACACCGCGACCCATAGCATCGCGCCCTTCGAGTCGATTCATCCCGGCGAGGTGGGCATCTACGTGTGCGGCGCCACCGTGCAGAGCTCCCCGCACGTCGGCCACATCCGCGCCGCCGTGGCGTTCGACGTCGTACGCCGCTGGCTGCTGCGACTGGGCTACAAGGTGACGTTCGTGCGCAACGTGACCGACATCGACGACAAGATCCTCGACAAGGCCCGTGCCGCCGGCCAGCGCTGGTGGGAGCGCGCCTACATCTACGAGCGCGAGTTCACCGAGGCGTACGAGACGCTCGGCGTACTGCCGCCCACCTACGAGCCGCGCGCCACCGGCCACATGCTCGATATGATCGACCTCATCCAGCGCATCATCGACAACGGCCACGCCTACGTCGTGCCCGGCCCCGACGGCAAGCCCAGCGGCAACGTGTACTTCGACGTGGCCAGCTGGCCGCGCTACGGCGAGCTGACGCACCAGGAGACCGGCACCAAGCCCGCCGCCGACGAGGCCGCCGCCGTGGCCGACCGCATGGGCCCCAGCGTCGACGCCACCGGCCCCGACAAGTACAATCCGGTCGACGCCGCCGACGCCTCGCCCGACAAGCGCGACCCGCGCGACTTCGCCCTGTGGAAGGCCCCCAAGGACACCGATCCGCTCGACGCCCGCTGGGTGACGCCGTTCGGCGTGGGCCGTCCCGGATGGCACCTCGAATGCTCCGCCATGAGCCACCGCTACCTCGGCGACGACTTCGACATCCACGGCGGCGGCCTCGACCTGCGCTTCCCCCACCACGAGAACGAGACCGCACAGTCCCGCGCCGCCGGCTGGGGATTCGCCCACCACTGGATGCACTCCGCATGGGTGACGCAGAAGGGCGAGAAGATGAGCAAGTCGCTCGGCAACGGCCTCTCCGTGCCCACCGTGCTTGCGGAACACAGCGCCTGGGTCGTGCGCTACGCGCTCGCCTCCGTGCAGTACCGCTCCATGCTTGAGTGGGGCGATCAGACGCTCAACGAGGCACAGGCCGCCTACGACCGCGTCGCCAACTTCATCGAACGCGCCGGCGGCGTGATCGGCGAACAGCCCTCGCGCGACGAGATCCAGAGCGTCGGCGCCGGCGACCTGCCGCAGGACTTCGTGGCCGCCATGAACGACGACATCAACGTGGCCGGGGCCGTCGCCGCCGTGTTCAGCGCCGTGCGCGCCGGCAACACGCTGCTTTCCAAGCTCGAGGACGCCGCCGACACCGACGCCGCCCGCGCCGACATCCGCAGCCGACTCGTCTCCGTGCGCGCCATGCTCGACACCCTCGGCCTCGATCCGCTCGCCGAGGAATGGTCGGCCGGCGGTTCCGACGGTGAGGGCAACAAGGAGCACGATGTGCTCGACGCGCTCATCTCCGAGCAGCTCGATGCGCGCGCCGCTGCCCGCAAGAACAAGGACTACGCCAAGGCCGACGCCATCCGTGACGCCCTCGCCGCCGCCGGCGTGGCGATCGAGGACACCGCTTCGGGCTCGACCTGGTCGCTGAAATAACCGAACGACAGGGCATCATCGGGCGTGGCGGTGGATTCGTGCACGCAGTGAATGATGAGTGAAGGGGAAATTCGGCCTCGAATATGAAAAAGGTCTTGTGAAGTGGTTTCCGATGTGTGGAACCACTCCACAAGACCTTTTTGCTATATCGTGAACTCTCCCTTCGTCACACCGCTAGGCGCAACGTCTCCCCTGTCGGCGTTGGGAAAGGTGTCACGCCTTGCGACGGCGGACGGCGATGGTGATGCCGCCGGCGGCGAGCAGGGCGATGGCGACCGCGGAGATGCCGGCGATGGCGGTGCCGGTCTTGCCCAGTCGGTTCGCGTTCGTGCCGTTCGCGTTATTGCCCGTGGTGGTCGTCGGGTTGCTCGACGGAGTCGTCGGCTTGGCGCTCGGCTTGGCCGCGCCGCCGTTGTCCGAAGGCTTGTCGCTCGGCTCCGGGTTCGGCGCCGGCTCCTCGGCCTTCGTCAGCGTGACGGTGGCGGTCTCGGTCAGCGTGGTGATCGTGGCCTCGGTCGCGCCTTCCTTGACGGCGTTGAACTTCAGCTCGAAATCACCGGTGCGGCCGGCCTTGATGGCCTCGTTGATCGCGGCGAGCTGCTGCTCGTCGGCCGAAATCGTATAGCCTTCGACGTTGACGGACGGGGCGACCAGCGTGGTGATGGCGTCGGCGGTCAGCTCGCCCTTGGCGACGTCGTGCTTCACGGACGTCGTGCCGAGCGTCAGCACGGCCTTCTTCACGCCGAACGTGCCGTCCTCGTTGGTCGTCAGTCCGGAGCTCTTGATGATGTACTTGGCCTCGGGCTTCACGCCGGCGTACGTGCCGCCGGAGATCGTCACGTTCTCGGAGCCCTGGCTCGGGCCGGAGGCCGCCGGCAGCACGACGACCTTCTGGCTGCCGGTCAGCGTGAACTCGCCGCCGGTGATCGTGGCCACGCCGTCCTCGGAGCCCTTGTAGACCTTGCCGTTCAGCAGGATGCCGCTTGCGGAGTCGGCCGGGTCGAACGAACCGCCGTTGATGGTCAGGTGATGCCAGTTGAGCACCGCGTCGGAGGCGCCGTTCTTGAACGTGCCGCCGTTGATGGTCATGTCGCCGTAGGAGTCGTTCTTCACGTAACGGCCACCGTCGAACGTGCCGCCGTTGATGACCATGGTGGCGTTCTTGCCGTTCGCGGGCTTGCCGGAGTAGTAGCCGTTGTCGATGAGGCTGGAGTAGCCGGCGGGCTTGCCGTCGGAGAGCAGCAGCTCCACGGTGGTGCCGTCGTTGATGGTCATGTCGCCGTGATTGAGAATCGTGTAGAAGGTGTTGTCCGCGGTGCCGGTCTCCTTGGAGCGCTTGAACTTGCCGCCGTCGAGCGTGGCCGTGGCGCCTTCCTCGTTGTAGAGGGCCGCCTTCTGATGTGTCACGTTGTCGATGACGCCGGTCTTCTTGGCGGAGGAGTCCTTGACGGTCAGCGTGCCCTTGTTGGTGATGGTGTGGCCGGCCTTGTTGGTCAGTGTGAAGCCGGCCAGGTCGATTGTGACGGTCTTGCCGGCCGGAATCGTCACGTCCTCGGTCACGTTCTGCAGCAGCTTGACGGTGGTCGCGCCGGTCTCGATGGCCTTGGCGACGGAGGAGTAGGCCTTCCCGTCCTGGTTGACGGCGTACGTGGTGTTGCCGTTGTAGGCGTACTGCGTGTTCTTGCCGAAGGTGTTGCCGTCGACGGTCAGGCCGCCTTCGGTGACGTAGCTGCCCATCAGCACGCCGGCGAACGCATCAAGCGTGTTGTTCGTGACCTTCAGACCGTCGTTCGGTCCCTGGCTCGGCCAGACGCTGTAGGAGACGGCGGCGTAGCCTTCGACCGTGTTGTCGTCGATGACCGTGTTCTTGGTGGCGGTCACCGCAAAGGCGTAGGTCCTCGACGTGTCGGCCGCGAGACCGGTACCGTTCTTGACGGTGTTGCCGGAGATCGTCGTGTCGGTGATGCCGTAGGAGCCGGCGGCGGTGTTGCCGTTGCCGACGACGAACATCATCGAACCAGACTTGCCCTCGCCCGAGATCGGGCCGGACGTCACCGTGTTGTCCGTGATCTTGGTGCCGGTGATCGGAAGCGTGCCGTTGCCGACGATGTTCACGCCGACGCCGGAATTGTTGACGACCTGACCGAGCTTGAACGTGTTCTTGTTGATTACGGTGCCGTTCGCGCCGTTCTCCAGCCACACCGAGCTGGGCTGCCAGTCCTTGTTCTGGGAGGCGCCCTTCGCCGGGTCGCCGGCCGCGATCTCGAACGTATTGCCGGTGATGGTCACGTCGGCGGCCTTGCCGCTGACGATGAGGTTCTGCGCGTTCTTGTTCGTGGCGGGATCGAGCTTGAACGTCATGTTCTTCACGGTCGCCTTGGAAGCGTTGATGCGCAGCGAGCCGGAGAACACCACGCCCTTGGCGGCCGTGACGGTGATGCCCTCATAGGTGTCGGCGACCGACAGGCTCGCGTCGGTGGATTCGTTGATGGTGACCGTCTTGTCGTCGGCCTTGGCGGCCGCGGCAAGCGCGTCGGCGAACGTATCGAAGTCCTTGCCGTCGGCGGTGAACGCGCCGGCCGAGGCCTTCGTGCTCGCGGCCACGGTCGTTGTGGTCGCGCCGTCTGTCGCCGCGTTTGCGGAAACGGGGGAGATGAAGGGTGCCGCCATGGCGACGGCGGCCATGCCGGCGATCGCCATGCGCACGAGGCCGCCCTTCACGGCCCGTGCGTTTAATGAGTCCAATGATGTGGAGAAGTCACGTTGTGTCATTTCGCTCCTTCGCTTTCCCCTTGCCGTCTGTATTTCATCAGGCACTATCCACCAGTCTATACCCCCTTTTGGATTGTATGGAAAATACCCCCTGAGCCGCTGGGGGAACATGGGAAGGAAGCGTTCACATCCGCGCCATCACGGACGTATGCATGCCATATCGCGGCCATCCCGATGCCGTACACTGGGAAAACGATGGGATTCAACCGGAAAGGAACGGCATGAGAATCTACAATTTCACGGACAACGACGACGTTGACATCGTGGCCCAGCAGGGCATCTTCCAGGTCATCGAATGGAAGCGCGATCTTTCGGTCGGATACGGCGACGCCATCGGCGCCTACTTCGCCTCCGAGATGAACGTTCGTCGCCGCCAGGTCATCTGCAATCTCAACGGCCGTGTCGGCGCCACCGTGCAGGCCGGCGCCATGCAGTGGGTCGCCGGCAACATCGAGGCCACGACCGGTGTGAAGGGCGTCGGCGACTTCATCGGCAAGATGGCACGCGGCGCCGTCACCAAGGAATCCGCCATCAAGCCCGAATACGTCGGCAGCGGCGTCCTCGTGCTTGAACCCACCTACCGGCACATCCTGCTGCTCGACCCCATGCGTCAGATGGGCGGCAGCATGACCGTCAACGACGGACTGTTCTACGCCTGCGAATCCACCGTCAGCCAGCGCGCCGTCATGGTCTCCCGCCCCAGCGCCATGGTCGCCGGCGGTGAAGGCCTGTTCAATCTTGCGTTGGAGGGCGCCGGCACGGTCGCCCTCGAATCGCCCGTCCCCGCATCCGAACTCGTGACCATCGACCTCGAAAACGACGTGCTCAAGATCGACGGCAACTTCGCCATCGCGTGGACCAGCGGCCTGCAGTTCACCGTCGAGCGCTCCGGCAAGACCCTCATCGGTTCCGCGGCCAGCGGCGAAGGCCTCGTCAACGTCTACCGAGGTTCCGGACGAGTCCTCCTCGCGCCGGTCGCCTCGCCGACGATGGGCATCAACGCCGGTTCCGGCACGGTGTGATTCGATTCGACGGAGGCGCGCCGCCTCCATCGCCATCACAGGAAGAGGACGGTGATGATGGCCAAAGCGCCGATCACCGTTCCTCCCGCCGCGGCGAACCGTATGCGGGGCTGATGCAGCACGGTGGCCGAAAGGCAGTTCACCAGGCCGAGCACGGTGCCGACGATGGCGACGGCGAGCGCGATGGTGAGCGGAACCTTCGGTATGAAGCACAATACGATGGCGACGATGCCGAGAATCACCGCCACGGCGCTCAGCTGCTGGACGGCCGTGGAACTGGTCTCTTCGTCCTCTTCGTCCTCATCCTCGTCGACGTCGTCGGCTTCGTTGGTGGTGGGGTCGACGACATCGGTTTCGTTCGGGGCGGCGGCATTGCCGGCGGCTTCGGGGAAGTTGGTGGCGTCGGCTAGGTCATTGTCGGTCTCGTCGGAGAGGTCGGCAGCGGAATCGTTGGAAGCAATGGGGGCGTCATCCGACGGGTTCGCCGGCGTCTGCCGTTCGCGATTACGGTCGTGCTCGTGCATCGGTCCGTCGGGCCGGGGCTCGTCGTCTTCCTCGTTCATGATGCTCCCTGTCTTTTCTTGCTCTCTCGTTGCCATAGTAGGTCCGATGTCGTGCGATGTCATGTCGTGAACAATGCCATCAACGTGTTGAAATAAGCGAGATACAATACAGGCTATAGGTAAGGGGCATAACGGATGCCGCGTCGGCGCGAAGCGACCGCGTCGGCAGGCCGTTATGCATCGGCATGAGGTCGGGGCGCAGAAGACGTCGCGCCGGCGGATGCCGTATGAGCACGGTATGAAGAGTAGAGGCGATGAGCATGCGCGCACGCTGGGGTAGGAATTTCCGCGGTAATGACTCCCGTTGTGGGAATTCCCAGAGTGGAGATTTCCGCAGTGATGATTCTCGTGGCAGGGATTCCTTCGGACGGGATTCGAAAATCGGTCGGTTGACTGCGGCCATTGTGGCCGTGGCGACGTTGGGATTCGTGGCCGTGGCGCCGGGGACGGCATTCGCGGCGTCTGGCACGGCCGGCGGTGCGGGGAACGCGGCCGGTGCGACTGCCGGCGCGATTGTCGCCAACTCGGGAGGTTTCTCGACGGGTGATAGGACGAACGGCGGTCCGAACGCGGCATCCGGCTCCGACGACCCGACGGTCGGCAACGGCTCGTCCGACGATGCGGCGTCCAATGGCGTTGCGTCCGGCGGCGCCTCCTCCAACACCTCCAATACAGGTGGTTCCAACGCCGGAGACGAGTCCAACGGCAATGCTGACACCGATACCAACGGTAATGCTGATGGCAATGGCGATGCGAGCCGTGAGTACAGCACCGAGATCACGTTCACGGTCAACGGCCATCACACCACCGTGACCCACACCTACACTGGCAGCCTCGACGTGACCGTGCCCAGCGACACCGAACTGAACGTGCCGGAAGGCTATGTGATCGTCGGATGGAAGTCGTCGACCGGCGTGACGTACTCCGCCGACCTGCTCGGCGCGAAGGTGAGCGGCGAGAAGACGGTGACCTTCACCGCCGTGCTGGCGCAGCAGCTGCCCGACCTGCCGTCCACGAGTGCGCAGGTGCATGTGCGGTTCGTGATTCCGAACGTGGCGAACGCCGTCGTCAGCACCACGGTGGACCGCGGCAGTTCGTATGCCGACGCCTATGCGGCCGTGAGATCGCAGATCGAATCCCGTATGCCGGCGAACCTCAGGATCACCGGCTGGCATGCGCTGCTCCACACCTACAAGGCCGACCTTTCCGATGCCGGCACAGCGAACGTGGACACGACCTTCTTCGCCGTCTCCGACCTGCAGGCCACGAACACGCAGATCATGTTCTCGGTGGGCAACCTGTTCGTATTGGAACGCGTGAAGACCGGCTCGTCGCTTTCGGAGGCGCTCGCCGCCAAGCAGGGCGTGATCAATGCGCTGGTTCCGGCCGGCTACAGCATCACCGGCTGGACCGACGAGCTCACCGGCAAGACGTATGACGTCAATCTTTCGGGAGGCGTGGCCGAAGGCTGGAACATGCATCTGGTCGCCACGCTGAAGAACAACGGCGGCAACGGTGGCAGCGGCAATGGCGGCGGTTCCGTTGGTGACGCGATTCATGCGACAGTGACCTTCATCTGGAAGGATGCGGCCGGTGCGACGCATCAGAAGCAGTCGACGGTGCTCAAGGGACTGTGGCTGCTCAGCGGTGACATCCCCTCGCCGCAGGCCCCGAGCGGTATGATGCTGGACGGCTGGTATTCTGCGTCGGGTGCGCGATTCAACCGGTTCCTGCCGGTGCGCGCGGACGCCACCTACACGGCACGATGGAAGAAGATTCCCTCCGTCGGTGGTGGTTCCGGCAATACTACGAACGGTACGGGAGTCTCGGGGGCCGGGGCCGGCTCGGGACTGACGTCGTCCGGTAACGGCTCGGCCGCCGCGAACCGTACCGCCGCCCAGCAGTGGCTGGCGAATTCGCAGGGCAAGACGCCGGTCGCCGAGCAGAACAGGACGCTCGCGACCACCGGCACTGCGATTGCGGCCGTTGCTCTGGTTTCGGCCGCGCTGCTGCTCGCCGGCACCTTCGTCTCCATGCTCAAGGCGTCCCGTGGCGGCGAAGCTGGTGCGTCCGGTGTGTCTACGGGCGAAGGAAAGTAGCGCGTTCGTGGATTCGCGGATTGCGCCGTGATTCGGTCGTTTGCGGCGCAATCCATTGAAATCTGATGACTCACGGGGTGGATTGCATCGCGATTTGAGAGATTTGCGGTGTAATCCACCGCGATTGAATGGAGTGGATGGATTGCACCACAAATCGGTGTAATTGCGGCGTGGTCCATGGGAATCGGGTGGTTTTCGATGGATTGGGCTGCATTTTGATGATTTTGCGGTGTGGTCCATCGGAAAATCGCCGGGTTGATTTTTGGAACGTTGGAATCATGCGGTTTCTTTGAATCGGATTGCCGTCCGGCGATGGACTGCGGCGCATTTATGCGAAAATACGGTCCAATCCATCGGATTTCGATGATTCCCGATGGACTGGACCGTGATTCGGTCATTTTGCAGCCTAATCCATGGGAATCGGTTGGTTTTCGATGGATTAGGCTGTGCTTCGGGCGTTTTATGCCGTAGTCCATTAGAACTGGTCGGTTTGTGATGAGTTGAATCGTGTATGGCATAGTTACGCCACAATCCATCGAAAAAAGGCTCCTCTCGGAGTCGAGAGGAGCCTAAGTGCAAAGACCAGTCGTCGATTTTTGAGGTCGGCTGAGTCTAGCAGTGTCAAAAGCCAACCGAAGTCGGTCGAAAACCGGTCGAAAAGCGGCCGGCGAAAGCCAGCCTCAGTCGGTCGGAAGTCGGTCGGAAACCGACCAACCGACCGAAGCCGGAAGTCAGCGGCCCTTGATTTCGGAGCCGACGACCTTTTCGCTCAGGGCGCGCGGGCCACGGGTCAGCGCGACGGAGCCGGAACGCACGAGCTCGATGATGCCGTAGTCGTCGAGCAGCGCGAGCAGCGAGTCGAGCTTCTCGCCCGAGCCAGTGGCCTCGATGACCAGCGATTCGGGATGCATGTCGACCACGCGGACGCGGAACGTCTGCACGATCTCCAGCACGTCGGAACGGGTCTTCGCGTCGGCGGCAACCTTGACGAGCACGAGCTCGCGGTTCACCGTGTTCGCGGAGTCGAGGTCGACGATCTTGAGCACGTGAAGCAGCTTGTTCAGCTGCTTGATGATCTGCTCGAGCGGAATCTGGTCGACGTCGGCGGTCACCGTCACGCGGGAGATGTCCGGACGCTCGGTGGGGGAGACGGACAGCGAGTTGATGTTGAACGCGCGACGGGCGAACAGGCCGGAGATGCGGGCCAGAACGCCGGGACGGTTCTCCACCAGCACGGAAAGCGTGTGACGCTGGGAGCCAGGCTGCGAAGCGGGATAGTTTGCCATGTCTAAAATCCTTTCCCTGTCAGGCCTGAATGCCCTTGAGCGGCTGGACGCCGGGCTTGTAGGTCACGTCGCTGTTCGAGGCGCCGGCGGCGACCATCGGCCACACCATGGCGTCCTTCCACACGCGGAAGTCGATAAGCACCGGGCGGTCGTTGATCTCGTTGGCCTTCCTGATGGCCTCCTCGGCCTGTTCCTTGGTGAACACGCGCATGCCGACGCAGCCATATGCCTCGGCGAGCTTGACGAAATCGGGGACGTCCATGATTTCGTTCTCGCCCTCGCCGATGACGTCGCCCTGCCTGGCCTCGCCGTCCAGAAGGTTGGTGGCCGAGTAGTGGTTCTTGTAGAACAGCGTCTGCCACTGACGGACCATGCCGTACACGGAGTTGTTGAGGATGGCGATCTTCACCGGCAGATGGTCGAAGAATGCGGAGGCGAGCTCCTCGCTGGTCATCTGGAAGCTGCCGTCGCCGTCGATGAGCCACACCGGCTTCTTGCCGTCGAAGTCACGGTCGGAGCCGACCTGGGCGCCGAGCGCCGCCGGCAGGCCGTAGCCCATGGTGCCGAGGCCGCCGGAGGAGATCCACGAATGCGGCTTGTGGAAGTCGATGAACTGCGCGGCCCACATCTGATGCTGGCCCACGCCCGACACCCAGATGGTGCTCGGGTCAGCCTGACGGCTCAGCTCCTGGACGACCCACTGCGGGGCGAGCGTGCCGTCGGGGGATTCGTCGTACTGCATCGGGTATTTCTCGCGAAGATCGTTGATGACGTCCCACCAGGCGTCGAGGTCCGGCTTGCCATTGATGGCCTGATAGCGCTCGATCTCGGGGGTGAGGTCGTCGAGCACGGTGGCCACGTCGCCGACGATCGGCACGTCGGCCTGACGGTTCTTGCCGATCTCGGCCGGATCGATGTCGATGTGGATGACTCGGGCCGCCGGCGCGAAGTCGGGCAGCGAGCCGGTGACGCGGTCGTCGAAGCGGGCGCCGATGGCGACCAGCAGGTCGCACTGCTGCACGGCGCCGGTGGCGGCGATCGTGCCGTGCATGCCGAGCATGCCGAGCACGGCCGGGTCGGATTCGGGGACGATGCCGCGGGCCGGAAGCGTGGTGACGATCGGGGCGCCGGTCACTTCGGAAAGACGCTTGACCTGCTCGCCGGCGTCGGAACGCACGGCGCCGCCGCCCACGTACAGCACCGGGCGGTATGACTGGCCGAACAGCTTGGCGGCGTTGGAGAGCACGCGGCCATGGGCCTTCGTGGTGGGGTTGTAGCCGGGCAGGATCATGCGCTGCGGCCACGAGTAGTAGAGTTCCTCGGTCTGGGCGGTCTTGGTCAGGTCGACGACGACCGGGCCGGGACGGCCGGTGCGGGCGATGTGGTACGCCTCGGAGAGCACGCGTGGGATGTCCTGCGCGCTGGTGACGAGGTACGAGTGCTTGACGACCGGGTAGGTGATGCCGACGATATCGGCCTCCTGGAAGGCGTCGGTGCCGATGGCGTTCACGCCCACCTGGCCGGTGATGACCACCATGGGGATGGAGTCCATGTTCGCGTCGGCGATGGCGGTGACCACGTTGGTCGCGCCGGGGCCGGAGGTGACGATGCACACGCCGACCTTGCCGGTGGCCACGGCGTAGCCTTCGGCCGCGTGGCCCGCCGCCTGCTCATGGCGGACCAGCACGAAGCGGAACTTCGTGTCGTCGTTGATGGCGTCGTACACGGGAAGGATCGCGCCGCCGGGCAGGCCGAAGACGTCCTCGACCCCCAGGTCCTCCAGCGTACGGACCACGGCCTGTGCGCCGGTCATCTTCTCCCCGTTGACGATGCGCTTGTCTGCCGTCAGCTTCTCGACGGGGCCTTTGGGTACTGCACTGAATGCCTGCAGAGGTGTGGGCAATGCCATGTCTTCCTCTCATCCTTTGGCAGCCGCATATTGCGGGACGTGCCATAACTACGTAAACGGAAACAGGATATCTCGTCGACCGTGCCGCATGGCGGTGTGCTCCGAAGTGCGGACGCGGCGGGGATGCCGGCCGCTGGACGCTTGTGGCGTCGGCGGCGATGACGTTATGCGCTACAGTCTATGCGCTGGTGTCGTCAGCGCGAAAAGCCGAATCGCGCGGTTTTCGCGGTCGTGCGCGGTTATCCGCGGCCGGGCCGTCTCCGGCGCCTGCCGCTTTCCGCCGCTTCTACTGCTCGTCGAGCGCATGCCAGGCGCGTTCGGCCGCGGCGAGCTGGGCCTTGCGCTTGGAGGAGCCGGTGGCGGAGGCGAGCTCCCTGCCGCCGTCGCCGAGCAGCACGTGCGCGGTGAACTCCAGCCGGTATTCCGGTCCGCCGACCTCCATGCGGTACACGGGCTCGGGCAGTCCCATCTTGTGGGCCTTCACCGTGAGCGACGTCTTCCAGTCGAGCGCCGGGCCGGCCTGCGTGTACTTCGCCAGCTCGCCGTCGATGAGGCCGTGCACCACGTTGCGGGCCACGTCGATGCCGTGCTCGACGTACACCGCGCCGATCAGCGATTCCACGATGTCGCACAGAATCGAATCCTTGTCGGCGCCGTTGTCGTCGGCCTCGCCGTGGCCGAGGAGGATGTACGGGCCGAGATGCAGCTTCGTGCGCGCGATTTCGGAGAGCGACTCCTCGGAGACGGTCTTGGCGCGGATCTTGGCCATCTGGCCTTCGGAGAAGTCGGGGTGGTTGAAGAACAGCGTCTCCGTGGTGACCAGTTCGAGCACGGCGTCGCCGAGGAATTCAAGGCGCTCGTAGTGCGGCATGCCCTCATGCTCGTGCGAGTACGAGCGGTGGGTGAGCGCGCGGATGAGCAGGTCGGGGCTGATCGTGGCGCCGAGGGCGTTCAGCAGGCGGGCGGTGGCGTCGCCGGGGCGGTAGTCGCTGGTCTTGTCGTGGGCCACGGTGTCGGTCAGTGATGAGGCGTCGGAGGCGGCGTCGGTGGCCGGTGCGTTGCGGCGGGCGTCGGCGGTATTGGCGTCGGCGGCGCGGTTCTTGTTCTTCTTCGTCATAATGCGTCCCAGTCTAGTTCTCGCTCTGCCCGAGGCCGCGACGAACGGAACGGCCCGCCGAAAGCGGTCGAATACCACAGAATACGGTTAAATGCATAAATGCGGTCGAATACAAAAGAACCCCGCCACCCGTCGATGGCGAGGTTCTTGATGTCAGTGGTTCACGCAATCACTTGGAGAACGTGGACTTCACCGCGGAGCGGTAGACGCGACCGCGGAACTGGCCGCAGTTCGGGCAAGCCATGTGCGGGAGCGTGCGCTCGCCGCAGTTCGGGCAGGCCACCGTAGCGGCGGCGGAAGTCTTCCAGTTGGCGCGACGCGAATGGGTATTCGCACGCGACGTCTTGTACTTGGGCAGTGCCATTTCGGACCCTCTATTTCGATCGAATTTCTTATTGAGCTTAAGCCTTCGGTATTTTAGCGCAAATTCGAAGGTTTGTCATCTTGAAGTCGGTTTGAGGTCGGTTTTCGACGGAATCAACGGCGGGACCGGCCCCGGAATCGGCGTCGGCTCACTTGCCGTCGCCGGCCTCGGCCTCCAGCTGCGCCTTGAGCGATTCCAACGCCGACCAGCGGATGTCGGAGACCTCGTGATGATGGTCCGGATGCTCGTTGAGGTCCTCGCCGCACTGCGGGCACAGGCCCTGGCAGTCCGGTCGGCACAGCGGCTTGAGCGGCAGCGACTCGACCAGGTTGTCGCGCAGCAGCGCCTCGATGTCGGCGAAGGTGTTGTTGCCGGCCAGCGGGTACGTGTCGTCGCCTTCCTCCTCGCCGGCGATGATGTCGACCTCCTCCTCGTCGCGGCCGCCCTTGCGACGCTGGCCATGGACGTCCGGGGCGTAGGGGAAGAACGCGGTGACCGTGATCGTATGGTTCGCGTTCAGCGGCTTGAGGCAGCGGGAGCATTCGGCGGTGACGGGCGCGGTCACGCTTGCGGTGAGCACGAGTCCGTCGACGATGGAGTCGAAGGAGCCGGAGACGTGCACCGGCGCGCCTTCCCTGATGCTGATGACCTCGTCGCCGATGCCGCTGGGGGCGGGGAAGTCGGCGTCGACCGACTTGCTCTGGCCGGGACGGCTGGCGACCTGGGCGATCGACACCGCCCACGGTGAGGATTCGGGATGATTGGCGTTCATCATACGTCCTTTGCAGATGGAGGATTAGGTGGGATTATGCGGATGCCGAGGTGCGGGCTGGCGTGCCCGGATGCACCCCGGCACCGGTCGGGTCTAGGAGTTCGGATAGTCGTCCGACGACAGATGCGGCATGTCCTGCGCGGCCTGGCGCTGACGTTCGGCAAGCACGGCGAGGCCGTTCTGCACGCCGTGCGACGCCTTGGCCAGCTGCTCGCTCAGCTCGGTGAGCACGGCCGTCGAATAGTTGTCGGCGCCGCGGGTGAGCTTGTCGGCCTTGGCCTGCGCCTGGTCGAGGATGGTGTGCGCGCGTTCCGTGGCGAGCGCCACCACGTTCTCCTGGCCGGCGAGGAACTGCGCCTGCTCGTTGGCCTCTCGGATGATCGTGGCCGAACGGCTCTGCGCCGAGGCGATGATGGCGTTGGCCTGCGACTGCGCGTTTTCGAGACGGCGTTCGGATTCGCGCATCAGGGCCGAGGCACGTTCGAGCTGCACGGGCAGCTTGCCCTTGAGCTCGGTGATGAGCGTGGTGATCTCCTCACGGTCCACGCGCACCTGGGTGCCCGAGAAGAACGACGCCTTCGACGCGTCGACGAGCTCCTCGAGCTGGTCGAGCAGGTCGTAGACGGTGGTGAACTGGTTCTTGGTCGTCAGATCCTCGTCGTCATCGTCCTCCATGAGCATGCGCTGGAAGGTCTGGGCGTTGGGCCTGATCGCCGATTTCGGACGGTCGATGTTCGTGGAGTCGTCCAGATCGACCCGTCCGTTGGTCACGGTGGGAATGGAGAACGAGGGCCGTCGGTATGGCGCGGCCGCCGGTTCGGTCGGCGCGGGGATCGCGACGGAGGAATACGGTTCGGAATACTCCTCGTAGGAGGTCACGGGGCTCGGGGCCGCGTCGGCGTCGTTCGTCGCCGCGCCGGCCGGGGCCTGCGCCGACGGGTCCGTGTTCGCGGGATTCCCGTGGATGCCCATGCGGTTGGCGACTTCGGACTCGCCGGTGTCGTCGTTGTCCGGGGTCACATAGCCATCCCTGACGTCGTCCATGATTATCTCTTTTCACTCCTCAATGCTTCGATAAGCAGCGGCGCCACGTAGCCCGGCACCAGGCCGGTCACGTCGCCGCCATGACGTGCAACATCCTTGACGATGGAACTGGAGATGTGCTCCTTCAGCGGGTTCGCCGGCAGGAACATGGTCTCGACGTCGCCGATCTGCTTGTTCACCAGCGCCATGCCCAGCTCCGCCTCGTAATCGCCATTCTGGCGGAGTCCCTTGACTATCACCTGCGCGCCGACCTTGGCGCAGTAGTCGGTGATCAGTCCTTCGGTGCTGGTGACGACGATATCGGGGAACCCGTCCTCGGCCAGCACCTCGCGGATCATCTCCACGCGCTGCGTTTCGGTGAACATCGGCCGCTTCGCCGCGTTGACCGCCACCACTACGTGGACTTGTTCGAACAGGTGCGCACATCGTTCGATCACATCGATGTGCCCGGAGGTTACCGGATCGAATGAACCGGGGCATACAGCTATAGTCATGGATTCCAGATTACCGCGTCCTTTGGAGACCGAGGCCGCCGCTTTGCGATGCGGCCTCGGTCGCGCTGTGTGATTCGTCACATAGCCGTGGAATATAAGCCTCTATTATTGAATCGATATGGTCCAGCATCGTTTTGCGAGCGAGGAATGAGGCATGATTATGAGGAATGTATTCGATGACGTTTTCGATGACGACGCGGTCTCCCCGCTTTCCACGCCGGATTCCGGCAGCGGCACCGCGGTGCTCGAACGCCCCGAGACCAGGACCGAGGGGCAGAAGACCGACGACGGCGACGCCGACCGCTTCGCCCACTACGTCTCCAAGGAGCGCATGGCCGAATCCCGCCTGACCGGCCGGCCGGTCGTGGCGCTGTGCGGCAAGGTGTGGGTGCCGAAGCACAATCCGTCCGATTACCCGGTGTGCCCGGACTGCAAGCGCATCTACGACGAGATGCGCTGACGTTAGCGATATGGAAAACGGAATCGGCCTTCATTCGAAGGCCGATTCCCTATTTGATGGCTATTTGATGGCTTGAGCGCGCGATCACTCGAGGGTGAGGACCTCGGTGGGGATGGCCTGCTCGCCGTTGCTCAGCGAAAGCGCGGTCACCGGCAGCTCGTCGAGCGCCTCCTTGTGATGGTCGCGGGCCGCGAGCAGCGCCTCCTTGCTTGCCAGCGACTCGTCGATGTCGCCGTGGTCGACGGCGGTGATCATCAGGTCCTTCGTGTCGCCGTATTCTTCCGGCGCCTCCCATGCGGCGAGTTTGTCGGCCGGGCCGCACAGCACGAGCTCGCCCTGCGCCAGGCCGTACTGGTAGCAGCGCAGCGCGCGCTTGCGCCAGCCGTCGGTGCTCTTGCCGAACGACTTCTTGGCCACCGGATGCATCGCTCCGTCGGAGCCCTCGCGCTCGACCAGCTTGTACACCATCGCGCAGGTGGGGTGGCCGGAGCCGGTCACCAGCATGGTGC
This sequence comes from Bifidobacterium saimiriisciurei, assembly GCF_010667655.1. GTDB lineage: Bacteria > Actinomycetota > Actinomycetes > Actinomycetales > Bifidobacteriaceae > Galliscardovia > Galliscardovia saimiriisciurei. Next base: position 154,834 of record NZ_WHZU01000006.1, read on the forward strand.
CCACGCCGTAGGAGTCCACGGGCGCGGTCTGCAATGCGGCCAGCGCGTATTCGTCGAGGTCGTTGGTCACGGTGATCTTCGTGTTCGTGGCGCCCAGCGAATCAAGCTGCTTGCGGGCCTTCTGCGCCAGCGACGCCAGATCGCCGGAGTCGATGCGGATGCCGCCGAGCTGGGGGCCGGCCACCTCCACGGCCGTGGTGATGGCCTTCTCGATGTTGTAGGTGTCGGTGAGCAGCGTGGTGCCGGGGCCCAGGGCGTTGACCTGCGAGACGAAGGCGTCGCGCTCGTCGTCGTGCAGCAGTGTGAACGCGTGCGCGGCGGTGCCGATGCACAGCAGGTCGTACTTCTTCGCGGCGGCGAGGTTCGCGGTGCCGGCGAAGCCGCCGACGATCGAGGCGCGGGCTGCGGCCACGGCGGCGCTTTCGTTCGCGCGGCGGCCGCCCATGTCCATGCACGGACGGTCGCCGGCGGCCGACGTCATGCGGGAGGCCGCCGACGCGATGGCCGAATCGTAGTTCAGCACGGAAAGCACGAGCGTCTCCAGCAGCGTGCATTCCGCGAACGTGCCTTCGACCTCGAGGATCGGGGAGTTCGCGAAGAACGCCTCGCCCTCGCGGTAGGCGCGGATGGTGCCGGAGAACGAGAAGTTCTCCAGCCACTTGGCGGTCTTCTCGCTCACCACATGACGGTCGCGCAGGAACTTCAGATCGGATTCGGTCGGGCGGAAGTCCTTGAGCATCTCCACGATGCGGCCCAGTCCGGCCACGATGCCATAGCGGCGGCCGGTGGGCAGATGACGGGTGAACACCTCGAACACGCACTGGCGATCTGCGGTGCCGTCCTGCATGGCGGCGTCCAGCATGGTGTATTCGTACATGTCGGTCATCATGGCCGATGAGTAGTCGGTGTTAGCCATATCGTCCTTCTTCGGGTCGCGGGATGTCAATATGAATTCTGTTGTATGCGATTGTAGGCCGTTCACGCCCAAACGCGGTCACTTTATGAGTTTCGCCGGCAGGACGCGGTCGAGGGCGACGAGCACCAGGCCGAGCACGAGGAACGCGGCCAATCCCTCGCCCACGTTGATGCCCAGCTGCGCCCATCCGATCTTCGGCAGGTTCAGGAAGTCGTACGGGTACGGCGTGCCGTCCTTCAACGGTCCCGAATGCGGCCATATGGCCGCGCGAATCAGCACGCCCATCACATAGACCGGAATATAGATGAGCCACGTGAGACAGTACGACCATTGGAATTTCCTATGCTCGTCGAAGACGAGAAAATCGATGACCGCGGCGATCGGCACGATGATGTGCGCGTACGTGACCGTCATCAGGCCGAACACGCGTGGCGTCGCCGGATCGGCCGCCGGCAGCAGGAACGCCGCCACCAGACCGGCCACCGCGATATACAGCGTCAGGCATCCCTTGAGCCACACCGGCGGCTCGATGCCCTTGAGCAGCGTGGCCGCCCCCGCCCACAGCATCACGACACCCAGCAGCAACGCCGTCTGGAAGGTGAAATACGTCAGGGAGGCGAACTCGTGCAGATGCCAGATCTCGTATGTGCCGGCGAAACAACAGGCCGACGTGGCGAATCGGAATATCGCGGCCAAGAATCTCATGACAGTCATTCTATTGGCCGCGTCGAACGTTGCCGTCCGGCAATCGTTCGACGGTCCGAACCATGGACGCGAACCGTTTCTGACCATGGTTTTGTCGGCTAAGCCGGATACGGTCGGGGACAGTGCTTCCGTAGATATTCCGAGGTTAACCATGGTTCAGATCAAAGACATGCTCGACGTCAATCAGACGATTCGCCCCGACGGCCGCGCCGTCGACGAACTGCGTCCGGTGAAGATCACCCGTCATTGGACCGACGCCCCCGAAGGCTCGGTGCTCATCGAATGCGGCAACACGCGCGTGATGTGCACAGCCACGTTCACGCAGGGCGTGCCGCGTTGGCGCAAGGACTCCGGACTCGGCTGGGTGACCGCCGAATACGCGATGCTGCCGCGCGCCACATCCGAACGCACCGACCGCGAATCCGTGCGCGGCAAGATCGGAGGCCGCACCCACGAGATCAGCCGACTGATCGGCCGCTGCCTGCGCGGCGTCGTCGACATGAAGGCGCTCGGTGAAAACCAGATCCAGCTCGACTGCGACGTGCTGCAGGCCGACGGCGGCACCAGGACCGCGTCGATCACCGGCGCCTACGTGGCGCTCGCCGACGCCGTGGCGTGGGCCAAGGAGCACAAGGTGCTGCGAGCCAACCGACAGGTGCTCAAGGATCAGGTGTCGGCCGTCTCCGTCGGCGTGATCGACGGCAAGCCGATGCTCGACCTGCCCTACGTGGAGGACAGCCAGGCCATGACCGACATGAACGTGGCCATGACGGGCGCCGGCGCGTTCATCGAGATCCAGGGCACGGCGGAGCACCGTCCGTTCACGCGTGCCGAGCTCGGCGAACTGCTCGACCTGGCCGAGAAGGGCAACCGCGAGCTGCAGGCCCTGCAGCGCAAGGCGCTCGACGAGGACTGAACTGTGATGGCGGCCGCTAGCTACTGACAGCAGCCGAGACAAGGCTCCGATGGCCGGGAACCGGCAGGGATTGGCAGGGCGGCGACGGCTTCCGCCGGTCTTTCGCAGTGATTTCGAGGCCCCGTGCGTTCCAAACGTACGGGGCCTCCCATATTGTTGGGAGGGCGCAGCAGCATGGAGGCAACGTGCCGCGCATAGTTCAGAGAGGTAGATGCCATGAGCAACACGGTCAAATTGGTGGTCGCCACCCATAATGCGGGCAAGCTGGCGGAGATTCGTCGCATTCTCACCGAGGACCTCGGCGAGGACGCCGACCGTATCGAACTGCTGACCGCAGGCGAACTGAACCTGCCCGATCCCGTCGAGGACGGCGCGAGCTTCGAACAGAACGCACTGCTCAAGGCGCGCGACGTCGTGCGCCGCACGGGTCTGCCTGCCATCGCCGACGACTCCGGACTGATCGTCGACGTGCTGGGCGCGGCCCCCGGCATCCTTTCCGCACGCTGGTGCGGCCGCCACGGCGACGACGTGGCCAACTACGAGCTGCTGCTCGCGCAGCTAGCCGACATCCCGGACCGCAACCGAACGGCACGGTTCCGCTGCGCCGCGGCGTTCGTCACGCCCGAGGACGGCCAGGGCGAGGCGCCGTACGGCATCCACAACGAGAACGTGGAGCTCGGCGACATGTGCGGGCGAATCATCCGCGAACCGCGCGGCGAGCACGGCTTCGGCTACGATCCCATCTTCGTGCCGAACGACCAGCCCCAGCGCGCGAAGGAATCCGGCGAGGAACTCACCAGCGCCGAGATGACGCCGGAGGAGAAGAACGCCATCTCGCACCGTTCCAAGGCCATTCAGGCACTGACGCGCAGCATCAAGCGCGCTCTTATCGACTGACGTCGTGACCGGCATGGCCGTCGATACGGCTGTATAGCCGGAAACGATACGAAAAGCGGGCTGACGGGTATCGCACCCGTCAGCCCGCTCGCCATAAGGCGGAAGGTCGAAAAAAGAGATCAGGCCGGAATCAGGTAGTTCGCGGCGGTCATGGCGACCATGCCCATCACCGCGGTCACCGACAGGCAGAAGCCGGCCATCTTCGCGTTGCCGAGCACGCGGTCGGAGAACAGCGTGGCGAACACGGCGGTCGGCGCCATGCACAGCATCACGATGGCCTTGCGCGTGGCCGCGTCATACGGCAGCAGGAACCAGGTGACCAGGCAGAACAGCGCGGCGAACGGAATGCGCCAGGCCACCACGCGCAAGGCCTGTGAGATCTCCTTGCGGTTGTTCGGGAAGTCCATGAGCATGCCGACCATGAGCATCGAGCAGAAGCCGTTCGCATCGCCCACCGGGCTGAGGATGTCCACCACGACGCTGGGCAGCTTCACACCGGTGAACATCAGCACGATCATGAGCAGATAGGTGTCGAACGGCACCGAGGTGAGGAAGCTCTTGGCGATGCCGCGCATCGTGGCACGGCGGGCGAGACGGCGCGCGTCCTTGTCCTTCGGCTTGATGCGCGGCAGACGCGTGACGGTCATATCGCCGTGGTTCTGCTCGCTCAGCGGCTTGTCGGGGTTGATGTGCAGCAGACGCTGAGTGAGCAGGTTGTTGCCGGCGGCCACCACCACGCAGTTGCCCATGTCGAACATGGCTCCCGTGACCAGCGACGCCGAACCGAGCATCGACTGCATGACGGGGAAGCAGAAGTTGCCGATGTTGAATCCCGCGCCGTTGAGCATGAGGAACGCGCGCTCGTTCACCGGCTTGTGGCGGCTGATGAAATACAGGATCGGGGTGGGGAAGAGGCCGCATGCCAGACCGAACAGCGAGATCCACAGCAGCTTGGGGTCATGGGGGTTCGTCAGGAACGACACGATGATCGCGGCGGGCAGCGTGAGGTTGAACACGATGCGCTGCAGGATGCGATAGTCCTTCTCGCCGAAGATGCGTGCACGCTTGAACCCGTAACCGACGAAAACGATTGCGAGCAGGGTGATCGGATGAATCAGTCCCGACATGTCGTCCCTCTCCTGGATTCTCGCGAATCCATGGTGAATCCTTGGCTCTTCTTCTCTCTTGCCTCCGGCGCGGGGTCGGATATGAAAAAATCCCCTTGAATTCATCGAAGCCGCAATGATTCAAGAGGATTAATCGGAAAGCGTGCGCGAGATGGGACTTGAACCCACACGTCGAAGACACAGGAACCTAAATCCTGCGCGTCTACCAATTCCGCCACTCGCGCGGTCCCCGACATTCTTGCGAATGCTCTCGGGGAAGCAAAAACCCTAGGCGATGAACCTAGGGTCTTCGTTGGAGCCACTTGACAGAATCGAACTGTCGACCTGCTCATTACGAGTGAGCCGCTCTACCGACTGAGCTAAAGTGGCAATTCGTGAAGCATCGCAACAGCAATGCGCACACAAGTAGATTAGCATACTGCATGTTTTTCGATTATGCAAATCCCGAGGTATTCATGGCGTGGCGCGGTTCGTGGCGTAATGCGAAGCGCAGCGCGCGGCGTCGCGGTGAAATCAACGGCCGACGTATGGCAATACGTGTGACAATAAGAACATGCAACAGACTGACGGGCGATTCTCGGACTTGTACGCACTGATTCCGGCCGGAGGCGTCGGCTCGCGGCTATGGCCGCTGAGCCGCAGCGCACGGCCGAAGTTCCTCTACGACTTCCTCGGTTCGGGCCGCACGATGATCCAGGCCACGTTCGACCGTCTCGCCGCCGTCGCCGGCGACGACCACGTGACGGTGATGACCGGCGTGGCGCATGCGGCCGCGGTCCGCGCGCAACTGCCCGAACTGGACGAACGCAACCTGTTCGCCGAACCCGTCGGTCGCGACTCCACGGCCGCCATCGCGTTGGCCACCGCGATACTGGCGAAACGGCACGGCCGCGACGTGGTGGTCGGGTCGTTCGCCGCCGACCATGTGATTCGCGACGACGACGCGTTCCGCGAATGCGTGGCGCAGGCGGTCGCGGCGGCGCGCGCCGGATACGTGACCACCATCGGCATCGCGGCCACGCGTCCGTCCACCGCCTTCGGATACATCCGTCAGGGCGCGCCGCTCGCCGACAGGGCGCCGGCCGCGCCCGACGCCCGCACGGTACGCGCGTTCGTGGAGAAGCCGGACGCCGAAACCGCGCAGGGCTACCTGATGACCGGCGAATACCGGTGGAACGCCGGCATGTTCGTCATGCGCGCCGGCGTGCTGCTCGACACCCTGGCGAGACTCAAGCCGCGGATTTATGAGACGGTGACGGCGCTCGCCGACGTATGGGACGACGACGGCGACCGCCGCGCCGAAATGATGGAGCGGCTGTGGCCGGCGGTCGAGAAGATTGCCTTCGACTACGCCGTGGCCGAGCCGCTGGCCGCCGAGGGCGGCGTGGCGATGGTCCCCGGCGGCTTCGGGTGGGATGATATCGGCGACTTCAACTCCGTGGCCGCGCTGATTCCCAGCGCGGACGCCCGCAACAACAAGATCATCGGCGACCGCGGGCGCGTGGTGTGTCTCGACTCCGCCGGCAACGTGGTCGCGCCGGCCGGCGGCGAGGGGCGGACGATCGCGCTGCTCGGCGCCGACGACCTGGTCGTGGTCGACACACCGGACGCGCTGCTCGTCGCGCCGAGGGCGCGCAGCCAGGAGGTCAAGCGCATGGCCGCCGCGCTCGCCGACCAGGGGCTCGACGCCATCCTGTGATCGTCCGTCTCCTCGTCCGATTTTCGGAAAACAGAACATGAACGGCGTGTTGCGTAACCGTGGCGTCGATAAATCGTATTTATTGCACGTTCTAACGCACAAATAACAACATTTGTGTGCGTTTTTATCTGTCCGTCAATCACAGTATGTTGGAACAGGAACAGGATGGTTTTCATGAATCATTCCACAGTGATGAAAGGACCTCACATGGCCATTAATCCTCCCATCGACGCGACCTCGACTCCCGCATGGGCCGCGCTGCAGAAGCACTACGATGAACTTCAGGCCGAGGGCATCGACCTCAAGAAGTGGTTCGCCGACGATCCCGAGCGCGTCAAGAAGCTGAGCTTCGAGGCCGGCGACCTGCACTTCGACCTTTCCAAGAACCTCATCACCGACGAGACGCTGCGCCTGCTGGTCAACCTCGCCAAGGAAGTCAAGCTCGACGAGCGCATCAAGCAGCAGTACACCGGCGTGCACATCAACAACACCGAGGACCGCGCCGTGCTGCACACCGCGCTGCGCCGCCCGGTCGAGGACGAGGACAAGTACATCGTCGACGGCCAGGACGTCGTCAAGGACGTGCGCGACACCCTCAAGAAGATCTACGCCTTCGCCGAGGACGTGCGCTCCGGCAAGTGGACCGGCATCACCGGCCGCAAGATCGACACCGTGGTGAACATCGGCATCGGCGGCTCCGACCTCGGTCCCGTCATGGCGTACGAGGCCCTCAAGCCCTACGCCGACGCCGGCATCTCCGCCCGCTACATCTCCAACATCGACCCCAACGACCTGGCCGAGAAGACCAAGGGCCTCGACCCGGAGACCACGCTGTTCATCATCGTCTCCAAGACCTTCACCACGCTCGAGACCCTCACCAACGCCCGCGAGGCCCGCACCTGGCTGCTCGAGGAGCTCACCGCCTCCGGCGCCATCTCCGACGGCGACGAGGCCCAGAAGGCCGAAGCCATCAAGAAGCACTTCGTGGCCGTCTCCACCAACCTGGAGAAGGTCGAGGAGTTCGGCATCGACCCGGAGAACGCCTTCGGCTTCTGGAACTGGGTCGGCGGCCGCTACTCCGTCGACTCCGCGGTCGGCACCTCCCTCGCCGTGGTCTACGGACCGGCGCAGTTCGAGGAGTTCCTGCACGGCTTCCACGAGATCGACGAATACTTCGCCAACACCCCGTTCGAGAAGAACGTCGTGGCGCTCATGGGCCTCGTCAACGTGTGGTACCGCAACTTCTTCAAGGCCGCCTCGCACGCCGTGCTGCCGTACGACCAGTACCTGCACCGCTTCCCGGCCTACCTGCAGCAGCTCACCATGGAATCCAACGGCAAGTCCGTGCGCTGGGACGGCACCCCGGTGACCACCGAGACCGGCGAGATCTTCTGGGGCGAGCCCGGCACCAACGGTCAGCATGCCTTCTACCAGCTCATCCACCAGGGCACCCAGCTCATCCCGGCCGACTTCATCGCCTTCGCCAACACCCCGAACCCGGTGAAGGACGGCGACCAGGACGTGCACGAGCTGTTCCTCGGCAACTACCTCGCCCAGACCAAGGCGCTCGCGTTCGGCAAGACCGCCGACGAGGTCCGCGCCGAAGGCACCCCGGAGGAGATCGTCCCCGCCCGCGTGTTCAAGGGCAACCGCCCGACCACGTCCATCCTCGGCGTGGCCCTGACCCCGTTCTCGCTCGGCGAGCTCATCGCCCTGTACGAGCACATCACCCTCGTCGAGGGCACCGTGTGGGGCGTGGACTCCTACGACCAGTGGGGCGTCGAGCTCGGCAAGCAGCTTGCCAAGCAGATCACCCCCGCCATCTCCAAGGACGACGACGCGCTCGCCGCCCAGGACGCCTCCACGCAGAGCCTCATCAAGTTCTACCGTGAGCATAGGGAGTTCTGATTTTTCGTAAGAAAAATCAGAACGCAGCATTCCGCGACGCAAATCCTTGGCGGATTTGCTGCTACGAACAGTCCACTGGACTGTTCGTCATCGCGAGTTCTGATTCCTCTGGAATCAGAGCCGCCGTTTCGCGACGGCGCTCGATGAAGCACTGCTGCGGAATATGACTCCCCTCGTGATTGAGGGGAGCCATCATGAGGCAGCATGATTGAGGGGAGCCATCATGAGGCAGCATGATTGAGGGGAGCCATCATGAGGCAGCATGATTGAGGGGAGCCGGCCACCGCAAGGCGGCCGGCTCCCTTTTCTGTCACCATCCGGTACTTTCCATCCGGTGCCCGGCCATCCAATATGGATTACGATGTAAAATCCCAAAAATACGTCGCAATCCATCAATATTCGTCCAATGACGATGGATTGCGTTGCAAAATCGCGTATATACGTCGCAGTCCATCGCGAATCTTCGATGACGAAAACAGCAGCCTTGGAATTTCAACGTTTCTCAATTGCATGGATGCATAATGCGATGGACTGCTCTGCAAAATCGTATTTTTGCGCCGTAGTCCATGAATATTACGGTGCTGATGATGGACGATACGG
>NZ_WHZU01000007.1:0-89434 GCF_010667655.1 Bifidobacterium saimiriisciurei
ATGCAAGGGCAGGACGTGGCCGTCACTCAGAACGGAGATAAGACAAACCTAAAACACCACAAAAGTTCCTATAGCCCGGATGTCCGTTCCGTAGGTGGATTGCAGTCGTGAGATACAAGAAGACCCCTTGGAATCCAAGGGGTCTTGCTGGTGTCCGGAGCGGGACTTGAACCCGCACGGTTGTATAAAATAACCACTAGCACCTCAAGCTAGCGCGTCTACCATTCCGCCACCCGGACAGGTGCCGTGTTTGGCAACGAGATGGAACTATAGCATCACATCGGGGTGGTATGTCAAATCCGGAGGTTATCCGGCGTGTCGCACTGCTTTTCCGGTGTCCCGCGGCAGCCGCGAATCATCGGATGGGGAGCGTCTGGCGAGGGGCGGCTTCTCGCGGGTGCATGGGGAGGCCCGCAGCCATTTGCCTTGAAGATGAAGATTGTCGTGAGATACAAGAAGACCCCTTGGAATCCAAGGGGTCTTGCTGGTGTCCGGAGCGGGACTTGAACCCGCACGGTTGTATAAAATAACCACTAGCACCTCAAGCTAGCGCGTCTACCATTCCGCCACCCGGACAGGTGCCGTGTTTGGCAACGAGATGGAACTATAGCATCACATCGGGGTGGTATGTCAAATCCGGAGGTTATCCGGCGTGTCGTGTACGTTTGAGCCATGACTTTCCCGCTATTTCTGATTGACCCCAGCAAGGACGAGACCCCGGTGAACGGCGACGAACTGCACGACGGCTGGGTGCTTACCGTGCCGGAGAACGTGGCGCGGCATGCGTTCCGGTCCATGCGACTGGATGTCGGCGACAGGTTGTGGCTTTCCGATGGCAGGGGCCTGCGCATCCTGGCCACCGTGCACGATCCGGCGAACCGGCAGGTGAAGGTGGAGGAGGTGGGCCGGGAACCGGCCTCCGTGACCCGTCTGCAGCTCGTGCAGGCGCTGGCCAAATCCGGCCGTGACGAGCAGGCGATAGAAACCGCCACGGAGATCGGCGTGGATTCCGTGGTGCCGTGGCAGGCCAACCGATCCATCGTGCAATGGAAGGGGGCGAAGGAGGCGAAGGCCGCGAACAAGTGGCGTCAGCTGCTTGACGCGGCCACCGAGCAGTCCCGTCGTGCGTGGGCGCCGCTGCTGCAGCCCAAGGCGACCAGCAAGAACATCGTGGAGATGTGCCTGCGGGCCGGCGTTCACGGCGACATGGTCATAGTCCTGCACCAGGATGCCACCGACACGTGGGATTCCATCGAACGCAAGGTCTCGTCCATCGCGGACCGTTGTCTGGAGGATGGCAGGGAGCGTACCATCAGCGTGGTGGTGGGGCCCGAGGGCGGCATCAGCGAGGAGGAGGTCGCCTCGTTCGTGAAGGCCGGAGCGTCGGCCGTGGTTCTGGGGAGCAACATCATGCGTGCCTCCAGCGCCGGTCCCGTGGCGCTGGCGCTGCTCGCCCGCGTGCTGGGACGGTTCGAGTGACCTCCACGAGACAGTGGGCGGGGAAGGGCCCGAGATGAACATTCGATGAATGCGATTTCGCTGAGCGCGGCGATGACGGGTTTTATCCCAAGCGCGCAATAGCATTGACGATGTGGCGGCGCCGGCAGGGCGCCAGACAAAGGAGAGTGTGAATATGAGCCAGGACAACTGCCTGTTCTGCGGCATCATCGCCGGTGACATCCCCAGCGAGAAGGTGTATGAGGACGATGCCGTCTACGCCTTCAAGGACATCAATCCGAAGGCCAAGGTGCATGTGCTCATCGTGCCGAAGCGCCATTACGCCAACGTCGCGGCCCTTGCCAAGGAGGATGCCTCCCTGCTGGCCCACATCGTGGAGGTGGCGCAGTCCGTCGCCGACGACGCCTTCCATGGCGAATACCGTCTGGTATTCAACACGGGCAAGGACGCCGGCCAGACGGTGTTCCACGTGCATGCCCACGTGCTGACCGGCGAGGTGCTTGACGAGTAGCGGGACGAATGCCGGCAATCCAACGACCGAACGGAAAGAACGGAAAGAGACGACAACCTAACGTGGCGACAACAACACGCACCATCACCATACCTTCGGAACTTGATCCGGTCGCGGTGCTCGGGCCGGCGGACCAGGTGATCCGCGAGGTCGAGAAGGCGTTTCCCGAACTGACCATCATCGTGCGCGGCAATCGTGTGGCGATCATGTCCCGGTCCAGGCAGACCGAGGCCCAGGCCAATCAGGCCCAGGAGATCATAGACACGATCATCCAGACCGCGTATACGGCCCCCATGGATGCGGATACCGTGCGCAGGCTTCTGAGCACATCCCACTCGCGGGGCGGCATCGAGGCTCGCGTCCGTGAGCACATCGGCTCCCGTCGGGCCGTGTCCCGTCCCGCGTCACATCCCACTGCGGCGGCTCCCGTCGACCGCAAGCGCGTGCAGGTCCCCGGCGTGATCACATTCGCCCTGGGCGTGCCGGTGAGGCCGAAGACGGCCGGACAGATCAGGTACGTCAACGCCATCGAGAAGCACACCATCACGTTCGCCATCGGTCCTGCGGGAACCGGCAAGACGTATCTTGCCGTCGCCAAGGCCGTGCGGGCGTTCGAGGACGGGCAGGTGCGCAAGATCATCCTCACGCGGCCCGCCGTCGAGGCGGGGGAGAACCTCGGCTTTCTTCCCGGTACGCTCAGCGAGAAGGTCGACCCCTACCTGCGTCCGCTGTATGACGCGCTTTCCGACATGTTCGGCGCCGACCAGCTGCATAGGTATCTGGCGGACGGGACCATCGAGGTCGCGCCGCTGGCCTACATGCGCGGCCGTACGCTGAACGACGCCTACGTGATTCTCGACGAGGCGCAGAACACCACGGAACAGCAGATGAAGATGTTCCTCACGCGACTGGGTTTCAACACGCGCATGATCATCACCGGAGACATCACGCAGGTCGATCTGACGGTGCCGCGTTCAGGCCTCGCCACCATCGAACGTGTGCTCGGCGGAATCGACGACATCGCATTCGTGCACCTCGACCCGACGGACGTGGTCCGTCATGAGCTTGTCGGACGCATCGTCGAGGCATACGGCCGTTTCGATGACGCGCGTAGAGAGCGCCGGGAACGGCACGACGGTCATCGTCGTCAGGAGAAGCAGGAGGAGAACGCATGAGCGTTGAAGTCACCAATGAGACGCCGTGGACCATCGACCCCAAGGTCTTCTCCGACCTGGGGGTCTGGGTGCTTGACCAGATGAGGGTCAGCACCCAGTCCGACCTGACCATCATGTTCAATGACCCCGCGTCCATGGCGCGTCTGCACGAGCGGTGGATGAACCTCGAGGGCCCCACCGACGTCATGAGCTTCCCCATGGACGAGCTGCGTCCCGGCACCGGCAAGACGTTGCCGGAGGGGGTGCTCGGCGACATCGTCATCTGCCCGTATGTGGCCCGCGAACAGGCAAGGGCCGCGGGGCATTCCACCATCCAGGAGATGCTGCTGCTGACCATCCACGGCACTTTGCACCTCCTCGGGTACGACCACGCCACGGCCGCGGAGGAACGCCAGATGTTCGGACTGCAGCGCCAGCTGCTGCTGACCTTTCTGGCCCTGCGTCCCGGCGTGCTCGACGATGTCCGGCTGCCCGACGGCGCGCCGGACCTCCTGGCGCAGTATGACGCCGAGCATCGTTCGGACGATTCCAAGACAGGCCGGTAAGCGGCACAATCCACGAAAGAGCGTGAATCAGCTATGATGACGGACCCCGTGATACCGATGGTCGCCGCATTGGCGGTGGCGTCGCTGCTGCTGGTGTGGTTCTCTCTGCTCATGGCCTCCACCGAGGGGGCCGTGTCGAGGGTCACCAGGTCCAGCCTGAACAACCTCATCCTCGAGGTGCAGACGGGAACCGACAGCCAGTTCAACAAGATGAAGCAGCTGGGCCGTATCCACAGGGTCCAGCGGCTCGTCTCCGACCGGTTCGCCACGTCGGGGTCCTGCGCGTTCTTCCGCATCGTGTGCAACATCCTCGACGGCGTGCTGGTGGCGTGCATCGCCGACGCCCTCGGGGCCCCGATCTGGCTCACGCTCATCTGCGGCCTGGTGTTCGCGCTCATCGTGGGCGTGGTGTCCATACTCGTCCGTCCGCGCAGTACCGGGGCGTCACGGCCCATACAGATCATGCTGCGCCATTCCGGTGTCGTCTCCTTCGTCGTATGGCTTACGCCGTTCGCGCGGGTCAACGGCATCAACTCGGGAAAGACCGAGCTCTCCGACGACGAGGAACTGGAGAAGATTCACCTCGAACAGGGTCGTGCCATGATCGACAGGCTGGTGGAGACCAACGATTTCGATCCCGAGATCTCCGAAATGATGCGCAACGTGCTCACCCTGTCGGAGACCCTCACCCGCGAAATCATGGTTCCGCGGACCGACATGATCTGCATAGGCAAGGACGAGACGCTCGGCAACGTGCTGAAGATGTTCTCCCGCTCCGGGTTCTCCCGCGTGCCCATCATCGGCGACTCCGTGGATGACCTCATCGGCATGGCATACCTGAAGGACGCCGTGCGGGCGGTGGCCTTCAACCCGGCCGCAAGCGACCGCGCGGTCGTCTCGATCAGCCGCGACCCCCTGCTGGTTCCCGAATCCAAGCCGGTGGACGACCTGTTCCATCAGATGCAGCGCCAGCGCCAGCATGTGGCCGTCGTGGTCGATGAGTACGGCGGCATCGCCGGCCTCGTCACCATCGAGGACGCCATCGAGCAGATCGTCGGCGAACTGGAGGACGAGCACGACCGCACGCAGAAGGCCGAGCCCGAGGAGGTCGAGCCGGGGCGATGGCGGTTCCCCGCCCGCGCATCCATCGCGGACATCGAGGAGATCTTCGAAATCGACCTTGACGAGGACGACGTCGACACGGTGTACGGCCTGCTGACGAAGACCCTGGGCAAAGTGCCGCTCGTGGGCTCGCATGCCGACACCCACGGACTGCGTCTGACGGCGGTCGATTCCGCCGGCCGTCGCAAGAAGGTCTCGACCATCCTGGTGGAGAAGGCGTCGCCGGCCGGCATCGACGCCCCGGACGACAAGGATGACGCCGACTCCGAATGATGTGATTGAAACGAGGATGTCGCTGGCTGATGGTGGCGGCATGGTGCGAACGCCCATGTCGCCACCGTGTTTGCATAGTCCTCACGGTACAGTGGTGTTCCATGCAGGAAGCTTACAAATCAGGATTCATCGCGGTCGTCGGACGACCCAACGTCGGCAAATCGACACTGATCAATGCGTTGATCGGTTCCCATGTCGCCATCACATCTTCCCGTCCGGAAACCACACGCAAGGCCATCCGCGGCGTATTGACGACGGACCATGCCCAGATCGTGCTGGTCGATACCCCGGGAATCCATCGTCCCCGCACGCTGCTCGGCCAGCGACTGAACGACATCGTCGACGAGTCGCTCTCCGAAGTGGACGCCATCGCGTTCCTCCTGCCGGCGGATCAGGAGATCGGACCGGGAGACAGGCGCATTCTCAGCCGTCTGCGCAGCCAGTTCGCCAGGAAGAACGACGACGGCGCATTCGAATGGAAGGTGCCGCTGATCGCCGTGGTCACCAAGATCGACGAGCTCAATCGCTCGCAGCTGGTCGACAAGCTCATCGAAATCAACGAATTCGCGAACTTCACCGACATCGTGCCGGTCTCCGCGCTGGAGCACGACAATCTCGACGAGGTGCGTCAGCTGTTCATCGACGCGATGCCCGAAGGCCCGCAGATGTATCCGGACGATCAGATCACCGAGGAGCCGCCGGAGGAGGCCATCGCCGAACTGGTGCGCGGTGCGTTCCTCGAGGAGCTTGACGACGAGCTGCCCCATTCCCTCGCCGTCGTCGTCGATGACATCATCTATCCGGACGAGGATGAATCCGGGGACGAAGCCGATGGCCCGAAGCCCAAGGTGCAGGTGCTGGTGTCGGTCTACGTGGAGCGTGATTCGCAGAAGCCCATCATCATCGGCCGCAAGGCCGAGCATCTGGTGCGAGTGAGGAAGAAGCTGCGCACGCCGATCAACCGCATCGTGGGCGGCAAGGCCAAGCTTGACATGCACGTGAAGGTCGCCAAGGAATGGCAGTCCGATCCCAAGAAGCTGGAGAGACTCGGATTCTGAGACGCACGGGGCCGACATCGAAAGATTCGAGAGAAAGGAGCCGATTGTGAGCAAACGCAACGGGATGCACGAGGGAACGGTGAACGTCGCCATACTTGGTTGCGGCAGGATCGCCCGTCACATGGCTCAGACGCTGAGGTCCATGTCGCTGGATGAACGCTATCGCGATCTGATCCGTCCATATGCCGTGGCCACCCGCGCCGACGAGCGCCGTGCCGTGGAATTCGCCGATGAATACGGATTCGACAAGGCGTACGGCACCTATGAGACGATGCTCGCAGACCCCGAGATCGACCTGGTGTACATCGCCACGCCGCACGCGCTGCATGCCCAGCACGCCATCGCATGCATGCTCGCCGGAAAGAACGTGCTGGTGGAGAAGTCGTTCACTGCGAACGCCGGTCAGGCGCGAAAGGTGCTGGACATCGCCCGGCAGACGAAACTGCTGTGCACGGAGGCGATCTGGACACGGTACATGCCGAGCCGGGACATCATCCTCGATGCCATCCGCTCCGGCGTCATCGGCGAGCCCCGTCAGGTATACGCCAATCTGTCGTATCCTGTTTCCGGCAAGGCGCGCATGACCGACCCGGCCATGGCGGGCGGCGCCCTGCTCGACGTCGGTGTCTACCCTATCAACTTCGTCGCCATGGCGTTCCCCGAAGCGGGCGTCTCCCGCGTCACCAGCAGCTGTGTGTTCACCGACAGGGGAGTGGACGAGCAGTTCTGCGCCACCTTCTGGCTGGACAACGGCGTGATGGCCGTCGTCGACGCCTCCATGACGGCGGTCGGCAGCAGGCAGGGCATCGTCCAGGGGGACGACGGCTACCTCATCGTCGAGAACATCAACAATCCGGAGGAGATCAAGGTGTTCGCCCCCGATCATCGGCTCGTCGACACGCTGCCGGTCCCGGAGCAGATCACCGGATACGAGTACCAGGTGGCCATCGCCGCCAAGGCCATACTCGACGGCGATCAGGAATGCCCCGAGATGCCGCATGAGGAGACGCTGCGCATCATGGGCGTCATGGACGACCTGCGCGCCCAATGGGGCGAGGTCTACCCCTTCGAGCACTGAAGCGGGCATGACCGCGGTCTCGATGCGGTCTGAACGTCATGGAAAAAGGGTTCCCATCCTGAATCGGATGGGAACCCTTTTTCCATGATTGTCCAGCGTCGGCCGTTCACGCCTTCTTGCGCGGCTTGTACATCTGCGTGTTGAGCAGGGTGGCATACCGGGCGATGACCTTCGGGCGGATGACCTTCATCGAGGCGGTCATGAGGCCGTTCTCCTGGGTGAACTCCTCCGGAAGCACGATGAACTTGCGCACCGACTCGGCGCGGGAGACGCCTTCGTTCGCCAGGTCGACGAACTTCTGAATCTCCGCGCGCACCGCCGCATTGCCCGCGGCGTCCTCCATCGACATCTCGCGGTCGAGTCCCTTGGACTCCAGCCACGGGCGCAGCGCGTCCTCGTCAAGGGTGATGAGCGCGGAGATGAACGGGCGCTTGTCGCCGAGCACCAGCGCCTGCGACACGATCTCGCAGCGCTGGATGACCTCCTCGATCGGACCGGGGGAGACGTTCTTGCCGCCGGCCGTGATGATGAGGTCCTTCTTGCGGCCGGTGATGTACAGGAAACCCTCGCCGTCGAGGCGGCCCAGGTCGCCGGTGGCGAACCAGCCATCCTCGGTGAACGACGCCCGCGTGGCCTCCTCGTTCTTGTGATAGCGGGGGAACACCGAGGCGCCCTTGATCTGGATCTCGCCGTCCTCGGCGATGCGCAGCGTGAACCCGGGGAACGGGATGCCGACGGAACCCTGACGGAACGGCACTCCCAGCGGGTTGAAGGCGCACGGCGCGGTCGTCTCGGTGGCGCCATAGCCCTCGTACACCGGCACCTTGGCGCCGCGGAAGAACGCGAGCAGCTCGGGGTCGAGCGGAGCGCCGCCGGAGACGATCCAGCGGGCGCGGCCGCCCAGCACATCGCGCAGCGACTTGTACACGATGGGGTCGAAGGATGCGCGACGGGCGCTGATGAGCGCTCCGGCCCTGCCCTTCTCGGCCACCTCCTTCATATAGTCCTGCGCGGCGGTGACGGCGGCGGCGAACACCAGGCCCTTGGCGCCATGACCGGCCTTCTGCGAGGCTGCGTTGTACACCTTTTCCAGCACACGCGGAACCACGATCATCACTGACGGCCTGGCGACCTGCAGATCGGAGATCAGCGTCTTGATGCCCTGTGCGATGTAGACGTGCAGGGCGCTTGCCACCACGATGTAGTTGATGGCGCGGGCGAAGGAATGCGCCTGCGGCAGAAACAGCAGGATGGTGTTCTTCTCGTCATGCAGCAGGTCGGGCATGTAGTCGGGCAGATTGAACGCGTCGGCGCAGTAATGCTCATGCGTCATCTCCACGCCCTTCGGGGCCGCGGTGGAGCCGGACGTGTACACGATGGAGCACAGGTCGGTCTTCTTCACCGAATCGATTCGCTCGTCGAGCACGGCGTCGGAGACGGACGCGCCATAGGCCTGGATCTCGTCGAGGCCGCCGGTCTCGAGGCACACGATGTGCTCGACGGTGGGGCACTGGGCCAGCACGTTCTCGGCCTCCGCCTTCATGTCGGTGGTCTCGACGATCAGCAGACGGGCGTCGGAGTTATTGGCGATGTTGCGGATCTGCTCGCCGGAATCGGTGTCGTAGATGGTGGCGAGCACGCCTCCGCAGGCCATGATCGCCGCATCCACGATGTTCCATTCGTAGCTGGTGCGGCACATGAACGCCACGGCGTCGCCCTTCTTCAGGCCGTAATGCAGCAGGCCCTTCGCGGTGATGCGGATGTCGGCGAGCGTTTCGTCGGCGGTCTTCGTCACCCACTGGCCGTCCCTCTTGAACGTGTACAGCGGCTTGTCGCCCATGCGGTCGGCGCGGTCGGCGTAGATATCGTAGATGCTGGTCCCCTCGTCAAGCGGGGGGTTGCCGTCGGTGCGGGCCGCAAGCAGACCGTTGTCCATGTATGTCGTGGTGGGGTAGTCCGGCCCCCAGTAATCAACATGGGGAAGATCGTCGGGGGAGACGGGCTCCTCCGCGGTCGGATTGTCGGGAAGTCCGTCGTCGTTCAGATCGTCGCTGCCGGGGTAGTCCAGATAGTTGCGTCCGAGATTTGCCGCGCGATGCGCCGCGGTGGCCACTGCGTTTTTTGCGGAACCGATAAGACCCACGAGTTCTCCTTCATTCAATAGTCCTAACGCACTCTAGTAGGAGGGCCTCCCGTTACGCTACCGTAGGGACGCGCGTCGGCGTCGGGCAATACGCCGCATATATCGAATGATGGGCAATTGTTGCCATTTGTTGACTTTGATATAGACTTGACGGGGCGCCGCGAACTGTTGCGACGCTGTTACAGAAAGATTACGAGGGAGGACCAGGTGGCGGAAGATACGCAATCGACCATCACTTATGGAATTTTCAATGAGGCCGGCGAGCATGAGTCTCGTGTGGCGCTCACCCCGGACATCGTCAAACGACTCAAGCGTTCCGCCGTCGATTGCGTCATCGAACGCAATGCAGGGTATGCCGCAGGATTCAGCGACGACGATTATATCAAGGCAGGAGCCAGGGTCGTTACCAAGGATGAGGTCATTGCACAGTCGCAGGCCTTCGGATTCGTAGAACGTCCGGACGACGATCTCGTCGCCCGCCTGCCCAAGGGCTCCTGGGTCATCGGCATGCTCGGTTCGTTCACCGACCAGGAGTATGTGGACCGTCTTGACAAGGCCGGGCTCGTCGGCGTGGGCATCGAAAAGCTGCCCCGCCAGCTCAGCTCCGCGCAGTCCATGGACGAGATGACCAGCCAGAACTCCGTCATGGGATACAAGGCCGTGCTCAAGGCCGCCGACGCCTACGGCTCATTCTTCCCCATGATGACCACCGCCGCCGGCACCATACGTCCGGCCAAGGTGCTCATCCTGGGTGCGGGCATCGCCGGACTCCAGGCCATCGGCACCGCCCGCCGACTCGGTGCGGTCGTCACCGCATACGACGTGCGCCCCGCGGCCAGGGGCGAGGTCGAATCCCTGGGCGCCAAGTTCCTCGAACTTGGCCTCGACTTCTCGAAGGGCCAGGGCGAGGGCGGCTACGCCCGTCAGCTCACCGCAGAGGAGCAGGCCGCTCAGCAGGCCGCCGTCGACAAGAAGGCCGCGGAGTTCGACGTCGTCATCACCACCGCCAAGGTCCCCGGACGCAAGCCCCCGATGCTGCTCACCAAGGCCGGCGTCGACGGCCTGCACCGCGGCGCCGTGATCGTCGACTGCGCCGCCAGCGACCTCGGCGGCAACGTCGAAGGCTCCAAGCCCAACCAGACCGTCGTCACCGACAACGGCGTGCAGCTCATCGGCGCCCCCGACCTCGCCAGCGGCGTCGCCACCACGGCGTCCAACCTGCTCGCCCGCAACGTCGCCGACGTGCTCGCCCACTTCGTGAACGACGGCAGGCTCGCCATGGACCTCACCGAGGAACTCGACAACGCGCTCATCGTCGCCGGCCGCGTCGAAGCGCCGGCACCGGCCGCAGAAGAAGAGGAGAAGTGATCATGCCCGATCTCGTCGTTTCGATCACCCTGTTCGTCCTTGCCCTGCTCATCGGCATCGAAGTCATCGGCAAAGTGCCGGCGACCCTCCACACGCCGCTGATGTCGGGCGCCAACTCCATCCACGGCATCGTCATCGTCGGCGTCGTCATCGTCGCCGCCGAGGCGCAGACCCCGCTCGCCTACGTGTTCATCTTCCTCGCCGCCGTGCTGGGAACCATGAACGTCGTCGGCGGCTACGTGGTCACCGACCGCATGCTGGAGATGTTCAAGAGCTCGAAGCCCTCCAAGAAGGACCAGAAGGAAGGCGATAAGTAATGACCGCAACACCCATCGATATCGTCGCTTGGTTCGTGTACCTGCTGGCCGCCGTCATGTTCGTCATGGGCCTGCACTTCATGAACTCGCCGAAGACCGCCCGCAAGGGCAACCAGATCTCGGCCACGGGCATGGTGTTCGCCGTCGTCATGGCGTTCGTGCACCTCTTCGTCAAGGGCTTCATCTCCGTCACCGCGGTCGTCGTGCTTGTCGTCGGCATCCTCATCGGCGCCGTCGCGGGCGTCGTCTCCGCCAAGAAGGTCAAGATGACCGACATGCCGCAGCTCGTCTCCGTGTTCAACACCGTCGGCGGCGGCGCGGCGGCGCTCGTCGCGCTCAACGACATCCTCACCAACGAGGAGCTGCCCACCCTGGTCGTGCTCATCACCGCCGGCCTCGGCATCATGATCGGTTCCGTCACCTTCACCGGCTCGCTCATCGCGGCCGGCAAGCTCCAGGGCGTCAAGTTCGTCAAGAACCTCAGGCTGCCCGGCAAGAGCTTCTGGAACGTGCTGTTCATCGTGCTCACCGTCGCCGCGTTCGTCATGCTGTGCGTCCAGCCCGAGCAGCGCCTCCTGTGGTCCGTCCTGACCACCGTGTTCGCCCTGTGCTACGGCCTCGTGTTCGTCATCCCGATCGGCGGCGCCGACATGCCCGTCGTCATCTCCGTGCTCAACGCCTGCACCGGCACCGCCGTGGCCATGTCCGGCCTCGCCATCGACAACGTGGCCCTCATCGTCGCCGGCGCCCTCGTCGGCGCAGCCGGCGTCACCCTCTCCATCCTCATGGCCCAGGCCATGAACCGACCGCTGCTCTCCGTCCTCGCCGGCGGCTTCGGCGGCGACAACGCGGCGGGTGGGGACGACGGCGTGACCGGCACCATGAAGGAGACCTCCGCCGACGACGTCGCCGTCCAGCTCGTCTACGCGCAGAAGGTCATCTTCGTCCCCGGCTTCGGCCTCGCCATGGCCCAGGCCCAGCGTGAACTCGCCGACCTCGGCGAACTGCTCAAGAGCCGCGGCGTCGAAGTCGCCTACGCCATCCACCCCGTCGCCGGACGCATGCCCGGACACATGAACGTGCTCCTCGCCGAAGCCAACGTCCCCTACGAGGAGCTCGTCGACCTCGACGACATCAACCCGCAGTTCCCCACCGCAACCATCTCCCTCGTCGTCGGAGCCAACGACGTGACCAACCCCGCCGCCCGTCGCCCCGGCACCCCCGTCTCCGGCATGCCGATCCTCGACGTCGACAAGTCCGAAAACGTCGTCGTCATCAAGCGCGGCCGCGGCAAGGGCTACGCCGGCATCGAAAACGAGCTGTACTTCAACGACAACACGCAGATGCTGTTTGGCGATGCGAAGAAGGAGTTGCAGGCCATCATCGCCTCCGTCAAGGAACTGATCGCGTGACGGAGCGTCATCCGCGTTGCGGAGCACTCGACGTACCCTTGTACGCCTTCGTGCTCCGCGCCTAGAAGCCGCACACATTATGTGATCCTCTCGAGAAGCGCCGTGGAATCCGGATTTGGATTCCACGGCGTTTCTCGTATCGGAAGTGTGTGGCTTTCATACAGAACATGGAACATCGGCGTTCCCTGGTTTACATACCGGAAACATGACGATACGCTTACATGCCTGTGAGGAAGATAGCGTATTGCGTGTTGGAGAAGACCCCGGCCGTCGTCATCGTGGCCGTCGAGGGAATGCTCATGTATTTCGCCACCGGCGTGGCCAAAAGCGTGTTCACCCAGATCAATCCATTGTGCGCGGCATGGTACCGTTTCGGATTCCTTGCCGTCATGATGCTGGCCTGGCGTCGCCCATGGCGCAGGGAAGTACGCCAGACCCTTCCCAACACGCGGCGCGACTGGCTCATCACCGCGGGCTGCGGACTTGCCATCGTGGCGATGAACACCATGTTCTACCTGGCGATCAGCGAGATGAACATGGGCATGGCCGTCGCCATAGAATTCATCGGCCCGCTCGGCGTGGCCGTCATCAGCGGACGCAACTGGCGCGAACGCATCGGCGTCGCCATCGCCGCCGCGGGCGTCGTCCTGCTCGCGGGCGTCTCCATCGCCTCTCCCGACGGCGGCAGCTTCCTGATCGGTCTCGCGGCCATCCTCGTCGGCGGAACGATGTGGGGGATCTACATCGTCATGGGGCGCAAGGTGGCGCATGCCGGCAGCCCGCTCAACCGCCTTTCCGTAGCCATGTGCATAGGATTCGCCGCCCAGTCCCTGTTTCTTGCGGTCCCTGCGGTGCGCGGCCTGTTCCAGCCGCCCGCCTCAGCCACCTGGCTGGTCGATGAAGGCGCGTGGGGCATCGCCCACCTGCTGCTGCTCATGCTCGTGGTGTCGGTGCTCAGCTCCTTCTTCCCATACGTCATCGACCAGGTGGTCATGCGCAAGACAACGCCCGGCACCTTTTCGGTCATGCAGTCCATGTATCCGGCGGTGGCCGTGGGCGTCGGCCTCATGTTCGGCGAGGTTCCGGGCATCGGGGAGCTCATCGGGGTCGGTTGCGTGATGCTTGCCGTCGTCGTCACGTTCTCCGGGGACGAGCATGCGTCCAACCGCAGCCACGCCGATCTGCAGGCGTCGATGGACACTGCCGCGTGACAAATCGCGTCATCCATGCTATTCTTGACGACTGTTGTCTTGGCGAGGGAAGGCGAACGGATTCGCGCTTCCGTAATCGACTCGACGTATGGTTCTCCGTTCACGGTGTTCTCTGCGGCGCGTCGATGCGCCGAAACGAAAAAGACGAATTACCGATTGTTGTGATCTAAAGGAGAACATCATGGCAGATATCACCCTCGAAGGCGCTGTCCGCACCGAGTTCGGCAAGGGCGCTGCCCGCCGCATGCGCGTCGCCAAGCTGGTTCCGGCCACCGTGTACGCCGGCGGCGAAGAGCCCACCTTCCTGCAGCTCCCGATGAAGGAGACCACCAACGCCCTGCGTCGCACGAACGCCCTGTTCGAGCTGAAGTTCGGCGAGGACTCCAAGCTCGCCGTCGTCAAGGACGTGCAGCGCAACCCCGTCAAGCAGCAGATCGAGCACGTCGACTTCTACGAGGTGCGCGCCGGCGAGAAGATCGAGGTCGAGGTCCCGGTCTTCGTCGAAGGCACCCCGAAGGGCGCCGCCGTGGCGTTCGTCGACATCCAGGAGCTCAAGGTCAAGGCCGATGTCGCCAACCTGCCCGAGCGCATCACCGTGAGCGTCGAAGGCCTCGTGGACGGCACCAAGGTGCTGGCCAAGGACGTCGTCCTGCCGGAGGGCGTGGAGCTCATCCACGACGATCCGGAAGAGTCCGTCGTCACCGTCGAGGTTCCTGAGGACGCCTCCGAGGCCGCCGCTCCGGCCGCCGACGCCACCGTCGACTCTGCCGCCGCTCCGGCCGCCGACGCCGAGTGACCTCGTCGATAGGACGCTGAACCAGTGGCCCGCAGGGCCGCATAGGCAAAGAGCCCACCTCGGTGTGGGCTCTTTGCATTGGAATGGAGGACGGCCGCGTCTCCGTGCGGCCGCTTTTCATAATGTGAACTTTCTCAGTGACGGATAATCCTCATGTGAGAGAGTGTTACTCAGTTCGATGCCAGAAGCATCGATGGCATACCCGCAGCCGGGCGAATCCTCGTCCGGCAATGGAATAAAAGAAGCTAAGAATGACAGAAAATACTCATCACGATCCGGCGGCGCTGTCCAAGCTGGCCGACGCCTTCACCGTCCTGCCCAACGAGAACCCGGCATCCGACGCCAAGCGTCAGGAGCTCATCGACAAGCCGGCGTTCGGACAGGTCTTCTCCGACAACATGACCCACATGACGTGGACCAAGGGCGAAGGCTGGTCGGATCGTCGCGTCGAGCCGTACGCCCCGCTCAAGATGGACCCGGGTGCTTCCGTGCTGCACTACGCGCAGGAGTGCTTCGAGGGCCTCAAGGCCTATCATCACGCCGACGGTTCCGTCTGGCTGTTCCGTCCGGATGCCAACGCCGAGCGTTTCCAGAACTCCGCCAAGCGCCTGTACCTGCCGGAGCTGTCCATCGACGACTTCCTCGGCTCCGTGGCCGCCCTGGTCAAGCGTGACGCCGCCTGGGTGCCCACCCGTCGCGAATACACGCTGTACATGCGTCCGTTCATGTTCGCCTCCGAGCCGTTCCTCGGCGTGCGCGCCCCGCAGGAAGTGGACTACTGCGTGATCGCCTCCCCGTCCGGCCCGTACTTCCCGGGCGGTGTCAAGCCCGTGAGCATCTGGGTGGAGGACAAGTGGTTCCGCACCGGCCCCGGCGGCACCGGCTTCGCCAAGTGCGGCGGCAACTACGCGGCATCCCTGCTCGGCGAGTACACCGGCATCGAGAACGGCTGCGAGCAGGTGTGCTTCGTGGACGCCGCCACCAAGACCTATCTTGAGGAGCTCGGTGGCATGAACATGATGGTCGTGCACAAGGACGGCCACGTGGAGACCCCGTCCCTGACCGGCAACATCCTGCCCGGCGTCACCCGCCGCTCGCTCATCCAGCTGCTGCAGGACAACGGCCACGACGTGGTCGAGACCATGATCGCCCTCGAGCAGCTGCTTGAGGACATCAAGTCCGGCGAGGTCACCGAGGTGTTCGCATGCGGCACCGCCGCCATCATCACCCCGATCGGCCGCTTCAAGTCCGAGAAGTTCGACGTCACCGTCGCCGAAGGCGGCGTCGGCGAGCTGACCCAGTCGCTGCGCGACCAGCTGCTCGGCATCCAGCTTGGCGAGATCGAGGATCCGCACAACTGGATGTGGAAGGTCTGCTAGCCGGAATCGATTCCGTGGCATGAACGAATCGTGTGGAGCCTGTATCATCAGGCCCACACGATTTTTCTTTTTTCCGGAAAACGAGATACGACGGGAGCGGCTACGATGGCCAGGTCTATCATCATCGACACGGACTGCGGATCGGACGACGCCATGGCCATCGCCATGGCGCTCAACGACCCCGCATACGACATATTGATGTTCACCACGGTGGCGGGCAACGTTCCGCTCGGACAGGCAGTGGACAACACGCTGACCACCATCGAACGTTCCAGCACCTATGAGCCGCCCGTATACCGGGGCAGCGCGTCCATGCTGTTCAATCCGCTCGTCTATGCGTATGAGACCCACGGCGACGACGGCATGGGCGACCTGGGATATACGCCGCAAAGGCTTCGGGCCTCCGAAGGCAATGCCGTGCTGCGCATGCTCGAGGCCCTGCGAGACCATGAGCCGCATACGATCGACATCGTCGCACTGGGGCCTCTGACCAATATCGCCATCGCCCTGAAGCTCGATCCCGCGACGATGCGGCGGGTCGGACGCATCGTCGCCATGGCCGGCGCCGGCCTCGGCGCGGGCAACGTGACTCCGGTGGCCGAATTCAACGTATGGCAGGACGCCGAGGCCGCACGCATCGTGGCGGAATCCGGCCTGCCGGACATCACGTTCGTCGGATGGGACGCCTCGCTCGGCTACAGCATGCTGAACGAACAGGAGATGCGACGCATCCGCGAAAGCGGGGACCTCGGGCGCTTCGTCATCGACATCAACCACGTGCTGGCGGAACT
This sequence comes from Bifidobacterium saimiriisciurei, assembly GCF_010667655.1. GTDB lineage: Bacteria > Actinomycetota > Actinomycetes > Actinomycetales > Bifidobacteriaceae > Galliscardovia > Galliscardovia saimiriisciurei. The sequence goes on from NZ_WHZU01000007.1 coordinate 16,638, forward strand.
GAACCGCGAACGTTTCGGCGTCCCCTGCCTTGATATGGCGGACCCTGCGGCGATGGCCGCGGCATTGCATCCCGAATGCGTCGCCGAATGCGCCCCCTACTACTGCCAGGTAGACACGACGCCGGGACCGGGCTACGGTTCCGTGATCGTCGACCGCAACCGGTTCTCCGGCAAGGAACCCAACATCCGCATATGCAGCGCGCTCGACCCCGCCGCGTACAAAGGCTACATCTACGGCACGCTCGGGGTCGACGGCGGAGGTCATGAGCGCGCCAACATGAACGGATGATGAACCTTCCCCCGCCTTCGGCGTGTTCGGAGTTCAAAGTGCTAATGTCTTACCGGTTTTTTGTGCGGAGATGCCGGTAGGCATGAAGACGGGGGAGGGGCCGATGGACCAGGTGGCGCTCGAAAGCAATGCCGTGTTCCTGGGCATAGAGTATCTGGCGACGTTCATCTGCGGGCTGTCGGGAGGGCTGTCGGCCATTCATAAGAAATACGATCTCTTTTCCATCCTCGTCATTGCGTGGGTCACGGCCCTCGGCGGCGGCATCACCCGTGACGTGCTGTTGGGCGCCCTGCCCCCGGTGGGCATCACCGACAGGGGATTCGTGCTGACGGCCCTGGCCTCGGGATTCATCGTGGCCATCGTCCATCCCGAGATCGAACATCTGAAATGGTCCATGATAGTCACCGACGCCCTGGCCCTGGGTTTGTTCGCCGTCAATGGCACCGCGAAGGCCCTGGCATATCACTCCTCCGGTATGACGGCCGCGTTCCTCGGCATGTTCACCGCCCTGGCGGGCGGCACCATCCGTGACATCCTCCTCAACGAGGTGCCCTCCATCCTGCGTGACAAGCATCTGTACGCGGTGCCGTCCTTCATCGGATGCCTGCTCACCGTCTTCGCCGCCCGTGCCACCGACCACTGGCACCTTGGACTCAACGGCGAGATGGTGCTGGATGTCTGCATCGTCATCGTCGTCTTCGCGCTGCGTATGCTGTCGGTGGCGTTCAACATCACCTTCCCCGGGGCCGTGGAGCGTCGTCGGATGCACCTGCCCGCACAGGGACGGTATCTCAGGCGCCCGGTCATCCATCCCGAATCCACGGATACGAAGGACGGTTCCGGGCCGGCGGAGTAGACGGCTCGATGTCCCTCCGCCCATTGGCCGGTTCCGGGCAATAAAAAATCCCGCAGATATCATGAATACTGCGGGATTTTTTATCGAAACGCGGTTCGCCGTCAGAGGGCGTTGATGGCGTTGGCAAGACCGGACTTGCGGTTGGCGGCCTGGTTCTTGTGGATGACGCCACGGCCGGCGGCCTTGTCGAGCTTCTGGGAGGCGACCTTGTAGGCGGCCTGGGCGGCTTCCTTATCGCCGGCGGCGATGGCCTCGCGAACCTTGCGGATCACGGTCTTCAGCTCGCTCTTGTAGGCGACGTTGCGGATGTGCGCCTTCTCGTTGGTCAGGACGCGCTTCTTCTGCGACTTGATGTTTGCCACTATGTACTCCAAACGACGTTTGCTAAACGGACATACAAACGGATATGATACCACGAATTTCACGGGAACACTACCGTTCGGTGAATTTCCGGTATTCGGTGAACATTCGCCGGGATGGTTCCGTCCGTCGAGGCGAAGTGCCGGCTAGACTTGGAAGGCGACGGATGCCGGGCATCGACGCCGCGGGGTCCGCCGCATCACCGGACACATCATTGGGAAGGGAAGGCCATGACAACCACGAATGATACGGTTCCCGACATCGAGCTCGCCGGCGGGGTGAACATCCCCCAGGTCGGCTTCGGCGTGTTCCAGATTCCCGGCAAGGACACGCAGCGGGCCGTGGAGGAAGCCCTGGAGATCGGCTACCGGCACTTCGACACGGCGGCCGCCTACTACAACGAGGAGGGCGTGGGCGCCGCGCTCAGGGCCACCGGCATGGCGGGCAAGGTGTTCGTTACCACGAAGCTGCGCAACTGCGATCAGGGCTACGACGCGGCGAAGGTCGCCTTCGAGGAGTCCCGCCGCAAGCTCGGGGTGGACGTGCTCGACCTGTATCTGATCCACTGGCCGTTCGCGTTGATCGACCGCTATGTGGAGACCTGGAGGGCGATCCTCGAGATCAAGGAGCAGGGCGCGCTGCGCGCGGCCGGCGTATCGAACTTCCTGACGGAGCATCTGCAGCGCCTTATCGACGAGACCGGCGAGGCCCCCGTCATCGACCAGATCGAGGTGCATCCGCGCTTCTCCCAGCCCGACGTGAGGGAATACTGCGCAAGCCACGGAATCGCGGTGGAGGCATACTCGCCGTTGGGCCACGGCGGCGACATGAACGCGCCCGAGGTACTGCGCGCGGCCGAGGCGCACGGCGTCACGCCGGCGCAGGTGGTGCTGCATTGGCACGTGCAGTCCGGACGCGTGGTCATTCCCAAGTCGTCGCATCCCGACCGCATGCGCCAGAACCTCGACATCTTCGGGTTCTCGCTCACCGACGAGGAGATGGCGGCCATCGATGCGCTGCATACGCCGCAGGGGCGCATCTCCGGCGATCCCGCCACGAACGTCAACTCCCAGTCGTGGGCCGATCAGTTCTCCCGCGGCAACGTCTCCTGACGGTCCGCGGCCCGTCGCCGGGCGCGTCTTCGCGTTGCCGAGAGCTGACGCTAGACTAGTGGCTTTGGTATGGAACTTTGAGCCGCTGTCGTGATACAGCCGAAGGACGAACAAGGAGACGCGCTTGGCGAAAGAGCAGCACAACAAGCCCGGGTATACCGATCAGTCGCTGATCAGGAATTTCTGCATCATCGCGCATATCGACCACGGCAAGTCGACGGTCGCCGACCGCATCCTGCAGCTGAGCGGCATCGTGCCCGAGCGCGAGATGCGGGACCGCTTCCTCGACCGCATGGACATCGAGCAGGAACGCGGCATCACCATCAAGTCGCAGGCCGTCCGCGTGCCGTGGACGCTCGACGGCACCGAATACACGCTCGGCATGATCGACACCCCGGGCCACGTCGACTTCACCTATGAGGTGTCGCGTGCGCTGGCGGCGTGCGAGGGTGCCGTGCTGCTGGTCGACGCCACCCAGGGCATCGAGGCGCAGACGCTGTCGAACCTGTACATGGCCATCGACCATGATCTGACCATCATTCCCGTGCTCAACAAGATCGACCTCCCCAGCGCCGAGCCCGAAAAGCACGCCGAGGAGATCGCGGGACTCATCGGATGCAACCCCTCCGACGTGCTGCGGGTCTCCGGCAAGACCGGCGAGGGCGTCGCCGACCTGCTCGACCAGATAGTGATGGAGGTGCCGGCCCCCGAAGGCGACCCCGAGGCCCCGGCCCGCGCGCTGATCTTCGATTCCGTGTATGACTCCTACCGCGGCATCGTCACCTACATCCGTATGGAGGACGGCGAACTGCACTCGCGCGAGAAGGTGCACATGATGGGCATCGGCATGACCCATGAGCCCATCGAGATCGGCGTGATCAGCCCCGACATGACGCCGACGAAGGCGTTGGGGGCCGGCGAGGTCGGATACATCATCACCGGCGCGAAGGACGTCAGCCAGTCCAAGGTGGGCGACACGCTGACCTCCGCGGTCAGGCCCGCCGCCGAACCGCTGCCCGGATACCGGGACCCGAAGCCGATGGTCTACTCCGGCCTGTTCCCCGTGGACAACGCCCAGTTCCCCGAACTGCGTGAGGCCCTTGACAAGCTCAAGCTCAACGACGCCGCCCTCATCTATACCCCCGAGACCTCCGTGGCCCTCGGCTTCGGCTTCCGCTGCGGCTTCCTCGGCCTGCTGCACATGGAGATCGTTTCGGAGCGCCTGAGCCGTGAATTCGGGCTCGACCTCATCCAGACCGCCCCCAACGTCACCTATGAGGTGACAAGCGAGGACGGCAAGATGCATCATGTGACCAACCCGAGTGAATTCCCCGAGGGCAAGGTCAAGAAGATCGTCGAGCCGATGGTTGCCGCCGACATCATCCTTCCCAAGGAGTTCATCGGCGCGGTGATGGACCTGTGTCAGGAGCATCGCGGACAGATGGGCACCATGGAATACATCTCCACCGAGCGCGTGGAGATGCATTACCGCATGCCGCTCGCCGAGATCGTGTTCGACTTCTTCGACCAGCTCAAGAGTCGCACCAAGGGATATGCCTCGCTCGACTACCATGAGGACGGCGAGCAGAGCGCCGACCTCGTCAAGGTCGACATCCTCATCCAGGGCGACAAGGTCGATGCGTTCAGCGCCATCGTCCACCGCGACAAGGCCTATAGCTACGGTGTCATGATGACGAAGAAGCTGCGTGAGCTCATTCCCCGCCAGCAGTTCGAGATTCCGATCCAGGCGGCCATCGGCTCGCGCATCATCGCGCGCGAGACCATCCGCGCCCTGCGCAAGGACGTGCTCGCCAAGTGCTACGGAGGCGACATCACCCGTAAGCGCAAGCTGCTCGAAAAGCAGAAGGCCGGCAAGAAGCGCATGAAGATGCTCGGCCATGTGGAGGTGCCGCAGGAGGCGTTCATCGCGGCGCTGTCCACCGACGAGCCCACCGACCGGGACACCAAGGACAAGATCCGCGCGGCGCAGAAGAAGGAAGGCTGAGTCGTCCGTCCGGCCCCCGCCTGGGAGCCGGACGGCATGCGAGGGGAGTGTTTTTCCGAAAAGATGGAGTACGAAGTCTACATCCATGTGCCGTTCTGCCTTCGGCGCTGCGGCTACTGCGATTTCAACACGTATACGGCCACCGATCTCGGTGCCGGCGCCTCGCGGGGCAACTACGCCAACATGGTCATCCGCGAGATGAGGACCGTCCGGCGCTGGCAGCTCGATCACGGCATCGACGAACCCGCCGCGTCCACGGTCTTCTTCGGCGGCGGCACCCCCACCATCCTGCCCGCGTCCGATCTGGTACGCATGGTCGATGCGATACGCGATGCATGGGGCCTCGCCTCTGATGCGGAGATCACGACCGAGGCCAATCCCGACACCGTGGACGCCGACTACATCCGCGAGCTCGCCGACGGCGGGTTCACCAGGATCTCCTTCGGCATGCAATCCGCCGTGCCGCACGTGCTGCGCACCCTCGACCGGACCCATACCCCTGAGAACGTCGCCGCCGGGGTGCTGGCCGCCGGGCGCTGCGGGCTGCGCAGCAGCGTCGACCTCATCTACGGCGCGCCGGGCGAGAGCCTCGATGATTGGCGGACGTCGGTGCGCGCGGCCATCGACCTTGGCGTGGACCATGTCTCGGCATACGCCCTGACCGTGGAGACGACCACGAAGATGGGGCGGCGCATCGCGGCGGGCACCCTTCCCAAGCCGGATGACGACGACGAGGCCGCCAAGTACGAGATCGCCGACGACCTGCTCTCCGCGGCGGGACTGCAATGGTACGAGATATCCAATTGGGCCCGACCCGGTCAGGAGAGCCGCCACAACCTCGGATACTGGCGCAACGTCGACTGGGCGGGAATGGGCCCCGGCGCGCACTCCCACTACGCCATGCCGGATCGGCCTGACGACGGGCGCGGACGCGGGGAGGACGCCTACGGCATCCGTTCGTGGGACATCGCCCACCCGAGGATGTGGGGTCGGAAGGTGAGTCTGGACGAGGTCCCATGGCAGGGGGAGGAGACCATCACCTACGACGAGAACGCGGAGGAGACCATCATGCTCGGCCTGCGGCTGCGGGAGGGGCTCGGGCTCGACCGGCTGTCCGTCGAACTCGGCCGCGAGCTGACGGCGGACATGTTCCGTCCGGTCCTCGACGAGGGTCTCGCCGTCATCGAGAACGGACGGATCGTCCCCACCCGGCGTGGACGTCTGCTCAACGATTCCCTGATCGCCGAATGCTTCGGGATCTGCGGCCTGTAATTCCATGGCGCCCGGGCGTGTCGGCGCCGAAGGACGCCATCGCATTCCGAATGGCGACTCGTTTCGGAGGAGTCGCCATTCGGTGTGTCCCGAGGGTGGAAAGGCTTCGGCGGAAAGCGCTTCGGTTAGGGTCGACGGCGACCGCCATCGAAAAGTGTCTCATTATATGGAACTCTAGTGAGCCTTAGAAAAGAAAAGTCTTTAAAACTTTTGGCAATTGTGATATATGCCCCTGGTTGCATCTAAGATACATTTTGGCTGTATTCTGTCAAGGCAAATAAAACGCAGGCGAAGGCCTGCCCTAGACCAGAGGTGATTTCGGTGACATTACACGCTCCGCTTGATCTGACGATACATACTCCCGAAGGGATGTATGACCCTACCTCGGAGCATGACGCCTGCGGCGTTGGTATGGTCACCACCCTCAACAAGATTCCCGAGCGCAAGATCGTCGACGACGCGATCGAGGTGCTCATCAACCTCGACCACCGCGGCGCCGTGGGCGCCGAGGAGAACACGGGCGACGGCGCGGGCATCCTGATGTCCATGCCCGACGAGTTCATGCGCAACACCGTCGGCGTCGAACTGCCCGAGGAAGGCCACTACGTCGCCGGCATCGCGTTCCTTGACCGCGACATCGCCGCCGGCGCGCAGCAGGAGCAGGCCATCGCCAAGATCGTGGAGGAGGAGGGCCTCACGGTCCTGGCCTGGCGTGTGGTGCCCACCAACCCGAACGGCCTCGGCCTGCAGGCGCTGGCCTCCATGCCGGCCTTCAAGACGCTGGTCTTCGCCGATGCCGACGACGCGAAGCTCGGCGGCATCGAACTGGAGCGCAAGGCGTTCCGCGTGCGCAAGCGCGTCGAGCACGAGGTGGGTGTCTACTTCGCCTCGCTGTCGAGCCGCACCATCACCTACAAGGGCATGCTCACCACCATGCAGCTCAAGCCCTTCTTCGAGGACCTCTCCGATCCGAGCATGAAGGCGCGCGTGGCCATCGTGCACTCCCGCTTCTCCACCAACACGTTCCCGAGCTGGCCTCTGGCCCAGCCGTTCCGCCTGCTCGCCCACAACGGCGAGATCAACACCATCCAGGGCAACCGCAACTGGCTCTCCGCCCGTGAAGGCCGTCTGAGCTCCGAACTGCTCGGCGAGTTCAAGCCGCTGCTGCCCATCAACACCCCCGGATACTCCGATTCCGGCACCTTCGACGAATGCCTCGAGCTGCTGCACCTCGCCGGCCGCTCCCTGCCGCACGCCATCTCCATGATGCTGCCGCCGGCCTGGGAGAAGAACGACGCGCTCGACCCGGACGTCAAGGCGTTCTACGAGTACAACAACACGCTCATCGAGCCGTGGGACGGCCCGGCTGACATCGTGTTCACCGACGGCACCCAGGTGGGCGCCCTGCTCGACCGCAACGGATTCCGCCCCGGCCGCTGGCAGGTGACCGACGACGGCTACGTGGTGCTCGCCTCCGAGACCGGCGTGCTCAACGAGATTCCGCAGGACCACATCGTCGAGAAGGGCCGTCTGGAGCCCGGCAAGATGTTCCTCGTCGACACCGCCGAAGGACGCATCATCCCCGACGAGGAGATTAAGAGGAACCTCGCCTCGCAGCACCCGTACCGCCAGTGGGTCGAAGGCAACTCCATCGAGCTCAACCAGCTGCCCGCCCGCGAGCACGTGCGTCACTCCGGACAGTCCGTGCAGCGCCGTCAGCGTGCCTTCGGCTACACCGAGGAGGACCTCAAGCTCCTGCTCACGCCGATGGCCAACACCGGCAAGGAGCCGCTGGGCTCCATGGGCAACGACGTTCCGCTGCCCGTGCTCTCCAAGCGTTCGCGCATGCTGTTCGACTACTTCACGCAGAAGTTCGCCCAGGTGACCAACCCGCCGCTCGACTGGGAGCGCGAGGAGATCGTCACCTGCCTCGAATCCGCCATCGGCCCCGAGCCGAACCTGCTCGAGGACAGCGAGCTGCACGCCAAGAAGGTGCTCATCCCGCTGCCGGTCATCGACAGCGACGAGATGGCCCAGCTCAAGCGCCTCGACCGTGCGCCGATCCTCGGCGGCTACTACAAGCCGTTCGTGGTCAAGGGCCTCTACCAGGTCGCCGGCGGCGGCAAGGCCCTCGAGGAGCGTCTCGAGGAGATCTTCAACGAGATCGACGAGGCCATCGCCGACGGCAAGAACTTCCTCGTGCTCTCCGACCGCGACTCCAACCACACGTGGGGCCCCATCCCGTCGCTGCTGCTCACCAGCGCCGTGCAGCATCATCTGCTGCGCCGTCACACCCGTACCCAGGTCTCCATGGCCGTTGAGGCCGGCGACGTTAGGGAGATCCATCACGTCGCCCTGCTCATCGCCTACGGCGCCGCCTGCGTGAACCCGTACCTGGCACTCGAATCCGTGGAGGACCTCTCCAACCGCGGCTACGTGAACGTCGAGCCCGCCAAGGCCGTGAGGAACCTCATCAAGGCGCTCTCCACCGGCGTGCTCAAGATCATGAGCAAGATGGGCGTCTCCACCATCATGAGCTACCGCGGCGCCCAGCTGTTCGAGGCCATCGGCCTGAGCGAGGACGTTATCGACAAGTACTTCACCGGCACCACGTCCCGCGTCGGCGGCGTCGGCCTCGACGAACTGGCCGAGGAGGTCGCCATCAGGCACCGCGTGGCCTACCCGAACCAGTGGACCGCCACGCCGCACCGCAACCTGCGCACCGGCGGCGAGTACAAGTGGCGCCGCACCGGCGAGGATCACCTCAACGATCCGGAGGCCATCTTCCTGCTGCAGCAGTCGACCCAGCGCGGCGACTACGACATGTTCAAGAAGTACACGCACCACATCAACGACACCTCCAACCGCCTGATGACGCTGCGCGGCCTCATGAAGTTCAACGACAAGCGCAAGCCCATCGACATCTCCGAGGTCGAGCCGGCCAGCGAGATCGTCAAGCGGTTCTCCACCGGCGCCATGAGCTACGGCTCCATCTCGCAGGAGGCGCACGAGACGCTCGCCATCGCCATGAACCAGATCGGCGCACGCTCCAACTCCGGCGAGGGCGGCGAATCCGACGACCGCATCAACGATCCGAAGCGCTATAGCCGCATCAAGCAGATCGCCTCGGCGCGCTTCGGCGTGACCAGCGACTACCTCGTGCACGCCACCGACCTGCAGATCAAGCTCGCCCAGGGCGCCAAGCCCGGCGAGGGCGGCCACCTGCCCGGCGCCAAGGTCCCGCCGTGGATCGCCAAGGTCCGTCACGCCACGCCCGGCGTGGAGCTCATCTCCCCGCCGCCCCACCACGACATCTACTCCATCGAGGACCTCAAGCAGCTCATCAACGATGCGAAGATGGCCAATCCGAAGGCACGCATCCACGTGAAGCTCGTCTCCGAGTTCGGCGTGGGCACCATCGCCGCCGGCGTGGCCAAGTGCCATGCGGACGTCGTGCTCATCTCCGGCTACGACGGCGGCACCGGCGCGGCACCGCTCAACGCCATCAAGCACGCCGGCACCCCGTGGGAGATCGGTCTTTCCGAGACCCAGCAGACGCTGATCCTCAACGGCCTGCGCTCCCGCATCGTCGTGCAGTGCGACGGCGAGCTCAAGACCGGCCGCGACGTCGTCATCGCCGCGCTGCTGGGCGCCGAGGAGTTCGGCTTCGCCACGGCCGCGCTGATCGTCGAGGGCTGCGTCATGATGCGCGCCTGCCAGAAGAACACCTGCCCGCAGGGCATCGCCACCCAGGATCCGGAGCTGCGCGCCCGCTTCCGCGGCAAGCCCGAGCACGTGGTGAACTTCTTCATGTTCATCGCCGAGGAGGTTCGTGAGATCCTCGCCCAGCTCGGCTTCCGTACGCTCGAGGAGGCCGTGGGCCACGTCGAGTGCCTCGACCAGGACGAGGCCATCAAGCGTTGGAAGTCCGACGGCATCGACCTGAGCAACGTGCTCATGCAGGCCGGACCGACCCCCGGCACGATTCTGCACAACACCACCAAGCAGAACCACGAGCTCGAGAAGGCTCTTGACAACAAGCTCATCGAGCTTGCACAGCCGGCCTTGGAGCGCAAGGAGCCCGTCCGCATCGAGCTGCCGATCCGCAACGTCAACCGCACCGTCGGCACCATGCTCGGCTACGAGATTACCAGGCGCTACGAGGCAGAGGGCCTGCCCGACGACACCATCGACATGACGCTGCACGGCTCGGGAGGCCAGTCCATCGGCGCGTTCATCCCGCGCGGTGAGACCATGCGAATCTACGGCGAGGTCAACGACTACGCCGGCAAGGGTCTTTCCGGCGGCCGCATCATCGTGCGTGCCGAGGACGGCGTGACCTTCGACCCGCATACGAACGTCATCGCCGGCAACGTGACGGGCTTCGGCGCCACCTCCGGCGAGATGTTCGTCGCCGGCAGGGCGGGCGAGCGATTCGCCGTGCGCAACGGCGGCGCCACGTTCGTCGTCGAGGGCGTGGGCGATCACGGCTGCGAGTACATGACCGGCGGCACCGTGGTGGTGCTCGGCCCCACCGGCCGCAACTTCGGCGCCGGATTCTCCGGCGGCAACGCCTACATGCTCGACCTCGACATGGCGAAGGTGAACCCCTCCGCCGTCAAGAGCGGTGCGCTCAAGTTCCTCCCGCTGGAAGGCGAGGAGGCCGAGACCGTGCACGCGCTGGTCAAGAAGCACGCCGAGGAGACCGATTCGAGCATCGCCAAGGAGCTGCTCGAGAACTGGTCCGACTCCGTCAAGCGGTTCACGCACGTGGTGCCCACGCAGTACGTCGCCATGACCCGCGCGATGAAGCAGGCCGAAGAGAATAATGTCGATTTCAACGCTCCGGGGGCCTGGGAGAAGGTCTACGAGCAGGTTATGGAAGGGGTGCGCTGAACATGGGCGATCCTAGAGGTTTTCTGAAGGTCCGTTCCCGCCGCGAGCTTGCCGAACGCCCGGTCGAGGAGCGCATCAAGGACTGGCTCGACGTGCATGCCGAGTCCGGTCTGCAGCCGTGGACGCAGGAACAGGCCGCGCGATGCATGGACTGCGGCACGCCGTTCTGCATGACCGGCTGCCCGCTGGGCAATGTCATCCCCGAATTCAACGACCTGGTACGCCAGGGCCAGTGGGAGGACGCCTACAACAAGCTGTCGATGACCAACAACTTCCCCGAGGTCACCGGCCGCATCTGCCCGGCCCTGTGCGAGGCCGCCTGCGTGCTCGGCATCCATCAGCCGCCGACGATGATCAAGCTCGACGAACAGACCATCATCGATCAGGCATGGAATCTCGACTACGTCAAGCCGCAGCCTCCGCAGCGACTCACCGATCAGACCGTGGCCGTCGTCGGATCCGGTCCCGCCGGCCTCGCCTGCGCCCAGCAGCTCACGCGCGCCGGCCACACCGTGGTCGTCTACGAGCGTCATGACGCCATCGGCGGACTCATGCGCTACGGCATCCCGAACTTCAAGCTCGACAAGTCGCTGCTCGACCGCCGTGTGGAGCAGATGGAGGCCGAAGGCACCGTGTTCCACACCAACGTGGAGATCGGCAAGGACATCTCGTGGGACGAGCTGCGCTCCCGCTACGATGCCGTGGTCGTCGCCATCGGTTCCACCGTTCCGCGCGACATGAAGCTGCCCGGCCGCGAGCTTGACGGCATCCACTTCGCCATGGACTTCCTGCCCGACGCCACCCGCCGCGTCTGGGGCAAGAAGCCGATCAACGACATCACCGCCAAGGACAAGCACGTCGTGGTCATCGGCGGCGGCGACACCGGTTCCGACTGCCTCGGCACCTCCATCCGCCAGGGAGCCAAGTCCGTCACCGTGCTGCAGATCATGTCCCAGGAGCCCACGGAGCGTCCCGCCAACCAGCCTTGGCCGACCTTCGCCCGCCTGTACCAGAAGACCTCCTCCATGGAGGAGGGCGGCACCTACATCTACGACACCGATTCCGTGGAATTCGAAGGTACCACGCTGCCCGAGAACATCCATGAGATCGACGGCGTGCAGACCGAGGGCTTCGTCTCCGACGAGAAGGGACACGTCACCGGCCTGAAGATCGTGAAGGTCGCCCCCGGCGAGAACGGGCCATTCACCCGCCAGGCCGGCACCGAGCGCATCATCCCCGCGGACCTGGTGCTGATCTCCGTCGGCTTCCTCCACCCGGAGACCGACACGCTCGTCGACCAGCTGCCCGTCGACCTCGACGGCCGCGGCAACGTGGCGCGCAACGACTCCTTCGCCACCAGTCAGGACGGCGTCTTCGCCTGCGGCGACGCCGGACGCGGCCAGTCGCTCGTCGTATGGGCCATCTCCGAGGGCCGCAGCTGCGCCGCAGCCGTGGACAAGTACCTCACCGGAAGCACCGAGCTGCCGGCTCCCATCGTCGCCTCGCAGCGCCCGATGGCGCTGCCGCGCCGCTGACCGCCGGTCGGCCCGACGAACGTGACGGCCCGTCTCCTGCATGCGCACGGAGGCGGGCCGTCATCCGTGAAACACGTTTCCAGCGCCATGACCTCGGATGGATGTGAGGTAAAGTGGTGCGCAGCATAAACCCATCACAACAGGAGTGATTCCATGCCCAATCGTGCCGAACGCCGTGCCAATGCCAAACGCAACCGCAAAGGTACCGTGAAGCAGCCGGCGCGCTACCAGGCCAGGTCCCGCGAAGGACTGGTCGACGAATACTCGCTGCAGGAGAAGTCCATTCGTCTGCAGGACGGCCAGACGGGGGAGTGGAAGCCCTCGGCCAAGACCGACCTGCCCGTCCAGAGCACGTCCTCCACCGTTCGGGAGCCCGGCAAGCTGAGCCTGCCCCATACGGCCCGCGGCTGGATCCGCTTCCTTTGCTGGCTGCTGATCGTACTGTCCGCCATGGCGTTCTTCGTGGTCATGTGGATTCCCAACATGCCCACATGGTCGGTCATCGTGGTGTCGGCCGTGTTCGCCGTCGGCGTGCTCAGCCTGTTCTTCGTCTCGGGGGACCCCAAGGACAACCCCAACGTCGACGAATACGGCACCGCCGTGTGACGAAGGACCCGCACGACACGGACACCCTCAAGAACCGCCGATATTGGCGGTTCTTTTTTATACTTGGGAGTGTTCGCAATCAGAGCAACGAAGGAGACGCCTATGAAAGTCGATATCCTCACCCGCGAATTTCCCCCGCACATCTACGGTGGCGCCGGAGTTCATGCAGAAGAGCTTTCCAAGGTCCTGGCGGAACGCATCGACGTGACCGTCCGCGCATTCGACGGCCCGCGCAAGGCCGACGAGGTACCGGCCATTCCGGGAACCGACCCCAAGGGCAGTCTCACCGTGGTCGGCTATGACACGCCGACCGAGCTTGCCGACGCGAACGCCGCATTGAAGACGTTCGGCGTCGACCTGCAGATCGCCAACGACGTGGACGCCGACCTCGTCCACGCACACACGTGGTACGCCTGCCTGGCCGGCCGCCTCGCGCAGCAGCTGCACGAGATCCCGTTGGTCATCACCGCGCACAGCCTCGAGCCTTTCCGACCGTGGAAGCGCGAGCAGCTCGGCGGTGGCTACAACCTCAGCTCCTGGGCCGAGCGCGACGCCTACGAGCACGCCGACGGCATCATCGCCGTCTCCGGCGGCATGAAGAAGGACATCCTCGCCGCCTACCCGAATGTGGACCCAGACAAGGTGCATGTGGTATACAACGGCATCACCATGAGCGAGTTCGCCACCCCTGCGGCCGACGATTCGGGCTGGGGCGTGTTCGAACGCTACAACATCGACCGCAGCAAGCCCACGCTGCTGTTCGTCGGCCGCATCACGCGCCAGAAGGGTCTGCCGTACCTGCTCAAGGCGCTGCACTTCGTCGACAAGGACGTGCAGGTGGTGCTGTGCGCCGGCGCGCCTGACACTCCGGAGATCGCCGCCGAGGTCAAGACCGCCTTCGCCGAGCTCGACAAGGAGCGCGGCAACATCATCTGGATCGAGGAGATGCTGCCGAAGAACGAGCTGAGCGCCCTGGAGCACGGCTGCGACGCATTCATCTGCCCGAGCATCTACGAGCCGCTGGGCATCGTGAACCTCGAGGCCATGGCCTGCGGCCTGCCCGTCGTGGCCAGCGCCACAGGCGGCATCCCCGAGGTCGTCGTCGACGGCGAGACCGGCTACCTCGTGCCGATCGACCAGCTGCACGACGGCACCGGCACCCCCACCAATCCGGACAAGTTCGTGCATGACATGGCCGACGCCATCAACAAGGTCATGCGCGATCCCGAACTCGCCAAGAAGATGGGCGAGGCCGGATACGCCCGCGCCCGCGACGTGTTCAGCTGGGAGACCATCGCCGACGAGACCATCAAGGTCTACAACGCCATCCTCAACGGCTGATCCGCCGGAGGCGTCGCACATTGCCGTATCGTACGAAGTGATTCCGTGCGATACGGCAATGTCGTTTACCGGCGGCGGTTCGCCGGCGCCAAGACGGCATCGAACCATCGCCGTCAACATCAACGTCCTGAACATCCTCTTCCGAAAGGCCCTCATCATCCCATGACCGACGACATCGCATTGCAGCTCACCGACGTGGAATTCCGCCGACAGGGCAGGGTGATCCTCACCGGCGTAGACCTGACCATCCGGCGGGGGGAGCGGTGGGTTCTGTTCGGGCCGAACGGCATCGGCAAGTCCACGCTCATCGCCATGATGGCCACGCGCCTGCACCCCAGCGACGGGACCGTCGACATCCTCGGCAACCGGTTGGGCAAGGTGAACGTGTTCTCGTACCGCCATCGCATCGGCCTGTCCTCCGCCGAACTCTCACGTGCGTTCCCGCCCGACGAGGACCCGCTCGATGCCGTGGTCACGGCACTGACCGCCACCACCGGCCGCTGGCGTGACTCCTATACGCAGGAGGAGATGGACAGGGCGCGGGCATTGCTGCGGCGATTCGGCGTGGGGTATCTCGAGGGCAAGCAGATGTGGAAGCTCTCGGAGGGCGAACGCACCCGTGTGCTGATCTGCCGCGCCCTCATGGCGGACCCCGAGCTCGCCATCCTCGACGAACCCACCACGGGTCTTGACCTCGGAGGCAGGGAGCTCGTCGTCAAGGCTCTCGGCGATCTGGGCCGCGAGCGCTCCGACCGTGCCGTGGTGCTCGTGACCCACAGGCTCGAGGAGATCCCCGAGGGATTCGACCGCATCGCCGTCATGGGACGGCTCTCCGGTGATGAGAAGACGGCGCACGCCGTCAAGGTGCAGGGAGGCGACCCCGCACCGGGCACCATCATCTACACCGGCGACCTTGAACACGGTCTGACCTCGCAGCGGGTGTCGGACATCTTCGGGCTGCCCCTCACCGTTCGCCACGACGGCGGCCGCTGGCAGGCATTCGCCGCCTGAACCGTTTTGGCCACATGCTCGACGGCCGGTATACTGAGCCGTCGGCAATCGAATCACGACCGGTCGCAACCGCGCCGGCGAAGGGCAAGACCACGAGGAGCGTTCATGGTACGTCGCGGACCGCTGCAGCCAGGTGAAAAAGTGCAGCTCACCGATCGCAAGGGCAAGAAGATCACCATACAGCTCGTCGCCGGTGAGGAGACCCAGACCGAGCGCGGCATGATCCGCCATGACGAGATCATCGGCGGACCCGAAGGCGCGGTGGTCGCCACCGTCACCAGCGAGGGCACGGTCGGCAGCGCCGCCGAGGCGTACCGGAGCAATCCCCGCAAACCCTGGAAGAACACGCGCAAGATCGGCGGATGGCAGTACACCGTGCTGCGCCCGAGGCTGCAGGACTTCATCCTGTCCATGCCACGAGGCGCCCAGATCATGTACCCAAAGGACATCGCGCAGGTGCTCGAGGTGTGCGACATCCGCCGCGGCATGCGCGTGCTTGAATCGGGCGGCGGCAGCGGCGCCATGAGCCTGCATCTGCTCGATGCCGTCGGCGATGAGGGATCGCTCACCACCATCGAGATGCGTCCGGAGTTCGCCCGCGTCTGCGAGGCGAACGCCACCGTGTACTTCGGCGAACGCCCCTCATGGTGGAACCTGCTGACAGGGGACTTCGACTCCGTCGCGGCCACGCTCGGGGAGCATTCGTTCGACAGAATCTTCCTCGACATGCTCGACCCGTGGAACCGGCTTGAGCAGGCATCCCGTGTGATCGCCCCCGGCGGCGTGCTCACCTGCTACGTGACCACCACCACGCAGATGAGTCGCGTGGCCGAGGCCATGCGGGCCTCGGGACAGTGGACGGAGCCGGAGATAGGCGAGACGCTGGAACGCGGATGGAAGGCCCAGGGCCTCGCCGTCCGTCCCAATCACGAGATGATCGGACACACCGGATTCCTCGTTACGGCACGTGCCATGGCGCCGGACGTGCAGGCCCTGCACAAGCGTCAGCGCGGCACGAAGGACACCTACACCGACATCGACGACATGACCCCCGAACAGCAGCAGGCGCGTCTCGAGGAACTCGAGCTCCGGGACATCTCCGACCGCAAGCTGCGCAAGGTCCTCAAGGATTTGGACACGCAGGTGGCGAATATCCCCTCGGGCCTGTAAGAATAGATTCCGGCGGGCGTTGCAGCTGCCCGCCGGAAAGGCCAGACAATGGGGGTCAACCTGAACAAGGTCGCCAAGAAGGCGAACGCATACCAGTACCAGCTCATCATCATGAGGCACGCCAAGGCGGAGTCCGGTTCATCCGGAGGGGACATCGACCGCGAACTGTCCGAGAAAGGCCGCAAGCAGGCCAAGAAGGTGGGCAAGGCCCTGGCCGCGATTTCGCTTGTACCCGACCAGATCAGCTGTTCCGGTGCCGTGCGTACCCGCCAGACGCTGGAACGCATGCTGAAGTACTTCGGCGACAAGCCGTCCGTCGACTATCGGCAGAGTCTGTACGACGGCGGCATGCAGGCCCTGTTGGACGAACTGGGGCATGTGAAGTCCGGGACAAGAAGGCTGATGATCATCGGCCACGACCCCACCGTGTCGGTGGCCAGCCAGTGGCTGGCGTCGCCGGATTCCGACCAGGCCATGCTCAACATCCTCGGACTTGGCATGTCTCCCGCCACGGTTGTTATCATGGGATCCGACAAGCCGTTCGAAAAATGGGGAATCAGGGACGGCAATCTCGTCGCGGTGCTCACCGCGAAGGACTGCGGCTGACGCCGGTCACGGCATCGACGTCATGTGTGATGCGGCCATGGTGGCCGATGGCGCCCGTCCACCATGCAAACAGGTTTCGACATAGTGGAATTCCGGTAATAAACACCTTTTATAGCGACATGCAAGTTCGATAGATACCATGTTCACCGATGAAATTTGCTAGTCTTTTTGCGGTTTTGACACGCTAAAAAATGGAGCATGTATGAGTGAACTCACCTCTGTCATCGGATTCCCGCGCATCGGCGGCAACCGTGAGCTGAAGAAGGTCATCGAAGGCTATTGGAAGGGCAAGAACGGCATCGACGAGGTCAAGGAGACCGCGGCCGGTCTTCG
This sequence comes from Bifidobacterium saimiriisciurei, assembly GCF_010667655.1. Classification (GTDB taxonomy): domain Bacteria; phylum Actinomycetota; class Actinomycetes; order Actinomycetales; family Bifidobacteriaceae; genus Galliscardovia; species Galliscardovia saimiriisciurei. The sequence continues at coordinate 34,030 of NZ_WHZU01000007.1, forward strand.
CGCCAAGCACTGGAAGCTGCAGAAGGACGCCGGAATCGACCTGATCCCGAGCAACGACTTCAGCTACTACGACCAGATGCTCGACACCGCCATCCTGCTCGGCGCCGTCCCGCAGCGCTACAAGGACCTCGGCCTCGGCGCCGAGGACACGCTGTTCGCCATCGCCCGCGGATACCAGGGCGACAAGGGCGACGTGACCGCCCAGCCGATGAAGAAGTGGTTCACCACGAACTACCACTACCTGGTTCCCGAGATCACCGCCGACACCGAGATCGCCCTGACCGGCACCAAGCCGTTCGACGAGTTCAACGAGGCCAAGGAACTCGGCATCGTGACCAAGCCCGTCGTCATCGGCCCCTACACCTTCCTCAAGCTCTCCCGCGGCGCCGAGGGCGCCGACCTCGAGCTGACCGACAAGCTCGTGGCCGACACCGCCAAGGCCTACGCCGACCTGCTCGTGAAGTTCAACGAGCTCGGCGCCCAGTGGGTGCAGCTCGACGAGCCGTATCTGGTGCTCGACAAGGAGGACGGCGACCTCGACCTCTTCTCCACGCTGTATCGCACCATCCTCGCCGCCAAGGGCGACGTCAAGGTGCTGCTGCAGACCTACTTCGGCCACATCGCCGACACCTACAAGACCGCCATCGAACTCGGCTTCGACGGCATCGGCCTCGACCTCATCGAAGGCAAGGACGAGAACCTCGCCGCCCTCGAGGAGAACGGCGCCCCCGAGAACGTGACCATCTTCGCCGGCGTGATTAACGGCCGCAACATCTGGCGCAACAACTACGCCGTGAGCCTCGGCCTGCTCGACGCCGTGAAGACCAAGGCCTCCCATGTGGCCGTCTCCACCGCCGACTCCCTGCTGCACGTGCCGTTCAGCACCGAAGGCGAGGACAAGCTTGCCGCCGACGTGCTCAAGCACTTCGCCTTCGCCGTCGAAAAGCTCGGCGAGCTCAAGGAAGTCGCCGAGCTGGCCGAACTGGACGACGCCGCCCGCGCCGCCGACGCCAAGCTCGCCGCCAACCAGCAGCTGTTCGACGGCACCCGCGTCGCTCCCGACGCCGCCGTGCGCGACCGTGTCGCCAAGCTCACCGCCGACGAGTACGTGCGCCAGCCCGCCCGTGCCGAGCGCCAGGCCATCCAGAAGCAGGAGCTCGGCCTTCCCGAGCTTCCGACCACCACCATCGGCTCCTTCCCGCAGACCCGCGAGGTGCGTTCCACCCGTGCCAAGTTCCGCAAGGGCGAGATCAGCAAGGCCGAATACGACAAGTTCATCGCCGAGCAGATCGACGACGTGCTGAAGAAGCAGGAGGAGATCGGCCTCGACGTGCTCGTCCATGGCGAGTTCGAGCGCAACGACATGGTCGAATACTTCGGCCAGAGCCTCAACGGCTTCCTCTTCACCAAGAACGCCTGGGTGCAGTCCTACGGCACCCGCTGCGTCAAGCCCCCGATCGTCTGGGGCGACGTCTCCCGCGCCAATCCCATCACCGTGGAATGGAGCTCGTACGCGCAGTCCAAGACCGACCATGTGGTCAAGGGCATGCTCACCGGTCCGGTGACCATCCTCAACTGGTCCTGGCCGCGCGAGGACATCACGCATGAGGCGCAGACCACGCAGCTCGCCCTCGCCATCCGCGACGAGGTGCTCGACCTCGAGGCCGCCGGCATCAAGGTCATCCAGATCGATGAGGCCGCACTGCGCGAGAAGCTGCCGGTCCGCCGTTCCGACTGGCATGTGAAGTACCTCGACTGGGCCGTTCCGGCCTTCCGCCTGGTGCATTCCGCCGTCAAGCCGGGCACGCAGATCCATACCCACATGTGCTACTCGGAGTTCAACGACATCATCCGCGACATCGACGCCATGGACGCCGACGTCATCTCCTTCGAGGCCTCCCGCGGCGACCTCGTGGTGCTCGACGCCATCCACGACGCCAACTTCGAGACCGAGGCGGGCCCCGGCGTCTACGACATCCACAGCCCGCGCATCCCGTCCGAGGACGAGATCGTGGACCGCATCCACGAGATTCTCAAGAAGATGGATGTGAACAAGGTCTGGATCAACCCCGACTGCGGTCTGAAGACCCGCGGCAACGCCGAGACCTGGCCGAGCCTCGAGCACATGGTCGCCGCCACGAAGAAGGTCCGCGCCGAACTCGCCAAGTAGTCCGACGTGGATTCCCTCGCGATATGACCACATGATGGGGGCGAAACCCTTGAGTTTCGCCCCCATCGTTGTTTCGGCATAGCATCAGCCGTCAAGACAAGAAGGATCATCCCATGCATTCCCCGCAGTTTTCCCTTGAGGTCTTTCCCCCGAAGCGCAACGCCCCGGTGGGAACCATCTACGACACCCTTGACGGGCTCGAAGGCGTGAACCCCGATTTCATCTCCGTCACCTATGGCCACGGCACCCATTCCGACCGTACCGCCACGGCAAGGATAGCCAATACGGTCCGCTCCGAGTACGGCATCCCCACGGTGGCCCATCTCACCGCACTCTACTCCGACAAGGACGTCGTCGACCAGGCCCTCGATATGTTCGACGCCGCCGGCGTATTCGGCGTGCTCGCCTTGCGCGGCGATGTGATCGAGGGGCAGCGAGAGGTCGGCGTCTTCGAACATGCCAGCGACCTCGTGTCCTACATCCGCGACCGTCGTCCGAACCTGAAGATCTTCGGCGCCTGCTACCCGGAGGGGCACATCGAATGCCCCTCGCTGGATGAAGACATCCGCAACCTGAAGATCAAGGTGGACGCCGGCGCCACCAACCTCATCTCCCAGCTGTTCTACGACAACGAGGACTTCCTCCGTTTCGTGGACAAGGCCCGGGCCGCCGGCATCGACGTGCCCATCGAGGCCGGCATCATGCCGGTCACCAGCGCGAAGTCCGTGCGCAACATGGCGGTCAAGAACGCCACGATCATCCCTCGGCAGCTTGAGGCGATGCTGGAGAAGTGGGGCGACGACCGCGAATCGCTGCGCCGCGCCGGCATCATCTACGCCTCGCAGCAGATCAACGACCTGGTGGCCCAAGGCGTCGACGGCATCCACCTGTATACGATGAACCATCCCGGAACCACGCGTCGTATCTGGCGCAACGTGGCCCCGCTCTTCCAGGAGGGCTGATGTCCATGCCGGGGGAGCGGCCCCCGGCGCTGTACAATTGGCAGAATGGACAAGGAAACCTCACGCGTATCGCTGCGCGAACTCATCCGGGCAGGCATGGCCAATCTCGAGACGGCGCAGAAGCTGTTCGCCTCACTGTCCGAGCTTGGCGTCGAAGGATACTATCGGTCCGAACTGCTGGGGGCGCTTTCCCAGGCCGATGACCCCGACACCGCCCTACGGCACATCACCGAGCTGGCGAACCGCGTCCATGACGAAGGCGAACCCATCGAATCCCTGTTCTCCGGTCTTGACGGTTTCTCGCGTCTCGTGGCGGTGCTCGGCGCCTCCGATGAGATCGGGCGTCTCATGCTGTCGCGTCCCATGCTGATCAAGGCGGTCACGGGCGAGGAATACGAGTCCCATCTGTGGAACCATGACCAGCGCAGGGCGGCGATCCTCCGGCGCATCGGCGCCGATCCGGCCTCCGATGCGCCGGCAAGCACACTGTCGCTTGCCGAATCCACCACGGAACTGCGTCGCTGCTACCGCGAGCAGCTCGCCGCCATCATGGCCAGGGACGTCACCGCCGACGATCCGCTGACCATCCAGCCGGCCATCAGCCGAAATCTCTCCGACCTTGCCGACGCGGCGCTCGAGGGCGCACTGGCCATCGCACGGCGCGAGGTGCCCGATAGCAGCCGATGCCGGTTCGCCATCATCGGCATGGGCAAGCTTGGCGCCCGCGAACTCAACTACGTCTCCGACGTGGACCTCATCTACGTGGTCGAACCGGCCGACGACGGGCTCGGCCATGAGCAACTCATCCGCATCGGCACCAGACTCGGCGTGACCCTGCAGAAGGTATGCCAGTCCGTGGTCATGGGCGTGGCCGAACCGACGCTGTGGCAGATCGACGGCGGCCTGCGCCCCGAAGGCAAGGACGGCCCGCTGGTGCGAACCCTGGACTCGCATATGGGCTACTACGACAAATGGGCGGAAAGCTGGGAATTCCAGGCCCTGCTCAAGGCGCGCCCGGTCGCGGGCGACCCGCAGCTCGGCCGGGAATACTATGACAGGACCCGCCCTCTGGTCTGGAGCGCGTCGAAGCGTGACAACTTCGTCTACGACTGCCAGCAGATGCGCAAACGCGTGGAGGACCTCATCCCCAAGCCGCAGAAGGACCGAGAGATCAAACTTGGTCGCGGAGGCCTGCGCGACGTGGAGTTCACCGTGCAGATGCTGCAGCTGGTGCACGGCCGCACCGACGAGGCGCTGCGCACCGCATCCACGCTGGACTCACTGCAGGCGCTGGCCGCCGGCGGATACGTCTCGCGCAAACAGGCCGCCAAGCTGGCGGCCGACTACGGATTCGAGCGCGTGCTCGAGCACCGGCAGCAGATGTGGGCGCTCAAGCGCACCCACCTGTTCCCCGACCTGGGGCGGGGCAACGAGGGCGGCATCGAGTCGCAACGGCAGCTCGACAAAGACTTCATCAACTCCAGCGCCGAACTGCGCAGGCTCGCTCGCGCACTGGGCACCCACCCCGACGAACTGATCGAACGCTTCGACGCCACGCGCCGCGAAGTCCGCCAGCTGCATCTGGACATCTACTTCCGTCCGATGCTGCCGAACATCGCCACCCTGGGCGAAGGCGAGATCAGCCTGAGCCCGGAGGCCACCAAGGAGCGTTTCGCGTCCATCGGCTTCGGGGACCCGGAGAACGCCATGCGGCACGTGCAGGCGCTCACCGAGGGCATCAGCCGATCGGCGAAGATCAACCGCATCATCCTGCCGGCCGTGCTGCAATGGCTTGGCGACGGACAGAACCCCGACATGGGTCTGCTGGCATGGCGCAAACTCGAGGAGAACTTCGGACAAGGCAGCGACTACCTCGGATTTCTGCGAGACTCCTCGTCCGCGGGCCAGCGACTATGCCACATCCTGTCGAACTCACGGTATCTCGGCGACGCCATGAACAAATCCATGGAATCGGTCACCTGGCTCGGCCACGACGAGGAGATGCAGCCGCGTTCCCGCCAAAGCCTGGACATCCAGTGCCATGCGGCGCGTATGCGGTTCCCCGACCGTGTCAACGACTTCGCCACGCTGCTGCGCTCGCTGCGTCGTCATGAGATCGAACGCATCGGACTCGGATGGATGAGCGGCGTCATCGCCGATGGCGACTGTCTCGAGGCCATGACCGTCGTCTACGACGCCCTGCTGGATAGCGCTCTCGACTGGTCCATCGACCACCAATGCCGTGAGCAGGGGCTGGATCAGCCGGCCGCAAGGCTCGCCGTCATCGGCATGGGGCGATACGGCGGCAGGGAGGTGAACTTCAGCTCCGACGCCGACGTCATCATCATCTACCGTCCGAACGGTTCGGCGGAGGACCGTCAGGCGTTCACCTTCGCCAAGGCCGTGGTCGACGATCTGCGCAGGATCCTCATGGGACCGGTCTCGATGGAGAACAAGATCGAGCTCGATCTCGATCTGCGTCCCGAAGGCAAGAACGGCCCGTTGGTCCGCTCCTACGAATCCTGCCGGGAATACTACTCCTCATGGGCAAGCACATGGGAACATCAGGCGCTGCTGCGTGCACGATACGCCGCCGGCGACGAACGGCTCGCCCACGACTTCCTCACCCTGCTCGCGAACCCGCTGCGATATCCCGACCAGCCGCTTTCCGAGGCGCAGATCAAGGACATCCGCAGGCTCAAGGCGCGTGTGGAGGCGGAGCGTCTGCCCCGAGGCGTCCGGCGCGAACGTCATCTCAAGCTCGGCAAGGGAGGCCTGTCCGACGTGGAATGGACCGTGCAGCTGCTGCAGCTGCAGAAGGCCCACGACCATCCCGAACTGCAGTGCGTCTCCACGATGCCGGCCCTCGACAGGCTCGAGGAGCTGGGGGAGATCGACCATGACGACGCCGCGATACTGCGCCAGGCATGGACCATGGCCACGAATGCCCGCAACGCGAACTACCTGTGGTCGGGGAGGGCCAACCGCGCCGACGTGCTTCCCGACGACACCTATTCGCTCGGCGGCATCGCGGCGGTGCTCAAGGAGCCCGCGCACCGCGGCCAGGCGTTCGAGAACGAGCTGCTCGGCATCATGCGCAAATGTCGTCTCGTAACCGACAGGCTGTTCTACGGCAAGGACGAGGAAGCCTGATCGCAACGGCATCCGCATGGCCGACATGTTGAACGAGAATGAAAGAGGTTGAATTTGGCCGACGTCCGTCAGGAGATGGAAAGGCTCAGGCCGGTCTATGAGACCGGGGTGCTGCGTCTGCTTCTGCGCCAGCACTCCATGATGTACGTGGCGCTGCTCCGCGCGGCGTTCGAACCGCTCACCGGTGAGCTGCCTCGTGAGATCCTCGAAGACCGCTTCGCACAGGGGCTGTCGGGGCTCATCGAAACCGGCGAATACACGCTGAGGGACGACCAGACGCTTTCCGACGCCGCCCATCAGATACTCGTCGAGCTCACCCGTGAAGGCGACGGCGACTACGCCTGGCTGGCGAACTCGCTCGACATCGTCTCGCACCGGTTCCTGTACAGGCTCACGGCCAGGGCGCACCGGGCCATCGACGCGCTCTCCCGCCTGGAGGACGACACCCAGGTGCTTTCCGGGGCCCAGGCGAACTCCATCATCATGGAGGTCGAGCATGCCCGCATGCGGCTGACCGCCGATCCGAAGAAACGAGTCGAGCTGCTCAACGCGGAGATAGAGGAACGCCGAAGGGAAATCGAGCAGATCGAGCACGGCGGATCCGATGAGACCCTTTCGCAGGACCAGGTGGCGGACATCATCGGCGTGCTGCACAACACGCTGCGCGGCGTACCCGTCGACCTCAAGGAACTGGCGCTGTCCGAACGGGACAACGGCGACGCCCTGCGCCGGCGCATGCAGGCCGGCGCCATGTCGGTCGAAGACATACTCTCCCTGTATCACGACGACTACCGCAAGTCGTTCCGTGAATCGGACAGCGGCCGCCGGTTCGCCGATGCATTCCAGGTCATCGTGACCGAAGAGGGACGCCACCAGATCGACGACGCCATACGAGACATCGCGCGGACCCCGTATCTGGCCGGCGACTCCGCCGTGCTGCTCAACCAGATCAAGGCCGAACTCTCCCTCATCTACGACGGCATCGAGGACGTGAGACGTCAGATGAGGCTTTCGGACGAAGCCGTCAGCAGGCTGGTGCGCCAACAGACCGATACGAGATACCGCACCATGCTCGGCACCTTGAACCGCCTCTTCGCCAAGCTCAACGCCGAGGCGAAGGCCCGCCCCGACGACACGAACCAGCCCTATGACACCAACGTCGCCACGGTCCGCCTGGGACGTCTCCCATTGCGGCCGGCACGGCCATTGACCTATACGTCGCCGCCCGGCCTCGACGACTCCTCCGACACCATGCCGCAGCATATCGAAGCCCCCGATCTGCAGGCCATGGTCGAGGTCGGCGGCCCACGGCTCCGCCGCATGGTGGAGCTCATCTGCCGAAACCCGGTCATGCGGGGCGAATACGTGGACATGGCGGCAAGCTTCAACCTCCTGCCGGCCGACGAGCGAAGGGAAAGCGAGCTCGTGGGATTCCTCGGAGGCCTGCAGACCAGTACCGGCCCCCGGGTGACATGGCACTGCATATCGCTGTCCGGCGGGGAGCGGCAATGGCATACGCGGCCGCTGCTGGCCGACATGAAGACCCTGGACGACATCGTGGAGGAAGGATGAACATGGCACGGAACGGAAACGACATGGGCGGCGCCCCCAAGGATGTCCCTGCGGACGATGCCACGGCCGGCGATGCCAAGTCCGATGAGTTCATGGCGACGATGAACCCCCATGCATTGTTCGAAGGAGACACCGGCGACATGTGCGCCGACGCGCGTATCGCGGCCATCGCGCTCAAACGCGACCGCTATATCACCGGCGACCTCTACGACCTGGTGCTCGACAACCGCGAGGATGTCGTGCGCTCGCTGAACAACGACATGCTCGAGCTCGTCGTGAACCGGCATTACCACATCATGTACGCCACTCCGGTGAGCGAATCCGACGTGTCCATGCGCGCACTCAAGACCCGTGCCAGCCTCACCCGCGAGGAGGCCGCCACACTCGCATACCTGCGCATACGCGTGCTCGAATACGAGAACACCCGCACGGAGCCGGACGGATGGATCGTCGGCTTCGAGGAGATCCGCAACGCGCTGACCACCGGGGCCGGCTACCTGGCCTCGCGCAACGACGAGGAGGGCGTGCTGAAGAAGATAGCCGCCACGGTTTCGGCCCTGACCACCTACGGGTACCTGTCCAGGAACGACGACGATGAACGCATGTACACGATCACTCCACTGGTGCCCGTGGTGCTGGACCGGCGCCTCGCCGAGACATGGCTGGGCGCGGACGTCGAGACGCAGGACGAGACGTCGGAGCACGACTCCGCGCCGGATGCGGACGAAAGCGCCGCCATGCACGACGACGCCATGGACGTCGGAGCCATCGTCGAAGACGGTTCCGCGGATATCGAGGAGGGACGATGAAGGACGAGATGGCGATCATCGCCGACCGATGGATGCTGACAAGCCGGCAGCTCGTCAACTGGGGCTCATACGACGGATACCATGAGTTCAGGCCATCGACCGACTCGGGGGAACCGGTGACGTTGCTCGCCGGAGCCAGCGAATCAGGCAAATCCACGCTCGTCGACGCACAGATATCGCTGCTGTACCCCACGGGAACGCCATACAACAAGGCCTCGAACGCCGGCCGTTCCGAACGCAACGACTACACGTACCTGCGCGGCATGCTCGGCATGAGCAACGACGGCACGGGCGACGTGCCCATCTACCTGCGGGGCCGCGACGACGACGGCATGCCCCAGTCGGTCTGGGGCGCCATCGTCGACACCTATGAGAACCGCACAGGGGGAGAGATCCTCTCCTGCGCGAAGTTCCTCTACCTCTCCCCGGGCGACGGCAGGGGGGACGTACGACGGCAGTACGTCGTATGGGACCGCAAGATGGACCCGAGGATGATGGATGCGTTCCGCGACGCACCGTTCACGCCAACCGCGTTGAAATCCACATACCCCGGATGCCTGCAGTTCTCGAACGCCGACGCCTTCCACGCGCACATCTGGCGCACACTGGGACTGAGCGAATCCGCATGCCGCCTGCTGTACAAGATCCAGTCGGCCGATGCGCCGTCAAGGCTCGACGACATCTTCAAGCAGGGCGTCCTCGGCGTGCCGGAGGCGTTGGGTCTGGCACGCAGCACCGTGGAGGACTACGACCGATACGACGAAAACTTCCGCAGCATGGAGGAGAAGGCCAGGAGGGTGGCCCGTCTGCGCGGCATCCAGCAGGCCTACGGCGAATACGCGAACGTGCTGCGGCGGTCCCGCGCCTTCGAACCGGTCGATCCCACAGGCGAGAGCGGACGCAGAACCCTGGAACACTGGGTCATCGGACGGCTGACGGAAGAGGTGGCCGCGCAGCTGCCGGACGACGAGCATGAGGCCGAACTGCAGCGACGCGAAACGGAACGACTGCAACGGCATGCGGATTCACTGCAGCATCGCATCGTCGATATCAGCGCTCGAATGCAGGGAGTCGATGGTGGCGGACGAATCCGCCTGGAAACGGAACTCGACCAGGCCGGGCGCGACCTCGACGACGCGCGACGGCAGCGGGAACGCATGGAAACGCAGTTCCGCGGACTCGATGAGACCATGCCCGCAGACTCCTCGGCATGGGACGCCCGACGACGGACCGCGCTCGCCTTCGAACAGACGTACGAAGACGAACTCGCCGAATGCGAACGCCTTCGCGACGAGGCGGTCGGCGACCGTTCCGAAGCCGCCACCGACCTCGCTCGCCTGCGCAAGGACCATGAACGCCAGAGCAGGCGCAGGACACGCATCACCCAGGCCATGGACGACGCGAGGGCCCTGCTTGCCCGTGCCACGGGCCTGGGCGTGGACGAACTGCCATACGTCGCCGAACTCATGGACGTGCGCGAGGATTGCGAACGCTGGCGAGCCGCCATGAACGTCGCATACGCCCCCATCGCGCAGACCATCCTCGTCGACAAGCGCCATGAGCGGGGATTCGCCGAAAAGGTCAGCGCCATAGACCCGACGACGATGATCCGACGCACATGGCGGTTCGTCGACACCTCCCGTGAATACGACACCGGCTCCAATGCCGGGTGGATGTCGGACAAGCTCCGATATCGGGAGGACTCCCCGTTCGTCGGCTGGCTCAAGGAGCAGACGGGCTCCGAACGGTTCGACGCCCGATGCGTCGACGTCATCGACGATGGCGACGGGGACCGTCAGGTGCAGACGGACGGGCAGATGAAATCCGGCGACCGCGGCTACCACGGCACCAAGGGGCTTCATCCCGTCATCGGATTCGCCGACGACTCGTATCTGGAACGGCTCGCCCAATCGGTGAACGACGCCAAGGCACGCCTCCAACAGGCGGACGCGGCCTATGCCGAACAGAAACGACGCATCGACAGACTGCACAAGGAACACGGCCTTGCCGAACAACTCGACTACACGCCATGGGAAAAGGTCGATGCCGACGGCATCAGGCGCCGCATCGACGAGCTGAAGGATGTGGCCGCCCGACGCGACGACCAGGAGCCCGACGGGCTCGCCGCCATGCGCGACGAGATTGAAGCCGAACTGGCGCAGGAGAACCAGAAACTCTACCAGGCGAAGACCCGATACGAGTCGCTGCAGCGTGCCACGGCGGCCATCCGCCGATGGCTCGAAACGCATGACGACCCAGACCATGAGGGGCATGACGGACCGCAACTGCCCGAACCGGTCGTTGAACTGCTGGACTCGGCATACGAGGACAACTTCGCCGGCGTGGTGAACCGCGCCGACCGCCCCCACATCATCGTCGGGGCCGGTTCCGCCACGCGCGGCGACGCATTCGAACGGCATGTGGTGGAGCGGGTAAGCGAGGCCGTCAGGAAAAGAATCGCCGCACTCGCCGAAACCGCCGGAACGCGACGGACCGAAACGGAGACCCGCATGGCCACGTATCTCGACCTGTATGCGGGGGACGACGGCTCCCTGACCGCGAGCGTGGAGGACTACAAGTACTATCTGGACGAACTGACCGACCTCGAACGGCTGACGGCCTCCGCCGCCACCGAGGAGGAGTACGCCAACAGCCTCGACAAGCTGCTCATGAACTTCACGCAGATCAACCGTGCACTCGACACCGACGCGAACGACATCGCCGACCAGCTGGACCGCATCAACGCCATGCTGCGCGGACAGAAGTTCGGCCCGCGACACGGCAGCCTGTCCATCGGCGCCGATGTGAGACGCCCCGAACGCTCGTTCACCGCCCGTCTGAAGCGCACCATCGCCGCGCTCGGCGAATGGCATGCGGAGGCGGAGCGCTCGTCGGACCGCATGGCCGTCGCCAGGAAGACGTTCGCCTCATGCACCGGATTGGTCGAAGCGCTCCGCCGCGAGCTCGAACAGGTCCGCGATGCCAACGGCATCAAGAACTACGGCGCCCGCAACCTCGACCCGCGTTGCCGATCCTCGTTCTATGCGACAGTGAGGCATGCGGACATCCCCGACGAGCGAATCACCTCGACCGGCGGCAAATCCGGCGGCGCCCTGCAGGAGCTTACTTCGTTCGTCTACGGCGCCGCACTCATCTACCTGCTGGGAGGCGACGTTTCCGGACGCCCCACCTACACCACGCTGTTTCTCGACGAGGCTCTCATCAAGGCCGACGGCCGTTATACGCAGCGAGCGCTTTCGGTGCTGCCGCGCCTCGGATTCCAGGTCATCGTGTCGGCGCCGGAAAGCAAGACCGCGGAGATTCTCGAGATCGCCACGAAGGCCTATGTCGCCTACAGGGATCCGGGGACCGGCCGTTCCTATCTGCAGGAGGCGACCCTGACGGCGGCCGACGCCGAATGACGATCGCGGCCGCCGCAGACGCGGCCGCATACAACACGACACATGTCTGCCGATGATGTCGGCGGATGACACGGAAAGCGAGGATGAAGACATGCCGACGATGCGCGACGATGGCTCCCGTTCGGAATGGTATGGCATGGACGCCGACCGGGTGTGGGGCGTCTATGCCGCACGCACACGGAGGATCCGGGCCGGACACATCGCGATACTGCTGATGGTCGCGGTCGTGTATTACATGCTGATGGCGTCGATGGAGTCGGCGGGCCTGTTCTACCTGACGATCGTCATGTTCGTCATCGTGACCTGGCTCGTCACCGTCTCATGCCGTCGATGCCTCGCCCGTGCGTTCGCCGCCCTGGCGCCCATCGTCGTTCAGGATTGCGACGTGGACAAATACCGTGCGGTGCTTGACCGGTATGCACGGCACGACAGGCTCAATCTCTCCGCCGACCGTCTCGCCGTGGAATACGCGCGATGCGACTATCTCGACGACGAGCCGCGCAGGGCCGTGGACCGTCTGGGGGCCCTGCATGTTTCGGGCGACGGCAACCTGCGGATCATGATGCTCAACATCGGCGCGATCGCATGCCACATGATGGGCGACTACCGCCGGCGCGATGCCGCGGTGGAGCAGCTGCGAGGCATCGTCTCCCGCCGGCGTCCGGGCTCCGTCGAGCGGATGATGCTCGAGGGGCTGCTCCATGACATGGGCGTCTGGTTCCGTCCGGCATCCTCGTGGACCCACGCCGACGCCGACTACATCGCGCATCGCATGGAGGAGGAGCCCAGCCACCACGGCCGGGTCGGATGGCAGATCCAACTGGCCGAATACGAGGTGCTCCACGGTGACGTGGAACGTGCCCGGAACCTGCTCGAAGACCCTACTCTGCGGCCGATGACGCCGCGCAGCCTGCATGAGGGGGACCGGGTCTGGCAGCTGATGATGAGCCGCCAATGGTGAGCCGTAAAGGGTAAAGAACAAGCCCGTTGCCACCGGTCGAATCCAATCGGCGGCAACGGGCATAACACGCTGCCTACTGGCGAAAAGCTAGTCCTCTTCGTGCCAGTGGGGATCCTGCTCGAACGTACGGCCCTCGGGGTTGTCCATGGCGGCGATGTCGCGCATATCCTGTTCGTCGAGTTCGAAACCGGTGAGATCGAGATTGGCGCGCTGACGACCGCGGTCCATCGACTTCGGGATGGCCACGTCTCCGAGCTGCAGATGCCAGCGCAGAATCGCGGCGACGGGGGAGACGTCATGCTTGCGTGCAATGCGGACGATTGTCGGGTCCTTGAGCATCTGGTTGGCGCGGCCCAACGGGCTCCACGCCTCGGTGATGATGCCGTGCGCCTCGTCATATGCGCGCTGCTCGTTCTGCTGGAAGAACGGATGAAGCTCGACCTGGTTGACCGCCGGTGTCACGCCGGTCGCGCGGATGAGCAGGTCGATATGGCCGGGCAGGAAATTGCTCACGCCGATATGCTTCACGATGCCCTGCTCCTGCGCGTCGACAAGCGCCTGCCACGCCTCCACGAACTGGCCCTGCGACGGGTTCGGCCAATGGATGAGATACAGGTCGATGTAGTCAAGCCCCATGCGGGCCACCGACTCCTCTATGGTGGTGCGCGCCTGATCGTACTGATGATGACGTCCGGGAAGCTTCGAGGTGACGATGATGTCCTCCCTCGGCACCTCGGATTCGCGGATGGCCTTGCCCACCACACCCTCGTTCTCATAATTGAACGCGGAATCGATCAGACGGTATCCGACCTCAAGCGCCGACGCGACGGCCGCGACCCCGGCGAACCCGTTCACCTTATAGGTGCCGAATCCGATGGCCGGAAGTTCCAGGCCGTCATGCGCCTTGCGGGTCGGAATCTCGGGAGGTTCAAGCAATGCCATGGCAGGCTCCTTTGCAATGGTTTCGGTTCTCAAGCCCAACTCTACTCTGCGACCATCGGCGTCGGCCCTCAGCGAATCGTCGGATTCGCTACAGCGCGAAGGACAGTTCGTCACGCAACGCCTTCCGGTTCGGATACTGTTCGACGATGCGGCGGGCGAGCCCCCGCATCTCCTCCTCCCCGAATACCTCGCGGTAGCGCCGCAGCTGCTTCGCCACCTGACGGTACTTGGTGCGATGCGCGTCCATGCCACGACGTCCCGTGCCCGGAACGACCACATTCGCATCCAGCGCGCCTGTGGGCAACGCGTCATAGATCACCTGACGGGCCTCCTGAGGATGATCGATCGCCATGGTCTTCAGCAAAGGCAGCGGAGGATAGTCGATGGTCACGCAATAGGTGAGCGCCGCATCGGACAACCGCTCATCCACGATGAGCCGCTCATACGCCGGGTTGCGCCAGCTGCTGCGCCGCTCCGGTCCGATGGCGTCCCACGGTATTTCGGGCTGCGTGCGAATGCGCTCCGCGATGTTCCTCGCACATTCACGAGCCAAAGACCGTGCTGCCTCGCTCCACTGCTCGTCGTCTGCCCCACCCAGTCGAATCAGGCGCCGTAATCTGCCCACATACGTCGCATCCGCCCTGTCGTTGCCATTGACGATGACGAACCGGTAGACGACGGCAAGCGCGTCCGCATCGTCCATACCCTCCGCGCAGCATTCCAGCAGCGAATGCCAGCCATGCGGCAGCAATCCCTGCAGAAGACCGTTGTGCACGATCTGCCTGTCGGCATCAATCTGGTCCATGCATTGGTCAAGATGCCCGGACACAAGACGATACGCCTCCCGGAACCGTCGCTGCCGTATCAGGACGACGGCATGCATCAGCAGCAAGGGACCAGACGAAGGACGCGTGCCCCACAGTTCCCGACACCCTTCCTCGTCGCCGGCCAACCGACGCAGATCATAGGCCACCATCAGCACATACCGGTACAACACATGTCGAGGAGCGACGAGCATGTCATGCGACAGTTCGTCGTCATGCGATGGGCCGAAGCGTTCAAGGGCCGTATCAATCACGTCATAAGCCCACATCGTCCTGTCCTCGTATCGGGCGAACGCGCAGGCGCTCGCCAACAGCATCGCCGCGTTCGCCGGATCGTAGAACTGTATCTCCGGCTCATACGCGACCTTCGCAATGTGCCCGAGCGCGATGCCCGCCGTCGCGGAATCCGCGTATGCGGCCACGTTCTCCATATAGCAGCGAATCCGATCGGCGAGCTGGTCGTTCTCATTGGACAGCTCGTGATAATCGTCGTCCACGGAATTCGTGAACGCGGCCAGCGCCTGCATGCATAGGGCAAGGTTGAGACAGGCATCGTCGTAGTCCGTGGAATGCAGGGCATTATCGACCACCGTACGCAGACCGGAAAGCGCCCCGTCATACGCGCCTTGTCGATGCGTCTCGCCGGATGCGGGCCATGACGGCGGCTCCGTGCCTTCGCCAAGACCGCCGGGGCCATGATCGTGGTCGCTGAGATTATGGCGGCGATGATACTCGTCCATGGGACCAAGAATCATGCGTCCGGCCTCCTTGGCGGGAATAAGCGGCTCCTCCGCTCCGGAGCGAAGTCGCTCGGCCTGTCGCAGGCACTCGGTGGACCAGAAGAACAGAACATCACGGCCATCCGACTGCCGCACACGTTCGTCGATGCGACGGCATATGCCGTCGAGGATGTATTTCGGCACAGTGGTTTTGCGGTTGCGGTCGGCGATCTCGTCATCCGGCGTCGTGGGGCGGCGTCCGTCGCCTTCCAGCCGTGCGCGAAGCGCGTACAATACGGCGCCCACGTGCTTGCAGTACGGGGTCCGATGATAGAGGCATGTGCATGCGGCGGACATCACATGCCGTTCGCACGGATGAGACGTATCGTTCCCGGTGCCTCCGCCATCAAGGCGGATGTCCACGTCGTAGGGCGTCTCCTCGCTGCCGGCCACATGTGCATGGAACAGCGCTGGGGCGATCTCCTCCACCGGGCCCACATGGTCATCCTCCCAATAGCCGAGGGCGCGTTCGAGGATGTGCGGCGCATCGTCGAACATGGTCTCGAATTCATACAGCAGCGGCTTCGATGGAACTGTCATGATTCGAGTGTAATCACGGAACCGTATCATGGGGGCCATGAGTGACATGAGAGACACCGACGTGCTGACGGTGGCGGTGGCGCAGTTCACCGTGGGGCCGGAACCGGACGCCAACTTGGTCGCGATACGCGGCTATGCGCGGCAGGCGGCCGACGAAGGAGCGCGGCTGCTGGCCCTGCCCGAAGGGCTCATCGCACGCAACGGCGGCGATGGAGCGTTCGTGGCCAATCGCGCGCAGCCGTTGGACGGGCCGTTCGTAACGGGGCTGCGCCGTATCAGTCGGGAGACCGGCGTCACGCTCATGGGCACCGTGCATGAACGTCCGTCGGCCGGAAACGCTTCAGGCACCGTCGTTGAACCTGATGAGGCGACCGCAGGCCGGACACACGGAACGGGGGATGATTCCCGAGTCGCCAACACGTTCCTCGTCGTCCGGAACGGCGACATCATCGCCACCTACCGCAAACTTCACCTGTACGATGCATTCGCCGAAAAGGAATCCGACACCGTGCTGCCCGGCGACGCATTGCCGCCAGTCGTCGACGTCGACGGCTGGAAGATCGGCGTCATGACCTGCTACGACGTACGTTTTCCCGAAACCGCGCGTTCGCTGGCGGTGCGCGGCGCGGACGCCATCGTGGTCAGCGCGGCATGGGTGCGCGGAGCGTTGAAGGAGAGGCATTGGGCGTTGATGGCCGCCGCCCGCGCGGTGGAGAACACCTGCTATGTATTGGCGTGCAGTGAGGTGAGCGGGCAGAACATCGGTCTGAGCCGAGTCGTCGACCCGTTGGGCGAGGTGCTCGCAAACGCCGGCGCGCAGCCGGGCATGATCACGGCAAAACTGGACAAAGGCGTGCTGGCCTCGGTCCGGCAGAGTCTGCCCGTATTGGCCAACCGTCGTTTCGGAGACCCGACGCTGCGTTAGATGCCGGCACCGACCGGGCGCATCAGCCGAACAGCACCAGATACACGCTAATGTCCGTCGACGGCGTCTCGGCAAGATAGGAGCGGATCTCATCCTCGGCGACGTTGCGGGCCTGGTCCTTCGGATACCCGTAGATGCCGCTGGAGATCAGCGGGAAGGCGATGCTTGCGCAATGCAGCTTGTCCGCAAGCTTCAGCGAATTTCGATAGCAGTCGCGCAGCAGGCGTTCCTCGTCATGATCGCCGCCATGCCAGATGGGACCCGCCGTATGGATGACGTAATGCGACGGCAGATCGAAGCCGGTGGTGGCGATGGCCTGGCCGGTGGCGATGGGGGAGAGGCGATCGCAGGCCCGTTGGAGCTTTTCCGCCCCCGCCGCGTGGAAGATCGCGCCGCAGACCCCTCCTCCCATACGCAGCCGGGTATTGGCCGCATTGACGATGGCATCGACCTGCATGGTGGTGATGTCCTGATGGACCGTGGCGAACGACATAACCGCTCCTTTGCAATCATTGCATCGGCATGTTCGAAAAAGCTGATGGGTTGGCGATGGGAAGACGAAATGAATGACGGAATGGACGGTGGATAGCGAACAGGCCCCTGAACGGGGCCTGTGATTTGAATCAGAAAGCGAAGTCGTCCGGATCGGAACCGTTGCGCTTGCCGGTGTTCAATGCGCTGACGGCGGCCATGTCGTCGTCGGTGAGCGTGAAATCGAACACCTCGAGGTTCTGCCTGATGCGTTCGGCATGCGTGGACTTCGGCAGTACGACCACGCCGCGCTGAATATGCCAGCGGATCACCACCTGTGCCGGTGACTTGCCGTATTTCGCTCCGATCTCGGCCAATGCGGGGTCGCCGAGCAGGCTGCCTCCCGTGCCGCCGAGCGGGCTCCATGCCTCTGCGACGATGCCCTTCGCCTGCACCGCGTCGATGAGTGGCTGGTTGGGGAACTGCGGCGAGGACTCGATCTGGTCGGCCGCCGGCGTCACGTCGCTGTTCGCCAGCAGGTCGTTGAGATGATGCTCGTGGAAGTTGCTCACGCCGATGGCCTTCGCTCGGCCGGATGCGTAGATCTCCTGCATGTCGTCCCACGCCTGCTGCCAGCCGTCCGCCGGCCAGTGGATGAGATACAGGTCGACGTAGTCCAGTCCAAGCCGGTCGAGGCTCTCCTGGAACGCGTCCTTTGCGCGATGGGCGCGGATATCGTCGTTCCACAGCTTCGTGGTGAGGAAGATGTCCTCCCGCGGAACGCCGGAGCGGCGGATGCCCTCGCCCACCGAAGTCTCGTTGCGGTAGATCATGGCCGTGTCGATATGCCGGTATCCGGCCTCCAGCGCGGCCTGCACCGCATTCACCGTGGTGTCGCCGTCCGGCGTCTGGAACACTCCCAGACCGACCTGGGGGATGACCGTGCCGTTGTTCAGGGTGATGGTGGATTGAATTGCCATGGGTGCCTCGCTGTCCATGAATCAGGGCCATAGGTAGGCGCATGAATGAATCCCGATTCCCATTGTATGCGGCGTATGCGGGTATTCATGGGAATTGTGCGTCCGGCGTCTGGATATTGTCGGGGATTTCCATGGAAAATAACAAGACGACATGATGTCCAGTGATTGTTGCGCCGATGAACGGCGCCATGGCCCTCGAAGGCTCCTCAGTTTATGGTTCGTGGTGCAATGGAGGCGTGAACGGGATGAAAAGGAAAACGGGTGGGATGGCCGGTTCGCGCCGTATTGCGATCTGCCGGTTCGGTGTGATTCTTCTGAAGGTGTTCTGGTGGACCGTGCTTATCGGCGGTGCCGCGTTCGTCGTGTCGGCGTTCCTTGCCCTGCCCTCCCGATGGGTGCCCTGGGTTTCCGCGCTGGCGGTGTTCGCGCTGGTGGAATCCATCGTCTTCTGGATCGGCATCATCGCCGTCTATCTCACCTCCGTGCAGCTGGGGTTGAAGATTCGCGTCATCGGCATCCTGTGCGGATGGATACCGATTGTGAATCTGGTCGCATTGCGGCTGATCATCCGCACCGTCGAGCGCGAGGTGCGGTTCGAATCGGAAAAGGACGCGTTCGATAGACGCCGGGCGCCTGCCGGAATCTGCAAGACCCGGTACCCGGTCCTGCTGGTGCACGGCGTGTTCTTCCGCGACACCAAGGCATTGAATTACTGGGGGCGGATACCGGACGAGCTGGAACGCAACGGCGCGCGGATCTTCTACGGCGAGCACCAGTCGGCATCGTCGGTCGCGGACAGTGCCTCCGAACTCACCGAACGCATACGACGGATCGTGGAGCAGACCGGCTGCGGGAAGGTCAATGTCATCGCCCATTCCAAGGGCGGGCTCGACATGCGCTACGCCATCGCGCGATGCGGCGCCGGCCGATGGGTTGCGTCATTGACCACCATCAACACGCCGCATCGGGGATGCGGCTTCGCCGACTACCTGCTGTCGCATATCCCCGTCTCCGCCCAGCGCAAGGTCGAGGTCGCCTACAATACCGCGGCGGCCCGTCTGGGCGACAAGGCCCCGGACTTCATGGCCGCCGTGCATGACCTCACGCAGGAGGGATGCGCCCGCATCAACGGGCAGATCGGCCTCGAACCGTTCCCCGGCATACGTTGCCAGAGCGTGGGTTCGAGGCTCGCCCATGCGACGACCGGAAAATTCCCGCTGAACTTCACGTATCCGCTGGTCAAGTGGTTCGACGGCCCAAACGACGGACTGGTATCCAAGCCGTCGTTCCCGTGGGGGGAGCGGTTCATCTGGCTGGAGCCGAATGGCAGACGTGGCATCTCGCATGCCGACATGATCGACCTCAACCGCGAGAACATCGAAGGATTCGATGTGCGCGAGTTCTATGTGGGCATCGTCGCCGAGCTCAAGAAGGCGGGACTGTGACCACTCGCCGATGCCTTCCCTCGCGGACGGAGATCTTCGGGAGCATGGCTTTCCCGCGAAAAATGAATAAGCCATGGACGAATCCTTAACGCGATGAAAACGTTTGACTGCTAGCATTTCAAATAGGTTTTGTCAATAAGAGAGAAGAAAAGGTCCTTCCCGTATGGCCCAACTCACACTGGTCCTCGAGGTGCTCATCGCCGTTCTGGTGTCGTCGGCGCTGAGCAGCTTCATTCCCCGCGTATCGACGCCGCTCGTGCAGATCGTCTTGGGCGTGGTCTGGTACTTCACGCCGTTCCTGCCGAATCTGGAACTGGATTCGGAACTGTTCATGGTGCTGTTCATCGCCCCGCTGCTGTTCCTCGAGGCCCGTAACGTCCCCCGCCGCGAGGTGGCGAAGAACCTCGGGCCGTCGCTGTCCTTGGCGATCGGACTGGTGCTGCTCTCGCTCGCCGTCACCGGTATCACGCTGCATGTGCTGTGGCCTGCGGTGCCGCTTGCCGCGGCGCTGGCGCTCGGCGCGGCGCTCGGACCCACCGATGCCGTGGCCGTCGCCTCGCTGAGCAAGGAGGCGAAGCTGACCGAACGGCAGCTGAACGTGCTGCGCGGCGAAAGCCTGTTCAACGACGCGGCCAGCATCGTGGGCTTCCAGTTCGCCTGTCTCGCCGCGCTTACGGGCACGTTCTCCCTCGCGCAGTTCGCCCAGGGCATCACGGTGAGCTTCTTCGGCGGCGTCGCCGTGGGCGTGGTCGCCGGATTCGTGTTCAACAAGCTCGTGCTGCTGCTGCGTCGATACCGCATGGAGACGATGACCCTGCGCATCGGCATCGAGGTGCTGATTCCGTTCGCGGCCTATGTGGGCGCCGAGCACCTGCATGTCTCCGGCGTGCTGGCGGTGGTCGCCGCCGGCCTGCTCATCACCTTCCAGCGATACGGCTTCGGCAGCGACATCGCCCGAACCAACCTGGTGTCGAACTCCGTATGGCAGTTCATCGAGTTCACGCTGAACGGCTCCGTGTTCGTGCTGCTCGGCATCGAACTGCCCATCGCCATGCGATCCAGCTGGCAGAACGAGTCGGTGAGCAGCTGGATGCTCGTACTGGCCGTTGTAGTGCTCACCGTGGTGTCCCTCGCCATCCGGTTCCTGTGGATGCTGGGTATGCTGCGCGTCACGAAGGACCAGGTCACCCGCAAGCGTCGCAAGCTCACGAAGGAGCGAGTGCACAGCGCCCTTGTCATGACGTTCGGCGGACCCAAGGGCACGATTTCGCTGGCATTGGCGTTCACGCTGCCCAACGGCATCGACGAGGCCACGCATATTCCGCTTCGCAGCGCCCTGCTGTTCATCGTCTCCGGATACATCGTGGTGTCGCTGGTGTTGGCGAACATCATCCTGCCGCTGCTGGCACCACGAGACGATGATGTGAAGGGCGAGGAGTATGCGAAGGACAACGTGGAGATGCTGCGTCGCACGCTCACGAAGATCGCCGAGCTCGACACCCCGGAGACCCATGAGGAGGTCCGTGCCGTCATGCACTCCTACACGGAGCGCATCGACCGCGTGAAGCTCGCGGTTCCCCAGGAGACCATCAAACGCGAGCAGAAGGTCCGCGTCTCGACGCTCGAATGGGAACGCGAGTGGCTGAACGACCTGCTCGAGGCGCATCCCGAAAAGGAGGAGGCCGCCGAACAGCTCATCACCCGTCTCAACAGTTCGCTCAACCACCTGACCGGATCGGGCGGACACCACATCCAGATTCGTCAGGCAAAGCCGCGTCGCCAGGCCATGATCCTGCTGCGTCGCATCTGGGCCGTGCTGGCGCGTGTGACCCCCGGTCTCGACCCTCGTAAGACCGATATGATGCGCAGCATACAGATCGAATTGTTCGAGGCGACCATCGAGCATCTGAAGAGCGAGGTGCTCACCGATGTGGACAACGCGGAGATCATCGCCCGTCTGATCGGCGAATACCGTGCCGCATTGAGCACCCTGCACGCGAAGTCCTCGTCGCTGCCCACGCTTTCGTCGCTGCCGTCGCGCAAGGGTGTGGAGGACATCCGCACGCAGACGTATCGCCTGGAGATGGAGACGATACGCGAGATGCTCGAGGAGGAGGAGATCACGCGCAGCCAGGCCAAGATGATGCGCCAAAACGTCTACCTCATGCAAGCGGACGCAGTGCTCTGACGAGCACTGCGTGCCAATCGGCGATTCTATCGAGCCGATTGGCCAGCAAAACGCTGCCGTAGGCAGTCCTTAATTACAGGACCGCAGTGCTCTGACGGGCACGGCATGCTTTCGGGCGTTCGGGTTCCCCATCGTTCCTTTCGGCCTCCGCCTCCCTCGTCAGAGGGAGGCTTCTTTTTATCTTCAGGACGGCGATCATCCGCTATGCTGTGCATAGACGTTTCTCTTCCAAACAAGGAGCCGAATCATGAGCGATGACGCAACGAAGACCAGCACCGACGCCGACGGTTTCAGCACGCTCGGCTACTATTACGCGTTCGACGCCGACGCCGAGATCGACGACATGAACCTCGAGGCGGTGATCTGCGCCGACCAGCCGTCCAAGGAGCTCAACGGCGTGGCCGTGAGCGTGCGCGTCAATGATGAGGTCAAGGCGTCCGAAGGCCAGCGCCGCGTGCTGGAGACACTGGCCATGCTCATCAACCAGCAGCTTCCCCATGACGACGATCCCGTGGTCGTGGCCCGTTACGCCATCTCCATCTGCGAGGAGCCCCCGCAGGACGCCGTGGTACTGTGCCGGTTCAGCGCCAAACGCGAGGAGCAGGGCGATCGCATCGTCACGCAGCTCAAGGCGGGCCGCAACCAGGCGGTCGACGAGCGTGTGCTCGCCGGTGGCCGACGCGTCATCCACTACCTCACCGACTTCCTCGACCAGCTGGAGGTCGTCGCCGCAAAGAAGCGGGGGAGCGAGGAGTAAAGGCCGTCGCGAGGTCGGGGTAAACGGCCGCCGAAGCCAACGTAAACAACGCGTGTCATGTTTTTGCGCTTTTCCGTCCCTATGGGAATTTAGACTTGATTAGGTCGCGACGATGTTGTGGCCGCCTGAATCCAAACAACGACGGAAAGGCGCGCATGTCATCAATATCCCCGAGCGAGGATTTCATCGGAAAAAGCGTTGTCACGCTCGACGATCTCAGCACCGAGCAGATCGAGCTTCTGCTGCGTAAGGCGCAGTACATCGACGCAAATCGCAAACTGGTCTCGCATACCTGCGATGGCCGTATCATCGCAACGCTGTTCTATGAGCCGAGCACCCGCACACGTCTGAGCTTCGAGACCGCCATGCTGCGTCTCGGCGGCCGTGTCATCGGCTTCGCCGGCGCCCAGCAGTCGTCGGTGAGCAAGGGCGAATCCATCGCCGACACGTTGAAGACCGTCGCGAACTTCGTCGACGTCGTCGCCATCCGCCACCCGAAGGAGGGTGCCGCGCTGGTGGCCTCCGAGGCGGTGGACATCCCCGTAATCAACGCCGGCGACGGCGGACACATGCATCCCACGCAGACGCTCGCCGACCTGTGCACGCTGCAGTCGCGCTTCGGCCGCGTCAACAACCTCACCGTGGGCCTGTGCGGCGACCTCACCTTCGGCCGCACCGTGCACTCGCTCATCGAGACGCTGTGCCGCTTCGGCAACGTGAACTTCGTGCTCATCAGCCCCGACGAGCTGAAGACCCCGCAGTACGTGATCGACCGCATCAACGCCACCGAGAACTGCACCTACGTGGAGGTCAAGGACCTCGTCTCGGTGATCGGCGACCTTGACGTGCTGTACATGACCCGCGTGCAGCAGGAGCGCTTCTTCAACGAGGACGACTACCTGCGTCTGCGCGACACCTACATCCTCGACGAGGACAAGCTCAAGCTCGCCAAGAAGGACATGGCCGTGCTGCATCCGCTGCCGCGAGTCAACGAGATCGCCGTGGAGGTGGACCATGACCCGCGTGCCGCATACTTCGAGCAGGTGAAGAACGGCATGCTCATGCGCATGGCGCTGGAATGCTCCGTGCTGGGCGACGAACTGCCCGGATTCGACCCTGAAGGCATCGACGCGGTCAACGCGAAGGAGGTGGCCGCCTGATGGAGGTGACCAGCATCACTGAAGGCATCATCATCGACCACGTGCCCGCCGGCACTGCGCTGAAGGTGCTCAACTATCTCAACATCAACCCCGCCACGACCCGGCTTGCGCTGATCATGAACACGACCAGCCACCAGTTCGGCTCCAAGGACATCATCAAGATCGAAGGCGAGCAGGACATCGACCTCGACGTGCTCGGCCTTGTGGCCCGCCAGGCGACCGTCGACGTGGTGCACGGCGGCAGCATCGTGCAGAAGCTCACCCCGAACCTGCCCGAGCATGTGACCAACGTCATCAGCTGCGTGAACCCGCGCTGCGTGACCACCATCGAACGCGGCATCAAACAGCGCTTCCACCTCGTGCACTCCGAACGCATGGAATACCGCTGCGACTACTGCGACGAGGAAGCCAAGTTCTAGCCAGTCCCAGACGCGCGGAAGCGACGGCGGAGCCCGCCGCTTCCGCACCAACCGTGAAAGGAAATGCACATGCTCACACTGCGCAACATCACCGTGTGGAACACGGGCGAGACCATCGACCTGGTGATTCCGGAGGCCGACGAGAAGCGGTTCTTCCGCGATGAGGACGCCGTCTTCGACGGTGAGTTCGATGCCACGGGCCTTACGCTGGCGCCCGGCTTCGCCGACCCGCATGTGCATTTCCGCGACCCCGGCCAGACGTACAAGGAGTCCATGGTCTCCGGCGCTGCCGCCGCGGCATCCGGCGGATACACGGACGTGCTCATCATGCCGAACACCGTGCCGGCGTTGGACGGCGTGACGATCACGGATTCCACGAAACCCGGCGCCGAAGAGGTGCTTGGCAAGGGCTTCGACAACGTCATCGACTTCCTCCAGCACTACGACTCCGCCCACGACGTGAGCCTGCCGGTGCGCTACGACCTGTGCGTCTGCGCCTCAAAGGACCGCGCCGGCTATGAGGCCACCGACCTCGACGACTGGCGCTGGTACATTCGCGGCGTGGCCGAGGGGGAGAAGGACTCGGCCCAGCTCGCCCACCCCATCACCGCGATCAGCGACGACGGCTCGGCCGTCACCCCGGAGATTCTCGACGATGTGTTGCGCATGGCGAAGGAATCCGGCCTCTATCTCATCGAACACTGCGAGCATCACGACACCGGTGCCGTCAACGACGGTCCCGTATCGCGCAAGCTCGGCGTGCCGGGAATCCCCGAAGACACCGAGCTGAAGATCGTCGCCCGTGACATCGAGAAGGCCCGTGAAACCGGCGTGCACATCCACTTCCAGCACGTGAGCACCGCCATCTCCTTCGACGCCATCCGCAAGGCCAAGGCCGAAGGCCTGCCCATCACCTGCGAGACGGCGCCGCACTATCTGGCCCTGAGCGACGAGGCGCTGCTCGAATACGGCACCCTTGCCAAGATGAACCCGCCGCTGCGTTCGGAGGCCGACCGCCAGGCCACCATCGAAGCCATCGCCGACGGCACCGTCGACCTGCTCGCCACCGATCATGCCCCGCACACGCTCGAGGAAAAGGAGCGCGGATTCCTTGAGGCCCCCAACGGCATCATCGGGCTCGAATGCGCCTATGGGGTGTGCCATAAGGTACTCGTCGACGGTGGGCACATCTCCGACCACAGGCTCATCGAGCTCATGTCCACCGAGCCGCAGCGGCTCATGGGCCACGAGCCCGCCGACATCGATGCGATGCTCGGCGAGACCGGTACGGACGAGGGCCGCCGCACGCTCGACCTGAGCGCGGTGGAACATCCCGAGACCGCCGATTTCGTCGTGCTCGACACCGGCGCCGAATGGAAGGTCGACCCTGAGCGATTCCACTCCCAGGCACGCAACACGCCGTTCGGAGGATGGGACGTCACCGGTCGTCCGCTTGCCACGATCATCGGCTCCAAGCTCGTTTTCAGCCGGCTGTAATACCTGCGCGCCGCTTCCCATTCACTCGTTCCCGGAAAGGACAAAGGACACTCATGGACCGCCTAATCGACGCCATCGCGGCGAAGAACAACCCCAGCGTCGTCGGACTCGACCCGAAGCCGGCGCTGCTGCCCAAGCAGCTCATCGACCATGCGCGCGAGGCCACCGTCAGCGAAAGCGAGATGGGCAACCCCATGGAGGCGGAGGCCGCATGGTCCATCAACTTCGCTGCCATGTACCTGAAATTCAACACGACGATCATCGACGCGGTGAAGGACATCGTCCCCGCGGTCAAGCCGCAGATCGCCATGTACGAGGCGCTGGGCGAGGCCGGCCTGTGGATGTACGCACGAACCTGCAAGTACGCGCAGGACAACGGGCTGTATGTGCTCGGCGACGTCAAGCGCGGCGACATCGGATCCACGGCCGAGGCCTACGCGCATCATCTGAGCGGCTTCCCGCTGCGGTTCGCCGACGTGGCCAGCGAGGACGAGATCGAGAACGTGCAGCGCAACGCCGCCGCACTCGCCGCCGATGTGGAGGACTACGACGAGAACGGCGACGAATTCCAGTTCGGCTCCGAATGGTATGAGGACGCCGTCACCGTGAACCCGTATCTCGGCACCGACGGCATCACGCCGTTCATCGACGCCGCCAAGGCCTCCGACAAGGACGTGTTCATCCTCGTGCGCACGTCGAACCCCTCCAGCAGCGAGATCCAGGAGCTGGAGCTCAAGGACGGAGGACGCGTCTACGAGCACGTCGCCGATCTGGTCGAACAGTGGGGCTCGGACACCATCGGCGAACACGGGTACTCGCGTGCCGGCGCCGTCGTTGGCGCCACCCATCCCGAGGAGGGTGCACAGCTTCGCGAGCGCATGCCGCACACGTTCTTCCTCGTGCCGGGATACGGCGCACAGGGCGGCACCGCCGCCGACGTGGCGCGCATGTTCGACGGCAACGGTTCGGGAGCAATCGTGAATTCTTCCCGTGGTATCATCGGCGCCTGGAAGAAGAACCCCGCCTACAACGAGGACCTCGACCTTGACGAGGCGTTGCAGATCGTCGGCGAAAGCGCGCGTGAAGCCGCCGAACGCATGCGCGACGACCTCGACTCCGCCCTGCAGCACTGAACCCCGAGAAGGAGACCAGAGACCTTGACCGCAGACACGTTCATTCCCACCGCCACGGAGGAACGG
This sequence comes from Bifidobacterium saimiriisciurei, assembly GCF_010667655.1. GTDB lineage: Bacteria > Actinomycetota > Actinomycetes > Actinomycetales > Bifidobacteriaceae > Galliscardovia > Galliscardovia saimiriisciurei. The sequence goes on from NZ_WHZU01000007.1 coordinate 61,205, forward strand.
CTGACCCATGGCAAAGCCGTCGTCGACGCGGCGGTCAGCCATGGGTTCTTCCCGCCCCGCCACACCGTCGAGATCGCGGACATCGCCGAGCTTGACGCCGGCGTGGTGCGCATGACCATCCGCGACCCGTACATAGCCGCGCACGGTCGTCCCGCCCAGTTCGTGGACTTCTTCACCCACGATCCCATGAAGCCCATGCCGCGTCCGTTCGGCATCAGCGAGATTCAGGACGACCTGGTGAGCTTCATCTTCGCCGTCGTCGGCAAGGGTACCGGGGAGTTCGCCGAGCTCAAGGCCGGCGACGTCATCGACGTGATGGGGCCACTGGGCCACGCATTCGACACCAAGGCCCCGGCGAACTACGTGCTGGTCGCCGGCGGACTCGGTGTGCCGCCGCTCATCCATGCCGCGCAGCACATCGCCGGCGACGAGAACAGTGAATCCACCGCCGTGTTCGGCTACCGGAAGAACCATTTCGCCGACGAATACGTGGACCGCTATGCCGACCGCACCTACAGCATCGACGAGTCGGAAGGCAACGTGGTCACGTTGCTTGACCGCATCGAGGACGAGCTGAAGTCCGGCGACCTGCCCCCGGTGATTCTCTCCTGCGGGCCGCTGCCCATGATGAAGGCCGTGGCCTCCTGGGCCGCCAAGCGAGACATCCCCTGCCAGCTCAGCCTCGAACAGCGCATGGGCTGCGGCTACGGCACCTGCGTGCTGTGCACCACCGACACCGTGAACGGCAGGCTCAAGGTCTGCGCGGACGGTCCCGTATTCACCCGCGAACAGCTTGGATGGGAGTGATGTCCATGACCGCGACCGCAGCGAACCCCGAAACCGAAACCGTGGACCTGTACGACCACGAGTGGAAGCATCCCACCGTGGTGGCCGGCGTGCCATGGAAGAACCCCGTGGGCACCGCCTCCGGTACCTTCCAGTACGCGGCCGTCCGCTGGTTCTATGACGTAAGCCAGCTCGGCGCAGTGACCACCAAGGGCGTCTCCCCGGTCCCGTGGGAAGGCAATCCCGGCGTCCGTACCGCCGAAGGCCCCGCCTGCAACATCAACGCCGTGGGCCTGCAGAACCCCGGCGTCGACCACTACCTCGTCGACGACCTGCCCAAGCTCAAGAAGATCGGCGCGAACGTCGTGTCCAACGTGGCCGGCCATTGCGACGACGACTATGCCGAGGTCGTGGCCAAGCTTGCCGACTCGCCGGCCGATATGCTGGAAATCAACGTGAGCTGCCCGAACGTCGGCGCCGGCGGCATGAGCGTCGGCGCCGACCCAGTGGCGCTGAGCCGGCTCATCACCCGACTGCGCAAGATGACCGACAAGCCCATGATCGTCAAGCTCACGCCGAACGTCACCGACATCACCGTGCCCGCCCGCGCTGCCGTGGAAGCGGGCGCCGACGCGCTGAGCCTCATCAACACCATTGTCGGCATGCGCATCAACACCCGCACTGGCAAGCCCATCATCGACCACGTGACCGGCGGCGTCTCCGGCCCCGCCGTGCTGCCCATCGGCCTGGCACGGGTGTGGCAGGTGCGTTCCGCACTGCCCGACATTCCGATCATCGGCATCGGCGGCATCGACACCGGCGAGAAGGCGCTCGAATACCTGTATGCGGGAGCGAATGCCGTCGAGGTCGGCGCGGCCGCCCTGTTCGACCCCGTCGCGCCGCTGCGCGTCGCCTGCGAGCTCGACGACCTGCTCGACGATCGTCCCGAACTCGCCGCCAAACTCGCCGAAGGCAAGACCTGGCGCTGACACCAAACCACAAGGAGAATAAAGACATGACCGACACCGCATCGCTCGATATTCGCTTCACGCAGTTCCTGCTCGAATCCGAGGCGCTGAAGTTCGGCGAGTTCACCCTCAAGTCCGGCCGCAAGTCCCCGTACTTCATCAACGCCGGCGCCTTCAACGACGGCCGTAAGATCGCCACGCTCGGCGCGTTCTACGCCGAGAAGACCGTCTCCGAGATCGAGGCCGGCAACCTGCCCAAGGACATCGACACCGTGTTCGGCCCGGCGTACAAGGGCATCCCGCTCGGCGTCTCCACCGCCATCGCATTGACCTCCGCCCACGGCATGGAGGTGGGCTACACCTTCGACCGCAAGGAGAAGAAGGACCACGGCGACGGCGGCATGATGGTCGGCACCCAGCTGACCGACGGCATGAAGGTGCTGCTCGTCGACGACGTGATGACCGCCGGCACCGCCGTGCGCGAGGTCATCCCCAAGCTCAAGGCCGAAGCGAATGTGGAGGTCGTGGGCCTCGTGCTCTCCGTCGACCGCATGGAGAAGACCAAGGACTCCGACCTCTCCGCCGTCAAGGCCGTCGAACAGGAGTTCGGCTTCCCCGTCTTCGCCATCGCCAACGTGCGTGAGATCTTCGAGGCCGGCCGGCGCATCAATACGGCCGACGGCACCCCGTACGTCACGGACGAGATCAAGGTCGCGGCCGACGCCTACCTCGAACGCTACGGCGCCTGACAGCCGGCATCGTACATAAACCCGCACACGCAAGCCCTCCCCGCGACAAAAGGGGGAGGGCTTTCATATTGGCATCAATATCATATGATTTTTTCCGGAGATGAGAACGTTGACGAAAAACAACGACGACAGACTGCTCACCCGCGACGTGGTCCTGGTCATGGTCGCGACATTCTGCTTCATGGCCAGCAACATGCTCGCCACGCCGCTGATGGCCGGCTACTCCGAGCACCTCGGCGCATCGGGCGCGCTCATGGGCGTCGTCTCCGGCATGATGAACATCATCGCCCTGTTCTGCCGTCCCATCGCCGGCAACCTCGCCGACAAGACCAGCAAGCGCATGCTCGTCGGCGTCGGCTCGGCGCTCTATCTCGTGGCCAGCATCTGGTATTCGCTCGCCTCAAGCCCGGCGTCGCTCATCGCCGCACGCATGGTCAACGGCGTGGGCTTCGCCTGCTGCTCGGTCTGCCTCGCCACATGGATGTCGCTGCTGCTGCCCATCCGACACATGGGCGCCGGCATGGGTCTCTACGGCACCATGAACGCACTGGCCATGGCCATCGGACCCGCCATCGGCATCAAGGCGCAGCAGGTCATCGGCTACCGGCACACGTTCCTCATCTCCGCAGTCGTCGCCGTGTTCATGGTGGTCTCCGTATTGTTCGTGCGCAACGGCGGACGGCCGGTCGCGAAGGCGCCCGCAGCGCAGAACGAGTCCAGGGAGAAAACGGGACGCCCCCACCGGTTCGGCATCCGCAGCATCGTCGAGCCGCGCGTCGTGCCGCTCTCGCTCGTGTTCATGCTGTTCGCCATCCCGTACTTCGCCACCCAGTCGTTCCTCGTCTCCTACGTGTCGGCACGGCATCTGACCGTCGAGGTCAGCCTGTTCTTCCCGCTCTACGCCGTGGCCCTGCTCATCATGCGAGTCACCCTGCGCGACCTGTTCGACGAGAAAAGCTTCCGGTTCTTCATGCGCGTCTGCTCGCTGCTCATGCTCGCCACGCTGCTGTGCCTCGACCTCATGCGTAACGACATCCCGCTCATCCTCGCCGCGGTTCTCATGGCCGGCAGCTACGGCATCATGAGTTCGGTCACCCAGGCGCAGGCAGTCATCATCGCAGGCAAGGCGCGCAGCGGCATCGCCAACAGCACGTACTACGCCGGCATCGACCTCGGCATGTCGTTGGGGCCCATCATCGGCGGCCTGCTGTACGGCAACGTGCCCATCGAATGGTTCTACCCGCTGTTCATGCTCGCCATGCCCCTCGCATGGATCCTCTACCTTGCCACGGTCCGCTGCACCACGCCCGCGGAAACCTCCGGCCAAGCGTGATACCGGCCGTTCCCGCACGTATGCCGCAGCGGCAATCGGTCCGCGGCAATATGCTCGTAACCCCATTACGACGAGGTAAATGACATACGGCATAGTATGAAAGGGTTCGAAGGAAAGGACGCCAGGCATGACATCGGAGCACAGCAACGCCAGGGGAGTATCGGCGAAGGCGGTCTCGTCCCGCGAGCAATGGCAGCGGGAGAAGAAACGACAGACCCGCAGACGCATCCGGCAGGCGGCCATCGCGCTCTTCCTCGAACACGGCTACGACGAGGTCACCGTCCAGCAGATCGCCAAGGCCGCGAACGTGACGCCGATCACCCTGTTCCGCTATTTCCCCAAAAAGGAGGACATCGTCATCGATCCTCCGCAGGCCGCCGAACTGGCATCCGCAATCGAGTCGAGGACATCGGACGAACCATCGCCCACGTCGCCGTTCGCCATCGCCTCGATTGTCGTTGAGGAGGTCGCGAATCGACTTGACGACGAACAATACGATTCGCTGGCGCGGAGCCTGACCATCATCAACGATACCGACACCCTGCGCAGTGCCATGTTCGCCCGAATACCGCAATGGTCGGCAACACTCGCCGACATGTTCCCCGTCGATGATGGGGACGCGGAGGGATTCTCCACCCGGCTGCGATACGCTATCGCTGTCAACACGCTCATCGAGATCTTCGGCGAATGGATCCGCTGCCGCAGTCATGCCACCATCCCCGATGGCGAGGCCCTGATCCAGATCGCCGCCGAGGCGGGGAATGCCATAGCCTGATTCCGCGGCCTACACCGAATTTGGAATGGGGGATTGTCCGCGATAAGGGACACTCACACGCAATCCGTGGAATCGCGGTAAGGTACCAAAGTCAGCATTGCGGCATGCCGTCCGAATACGACGAACACCGCAGTCAAACGATTTTCCGAGGAAATGGAGCAACCATGGCATATGCGAGCAACGCACCCTTCCACGCCGACGTGGTGGGCAGCTACCTGCGTCCCGAGGCCCTCAAGCAGGCCCGCGCGGACTACGAGGCCGGCAACATCGACGCGGCGGCGCTCAAGGCCGTCGAGGACAAGGCCATCGAGGAGCTGGTCGCCAGACAGAAGCAGGCCGGCCTGCACGTGATCACCGACGGTGAGTTCCGCCGCCGCTGGTGGCATTTTGACTTCATGTGGGGCTTCGCCGGAGTGGAGCACAAGGCCGCCGCCCACCGCGTCGCCTTCCACGACGAGGTCACCCCCGCCGACACCGCCGCCGTGACCGGCAGGCTCGACGGCCACAACCATCCGTTCGTCGAGCACTTCAAGTTTGTCAAGCAGTTCGAGGACGAGAACACCGTGGCCCGCCAGACCATGCCCTCGCCCGCACAGACCCTGTTCGTACTCACCGGCAACAAGGCCGCCTACCTGTACGACGAGTTCTACGCCACCGACGAGGAGCTGGCCGCCGACATCGTCAAGGCCTACCGCCAGACCATCGCCGACCTGTACGAGGCCGGCTGTCGCAACGTGCAGTTCGACGACTGCACGTGGACCCGCCTGTGCGACCCGGCCGTGCGCGAACGCCTCGGCTGGAGCGACGAGGACGCCGAACGCCTGCAGCGGCAGAACCTCGACATCATCAACGCGGTGATTGAGGACCAGCCCGCCGACCTTGCCATCAACACGCACGTATGCCGCGGCAACTTCCACTCCACGTGGCTCTCCTCCGGCGGCTACGCGCCCGTCGCCGCGAACCTGTTCGGCAAGGAGAACGTGAACGCCTACTATCTGGAGTTCGACGACGACCGTTCCGGCGACTTCGCACCGCTGGCCGAACTCTCCGAGAACAAGAAGGTGGTACTCGGCCTCATCACGTCGAAGACGCCCGAGCTCGAGGACCCGGCCGCCATCAAGGCACGCATCGAGGAGGCCGCGCAGTACGTGCCGCTCGAGCGCCTGTGCCTCTCCACGCAGTGCGGCTTCGCCTCCACCGAGGAGGGCAACAAGCTCACCGAGGAGCAGCAGTGGGCCAAGATCGCCCTCGTCAAGTCCATCGCCGACGAGGTGTGGGGCGACTGAGCGTATAGAACACTGTTGATTCGCGTAAAAGCCCGCCGGCACGATATGTGGCCGACGGGCTTTTGTTATCGTGTGAGGCCTTGTGCGGGTTGGATTCGGGTGGCGTTGTGTGCGGGGATGGCCGCGGCGAGAAGTGCCGCTATGAGGATGACGGGGATGAGTATGCCGATCTGCGTCCACGGCAGTCGTGTGGTGAATTGGCTGGTCATGCCGCCGATCTGGGCTTTGACGCCGGCGACGCCGAGCGGCAGGCCGACGAGCAGCCCGATGATGGTGCCAATGACGGTCAGAGTCAACGCTTCGATGGCGATTTCCGTGCGGATGACGCCGCGTCTGGTGCCGAGGGCGCGCAGCATGCTGATCTCGTTGGTGCGTTCGATGACGGACAGAGCGAGCTGGTTGGCGAGTCCGGTCAGGCTGATGATGACGGTGATGGCGAGCATCGCGTAGGAGAGCATGAGCAGCATGTTCAGCACGTTGAGTATGTCGTTGCTTTCGGCGATGCCGCCGCCGACCGTGGCGTTCGGGTCGGATACGGCCAGTCGGTTGATCTGATTGGCGAGCTTGGCTCGGTCGATGCCGGGCTTGGCCTTGAACCAGATCATGCTGGTCTTCAATGCCGGTTCGATGGCGTCGGCGTGCGGGATCGCGGCGAGTTGGCTGTCGGTGATGATGACCGCGAGTTTCGGTGATTCGGTGAGCTGCGAGGCGTGCGTCCTGACCGTGACGGGAGTACCGGCGACGGTGAGCGTGAGTGTGTCGCCTTCCCTGATGCCGATGGCGCTCATGTAGCGCGGGTGGACGAGCGCGACCGGCATGCCGTTCTCCTCGCCGGTATGCCACTGGTCGTCCTTGGCGAATACGGCGGCAGCCTTGTCGGGGATGACGTCAAGTATTTGGGGCGTGGTCTTGGCCCCGTCCGGCGCATGGTCGATGGCGATGGTGCGTACCGGGTAGGAGCCTCGTGCGTCGGTGATTTCATTGGCCTGCTGCAGGACCTTGTCGGCGAGTGTGCTGTTGTCCGGCGTGTAGAGGGCGGCACTGACCGGATATCGGTGGTCGAGGTCGGCGTTGATGGTGGCGGTGCCGGTGGACGCGGCCGAGGAGAGCGCGGCGATTAGGCTGACGCCGAACGCGACCGCGGTGACGGTGCCGCCCGCGCGCCGCGCGTTCGCCGAAAGGCTTGCCGCAGCCAGTTTGCCCGCCAATCCGCAGACGGACAGGACCGCAGCGATGACGGGCATGAGCATCGCGATAAGTCCGGGCAATGCAAGTATGAGGCCGAGCGCCAAAGCGAGTCCGCCGGTCAGTGCAACGGGCATGTGGAACCCGGCCGCTCCGATCGACAGCAGCGCAACGCCAGCAACCGAGCACAATATTCCGAGCACGATGCGCGGAACATGGCCGTTGCACACCTTGTCGCCTGTTTTCACGCCGGCCATGTCATCGGTCTGTGCGGTTCCGTTCAACGCTTGGATGGGTGGGATGCGTGTGACGTGACGCACGGTCGTCCATGCGGTCAATACCGTGGCCAGAACCGTCAGCAGCAACGTTCCAGCTAGCAACATCGGGTTGGCGGCGAATCCGCCGAACGCCTGACCCATCGCCGTCATGGCCGCGTATCCGCCGCCTACGCCGATCAGGGTTCCGATGATTGTTCCGGCTATGGCGGTGATCAGCGCTTCGGACAGCACGAGTGAGCGGATGCTCGCGCGTCTGGCTCCGATCAGACGCAGCATGGCGATGTCCCGCGTACGCTGCGCGATCAGCGTCCGGTAAGTGCTGGAGATCACCATCATCGCGGCACACAGGGCGATGACCGCGAACACCACCATGATCACGGTCAGCTGCGTGCTGCCGCCGGCCATCATCGCCGACGCCTGCCGAATCATCTCCGCGCCCGTGACCGCCGTGACGCCATCCGTCCTAGCGGCCGCCATAAGACGTTGGGTGACCGAATCGATGTCGGAGGGGTCGTTGAGCTTGACGAACAGTTCACCCGGTGTCATGTCGCCGAAGTATGACGGGTCGGCGTAGACCGCATAGTCGGTGCCGGTCATCGGCTTGAACCGCACATCGTTGATGCCGCTGACCGTCACCACATGTTTCGTACCGTCGGACGACTTCAACGTGACCGTGCCGCCGATGTTCACGCCGAGCTTGTCGGCCGTATCCTGCGAGATGACGATCTGGTCGGCGGACCGTGGCCATTCGCCGGACTCCAATCCGAACCAGCGCAGGGACGGGTCGCGGGGGACGGAATACACGTTCGCCGTGCCACGCGCATCCATGCCGTATGCGGTGACCGTGGCCGCATAATACGGGGCCGTCGCCTTCACTTTGCCGCTGACATTCGCCTTGGCGAGCACGTCATCGGCCCACGAGGGCTTCAATGATTTCACATCGGCGTCGCCGGGGTCGATGATGACGTCCACGGGTTTCAACGGCGCGGCCGTGACCGTGGCCATGCTTGCGGTGGACGTGCCTTGGAACACGACCGTGCCTGCCAGCATCGCCGCCGACAGGATCACCGCCAACAGGACGGCGAGCAGTCGGGACGGGGAATGCCTGATCTGCGCCCACGCCACCCGGATCATCGCGTGCCTTCTTTCCGAGAAGCAATGTTCGACCACCCTCCGTCGCCTGCGGCGACACCTCCCGCCAGCGGGAGGGGAGAATCAGCATCGTGCTCAAGCGTGCTCGTCACGTCGGCTGCGGTCGGATGCTCGATATCCGCCGCGATCAACCCGTCACGCACCACGAGCGCCCGGTCGGCATAGGCAGCGGCGTTCGGATCATGCGTGACCATCACGATCGTCTGCCCGCGACGCGACGCCATATCCCGCAGAATCGCCAACAACTGACGCGACGACTTCACATCCAGCGCCCCGGTCGGCTCGTCCGCGAACACCACCGCGGGATTCCCGGCCAACGCGCGGGCGACCGCCACGCGCTGTCGTTGCCCGCCGCTCATCTCCTGCGGCTTGTGATCGAGCCGGTTCTCGATGTCCAGCTCACGCGCGATCCCGCGTATTGTCTGCCGGTCGGGCTGTCTGCCGCGCAGCGTGAACGGCAGCTCGATGTTCTGCTCCGCCGTCAGATACGGCAGCAGGTTGAAATCCTGGAAGATGAACCCGATCCGGTCACGCCGCAGATCGGAAATCGCGTCATCCGACAGCGTCGAAATATCCACGCCATCGATAATCACCCGGCCGGAAGTCGGCGTATCCAAACCCGCCAGCAGATGCAGCAATGTGGTCTTGCCCGACCCGGATGGACCCACAATCGCCGTGAATTGTCCCTTTGCAAACCGGGCTGTGATACCCGCCACCGCGGCCGTCTTGGCTGCGCCGGAACCATATGTCTTACGCACATTGATGGCCTCGACCGCGGTTTCGCAGCCGATTGTCCCTTCGGTATGGTCTTCATTGCTTCTCATATCCGTGTCCTTACCTTCGCCAAGTCGGCCGGATCCTCACGGTCGCCTTGAGTCCGACGATATGAAGGGACGACGGTTTCCGATATCGTGCGTGAGGACTAGTCACATGATGCTGTCGATGCCGGAACTCATTCCGGAGGATGATGCCTCGATTTACCATTTGGGGCTATATTGAAAACTTATCGGAGACATCCATGGGGATTGGTTGCGATTGATGTTGGTTGCTAAGCTGAATGTGGCATGGATGCACGTATTCAATCAAGGAGGATTGCCGTGAACGATGACATCAGGAACATGAACGGGATGGACGACATGGAAAATGTCACTCCCGAAATCGTGGACAACGGACCCATGCGATGCTGCCCATGGAAGGCGTTGAAGAACCGCGATGGCCTTGTGCCGACGATTGCGTCCACGGCGATCATGGTCGGCGTCATCGCCGTGAGCTGCTATGGACAGTACCTGCTCACCAAATGGGCCTGCAAGGCCGCCATCCGCGAGACCCGGCGCTGAGTCTCGCGGATTTCTCCGGGACCGTCAGAATCTCCAAACGCCAGTCACGCTTCCGTCGTTGCCTTCCGAGTCAAGGAAATCCGTCGTAAGCCGATCTTCAATCAGCGGGGCCTTCGGTCCGGTTACCTTGGCGATCACCTGGCGTTCCAAGCGTATTCTCTCTTCGGCAAACCGGGCTTCCAGGGTTTCGTTCAGCAGGCCAATCGTCCGTGCAAAGGCGAATCTGATGCTTAGTGTCCGGACCATTCGTTCAAGCTGCGCCAGATCGTGATTCTCCCGATCGTACTGCCGTTCCCATATTTCGCCGCCGGGAAGCATGGGGTGTCGTTTGCGTTTCAATCCCTGGTAAAGACCGTTCACCTCATCGAGGTCACGGTTCTCGTCGACGGGCAGAAAAGCCATCTTCAGCAGGGTACGTCGGCTGGAGGCAATTCCCTGACCGGTTCCAGCGCCCCGTCGTTCCAGCATGGATGCGATGGTTATCGGCCCCCTCAAATTGACGCGACGCATCATATCGAAACGGAGAGGAGACTTTGACCATGCCTTGAGCACGATGCTCAACGGAACCTCGGCGTCTTCCCCCAATTCTCGGGGGAACGGCAATCGCGCCGACGTGATCGGAGGAACCACTGCTTCGAGCTTCTCTCTCAGCCAGTCGTTCTCATCGCAGGTCGAGGTGACGTATCCGTGGTCGAACATGCCCAAACGTCCCGCCCGGCCCGCTATCTGACGTACCTCCGACGCGGTGAGCGGACGATTGCGTCTTCCGTCGTATTTGCTTACTGCGGTGAACACCACTCGACGTATTGGGAGATTAAGCCCCATGCCCACAGCATCGGTGGCGACCAGCACCTTCGCCTCGCCGGAGGCGAACCGTTCCGCCTCCGCCCTGCGGGCTGGCCAAGGCAGGGCGCCGTAGATGACGGCGGTGGGGATTCCACGCTCCTCGATGCTCGCCGCCTTGGAGAGGACCTCCCTTCGGTCGAACGCGATCAACGCGTCACCTGGCTCGCAGTCACCGTCCAATGGGTTCCGTTCGACGCTCAACGGCGTCATACGTTCGTGACGGATGACACTTGCTTCGTCCCCGCACAAGGCGATGAGCGTCATCACGATGTCCAATGCCTCCGGGGCCATGCACACGTGTACCTCCGCAGCATCGATACCGAGTATGGCGCGGGTCCATGCCCCTCCTCGTCTGTCGTCCGCAACCATTTGCGCCTCATCGATTACCGCACACGCATAGGGGTGTTCGAGGTCGACCATCTCGACGGTTCGTGACGAATACCGTGCTCCCTGTTCGAGGGACCGTTCCTCTCCGGTTATGATGTCACACGCAAAGCCGGATGATCGCAGCCGTTCCCCGACCTCCAACGCGAGCAGCCGCAACGGGGCAAGGTATATGCCGGAATCGTAATCCTTGAGAGTCTGCAATGCATCATGGGTCTTGCCGCTGTTGGTGGGGCCTACATGCAGAATGAAGCGTCGTTGACGGTGGCGGAATTGCGCATAATGGTTAATCGGATCCGAGGCCGCATGCGATACGGCGACCAAATCACGAGCAGCGGCTTGCTGAGCCTTCTGCAAGGCCTTCCTATTCCTACTGCCCTTCTTCGTCGGTTTCCCCATTGACCGTCCTTTCCTTTTTCGCTCCTCTGCGATACGGTTGGAAACCATCTTAGGTGCATCAATGCCCGTGGCGTCGCCGTCTCGGCGGTGCCATACTGGAAGAGGACAACGGCGTATTCTTGAGAAGGGCATGACGATGAACGATATGCACAGGATGTTACTGGGTGACGCTCCGGCATTCCGTCAGACCGATCTGATGACCGACGACCATCCGGTTCGCCGATATGGCGGGAAAGACAAGAAACTCTACAGCGCACCTTTGCGGGGCCTTATGTTCGTGGTGGTGTTCATCGTCGCGGCGATTGCGATCATCGGCGCCGGCTCCGGCGGCAAGGCGGCGCTGCCGGGTTCCGGGGCGGGTGTGACCCCTGATATGACGCTCGTATCGTGGGGCGAACTGTTCGGCGCTATCATCGCGTATCTGATTGTCGTGATGGTGATGGAGGGCCGCCGCCTGCCAATCGAACTGGCGCCGGCCCGCGCTCTTGATCTGGTGCGCGGAGGCGTCGCATCGTTCGCGTGCATCGCCGTGAGCATCGGTATCATCGCGCTGCTTGGCGGATATCGAATCGTCGGATTCAACGCCGGGTATAATCCGTGGGCCGATCTGCTGACATTGGGCCTGACCGCGGGCGTTGCCGAAGAAATCATGATGCGCGGCATCCTTCTGCGTCTGGTCGAGGAGAGTCTCGGCTCATGGGGCGCGGTGGCGGTGTCCGCGCTCGTGTTCGGTCTGCTGCACGTACCCAATCCGGACGGCACGCTGTGGGGCGGCATCGCCATTGCCATCGAGGCGGGACTGCTGTTCGGCGCAATCTATCTGGCAACGCGATCGCTATGGTGGTGCATCGGCTTCCATGCCATGTGGAACATCGCCGAAGGACCGATATTCGGCTCGATCGTATCCGGCACCGGAGCCCAGCAGTCATGGCTGGTCGCGCAATGGACCGGCCCGGACCTGCTCACCGGCGGCTCCTTCGGTCTCGAAGCCAGCGTCGTTCCGGTACTGGTGCTCGGCGGTCTCGCCGCTGCCATCCTGATTCATCTGCAACGCCACGGCCGCATGATCGCCCCGGCCCGGGCGCGCGGAAAACTGCTCGCCGAGGAAGTTCGGCATGGCGAATACGCGGCATAATGCAATGAACATGACGTCATGACGAAACGGAAAAGAGGCCGATGATGAGCGTGGGCTACGCAAAGGAGAACGACGGCGCCGGCCGTGTGCGCCGTCGCGAGAACGAGCGCACAATCGCGGGCGCGCATCGCATGATGCGGCGCGCCGACCGTGAGGTCACGGATGCCGACGTCATCGCCTCAATTATCGACGGCTGTGACATCGCCGACGTCGCATATACGGACGCCGAGGGCTTGACCGTCGTGCCGGTCAACTTCGGCTACGAATACGACCGGGGGAGCGGACGACTCGTCCTGTGGATGCATTCGGCTCCGCACGGCCGTAAGCTCGACGCCATCCGCGCCGCCGGCAACCGTCTGCCGGTCGCGTTCGCCATGCGCACGGACTGCGAGGTGGTCGAGGGGCGCACGGCATGCAACTGGGGCGAATCGTTCAAATCCGTCGTCGGCAACGGCGTCGCATCCATCGTCGACGATCTCGACGAATGCCGCCATGGCATGCAGCTGCTGATGGCGCATCAGGCGCACATGCCCCATGTCGAATTCACCGACGCACAGGTCAGAAGCGTGACCGTATGGAAGATCGAATCGGAATATCTCACCGCCAAGGTGCGGCCTAAGCCCGCTCCCACGCATGCGCACGCGCATGGCGGTCATCATGCTGCGCATCCGGCGGAGTGATTCGGACGCCGGTCAGAACAGACGAAGCGGCTCCTCGCGGATGACGGGCCGGATGAGTCCGGGCCCGTCGCCGTCCAGCGGCGCGACCTCATGGAAGGCGAGCGCGCGGGACAGCGGCTCGCCGGCCGCGTGCACCTGCGGCAGCAATGCCGAACCGTCGATGGTCGGATTCAGCCACGCATCGCACAGCGCCGGCGACACCAGCAGTGGCATACGGTCATGTACGGTCGCCGGACCGCCCACGGCCTGGCAGGTGATGATGGTCGCCGTCAGCCGCCATGGTGCCGATGCCGAGACTCGCCACCATGAGTACAGTCCGGCCATGGACAGCATGCCGGACGGATTATCGTCGCCGGCGTGAAAATAGAACGGTTTCGCGCCATGCCATTCGTAGTATCCCGACGCGGGGATGATGCATCGCATGGAACGTGTGGAGTCGGCGAACGTGGGTTTGGTCGCAATCGATTCCACGCGTGCGTTATACGTGGGATACGGCAGGTCGTCGGTCATGCTCCAGCGGGGGATGAGCGACCAGTCGGCACCGGTCAGATGGTGACGTCCATCCCTGCTCCGGGCGACGACGGCGATGGCCTGCCTGGGTGCGATGTTATATGAGGGCTCGGGCAACGCGTCGGCGTTGACGTCATCGTCATCCACGGCGAACCGCGCCGCCACGGCATCCCAATCCAGATCAAGCGCGAATCTTCTGCACATCACTCACCGATCACGGCGTCGACGATGCCGGAGACGACGGCCATGATGAACGACCCGAGCACCGCCCACAGGAACCCATGGATGATTACGCCGACGCTGAACAACGACATCGCCAGCCATGAGGCCAGCTCCATGAAAAGCCAGTTGAGAATCAGCGCGAACAGTCCGAAGCTCAGAATGGAGATCGGCAGGGCGATCAGATGAACCACCGGTTTGATGGACGCGTTGATGAGCGCCAGGAACAGGGAGAACGCGGCGACGCCGAGAACCGGCGGCTCGCCCACCGCCTCCATGCCGGGCAGCAACGCCACCATGACACCCGCCGCAATCGTCAATACCAGCCAACGTGAAAGAAAACGACTCATAGTCCGATTATGCCACCGTGGTGATGGATGATGGGCGGACATTCGTCGTCGGCTTCATATGCGGCGCCACTCGACTATTCGTTATCGTCCACCCATTCGAGGATGTCTCCGGGCTGGCAGTCGAGCGCCCGGCATAGGGCGTCCAACGTGGTGAACCGCACCGCCTTGGCGCGACCGTTCTTCAGTATGGACACGTTGGCCGGAGTGATGCCGACGCGGTCGGCGAGCTCTCCGACGCCGATCTTGCGCTTGGCCATCATGACGTCGAGGTTGATGCGGATCGTCATGTCAGATCACCTGCTCCAACTCGTCGGACTGGTCGGTCGCCGCCCGCAGCAGACCCTTCATGACGACCATGAGCAGAATGAACCCGATCTCGGCCACCAATGTCGCGCCCAGCACCGCGAGAACGCTGAAGAAATCCATGGCCGGCATGGCGGCGTCGGACGAGCCGGTCACAGCGAAACAGGCCAGCACGACGGCCGTCAACACCGTTCCGACGGAAGCGCCGCCGATGATGAGATTCACGCAGGGCCGCGCCTTCGCCGTGAACACCACACCCGAACCGGACAGCGAGAACAACCGCCATACGCCGACGAACGCCGCTTCGACACAGAGCAGGAACAGCACGCCCAACACCAGATACGGCCATCGCATCGCCGCCTGGCCGGGATACAATCCGGCCATCGCGGCGCTCAACGTCGGAACGGCGAACACCTGACCCCACAGGCACGCCAGCCAGATGAGCACGACGATGGCCTTGAGCCCTCCAAGCACCCAGGGATTCATGTATTTCGACATAACCACACCTCCTGCAATCAAAATATATCGAATAACAATATTACTATATCGAAATACGATATTTTTAACAAGTGGCTCGCAAGAATTTGGCAATCATCGGCGTAGCATGAAACCATGCTCGACCATCTGACACTGCACGTACGCGACATCGACCACAGCATCGACTTCTACACCAAGGCGCTCAAACCACTCGGCTACATCGTCAAAGCCCACCACGAGTCCACGCTCGGATTCGGCGTCGACGACGGCACCCCGCACTCCGACTTCTACATCTCTCCGGCAAACAATGCCGACGGCAACAAGGGCGACGGCACATCACCCACGCCTGTCACCCACATCGCATTCCTCGCACCAAGCCGACAGTCCGTCCGGGACTTCCACGACGCCGCGCTCGCGGCCGGCGGGCGCGACAACGGCGCCCCCGGCCCGCGCGACTACCATCCCGGATACTATTCCGCGTTCGTGCTCGACCCCGACGGCAACAACATCGAAGCCGTCGTCGACTGGGCCCACGAATAGCAAACGCCCCATCGGCTCCGTCGTTCATGAGCCGGTGGGGCGGAGAGCCGGAAAGGCGCGGATCAGAACTTCATGCCCAATGATGCGAGGTCCCGGCGGGCCTGCTCGGCGTCGATGAAGCGGAACGCGTGCATACCTACGGCCTGCGCGCCCGTTACGTTCTTGGCGGTGTCGTCGAGGAACACTGAGGACTCGGCCTTGAGGCCGAACCGGCTTAGCGCGAGCTCGTAGATGTCGGCGTTCGGCTTGTGCAGCTTCTCGATGCCGGAGACCACCGTGCCTTCAAGCAGCTCGTCCAGCTGCGGGAACTTGTCGAACGCGATGTGGATGGTCTCATGCGACCAGTTCGTCAGTCCCCACACGCCATAGCCGGCGGACTTCAGGTCGCGCAGAAGCCGCTCCATGCCGGGCAGCATACGGGGCAGCGCGTCTCCGTAATGGTCCACGTAGTAGCGGAAGATGCCGGCGATGTACTCGCCCTGCTCACGCACCACGTCAGGCATGATATCGGCCACGTCCTCGCCGGCATCCATGCGGTCCTCGTAGCGGAAGAAGCCATGCGGGTCATCGTCGGCGCAGATGCGGTCGACGACCTCCGGCGGGAAATGCCCCTCGAGGCAGGCGCGGCACCGCCAGTCCAGCAGCACGCCGCAGAAATCGAAGATGACGTCGGTGACGGGGGATTCGTTGCTCATGTCGCTCCTTAACGGTCCTTGACAATCCGGTTGCGATACGGTCGGCACAATGATTGAGAGTCTATCGCACTGCGGGTGCGGAACGTTCCCGTATTCCACGACCGGCCACGCCGGCGGCCATGGCCGAGACCATGGATGGGACTACACTGAAACACGAGTGCCAGGCGAACGACGCAGTTGCAGGGCCTAAGGAGTGTGAGCCCATTGTCCGATTGGAATTCCGAGCAGTACCTGAAGTTCGAGGCGGAGCGAACGCAGCCGTCGATCGATCTGGCCCGAAGGGTCAAGCAGGTCATCCCCGGTCCGAACATCATCGCCGACCTCGGCTGCGGCCCCGGCAACAGCACCACCGTATTGCGTCGCGCGTTCCCCGAATCCCGGCTGTTCGGCATCGACAACTCGCCGAACATGATCGCCAGCGCCAAGAAGGACCATCCCGGCATCGAATTCCTGCTCGGCGACGTGCATCACCTGCACGGCCGCTACGACCTCATGTTCTCCAACGCCTGCCTGCAATGGATACCCGGCCACCGGCTGCTCATACCGCAGCTCATGGAGTCGCTCAACCCCGGCGGCGTGCTCGCCGTGCAGATCCCCATGGTCGAGCAGACGCCGCTGTTCAGCATCATCTACGAGGTGGCCAACGACCCGCGCTGGAATCTCGGCGACGTATTGCGCGGCAAGAACGGTACGCTGCAGCCCGAGGAATACTTCGACATCCTCGCCGCCACCAGCTCCGACTTCACCCAATGGGAGACGACCTACTACCACCGCATGCCGTCCGCCGACGCGCTCGTCGAATGGGTCAAGGGTGCCCGCATGCAACGCTACATCGCCGCACTGAACGAACGCGACGAATCGGGGAAGGCTGCCGAACGCTTCGAGCAGGAGGTCGCCTGGCGCGTGAACTCCGCCTACGTGCCGCAGGCCAACGGCGAGGTCATCCTCAAGTTCCGCCGGTTCTTCTTCATCGCGAAAAAATGATCGGCCGATAACGATGGCGTAAAGTCGCCATCTTATTACGATTCAACATGTTGCCCAGTTATATTTTCTCGGTCGGTGAGGGCAGCTGGTTCCTCGCTTCATCGGTACGGATTCGTCGACTTGACTGTGGCGTCTTGTTCGTCGGGCTTCGTATCATCGTCTCGTCCGGAAGACGAACGAAAGGGCGATGAATGACGCGGCCGAAGGCGAACATGGTCATACGGGGGAATGAAACGCAGGGCGATGGCATCCCCGTCGTATTCGTGCACGGCCTGGGCGTCGACCATCGTTCGCTGATGCTATTGGACGACGTCTTCCCCGAGCCGACGCGCCGCATCTATCTGGACCTGCCGGGCTTCGGCAAAACCCCGGCTCTGGATGGCGCGGGCGGACTGCCGGAGATGGCCGACTGGCTGCAATCCATCATCGACGACATCGTCGGACCGCGCACGGCTTTCGCCATGGTCGGCAACTCCATGGGAGGCGCCCTGGCCCGCGAGATACTGGCCCGTGAATCCGAGCGTGTGCTCGGTCTCGCGCTCATCGCGCCCGTGGTCGACCCGCGTCACGCACACCGCAGGGTCGGGGAGCATGTCATCGCCGACCCGAACCCGAAACTCACCCACGCGTTGCCTCAGGAACAGGTCTTCGACTTCATCACCATGGGCGTCAACCAGTCCTTCGAGGCATGGCGACGCTACCAAAGGTTCATCCTTCCCGGCGTGCGGCTGTGCGACCGCGAGGCGTGCAGGAGGCTCGGCGAACGATATTTCCTCAACGACGTGCCCGAGCAGGTGTTCGGCACGTTCGGAGGCCCCACGCTCATCGTCACCGGCCATGAGGACCAGATCGTCGGCTACGAGGACCAGAGGGCGTTGCTGCCGCATTATCCGAACACGAGGTTCGTGGTGTTGGACAACGCCGGACACAACCTGCACATCGACCGTCCGAAGGAGACGGGCCGGCTGCTGACGGATTGGGCCGGCAAGGTCGTGAAGGCCGTGTGAACCTCAACGCCGCATGATACAGTGGCTTGTTCGCAAACGTTTTAGGAATCCGAAGAAAGAGAACCAACCCATGGCATTGACCAAGAAGCAGATCAAGCAGCTCCGTTCGCTCGGCCAGCAGCTCAAGCCCGAGCTCATCATCGGCAAGAACGGCATCACCGACGCCACCATCGCCCAGGCGGAGGAGAGCCTCGAGGCCCATGAGCTCATCAAGTGCTCGCTGCTGGACGGCTGCGGCTACACCGCCAAGGAGGCCGGCGAGGAGTTCGCCGAGCGGCTGCACGCCGACCTGGTGCAGACCATCGGCCACCGTTTCGTGCTCTACCGTGAGACGAGCAAGGAAGGCGTCAAGAAGATCCGTCTGGTCCGCGAGTAGGATTCGTCCGGAATTCGCGATTCACTCTTTTCGCAGCCCGTGAAGGAGTGAATCGCGGATACATGAAATGCAGCATCATTCGACTGTCGAATCGTCGATATTCCAGGCAAGTCATGTTTTCTTGGGGTCATTCCCGTTCACTCCTTGCGGAACCGGCGAAAAGAGTGAATGCTGTGGCGGGTACAGTGGTGTAGCGGTTGCCAAGGAACGGGGGATCACAATGTCGCTGAGCATGACGCAACGCAGGAACACCATTCGCGAATTCAAGGAGAACCTCGGGCTGCTGGGGCTTACGGCCGCCGACCTCGCCAAATACTTCGACGTGGACGAGCAGTACATCGTCGACATCATCGAACTGCGCAGCGGGGTGCTTGAGGATCCGTGGATCATCCGCAACTATCTGCTGCGCAAGGCCGAGGAGCGGGGCGTGGAATTGAAGCCGTTCACCGCGTTGGTCGGCGACCACCATGACTACTGGTTCCTCGACGGCGTGATGATCGATGCGGGGGAGTTGCAGTAGCGGAAGCGACGCCGGCGTATGAAGTATGCCAAGCATGCGAATATGGCAAAGGGCCGGTTGCATAAGTAACAAGATGTCTTATGCAACCGGCCCTTTATGTATGCCCGTAACGGAAAGCTGGCCGTTTGTGAAAAATCAGTCGATCAGCGTGTAGCCGTGGTCGGCGATGACGGACTTGAGCTTCTCGAGATACACTTCGGCGGCCTTGGAGAGCTTGGCGCGTTCGTTGGTGATCCAGCCGACGAGCATCTTCTCGTCGGATTCCAGCGGCACGGTGACGATCTTCTCGGAGTTGAGGTCCTCGTTGTCGATGCCGGAGCACACCGTGTAGCCGTTGAGGCCGACGATGAAGTTGAGGATGGTGGCGCGGTCGGTCACGTTGATCTGCTTGGGGGAGTACTCGGGCCACACGGCCTCCTCGGCGAAGTAGAAGCTGCCCTCCTCGCCCTGCTCGTACTGGATCCACGGATACGGCTTGAGATCCTCCATGGTCAGGCTCTTGCGGCCGGCAAGTGGGTTGGAACGGGAAAGGAACACGTGCAGTCCGGCACGGAAGATCGGGTGGAACTCGAGGTGCTTCTCGCGCAGCAGCTTGCCGATGACGTCCTTGTTGAAGTCGGACAGGTAGAGGATGCCGACCTCGGACTGCATGTTGGCGACCTGGTTGATGATGTCCTTGGTGCGGGTCTCGCGGATGGTGAACTCGTACTCGTCGGACTTGATGGAGTTGATGAGCTCCACGAATGCCTCGACGGCGAACATGTAGTGCTGGGTGGAGACCTGGCACAGCTGCTTGCGCGGCTTGGCGTTCTTGTAGCGCTCCTCGAGCAGCGCGGACTGGTCGAGGACCTGGCGGGCGTAGGTGAGGAACTCGGCGCCGTCGACGGTCAGGGCGATGCCCTGCGAGGAGCGGGTGAAGATCTCGATGCCCATCTCCTTCTCCAGTTCCTTGACGGCGGAGGAAAGCGCCGGCTGGGAGATGTACAGTTCGTGCGAGGCCTCGTTCATGGAGCCGCATTCGACGATTTTGACGATGTATTTCAGCTGCAGCAGTGTCATAAGACAAGGTTATAGCAGATATCACAAACACTTATGTTGCCTATACCCCGAATCTGGCGAATATGCGTCCGGTCCCCGGACAAGGGAAACGACGATATGGACCAGAAAGCGTGCTGACTGCCGTTGATCGT
Organism: Bifidobacterium saimiriisciurei; assembly: GCF_010667655.1. GTDB lineage: Bacteria > Actinomycetota > Actinomycetes > Actinomycetales > Bifidobacteriaceae > Galliscardovia > Galliscardovia saimiriisciurei. The sequence goes on from NZ_WHZU01000007.1 coordinate 81,669, forward strand.
CCTGTTGGAAATACGTGTTACTGCTCTCAAATAACACGATATCCTCGGCACTTCCCACGAATCGAACAATTGGTGACAAAGCCGCATAATCGTTGGTGTTCCAACGTTTTTTGACGCCGCGATTTGTGTTCGTGTGCTATACTGAAAGCGAAGGTTGGAAATATTCAACCAGAGAAAACGAACACGAGGTAGTGTTTGATTTCCGATCTTCGACATGATGCCGCAACGAAGCGGCGGAAGGTACGGCAACGGACCGAGGTTGCAGGGCCGCAAGGTGGCGGCCGATAACTGAAGAGAACGCATATGAAGGAATCGCGATGCACGAGGTCGCGACGATGATCGCGCATCCGACTGAGGACGTCGAGAGCGGATGCGCAACGAGGCAGGCAGTGATAATCGAACCATCATGAACCAGACAAGCGGATACCCATCCGCCCGACAATTGAAGAGGTGACTATGGCAGACACCATACAACCATGAGGCCCCGGGGTTTGAAACACAGCTCCGGGGTCTCGTTCATGTGCGCGACTGCAAGTCCCGCGCACACGTATGCACGATGTAAATCGCCCGAGGCGGTACGGTCCGCAACACGTCACCGCAGGATGTCGACCGGCGCCATCGTCTTGTTCCTCTCGATGATCGAGCAGATACGTTCCGGCGTCTCCTTGCAGCCGCCGCGAATCCACAGCCAGATGATCGACGACACCGACGACACGAGAATCTCCATCGCATACGGCCGGGGGATGTCCGCATACGTGTTGGACGTGAGATTCAGACGCTTCGCCTGCGAAATCAGCATCCGCTTGAGTATGTCCTTGAACCGGTCGTACATCTGCATGTCACTGCCCGAACGGGAGATCGCATCGAAGAACGCATACTCGCGTTTGACATAGCGCAGCGCCTCGGCGATCGCCTCCGTACGGAAGATGTCCAGCACGTCATCCACTGACCTTCTGCCACCGCGCATGTCGTCGCCGACGAGAATCTCTGTCAGGTCGTCGATGGTGTCGTCGATGAGCTGCTGCTTCAAATCGAACTTGTCGAGATAATGCAGATAGAACGTGCCGCGGTTGACGCCGGCCGCCCTGACGATGGCGCTGACCGTCATCGACTCGAACCCCTTCTCCTGCATGAGCTCGATGAACGCGTCCCGGATCCTCGCCTCGGTCCTGGTCTGCCTTCGTGCCGTCGTCGCCATGATCCGCCTCCCTTACGGCATCGTCGCCCTGTCTCCTCCGACGTTGATTCCACAGGTTATATCAACATACCGTTCATCGGCAAACGGAATGAACAGTTTCCGAAAAACCGTTCATTATGAACAATTCCAACGATTCTGACCATTGTCGGCACCATATTCACGTTCCTACAATCGGACCAGAAAATCGACATGTTGTGCATTGCGGGCATGCCACCGATTCAACGGGGAACAGGAGACACCCATGGCGTACATCGAAATGGTCCACAGCTTCAAACGCTACCGCATGGGCGACACCACCATCGTCGCCAACAACGACGTGACCTTCGGCATCGAACAGGGCGAACTCGCCATCATCCTCGGAGCCTCCGGAGCCGGCAAATCCACCGTGCTCAACATCCTCGGCGGCATGGACACCAACTCCGAAGGCCAGGTCATCATCGACGGCAAGGACATCGCGAACTACAACGCGCGCCAACTGACCGACTACCGGCGATACGGCATCGGATTCGTATTCCAGTTCTACAACCTCGTCGCCAACCTGACCGCACGCGAAAACGTGGAACTGGCGTCCGAAATCGTGCCCGACGCGCAGGACCCCGTGCAGGCGCTCGCCGACGTGGGATTGCAGGACCGCATCGACAACTTCCCGGCCCAGCTTTCCGGCGGCGAACAGCAGCGCGTGGCCATCGCCCGCGCCGTGGCGAAGAACCCGAAGATTCTGCTATGCGACGAACCGACCGGCGCATTGGATTACAACACCGGCAAGCAGGTGCTGCGCATCCTGCAGAACCAAAGCCGCGAGAAAGGCGCGACCGTGGTCATCGTCACCCACAACTCCGCCATCGCGCCCATCGCCGACCGGGTGATCCGCATGCACGACGCCCGCGTGAAAAGCGTGGAGATCAACGAACACCCCATGGACATCAAGGACCTGGAGTGGTGACGATGACGAGCAGACGGCACAAGGCCCCGCGTGCGGCATCCGCACGACGCATGACAGGCCCTCGCATGACGGTCTCATTGCGCAAACGCATGCTGTGGAAGGACATCCGCCAGACCATGGCGAAATCGAAGGGACGGTTCCTCTCCATCGTCAGCCTGATGATGCTCGGCTCGTTCGCCCTGGTCGGTCTGGTCGTCACCGGACCGGACATGCAGGCCGCCGGAACCGACTTCTACGACAGCCACAACCTCGCCGACGTCACGGTGATCAGCGATTACGGGCTCACCAAGGACGACGAAAACGTCGTGCGCGGCACCAGCGGCGTCAAAGACGCGGAATTCGGCTACTTCAAGGACGTGACCATCCGCGGCAGCGACCACAGCCTGCGCATATACTCCAATCCGGAACGGGTGTCGATCTATCAGGTCGTGGAAGGACGATTGCCGAAGACGTCGACGGAGATCGCGCTGGACTCCAGGGAACGCGACCGGTTCGCCGTCGACAGCACCATCAACATCACCGAACGGCCGGACATGGCCGGCGACACCGTGCTCGGCCGTGACTCGTTCACCGTGGTCGGCTTCGTCAACGCCAGCGAGACCGTATCCACGCTGAACATGGGACAGTCCACGGCCGGCAGCGGCGAACTCAACGGGTACGCCGTCGTCACACCGGATGTCTTCGACTCCGACGTGACGATGATTGGCCGGGTGACGTTCGACGACACCCGGGGCGTCGACTATTGGACCGTCGACTACCGCGACCGCGTGCAGAAGCACAAGGACGACCTGACGAAACGGCTGACGAACCAGCCGGCCGCCCGCGCCGAATCCATACGACAGGAACGACGCAGGCAGATCGACAAGGCGCAGAAAAAGGTCGACGACGCCAAGAAGCAGCTCAACGACTCCGAACGCCAGCTCGGGAAAGCAAAACGGCAGATCGAATCCGCAAAGGACCAGATGGCCGACAGCGTCAGCGAAGCCGCCGACCAGGCCGCATCGGCATCGGCCGAACTCTCCGGGGCCGTCGCCCAGATCGCCGCCGCCGGCTCCACGCTGACCGGCGCGCAGACGCAGCTGGCGGCCGGAGCCCAGCGGCTGACGCAAGGACAGACGCAGCTCAGCGGCTCATGGCAGGAACTGTCGCAGGCGAAACCGCAACTCGACTCCGCACGAACCCAACTGGAGGCATCCAAACAGGTGCTCGACAAGGTTGGCACCCTGCTGCGGCAATGGGAGAACACCGGCCTGACCGGCGGCATATACGAGAACGTCAGCACGAAATACAACCAGGCGGCGGACGCCTACAACACGGCCGCAGACGACTACAACACGAAACTGCGCGCCTACAACACCGCATTGCGGCAATGGAACGCCGCCGCCGGCGAACTGCGGCAGGGAACCGACGAATACCAGCGGAACGCCGCGGCCATCGCCGACTCCGCGAACCAGCTCGCCGACAAGCAGACGGAACTCGGCACGGCCGTCTCCGCATCCACGGGCACGGCGGGCAGCGGCGCCGGCCAGCTCATCCAGGGCAAACGCGACATCGAAAAAGCCGAGGAGGAATACAACGCCAAACTACAGGAATTCAACAAGGCCAAGCCCGAGGCAGAGAAGAAGATCGCCGACGCGGAGAACAGCATCCGGCTCGCCCGGGAGAAAGTCGATTCGCTCGACGTGCCCGCCTACTCGGTGGACGGCCGACGCGAGGGACTGACCTCGAACGGCTACCGCGTGTACGAGATCATCGCCGACATCGTCGGCAGGCTCGCGAACATCTTCCCGGTCTTCCTCTACTTCGTGGCCGCACTGGTCACCTTCACCACCATGGGACGCATGGTCGACGAGGAGCGCGTCAACTCCGGCACCCTCAAGGCGCTCGGCTACGGCAACGCGGACGTGATGAAGAAGTTCATATTCTACGGGTTCACCGCCTCCACCATCGGCACTGCCATCGGCGTGGCCGCCGGGCACACACTGCTGCCACTCATCGTGAACCACGCGTACGGCACCGGCTTCACCATGCCGCGCATCAGCCTGATGTTCCATCCGGCGATCACCGTCGCGGCGTTCGCCCTGGCCTGGCTGAGCGCCGTCGCGCCGGCATGGGCGGCCGCCTTCCGGGAGCTTCGCGAAAAACCCGCGGGCCTGCTGCTGCCCAAACCACCGGCGAAGGGCTCGAAGATCCTCCTCGAACGCATACGACCGCTATGGGGCAGGCTGAGCTTCACCCGCAAGGTGACGGCACGCAACCTGTTCCGATACAAGACCCGCGGGCTGATGACGATATTCGGCGTCTGCGGCGCCGTAGCACTATTGACCACGGGACTCGGCGTGCAGGCGTCCATCGGACAGATCGGCGAACGCCAGTTCGATGAGATCATCCACTACGACCTCATCGTCGCCGAGAAATCCGACAACAACCAGGACCAGCGCAACGAGGTGGCCAAGGCGATGAAACGGGACGCCGTCTCGGATTCGACGCCCATCCGATACGAGGAGCTGAGCCGTATCGCCGGCAAGGAGAACGACAAGCAGAACATCACGCTGCTGGTGACCGACGACGCCTACAATTTCGGCGACTACGTCACCCTGCGCGACCGTGTCTCACACGATCCGCAGGTGCTGACCGACCGCGGCGCCGTCATCTCCGAACGCATGGCCGCCATGCTGGACGCCAAGACCGGCGATATCATCACCGTGACCGACGAGAGCGGTGCGCAGCGCCGCGTGCGCGTGGACGGCGTCTCGGAGATGTACATCGGACACGTCATGGTGATGACCTCGGGCGGCTACGAGCACGCATTCCACTCGTCATACCGGCCGAACGCGTATCTGGTGAAACTCGGGGACGGCTCCATCGCCAATGCGAAGACGCAGGGCGCCGCGTTCATGGGGCTCGACGGGGTCAGGGGAGTGGTGCAGAACACCACGTCGAAGAACCAGGTGAGCACCATCGTCGACTCGCTCGACCAGATCATGGAGGTGCTCATCCTCGTCGCCGCGCTGCTGGCGGTGGTGATCCTCTACAATCTGACGAACCTCAACGTGTCGGAGCGTATCCGCGAGCTGTCGACCATCAAGGTGCTGGGCTTCCACAGCGGCGAGACGACCATGTACATCTACCGGGAGACCCTGCTGCTGTCCGTGCTCGGAATTCTGGCCGGATACGCTGGGGGAGCGGCCCTGCACCGGTACATCATCGACGTGGTGCCGCCCGACGAGGTCATGTTCGACCCTGCGTTGGCGTGGCAGGCGTTCGCGGTGCCGGCCGCGGTGGTCGGCGTGGTGCTGGCCGTCCTTGGATGGCTGGTGTTCCGCCGGCTGCGCGACGTCGACATGCTCGGCGCGCTCAAATCCGTGGAGTAGCGTCGGCGTCGCCGACGCCGACGCCGAATGGTGGCGGGCGGTCAGCGTTCGCCGGTGATGGACTTGTCGTGGTCGCGGCGGTAGATGTCGGGTTCCACGTAGATCTCGAACCGGTACCAAGGCAGGGCGGTGCGCACGGCGTTCTCGATCTTGTCGACGGTCTGCACGTCGTAGTCGCGGTCGAGCTTGGAGGTCTGCACCTTGACGCACAGCAGGATGTCATCCTCTGACATATGAATCGTCTGCATGTTCAGCAGGCGTTCCACGCCGGGGGTGGAGGTGACGGCCTCGACGATCTTGGTGCGGGTCTCGGTGTCGACGGTCTCGCCGAGCAGCAGGGAGCCGGACTTGGTGGCCAGCAGCACGGAGCCGACCATGAGCAGGAGGCCGACCATGAGGCCGCCGACCGCATCCCACAGCTCGTCGCCGGTGATGATGGCGATGCCGATTCCGGCGCCTGCGAACGCCAGGCCGATGAGGGCGAGCGTGTCCTCCATGATGACGGAGGCGAGCTCGGCCGACTTGGTGCGACGCCAGAACCTGAGGAATCCCATGCGTTCGACGCCGACGCGCTGCATGCGTTCGCGCGCCTCGAGGATGCTCTTGTGCAGGCCCATGCCCTCGAAGCAGGCGCTGACCACGCAGACGGCGAGCGCGACGGCCAGTTCGAACCGGTTCGCCGTGTGCGCGGCCGGGTCGGAGAGCACGAGCTGCATCTTCTTGACGGCCTCGGATGTGGAGTAGAAGCCGCCGACGAAGAACAGCAGCGTGGCGACGACGAACGAGGCGAGGTATTTCGCTCGGTAGAGGCCGAACGGGTGGTCGCCGTCGGTCTTGTGATGCGACGCCTTCTCGCCGATGATGAGCACGATCTCGTTGGAGCAGTCGGCGGCCGAATGCACGCTTTCCGACAGCATGGCGGACGATCCGGTGAAGACGGCCGCTGCCACCTTGCAGACGGCGACGCCGATGTTCGCCGCCAACGCCGCCTTGACGGCCGCGCCCTTGTGCTCGGGTTCCTTGACCGTGGACGTCGTCTCTTCCCCCGCTGATTCTCCCATCAGCAATCACCTCTCGTATTCGATTCGTGTTGGCTCTACGTCAACACACTATAGGCGTCCGTCGGAAATTCAGTTGCCGACTGATGCGGAACGTGGTATGTCGCGCAATCATGGGTTGGTTGCCGATATCGTCAATCATGACAACGGAAGGATATTTTTAGTACATATGAATAATCCAATGTCATATAGCTAATATTTTGACATGATTGGCGGTATGGTGGATTTGACGAAGACAACAGGGTCGACGTCGGTGAAAAGGAGAGAACCCATGACCATGAAAACGATGATGAGGGGCGTCGTGGCCTGTCTGGCGGCCGCGTCCATGGCCGCGCTGGCCGGATGCGGATCCGGGACGGGGAATGCGGGAGGCGATTCCGCCAAGTCGACCACGGCGGCGGTGAAAAAACTCGACCTGTCGAAGATCGAGTATTCGGTGGAGTCCACGCCGATCGACGGCAAGCGGCAGCTCGCCATGTCCTATACCAACGACACCGGGTTCGCCATAGCGTCGGTCCAGGTGGCATATCGTCAGAAGAGCGACGTCACCGAGGAACAGAAGACGGCCGCGTTCGCCGAACTGAGGAAGGGCGGCATGGATGACGACGGATACTCCTCGTCCAAGGACCTGCCGTTGAAGTGCACCAGCGATCGGCTGGTGGAATCGGGCGGGACCGTGGAGAACCAGGGATGCGACGTGGGCGGGTGGAAGGCCGTCGGCGATTTTCTGCCGATCATGGAACCCGACGTCATGACCGTCGTGTATTTCAAGAGCGCGAACAAGATCGGTCAGGCGACCTACGACCTGGTCAACAGGAAGACCACCATCGACAGCGAGGTGAAGGATGCGGTCAACTGGAAGGATGATGCGCTGACCAGGACGCTGCCCAAGCCCAAGTCCAAGCTCGTCATCGACAACTACGCCCATAAGACCGCGGTCTCCTACGACGCCTACGGCATCAGCCGGGACCAGTTCAAGCAGTACATCGAAGCCTGCAAGGAGAAGGGTTTCACCGAGGACTCCTCCTATGACACGAGCGCATACCTCAACGGCGAGTCCGGAAGCCGCCTGTCGCTGAACTACGACGCCGACGAACAGTCGATGAGCATCCAGCTGACCGCGAAGCAGTAGCCCACGTTCGGTCGACTGCGAAAAAGGGGCGCGTCCACGATCCGTCGGATGACGGCGTGGA